>NZ_JBNGVC010000027.1:0-12731 GCF_050524305.1 Bacillus silvicola
CATCTAATTGAGTTTCATAAACACCGTCAGCAATACGACTACCAAATGTTGTTGTGTAATAATACTCCTTAATCTCCCATATTGCTTTAGGATTAACAGTACTAGGAAAAGCTCCATCAAATCGCCTAGAAAGAATCCCTTCAACTCCCTTATTTTCGTCAAGAATGTATGTTAAATTACGTGGATCATCATTAAATTTTATATCTTTATCATAATTTAGACCCTGTTGATTGCTAAATTGTCGTAATACACCTTCTGTAATAATGTTTATCATACAAGTAAAATAAGCATAATCTCTTTTTTCACCTTTTTGCTTATTTAAAGGAAGACTTGAAGTAAAGCCATTTACTTTATAGTGTTCCAATAGATTACGAAACTCATGCCTAGCTTCATCTACATTCATAAATAGATTACTAATTGTATTATTAAGCAAATCAGCTCTATATATAAGATATTCTGAAACATCTTCCAATAAATCCTCTTCAATACTTATATCCATTTCATAAAGTTTTGTTTTTATTGAATGCTTATCATGATGTAAAACAAAATTTGCTTTGGAATAACCAAGCCTTTCTGAAATTAACTTTGTATATCCCCAAAAAGCAGTTGATCTGTTTAAAAATTGTGGATTTGCTCTCATAATTTTCCCCTATCATAAATTTATATATATAAACAAATCCGACACATTTATATCTAGTGCAGTTGCTATTTTGCTTATATTAATCAAAGAAATGTTCCTGTTACCCCTTTCCACCTCGCTTATGTATGTACGATGTAGACCTGTTATTTCCGCTAGTTTTTCTTGCGAAATCCCCTTTTATTACGATAATACTTAATAGACATGCCAAACTGTTCTTTAATATCAATATTTTCCATAAATCAAATTTACTTATTTGATGACTATATATCTACAGACTATAAGTAACATTTTTGGTATAATTATTTTAAGAAGAATATAAGAGAGGTAACAAAATTAATGAAAAATATCCCACAATTGCTTAAATGGGTTGGAAATAAACATAAATTTGCTCATGAAATAGTAGAAGCTATGCCTAATGAAATAGAGACTTATTATGAACCATTTCTTGGAAGTGGCGCTGTATTAGCTACACTTGCTTACCATCAAAAAAACTCTTTAATTCCACCAATAACATATAAAAAAGCTGTTGGTTCTGATGTTATGACACCATTAATAGGCATTTTTAATTATGTAAAAAGTGATCCAAATACTTTAGTCAAACATTACAAAAATTGTATTGAAGATTATATTAATAATAGACAAGAAAAATATTTAGAGATTCGTGAACGTTTTAACCAAGATCGTGATCCTTTAGATTTTGCTGTTCTTACACGTACATGTTACTCCGGTATTATTCGTTTTAGAAAACGTGATGGTTATATGAGTACACCTATTGGTCCTCATAATCCAATTTCACCAGAATCTTTTGAAGAACGAGTACAAATATGGCATGATCTTTTACAAAATGTTGAGTTTATAAATACCGATTTTAGAGAAACCATGAATAAAGCCAAAACTGGTGATTTAGTCTATTGTGATCCACCTTATACACATAGCCAATCTATATTATATGGTGCACAAGCTTTTAAAATAGAAGATCTTTGGGAAGCCATTTATAAATGTAAGCAACGTGGTGTTAAAGTAATGTTATCTATAAATGGAAAAAAGAAATCTAAAACTGAAGATATAAGTGTTCAGCTACCAGAAGGTTTATTTGAAAGAGAAAAATATGTAAATTGTGGAGTATCTATGATTAACCGTCTTCAAAGATCAGGAGAAGTTATGATTAATGAAGATGTACATGATCGTTTACTATTAACTTGGTAAATTTTAAATGAAAATATTTCTTAAATAAAACAAAGAACCAGGCATTTGTTTATGCCTGGTTCTTTGTTTTATTTTGAAAAATCAAAAAATAAAATTGATAAAAATAACTTTAATACATATTATTGATCATATGAATATTAAATTCACATGATCAATAATATGTATACCAGCCTTATCAAAATAACTAGTTATAAAAATATTGAAAGGATTGTGGTTAAATGGAGCAAGAAATTATTATTTTCGAAGCTACACATAGAGGAAAGCTAACCATAGGTGATATTGATGTAAACTGTGCTGTTTTAGAAAATGGTAGAAGAATTATAAGTCAAAGCGGACTCTTTGAAGTTTTTGATAGACCTCCACATGGAGCAAAAAGAATTGAGGGCCTTCCTGCTGTTGTTACTGCTAAAACTTTAGAAAAATTTGTAACTCCTGAATTAAGAGAAAAAGCTAAACCCATTATCTATAGACATACAAATGGAAAATCAGCAAAAGGATATGATGCAACTCTTATTCCAGAGATCTGTGAATTATATTTACAAGCAAGAGATGAAGGAAAGATTACTAGTACACAAGAAAAAATAGTCAAAAAAGCTGAAATAATTATTAGAGCTTTAGCAAAAGTAGGTATTGCAGCTTTAATTGATGAAGCTACTGGTTATCAATATGATCGAGAAAGACAAGAATTATCAAAATTACTAGAAGCCTATATTTCAGAAGATTTAATGAAATGGCAAAGAAGATTCCCTTTAGAGTATTATGAAGAAATTTATAGATTATATGGTTTAAGTTCTAACCCAAGTAGCAAGAATAAACCACAATTTATTGGACAATTCACTAACACATATGTTTACAATTATTTCCCTACAGAAATAATTGACCATATAAAAAAAACTAATCCTAAAATCCAAAAAGGAAATAAAACTTACAGAAGATATAAAAATTTCCAATTCCTTTCTGATGATATAGGTATTATACAACTAGATAAGCACTTAAACCGTCTTATACCTGTTATGCAACTATCCGAAAATATAGATGATTTTAAGCGAAATTTTGATAAAATTTTTAATAAAATCAATGGTGAACAACTTTCATTAAATTTTAATTCTCCTAATAAAATAAAACCTAAATAATTAAAGATATTTAAATATATATATCCTATTTATATCTCAAAAATATAACACCCTATTATAAAAAGACCTAGCACTTGCTAGGTTTTTTGTTTAAAAATAACTACCATTTTCATCTCAACTGTAAATTAATTCCACAATATTTTTGTAGTGTGTGAAAGTAAACTTTTAGATATTAGTTTACATTCATTTCCCCTTAAACATTGACTTTTCGTCATTCCCCCTGATATCCTCAATTTATATAACAAAAGTATACATTCAAAACACTATAAATAAAGAGGTCATAAATCCATGAATAAAAAGCCACATCTTATTGATGTACAACCCATTAGAAGTAAAGAACAGATCGAAGATATGAAATGGGCCCTTAAACGCCACTGTTCAGAAAGAGACTATATTCTCTTTCTAATTGGAATCAATACAGGATTACGTGTCAGCGATCTACTCCAAATTGAAACAGAAACCATAGTAAAGTTAAAACGGAAAAAGAGAAAAGAATTTAAGATCAAAGAAGGAAAAACGAAGAAAGAACGCATAATTAATCTTACTTCTATTTTTGATGAAGTCTATTCTTATGCCCAAACCCTAGAAAACACCTGGTTATTCCCTTCCCGTAAAGGAGATCAGCCCATTAGTAAGATCCAAACTTATCGACAATTGCAAAAAGCCGGAAATTTTACCGGCATAGAGTCCATTGGTACCCACACCATGCGCAAAACCTTCGGCTATTGGTTCTATAAACAAACAAAAGATGTGGCCATGTTGCAAGAAATACTCAATCATAGTACTCCACAAATTACACTTAAGTATATTGGAATCAATAAAGAAGAAAAAGACAATGTACTCGATATATTTCAAATTTAAAAACACAAATTACTAACACCTAATATTTACTTCCACAATTCTAAAATGTTATAGTTAAGAAGCATCGAAAGATGCTTCTTCAAAATTTGGCTATAAGTGTGGCAACTTATTCTAATGTTCATCTACGTATAAAATTGATCTAATTTTTGTGGCGAAAATTAGAAAAGACTTATAATTAAGTAGGTGAGAAACATGACAATCAATAATGAAACACAAATTGAAAATGAGATCGCCTATAAAATTAAACAAGATCATATTCGGAGAATAAAGATCTAAATTAATTTTTCAAAAGGTGTATTGTTCTCGTATCTATTTAGCATTTAAAAATAGATACACAAAAAAAGGTTCTTGGGATTAAGTGGCAAATCCCTAAGAACCTTTTTTTTTTATCATTGAATAAATTTTAGATATATGGCATACCTTATAAAATAACAAACTGAGTAAACTCCTAATTTTCGTTTTTTAAAGATCACTTGCTCTGCTAAAGTGGCATACTAAGTAACATAAGACAGTGGCATGTCTTATCAAGAATCTAATCAAAATCTAAAATTAGTCGTTTCCTCAATTTATTACTTTTTATTTATATTCCAACAGCTTTTTACATCCAGAGATTCCAAAAAATCTCTATTGCTTTTGCTAGACCGGCTGAACCTGTCCCAAAAAAGGCAAACTTTTGCCATAGTGACAATTTCTCGGTCTTTTTTTTGTTTACAACTTGCTTATTCTTCTTTTGGCTTTTTTGTGGCGTATTCTTTTTCTTCATCAACGCACCGTCCTGTTCTAATTTTTAATAGAGCAGAGGTTCGTGACACTTAGCCTTTCCATTGTACCAAAATTTTCATAAACAATTAACGTTTTCTTATCAATTCTATAAACAAAGCTATACAAGATAACAATATTAATACATCGGCAAACCTTTGTAATAACGAACTATGAGTATAATCTCTAATTAATAAATATAATACTAAACAAAAAAGAATCATAAAATTCGGATTGACTTTTTTCAACTTCATATCAACCCCTTCAAATTTTTAATAAATTATTTATATTATAAATTATATCATTTATAACAATTTCAATATAAAGATATTATTTTATATTAGCTATAATTTGAGACATCGGACTAGCTGAATTCTCTTTTATCATTTTTTCGAAATTATCGGATAGATGAATTTCACTATCTTTAAATAAAGCTAAATAATTTTTACTAATTACTAAACTTGCATTAGCCATTTCTCTATCTACAATATCATTAGGAATTATAAGTTTTTCTTTAGAAAAACTCACATAAAGACTTTCATTTTTTAAATCATTATAAATATTTATTCTAGGCTTAATTTTTGCTAATTCTACAATCATCCTGTTTATTCCTTCTATACGTCCACCAGCTAGAGCTGTAATAAAGAATCTCATTTTCAACTTCTCTTTATGATTTTTCATTTTTTTATCTATCTTTTTCCAATTAATTTCAACATCTTTATGTACATCTGAAGCCGCTTCCAAAATTATAGGAAGTTTAGAAATTTCTTCAGAAGCAATGTGAGATAATGTATAAGATCTAGCATATTTTTTATGAGAAAATAAAATTCTCGATTCTTCAACCAAACTTACAGCATTATTAAAAATTTTAATATAAGCCTTTTTCAAATCATAAATTTGTAGTGGTTTCAAATTTACTACTCCTTTTTTCTATTTAATAACATTAAAAATAAATAATCATAGCAAGGGAATGCTTGTAGACTGATTTATACTGCATTCCCTTATTGTATGTATGCTATATTCTTATTCGTCTTTTTCTAACAATATAACAACGAATCTTGGCGAAGACATTGGTTTTTGCCCTGTCCTGGGGTCCCGTCCTCGCTTTTTATTCCACGGTTCCCTTGACCACGAGCCTCCGAACCCTCAAACTCCCAAAGCCAACCCCAGCGGGCAAAAACCGCCCTTCTGGGGCCACCTCTGGCGAGTTTGCATGAGGGTTCCCCTCATCGTCAAGGAACTTTCGCGGCATAAACGCCAGGACTCAGTTTGTAAATCTCATAATAATTATTTTCCAAATAACCTCGCAAAAAATCCTTTTGATTCCGTAGATGCTGTTAATGATTTTGTTTCTTGTACTTCACGAATTGTTTCAAGTAACTTCTGATCCCGTTTTTCTAATTTATTATCAATATAATCTTGTTGCTTTTGTAATTGTTCAATTAACAATTTATTAAATTCTTCTTGTTTCTCACTATATTCTCTAAGCTTACTAACTTCATTTTTTAATGCTTTTAATTCTTCAGCTAAAATCTCTCCAGCTTCTTTACTAGGAACAGGCTTTATACTCTCTCCACCTGTAGCAAAATAATGTTCGATTTGTTTTATTGAATAGTTCTGTTCTCGATGTAATTGCTTAACCATCCTCATTTGCTCAAGAGCTTTTTCATCAAAAATATTGTAACCTGATTCATTCTTCTCTAAAGGAATATATGTCTTTAATTCTTTCATCCAATTCCTTATAACATTTGGTGATTCATCTAAACATAATGCAACTTCTTTAACAGTCATCGCTATATAACCTGGGTTTTCTCCACCTAGGTATTCACTTTTATCCATCTTTTTACCCACCTTTAAAACCTAGATAAAAACCTTGATATTTTTAATATCAATGGTTATTTTCAAAAAAATCAACCTTCGAACCTAGGTATTAAACCTAGGTTTTTACTAATTCATTTTACTAAGGTTTATATCCTCCTGTCATATAAAAATAACGGATTTTTTCATATTTCTAATTCATACTTCATTTAGCAAAGATCTTAGCCGCGCTACAAAAAGTTTTCTAATAACCTTGCAACAAACCACAATCAAAATCACATTCTTGTTTTTTTAACATAATAAAATTCAGTTAAAAAACAAGTCATTTTATAAAATTGGAAATTCTGAATCAAAAAAGAGAGAAGAGCATAAGGGGTTTTTGGGCCCAACTAGGGGTTGGGACTAGGCAGAGCCTAGCTTAAACGTGGGTACACGAAAATTCCCAGGATGTCCACTCACTGATGACACAAAACTCTCCAAATGTCCCCATTATGTCCCTAGATGTAGACTCAGTGAGTACACAAAGTCCCTTTGATGTCTCCATATGAGTACTCACTAACGACATGATATTTTTAATAAATTGCAATCAAACATTACTTTAAAATACTAAAAGAAAACAATTGGCATTAAATAAATATAAATCCGTAATCTAGAATCAAATAACAACAAAATACAAAATGCCATTCAGATGCTTCAGAATCCTTTTTAAAACATATAAATCTAAAATAATACTATTTGTCGTGAAAACGAAAACAAACGCTTAAAAAGCAAAATAAAAAGGTTTAAAAGGTGATTTTCCTTTGCTTTTGGGGTTGAGGCTGGTTCGTCGTGTGGGGACGAGCCCCCACGTATTACGTATCTATTAATATGGTAAGTGAAATTATTAAGCGAAAGCACTAGCGGTTCGGCTCGTATAATAGCAAATTCAAGCCGATAATTAGAATAATCACTTTTGGATGTATCGGCTTGGTGCCGCCAAAATTCGAGCCGAAAAAAGTTTTGCAAGGATGTAGCAAAGCGAAAGGGTGGAGATTTTCTGTAGCAAAGCGGAGGAAAATACTACCCGTTCCTTGCGGAACTTTTAGCCTTAATAATATATAGAGTGAGAAGGACAAGCATTTAAAAGTTTTAAAAAACCAGTATTAGCAAGGGTTTCAAGGTTTTTCGTACGTATCAGATTTGATACACTTTCGTATCAGATCTGATACGTACGAAAAATAAAGAATCAAAAAAAAAAGAACTAGTCAATAGTTCTTTTTAAAATAATCTATTAGGTAAATTCTTGAGTATTTTATTATTCATAGCTTTTCTAAACATAGTTACTAAAGCTCCTTGAATATCATCACGATTTCCAGCATAAATAATATTGGGATTAACATAAATTGCATAAGCTTTTACATTATTACCTTCAACACCAGATTCAGCTTTAGCTAATATACCTTTTTTAACAAGGCTATTAATAACCCTACTAACTTTTGTTCTACTCGTCCCTAATACTTCTCCTATTTGAGTAATATTTAATGGCGACGCATATTTTTTAGTAATATCATCTACAATAGCATTTGAATGAAGTCCTATGTAAGCCTGTATATCAAGCAAAAAGATTTTTTCCTCTCCAGTCATATAATCTTTTTGTCTTAAATACTCCCAATTCAACTGTAATAACTGAACAAATTTAGCTTTATTTTTTACTTTCTTTTCAGGAACTAATTTCATTCCTCTTGAACCAGCCTTTGCTTGAAGTTCATTTGCTAAATACATCTCTTCTTCTGACAAGATCTTCGAATCCTCAATATCTCTCAATCTTGCATTTTTTTCAGCTTGTTTTAAATTGATAGTATTTGTCATAACTTTTCTCCTTGTTCCTAGTATTTACAACTAGTACGGAGACTTTTTTTATGCTATTATGTAATTAGAATTTTATAAGAATAAAAAAGCCTCTCATTATAGTTGTTTCTCGACAATTCAATTATATCATGATTGGCTTTTTTTGTTGTAATTCAAAATAAAAAAGACCCCTGGTTCCCCAAGACTCTTCTTATTTTTCTCCAAAGTAAATTATTAATAGATAAAAGTTTACTTCAACATAACAAAATTAAAAACTAATTCCTGTTCTATAACAAACTTTTTAATGCTTGAGGCCATCTATCAAAAATTTCACGTCCAAATATAACTTCATCTACTAGTCCCATATGCAACATATCAATAATTCTACACAAATAAGATTTACCCATAACCCACCATGTATTGTAAGCATCTATAAAATATATATGCTCAATAGGTGTATGTAACACATGAGACAAATGATTTATCTCATGACCATCTAATTGAGTTTCATAAACACCGTCAGCAATACGACTACCAAATGTTGTTGTGTAATAATACTCCTTAATCTCCCATATTGCTTTAGGATTAACAGTACTAGGAAAAGCTCCATCAAATCGCCTAGAAAGAATCCCTTCAACTCCCTTATTTTCGTCAAGAATGTATGTTAAATTACGTGGATCATCATTAAATTTTATATCTTTATCATAATTTAGACCCTGTTGATTGCTAAATTGTCGTAATACACCTTCTGTAATAATGTTTATCATACAAGTAAAATAAGCATAATCTCTTTTTTCACCTTTTTGCTTATTTAAAGGAAGACTTGAAGTAAAGCCATTTACTTTATAGTGTTCCAATAGATTACGAAACTCATGCCTAGCTTCATCTACATTCATAAATAGATTACTAATTGTATTATTAAGCAAATCAGCTCTATATATAAGATATTCTGAAACATCTTCCAATAAATCCTCTTCAATACTTATATCCATTTCATAAAGTTTTGTTTTTATTGAATGCTTATCATGATGTAAAACAAAATTTGCTTTGGAATAACCAAGCCTTTCTGAAATTAACTTTGTATATCCCCAAAAAGCAGTTGATCTGTTTAAAAATTGTGGATTTGCTCTCATAATTTTCCCCTATCATAAATTTATATATATAAACAAATCCGACACATTTATATCTAGTGCAGTTGCTATTTTGCTTATATTAATCAAAGAAATGTTCCTGTTACCCCTTTCCACCTCGCTTATGTATGTACGATGTAGACCTGTTATTTCCGCTAGTTTTTCTTGCGAAATCCCCTTTTTATTACGATAATACTTAATAGACATGCCAAACTGTTCTTTAATATCAATATTTTCCATAAATCAAATTTACTTATTTGATGACTATATATCTACAGACTATAAGTAACATTTTTGGTATAATTATTTTAAGAAGAATATAAGAGAGGTAACAAAATTAATGAAAAATATCCCACAATTGCTTAAATGGGTTGGAAATAAACATAAATTTGCTCATGAAATAGTAGAAGCTATGCCTAATGAAATAGAGACTTATTATGAACCATTTCTTGGAAGTGGCGCTGTATTAGCTACACTTGCTTACCATCAAAAAAACTCTTTAATTCCACCAATAACATATAAAAAAGCTGTTGGTTCTGATGTTATGACACCATTAATAGGCATTTTTAATTATGTAAAAAGTGATCCAAATACTTTAGTCAAACATTACAAAAATTGTATTGAAGATTATATTAATAATAGACAAGAAAAATATTTAGAGATTCGTGAACGTTTTAACCAAGATCGTGATCCTTTAGATTTTGCTGTTCTTACACGTACATGTTACTCCGGTATTATTCGTTTTAGAAAACGTGATGGTTATATGAGTACACCTATTGGTCCTCATAATCCAATTTCACCAGAATCTTTTGAAGAACGAGTACAAATATGGCATGATCTTTTACAAAATGTTGAGTTTATAAATACCGATTTTAGAGAAACCATGAATAAAGCCAAAACTGGTGATTTAGTCTATTGTGATCCACCTTATACACATAGCCAATCTATATTATATGGTGCACAAGCTTTTAAAATAGAAGATCTTTGGGAAGCCATTTATAAATGTAAGCAACGTGGTGTTAAAGTAATGTTATCTATAAATGGAAAAAAGAAATCTAAAACTGAAGATATAAGTGTTCAGCTACCAGAAGGTTTATTTGAAAGAGAAAAATATGTAAATTGTGGAGTATCTATGATTAACCGTCTTCAAAGATCAGGAGAAGTTATGATTAATGAAGATGTACATGATCGTTTACTATTAACTTGGTAAATTTTAAATGAAAATATTTCTTAAATAAAACAAAGAACCAGGCATTTGTTTATGCCTGGTTCTTTGTTTTATTTTGAAAAATCAAAAAATAAAATTGATAAAAATAACTTTAATACATATTATTGATCATATGAATATTAAATTCACATGATCAATAATATGTATACCAGCCTTATCAAAATAACTAGTTATAAAAATATTGAAAGGATTGTGGTTAAATGGAGCAAGAAATTATTATTTTCGAAGCTACACATAGAGGAAAGCTAACCATAGGTGATATTGATGTAAACTGTGCTGTTTTAGAAAATGGTAGAAGAATTATAAGTCAAAGCGGACTCTTTGAAGTTTTTGATAGACCTCCACATGGAGCAAAAAGAATTGAGGGCCTTCCTGCTGTTGTTACTGCTAAAACTTTAGAAAAATTTGTAACTCCTGAATTAAGAGAAAAAGCTAAACCCATTATCTATAGACATACAAATGGAAAATCAGCAAAAGGATATGATGCAACTCTTATTCCAGAGATCTGTGAATTATATTTACAAGCAAGAGATGAAGGAAAGATTACTAGTACACAAGAAAAAATAGTCAAAAAAGCTGAAATAATTATTAGAGCTTTAGCAAAAGTAGGTATTGCAGCTTTAATTGATGAAGCTACTGGTTATCAATATGATCGAGAAAGACAAGAATTATCAAAATTACTAGAAGCCTATATTTCAGAAGATTTAATGAAATGGCAAAGAAGATTCCCTTTAGAGTATTATGAAGAAATTTATAGATTATATGGTTTAAGTTCTAACCCAAGTAGCAAGAATAAACCACAATTTATTGGACAATTCACTAACACATATGTTTACAATTATTTCCCTACAGAAATAATTGACCATATAAAAAAAACTAATCCTAAAATCCAAAAAGGAAATAAAACTTACAGAAGATATAAAAATTTCCAATTCCTTTCTGATGATATAGGTATTATACAACTAGATAAGCACTTAAACCGTCTTATACCTGTTATGCAACTATCCGAAAATATAGATGATTTTAAGCGAAATTTTGATAAAATTTTTAATAAAATCAATGGTGAACAACTTTCATTAAATTTTAATTCTCCTAATAAAATAAAACCTAAATAATTAAAGATATTTAAATATATATATCCTATTTATATCTCAAAAATATAACACCCTATTATAAAAAGACCTAGCACTTGCTAGGTTTTTTGTTTAAAAATAACTACCATTTTCATCTCAACTGTAAATTAATTCCACAATATTTTTGTAGTGTGTGAAAGTAAACTTTTAGATATTAGTTTACATTCATTTCCCCTTAAACATTGACTTTTCGTCATTCCCCCTGATATCCTCAATTTATATAACAAAAGTATACATTCAAAACACTATAAATAAAGAGGTCATAAATCCATGAATAAAAAGCCACATCTTATTGATGTACAACCCATTAGAAGTAAAGAACAGATCGAAGATATGAAATGGGCCCTTAAACGCCACTGTTCAGAAAGAGACTATATTCTCTTTCTAATTGGAATCAATACAGGATTACGTGTCAGCGATCTACTCCAAATTGAAACAGAAACCATAGTAAAGTTAAAACGGAAAAAGAGAAAAGAATTTAAGATCAAAGAAGGAAAAACGAAGAAAGAACGCATAATTAATCTTACTTCTATTTTTGATGAAGTCTATTCTTATGCCCAAACCCTAGAAAACACCTGGTTATTCCCTTCCCGTAAAGGAGATCAGCCCATTAGTAAGATCCAAACTTATCGACAATTGCAAAAAGCCGGAAATTTTACCGGCATAGAGTCCATTGGTACCCACACCATGCGCAAAACCTTCGGCTATTGGTTCTATAAACAAACAAAAGATGTGGCCATGTTGCAAGAAATACTCAATCATAGTACTCCACAAATTACACTTAAGTATATTGGAATCAATAAAGAAGAAAAAGACAATGTACTCGATATATTTCAAATTTAAAAACACAAATTACTAACACCTAATATTTACTTCCACAATTCTAAAATGTTATAGTTAAGAAGCATCGAAAGATGCTTCTTCAAAATTTGGCTATAAGTGTGGCAACTTATTCTAATGTTCATCTACGTATAAAATTGATCTAATTTTTGTGGC
>NZ_JBNGVC010000001.1:0-1307632 GCF_050524305.1 Bacillus silvicola
TTACTTCATATAATTAATGTTTTTAAAATACTATTTTACTTCATTAGCTACAAAAAATTGCTCACAGACACTCGAAATACGCTGTAAGTCTACGTTCCCACCAGATATTACCGCTACTACTTTTTTCCCTTTAATATATTGATCAACTTTCCCTGCCAGTAGAGCAGCAGTAGCTAATGCACCCGCACCTTCTACAACAGCTTTTCCACGTTGTAATAAATCTTTCATCGCTACTTCCAGCTCTTTTTCTGATACTGTTACAATATCATCTACTAATTCTTTTACAACTTCAAAAGTTAAATTCCCAGGTATTTTAACTGCGCAACCATCTGCTATAGTAGGTGCCTCATAATGTTCTACAATTGTACCTTTGTCATAAGATGCCTTCATCCCATGTACATTAGCTGCTTGGACACCAATTATATTAATGGATGGATTAAAAGATTTTAATGCAACAGCAATACCAGAAATAATTCCGCCTCCACCGATTGGTACAATAACAGTATCAACATCCCACATATCATCCAGAATGTCTAATCCAATTGTACCTTGACCAGCCATTACCTCTACATCATCATATGGATGTAAGTATGTTTCACCTGTTTCCCTTGTAATCTCCTCACATTTTGCCTTTGCATCATCAAAAGTTTCACCATGTAAAATCACTTCAGATCCATATCCTTTAGTTGCTTCAACTTTCGCCTGTGGTGCAGAAATTGGCATAACAATTTTACTCTTAATACCAAGTAAATGTGCAGATAATGCAACTCCTTGCGCATGATTACCTGCTGAACATGCAATTACGCCTCGTTCTTTTTCTTGATCCGTGAGTTGCGACATTTTATTAAATGCGCCACGGAATTTAAAAGAACCTGTTAATTGCATATTTTCCAATTTCAAGTGAATTTCCCCGCCCGTTTTACTAGTCAAATAAAAAGATTTTACTAATGGGGTTTTACGAGCATTTCTGTCTAGAATGTTTTGAGCTTTTTTAATGTCTGCTATATGTAATGGTAGTTTTTCAGTTATCATACTAACACCTCTTCCAATGATCTATTCCTAAGTTTTCGTATGTAGCAACTCCTTTATACGAAACCACGTATATTAAGTAAAAGTCTTTATATATGTACCTCACTCTGTAATACACACATTTGCAAACAATTCAACATCCTCTTCATATCACGTTCTTTGTAATGATTTAGGCAGGCAATTTGGATCCAGTTATTCTTTTGTAAATACGCTGATTCATAATGGACGATATATCCTTGTAACGCTAACGCATCTCCTAACGCTTTAGAAGAAAGACCTTTATGTAATTGAATGGTAAGTATAATTGACGCAGCATGTTCTTTAGGTGAAACAAACTTTAAACCCATACCAGTAATAGCTTCTTCAACATAATCATATGTCTCTTTTATTTTTACAAATGCCGTTTCATCTTCAAATCTCTTCAAAGCTTCTTGCAATGCATAAATTAAATTCCATGATTGTGAGTATGGAATGCTTTCATTTTTTTCATACATGCCAATGTCCATATAGGCAGGCACAGCCTCGTTTATTTTTACAATGTGGTTATGAAAAACGAAAGAAATTCCTGTATATGATTTAATCGCTTTACCGCTAACACCACTAGCAAAATACACATCATTCAAATCTAACGAAATTGCTCCAATTGAGCTAATGCAATCTACACATAGTTTCATTTGGTACTTGTTACAAAGAGTATTTAGCTCGTCTAAATCGTTTAAAATTCCAGTTGATGTTTCATGATGAACAAACCAAAGCCATTCATAATTTCCAGTTGTCATTATTTCTTCTAATTCGGTATAAATAAACGGCTCTCCCATTTCTTTTTTATACGTATCAAAATGTAACTGTGCGCGTGTTGCATGCCCAGCTAATCTATTACCAAATTCCCCATTTGTTAATACTAGTCCTTTCCCTTTTAAAGAACGTAATTGTAAAGCAATCGCATCATTTGCTAATGTCCCTGTTCCTAACATTATTTGTACACGTTTTGCTTTTGTCATTTGAAGTAACCGTTTTTTCACATTATCCATCGTCACATGAAATGACTTAGATCGATGCGAAATAGGCCGGGTAGAAAATGCCTTTCGAACATTGTCTTCAATGTCTACTGGACCAGGTAAAAACGTGTATTCTTTCGTCATAATACTTCCAACACTCGATTCTTCAAACATAGCAGGTGTTACATACATTGGCTGGAAGGCTGCTGCTTCTGTGCCAACTAACGTATGGAAAGATTTGAATCCCATTTGTTCATATAAAGGGAGTTCACGTGTTGTTGCAGAAATGAGTGCCAATTCATATCCATTTAGAAGCAAATAACGATGTAAAAAGCGAATTAAACCTAACAACGCTCTTCCATTTCGATATTCACGTTCTACTGAAAGTAAACGAATTTCATATACGTTTTCTCCATGTTCTTGCAAGTAAAAACCTAAATTTGAAATTTTATGATCTAATGAGAATGGTCGTTTTCCTCGCAACGCAACCATCCCCACTAACTTATCCTCATCTAAACAAATTAAATATGTATTTTCTTCATGAAAACGATCTATACGAAAACGTTCTTTCGTTTCTTCATGTTGCGGAATCTCTTCTACAAATGTTTTATAGTTCAATTTATGTATACTTTCAAATTCCCAATCTTGATCAGCAACTTTATAAATTAACCCCATGTCCTATCCCCTTTATCTCTCTACTTATCCTCACTATCTACTTAATAAAAATTATAAGTGGAGATTAACTCCACTTATTAAAAGCTCATTTCATTCTCGATTTACATATAAAATAAGTACAATTATAAGAGCACTTAAAATAGTCGTAACAATAGAGTAAGAATAAAAAATCATGCAAATTGGTAAACAAGCGATTGTAATTAATCCTGGCTTAGTAAATCCTTTAAATATTAAATAAAATACAATAAAAACGCCTATTAGAGTAAGCGCTATCAAATAATCAAAAGCGATTAACCCTCCAATAAATGTTGAAATCCCTTTACCGCCCTTGACTTTAAATAAAATTGGATAAATATGTCCAAGTAAAACAGCCAGTAAAGCTAACATTACAAATGTAGAATCTTCAAAAAGGTATTTTGCAATAGAAACTACAATTGCCCCTTTAATCGCATCACCTAAAAATGTAGCGACAAAATATCCTTTTCCATATACACGCCCCATATTTCTTGCGCCAGGATTTCCGCTTCCTTCATCCCTAATATCAATGTTATGTCTCCACTTTGTTACTATATAAGCGGTCAATATGTTGCCGAATAAATAAGAAGCGACCAAATACAAAAACTGTATACTATTAATCATGTAATCATTCACTTTCTATATGGGAGTACTTATACAATATTCAATGACTATGTATATTGTACTTTTTATCTACATCCCTTTATACATCTTAACATCATATTTTTACAAATCATACAAAAATTCTCATGCGGCTATTTTTTTAAATATATATTCTTCATTAAATAATAAGTCCCTTTCACTGCTGGTTCTGATTGTGATACAAATGTAACTTTCCCTATACTTTTCTCACAGCATTTCTTAAATTCAGTATATATTTCAGGAACGAAACGTAATATGCTTCCACTTACTGCAATTGGAGTGGATAAATCAAACTGCATCTTATTATAAATATTCACCGTAATTCTCGTTAATTCCGTAGCCGCTTGCAGGATAATTTTATGTGCATCATCATTCCCATTTCTCGCTTCCTCAATAATGAATGGTGCAATTGCTGCAACTTTATCTTTTGAAGAGGTGTATACTAGTCTTTTTATGTGTGACGATGTCAAAAGTTGAAACTCGTCTTGAATACTTAAGCTTAATGGGCAAAGTGCAACTCCTTGATCAAATTGATTTGCCATTCTCTTTAAACCCTGTAACGCAATCCAATACCCGCTTCCTTCATCTCCTAAAATATGTCCCCATCCACCGCTATATTCGTACACTTCTCCTTTCTTTCCAAGACAAATCGCGCCTGTACCGCCAATTGTTAAAATTCCATCTTTCCCTTTTAAAGCAGCTGCATGTGCAATCATTGCGTCATTAAAAACTTCAATTTGTGTTCCGTACTTATTTTTTAGACGTAATGTTAATTCATTTGTATTCGCTCCACTTATACCCGCTAATCCTAAACAAATACAAACGCAGTGCCCATCTATTAAAGCTTTCTTGCATTGATCGATCGCCTCCATAATATGCGAAACTGCTTTTTCATAATCTATTAATATGTTTCCAAACCCACTCGTACCTCGTACAACTTCGTTTCCGTCTTGATTAAATGCAATTGCTCCTGTCTTCGTTCCCCCACCATCTACTCCAATCATATACTTCATATATGTTCGCCTCATTTTCTTCATATTGGAGGGAATGTTATATTCCCTAAAACTACAGATTGCTTTGCACCTGTTGCGCTTGGCACATTACTCGGATTACGATGATACGTTTCATTTGCTAAAATCGCAAATGCGACAGCTTCTTTCGCTGCGGAAGAATAGCCTAAATCTTCTTGAATACATATTGCGCATTTTTCTTCTTTCAATCCATTTCGTACCATTTCAACAAGTGTATCATTATAACTTCCCCCACCACCTAAAATCACCTCATCGATTTCATAATATGGCAGAATAAACTCCTTATAATGATGAACAATTGAACTTGCTGTAAACATCGTGACAGTCGTCAATATATTTTCTTTACTATGCTTTTCATATCGCTTCAATAATTCACTTACAAATTCTTCTCCAAACTGTTCTCTACCAGTTGATTTTGGTGGATTCATTTTCAAAAATGGATGGTTCATACAATAAGTCAAAATTTCATCTACAACTACTCCCTGTTTTGCAATCCTACCATTTTGATCATATAGCAACTGAAATAACCTTTGACATACTTCATCAATTACCATATTCCCTGGACCAGTATCAAAAGCTATAACGCTCTTATCACTTAAGTGACTTGGTATTACTGTAACATTTCCAATCCCACCAATATTTTGTAGTAGTCTATTTTTAGTTGGATGACGATACAAAATAATCTCTGAATATGGTACAAGTGGTGCACCTTGTCCTCCTGCTGCCATGTCCATCGTTCGGAAATTTGAGATAACCGTCGTGTTCGTTTCGTATGCTATTACTGCTGGTTCCCCAATTTGCAATGTGGAAGGTATCATATTATCATCTTGCTTTGGTTGATGATAAATCGTTTGTCCATGACAACCTATTAAACCTAATTGTTTCAAAGAAAGATTGACCTCTTTACAAACTTCCTTTACAGCATTGGCAAAACATAAACCGAGCTTAAAATTCAAACTGCATATAAGTTGAACATTTGAATTTTCTATTGATAAGGATTGTTGTATTTCATTTTTTATATCATGACAAAATGGAACTGTAGTAAAATGGATGAGTTCGATTTTAGAATCTACACCGCTTCCTTCTATATAAACGAGTGCTACATCTATTCCGTCTAACGATGTACCAGACATTATCCCTACAATATACATAACATGCATGACCTCCTATTTACTAAAAAACAATCATGTAAGTTACAAACGTACAACCAATCGAAAATAATATAAATCTAAAAAACAACTGAGCTTTCGACGCAAACGATCCATCAATGAAAGAAACAACTACTGTAAGCAAAATACTTGCCGCAATGCTTGTAACGAGCCATATACTATGCATTTGTGATAAATTTAGCATTCTTAATAAAGGTACAAAAAGTAAATTCGCACATATCACTCCAAATAGTAATAAAAATACACCTTTATAACTAAATTTTATATTCATTCCATTTCACCCTCTCTGGACTTAATGTGAAAGAAGTGATAGACAAAATGCCTATCACTCAAAAATAAAATATAAAACTTACGGATTAACAGATTCCCCATCACCATTTTTCTCAATTTCAAGCATGTTTTTGTCGTACATTTTAAAGAATGGTAAGTAAATAAGGAATGATATTGCTATATTAATAAAAACTAATACAATTGCACGCCAATCTCCTCCAGTAGCTAAATACGCACCAATTGGGGCCGGTAATGTCCATGGCGGCATTATATGAGTTGGTGTTACAAATCCCATTGCAGTTGCAGCATACGCTATAGTAGCGGTTACTAATGGTGTAATAACGAAAGGAATAATTAAAATTGGATTCAATACAATCGGCAAACCGAATATAACTGGTTCATTAATATTAAAAATCCCAGGTACAATACAAGTTCTCGATAACGCTTTCGAATATTTTGATCGCCCAAATACGATCATCGCTAACACAAGTCCTAACGTTGCTCCCGAGCCACCAATCCAAATAAACCATTGATAAAACGGCTCTGGTGCAATGAATGGAAAATGACTCGCACCACTTGCTACAGCTTCACCGTTCTTTCCTAAATACACATCCCAAAGCGGTCTTGCCACAGTACCTACAACTGATACACCATGTATTCCAAAGGACCAGAAAAATGTAATTAAAAATACAGGTATAATAACGCCAAAGTAACTATCACCAGCTTTTACTAACGGTGCGGCTAATTTATCTACAACGTAATGTAGATCCACTTTAAAAACGACTGTAATAAGACTCATAATAATAATAACAAAAGCTGCAGGTATAAGTGCTTCAAACGAACGCGATACTGATGATGGTACTTGCTCTGGCATTTTGATTGTTACGTTATTCTTCTTACAAAACCTTAAAATCTCAACTGATAAAATAGAAACAATCATCGTCACGAATAATCCATGACCTCCGAGATTTGTCATCGGAAGCATAAAGCCTTTTTTATCAATTAATTCAGGTGTTAATGTTAATAGTAATGAACATACTGCAAGCTGTGCCCCTGATAAAGCATCTAGCTTATAACTTTTCGCTAAATTATAACCTATTCCAAATGCTATATATAAAGACATAATAAACATCGTTAAACGATATGGTATTAATATACTTGTTTGATTTTTTAATGCCCAAACGGATATGAAACTATCTTTCGGTAATGGTGGAAATGCTACTATTAAAAAGAAACTTCCTACAATAATAAATGGTAACGCCGAAATAACTCCATCACGGATCGCTTGTAAATGCCTCTGTTCAGAAAGCCTTGCCATCGGTCCAGATAAGTTTTTATCAAGAAACGTGACAAACTTATTCATAACGCTTCCCCCTAACTAATTAATTCATTTACAGTTTTTAATAAAGTCGGTCCACCAAGCGGCGTATATGCTTGCGGCGGTATGATACCGCAGGGGATAGATTCTTCTTCTGCAAATTTTTTTACAGAGTCAAATCGATGTCTTACTTGAGGTGCAACCATTACAACATCCCAACCATTCTTTACTTCTTCTTCCACCTCACTTGTTCCAATTGCATGCACTTCCATGTTTACACCCTTTTTCTCCGCCTCTTTTTTTAAAGCGTTTACAACAATTGCGCTGGACATCCCTCCAGAACAAACGAATAAAACTTTCATTTATGAATCCTCCTATACTTATAAATTGTTTCCTTCAAATGAAAGAAAGTTTCACTTTACTAACAAGCATATGAAGTAATGAAATGAATTAGTTATATTGAAAGTAAATTTCATTAAAAATATTTCCCCTATTAAATTAATGTTTCAATATTTATTTTTCTCAATTGCAAGGCCAACCTCACATCGTATAATATTTTAAATAATCATATAATAGGGAGGCGTATAAATGATCATTAAGCGTTTATTAATGATATGTTGTATCGTCATCTTTTTTATTCCTTTCTCTTTCATTTCCCCTCATTCTACTTATGCTGAAGTAACTACTACGTACAAAAAACATGAATTACGCGCTGTATGGATAGCATCTGTTCTCAATATTGATTGGCCCTCAAAAACTGGCTTACCTATTGAAAATCAGAAACAAGAATTTATAAGACTATTAGACGATTTAAAAAACACTGGTATGAATGCAGTCGTTGTACAAATCAAACCAACCGCTGATGCTTTTTACCCTTCAAATCACGGTCCTTGGTCTGAGTACATTACGGGTATACAAGGAAAAGATCCTGGTTATGACCCGCTCGCATTTATGATTGAAGAAGCTCATAAAAGAAATATAGAATTCCACGCATGGATTAATCCATACCGAATAACGATGAATCACACTGATATAAATCGATTATCAAATAATCACCCTGCAAGGCAACATCCCGATTGGGTTGTACCTTATGGCGGAAAGTTATATTACAATCCTGGCATTCCAGAAGTTAAAAAATTTATAACAGAAGGCGCTTTAGAAATCGTTCGAAATTATGACATTGATGCCATTCATATGGACGATTATTTTTATCCCTATAAAGTAGTTGGTGAAGTGTTTCCCGATCAAAAAACGTACGAAACTTATAATAACGGTAGATTTACTAATATAGAAGATTGGCGACGTGACAATGTCAATGAACTTGTAAAAGGGTTACACGCTGCTATTAAACAAGAAAAATTATACGTAAAGTTTGGCATAAGTCCGTTCGGCGTATGGCGAAATATAGCTGACGATCCAACCGGTTCTAACACAACCGCAGGTCAAAGAAACTATGATGACCTTTACGCTGATACACGTGAGTGGATACAAAAAGGATACATTGACTACATTACACCGCAAATATATTGGAATGTTGGTTTCACGCCTGCTGCATATGATATATTAGTAGATTGGTGGATAAAAGAAACAAATAATAGACCCATTCATCTATACATCGGTCAGGCGGCTTATAAAATTAATAACAACTCTGTTCCTGCTTGGTCTGATCCAGAAGAATATCCAAGACAAATTGCATTAAATCGGCTATATCCTCAAATAAAAGGAAGCATGCATTTCAGCTTAAAAGATATAAATAATAATCCACTAGGAATTAAAGATAGACTCTCAAAAGACATATATAAACATCCTGCATTAATCCCGCCTATGCCTTGGCTTGATCATGATCCACCAAAACAACCTACTTTAAAAGGTGCCATTCCAAGAGATGAAGGTATTGCTGTTGGTATCATTGACAATAGCGAGAATGATTCTGCTTATTACGCTATTTACCGTGTGAATAGAAAAAATAAAGTGGACATACAAAATCCGAAAAATTTACTTACTACTGTAAGAAAAACAAAACTTGGAGAAATTTATGTAGATAAAACCGTTATTTCTGGAGAAACGTACACGTATGTAGTAACAGCAGTGGATCGATTGCATAATGAAAGTGTTGCTTCTAGTAAATCTACTATTCAAGCAAAATAAAAGTAAGAGCCCCCATTTTTGAATGCGGGCTCTTACTTTTATTTTCGTAGTTCACTATATTGAATATGAATTCTATTCTCAGGGTTTTTATCTACTGTGTAAAGTACAAATAAGAAGAACCATTCTAGTGGCTTCATAAAAATATAAACAAAATCAGCCGACCATTTCGTATTAATATGTTTACTAATCGGATAACCGTATTTATCATAAAAATTACGAATAACTTTATGACATTTTGGTACGCGCTCCTCAATTACATTTTCAAAGGCGTTCGCAATTAATAACTGTCGATTAACTGTAATTCTTTCTCCATGCCTACTTCCTGCTCGTAATGGCTTAACAATGTTTTTATGCCCTTTCACAGAAACTGTACATAAATAATGCCCATCTCCAGAGACAATTTGAGGACTTGGGGCAGGAATCTTAGAATAATTAAAGCTACTTGTTTCCATAAACACTCTTATAAAACTATCTGGTTTTTGGCCAAACAGTATTAAAATAAATTGAACAATTAACAAGACAGGAAATAAACTTATCATCTAGATTGTAGCCATTTTTTGATATCCAAAAGAAATACGATACAGAAATAATATAATTCTGTTGCTCTGCTTATAATCTTTCTCATGCTGTGATTGTATGAAATAACTTAATGAATTTCTTAATTTAGCTATGAATAATAGACTAAATGCAAGCATCCCAACTTGAATACAAAAAACTGGAATGTATCTCAATCCTCCGAGTTCCGTATAAAAGGCAAAGCCTGTATGGGTAATATAGATGAATGTATATACAATGTTTACTATCATTAAAGTACTATAAAAAATATAAAATATTGGTGAAAGTTTTGTTAGGCCTGTTGTTAATCTCCAATACGAAACCCCACCTAAAATAACTAAGAGAACTATTATAGCAATGTGGTCATGTGCTAAAGAAGCATATTGATCAGACATCATTCCGTTCTTTTCAAATTTATGTAATGGTATTCCTCCTCTTACATCATTTGCATTCCACAAAATACCTAAACCAAAGATAAAATAACTCAAACATATTGATAATATTTCCTGTGGTTCGAACTTTAGTATACTTGAGGAATTCTCCTTCTTCGATTGGAAACTATCCCAGGCTTTACTAGTAGGATAGCCAAGAAATAAAAATAGAATTACAAATAGTATGACTAACTCAAATAACACAATATCATACCCCTTTTATAATAATTGTTTACACAAAGTATAAAAACCACTCTATATTTTACCATTTATAAACGTTTTGATATACAATTTCACAAAAGATTACACTCTCTCAATTCATAAAAAAACGCCTAAAAGCTGAAACATTCAACTTTTTAGGCGATCTCTTCTATTTATTCTTAAACTTCTCAGTCGCTGCTCTCATCTTTACATTCAAATCATGATCAATGGCGTCGCGAATATCTCGTTCTACTTCTTCCATTTCTTTTTGGAAATTTTGCAAGTAGATTTTCAGTTCTTCTTCCTTCTCTGGTCTTTGTGAAGGTGGTAATTGTACTACCAACGATAGCATCGCTGTTAAATCTTTCATTAAGAACGTTTCAAGTTTATGTTGTTGTTCAAACATACGTTGTTCTTGATAATACGGAAGTGCATTTAATACTGAAATTGTAATCTCATCAACCGTTCTTTGTAGTGAAGGATTAATCGAGCGTTTATACGCTTGAATTGTATTTAATGCATCTGGATATCGATCATAGAAATACAATTTATAAAACGATAAGTCTGTCGGTTTTACAGTTTGTTGTGATTCTTGTCTCAAGAAATCTTTCACTTTCATTGTTGCGATATCAATATCTTCATTCGTAAGCTTTTTCGTTGTTTTTGCCATCACATGCACTTTTTTCTGCTTTTCTTTCGGTAACATTGAGAAAACTTGCTCTCTCGTACGTTGGCCTGAAGTACAGAAAAGAGTGTTTAAAGTATTTTGTTCTTTTTTCCCTTCTGTACGAACCCAGCGATAAAAGAGTGGATGTTGCGTAAATTCTTGTAAAAACGGTGTTGATTTGTTCGATAATTTCTCAATGGAATCTTGCGCTCTCTTATATGGTTTCGTCCATGAAAAATAAAGTTTACGTCCGAAGTATACAACTAAAACAACGACAGTAAATGCGATTAAAAGCAATGTACCCAATAGTACTAATACTGTTTGAATGAAACTCATTTTTTCACCTCCTCTAAAAGTCTGTTATTTCCTTGGGCGCTGAATGAGTTTCTGCTTCATCTCATCATTAAATGTATCTAGTTCAATTACAAATTTCTTACTAGACTCAATAATACGTTCTGACGATTTCTCAGATGCTTCAATAGCGGCGAATACATTTTGGAATGACTCACGTAATTTATCCATGCTAATTGCAGGATTTTCAAGGAGTTTTGTTGTTTCTTCTGTATTTTGTTTTAATGCTTGTGAATTGCTTAATACCATTGATTCAATCGCTTCATTTGTTGCATTAACAGCATCAATTGTTTTACGTTGATTTGTTAATGCAAGCTGTATTGCAGCTGAAACCGTTACAACGTTTTGTGTCATCGTAATTGCATTGCGAATTGCTTCTGTTAGCTTTTCATTATTTTTCTTAATAATATCGACAGATGCGATAGATTGTAATAATACACTTTTTGCTTGCTGCATATTACGTGTTCGTACAAGTATCTTTTCTAATGCATCATTTATTAACGGAATATCTCTTTGACGTTCTGGATTTTGCTTCTCAGCTTCAAGCATGCCAGCCAGTTTTCTTCCTAAGTATACTTGTTTATCAAGAGCGTGGATTTTATCATGTGATTGCTCTTTTAACATTTCAAGACCAACTGTATCTTCTTGTAAGTTATCACGACCAATTAAAAGGGATCTTATAATCTCCTCAATTTGCTTATCTATAGATTGATATTTATGCACGTATGTTTCAAGTGGATTTTTCTTGAATACTTTAAACATAATTTTTTTCATACCACTTGCTTTTAATGAATTCGGATCAAGCTCTGATACCACTTTGCGTAATTCTAACAATGTATTTGGAATTTCTTCGTTCTTTCCATTCATCATCGCTGTTACAGGACGTTTTAATGCTGATAACGTTTGTCCTGCTGCTTGTTGCTCTTTATCTCCTAAGTCTCCAAGCTGCGACAATACTTTTGATAAATCTGTATTTTGCTCGCTATTTAACTTTTGTACATACAGATCAGCTTCTTTATTTAATTCTTCAAGTTCGGCATCTTTTATTACTGTATCCACTACTACTTCTACATTATTATCTTTCACAATCGATACAGGTTCTTTTTTCTCGAGTTCAGTCAACAAAATCGCTCCTTTATTTATATGTGCGAATTTATATGCACTATATTTCATCTAACATATCGTATTTCATACACATTTTGCTTGCTTGAAATCGATTTTTCAAGAAATACCTGCTTATGCAGTCATTCCCTGTTTCATAGTATAAGTATACCTGTTCTCTTCATTATTTTCCTCAGACTTAAGACCTAGAGAGGAACATGCTGAAGGCGGATTCTTTACGAATCCCATTATTTATTACCTCTTCAATCTAATTTGAAATTCAATTGGTCAATCTCCTTCAAATCATACAGCACTCAATCTTTTGACATTTGTTATCTTTCAATGTGATAATTATGTCATGCTCACTTCTACTTATTTTTTCGAGCAACGAATGCTCCCTTTTGAAAAGCTAATAACGCCGTTTCATACGTATCATCTTCTTCAATCAGCTTGATAAACTCCGCTAATTCTTCTGTATGTGAAGTTGCATTATCAATAACAAGCAAACCTTTTGGCTCTAAAATACGTTTTATATGTTCCCACCACCACATGTATTGTGTACGTTCTGAATCTAGGAAAATAAAATCAAATGAATGATCTAATTGCGAATCTAAAAACGCCCCTGCTTCTTGATTATGGACATCAATTCTTTGTACAAGGTTCGCCTTTTCAAAGTTTACAATTGCCTCTCCAACCCGTTCTGAAGAAAGCTCTACAGTTGTTACATTTCCATTTGTTTCTTCTACCGCATTAGCTAACCACAATGTAGAATAGCCATTAGAAGTTCCAATTTCTAAAATGTTTTTTGCATTACACCCTTTTACTAAAATTGATAAAAATTGCCCCATCTCACGAGAAATATTCCGTAATTTCTCTTCCCGCGTTTTTTTATTTCGATCATGCTCTTCTCCATATTGTTCAAGTTGCAATAATAATGAATCTACAGTATCCATTCTTTTCATCGCCTTTCCAAGCAATATGATGAAAAAGCTCTTGCTGCCCGTCTACTTTCATTATATGCGAAACGAAAACCTTTTTCTCGTTATATGACAAATTTTTAAATTTTTTTATAGCATATTGTTTCGTTTTTTGGTAAAGTTAATTTCTACGTGCAATTATTCCATTCATACTATTTTTAATTAAATTGCAGTTATTAAATAATATAAACCCCATTTAAATGAATCGGTATTTCAAATTCAATTAAGCGCCCTTTCCGGACGCATTTTCTTTTGTTTATATATTTCTAGAAGAAAGGATGCTTACAATGAACGTAATTAGCTTAGATGCCGCTAGAAAGCGAAAACAGCATAAAAAATTAATGATTACTATACCGATTATTTCACGTATTTATGAAGAAGACGGGGAAATTAAATTTGAGGTAGCCGGCGAAAAAGATGTACCTCTTGAAATGTTAGAAAAATAAAAAAAAGACGCATTTCTAAAGAAATGCGTCTTTTTTATACTATTACATTTAAGTGCATAAGTTTTTCAGGATTAACCATCATATAAATGTTTGAAATTTTCTCATCCTCAAATGCGAATGAAAGTACATACGTCACTTTATTATTTATTGTAACTATAACGCCTGGTGCACCATTTATTTTTTTGAAATCAACACTATACTTTTCTGGCAATCGTTTTGCAATTCCAAAGAACAAACGTATAATTTTATCTGCAGAATAAATCGGATTAATTGCAGTTGTAACTTTACCACCACCATCTGCTTTAAATATCGCATCTGTTTTTAATACTTCTAACATGCCTTGCGCATCCCCACACTGTAATGAAGATACAAATTTTTCCACATAGGCAGCCATTTTCTTCGGACTTAATGTTGATTGCTTCGGCTTATCCAAAATACTGTTCCGTGCACGTTGAAAGATTTTTCGGCAGGTCACACTACTCTTATCAACAATTGAAGCGATTTCTTCGTATTCATAACTGAAAACCTCTCTTAATATGAAAACAACTCTCTCTACCTCAGACAGTTGTTGTAAAAGTAATAAATATGCCGTAGAAATGGATTCTTTCATTACAAATGACTCAGATGGGTCATCAGTCTCTTCCACAAATGGCTCCGGCAACCACATTCCTACATATAAATTACGTTTATGTGCTGCCGAACGTAATTTATCAATTGAGCGATTTGTTACCATTTTACATAAATATGCTTTCATATTTTCTATAGATTGAACGTCCTCTATATTATTTAGCGAGATAAAAACGTCATGAACGATATCCTCAGCATCCATAACACTCCCAAGGATTCTGTATGCTAACGAAAATAATAACGGTTGATACGCTTCATATAACTGCTCCGTTTCCATGATGAACTGCCTCACTTTCGGATTGCTTTAAAATGTGTAACGCTGCACGTTTTCCGCTTGCTACTGCAGCATCAGCTAATATTTCATCATGCCCAGTCCAATCTCCTGCAACATAAACACCTGACATTTCAGGTATATTAGGGCCCGGTTTTTCAACGCGGTCAATATGAGGAAAATCATGTACTACCGTTATTTTTGGTAAATATTGCTTTGCAACAACTTCTCTTTTCCAATTTGGATGTAACAATTCCATCGTATTTTCTAACTGTTCTTTATCTTCTTGAATATGATTCAGCTCTAGCGCAGGGTTATGGTATTTAATTAGACTCACTGCAATTGATCCATCTTCACTTAATTTAGCTGCTCTTGATTGATTCGTGAAAAATATAGGTTGATCTAACCCTAATGCAAATTGATGTGTAGGATTGGTTAATCGTCTCAAACCAATATCTAATGCAGCAACGGTAACTGGTACCGATTGTTCACTCCATCTATGCAAACTTGTTCCTTCTGCACCTTTTATTATTTTACAAGCTTCCTTCGGTGGAGTCGTCACGATGACTGTACCTACTTCAAATACCTCATCATCAAAACAATGTATTCTTTGTTTACCTTCGTAATGCTCTATTTCCAAAACATGCTTTTTAGCCAAAAATTGCACCCCGACATTATTCGCTATGTCTCTTAATTTTGTTATTATCGTCTCCCAACCACCATCTACATAAAATACCCCTTCTTTCATAGAAAGCTGTATTTGCTTTAGTACGGAAGATGCTAATTGTATTGTAGGAGCATACGTATATGTTGTTGTTCGGCATAATGCATAAAATATATTTCGAACCATTGGATCTTTAATCTCATTTTCTGCCCATGTAGTTAGACTCATTTTTGGAACTTTTCCTACATCTAAATTCCCCAAATGAATCATAAGACGAGAGAACTGTACTTTTGCAGACCATGAAAGTAACGGTGTTGATAAAATAGAGCGAAAATCTGTTGGGATGGTGAAAATATCCCCTTTCCATATTCCATGTGCTTTTGTAGATGGGATTCCCCCCGGAAGATTTATACCTAGTTCATTAAAAGTTATAAACGCTTCTCCACCTCTATATAAAGCATGTGCACCAAGATTCATACAAATGCCATTTTTATTTATAGTCATCCCTCGACCACCGAAGTGACTAGATTTTTCTAATACAATAACTTTCCTTCCAGCTTTCGCTAAATATATAGATGCTGTTAGCCCAGCAAGCCCACCGCCAACAATTGCTACATCAAATGTATTCATAATAAAATCCCTCCTTATCGTTCTACATACAAGACGAACGATTTAGGAGGGATGTGACATAAAAACAAATTTTTATTTATCTACTTTATTTCTTTTTTGTATTCGGTCATATTGCATACGAAATAACTCAATTGCGAATGCAATATCCTCTTCACTCTTTATATAATAACTTATCCATCCTGATTCAGGTAATACGTGATGTGGTTTCACTAACCCTTCGTTCACTAATTCATCTCGCTTTACCTTCGGAAATGGTAAATCAACTAACTTTTCACCATGAAGATGACCAAGTTCTTTCTTACCATAATTTATTTCAATACCACCAAATCGATGCGGTTTTTCAGAAACACCCGCCCAGCTGAGCACTTCATTTCTAATCATTTCACTAAATGACATGAACATTCACTCCTTATTATTGATTGATGTAATTTTAAATTAACACGTTCATTACTTTTTTCCATCAATCCAAAGTATGAATGGGAATACGAATATAGTTTAATCTCAATACCTTTATTTTTTTACACATTTAAAACAATTTCGAAGGGTATTTATTCTATTATATAGAATTATTATTAAAAATAATTTTAAGGGACGGATTTATATGAGCAAGGTATTATTACAAAAGGCAAATTATCTTCAATCTGAGGAATTAAAACTATTAAAAAAAGCTATACATTTTGCAGAGAAAGCACATGACGGACAATACCGTCAAACTGGAGAACCGTACATCATTCATCCTTTCGCAATTACAGAAATACTGCTAAATTATAAAGCTGACATTACAACATTGATTGCTGCTTTATTACACGATGTTGTAGAAGATACCGAATATTCTCTAGAAGAAATTGAATCACATTTTGGTGCGACTATTCGATATATTGTAAATGGATTAACAAAAGGAAAAAAACAACAAGATCAAAAGAAAGCATTATACGAAGCAATTAATTTTAAAAAGTTACTATTATCCTCTCAACAAGATATACGTGTTGGCATTATTAAAGTTATAGATCGACTTCATAATATAAAAACATTGAGTGTTAAAAAGCCCGCAAAACAAGTAGCTTATGCGAATGAAACATTAACACTTTTTGCGCCACTTGCAAAGCGATTAGGGTTATATACAATCCAGCACGAATTAGAAAATCTTGCTTTTCAATATCTACATATAGAAAGATATACCGAAGTACATAAATTTTTAACCGGATATGTGCCGCATCTTCAAAAAAATATAACTCATTTAAGAAAGGGAATACATTCTTTTTATGATACTAACCTTTCATTTGAAATAAGCTATGAGTTCCCTCCAATTTATACTGCTTACTCACAATTACAAGAAGTAGAAAACGTATCAGGGATTTCACAAATTTGTATTACAACTACAAGTGTACTAGATTGCTATAAATTTCTTGGAATAATACATCAATTATACAAACCAACTATAAACTATTTCGAAGATAATATAGCACTTGAAAATAGCCATTTTAATAACAATTTAAAAACTAAAATCAATATGAATGATACTGAACAAACAATTATCATTCAAACACAATTAGCAAAAACATTAAAAAACAATGGTATTTTTTCTTTATTGAATAATAGAATTGTAGATGTTCAAGCAATATCTTATAAAATAATGAATGATACAATTGTGAATAATAATTTATTAAATACAGATCCAATCGCTTTCCACAATCTAGTATCGTATGAACTATTTGAAAATACCATTACGGCTTATACTACAGATTTACAACCTATTTATTTACCAGAGGGGGCTACAATTATTGATTTTTCTTTCTCTGCATTTCCAAAAATTGCACATAACATGAAAAAAGCAATAGTAAATGGAATACCCGTTCCACTTAAAACAAAGGTATCTCATTTTGACGTCATCGAAATCCATTTTGGTTTAAAACAAAACTTGGAATTAGATTGGCTAAATTACGCCAATACCGCTAAAGCACAATTAATTATCCAGCAAAAACTATCTTAAATAAAAGACCACTACCACTCTAAAGGTAGTGGTCTTTTATCATAATGTAACCATTATTTCTAAATAGACGAAACACATTTCTATACTTTTTAATCTTTATCCAACATCTATATTAACTGTTATATATCCGTATTAATATTAATGTAAGTACGAGGTACACCCTATATTCTTTATGAAATAGGTAAATTTATTAAGCTACCGACAACGGCACATAACAAACACTAGACACATATCCTAATTTTGTAACCTAACTTACCTATAGAAAGGCGGGTAATACAATTGACTTCTAATATCGACTACACTTCCCCCTCAACTAATTTCACTTATGATTTAAGTAAAAGTAATTTTTTTAAGAAAGATGTCCAAAATTATATAAACATGCTTGGCATGAAACAATTAAACACTTTAGAAAGCACTTCTTTATTAGATATTTATTTAAGTACAGGCAACGTTGTAGAACCACATATTCATCAAAATGCAGCTGAACTCGTTTACTGTATTTCAGGATCTGCTGTTGTTTCTTTACTTAATCCATTTACGAATCAAATATTAAACTTACCGATAAAACCAGGGCAAGTTGCCAACATCCCACAAGCGTGGTGGCATTATGAAATTGCTTCAGCAGATAATACTCATTTATTAGCTATATTCGACGCCCCAACCCCAGAAGTTATTTTTGGTTCTGATATTTTAAGATTAACTCCCACTAATATGATGGCTCATACTTATTGCCTCAATGAACAACAATGGAAACAAGCAGTATCCCCAATTCAATCCACTACGGTAATTGGTCCTCCCGCAAACTGTAATCAAAACCGCGACATGATAAATCGGTCAACTCAGCCCCCTACTCAACAACAAAATCTATATTACCAAGATTCTTATTACTTCCCCCTATACTGGGGGTATTAATTAGTATCATTTTAATAGAACCACCATTTATCTCCTCGGAAAATATCGGGGAGATTTTTTATCGTAACAATTAATAGAGTTCATACATATAATATTTATATATTTAATTGGAGGTGATAGTACTATGAGTAATTATAACTATCGAAAAAACTACTCTAATAATAAAAATAGTAGCTCTTCAGCATCCTCTCAATCTTCGAACTCTCAATCTTCCGATTCCCAGTCACAAAGAGATTTAGCCGAGCAAGGCTATGTAAAGAAAAAAGGATGTAACTGTAATAAAAATAAATAGTTTATTACTAATTTGAGCAATGACATTTCACCGCTCATGATAAATAATTTAAGCCCTAGTATATAGTTTTTTTAATGGATGAATTCTATTTTTAATAGAATTCATCTTTTTTGTTTATATGTAATTTTTCAAACCATATAACTTATTCTATAAACAATAAAGTGCAAAATATAAATTTTGATTTTTCTTATATACCAACTTATCAAACAGTAATTTCTCAATTGATTCATCACCTATCTTTCCATAAAAGATAGCCCCTCCTAATTTTATTAGGAGGGGCTATCTACAAATGCCTGTTTAAATTTCAAACAAACATTGTAACAAGTTAGACGATATTAATACCTGCACTTACAAATCCAGCAACTGCAGCTACTGGACTTGCTGCTGTTAATGAAACATATAATAGTATTTTATCTCCAGCGGCCACTGAAATACTTTCAGCTTGGATCCCTGATGCTGTGTCCAAAATAGCTATTGTAGCAAATGCCGGTGTTAATAATAAAGGTGCTCCTTGTACTGTAAACGTATTACTTGCTGCTGGTGCAGTTAATATTTGTATCTGCACTTGAACAGGTGATAATGGAGATAATGCAGCTGTTGCACTAAAGAAACCTGCTAATGACGTAATAGTCCCTGCACGTGGTGCTACAAATGCATAATCACCTACAGCTAACGCTAATGTGATATCAGTTCCACCAGTTAAAGCTACGCCAGGCTGACTAAATCCAAATCCAAGGAGAGTTCCTGTATTAGCTACTAACGCGTTAACTAACGCTGCCGGTGTTGTACCTGAAGCAAACGGAATAATAGCTCCGCCACCTGTTGCTCCCGTTGCTCCTGTTGCTCCCGTTGCTCCTGTTGCACCAGTTGCTCCTGTTGCTCCTGTTGCTCCTGTTGCCCCTGTTGCTCCTGTTGCTCCTGTTGCTCCTGTTGCTCCTGTTGCTCCTGTTGCTCCTGTTGCTCCTGTTGCTCCTGTTGCTCCTGTTGCTCCTGTTGCTCCTGTTGCTCCTGTTGCTCCTGTTGCTCCTGTTGCTCCTGTTGCTCCTGTTGCTCCTGTTGCTCCTGTTGCTCCTGTTGCTCCTGTTGCTCCTGTTGCTCCTGTTGCTCCTGTTGCACCAGTTGCTCCTGTTGCCCCTGTTGCTCCTGTTGCTCCTGTTGCTCCTGTTGCTCCTGCTCCTCCTGATCCTGTTGCTCCTGTTGGACCTGTTGGACCTGTTGCTCCGCCTCCTGGAGTAGCACCAATTAGTTGTGTTAATAAGTTTAATAGAAGTTGTAAACTCGCAGGATCAATAATTAGAGAGAAGAAGAATGGTGCAAGGGCACTGTAGAATTGTTGTAATAAAGAAAGTAATTCGCTTAAGTTTGGATTAGGGGATTGTAGTACATTGATAATACTTTGAATTAGTTGTTTTAAATAATTACCCTCTGGAGATGGTGCTAATCCATTTAGTAAATTTAATAGTTGAGTAAACAAATTGAGTAAATTTAATCTGTTTGCATCACTTGGATTTGCAAAAAATGCTGCAATAGCTGAAATTAAAGAATTTAGTAAAGTGATTAATTGTCCTAATTGAGTGCTAGTAATTGGAACTGTTTGTGGATTATTACAACATTCTGGAGTGAAAACTATCGGATTGCAGTTATTATGACCAAAACAATTGTTATGTGACATTTATTTCCTCCTTACTTGTCTTATAGTTGAGTGTTTTCCTATTATAAGAACCATAAAAGTGTACAAAGAGTTATGTTATATATTCACTTAAAATAGGAAACATGAATTATAATTAAACTTTAAAACGACATTTAATTATGTTCATGACTCACATATTAATTATATGTTTTTAATAATTGACTGCTTAGATTAAACACCTAAACTTAAGAGTTTGTTTTATTTTTCCACGTTTATCTATTAGGTCCAAAAGCACATTTTCATTTGAAAATTAAAACATAAATAAATCATTAGCATATATTCCACAAGTAACAACATCATTCTTTCAAATAATTAACAATGATACCTTTACTAATATTATGTTCCTTCTATAATCATGAAGCCGTTTCTATTATAAAAAACTTTCATACAATATAGTGGACAAGTTATTCTATACTTCGTTCAAAAAGGTAATTAAAGGAGTGCAATTTAATTGCCAATCATTCAACCATTTATGGCTTCTAGGAGATCTACATCTACACTAGGAGCTGGAACAGGTGCAGCTTTTTCGATTGCTGCAACAGCTTGTTTAAACGATGCCGGTACTACTGCAACTGCCTTTCCAACTTTTACGTATTACAAATTCAACCTAGCGTGAACTCCAGTGTCACCACAGGTCCTACTGGTGCTATTACAATTCCTGGCGGAGATGCATTAGACAGTGGAATCCCAATAACAATTGAATTTATCGTCACTTAATTTTAACTAATGTAATTTAGAACAAAAAAAGACAGATTCCTTTTTCCATTAAGAATCTGTCTTTTTTAATTAATAATAATAAATTGTAATATAATTGATGACCCTTGCGAAGGTGGTTGATTATCCAATAAAGTTAGTTTACCAGTACTAATTTCATAAAATGGTTGTGGTTGCAGAATTCCATTAATAAACAAATTTATATATGAAACCTCACTAGGTGATAATATATTCGTTGTCCCATATTGAGCTATCCCATCTGCATCTGCATCTGCATCTGTATATATAAGTTTCTCTCCATCTGAAAAAGTATAATATAATAAATTGGTTGTTGTTATGGGGCCAATAACCCCAGGTTCTCCTGTTGGTCCCGTTGGAATATAAATTGGGGGAAGAACTGGAAATGTAGGTCCAATATTTCCAGGTTCTATCATAGCTTTATTTATTGATAATTTATCATCTCGCTTCAATTTAATACCTCATTCCACATTTTTGTATACTAATTTATATAATAATAACTCTATCATTTTAGAAAAATTCCATAACTAATCTTTTTTTCAATCTCAAATGATTTTTACATATATTAAACTTTTACCTTTGCTACAACTACTATTGAACTCTTCCACTCCAATCTATTTTTACTCCCGCAATATCAACTTCAAATTATAATAATAATTTAATTACCAATTTATTTGCTGGTAATACAATTTTGCTTCAATTATTCGGCATATTATCCATCTTTAATTTAGTTGAAGGTGGTTCAACAGGTACCTTTCTAACAATTATACGAATCGATTAAAAAATGATTCATTCTTTTTTTAATAAACATTTTTAGATACTAAACTAGTAACTATCACGACAGTGATTAAGCAACAAAAACACATTGCACTATATTCATAGTAGTAACTATCTTTACTAAATTTTCCGTATATATATTATCAATTTACACTGCGCTCATGCTGATGTTACATTAAATAAGAAGACAATTTCTCCTTTACGAACCATCTCAATACGTATTTGAGAAATATTCTCCAATCCTATACGCGAGAACAATACTGTGTTGACACTCAAATGAGTGTCTTTTTTTGTAAAATGTAATAAATAAAACCATCTCTTATAGATGGTTTTATCAAAACATATCTCTTTATATTCTAAATAAAATAGCAAATTTTATGAAGCTGGATAATAAATGGTCATACTTAACCGAGTTACTATTCTTCCTGAATTTTTATAAGTGTGAGGTCTATCCGCCTTAAAGCGAATTGAATCTCCGCTATTTAATTTGTATTGACAATCATTTATTTCAATTGTCAATTCCCCTTCAAACACCGTTATAAATTCTTCCGCTCCTTCTTTATGTGCTTCCGAACTTAATTTTCCTTCTGTTTCAATTTCTACCGTATAGATTTCAAAGTTCCTTTCATCTTGAAAAGGAAAAGAAGGATACACTTTATATCTCCCATTGTCTTCAGACAATACTTGCACATCATTTCGTAAAACTACTTTCGTATCAGCCTGTGGATTATTGATTAAAGAGGTAAAAGACACTTTTAAACCATTCGCAATCTTCCATATTGTTGTAAGTGTCGGGCTTGAATCTCCTCTTTCAATTTGTCCAATCATCGTTTTACTCACACCTGTTAATTGGGAAACTTTTTCTAAACTTAATTTTTCTTTCTCACGTATTGCTTTTATATTTTTCGCCAAAATAAGTTGAATTTCTTCCATAAAAAAACACCCCTACACTGTTTACAATATAACGACCGTTATGTATAATAAAAAGCACACGTTATATTGTTCTTTTTGGTCATTATAACACACGAAAAATACTTAGGGGGGTTTTGAAATGCCTTTATTTTCTTTTTTATTATTTGTTTTTATAAGTAGCTTCACACCCGGTCCTAACAATTTTTTAGCTATGACATACGCAAATCAACTTGGTTTGAAAAGGAGCATGCAATTTTGCTTTGGAGTAGCTTTCGGTTTTTTCCTCCTCACTTCTTTATGTAGTTTCTTTAATATCGTACTAATTAATATTTTACCCAAAATCGAATTACCTTTAAAAATTTTAGGAGTAGCATACATGCTATATCTAGCTATTAAAATACTCACTAGTAAAGGCAGTACAGATCCCGATGAAAAAGATAATAAAAACTTATTTACAGTGGGGATTTTTCTTCAGTTTGTTAACCCTAAAGGGATATTATTCGGACTGACTGTAGTTTCTACTTTTATTCTCCCATACTACAATTCATATTCTAGTTACCTTCTTTTTTCAATATTTCTAGGTACAGTCGGTTTAATGAGTACGTTTAGTTGGAGCTTATTCGGTTCGATATTCCAAAAGCTTTTAGTAAAACATAACCAACTATTCAACATCATTATGGCAGTATTATTAGTTTTTAGTGCTATTTCAATTGTTATTAACTAGCTCCATAACCATACTAATTCTTAATTTAACAGTCAATCTCAAATAAATCATTATCCTCCCACCTATCATCTTTGTTTTTTTGTTTTAAAATGGGGACCTTCTAGTGATAAATTCCCCACCATAACATACTAAATAAGCCGACACCTTAAAAGGCATCGACTTATTTCCTAAATCTCTTCAGCTGTTGACAACACTTTTATTATGTTTAAAGGCGAGCTCATATTTTGTTCCAGTTATCCGTTACTTATAAAATGTATTGTTGATTGATAAGGTCCCTGATTACTCACCACTTCTACTTTAAATCCGCCTTATCCCCAAATGAAATGATATATATATTCTCCCGTTACTCTTTCATTAATCCCAGCAATCCTAGCAAATCGCATTAAATCCGCTCCTTGAAGAAAATACATTGTGAGCGTAACTGGTAATTGTGACCACATAAATTGATAAAACTCATTCACTCTCTGGTTTGTCGAAACAATTAAATCATTTACAGGGCCGTTATTCCATACAGAAGTTCTAACTGAAGTAAACGGAAGGTCTTTCCCATTAACCACTATTCTTGCCATACTTTGAGTTATGTCCACATCAATTCCCTCCGTCATTATAAAATCGGATTTGTTTCCATACTCATATTTTTATAAATATTCTTGACTATAATAAATGTTTAAGGAAAATTCCTATTTTTTCACTTCTACTCAGAGTAATTTTCCATTTCGTACAAAACAGTACGACTAACTCCTGTTTCATTGCATATTTGCTTTACTTTATAGCCTTTATTCTTACGATTTTTAAACAGTTCTAAAGCTTGTTTCATACTTTCATTTGTCTCAGTGTATTTCTTAGGTTTTCCTTTATACACACCACGTTCTTTTGATTTTTCTATTCTAATCCTTTGTAATTCTTTATGTGTAACTCTATTAACGCCATGTATCTTCCCATGACATTCAAGACATAACATAAGTATCAACTTTTAGGGGCTTAAATAAGACATTTTACTTTTTTACATAAACTTGACCAAAAATCTCCTCGTTCCTGCGTCTATGTTAATATAGAGGTGTTAAGATGCGATTTAAATCTAAACAGCGTGAACTTACTATTTCACCTAAATTCATTCGTGCTATAGGCAAAACAATAATAGAATTTCTTCAAGCGGCAGAAGTCACCTGATTCTTCCTTTTCTTTTTCATTCGTTTGTTTTGTTAGACCTTAAAACGAATCGCAACTATATCCTTCATATTTAATAAGTATTAGTTCAGAGAATCCATAAACAAAAAAAACGAGTGCTGTGAAGAAACGCACTCATTGAAAGAAATTTACCACTCTCGACGATTATCGCAATCACAGTCACGATCATGATTACGTCTACGACGACATTCATCACAATCACAGTCGCGGTCGCGTCTACAACGGCGGTCATCACAATCTCTATGTCTACGTCTGCAGAACATTAAATCATCCCAAAATCTATCACAATCTCGGAACCGTCTGAAATCACCATTACATCCCATAAATATAATTCCCTCCTCTTAACTCTAGGATTCATCATATTTTATGCTAAAAAACAAAAACAGCTTGTTTACTAGTCTATTTTCTGCATTTTAAAGTAATAATATTATTATCTAATCTTTAAGTTTCAAATCTATTTCACCCCTTATATTTCCTTAAAAACAAACAAGACGCCACCCAGATCACGGCAGCGCCTACGATAATTGCTATAATCTTAATCAGATTCATTTATCCTCACACTATTTATTTCTTTGCTTCCATACCCCATTCTCTTTACGATATATATTCATGCCATTCATGAAGTCAGCTTGATTACCAGGAATGCTATATTTCTTACTCTTTTTCTTAGCTTTCTTCTTTAGCCTCTTCTCTTCTTGAACAGCTTGCAAATCCGCCTTCCATTGTTTCAACAAATCCTTTTCACTTCGCATCGAATTTGTACCTCTTAAAGTAAAATGTGAATCCAATAATTAGATTCTTCTTATTTATATACTCATTTAAACCATATGTCCATTTTTTACAAAATAAAGAGCACCTTACAATTGCAGGTGCTCAAATGTATGAAGTGGGGCTACCCCATACTCCAATATATACTTGTCCTTATTAAAAGGTGCAAAATAACAAGAGTACCCTTCAACAAATAAGTATGGCGCTCCGAGTTTCACCTCATATGATAACTCATCCACGTTATCATATGTTTGTCTTATTAGAATATTCACTGGTTTAATGTTTAATTTCTATATAACAAAGGAAAGAGCACACGTTTTGGATGCCTTTAATAGATGTAGCAGAGGAATCGAACCTCCGTAGTCTTTCTACTTGGAATTTGTGTATAACGTTTCCACCCAGGAATTCTTTTACTATGCGGTATACGTTACCGTGACATTCTCGCATAAGAGCGTTTCACTTATAGGTGTACTAATCCTCTTCAATATATGGTTGTCAAAGAGCTTGTACCTATATTTTACCGTTGATTTCATTTGCATAATTCCCCTTATTTTATCGGTGTTTTTGTTTTTTATTCCATAAAAAAACACTCCAATTTTCATGAAATGCATTTTGCTTATAAACAATCTTGCTATCAAGTAAAACAACGCGATAATAGTTCGTTAACGATTATATCTTTGATTGAACTAGCTCATAAATGGATTCACTTTTGATGGATTCAACAAATTATTAAATACAATAAAATCAGCACCGTAATTCATTATTATTCCTCGCTTTCCACTTGTAATTTTCTATTTCAATTGAATATGCAATATTCCATATTTTAATATTTTAATATTTTTTATTAACTATCTTTTTCTATCATATCATTAACATTCATTGATAAATCAACATTTGTAATTTAATTCCTTATGTTCGATTTCACTAAAATACGCTTAAATGATATATCCCAATAATTATATTGGAGATTATTATTCTACACATCTATATGTGTTTTGTGTATTATATAGCAGAAGAGTAAGGTAAGAGTTGCTCTTTGCCATTTTAGGAAAGGTTCTGTTGGAGACAGCAGGACCTTTTTTCGTAAAAGGATTATTTTGTTAAGAACTTGATTCCAGTTTATAACATCTATCTTTTTCTTTTATTTTCCATTAAAATTAAATACAACTATTTTGATAACATAGGAGAAAGCTATGAAGCATACCATCAATCTATGCTCCTTTATCTGTTCTTTGATTTGCGTTGGGCTATTCCGTTTATATTTTAAAATTCCACATGACCTATTCAAATTTTTCACGGATTCATTACACATTCACCCTTTATTTATTTTATTAGTTTTAACAATAGGAACTTTTTTTGCTGGCATTAAGGGATTTTCTAAGATGAATAATTGGATTTCGATGCTTAGAAGTGCAACAACAGTCTTACTAACATTGTCATTATCAGTGTTTTTAACACTAACTTTGATTGTGGGCTATGCATTAAGTTAAATGTAATTCCTCGCGAACAAAGCTGAATATTCCAACAATAATATAGACAACCCATTCTCCAATCCCTCTGGAGATGAGCAGTTAGCTTTTGCTAGCTGCTCTTTATTATGAATACTAATTAATTACCCCCAAGCACACTTCAGAAAAGCTTCATATAATATGGTGAATTCTTTCTTTTGAGTAAATGATCTCATCACGAGAGCACTTTATTAAGTGCTCTTTTCGTGTTTCAAGTGAATACAAAATGAAATATTTGTCCAATTATCGAATACATACTCTTCAAATACTTGGATGAATGAACAGTTTGGTCAATCCACTGTTTTTCCGCCCAACTCTCTTATAACCCAGCACCACCTTTAAACCTGTCTTCTAAGTATCCGACTCGATGAATTGCCGGACACGCGAACGCTGAAGTTGTTTCCATAACTAAATCACCAATTTCAATTCCTTTCATTCTTTCAAACTGTTTTTTGTTCTTGCGAATACTGCACTTACAGTATGATTAAAAGTCATACTTGCGTTTGCATCAATAATCTCTGCTAACTTTTCGATTTTCACTATCACCATCAATCTAAGCAAAGCTAATAGCTCAAAACGAGAATATTGACATCTCCCTGATAAAAATGAACAAAATTTTTGCTCCGGGGTGTTATAACATTCTTAAGTTGATGAACATGTGGCGGAACCCCTTTCGCAAATAAAATTCACCTCCTATGACGAGCAATCATAGGAGGTAAATTTATAAATAAAGAAAATATTGTTTTGCGTGGAGCTGCTGTTGAATCACATTTAATTCGCTTAACACTCCCCACCTATTTTCCGTTATTCACTTGGCCAACAGGACCAATAGGACCGACTGGACCAACAGGGCCAATACAATTGACTCCGGAGGCGAACCCCCTTATATATTGAAAGCTGTTTGGAATGAATACATGTTCCTTATATATTATGGAATGGGTTTATATTTGTGACATAAGGGCTTATATTTATATTTTTTTTAATTTTCAAGGGCTTTTTTCTTATACTTGTATGTTAGCTAATTCATAAGTTATAGAGTGTAAGTGGGTGAAAGATAAGGTTGGTGTATAAATGAGTAAATTTAAAAAGAGATTTGAGATTCCGTGTGAGTGTTTTTTCCCCCCTGTACCTCTACCTCAAATAGGACCAACAGGGCCAACAGGGCCAACAGGGTCAACAGGACCGACTGGACCGACTGGACCGACTGGACCGACTGGACCGACTGCAGTAGGATGTTGTCCATGTACTAATATTCTTGATAACCCTGGATTTGATGAACCAGCAATAGTAGGCAATCCAGTTCCTGGTTGGAATCCAGCTGGAGGGGTTACAGAAGTAGGTTTTCCAAATGCCCATAGTGGTCGTATTCTTTCAAATGGGACACTTAGTCTCTTAGCTGCATCAATTGAACCAGGTGGAAGTATTAATCAATCGGTTGATGTTGGTGAAGGTTGTTGTTTTACACTTTCTTTCGCTGCGGATGTAAGGGATAATGCATTTCTTATAGCTTCTGTATCTTTTCCAGAACTTGGACACGGATGTCCTCCTCTCGCTACAACTCTTGGTTCATTAAATATTCCACATATTATACCTGTTGGGAATCAACCGCAATCTCTTTTCCAACATTATGTTCTTGTTGTGTGTATACCTCCTGGTGTGACTACAGCATGTGTTGCTTTTCAAAATATTGCTACAGGTGAAGAAGGCGGAACAGCTTTTGTTGATAACGTTGTATTCCAACCTACTGGTGGACCTTGTCCTTCATGTTCACAAAATTTCTAATGTATTGATGCACTTGCAGTTTATCATTTTACTTGTAAATAACCGTAATCTCTTTTTACGGTAACTAATTACTCCTCTCTTTATAACGCGAACTTGTCACTCGTGTCACCTTTAAAGAGCACTCTCAATTAGTGCTCTTTTTATTCTGGAGGTTTTCTACAAAATAAATTTTTTATATTAATCTTTATCACACATTAAAAAATTAGGATTTATATATTGATCACTAATTCATTAGGTATGGATCATTTCTTATAAGGGCGCTCTTTACTTACGCCCTTACTTAAACACTCAATTTCATCCCCCCATCTATTTTTATAAATTGTATACAGTCCCATATGGAATCGTTGAAAAAGAAATTCCATATGGTGTAATTTGATGCGCTGGATAATAATACCCCATAGGTGAATAATACGGTTGTATGTCTTGTTGCATTTGTTGTTGCATTTGCAATGCTTGTTGAACAGCTTGAATTGTACTTTGTGCCCCACTATATGTTATACCAGCAGTACCATACGCCGGACGCATACTAGCTCGGGGATTAAAATATGAATAAAACATTTTTATTCAACTCACTTTCATATAACTTATTACAAAGTATGTTATGAGGGTTAAATTCAGTGAGTGTTAAAACCTATTCCACTAGCCTTTTTGTTTATTCCTATTTCGCTCACATTTTTGTAACGTACGAATTAGTATATAGACAAGTAGGCGCTCTATAATTATCCTAGCAAATAGAACATTCGGAATGGAGACCTTTTCGACAATTTCTGTACGGAGATGAAATTGTAATAAGAAAATCGCCTTTAAAATTTATCTATATTATTTAAGCGCTTTTGATTCTAATTCAGATGTAATAAACCCACAATATACATAAGATTAGGAACACTTTGTAACTGATTATATCTTCCTTGAAAACTTTTCTAATGAAATTGCTAAACTAGAAAATCGATATAGATTAAAGAAATCGCCTTTAGATTCATTAGAAACATCACGGCACTATCAGAACGATATACACCGTTTACGATACAATCCACCTAACTTCAATCCTTGAATAATATTTTGAAATCAATACATACTATTTCCAAGCCGCTTAATCTACGGCTAGTACTTCTTTCTTTTGTTACAGTAGTAAGCAGGTAGGTTCATCACTTATCTGCTTTCTCTGTATATTTTTTAAAATATTGAAAACACTACCTACAAGCTGTTTGAACTAGCAGCTTCACTCTTCTTGTAATGGGAAAACAATTTATCACAATTAGCTAACTCATTCGACTCACTAGCAGACAACAAAAATTGTTGTCTGCTTTTTGTATAAATTTTTTCATTTTACATATACTACCTTTGAGCCTGTTTACCAATGTAAGCCATTTTGGTGTTTTGAATTCCGACTAATTTTTTGTTGCATAGATTATTACATCTTTGACAACACTGGTTATAAGCAGAATTTCTGTTTATTCGTAGTTCTAAACCAGAATATTTTTTCTCCTATTAAAAGGACAGCAGGTACGACTGCTTGTCCTTTTTTCTTTACACCGCATACTCGGATTGTGATTTAGTTATTAGTACCCAAAGAGGAAAATGCATTTGTCGCGGTGGCTTTCATGACGTGTTTAAAACCTATTTGAAAAAATCCGAGCTAAAAAACATTAGATTTCACGATTTACGCCATACACGTGCAACACTACTTTTAAAACAAGGAGTACACCCAAAGATTGTAAGTGAACGATTGGGCCATAAAGACGTTTTCATAACCTTAAATCGCTATTCACATGTTATACCCGGAATGAAAGAGGATGCTGTTAAAACATGTAGTGAAAGACTATTCGGATAGCAATGTTTGCAAATATAAAAAAATGCGGTTTCTCTTTCCGCGAGAAACCGCATTACATCAATATTTTTATTAAATTTTAAACTGACTCGTATACAAATCGAAATAGAATCCTCTATCTTCCATTAGAGATTCATGATTTCCTCTTTCAAAAATACTACCATCTTTAATAACGAGTATTTGATCTGCTTTTTCAATCGTTTTCAGTCGATGAGCAATTACAAAGCTCGTTCGCCCTCGCATTAAATTATTTAATCCTGCTTGAATTTGCAATTCTGTTCTCGTATCAATATTAGATGTCGCTTCATCGAGAATTAATATATCTGCATCTGCTAAAATTGCTCGTGCGATCGCAAAAAGCTGTTTTTGTCCTTGACTTAAATTTGAACCTTCTGAAGCAATTTCTGTTTCATATTGATCCGGTAAATGTTTAATAAAAGAATGCGCCGATGCTGCCTTAGCTGCATTAATTACTTCTTCATCACTTGCATCTAATCGTCCATAACGGATATTATCCATAATCGTACCAGCAAATAAATACGTATCCTGTAAAACAACCCCTATTTTACTCCGTAAAGAATTAATATCATAATCCTTTATATCTTTTTCATCAATACTAATTTGTCCTTTTGGAATGTCATAAAAGCGAGTCAGCAAATTTATAATTGTTGTTTTTCCTGATCCAGTTGGACCGACTAAAGCGATTGTCTCCCCCGGATTCGCCTCAAGACTCACATCTTTTAAAATCATCTTGTCCTGTTCGTATCCAAATGAAACTTTCTCAAGCGTAACGCGCCCTTGTAAATTTTGTACAAGTACTGCATCTTTTTTATTTTGAATTTCTGGTACTTCATCCATAATCTCGAAAACACGTTCTCCGCCAGCAACTGCGGCTTGAATCGTATTCATTAACGTTGCAAATTGACTAAGCGGTCTTGCGAATTGACGAGAATAGTTAATAAAAGCAGCAATGACACCTACTGTTGTCATTCCGTTTAATACCATAACTGATCCAGCTCCAATTACAAGCCCCATTCCTAAGTTATTAATAAAGTTCATACTCGGAAAAATAAATGCTGAAAATGTTTCAGCCTTCGTTGCTGAAATTCTTAGCTGTTCGTTAATTTCATTGAAGTTATGTACGGTTTCTTTTTCTTTTCCATATAACGTAGTTACATCTGCACCTGTAATAGCTTCCTCAATAAATCCATTTAATTCTCCTAAATCCTTTTGACGCTTCGCAAAGTTTTCCCCACTATAAGCAACTAGTTTTTTTGTAACGAAAAACATAATAGGTACCGTAATTAAAGTGACAATTGCTAAAATCCAATCTAATGAAAACATCGCAATTGTTACACCTATAAACGTTAACGCTGATGAAATGATTTGCACAACACTTTGTGTCAAAGCTTGATTTAAGTTATCAATATCATTTGTCACGCGGCTCATTAAATCACCTTGAGAACGTACATCAAAGAATCGTAGAGAAAGTGTTTGGATTTTCTCAAAAATATCTTGTCGTATTTTTTGTATTGTTTTTAATGCAACATTAATCATAACAAATGTTTGTAACCATGTTAACAATACGGTTATCCCATATATTGCAATGAGCAGCATGCACATTCTCGCTGTCCCGCTTAAATCCTTCGGTACAATATATTCATCAATGATGACCCCCATATAATATGGCCCAAGTAAACCGAGTAATGTCGTGATAAATACAAGAGTAATAACGAATATAAGAGATGCTTTTTGATACCCCATGTAGTTCCATACTCGCATTATAGTTCCTTTGGTATTCTTTGCTTTTCCCTTTTTCGGATTATTACGTCCACCTTTATTTCCAAATTGTCCTTGAAAATTACGCACGCTCTTCCCCTCCTTCTTGCTGCAGGTTACCACCTTGTGAAAGATAAATTTCCTGATACACTTCACAAGTTGCCAATAAAGCCTCATGCGTACCACTTCCAACTAATTCACCGTTATCCAGAACGAGAATTTTATCAGCATCTATAATAGAGGATATTTTTGATGCGATTAAAAATGTCGTTGTGCCACTATATCTCGACCTTAATGCTTCTTGTATTACAGATTCTGACTTCGCATCAACTGCCGATGTAGAATCGTCTAATACAAGAATAGATGGTTTTCTCACTAAGGCTCTTGCAATAGATATACGTTGTTTTTGACCGCCAGATAGATTTGTTGCACCTTGTGTTAAGTTATATTGATAAGAGTCTTCCAGCTTATTGATAAACTCAGTCGCACAAGCAGATGAAGATGCTAATTCCAATTCATCATAAGTGGCATCTTCTTTGCCATAACGTAAATTCTCTTCTATACTGCCTGAAAAGAGAAGTGCCTTTTGTGGAACGAAGCCAATTGAAGCACGAAGTTTCTGCAAATCGTACGCTTTCACATTGACATCGTCTATACATATTTCACCTTGATCAACATCGTAAAGTCGTGGCAATAGTTTTGCCAATGTAGATTTACCACTCCCAGTAGATCCAATAATCCCTATCTTTTCACCTTTACGTACAGTAAATGAAATATCTTTCAAAACATATTCATTATTTTTCGTATAACTGTAGCTAACATTTTTAAACTCTACATTACCCTCCACTTGCTTTGGTTCATATACGTCGCCTTCAGTTGTAATGTCAACTTCAGTATGTAAGACTTGTTGTACACGATCAGCTGATGGAAAAGCACGGGCAATTTGAATAAATACCATACTAATAGACATAAGTGACATTAAAATGATATTTAAATAATTAATGAAAGCTAAAATGGCCCCTACTTGGAGTGTACCGTTAAAAACTTTCTCGCCACCAATCCATAAAGTTGCTACAATCCCGCCATTTACAACTAGCATAATAATTGGCATCATCAATGAAATAATTTGTATAGCACGAATATTTATTCCAGTTAAATTTTTATTTACTTTCTCAAACTGTGAGATTTCATATTTTTGTCTTACATATGCTTTTATAACACGTACACCGGATAAATTTTCTTGTAGCTTTGTGTTTACTTTATCTAACGCTTCTTGTACTCGTCTAAATGAACCGCTCGCTTGACTTGCAATCAATACAATTGCAACTAATAAAATGGGTACGACAACAAGTAAAATAGGAAATAGGTCTCTCGCTGTCACAAAGACTATAATGATACTTCCAATAAATAATAACGGTCCACGGACAAGTACACGTAACGTCATCGTCATCGCCGATTGGATGGATGTAATATCATTTGTAACAATCGTTAATAATTTTCCTGTTCCAAATGAATCACGATTTTTGCTAGAAAATGTTTCTATTTTCGCAAACACATCTTTTCGTATGTCTGTAGCGAAATTAACAGCAGCTTTTGTAGAATACATCATACAACCAAGCCCTCCAACTAAACCGATCGCTGCTGCCCCTATCATTAGAAGCCCCATTTTTATTACATAATTCAAATCCCGATTTGCAATTCCAACATCAATAATATGTTGCATAATTGTCGGTTGAATTAAGTCCATCGCAACCTCAAGTACCATAAATAGCGGTCCAATAATAGCGAAGAACATGTATGGTTTTAAATACTGTAACAACTTGCGAAATGATTTCATACATAATCTCCTTTTTTCATGAAATTACCATTGAATAATTCATATTCCTCCTTATCTAAACGATATAGTCTAGAATTTTTTCATTACTTCTAATATATTATACAAATTAATATTTAACATTATTAAATGATAAGCATTAATGACTTTCCGGTCAATAAATGTGCTTTATCTTACGTAAATACAAAAACCGCATTCTAAAGAAAAAGAATGCGGTTCTTTATTTATATTTGTTTAATTGTAAAATTCAATCTTAAACCCATTATTTTCAGATGGATTCCACATGTAAAATCTTATTTTAATACGATTATTACCTTTATCCTTCATCAAAAGCATCTAAATGAACATTTAAAAATCCGTTAAAACTGGGAATCTATACCCTTTTAAATCTAATTCTTTATTACTCCGAACCATTAAATACTTACTAGACTGTAATTCTGTATATTGTATCTCATCAATCCCTAATTGATCTGGGCAAAAGTAAAATTCAACCTCTGTAAATGATTCAGAGATTTCCTCACATAATTCATCTAAAATCGGAAGTACTGGAGCAAACACTCCATATAACTTTAGCTTTTCATTTTCTACTTCATAAACGATCATCGCATCTAGTTTCTTAGAATAATACAGTCTCTCATTCCACTTTAAGTCATACATTTTCAAATAAAACGAAGATCGATAATTTATTGTCGAAAACATATTAGAAAGCCTTTGACCATTTTCAATTATTTCATTTATTAAATTTCTATCCTCTTCATTATAAAAATCTAACTTTCTAAGTATCGAATCTTTATTATTCTTTTTATCATACGGTATAGTCATCAGATATTCCTGCACAATTTGAAATCCAAATGATTTATATAGTTCAGGGGTTTCAGTAAACAAGAAAGCATATTCACATTCCTTATCAATTTTTTCTATCATCTTATTAAGCAATTGTGTCATTAGTCCTTGTCTACGAAAATCCGGATGTGTCATTACTGATTGAATGCCCGCTGCATTTATTTTTTCACCATTAATTAGTAACGGAAGTGAAAACGCGGCAACATTTGCAATCACTTTATCATCTTGTATAAATGATAACGCTTTATATGTATAATCCCAATATCCTTTCTCTGAAAAATCATGTAATGTTTGACTTGTAATCCCAAACACTTCTTCAAATAAAGGAAATAACTGCTCTCTTTTCGGTTCTTCTAATAGAAGATATGCAATTTTTTCAATATTCCCCATGTTGTACCTCCATACGTCGATTCCATTAAATTAGATAAACTTATAAGACCTACCCATAAAATAATAGGCCTTACAAATCAATATAGTATCATAAAATATAAAAAAAGAATCTAATTAATTTTATGTTTTGACTCTTTAAAAATAAGTCGAATAAACCAATATTAAGTTTTTTTGAATATTAATAAGTTTATTATATAAAAACAGCGCTTTCTAATGAGTTTTTGCTAATAGAAATGCACCATTTATAAAAAATATTTATTTAATCTTTAGTTCCTTCAATCCTCTCCTTCGTATTAATTTCTTCTCCCCTTATTCGTGTTTCAAATGTCTTTCTCCAACTAGTAGAAAGCGCATGTACTTCTAAAATTCTTTTTAGTCCTTCCATATTTTGTTTTTCTTTATGCATGATACAATTAGCAAACGCTACTGTAATGCCTTTCGAATCAGACTGCAGCAATTTTAACGTATCGACTGGTGATACCCATCCTTCTTTTAATACGCGAAAATAAAACCCTGTATATCCTGTTTCTTGAAAATACAATGGTAACCTTGGAACATTGTATTTCTTAGCTAGTTTAAAACAAGGCTGTCTTGGCTGCGTCACTTGTACTATCGCTTCTCCAAGTTGAAACGTATCACCAATACAAACATCCTCTTCGCGCATACCGCTAACTGTTATATTTTCTCCGAAGGCTCCATATACAAGGTCTTGACTCAATTCTTTCTCCCAATATCCATAATGTTCTCCCGAATACACACAAACCGCTTTATCCACTCCACCATGATGAACTAAATCCGCTTGGCCATCACCTTTAAATTTTACAAACGATAAATATATAAGCTCCTTTGTTTCAACTTTATTTATGCCTGTTTGAATTAACTTTCCTCCATATATAACCTCTTTTGGCAATCCTATGTTTAGAGATAGTATCTCATATTCTTTATTCATCCTTATCGCTCCTCTTGCTTATTTTACATATAAAGGCGTTAAACGATATATTCCTGTCGGTAAACCACCTCATACCTTTTTTGAAGTACTTGTGAATAATTTCCTGTTAATACGTTCGATTTCAACAATTCTACTTCACCTCATCTAATTTTTATAATCAATCCATTTCTGATAAAGTGATTATAAATCTCATAAAACCATTGTTCAATTCAATTATTTATATAATAATGATAGGTATATCCTATGATTAAATTTGAGGTGATTCCAATCGAATTACGACAACTAGAATACTTTTTAGCTGTTTCGAAAGAGTTACATTTTACAAAAGCAGCTGAGAAATTAAACATTTCACAACCTTCACTAAGTCAACAAATACGTGCATTAGAACATGAAGTGGGAATACCGCTTTTCGATCGAATTGGTAAAAAAATATCTTTAACTAAAGCAGGAAGAATTTTATTATCACACGGTAAAGCAATTTTTCATGAAGTCGAACAAGCTCGTTCTGCCATTCAAGATTTAAATGGATTACAGCACGGCTCCTTAACAATAGGATCTTTGTTAACCGTAGTAAATTATTTACTACCACCAGCTATATTAGATTTCAATAAGCAATATCCAAATATCGAACTTTCTGTGTTGGGACTTCGTACAGGAGAGATCCTTGAAAAATTATTACAAAACGAACTAGATATTGGCATTACATTTCTCCCGGTGCAAGATAAAGAGATTATTTCTATCCCTCTATACAAAAGTGAACTTACATTAGTCGTGCCAACCGGTCATCAATTAACTGAACGTGATCATGTATCTATTGCTGAATTACAGAACTACCCTTTAATTCTTTTGCCTAAAAATTTCTTTTTAACCGAACTAATTACATCTCATTGTCAAAAATTCAACTTTACACCAAAACCAATTTTAGAAATTAGTACGATGGAATCTTTAGTTCAAATGGTCTCAAGAGACATGGGAATTACAGTATTACCAAAACCTTATATAGATTTTTTGCAAAGCGAACATATTCAATCTATTAAAATTGAAAACCCCACTCCAACAATAGATATAGGACTTATTTATAGAAAAGATAAATACATGTGCGCTACTACCCGAGAATTTATTGAACAACTAAAGTTAACAGTACACTCTCTACAAAATTAAACATAAAAAGAGATTATCCTATGCAGCCGTTACACAACGACCTATTAGAATGATCTCTTTTTATAATGATATAAAACATTACATTTTGTGGTTTCTTTTCTAATAACCTATTATTCATTATAAGTGCTGAATTATTATCGTATTATTAAGCTACACATCAGCGATATTTTATGTCTATTTCGTATAGGTGTTAGCAAGTCCGTTTGCAAACTTGTTAGCACATTTTTATAAAAATTATATAATGCTTCACAAAGTAGGAATCCGTTTCGATCAATCTTTTTTCAAAATGGATTCCTTTTTGTCTCTTATCAATATTCAAATGTTACAGTAGTACCATTAAACCCATCAAAACAATTAGAGCAATTAGAGCAACCACCACAACCACCACAACCAAAACAACTAAAGCAACCGAAGCAACCAAAACAACGGAATCCACCACAACGGCCACCGCCACAACCGCCACAACGACCACCGCCACCACAACGACCACAACCGCCACAGCGACGAGCATCATCTGTAATATAGTAATATGGATATTGGTTTTGCTGGTCCCAATACACAATATTTCCAGACTGATAATCATTAAGGCTTAACGCTTGTAGTTCTTGTTGAAACTTATTCATTTTCATGACCTCCGTTTATAAACTACAACCCCATCGATGCTTACCTATATTTCTGTTCGTTAAATCTAAGTAGAAATAGCGCTATAAACTAAGTTCAATACGTACACCAACAAAATATGACCTATCACTTGATGATGCACCTTGTTCATATGCCTATTTTTACTATGGGCTCATTTTTATAAATGGAAATTATAAAATATGAATTTAAACAATAACATATAAACTTATATAATTTTAGTGCACCTTTTTGGAGAATGGAATATATTTTGTAAAATACGCCCCCACTAGCAACAATACTATTGAGACTAGCCAAGTAAAAATACCGCCAAAATGAAGCCAATATGCAAACAAATTTAAGATTGCAATTAAAAAGCAACAAATAGAAGTTAATGAGCTTTTTAATCCTTTTATCCCTGCTTTTTTTCTTCTTTGATAAGTTATATACATCGAAACGACTAGAAAAAAGATAAAAACAATTAGTAACATAACTTGTAGCAAAGTCAATCCCTCCTATCTATTTCCATCCCCTTAATTTTACCATCTTATTCCTTTTTAATCTTTAGGAACCCATTCATTTTTGTCTTCTCTCCAAAAATCAGTATATTTACTATTTTTAAAGTTCACATTCACCTCAGAAAACGGAAGGCTCTCTCCAACTTTCAATGAGTACCACCCGTTCAAAAGTGGCGATCCGAAGCAAATATTCAATGTACGATCCTTTAAATCAAATAATACAGAATGCAAGGTCCCGAACCACTCTTCATAATTATGTACTGTTAGCCCTTTAGGATATTCACATTCTACCAAACTTTTTAAAGAATCTTTGCTAATTTGTTCACCTTGATTTAAATAGTCTTGTAATATTTGATATCTCTTAGTAGACTGTTCTAGCCTTCTATTATTTAACTTTTTAATGGATGAACTAACCGCATGATTCGTAGATACAATAAAAGCATGATTATTATCTTCAATTGTTGTTATGGATTTATGCCCGTCAAACATTTCAATATGTGCTGCATTTAAAGGATCAGCTACAATAATATTAATATTACTTGCAATTGGCATTTCGTCTATTAGTGACTTAGCCTCCTCTACATTTTTGCATTTCTCCAATAATACTCGAATTACCGCAAAACATTGTAAACCACTTACCATTGGCTTTCTTAAACCTTCAATATTTCCTACTGGTTGCCCACATGCTGAAAATGTGACAGATAATCCATGCTCGTTAACTCCTTCTGTTCGGCCAAAATATTGAGTAGAAAAGCCACTATGTGTATACGCACCTTCAACATGCGTCGAGCAAAAACGCATATCATCTATTTTGGGTGATAAATCATAATTTCTTAATACATACGTATGCTCTGAATCCGTCTTTTGTGGTAATACTGCACAATGACTACAACCTGCCTTTAATAGCGTTTGATAATAATACATCATATTTCTAGACGGAATTTTTAACACTTCGCAAAACCCTTCAATTTCTTCATTAATTCCTGAACAATATTGATTTAATACATTTCTAGATTCTGTCCAGTGGTTATCTGATATAAAATGTTCTTGCTGTATAAATTGTGGAATGAGATACGGATGTTTCTTTACGAATTCTCCTTGTTGCTTACCAATTTCATAATAATTTCCTTTTAGTGACGAAAAATACCCCTTTATTTGATACACCTTAAATTCCCCCTCACATTGAATATATCCATATCATACCGAAATCCTTTTGTTCATTCTTGATGTTTTCCGCTCTTTTCCACTTACATTAACAATCCTTTTTTCTTTTCAATCAGGTCAGTTAATAACTATTTGATACCTACTCAAAACATTGTTAAAACCACTACAGGAACAAGTGTTCGGAATATTATTAGGATGAGTACAGTATTTCGGAACTAGTTAAAATAATATCAAATGGAATAAACTCTACATTGAACCTGTTTATTGGCGTTCAACTGATTATGAAAATGCGAAAACTTGTATTTCAAATGGATGCAAATGGCCATATTGTTCAGTTAATGAAAGAATATTTTTTAATCATCCATTTATTATGATAAAGGGAGTAATTGTATATGAGTAAAAGCAAACCAATTGATGAATTAACTATTAAAGACTTGAAACACAACCCGATATGGGAGTGGGCAATAGATGAAAAGGAAAATGAAGAGTGCGATGAAACGTGGGTAAAACTAGTGGAAACTATAAATTTTTACAGAAGAATTAAACGGTTCAATAGTACTGGGCGAATTAATAATACATAATGATGAAAAATTCCCTATGATGTGTAGTATTGATATTGAAAATAACGAGGTATTAATTAGTTCCATTGTTTTTTATAACGAAAAAGAAAATGAGTATATTGCTATAGCAGATGTAGTAAAAAAGGTTGAGATGCCAATCTCAATTAATATTTATCTCACAATTAATGGAGAGCCTAGATTTTTAAAATTCTTTGCAAATAAAATTGATATTTATAAAAACACTATAAAAACTAACTTAAATTAAATTCTAATTGAAGTTAGGAGAATACTCATTAAGTAAAAAATGGGAAACCATTATAATTAACGGTTTCCCATATATCCTCCTATTTTCAATATTTATATAAATTTATACTAAATAATCCCCTTTTCCACCAATGTCTCTGCGATTTGAACTGAGTTCCAGGCCGCACCTTTTAATAAATTATCAGAAACAATCCAAAGATGGAATCCTTTTGGCGTATCCGGATCTTTGCGTATTCTACCTACAAATGTATCTTTTTTACCCTCTGCATATAATGGCGTTGGATAAATTTGTTCACTAGGATTATCTTGTAAAATAACACCTGGTGCATTCAGTAGTACTCCTTTAATTTCTGCAACGGTCGCTTCTTTTTCAAGTTCAATATAAACAGATTCAGAATGCCCCGATACAACTGGAACTCTGACGCAAGTAGCTGCCATTTTCAGCTTTGGATCTTCTAAAATTTTCTTCGTCTCTTGAATCATCTTTACTTCTTCGAATGTGAAATCGTTTTCTGTAAATATATCCACTTGCGGCAATACATTAAATGCAATTGGGTAATGTTTTTTATCTTTTTGTGCTGGTAATATAGTACTCTTCACTTCTTCACCTGTAAGCATTGACTTAGCCTGTTCTTTTAATTCATGAATCGCGTGAATTCCTGAACCTGATACGGCTTGATACGTTGAAACAATAATTCGATCTAAACCAAATGATCTTCGAATTGGCTGAAGAGCTGTTACCATCTGTAGTGCTGAGCAATTCGGAACTGCTATTATACCTTTATGTCCCTTTAAAGTGTGCGCATTTACTTCCGGAACAACAAGCGGTACATCACGTGCCATTCGGTATTCACTTGTGTTATCAATTACGATGGCACCACTAGAGACTGCGTGATTCACAAATTGCCTAGAAACTTCTCCTCCAGCACTAAAAAAGGCAATATCTACACCTTCAAAGCTATTTGTTTCTGCCTCTTGTATTATTATCTCTCGTCCTTTAAATTGTACTACCTTACCTGCGGATCGTTTTGACGAAAGCAATGTAACTTCAACTATATTAAATTTAGTTTCTTTCTCTAACAGTTCAATAATTTTCTGTCCTACTGCACCTGTAGCCCCAACTACAGCTACATGATAGCCCTTTTTGATCATCTTTTTTCCTCCATTATCACTTGAATGAATATTTCTACAATTTTATTTTATAAAGAATTTAATCATTTGGAAAATTGAAATACGTGATATAATCATTCACAAATCATGATAATAAAAGAGGGATTGCTTATGGAAATGAGACATGTTAAAACATTTTGTGCGATTGTTAAGTATGGTGGTTTTTCTAAAGCTGCTCATGCATTAGGTTATGCGCAATCTACAGTTACAGCGCATATGAAAGCATTAGAGAACGATTTACATCTCCCTCTTTTCGATCGGTTAGGAAAAAAAGTGCTTCTTACAAAAGCAGGTCATCAATTTCATCCTTATGCTTTAGAATTACTTGCAATTTACGAAAAAGCGCAAGAAATCCCTCAAAATACCGATCAATTAGAAGGTACATTGAGTATTACATCAAACGAATCATTAGCAGTGTACCGTTTACCACAATTATTACGTATTTACAAACAGAAAAACCCGAAAGTAAATATCGTACTTGAAACAAACACAAATGAACAAGCATTACAAAAATTACGTGAAGGAGAAACAGATGTTATCTTCATAATTGGAGAAAGTATAGAACATAATGATTTTATTACGTGTACTTTTAGTAATGAAACATTTGGATGGATTTTACCTTCGCATTCCTCAACACACTCTAATCCATTTTGTTTACTAAACGATACCCAATTTATCTTTACAGAACAAAGCTGTGGCTATAGACCGATGGTAGATCGTTTTTTACGTCAAAGCGGGAATATTCCAGCTAAAACATTTGAAACTTCCAACGTTGAAGTCATTAAACAATCAGTCATGTGTGAGTTAGGAATTTCGATTCTTCCTTACATCGTTGTAAAAGAAAGTTGCGAAAAAGAGCAACTCTGTTTTCAGCCTATCGAAACGCCAGCAGTTATTCAAAGCCATGTAATCTATCATAAATCTAGATGGATTTCACCCGTTTTACAATCGTTTCTTTCACTATTAAAAGTGATGAAAATATAAAAATAATATGAAAGAAAACATGAGTTGAGTTCCTTTGAAGAATATCAAACCATGTTTTCTTTCATTCAACTTATATAGTCATCTTCTTTTTATTAGCTGATTCTTTTCCCTCAACTAGAACAAATACAATCGGAAGGACAAGCAAACTAGCAATTGCACACATAATTCCTAAAGAAGAAAACGGCAATCCATTACTTACTGCAAGTGAAGCTGCTCCAGAAGCAATGGTCATTCCAATATACATGGCAGAACTATTTAATGCCATCACAGTCCCTCGCACAGCTGGTTTTAATTCTGAAATTAAAGCCGTTAATGATGCTTGGCCAAATCCAATAAATAAACTCCAAATTATATGTACAGTAATTGCAATTGCTAGATTTTCTATAGAAAGCGAGAATATCATTACACTAATTGAGGCTACAATACTGGCAATGGAAACAACATTCCTCTTTCCTACTTTATCAGCTAACTTTCCACCAAAAATATTTCCAGCCACACTACCAATTCCCGCCAGAAAGATGACAATACCTATCTCGCCAACGGAAAGTCCAAAGTTATTTCCATAATAAACACCTATGTATGAAAACATTCCGTGTAATCCAATTGTCCATAGGAACGTTGCTAATAATGCAAATAAAACTGATACATTTACTAAAACCATTTTTAACGATGCAATCAACGTCTTCGTTATAGAAACACGCACCTCATCTCTCGGTTTTTCATTTTCTAATAGCTGATTAACTAGTAATGTAATAAATAAAGTTAATAGTCCTATACTATAAAATGTCCACTGCCAATTTCCTACTTCAGATAAAAATGCTCCTATAGGTACTCCGATGACTGTCGAACCTACCATTGCTCCCATAATCGTTCCCATTGCTTTTCCCCTTGACTCATATGTAACTTTATCTCCTACTAATGCAAATATACTTGGCATGATCATTGCACCGGATAAACCTGTTAGACCACGAAATAATAAAAGCATTTCAAAATTCTTAGCTATTCCAGTACAAAATGTAGAAATGGAGAAAATAACAAACCCCATTATGATCATACGTTTCCTTCCAACTCTATCAGACATTGGTCCGAATAAAGGTGCAGTTATTCCATAACAAAGTGCATAAATAGTAATTAAAAGTCCTCCACTCCCATCAGGCATACTGATTGTTTCTGTAATAGCTGGTAATAAAGGTGCCACAAGTAATGAATCTAGCCCAACAAAAAAAGCTACAATTGCCAAAATACGTATCATCGACTTTACCTCCATATAAAACTCCCCTTTTATTTCATATATGAAATAACCCCTTATAATTATCCCCCTTCTTTTTATCGCACTAGTTTTTACTTCATATATGAAGTATTTATATAAATAAAAATGTAACAAAGTGTTACATTTTTATTATATTTAACTCAAATGTTTCTTCCACTTTAATAATAAAGCGTCTAAATGTTCTTCTTCTTTCGTAAAACAACCACAGTTCTCTTTTAAAAAATCACTATATTGCACATCTACTTGCTTTTTTGCTTCTTCACCTTTTTTAGTTAAATAAACGAGCGTTTCACGTTGGTCATTGGGGTTCTTCTCTGTCATAACGTAACCATCACGCTTCATCCGTTGAATCATTGTTGTCATATTACTTGGAACACATCCCATGTTTTCAATTAATTTTGACATGGATACTTTCCCAGATTTTGCGAGTACTTGAATTACTCCGAATTGAACATAGCTTATATCATATTGTTCAATTGCTTTATCTAAATTTCTTTGGAGTAAATGATAAACATCACGAATATTTCCGTAAAGCTCTCTGTTATTCATATGTATATTTAAGCCCCTCTAATTTATTTCATATATGAATCATATTCCCATTTATTTCTTGTGTCAATAAAAAACACCTTTGCATTTATACCAACAAAGGTGTTTCAAAATCAATATGTATATTATTTATTAGCTTGTACCTCACCTGCAATTAATTTACTACCTGAATATGTACCTTTTTGTATAAAAACTTGATTAATTAATTCTTTTTGTTCCTTTTCTGACATTACTCCTTTCCCTTCTCCTAAATTCCCACTTTGTAATTTCCAAATCTTGTTGTGGTCCACATCAACCTTTTCATATTTTCCTTGTTTCCATCGTTCTAAAATATCCACATATGTACTTTTTTGTGCAACATCATTACTATTTATAATTTCAAGTAAACTTTCAATACGTTCTTGTGTAATAAAAATATAGCCCCATTTTTGATCAGCTTTCGTTTTTTGATGTGCCATTTCATGTAATGCTGTCTGTATGTTCTCATCTGTCCACTTAAAATTTTTATTAAAACCGCTATTCGGTAATGAATGATTGCCATTTTCTAAAAGCTTTGCATCTTCAGCTTTTACATTACTATCAGCTAGCACTTCTACTGCCGGAGCGGCTGGTGATGCCTTTTTCGCAGCTGGTTTACTATTATTCAGATAATACAGCATACCATACGTTACACCTACCCCGATTACTACCATCCCCACGATAATCCCTAATACTTTAAATAGTGTTTTCATCTCGCCTATTTCCTCCCACATAGCCCTTTTCATAATTTTTATCTATCAAAAACAGATGTAGCATCTCTTTTTTCGCAGCTTGCTGCGATTCATTTTTCCATACTAATTAACATAACTATAACTATTACTTTCCAGAAATGTAGCAACTCCATCCTCATCATTACTTTTGGCAATAAATTTAGCGACGGATTTTAATTCTTCAACAGCATTGCTCATTGCTACGCCAATCCCACACTTCTCTATCATTTCCATATCATTGTAGTCATCTCCAAATGCAATTACTTCTGATACATCTCGATTTAAGTGCTGTAGAACATGCTGAATGCTATTCCATTTTGAAACATCCGTATGCATAATTTGACACAATGTTCCGTTATCTGTAATGACTGCCTTACACTCATCAGGCAATTCCTTAGTGAACTCCTTATTTATTGAGCCATTAGTACAAATGATTAATTTAGAAGCTTTTTCAAAGTTTAACTTTCTTATATCCATGACTTCACACGGCACATCACCAAAATAATCAGTAACATCAAAATTTGAGTACAGCTTATCATTTATTTCAAGACAAATCTGATGGAGATTATACTTTTTTGCTATTTCTATGATTTCTAAAATATCATTTTTAGAAATCTTCATTTCATATAAAATATCATTACCTTTAAGAACTAGAGCTCCGTTATAACAAATAATAATCTCATTCTTTAACACGCTGGGAATATACTGATTTATAGCTCTTGGAGGCCTTGCCGTAGCAAAAATCAATTCGTCTCCATTATTTTTACATTCCCTCAAAATATTAATAGATTTCTCTGAAATTGTTTTATCACTTCTTAATAAAGTCCCATCAAGATCTGAAATAATAATCTTTTTCATGCTTATATTTATTCCTCCTTCACAAGTTATAACTCGACACATCGATTATTTGTTGAAGCAATCGAGCTTTTACGGGTAGTTGACCTCCGCCTAATTTTTTGTCACAGCTGAATTTTGAGTCTAATTCCCCCAAAATGGCGGAATTCATTTTCGTTTATTACATATTTTCTATTCCCTGAATCATATATACATTTCCTTATATTGTATTTCTTTTCTTTGTAAATTGAAAGATTATTCCGTCAAAAAAAACAGTCTTTTTCAAGTGCTAACTCCACTCTAAGCATTTCGTTTTAAATTTATAAAAATATATGCTAGCCCAATATTTAAAGGAGCTGCATAAATATGAGTTTATTGTATGGTGGTTTAACATCTTCAAACTTTGATGAAACTATCTACACTTTTAAAATGTATTCATTCTCTCACTATGAATAATTCTGTTTATAGTATCCATGTTTGTGATGAACGAACAGTTTATCCTTCTCAACTCTTTCTTCCTAAATATACAAATGCTATTAAGAAAAATGAAAAAGCAAACTTACAAATATTAAAAATAATATATAATACGAACCCACATATTCAATATGTATAAAAAAACAACGAGTACCTTATAAGGCACTCGTTGTTTTTTATGCACGATTCTCTTTTAACCACCCCGTAATAGCATCTAACCTCGAAACATCAAAACGGCTTTCTTCACACACGTTCAAGCTGTTTAAACTTTTTACAATTTCTAATTCATTCGACTTTACACTTTTCGCTTCAATCAATTTACAGTATCCGTCCGTTATGGTATTTAAATTTTCATAATAACGCTGAAACGATTTTGATATATGTAAATGCTTTTCAAAGTTTCTTCTTCTTTTCGTCTCATCAGATTCTTTCCTTTTTCTAAGTTCTTCATCATTCGTGTACAAATAAAAATATTGATCCGGAAAACCAATTTCCCTATTTATCATCTTTTCTTTATAAAAGTTTTCTATTAAAGATAACGGTTGATTAAATATATCAAAATGAAAGCACCAATTATAACTAAGTGGCTGATATATGTCCCCATCAAGTATTACAATTTCATATTGCTGTGATTTCTGCACTGCTATTTTCCAGCGCTCTACTTGTTTTTCAAAATACCATGTTCTATGTTCATTTTCTGGTCTTTCAAATAAAAAATTCACTTCAGGTATAATATAAGCACCATAATTTTTTTCTAATTCACGACACGTGCTGCTCTTACCAACAGCACTTGCTCCCTCGAACACTATAATCCCCATTGTTTCTCCCACTTTCATTAACTTAGATCTCGTTGTTTCGCTTTTCTCCCCCATAACTGTCTCCATAAAACAATCGAAGCAATAGAAAGCATGATTGTTGTAATGATACTCCCCTCAATTCCGAACGAGCCTCCATGAAGGAATTCCGATCCGTTTGTTACAGGTTTAAAAAGTGGTGTAGAATACATTGCCATTCCACTTACTGCAAAACCATAAATATTAAATTGCGCCCAATTCCACAGCGAATGCCACGCGCATATCCCCCAAAGACTACTGTCTTTCAAAGCGTAAAAAGCTGCAAATACACCAACTAATATTATATTCGATATTGAAAGAATTGTAATACCTGGATTAAGTAAATGAAGAAAACCAAATAAAAAAGACGTCACAACAATCCCAATCCATATACGGCTTCTAACAGAGAGAACCGGGAATAACCAACCTCGTACAACAATTTCTTCAGTTGCCCCTTGTATTAAAAATGCAACTAAAGACCCTACAATACCAAATATAGCTGTCATTGTAATTTCTTGCATTTGTAATTTCACATTACCTGTTAATAAGAGTAAAATTACTGGTATTGAGATGAAAACAAACCCTATTAAAGCACCTCTCAAATATTTTCTAATCCATTGATTTTTCCAAAAACCAATTGATGAAAATGATCTTTTCTCTACAAATCTAATCCATAAAAAAACAAAAAATATAGCTCCACCAAACGTTAATATCATCTCAATATTGCTATAAATCGCCTTCATAAAGGTTGTTTCTGCTTTCGGTAAGAACAGCATAAATAACATAAATAATTCACCTAAAGTCAAGAATACAATAGCAAGTATAACAGCGAGAACAGGATGAACTTTTCTTCTCCCTTCTTTTGCTGCTTCAATTATTTTAAATTGTTTATTTAGCAATATTCTATCCTCCTTATTGTTGTGATCATCTGTATTCTTAAAATATATATCGTTTCCCCTAAACATACTTTTTAATATAAATGATTTCTGTTTGGAATAAATTCAGATTAGGAATAATATATAAATAAAAGAGATGTCTTTGTGCCCTTTACCATTATCACCCAAATCATTCACTGGTATTACCAGCACTTGCTATTTCACACCATTTGTTGTAAGATAGTAATTAAGGTCAATTTAACAATATATTTTCTTTGCATATTATCAAGTATCAATCAGGACCATTTCGTACTCCTTATGGGTTTTTGATAATATGTGAACTTTTATTTTCATTCAAATAAGGCCGATCATATTGTAATCTTTTTAAATTTTAGGAGGCATTACCATGACATTAACAGGTAAAGTAAAATGGTTTAACAGCGAAAAAGGTTTCGGTTTCATCGAAGTTGCAGACGGTAACGACGTATTCGTTCACTTCTCAGCTATCACTGGCGACGGATTCAAATCTCTTGACGAAGGTCAAGAAGTTAGTTTCGAAGTTGAAGACGGTAACCGTGGACCTCAAGCTAAAAACGTTGTAAAGCTATAATTCAAACAATAAAAAGGTTGTTACCAGCTCGGTTAACAACCTTTTTAATATATAACTAAAAATTTTTACATAAAAGGAGTGGTTACATGTATCGCAATCGAAAGAACGATGTAGCAGAAGTACCACCAGAACAAACACCTGTTTGGGAATGTGAATCAGAGGATTGTTTAGGATGGATGAGAAAGAACTTTTCATTTGAAGAAGAGCCTAAATGCCCTTTATGTAAAAGTAGCATGAAAAGCGGAGAACGTTTATTACCTAAGTTAGGTTAATTTTTACATGCCCCTCTTATTTTATTAAGAGGGGCTTTTTATTAATAATGATTATGCTCTACATCCGTTCGCACAACAGAATACATTAATGCATCGTGTTGTTTATTTCCTTGATGAATGTATCCGCGTAACAGTCCTTCCTTTTGAAAACCTAATTTAGATAACATATTACACGAAGTTATATTTTCAGGATATGTAATAGCTCCAATTCTAAATAAACCTAAATCTCGAAATCCATAAGTAATAATTTCTCGAGCAGCTTCTGAAGCATAACCATTCCCCCAATAACGAGGATGTAAATCATATCCAATCTCAGATCGTTTGCTCCAAAGTTGTAAATTATTTAATCCAATTGTTCCTACTAAAGTATTTGTTTCTTTTAATACAATCCCCCAACGTATCGCCTTTTTCTCAAAGTAATTTTTCGAAAAAGATTCAATCATACGTGAAGCTTGTCCAAACTCAGTAAAAGAATTCATACCGTAATAACACGTTACCTCATCTAATGAGAATATTTCATATATTTTTTGACAATAAGATTGTTCTATTTCAACTAAGCGCAAGCGTTCTGTTTCTAACATAGGAAATGCCATAGGATCACTCCTTTCTCTCTACTCATTTATTATAGCAGAAAAAGTATTTATAATTAGGAAAGTCCTCAATGTCCCATAAATCAAATATTTCTAGCGATGCTTTTATCCTTCTTATTCTATATAAACTAAGAGTATACCTTCTTGCTTTTTGATTACCATTTAGACCTCATGCTATAATTACTATAAAGTGAAACATTAATCAGTAAAAGTTTTGTTCACCTCAACTGATTATTAATTACACCACTCGGATATTTACGGGATATATTAAATTTCAAATTATCAAGAACTGTTAAGAGGTTGGTTTTATGACAAAATATAATTATTTTACATACGCTCTCATGAACACAATTATCTTCTTACCTTATTTTCTTTTTATCATTATTGGAAATTCATATAACACACTGTTAAACGGTTGGTTTCCTCTCATTATCTTCTACACTTTTAAATATACAGGTACTTTTCTTATTCATTCATTTAAAACAAAACTAAACACACGTGAACAGTTATTAAACTTTCTAATAGTAGCGATTATCGGAACTATATGTGGATCGTTAGCTTCTTTTTCAACAATTTGGCTTGAAATCTCAGCTCTTTTTATGGGAATTGCATCAAGTATTTTGTTACCACTTTATACAACTACCCAATATCATGAAAAATTATTATTTGGTAGGAAAATGAAAAGGAATCAATATCTTTTTGCACTATTAACAGTTATATTGATTCTTCCACTTATATTATTTACAGCTAATTCTAATCATGCAAGTTTAGCTTTTATATTTTACGGAATCGCTCTTTATATTTGTTACGTATCCCTAAGAAAAATGCCAACATACGAAGTCACAGTAGAGAACTCATTCCATTTTTCAGTGCCTTCATTTTTATTATTCATTCTCTTTACTACACTACTTTTCCTTATGAAGGCGACTCGTGAAATAAATTTACAACTGCTACTTGTACTATTAGTCGTCACCATTCTTGTTGCAATAGCACTACTAACTATATACATTACTAAAGTGAAATTTCAGCTTCAATTACCTAAGTTTATTTATTACTTCGGATTCACACAAGGAATGATCGTTAATTTTTACCTATTGTATGGCACATTCTTTGCATTGTCACAGAAAAACAGTACTTTCATGATTTATGGCGTTTATTTACCATATGGAATTGGGATTATTCTATCCTTATTTTTAGGATCCAAACTATCCCATCACTTTAACTCTTACCATCCGATAACAGTAACAAATGTGGGTGCATTGTTAGGTATACTATGTACAATGCTATCATGGACATTACCAATCGGTGGTTTACTAGTCGGTTTCTTCTCATCTTTACAAGCAAGACAATTAAATCGTTTCGCATACGACGCCACTAGTTCCCTTAAAGATTCTAGCTTATCACTTCGTAACCGATGGTCTAAACTAGGAAGTATGATAAATCAAATTTTATTAATTACGTTTATATTAGTACTTAGTTTCATTTATCGTATACCATTAAATGAAGTATTCGTAGCCCTTACTGGGAAAGGAATCCAAAACGAACTTCCGATGTTCCCTGTTTTAATAACAGTCAATATTGTCATTTGTTTTATTATTGGTAGCTTATTAATATTTGGTTCTTGGAAATTAGAAAAAACAAAAAGATGATTTTCTCTTTGTTTTTTCTTTATATGCGACTAGCGCTCAATAACAACGTGCTGTTTATCCCCGTTTTCACTTAAAAATCCAGTTAGTCTGAGAAGTGTATCTAACTCATTAACGAAGAGATAGACATCAGTGTATTTCCCCCTGTAAAACAATCCCCTAATCCATACTTTTATGTTAAATTTAGGTAATCATTATTCTTACGGAGGTGTATTAACTTTATGTATATTTTCATTGGCTTAGCACTTCTACTTATATTACTCATTTTTTTATTCGCAAAAAAATTCACACCAAATTCTTTCATGATGACAAGTTTTAAAGGAAATAGCTTAAAAACATTTTCAATTAGTATTTTAATCGCTGCCGTACTTTCTCTTTCATACGGGATTTATCACGCAGTAACATATCAACCTAGTCATTTAGATATTACATTACAAAATCAAGATCGCACTGTTTTCGGTAATATTGGCGAATTCGGTTATTTCTCAGAAGAATTACTGAAAAAAGATGTGAAAACTAAAGTGTATTTTGTTTCTTGGGAACCAATACATTTAGAACACCCGCAAATAAAAATCGACTACCCTTCCGGTAAACAAGAAAATTGGAAACCTACTATATCGTCCATATCTACAAGTACGTTAAAAGAAAAACATAAAATTGAGGAAATTTATCAACTAGCACCATACACCTTTAAAGAATCCGGAAAGGTAACATTAACAATTCAGCATAATAACAAAACAAATAAAAAAATAATACTTACTGTAAAATAAAACAAAAACATCCCTCCTTTTTGCTGGAGGGATATTTTTGTTTATATATTTTAAAACTACTCATTATGCGTTTCATTTAATATAGCAATAATTTCATTGGCAGTATTCTTTCCATTTCCAATACAAGCTCCAATTCCTACACCGTAATAGGAAGCGCCTGCTAAATATACATTAGGATAAAGAGCAGCCAATTTTTCTTGTAATGATTGAACTGCTTGATTATGTTCTAAATGATATTTCGGCATTAAATCTTTCCAATTTGTAACTTCAATTACTTCTGGTTCACCTTTAATTCCAAGACTGTTTTCAATATCATATAAAGCAACTCGTACTAATTCTTCTTCGTTATAATTTTTAATCGTTTCATATACTGGATTTGTGCTCTTATAAAACATTCTTACTAACAGCTTTTGTTTACCCGATGTATGTTTCCACTTCCTGCTTGTCCATGTGCAAGCATCACAATGTAAATCACTGTTTTCCGTTACGATAAAACCTGTTCCGTCAGCCGGTAGTTGTTCATCTAGTATGTCAAAACCTAAGTAAATACTTATAAGCGATGAATTTTTAAATTTATTAAAATTCTCGTTTAACTCTTTAGACTGTAATAAAGTTTGTGCGATATCATGCGGAGCTGCTAAAACGACAGAATCAGCTTGTATTGTCTCATGATTTGCAAAAGAAATCTCATATTGATCACCTTTTTTACTTACAGCAGTCGTTACAACACCTTTTTTAATGACAGTCTCAGTCAGCACTTCTTCTAAGCGATTAATAATCGTAGATAGTCCACTTTTAAATGATACAAATTTTTTATTTCCTGCTGATTGAAATTGTTTTTTATTCTCTTCAAAACCTTTAATAATACTTCCATATTTATTTTTATAATCCACTAAATATGGTAATGTAGATGCCATAGTAAGCTCATTCAATTTACCAGAATATACACCTGAAAGTACAGGCGCAATTTGCCTTTCCACTAACTCTTTCCCTAAAAAGCTTTCTAAAAATACAGCAAGTGATGTATCCTTCGTAAACTCTTTATTTTTCGTAATAAAATCTTTTAAAGCAACGATTTTCCCTTTTTTTGAGACTAGTGTACTGCTAAATAATGATTCAACACTCATAGGAATCCCAAATATAGTGTCAGCAGGAATTGGATGTAATATGTTATCAGAGTATATGTAAGAAATACCTGTTTCGTTATATACCATTTCATTTTCTAAATTCAAATCTTTTACAAGTGGCAACACATGTTCATTACGAGCCACGATAGAATCTGCTCCAGATTCCATAATAAAATCATTTTCTTCCACACTGTGGATTTTACCACCTAAATACTCTTCTTTCTCAATAAGGATTAAATTTAAATCTATATTATAATCCTTCTTTAATTTTTCTAAGTAAAACATAGTAGAAAGTCCAGTAATACCTCCACCGATGACAACGACTGTTTTCATATTTGCTGCGCCCCTAACCGATACAATTAATAATTCCTTTATTATTATAACCAAAAATCATCATAGTCGACTAGCAGCTTGTGCATTCTGTAAGAAATTAGACAATATATATGAATACATTTTAGGTTGATCATTATGTACTAAATGACCTGCAAACGGAATAACAGCAATATGTATATTTTTGTTTAATTGTTTAAACGTTGTAGCAGCTGTAACTTCATCTTCTGAATCTCCCCCGACAATACACAGTGTAGGTATTTGAAGATTAACTACATCACCCGTTTCATGAAATGGGTACCAATCCTTAACTTGCCACGATTCGAACAATCCTTTCCAATCACTTTTTACATGAATTTGATTCATATAAGTTACAACTTCTTCATTTTCCATCAACTGTTGATGACACTTTGCTTCATACTCCTGAGACTCTTCCCAATTATCTCCCTTAACTGGAAAAACACCTGAAAAGGTTAATGTTCTCACTTTATCTGGATATTTTTTTGCAAATAATAAAGCGGCTAATCCCCCTAGTGAAACACCCGCTATGTGACAACTATTAATTCGCAAATGTTCTAGCGTATCATTTAAATCATCAGCAGAGCACAGAAAATAATTATCTAATGTACCTCCTGATTCTCCATGTCCTCTCAAATCAGGACGAATTACTTTATATTGTTTTTCTGTAAAAAATTTCACTTGTTCTTCAAACTCTACTAAACCCGTCATACCACCAGAATGTAGAAGCACAATTGGTTCCCCTTCGCCTGAAATATGCGTATGTAAAATCATTAATTACCCTCTTTCCAAATTGAATATTCCGTTTATTAACAGTATATCGAATATACTTTTGAATTTCCAAATAAAAAAGAACTATAACATATTCAAACCACGTCATAGTTCTTTCTATTTTAAAAACATAAACCAATTTATTAATTTGTCTATTTCTTGGCTGAGCTCTATTACTTTTTCATGCTGAAGTCCATAATTTGAAACTAGATTCAATAATTCTTCTTTTTTCACTTCAATTACTTTTTCTAGCTTTACTAATTCCATGTCGTTTTATTTCTCTCCAATAATAAAATGTATGTATTTTAGTATAGCCTACTTACATAATTAGTAAAAGTAAAATGCGCATGTAAAATCTTACAAATATAAAAATAATATACTATCAACAAAGAAATTTTAAATTTAGCCCCTTTATACAGATCATTCACTATATTACGTATTAATAACAAATCGGAATTTCTCTAATGTTATATCTTTATATTCCGGAGTTCTCTTTATATGATCAAAATAACTATATGAAAATTTGAAAATATGTCCAAAATCCCAATCGAATTTACTATAGTCTTTTAGCCAAAATTGATTTTCCGTTGGTAATACGTGAGCACGTTTAGATTCAATTAAAGGTAAATGATCTATAGGTGAATGTATATTTATTTCAATATTCAGCATAATCTTTTTACTAGCACGCAATACGTATACTAGTTTTAAAAGTGGACGTATTCCTCTTTGAAATATATCTTTATATCCTAAATCATACATTATATTAATTGCGTGGGAAAAAGTAAGCATATGGCCAATTAAATCATGATGTGATTCTGCTCTATAAATACTCTTAAACTCCGATAGTTCATTTAAAATAAACTTAGATAATTGTTTTGGATTTCTTAATTCACTTCGTATCTCATCTTTTATACTTAATTGTTTTACTTCCTTCGTCGTAAAACCAATCCACGATCTACCGGGAATTGTTTTTTGAAATGATAATATAAGGTCCGTTATCCCTTCTATTGCTTGATTATCGCCCCATTTTTGTAGTTCTTTCATAGCTAATAAACTTAATGCCGCATAAATAACATTATGCCCCGCCCAATGAAGTTCATCAATTGTATGTTCCAATGATTTTATTATCATTTTTTCGGCACTTTGAAAATCAATTTCTTCTTTACTATCGATGATTTCATCTAAGTTTTGCTTGTTCAGCATCATTTTTGTATGAGAATGCATATTGCGAGCTATCTCTTCCTCAATATTATTATCTTTCATGAAAAAATAACTAGCAATTGCAGCTGCCCCGTAATGTGCATGCCAAATATCATTTGTTTGTTTTTTGCATTGAGAAATAATTGAAAGGCCGCCTTTTAACACACTTTTATCTTCCATTTTCTATCCCCCATTATAAAACTCATTTTGTACTCATCCTAAAGATGGCGTTAATACAAATAAAATGTGATTCGATTCATTACTTTTATTCAAAAATCGATGCTTCACGTTTGGTGGGATACGTACAACATCACCTTCTTCTAAAAAATATTCTTTTCCTTCTAATTCCACATACACTTCCCCTTTCATGACAACCGCAATCTCTTCCTTTTCTTCATGTGAATAGTGACTTTCCGTTGTGCTTGCTTTTTTATTTAAATCCATCATCAACATTTCAATACGCGCTTTCATAAAATCCGGTGTTAATACATCATATACAATGTGATCATTATTTTCCCGATATACTTTTTTTCGATCTTTTTTCTTAGAAATGAGTGAATCTGTATCAATCTCATTAATAAAAAGTGTAAATAACGGTACATTTAATGCTTTCGCAATTAATTCTAATACACTTAAAGAAGGGTTCGCATATCCTCGTTCAATTTGACTAATTAGTGAAGTACTAATCCCTGCATAATCAGCAAATTCACGAATTGTCATCTTATTTTTCTTACGATAACTTAATACAGTTTGTCCGAGTCTATCATGTATCATAGTAAAAACTTCCTTTCGTCCATCATATTGCATGTTTCATTGCCTTTGTGCTGACATACTAAACAAAGGCAACTAATCCTTTCCTATCGTCTCAGGGTCTTATATACTTACCTTTGTACATTATATCTTATTAAGTTTATTATAATAAACATTCTATCGGAGGGACAGAATTTGAAATCACCTATTCTTTCATATTTCATCTTATTTTTCGGTGTATTCGCCTTATCAACTTCAGCAATTTTTGTAAAATTGGCAGATGCTCCTGCGGCGATTATCGCTTTTTATCGATTATTATTTGCTACAGTAATTCTGTTACCGTTATTACTATTTAATAAAAGGAATCGAAACGAACTAAAAACATTATCGAAAAAACAATGGGGATTCGGATTTCTATCCGGGCTATTTTTAGCTGCACATTATGTACTATGGTTTGAATCCTTACAATATACTTCCGTAGCAAGTTCTACAGTTATCGTAACGTTACAACCTTTATTTTCAATGATTGGTGGTTACTTTTTATTTAAAGAGAGATTTACGAAAGGAGCGGTTATCGGTTGCCTCATTGCCATTTCAGGAAGTATCGTCATTGGTTGGCAAGATTTCCAAATTAGTGGCGACGCTTTATACGGAGATATTTTAGCATTTATGGCGGCCGGAATTATTACAGCTTACTTTTTCATTAGTCAACACATTCGTAAAGATTTATCTCTTATACCATATTCGGTAATTAGTTATGGAAGTAGCTCATGCTTTCTCGGTATATTTGCTTATACGCAGCAACAATCTTTCATTCATTACGCTACACAAACTTGGTTGTCCTTTATTGGATTAGCTTTCATTGCAACGATTTTAGGACAAACGATATTCAATTGGTTATTAAAATGGATGAGCGCTACTGTTATTTCAATGAGTATTTTAGGTGAAACAATTGGTACTTGTGTTCTAGCCTATTTTATTTTGAGTGAAACCATTACTTTACAACAAGCACTAGGAATTTCAATTATTTTCATTGGATTAGCATTATTTTTATTACAACCGAAACTACCGAATCGCAAATAACAATAAAAAAAGCATGACATTGATGTGTCATGCTTTTACATATTAATTATGTACAATTAAACCACCAGGTCTAAAACGACTCATCATAATTTCATTTATAAACTTTCCGTGAGCCTTTAAATTCCCTACCTTTATCCCTTCTACTACAAACCCGAATTTTTCATATAGATCTTTTGCTTTCGGATTCGTTTCTAAAACGCCAAGTTCTACTCTCTCTAACATTAACCAATTATCAGCTAAATCAAGCATTTTTGTAAGAAGTGCTTTGCCAATACCTTTATTATGATATTCACTGTCTACCCCAATAAATAAATCGCCTGAATGAGATCTTCGTCCCGGACTTTGTGTTAAGCCAATAAAACCTACTACTTCCCCGTCATACTCTGCAACAAATTCAAATTGATTTGGTGCTAAGTTTCGAATTCTATTTTCCATAGCGTCTACACGCATGCTAGGTAAGAAAACCATATAAGGTAAAACCTCATCCTGTATACATATACGATGAATTGCTCTAGCATCTTGTATTTCTACTGCTCGTATGTTGATTCCCATATTCCTCCCCCTCCATATAAATAACAATATTATCATTCTAGAACCCTACATTAAATCCTTTCTTACCTGTATTTCTTTATGTTATTTTTACATAACTATTTCGGTATAACACTTAATTTCCAAACATCTTATCCTAACAACCCATATACCTTAAATCTTCACCTTATTATATAACTCAAGCAAATTCTCTATTGGAATACCATTTATCTTCATACCATTTACATCACAATTTACTATTTCAATATTTTTCAGGTTACTATTATGTATTGTACTACCTTCCAAATCACAGTTTTCAAATGAAAGAGGTTCCTTCTCATCTCCAAGACTTGTATTTTTGAATTGCACTCCACCTAATGTCACCAAATTAAATGTACTACTAGAAAGATTTAAATCTGCATATGAAGACCTTCTAAAGTTTATATTCCTAAACTTTGATTGACTTACATTACAATTACTCATATTCATATGCATTATATTACTACCAACAAATGCACTATTTTTTAAGTTCACTTGATAATATTCTGTATGAACCAAATTACAGTTTTCGTATTGACCATTTTTCATATCTTTATTTTTAATTAGGTTCTCTCCACCTGCATCTACTTTTTTTCTTTTTACATAGCAATACTCATCTTCAGATTTAAAAATGATTTCATAGCCCATTTTTTTATAAAAATAATGATTATTAATTTGTCTACTAGATGTTTCAAGATCCCAAATCCTTATGTTCGGAAATTTTTCTTCTATTAACTTCATAACCCGCGATCCAATTCCTTTTCCTTGAAGAAAAGGCTCTACAAAAATACGATCGATTCTTCCGTACGATTTACCAGAGATTGTAACTATAATTCCCCCGATTACTTTTTCATCCATTATCACTTTGTAAGTATCCAATTCTTCAATTGAATATTTCATCATTTCAACTGAAGAATATCCTGGCGGTTGAATGTTATAATCAATTACATCACCTTGGGCGTATAACCATCGCTTTGCTTCTTCATCAAATGTTCTTTTCATTATTTCTGTTAACTTTTCAGCATCTAAAATTGTAGCTTTTTCTATAGATATTATTGTCATTTTTGTTTTCCCCTCCATTGTTATAAACTGATAACTTTTGTGAACGATATAGTTTTTAATTTACTTTTGTCTTTAATATTTTTCCCATTATTACATATGGAGCATCACTTTTACTTGGGTGAAATGGCTCTAATACATCCACCCAATCCAATCTTTTATATAAAGAACGCGCTTTTTCATTGTTTATTTGTGTTGTTAAAATACTCGTTCTATTTGAAATCCCTTCTAATAATTCATTATGTAATTTCATTCCAAGACCTTCATTTCGATATTGTGGGTGAACTGCTAACTCTACAAATTCAAAACAATCTTGTAACCATTCGTCTGCTTGTTCTAGATTTAACGCTTCTCTCATTAATTGATTATAGTACTGTCCTTCTAATGAGCGATAACCATAAGTAAAACCAACTACCTCATTTTCATCATTTATTGCTACTATACCTTTAAAATCTGCATATTCTATATGTCTTTTCATTCTTTCAATCATTTCAGTAAAATTTGTTTTCTCAAATGCTTTACAATACAATTTTGCCATATTATTAATTAGGATTTCATCTTTTTCAATACGTATAAATTTCACTTTACCTTCCCCCTATTAAAACATTTGAATCCTTAAATAATTATAAAATAAAGAAAATTAAAACCACTCACTCTCTTTACTATTAAACTACAAATCAACCTATATTTTCCACTATTACTTAGTATGAATGAATAAAAAGAAAAGAACATGTAATATATGGAGTGACCCCTGTCAAGTAGACAGTATTCAAAAAACACAATTAAGCAACCTGAGTTCTATATTTATATGGACTCAGGTTATTTAGTTTCTTTTGGAACCTGTGGTGATTATAAAAGTATATATATTTGCGCACAGCAAACTTAACCTCATCAGCTGTGCGGAAAGAGTATAGGTGAAAACACTCTGACTTAAAGTGACTGAAGAAGCTTTCTATACAAGCATTGTCCCAACAGTTCCCCTTTCTGGACATACTAGCCTTCATCTGATATTTTTTGAGTAGTTGAGTATATTGACGAGATGTGTACTGGAACCCCTGATCACTATGCAGGAGAATCCCTTTCACGTTTCGTTTTTTTCTTGCCTTTTTAAGTGTGTCTAGTACTAGTTTCAGGTCATTTCTACGGCTAATTTCATAGGCAACAATTTCATTGTTGTATAGGTCTTTAATAGCGGATAAGTACAATCTCTGTCCATTGAAAATCAAATAGGTAATATCTGTTACCCATTTTTCGTTTGGTTTGGAAGCTTGAAAATCCCTGTTCAGATGGTTATCTGAAATCACGTAAGCCTCTTTCTTCCCGTAATAAGGTCGTTTTCTCCTAATAATGGCTTTGATACCTAGTTCACCCATCAACCTTTGTATACGTTTGTGATTAAAATGAAGGTTATAAGTAGCTTTCAGCCAAACTTGTACTCTCCTGTATCCATAAATCCCTTTAAGTTTTTTATGACACTCCAATACCTTCTTTTTTATTTCGGTATCCTCCAATTGTTTTTCAGAAGGCATCAACTGTCGCTTTATCCATTTGTAGTACCCACCTCTAGTTACTCCAGCGATATCACATAGAATGGTAACTGCATAACCTTTTTCTGATAGCCCTTTGATGGCTTCAAACTTCTTCGTTTTTGGTACAGATTCCACTCCTCCTTTTACATCCCTAAGAGCTTTTTTAACATTTCATTCTCCGCTTCTAATCGTTTCATTTTAGCTTCTGGATCTTCTGGATTGGTTTTTGGTCTACCTATACCTGGACCTTTCGTTTTACCACGTTTTTCTTCTAGTCCTTTGATACCTTCAGCTTCAAAGTGTTTCACCCAACGTCTTACTACCGAGTGATCAATTCCTAATTCTTTAGCAACCGTTTTGTATCCCATTCCTTCTTTCAAGTATAAATCTACTGCTTTTTTCTTAAATTCTATATCATAAGTTACTCTAATTTTGCCCATAGAAAAATCCCCTCCATAGTAAACAGATTAATGTGCTTTCTTTTTACTGTCTACTATAAGGGGATCATATCAATACATATGTTCTCTTCTTTTTATTTTAACGCTTATTCATTTTCAATTTTATATAATTAATAATTAGATATTACTTAAGGTTACAAGTATTAGCTAGCTCCTGTAAATCCTCTATAAATCGACTCGCATGATATCCATCACAAACCGCATGATGTACTTGCAATGAAACAGGTAGCATAACCCTGCTTCGATCATTGAAATATTTCCCACAAGTAATAATTGGTAATAAAAAATCACCATCATTATTAATATTTAAATTAAATCCTGTAAAACTAGTCCAAGGTATACTAGAAATCGGAAAAACATTTGGCGGAATATTTTCTTTCGTAAATAAACCATGAACATTAGCATAACATCTCATATCCTCTTCATAGTTTTTATAGAAAATGTGGAAATCGCTAGAATAATCCGTCCATATACTTGAAAAAGATTTATCATCTTTATGAAAGATTGTATAACTAGGTATCATTTCCTCCCAATACCCTAAAACTCCTTCATCATTAAAACATGTTCGAAATTCTTTATGTTTATTTATCACTCTAGAAATTATATAAATAAAAGTCGGATAAAATTTAATTTCCTTTTGATGTATTTCCTCTAGCATCATCGTAATATCAACATTCGCTGTCATACTAAACGAACACTTTAATTTTAAATAATGTTCAAAATACTGCTCTCTATTCCAATTTTCTCTGTCAATTACATGAAACTTCATTTTAATAGCCTCCTAAAATTTTATTTTTATTTTAGAAGGCTAACTTTCTTGCTTTCACCACACTTGTTCACTCCTTACAGCTTAAATTTAATACTAAACTTTTTATTTAACTATATAATATCTGCAGAAATCCGTTCACATATTTCTGGAAATCCATCCACATACTATTAATAATGTGAAACTTTGATCAGTGGGGCTTTTACGGGCAGCCCGACCCCCACCTAACTTCTTTGTTTTCGCCGAATTTTGAGGTGGAGGTCTTACTGCCCGTTAATGTGGGATAAATCAAATGACGTTTGGAGGATTCAAACATGAATGACAAAAATGTAAATAAAAAAGAAAATGTTATCGAAAACACTACATCTATTCAAAATAATAATACTGCAAATCTTAATATCGAAGAACAAGCAATGAACGGTTTATATGGAATGCCAGAAACCGCTATTGAAAATGCTGATCACGCTGCAACTGATGATTTAACTTCAAAAAATTAATTAACTACATGGAAAAAGCCAAGGAAAATATCCTTGGCTCTTCTATATTATATATCCAATTTTTGTACTTCTTCTCTCTTTTTAGAAAGTTTCCCTGGCCAAAAAGCAAAGCGGCCTAAAACAACTGTGATTGCTGGTACAAGTAATGGTCTTACAATAAATGTATCCAGTAATACACCAATTGCAGTTACAATACCAAATTGGACAAGAACTTGAATTGGAAGTGTGCCTAACACTGCAAAAGTCCCTGCTAAAATTAAACCTGCTGATGTAATGACACTTCCTGTTTGCATAACGCCATTTTTCACAGCTTCTACATGACTTTGATTCTTTCTATTTTTCCATATTTCTGAAACCATAAAGATATTATAATCTTCACCTAAAGCAACTAAAAATACGAATGCGTATAACGGTATCGCACCTTGTATTGCTGGAGCTCCCATACCAAAATGAAGTAATATCCATCCAGCTCCTAATGCAGAGAAGAATGATAAAACAACTGTTACTATTAAATAAATCATCGCTACAATTGATCGTAAGTAGACAAGTAATAGTAAAGCTATAATACTGATCATTACTGGAATAATAACTGCTTCATCACGTTCCGTAATTTGTTTTGTGTCATATAGTGACGCTGTTTCTTCACCAATCCACAATTGATCTTCAACATTATTAATCCCCGCATCTTTTAATACTTTTTCTACACTATTTTTCAATTTAGGGATTTGATCTAGCGCTGCAATAGAGTACGGATTTTCCGCTAAAGAAACTTCATACATTTGTATTTGTTTATTGTCTTTTCCCTCTTTTGGCTCTTTCACTGTATTTACAAAAGAAAATTTCTCAATTTCTTGTTTAATAGGAAGCTCTTTTCCTTTCGTATCAACAACAATTTTTACAGGTGCTAGTTCACCAGCCGAAAAATGATCACTAATCAACGTAAACCCTTCACGTGAAGGCATATCTTTTGGAAATGATTCTAATAGGTCATAAGTGTATTGAATGCGCGGTACGAATGAAGCTAATCCACCTAATACAAATACGGTTAACATTATAATTGTCCACGGTCTTCGTACTACAATATCTCCAAGTTTTTTACTAAATAGGCCTTTTGATTTTTTGATTTTTACTACTTTCTTTTTCCTTCTTGCAAACTCTTCATTCATCGAAGTTGTTCTCGGTATAAACGGGAAAAATGCAACTCTGCCAAAAATTAATAAAAATGCCGGAAGAATTGTTAAAGCAGCAATCCCCATTATGAATACAGCAACACTAAATGGTACTGCAAATCGATGAAAGGCACCATACTGAGCAAGTAATAATGTTCCTAATCCAAGTACAACAGTTAAGGCACTCATTATAATTGCCCCGCCAGATGCTTTAATCGCAAGTTGCAGCGCTTTATATTTACTTTCTTCTTCTAACAAGTACTCTCTATATCTCGAAATTAAAAATAAACAATAGTCCGTTCCAGCACCAAACAATAATACTGTCATGATTGATATCGCTTGGGCATCTACTTTAATCCATCCGTGATCGGCTAAAAAACCAAGTGTAGGACTAATAATACCGTATGCAAATCCCACAACAAGTAAAGGTAAAATTGCTAAAATTGGTGAACGATACAATAAAATTAATAAACCTAATACGAGTAATACGGTAGCAACTAATAATTTCACATCTGCTTGACTAAATAAACTAACTGCATCTGTTTGAATACCTACAGGTCCAGATAATCGAGCATGTAAACCAGAATCACTTATCTTTTGTTTGAATGGATCTTCGTCCACTTTACTATTCACTATTTTTCGTAACTCTTCTAAATTACCTTTTAATATATCCGTTCCAGCAGATTTATTAAAGAATACCGGTGTAACAAATGATGTACCATCCTTTGATGCGCTTTTTGATAATACTTGCTCTGGAATTGTATCAAATGGTGGTAATGTTGATTGTTCTTTTAAAGGACTGGCCTTTAATTCCTTATAAACGTCTTGTATGAGTTTATAATCCTTTGACTGTAATCCACCATCTCTATGCCATACTACTAACAATGGATTTCCTGCATTATTAGGAAATTCTTTTTTCATAAGTGCTTCAGCTTGCTGTGACATAGCTGTTTCAGGTAAATTTTTCGGATTCGGCTCTTTCTTACTATTTACTTGTGGTAACGTAAATGAAAGTACTAATGTAATAAGAATCCATACCGATAATGTTATCCATTGCGTATTCTTCCCTGCTACAAGCTTCCCTAACATATGTAACGGGTGCTTTTTCATAAAAACCCACCTTCCTTTTTTCCTCCAATATTAATTATATATACTGGTCGGTTAATTAATCAAGAATGATTAAAAATTATGTTATAATTATCTCAATCATAAATGTCAGGAGCGAATGTATTTGGAACAAAAACAACGTCCTCTCGGAAGGCCTCGTCAAAATAAAAATACAAAATCTACAAAAGAAATCATTTTAGAAGTTGCAACTAGGCTATTTCTCACTCAAAATTATCAAGTTGTTTCGATGGATGAGGTCGCGAAAGAATGTGGTGTTACAAAAGCAACCGTCTATTATTACTATTCAACAAAAGCGGATTTATTTACGGCTACTATGATTCAAATGATGGTACGAATAAGAGAAAATATGGATCAAATCCTCTCTACAAATAAGAATTTGGAAGAAAGATTATTGGACTTTGCTACAGTATACTTACACGCAACGATGGATATTGATATGAAGAACTTTATGAAAGATGCAAAACTATCGTTATCTGCAGAGCAATTAAAGGAACTGAAAAATGCCGAAGATAACATGTATGAAGTATTGGAAAAATCAATTGCTAATGCGATGCATATTGGAGAAATACCTAAAGGGAATCCAAAATTTGCTGCCCATGCTTTCGTAACTTTATTATCAATGGGGAATTTTACAGATGAGAATCGTAATTCTATTCTTGCTAGTATAGATGAATTAGCACAAGAAATTGTTTCTTTTTATTGGAACGGGTTAGGTCATTCATATTAAATAAATTTCCTTTAATAAAAGAGCATGTTTGAATTTTTCTCAAACATGCTCTTTTATTATTTATTAAGAGTTCTATTTATAAAATAGTAATTAAATTATTTTTTAACATCGTTTAATGTGTTTTGTCATCCCAATCGAGAATGCTTCAAATCCTTTAGATTCATAGTAAGATTGCAATTTTTCTACACACATAAGTTGGGGAATAACCTTGTTGTGTTCACAATGCTGGATTAATCGTTTCACTATTTCTTTCCCGATGCCACTAGACTGATATTTTGGCAATACACCAACTCCACAAATAATGCCTGTTATTACTCCATCTGATATGACACGCCCCATCCCTACTAACCTCTTATCATCAAACACATAAATTGCATACCAACTTTGTTTACACATTCGTTCTAAATCGTTAACCGTTAATTTAAGAGCATTCCATCCTAAAGATTCATATAACGCTAATAATCCATTGAAGTCTGTTGGGTGTTCAATTGTGTAGCTTATACTATTATTCATGTGAATACTCCTTATTCTCTCGTTTGTTTATATTTCGTAAAATTACCCTTAATATGAAGTTAACTTAAACAAACTTCCATAAGAACAATATAATTCCTTCTCAACATAAAATAAAAAGAAGTTAACCTCATCACAGTTAACTTCCTCTGTATAAAACTATCATTATATTATCAACCAAAAATCATACAGCTACATACGATAAGAACGAACAAAACTAATAAACTATTTGAGAAATAACCCATAGAATACTACCGATACGATAAACTTAACTAAACCTATACAATTCAATCAAATTTACACAAGTTAGTGCTTCATCGTGTTCTCGCAGCCCCAAAGGGACGAGGGGTATAACACTCCACACGAGGCAGTATCGTTACCTCCTATTATCAAGCATTTATTTTACCCATCTTGATAAATTTATCGCAGCATTTACATCCCTATCGTGATGACTATTGCATGGAACACAACACCACTCACGTATTTTTAAACTCCACTGTCCTTCTGGTTGAACTGAATGGTCGTATTTTACGCCGCAACATGAACAAATCTTGCTTGAGGCGAACCATTTATCAGCTTGTACATACTCAATGCCATGCTTCTCGCACTTGTATGATAAACATTGAAAGAAGAAGTTTAATTTTTGAAATGAAGATGCTTTCGATAGTTTTTTGTTTTTTAACAGGTTTGAGATAGATAAGTCTTCCACAACAATCCTCATTGGTTTGGTTTTCACCAATTTAGCTGTTGCTTGATGGATATGGTTATTTCGGATATTCATAATTTTCCTAGATAACCGCAGGTGCTCAGTTTTAGCTTTTTCATATCCGGCAGATTGAATTTTTACACCTTTTCTAAATCTCCTAGACATATCTCTTTGTGCTAACTTTTTCCTTTTCAAAAGTTTTTTAACCTTGGCATCTTTGTTTATATTTCGTTCTTTCATACCATTAGAAGCTACAAAAAGCTCTTTTAAACCAACATCCACACCAATCGACTCATTGGTTAGTTCTTGTGATTCAAAGTTTTCTTTGAATCCTACACTAATCCACCAGTGACGACCGTCAAATGTAACTCTTGGATTTGATGTTTTTTTGTTTCTTGGTAGTTGTTGGCTTGTTTTCACTTCTCCAATAGACTGAATATGAACTACTTTCTTTCCTATAATCAGTCTTTCATAATTGGCATAAAATCCTTGAATTAAATCTTTTTTGGATTTATAAGAAGTGTGATAACCATTTTTGTACTTTTCGAACGAATGTTTCCTCGCCTTGTCAAAATCTTTTGAAGCCTGTTTTGGAACTTGTGCATTGATGTCATTTAACCACTTATATCTCTTTCGCTTCTTGATCTTTGTAAATCTTTTCTGTAAAGCTAACTGTGAAACAGATTTTCCAAATAGCTTATAATATCTATCACTCATTCTTTTACAATAGTTATAAGCGAATCTTGCAGCTCCAGCATGGTTTCTAAGCACTTTTTCTTGTTCAGGCGTTGGAATCAGTCTGACTTTCTTCGCCAATATCATCAGAATTTAACTCCTTTAATGAAAGATTTGTTCTTCTGAATAGTAGCGTGTTCCACCAGCATTCTCCTAAGACTACTCGGATGCAAACCTGTTAATTCTGATACTTGACTAACTCGTGAAAATTTCATTATTATTCTCACCTCATTGAACCTAACATAGCACGTATGTTCGATATTTTCAATAAAGTTTGATAGATTCAATAAAATTTATCTTGTTCAACTAAGGGCGCAATTCCTTAGCCAGTTCTCTTATGAACTTCTCATATTTTCATATGAGCGCAGACTATATGTTTATCTCTTTAGAGACAGAGGATTTTTCCACCACCATAGGCTTGTGATGTACTCTCGTCAGTTATACGAGATAGTCGTTGAACGTTCATCTTATCCATTTTGACTTAGATGATTCGAGGCGGAAGACCCATTGTTCTAGTGTTTAGGATTTAACCTTGCACCATCTGATTGATTTTTTCTGCTTTCGCAACATTCACGCTCACCATTTCTAGCCACGTTGTAGTTCAATCAGCTTTAGGGATTGCCCGCAGTTAACCCTCACTACTAGCCAATCACTTGACTAGCAGGGCTTACTGATATATTTAATTAACTTTCGTTATAATTGGTTAAATAAATCGTAACAGTTAGTTACCCCTTTATTAAATTATGTAATAGATTTTATCATAAAATGATTTACAACATAATAACTGAAAAAGACATTATATTCATTAGTTATATACGTTTAGTAATATTTTATTTTCGATCATATTCTCCTTTCCTAAAACAACTACTCAAACACATCCACTTCAGTCCACATAAATTCAAAAACGACAAATTAGTAAATAAAAATTTACCATATTAAATTCAATTAATTGATTTATAGTTAAATTAGTAATAAAATAATGACTAAATTCATAAAGAAAGAAAAATACGCTAAACAAAAAAATATAATAAGCCGCCCACATGGACAGCTTATTATATTTTTTTGTTATCGAAAGTTAATCTCCTTAATCTGAGAATTCCTTAAATAATACTTCTAATTCTTTATCATTATGATATTTACCATCACTAATAAACTTTTCTATTTCAACTGTACAATCTTTCTTACATTCTATTTACCATCTTTGACCTGGAACATTTACTTCCACCATGATGCTGCCTCTTCTAATTTTGCTTATACGATAAAATATATTTCGTTCCTCTTGTTCATTTAGAAAATGATTTAATTCTTTAATACTAGCCAATTTTCTACCTCGCTTTTTGCTTATTTACATAAAATTCGAAAGCGGAAGTTAATCAACGAGGGTTTAATCTCAATATTTTCTTGATTTAATGATAATAGAAGATGGTCTCCGTTTTTCATTTATTAATTCTGGCATTTTTTCTAATCCTGTTGGAGTTGACTCTGGCTCAATAATTTTCTCAATTACAAAACCGTTGTCTATAAGAGTATTAATTAATGTTGAAATTGTTCTGTGATATTTAACAACACCATCTATCCACCAATGTTCCTCCCTTTTTCCTTCTTCCTGGTAATTATCTAATGCCCAATGCAATCTGTTTCCATTATTATCCTTAAACCAATTATTCATTTCCTTTCGAGCTGTTACTATTGGATGTTCTGTTGAAAAGATAAATTCACCATCATTTTTTAACAGATCTCTTATTTTCTTAATTAGATGTGAGTAATCTTCTATGTAATGTATAACTAAAGAACTTGTTATTAAGTCGAATTTTTGATTTGGCAAATTAAGTTCTTCTATTGGTACACACATATAATCTATTTTTTCGTTTTTGTTATACATTTCAGCTTGTTCAATCATATTTCTTGAGATGTCCACTCCTATAACTTTCGAGGCACCATTTTCTACACAGTACATAGAAAAATGACCAGTTCCACATCCCAAATCTAATACAGACTTATCTGTAAGATTAGCAATTATAGATTTAATTGCTGGCTGTTCAACAAAATCATTAAAGGTAAATCCATTTTCACGTAATGACTTATAATTTTTAAAGAAAAACGGATTATCATAAATGTTTTGTTTCATTATATACCTCCTATAATACAATCTATATTTTTTATATTCTAGGGGGCATCCAAAAATTCCTATATTAACCAAAATACACTTCAACTAACCTGCTATTTAGTTGAATAAGGAACAGTGTATATCCTATACTTGTTAGGTTGACATAACGTCTCATTATCGGTAGCAAGAGAAAGGAGACACCCTACACTCACCAGCGAAGCACCTTTTTTGTTCTATGGATCTATGCGTTTTTTATACATTCCTATACTGATGCCGTTTTAATGTTATTTTTTGTTATTGGATTCATCAAAAAACTGTATAAAATTTCGTATGCTCTTAGCGTGAGGATTTTCCGAAATGCTAGCGATTCCCCTATCGTTCCAAAAACTCAATAATCGTTTCACATACTTTATCCGTCTCCTCTATATCTGGGAAATGCGCACTATTTTCAAATATAACAAGTTTACTATTTTTCAATTGTCTCGTTATTCTATTACTCATTCCTACACCCGTGTTATAGTCATGCCCCCCGACTAAGACACACGTATCAATTTCTAAATCTTTAATGCGCTCAATAAGCGGTAAAGGTGATTTTGTTTCAAAAATAACTTTACTCATCTTTCCTGTATTACTTAACTTACTTTCCTCCCAAAGACTGCGATTTAACTTTGCAAATTCTTCATTTTTAAACAATAGACGATCTATAGTTGCTGTATCAACTATATTCCAAACTTGATTATATTTTTCTTTTAACGCAATTTCCGACTTACTTATTTTCGATATTTGTTCTTTCATTTCCCCTTTCGTTATTTGTAGAAAACCTTCTATCTGCACAGTATACATATCATTAAAATCATCTAACAATGGTGCTTGTAATACCATTGTTGCAACCTTTTTCGGATATTTCAAAGCATACTCTAAACAGAGTTGTCCACCAAAAGAGTAGCCTAACAAATTTACCTTCTCTACATTTAATTTCTTTCTTAATTCCTCTAAATCTTCCACTAGAGTATTGATTGAGTACTCACCGTCATCTTGTGGTGCCTCACTTCGTCCACATCCTCTTTGTTCGTAATAAACTACAGAGATATTTCCTTCTAACCTCAACCCAAGTGTTCTTTCGAATACATAATGATTACCACCTGGACCACCATGTACAATAATAAGAGGAACTGTATTATGAGCTGTCCCTGCAACTTTACACCAATGCAAAATCCCATTGATTTTCAAATAATGTACACCATCTTGCAACATTAACTGAATCATTTATCTCTCTCCTTATCGCTCACTTATTACTATCTAAATGTATAAGTTCTGACCATTAACACTTTTTCCCTTTATATTCTTTAAACACTATCCTTATTTATATGAATATCTTTTTTATTCGAAAATAGATTTTTAAAAATTCCTACCCCGACAATTAATAGGCCTATGCCAACTAATTTATTTATTTGTAATGGAATGCTCTCCATTCCAAATAATCCGAATGAATCAATACACAAAGCAACGACCAATTGGGTAATAAGGCTAATTAACACCGTATACGCTGGACCTAAACTCTTTATTGCGCCCATTATACAAATAATTAGTCCAATGCCAAACAATCCACTTATATAAAATAAATAATTTGCAGTATAAAAATTAATGATAATACTTTTCTCTGTAATGATATAAAATATAACAGAACTTATGAGACCTATTCCAAGAACACATGTAGTTGTTAACCACTGTCCTACATTTTCATTCACTTTCGTGTTAAAAACAGATTGTAAGCTAATTAATATTCCAGCTAATATGGCTAAACTAAATCCAATCAAAATCTTCCTCTCCCTTTCATTACTCATATATATTATCTTTAGCAACTTCCTTCATTCCAAAAAAATCTTTAATTACAATAACTCCATTTTTCTTTTCAATTAATTTTTCTTTATAAAATTTTTGTAACACCCGAATTACGTGCCTATAACTTACTCCTATAAAATCCGCAATACTTGATACCGATGTTGCATCCAAATCCTCTTTATACATATTCCCGTTACTATCTGTTGAAATTGAAAGTAAATAACTAGCTACACGTACTTCTACAGGATAAAGTAAATTAAGAGCTGTAAAACGGGTCGATATTTTTAACGTGTTCGCAATATTTTCAAGTAGGAAGTTCATAAATATAGGATCATGTAATAACTTGTTTCTAATAACCGTATTAGAAATGGAGATAGCTACAACATCTGAACAAGCTTCAACGACATTATGCGTCTTACTTTTTTGTATTAATTCAATATCGCCAACAACTGCCAATGGATTAATAAAACGAAGGATGAGTTTCTTTCCTTCTGGTGTAATCGTGTAAACTTTTACTTTACCTTTAACAACGAAATACAAACGATCCATTTCATCATCTATATTGCAAATAAGCTTGCTTTTTCAAAATGATTTACTTGAAAATAATCAGTACTTATTCCTGAAAAAATTTCAAGCATATTATAAGCTTTCAAATATTGAATAATTAATTCTGATCTATTCTCCACTTTCATTTCCTCCTTTCATTTACATATTAAATACAGCAATACCTATAATCATTACTATTGTTCCCACAATGTGATATCTCTCCATTTGTATCTTTTTTATATGAAATAATCCTTTCATTTCAATAAAGGTTGCTGTTAACAATTGAGCAACCATAAGTGTTCCAGCTGTTAATGTAACTCCCATTGAATATATCGCCATAGTTTCTGCACAAATAATCAAACCACCGAATGCACCGGCTGCTAAATATACTTTTTTCACACCCTTTAAATCCGTTACTTTCTCTTCTTTCTTTACCAAAAATACAGTAGTTGCAATAAGAAACCCAATTAAATGCGTTATAATACTCGTTGACCATATGCCGATATGTGAACTAAGTTTCGCATTAAAGGTTCCTTGAAGTGTTATAAATAGACCAGCAAAAATAGCAAATACAATGCCCTTCAAAAAATCATCTCCTAATTTTCTATTTCTGACTTAATTAAAAGCTATAATCCTACAAAGGCAAAAGGACAAATGTCACATTACTATGAAAATAACTGGGAATGAATAAGAAAAAACACACCTCAAAATATTTGAGATGTGTTTTTATAATTTTATCGATATATAATGTTTTATAAATAATAACTACGCTATATTAACAGGTTTATTCTTCATAACAAACTTTGCAAATAAGAAACGTACTAACGGTCCCATAATGATTATTTGTAGTGGATACGCCATCATGAAGTTTTTAATAAAAATTGAAAAGTAAATAGAAATAAATGAGTCACCATGTAGCCCGTTATGTAAATACATCATAGCCATACCAAAAAATGACATAAAGAACACCATTCCAATTACCATTGCTGTCGCCATCGCAAGTATAATATTTATTTTCTTCGATTTATCAAATGGTTACGCGAATACAATTTTTTTCGCACAAGGTCCAACGATACATATTTCAATTAATAGTGCAATCATAAATCCAATTAGTAATTCTAATGCGATCTCCTTAATATGAATTGGCCCTCCTGCTCCATTCATTAATACATTGTAAAACGTCATTGCGATAACCATCCCGAGGCACATCATCATACCAAATTGGAGGTTTTCCTTTCTTGTTGTTGGCAATTTTCATCATCCCTTCTCTTTGAGTCTTTGTCATTATATCGATATTGAAAACCTCTTCGTAAGTGAACAATTTGTGAACGTTTTTAAAGCGGTTACGTGTATTCCTTCCGCTTTATAACTTTTTACTGACAAAGGTTTTATATATTGTGATGTTGAATTACTAAATTTAACATTACTATATTCGATAATTACTACTAGGAGGATACCCATGAATGAATCAGAATTTTACGCATATCACATCGTTACAAGGAAAGAAATGAAAATTGGACAAATCATTCAATTTGATAAAAATCAAACTAATACTCTATATCGCTTCTTTTTTGAAAGAGACCAATTAAATTCTAACGGTGAAGATGGCATAAAAATTTTAATCAATCATTATAATAATGACGGATTACATATAAATAATGAAAATGCTAAATTAGTTATGAATTATATAGATCAAACAATTAGAGCGGTTAGAGAAACGATTGTAGAAATGGTTAGGTTGCAAGAATATACTGCATACCCGTCAAGATTATCTTGCTTATATGCTGCCAAAAGCTATGAAGATGCTTTGAAATGGAAAACGCTATTTGATTCTTACAATCGAGAAGTTTTGCAGATTGTTAAACTACGAGTGATTGGATGTTTTTTTGAAGGTGACGGGAATCTTTTACCGAAAGAAGATGGTATTCCTTTCTCTCAAAAAATTGAACAAGCTAGAGAATATTGGAAAGGAAACGTTAGAAATGAACTTCCTGAGCTATTGATTAATGGGAAAATTGAGGTAGTTGAAATTATTGATGATTTTTCCTCACTTCATAATTAATTCCTTACTAAACCATATAGGATGGAGGTTACAATGAAGAAAAAAGTATACTTCAATCATGATGGTGGTGTAGATGATCTAATTTCACTATTTTTATTACTCCAGATGGATAATGTCGAACTTACAGGTGTTTCAGTTATCCCTGCAGATTGTTATTTAGAACCCGCAATGTCTGCAAGTCGTAAAATTATTGATCGCTTCGGCAAAGGTAATATTGGAGTAGCAGCGTCAAACTCTCGTGGGAAAAATCCATTTCCGAAAGACTGGCGGATGCATGCATTTTATGTAGATGCTTTACCAATTTTAAATGAGTCTGGAAAAGTTGTAACACCCATGGCGGCAAAGCCTGCACATCACCATTTAATAGAAACGCTTCTACAAACGGAAGGAAAAACAACTTTATTATTTACCGGGCCACTAACTGACCTTGCCCGTGCATTATATGAGGCTCCCATAATTGAAGATAAAATTGAACGTCTCGTTTGGATGGGCGGTACATTTCGTACTGCAGGCAATGTACATGAGCCGGAACATGACGGAACAGCCGAATGGAATTCATTTTGGGATCCCGAAGCAGTAGCTCGTGTTTGGAATGCTAATATAATCATTGATTTAGTAACTCTAGAAAGTACAAACCAAGTTCCGTTAACAATAGACATACGTGAACAGTGGGCAAAAGAGCGTAAATATATTGGTGTTGATTTCCTTGGTCAATGCTATGCGATGGTCCCTCCTCTCGTTCACTTCTCAACTAACTCTACTTACTATTTGTGGGATGTATTAACTGCTGCTTTTGTTGGGAAAGCTGATCTTGCAAAGATACAAACGATTAAAAGTATTGTTCATACATACGGACCTAGCCAAGGGCGTACAGTGGAAACTGATGATGGGCGACCTGTAAATGTCGTTTACGATGTAAAACGTGACGTATTCTTTGAATATATTACTAAATTAGCTAAAAAAGCTGCTACTTGAAACCTCAATTACACGAAAAAATTTATTAAGAATGATATACTTTAATTAATATAGCATGGGGTGATAATGTGGATTATGAGTTACTAAAAGAAAGAATAGAAATTATTACTTCTAGAATTAAAGAACTAGGCGGTGAGGTTCAGGAAGTTTGTATAGATGAACCATCTACTCTTGAACAAGTAATTCTAGTAGAAGAAACACTAGGTATTAAATTACCTAATAGCTTCAAAAAAGTACTTTTAGAGTTCTCTGGGAATTTTAGTTTACGCTGGTTTTTATCTGACGATATGCAGATACCAAATGAATTTAGTGAAATTTTTTGTGGAACACCCCACTGGAGTTTAGAAAACCTTTTTGAGTTTGAAAAAGAACGAAAAGATTGGATTGACACAGCTTTTCCAAATCCTGAAGATGAATATGATGTAGTTTGGCATAACAAATTAGCATTTTGTGAAGTGGGAAATGGAGATTATTTAGCATTTGATATGAAAGATGATATAGATGCTCCAATAATTTATCTAAGTCACGACGATGGAGAAGGTCATGGATATAAGATTGCGAATAATTTCATTGAATTTATTGATAATTGGTCAAGAGTAGCTTTTGTAGGATGTGAGGATTGGCAGTGGTTACCTTTCACTACCAGTTTTGAAAGTGGTATAACTCCAGATGATGAGCCAGCCAAAAAATTTAGAAATTGGTTGGAACTTAATATTTAATTTTAAAAAGAGTATTGAATTAAATTTCAATACTCTTTTTGTGCAGTTTAATGCTATTTGATTAGAGTTGTGTTTTACAAATTATCCATCTCGTAACCATTGACAAAATACGTTATTGTTTCTAGCTCATCTTCATTTAATTCTCTATCTAGGTCTTGTTTATACGCTGCCTTTATCTTCTCTTCATCACCTTTATGGGCTTCTGTATAAGTTCCTACTGTTTTTAGCAAATGAATTTCTTGTAAAAATTCAACCCGATCTATAGCTGCTCCATGAGAAAGAATATAAGTTTCAGCATCAAATTCCTCTAACTCTTCTATTAATTTAAACGTTCGTTTCGTCGTATAGTTCCACTTCGAAGAAAAAATATCTGCATATATACAGTCTCCTAAAAATAAAATCTTTTCTTCTTTAACGTACATAACAATGGAATCATGTGAATGATCTCCGCCCACATGCTTTAACACACATGTCACTTCACCAAGGTCTAATTCAAGTTGATCCTGGAACGTTAAGGTCGGAGGAATAATTTTAATATTTCTTGGTTTTTCACTGAACTCTTTTTTGATACATTCCGCACAAAATTCAATTTCTGTACCTTCTTTTACTCTTACGTCCAACGCGTCATCTGTCCATTCATATGAAACTAGTGTCTGCATCTCTTTTTTCGTTTCAGAATGTGCAATAGATACTGCATTTTGTAATACAGGCAATCCAAAAATATGATCCCAATGCCAATGCGTTAATGCTATGAAATCAGGATTTGATACATTCTGTTCTTTTAGCATTTCTAAAAACAATTGTGCATGTTCTTCTGAATTTCCTGCATCAATCATTAAAGTTTTTTCTTTTCCAACGACCATTCCTAATATTGGTCTATCTGTTTCAGAAACAGGTGTCATATACCAAAATGAGTTTCCTACTTTTTTAATTTGCTGCATAATTAGTTCCTCCATTTACTACTATTTGTACAAAATTCTTTTCAGTTAGAATACTGATTACTTTACTCTGTGATATTGTTCTATAAGTCTATTAATACAGGATAAACAAGCAGTTGAATCTGTTATGGGATGTTCTTCATGACAGATCGAACACCACAACCATGCGTCCCCTTCTGTTTCACCATTACGATTTATTGTGCGCCCTTCTTTACTTGCTCTTTCTTGGTTTCTTGCAGTTCGAATTAGACGGTGTACAATCCGCTCTGGTTTTATGTAATCTATTGGCTGCAAATCTTTACTTAAATATAAAGGGTGTTTCGGAAATCCATCCCTTGTTTTATCAAGACAGTGTAAATGATAACCTTTAAACAATTCATGAATATCTTTGTGCCGATTATGATATTTACAGTTTTCACCCCATGCAGCAATCACCATATCTGCACGGTTCAATGCACGAATCACATGATTTTCGTTTTCAGGACCAATTGCATCTTCTTTACTTACTTGAAGCAATTCTTCACGATTTGTTGCAATATAGGCAAATAAATTTACAATTTCCAAGGAACCAAAACCAAGGCTCTTCGCAAAATTGAAGCAACGTCTGGAAGTCGCATCTTCGCTATCTTGACTCGCTTAACTTGGATTTAACATAATAAACAGTACCCGTTCTTTATGCGAGTCCCAAATACGTTCTAAAGAATAACGATACGTCTTAGAATCATTAAACAACGCCCTACTTTCCATTACATCTCCCCCTTTGAACCTATCATACTATAGCTTTGCGATTTAAAACATGCAGAAGTAAAATGTAAAAGTGAGCTCTACTCCATTCCTGAAACGTTTGGACAAGATTCGGATTTAGGCCCCCTCCCTGTCCAAAGTAAATCACACATTAGTTGAAAAAGCAGCTATTTACTACTCAATTATATTGAGTCATTGGCCATCAAAACCTATGGTTATAAATGGAACCTTGTTTAATCGAAACATTTTGTAAATGTCCAAATTCTTTTTGCTTAATTTACTAAATTTTTCCGATACATCAGTCTCAGAAAAAAACAGATAATTCATTGTAGTTGAACTTATATAAAATTTGATGAAGCACTTATTAAAATATCAAATACCAACTAAAAATAAGACGGTTTCTTCATTCTGAAGGAACCGTCTGTTTGTCGTAATTGTGAATTATATCTTTATGTCATTTTTCACCTCATATCCACTAACACTATCTTTTCTTCCGGCAAACTACTACCATAGAATAACAATCCTCTCCTAACTCATTCCCTTCCCAATCATTATATATATTTAGCAACTCGAACCCGTTCAACTCTAACAATCTTTCTAATTCTTGCGGATACGTATAACGAAGATCAATCGTTGTTTTCAGTTCCTCTACTAGCGCATTATCTTCATAAAACCTTCTTGTTGTTATGTAGTACTGTATTTGCTGAATTGAATCATAATTCATCTCAGTATATAAATCACATCTTCTTCTCTTTTCATCCGTAATAGTTGTCCAATATTCTTCTGTAGATGGTTGTATTAATTCTTCTTTTGAAGGGAAACGTGTATCGAATATAAATATACCATTGTCAGCTAACACATGATGAATAGATGTTAATAACTGATTTTGATGTATATTCGTAAGAAAATGCTGGAATCCGTGCCCTACCATAAATGCTAACGGAATAGTTTCTTCCATGTTCAATTGTAAACAGTCTTGCTGTAACCATTTCACTTTCGTATAACTTGTTGATTTTTTCTTCGCTTCAGTAAGCATTCCTTCATGTATATCTACACCAATCATTTGATATCCGTTTTCTATGAATGGAATTGTAACTCGCCCTGTTCCACAGGCTATATCTAGAATCCATTCATTTTGTATATTTAGTTTTTGTGCCCATGATAGTAAAAACGGAAAATCTGACAAACTTTTATTTTCTATATCATATTGTTTTGGATTTTCATATTCGGATAAGTTCCATTTTGTTTGCACTTATATTCCCCATTTCATTTTAATATATAAATTATAATGAATTTACAGTTTTTTCTCTATAATTAGTAAAAATAATTTGGACTAATACAACTTAACTTTTCGTAAGCTAAATACAAGGGTATAGAATCGGAGTGTGATACTATGGAACGTTTATGGATCCCAATGATCGTTACTTTTTTTTCATTCGGTGGATTATTATTAGGTGGTGCTGTTGGAGTAGCAACACGCCAACTAATTGAAGAAAAGATGCATCGTTTATACGCATTATGTGGTGGGATTTTACTTGGATTATTATCACTTGAAATTATTCCTGAAACATTTTCAAGCTATGAAATGATTGGTCCTATACTTGGTATAGCTATCGGTATTTTAGTTATGAGCTTATTAGATAACTATTGCCATCATCCGAATATACATAAGAAAGATCAACAAGCATGGCAAACTTTCCTATTTCTCTCTTTCGCTATATTTATTCATAATATACCGAGTGGATTTGCGCTAGGTACAGCTTTTATAAATCATAATGACTCTGCCATTCCCTTTTTAATAGCAATCGTCGTTCACCATATTCCAGAAGGATTAGCTTTAATTATCCCCTTCCTCTTTACAAAGCATAAATATATTTCATTTCTATTAACAACTTTATTACTTTCTCTTATTCTCGGTACCGGTACGGTTTTTGGAATTTTGATGGAAGGAAAAGCTCTTCATTTACAAGGACTCATTATGGGAAGCGCTATCGGTTCACTTGGTTATGTCACAATTCACGAAATGCTTTGGAAAGCTAAGAAACAGCTCTCTTTCCTTACATTTCTAACGTGGGCAATTAGTGGATTTTTACTAATAACAGTCTTCACTCTTTTCACTGGACATCATTAAAACAAATAAGTTATATCATTTGTATATTTTTCCTTTTTCTCCAAAACATAATGTTATCTACCTATTATAAGGAGGAACAATTATGTTTGGAAAAACAGCCGGTGAAGCATTAGTTGATTTATTAATTGACTGGGGAGTAGAACACATATATGGTATGCCTGGAGATTCCATCAATTCAATAATTGAGGCTTTAAGAAAAAAACAAGATAAAATTAAATTTATTCAAGTTCGCCATGAAGAAGCTGGTGCGTTAGCAGCGGCAGCCTATGCGAAATTAACAGGAAAACTTGGTGTTTGTATGGCTATTGCAGGACCTGGGGCTATTCATTTATTAAATGGTTTATACGATGCAAAACTCGATCAAGCTCCTGTACTAGCAATTTCAGGACAAGTAGAAACCGATTTACTCGGAACGGATTTTTTCCAGGAAGTAAACTTAGAAAGAATGTTTGATGATGTTGCGGTTTATAACCAACGTATAATGTCAGCTGAACAACTACCTGCTGTAGTCAATCAAGCGATTCGTATGGCATATACGAAAAAAGGTGTATCCGTTCTTACTATTCCGGATGATGTTCCGAAATTTGAAGTAAAAAATGGTGCTCGTGTTACAAACACTTCTTTTACATTGCCTGAGCTATTTCCGCAAAAAGAAGATTTAGATGCAGCGAGACTCGCAATAAATGAAGCGACAAAACCTGTTATTTTAGCCGGGAAAGGAGCTAAACATGCGAGAGAATCTTTACTTGCATTTGCAGAACATATCGGTGCTCCAATCGTACTTACATTACCAGCTAAAGGAATTGTTCCTGATGAACACCCTCTTTGTATCGGTGGATTAGGATTAATCGGGACGAAACCTTCTTATGAAGCAATGAAGCATGCAGATACTTTAATTATGGTAGGTACTTCTTATCCGTTCACTGGTTTCTTACCCGAAAAAGCAAAAACACTTCATATTGATACAGACCCCGCACAAATCGGGAAACGTTATACGACAGATATCGGCTTAGCTGGTGATGCTGATAAAACATTAAAATGGTTAATTGAAAATGTAGAAAAACACGAGGATCATTCCTTCTTAGAGCATCATCAAGAAATGATGAAAAAGTGGGAAGAAAAATTACACAATCAAGAAGAAGATTCTTCGATTCCAATTAAACCACAGCGAGTTATGCATGCACTGCAGAAAGTAGCAGAAGATGACGCAATTCTTTCAGTCGATGTCGGAAATGTAACAGTATGGACTGCAAGGCACTTCCGTATGACAAACCAGAAATTTATCATTTCTAGTTGGCTTGCAACACTTGGCTGCGGTTTACCTGGCGCACTTGCTGGACAAATTGCTTTCCCGGATAAACAAGTGTTTGCAGTTTGTGGTGACGGCGGATTCGGAATGACAATGAATGATTTCGTAACAGCTGTTAAATATAAACTACCAATCGTTGTTGTTGTATTAAACAATAATAAAATTGCTATGATTAAATTCGAACAAGAAGTTATGGGGAATATTGAATTTGGTACAGACTTAACGAATCCTGATTTCGCAAAATACGCAGAGGCGTGCGGTGGTATTGGATACCGCGTCGAACAGTTAGATGACTTACTTCCTGCCTTTGAAAATGCGGTAAAACAAAGTAAACCATGCATTATTGATGTAGTTGTAGATGTAAATGAAGCACCAATGCCAGCAAAAATCACATTTGGTCAAGCAGCCGGTTATACGAAACATATGATAAAAGAGTTATTTGAAGAAGGTAAGATTGATTTACCTCCACTCTAAACGAAAAAAGATAGCTGAAAACAATTTGTCTTCAGCTATCTTTCTTTATTTTTTTACCTCTTTATAGAAAGAAAAATCATTCATAGTAGGTTGTACTTGCTTCTCTACTTTCACTTCTTTATCCTTCCTCTTCGGCATTCTTACATTTCCTAGCTTAATCGCATCTTGCATACTATTACTAATAAGATTTCCTGACAAAATTGTCATACTATAGAAAGCGATTGGTATAAGTACAATCCATGTATGTGTAGTTAAGTGACGGAAATTTTGTCCGATTAAACCTGTCCACTCTTTTGTTACACTATCTGCTTCTATACCAAAAATTATTGTTCCGCCAAAAAATAATTCTAACAAACCAAGATGCAAGAGGAGTAATAAAGTACTTACAAATTGCTGGGCTATTAATAAAAGAAATGATGGTAGCATATGCGGCCATACATGGCGTTTCAACCTCTGCCACTTACTCCCGCCGAGCACAGTGGCCGCCAACATAAATTCTTCATTCTTAATACGTTTTACTTCTTGCGCTACATACAACATAACAGTTGGTACAGCAAGACACGCAAGAACTATAATTTGAAACGCAACCCGCAAATGTAACGGAGCAGCCTCCTCTCCACTTTCAAACATTAAAACTTCATTTAACATAAAATAGGAAATCATAATCATCGGTACAATACTAAACGGATCAAAAAAAGATGAGATAGCTGGAAATGAACGTTTACTGTACATACCAAGTAATAAACCAATAGTTCCGCCAATTACTACACGTAAAATTGCGATAACGATACTTGCACCAACTGTCCATTTCGCTCCTTCTATTATTAACTGAAAAAGGTCGCGTCCTTTTTCATCGCTTCCGAACCAAAATTTACTCGATGGTGAAAACGGAGCAGCCTCTAATTCTCCTTTTTCGTTATACATCATCGTTAATTCGCGAATATTCCCGTCAAAAAACACCGTATTTCCAATACTAACAAGCATTAATACACTCAAAAAAGTAACACCTAGCCAAAATCTCACATCTCTTTTTACAACTTGCCACATGTTACACACGCTCCTTTATAACATTTTTTAAAAGCGTATGTAATATACGAAATAGTATAAAAAGCGGTACGTATAATATAACTAAACTCACTGTAAATATTTCTAATTTGGAATTTTCTTTTACAAAAACAAACATGCCGTACGTATTAAATAGCCATTCAATAATATATAAATTTGATAACATAAATAAAATATTTGTTTTTGCATAATAGACTGTTGTTAACAAGACGTTTCTTGAAATATGGTGTGTCAAAATATGTCTTAAACTCAGTCCTTTGCTCTTTGCAAATATGCTATAATCTTTCTCTAATTCTTCTCTAAAACGTAATAATAGTAGCTTCATAAATAATAACGTTGTAGGTATAGCAAGGCATATTATTGGTAACATGCGAGCTCTATCCTCACCAAATCCCGCATGTTTCACTGGCATAAATCCTGTTTTTTGAAAGATAATTACTACTAGAAGTTGAGATAGTAAAATTAATAAAATGTCCGGGATACTTTCAAGTGCGACGAAAACTCCATTCCATATACGTTGCTTTGACTGAGAGCGCTGCAATACCCACACAACGATAACATACGCAATGAGCAAAGAAAGGATAAATGCCGAAATAAATACAAACATTGTCTCTACATAATGAATCCATATTTGTGGAAATAACTTTCTTGAGTTCCGAAATCCATAAGTAATTTCACCTGGTTGAAGTAACTTCTCTCCAAGAAACAGAACTGTGTTCCAAAAACCGATTAAATCAATTTGCAATCCCTTAAATAAACGCGGTAACGCACCTAGGCAGATTATACATAAGATTGCAGCTAATAGTTGTAAACAAGTAATCCCACACCATTTAGCAACTCGTATCACCATCACTCTATCCCCTTTACGATTCGATAGAATATTCAGAAATAAAAAACCTACATATGTTACATCTCTTCAGCTATACCCTGCACTTGCTTCTTCCCACTAGGTAAAATAGCTTGATATAAACACGTAACCAAAAATAATAAAGCAAATAAAATAATAAACAATGTATCTGCACTAATCCATTTCGGGAACAACATTGCTATCGCACCGAGAGATAAAAGCTGGAATCCTGTCGTTAATGGACTAAGTAAACTTTGTACACGTCCCATGAATGACTCTTCTACAATTTCATACATCCAGCCCATTATTGCAACATTAATAAATGGTAAAAAGAAAGTCGCAAAAGCGATACATACATAAAAAGACCATACGTGATTTACAAAGTAACACATACCGAAGAAGACTCCTGAGCCTGCCATACCAAAAACAATAATAGATTTTGGTGCATATTTCTTACCTATACTTGTTGCTACTATACTTCCAATTAGTAATGAAATCCCTCCAACTACACCGCCCACCATTGCTAAATTTTCATACGTTGCTGGTGCTAATTTGTATTTTAATATGTAAGTAGTGGATACGCTTAAAATACCGTTTAATAGTCCAAATACGATAAATCCTAAAAGTAATTTTTTTAAAGTTTCATTTTGGTATATATACTTGATCCCTTCTTGAAACTCTGTTATTAACATCTTAAAATTAACTTCTTTCCATTTTGTTCTACCATTTGGTAAACGAACTTTTTCTGGAATGGAGATGGTTTGAATCAAAATACCACTCATAATAAAGGTGAGCGTATTTACTAAAATGCTTCCGTAAATTCCAAAAGTCCAATACACCATCGTTGCAATTCCTACACCAAACAAAGCATACAAACTATTTACCATTTGATTCATACCCGCTGCTACACCATATTGGTCTGATTCAACTACCCCCTGTATCATCGACTGTTCTGATGGAGAGAAAAATTGTATACATGCATTTTCCAAAAATAAAAATATGAAGACGAGTATAATCATCCCGTAATAAAGCGAAATTAGAATTCCGATATTACAAAGCGAACAACATATATTACTTACCGTACAAATACGCTGTCTATCAAAACGATCCACTACTGTCCCTACTAATAGAAAAAAGATTAATGCAGGTAATGCAATCATAATTTGCGTCATCGTTGCGTAAACTGGTTGTTTCCCGTATTGATCTAACAAGTAAAACATTAAAGAAATTCCAGCAATCATAGAACCAAGGCGTTCTAAAATATTCGCTAGAAAAAAGCGTGCATAAACTTTGTTTCGAAATAACTGTAGCATTTCTTTCATACTTAATATCCTTTCTCTCGACAAAATAGTATTATTTCAGTCATTTCTTGGAAGTTATATTATATTTTTCGACCATTATCCAATCTTTTCCTTCTATATAGAAAACAATATAAAAAAGACTCTTGTTCTATATACAAGAGTCTCAGATTGAAAACAAACACATTGTTCAATTAAATAATGTGTTTGTTTTTTTATCTATTTCTCTATTTTTGAATTAAAACATAGAAATAGGCAAAAAAATAGGGTCCTTTTGGTCTCTTAATTTCAGGATTTTCGCTAATTTTTTATATTTAGACAAGCAAAAGTAAGCCCAATTTTCATGTGCATTTTTTCTTTACCAATCATATTCGTATAGCGAAGACCATGAAATTCTTTAGCTGTTCCAAATAATCGTTCTATTGTTTGTTTTCTAATTCCATAAAGTTGTTTCATTCCAAGGGAATGACGGATATCCTCACATCGTTCCATTTCATCTTCCCTTAAATGTCTCATAATTAACTTAGTTTTTTATCAATATCTCTTAACAAATGTTCCTGTGGAACTAGATCATCTAAAGAATAAAAACCAATTTGATTTCGTTTACTCATATCTTATTTTTTCAACATCTAAATCAGATACTTTGTCTACAGTCTGAGATTGAGAAATTATTTTCTCAACCTTTTTATTCGGTGTTTTTTTATTTTCACTCAATATTTTCTACATTTAAACACTTAGTTTCACAGTAATAGCCTTTGCCGCCAACATAAACTTTTTCTATTTCATTCTTGCTATTGGTTGCTAATTTAACTAATATTTCGGAAGGCGAGTGTAAAGAATAACCTTGTTCAAATACATAGACTTCTTTTTGCAAGTAGTGCCGTTCATAAAGGTAGCAAGCTAATGCACCGTTTGAAGTTCCAGTCGCTGCTTCTTCATTGATGTCGTATAGTGGAGCAAAATTTCTACATATAATTCGATTGTCATTAAAAGTAAATAGATGCATCCCGACAACATTATAATACTTGCTGATTTCTTTAATTTTTTCAAAATTAGGTTGCAGTGTATGTAATCGTGTTTCGCTTTTTATAGGAATTAAAATATCTTTTAAGCCCGTGGAGACAATTTGAATTGGGTATTTATTGTCTATAGCTTTAATGTCAAAACAGTCAATGAACTCGTTTAGAGATACAACATCATAGAATATCGGTTTGTTTTGTTCCATGAATATGATGTCATCTTTTATGGTAATAGTAAGAACACCGCTGTTCGTTTCAATCGTATAGCGATTCCTGAAAAGTTTATTTAAATGCATCAGTATCACGAAAGAGCCAATTGTGGCATGACCACATAAATCAACTTCTTCTTTTGGTGTAAAATACTCAAATTTATAATCAGCAATTTCAGATTCTGATATAAATGCGGTTTCCGCATAGCCCAGTTGTTTGGCTATCGCCATTTTTTGAGTAGTGGTCAATGTATTCTCAATAAATACCACTCCTGCTTTATTTCCACCTTTATGATCCTTGCTAAATGCACTTGCAATATAAACGGATATTTGCATAAGACACCTTCTTTCCTTACTTATAGTAAATTGTAGCATAGAAAACACTACCTATAAATGTTGTGGGATAAATTCGCCATAAAGCAAGAGACAAACTATTTTTTAGCAGCTGAACTCTTCAAAAATAGTTTGTCTACAGTCTGAGACTCTTGTTCTATATACAAGAGTCCTTTTTATTTAACTTCGCTTCATGTAATGATATATATGTCGCTAACTTTTTTAATTCCCTAAAGTTCGGATACCCTTTATTTATTTTACGAATGTATCACAAATCCACTTATAAAACTTTTCTTTCTCTTCAAATTGCGGATAATGAGCAGATTTCTCAAAAGCAATAAATTCTTTTTTATCCCCCTCAATCCTATCAAAATACTGTTTGGCTGCATGGGATGAAGTATTATAGTCGTATTTACCCATAAGAAAATAAAACGGTAACTTCAGTTTAGTTACTTTTATAGGTAATGGATTCTTTAGATCTTTTTCTAATAAGACAGTTTGAGAGTATGATAATCCAACGTTATAACGAATTACATCAAACAAGTTATATTCATTACTAAGTAGCATCCCGATGTTATCACCATCTAGATTTTCAATGAGTCTTGATGTTCCACCATATTTCGCAACATAATTTCGCGGAGTGTATGTATCGCCATTTTTAATTTTTTCGGTTAACCCTTTTAAATAGGAAACCTCATCTGTATTCCCCGCATTTTGTGCCTGTTCAATAACATAGTTTAAACTATCCATTTCACTTTCTACTGTATCACTCATCTGCCCTATACCAACATACGCTTCATATTTTTCAGGAGCTTTATTAGCAGCTTGCATTCCAATATATGTACCGTAAGAATGGCCAATTAATATTACCTTTTCTTTGCCAAGACGTTTTGAAACATAATCTGTCATAGCTAATAAATCCTCTACAAGTAGATCTGATGTAAGATTCGAATAATCTTCTAAGAAATGATACGATTTCCCGCTTCCTCTTTGATCGTAATTAACAACTGTGAATTTCTCTTCCAATAAGTCTTGGTATTTTTGAGCATATGGTATTTCTGAAGAACCTGGTCCACCATGTACAAAAATAATAACCGGATTGTTCTTATCTTTGCCGCGTATCATAATTTCATGACCACTTCCATTTATCTCTACTTGCTCTAATGTACTTATACTGTTTTTTCCCTTTATTTGTGAGGTCCATGTAGGAAATACTAGTGCTATGATTATTAGTAGTATAGCACTGACTCCAATACGTTTTATTACTTTATTTATCTTCTTCATAAGACGATTCCTTTCTGTTAAATTAATAAAAATATCAATTTAATTCTGCAAAACTACCGTAAAAAAATAAGAGCGTAAAACAATTTAACGTTGCAATTTCATCTTAATTTTTTGTACATTCTTAATATCCCATACACTTCTTAACTTTCCACTACATAAAACCTTAACGATTTCTTAATCTTCTATATATTCACTACAAAAAGACTTGATAACATCTCGCATACACGTATCCCATGCATAGAAAAAAGCCCTTATTTTCATGAAGTGACCCCTAAAAGTTAGACATGGTTATTTCATTAGGCAGCGTTTTGGGCGTGGGTCCGGTATTGTATCGGACTCATACCCTTTAATTTTGCCTTAATTCTCTTATGATTATAGTAAGATATATATTTTGCTAGTTCTTGTTCAAAATGTTCCATATTCTTAAAGTCTTTTCGATATAAAAATTCAGATTTCATAATACCAAAGAAATTTTCGATAACTGCGTTATCGTAACAGTTCCCTTTCCGAGACATACTTTGTGTAATACCACGTTTATGAAGAGAATCACGGTATTTTTTCATTTGATAGTGCCAACCTTGATCGGAATGAATAAGGAGGGCATCCTCATCTGTTAAGCGTTCAAAGGATTGGTCTAACATATTAGAAACAAGGGCGTAGGTTGGCCTTGAACCAATTGTATACGTGATAATTTCACCATTAAACAAGTCCAACATTGGCGATACATATAATTTCTCTCCAAATAATTTAAACTCCGTAATATCCGTGACCCATTTTTCGTTTGGCCTTTCTGCTTTGAAATTACGTTCTAAAATATTAGGGGCAATCTTTCCAACAGTTCCTTTATAAGAGCGATATTTCTTCATACGGACCAAACACTTTAATCCTAATTCTTTCATAATGCGTTGTATCTTTTTGTGATTTATTTTATGTCCACGATTAGTAAGTTCATCACGAATACGGCGATAACCATAACGGCCTTCATGTTCATGATAAACAGCTTGAATTAATACTTTCAAATCTGCATCTGGATCCGGACGTTTGGCATTTTTTAACCAATAATAATATGTGCTACGTGGAATATTGGCAAGCACTAAAAGTGATTGTACCGGAAATTGATGCCTTAATTCATAAACTACTTGCGCTTTGTCTTTTTTTGTGACTTCTGTTTGTTTTGAACTAAGGCATTCAACTTTTTTAAATACGCATTCTCCATACGTAACCTTTCTAACTCCTCTTGGAGTTCTTCAATGGAGCCTTCGACTGGTAATTGCTTTTTCACTATTTTGTGATTTTTATTATTCATAGACGGATGCCTCTTTTCTTTAAGTTGTAGGGCATCCAATCCTTCTGTTTCATAAGCTACTTTCCATTTACGAACCGTTTCATAAGATGGAATATTAAAAATTGCCGCTGTTTCCCTGATAGACGTCCTATTTTCAATCATATAGTTAAGTACGTCTAGTTTAAATTGCGTAGAGTAAGATGTATAGCGTTTTTCAAAAGCTTTTTCACCGGAATATTCATATCGGCTAATCCAGTGATAAAATACCCGCTGATCCACGCCTATAGATTTAGCAATGCTTGTCCCGCCTTCTGGGCCTTCTAAATATCGTTTTACTGCTTGTATTTTTTCTTTTGAAGAAAATTTAGCCATAAAAAAACTGCACCTCCAATTGTTAGTCGTGTCTAACAATTGGGGTGCAGTTCATCAAAACAAGGACTCTTTTCTTAAACTATTTCGCTACTTCTTCTTTCGGCATTACCATACCTTTATACAATTGAACAGTTATCCAGTAATAGATGAAATAAATGACTAAGAAGATTCCTATTGGCACCCATACTTTCACAAACGGATCAACTAATATAAAGCTGAATAAGTTAAGCCCTACTAACACGTGAGAGATTCCAATAATCGCTGGGAAGATAAATAAATATGAAATTTCTTTATATATACTTTTTGTTAACATACTACGTCTCACACCGATTTTTCTTAACATTTCATAACGGCGTACGTCACGAGAAGCACCCGTTAATATTTTGAACATAAGAGAACTTGCCATCATTGCTAAAAAGGCAATTCCGAGGAAAAATCCCATAAACATTGTCCCACTCATGAAACTGTTCATAAATTGATAAATTGTCATTTTCGTAAATAAGTCTACTTTTGTACCTGTTGTTCTTTCAATTTGTTCTTTTTGTCTCTTATCTATTTCGATTAACAACGGTTTATATTTTTTCATATCATCTACTTTTGCTAATGTTACAGTGTGTTCTGTTCCTTGAATTCCTTTATAGTGTTCTTCATCTGCAATTCTTACAGGTTTTCCATTAAATTGATTATGTGTAATTTGTATTTCTCTTACAACTGCATCTTCCCAATCTTTTGGCATACGAGGAAGCTTATTCGCTACTTCAGGATCTTCCAAAGCAGAGTATACAGGTTCAGTTAAAGGTTCAGCTACACGTTTACGCGCAGGTTCTTTTAAAGTTTTTGTATCAAAGTGGTCGGAAACAAGTGGTGGTTTCGCAGTTAAATCGTTACGTAAGTAATAAACCGCTTCTCCATCTACTTTATACTTGTACTTGCTTTCTTCAACAATTTCCATTTCTTTTAATGCTGCTGTATCTTGTTCATTTGGATCGTGAATTACAACGTCATATACACGTGAGAAATCTGTCATAATGCCGACATTTTTTTGGAACGCCATACCTGCTGTCATCGCACCTGCCCCTAATGCAATTAACATCGCTACCGTACCTAGTACTCTCGATAAACTATTTACTCGGAAACGTAGCTGTGCATATGTAAAACTATTTAAACCAGTTTCATTACGTTTTTTATTCCCCTTAATTTTCATCACAAAAAACGGGAGTAATGAACTAAAAATAAAATACGTTCCAAGCGTGGTAACAACCGTCGCTATTATAAAACCGATCTCAGCATATGTTTTTATATTTACCATAAAATAATACCCTGTACTTACTAGCAATACACCAAGTACAGTCATTATAATAATACGAGTTTTACTTTTCTTCACTTCATCTAGTGTTTCATCTTCACGAATTAATTCTAGTTCTGTTTTACGTAATAATCGGATACTGTTCATTAAACCAGTAATAAAAAATAGTATTAAGAAGAAAATAGCTGTAACTAAGATTGCTGGTGTATATACAGATGAGTAACTACCTTTTGCTGAAATTTCCATTCCATTCATTAACAAATTTCCTGCTACACTGGCAAGTAACATCCCTACTAAAATACCGATAATAATACTGACAATACCCATACCGAATGTTTCAATAAATAATAACTGTGCTACTTTTTTCTTTTTCGCCCCAAGCATCATGTACATACCGAGTTCTTTCCTTCTTAATGTAAGTAGAAAAGAATTGGCATAAATAATGTAAAAGACAGTAATGAACGATAGTAATATGGCACCAACCCAGAAGACAAGTCTAATACTACTAATGAGACTATTATCTTTTGTAAATTCACTATTCATCGCCATCGTTTGGAACATGTAGAAAATACTAATACTAATGACTAGACCAATAAGTAATACCATATAATCCTTTAACATTTTTTTCATACTATGACGTGATAATTTGAATAACATAGTCTCGCCCCCTACTTAGACTCAGCAGCTGAGCCCATATGAGCAAGCACACCTAAAATGTCTTGATAGAAATTTTCTCGCGTACCTTGACGCATTAACTCTTTATAAAGAAGACCGTCTTGAATAAATAAAATACGCTCACAGTAACTCGCACTAAATGCATCGTGTGTCACCATTAAAATACTTACATTATGATTTTCATGTAAATCTTGCATCGCTTCTAATAAGCTTTTTGCGTTTTTACTATCAAGTGCCCCTGTCGGCTCATCTGCTAATACGATTGCTGGATTATGTACTAAAGCTCGTGCTGCCGCTGTTCTTTGCTTTTGTCCACCAGAAACAGCAGTTGGATATTTTGTTAAAATTTCAGTAATACCTAATTTCTTCGCAACCTCATTTACTTTTCCAGTAATCTCACTTGAAGGTACACCTTGCAAAGAAAGTGGCAAAGCGATATTTTCATAAATTGATAAGTTTTCAAGTAAGTTAAAATCTTGAAAGATAAAACCTAATTTTTGAGAACGAAAATCTGATAATGCATTCCCCTTCATAGAAGTAATATTTGTGCCAGCTATTGTCACACTACCACCTGTCGCTTGGTCAAGTGTACTTATCACATTAAGTAAAGTCGTTTTTCCAGATCCAGAAGGACCCATAATCCCGACAAATTCCCCTTCTTTAATACTTAATGATACACCCCTTAATGCTTTTGATTGATTCTCATTTCTTTTCCCATACGTTTTTTCTACGCTTTCTACAGTAACTACATTTGTTGACATCTCTTTCACTCCATCCCTTTTGTATATTATTAATTTCTCATATATTTCTTATCTTTTTGCCATATAAATCCTTAAGAGTTTTTTAACTTTTCAATCTCAAAAGAAATATGAATCATATCACTTCTTAATATTCTCATTTTTCTAAAATCCATTCATTCGATTTCCCTTACATTTACCTTACAATTTTGTAAGGTAAAAAAGAAAACACACCACTTTGAAGTGAACCCCGAAAACGGGACACATATCAAAACACCTAAACCATCTGCTCAATTCGCTTAGCTCTTTTGGCCCATTTCCAAAAGGATATTGTTTTCCTGCAGGTTGTTGAAAACGATAAGTTTGATCTGTACCTTTCCTTTTTGTATTTATCTTTTCTAAATTTCTTCAATACATAGATGTGATCTCAAGTCGGAGGAAGGCACCTTGATATGATCCCCTTATAGTAGACAGTAAAAAGAAAGCACATTAATCTGTTTACTATGGAGGGGATTTTTCTATGGGCAAAATTAGAGTAACTTATGATATAGAATTTAAGAAAAAAGCAGTAGATTTATACTTGAAAGAAGGAATGGGATACAAAACGGTTGCTAAAGAATTAGGAATTGATCACTCGGTAGTAAGACGTTGGGTGAAACACTTTGAAGCTGAAGGTATCAAAGGACTAGAAGAAAAACGTGGTAAAACGAAAGGTCCAGGTATAGGTAGACCAAAAACCAATCCAGAAGATCCAGAAGCTAAAATGAAACGATTAGAAGCGGAGAATGAAATGTTAAAAAAGCTCTTAGGGATGTAAAAGGAGGAGTGGAATCTGTACCAAAAACGAAGAAGTTTGAAGCCATCAAAGGGCTATCAGAAAAAGGTTATGCAGTTACCATTCTATGTGATATCGCTGGAGTAACTAGAGGTGGGTACTACAAATGGATAAAGCGACAGTTGATGCCTTCTGAAAAACAATTGGAGGATACCGAAATAAAAAAGAAGGTATTGGAGTGTCATAAAAAACTTAAAGGGATTTATGGATACAGGAGAGTACAAGTTTGGCTGAAAGCTACTTATAACCTTCATTTTAATCACAAACGTATACAAAGGTTGATGGGTGAACTAGGTATCAAAGCCATTATTAGGAGAAAACGACCTTATTACGGGAAGAAAGAGGCTTACGTGATTTCAGATAACCATCTGAACAGGGATTTTCAAGCTTCCAAACCAAACGAAAAATGGGTAACAGATATTACCTATTTGATTTTCAATGGACAGAGATTGTACTTATCCGCTATTAAAGACCTATACAACAATGAAATTGTTGCCTATGAAATTAGCCGTAGAAATGACCTGAAACTAGTACTAGACACACTTAAAAAGGCAAGAAAAAAACGAAACGTGAAAGGGATTCTCCTGCATAGTGATCAGGGGTTCCAGTACACATCTCGTCAATATACTCAACTACTCAAAAAATATCAGATGAAGGCTAGTATGTCCAGAAAGGGGAACTGTTGGGACAATGCTTGTATAGAAAGCTTCTTCAGTCACTTTAAGTCAGAGTGTTTTCACCTATACTCTTTCCGCACAGCTGATGAGGTTAAGTTTGCTGTGCGCAAATATATATACTTTTATAATCACCACAGGTTCCAAAAGAAACTAAATAACCTGAGTCCATATAAATATAGAACTCAGGTTGCTTAATTGTGTTTTTTGAATACTGTCTACTTGACAGGGGTCACTCCACCTTAGGGTGTCTTTTCTTTATAGGCTAGCACCAAATCCTGTATCCATTATTTTTTACTTTGAATACATACGGTTTAAGTTTATTATCAAGTTACTGGTTTTCATCGACCCGAGAACTCAGTAGCTACATCCACAGGCTCAACTCTCACCCTTTTGAGAGTTGAGCTTTTATTTATACGATTATCCCCACACTCTCTGCATATTTGTACAAAATTCAAATTTTATCTTACTTCACGCCTGTAGGTCCAAACCCACCAACGCGTCATGGATGACGTCATTCTTTTCAGCGACTTCATAACCTGCTTTTTCTAGCCATCTATTTATCGTCATAACGGTATGCCTCCTAATCTAAATTCATTATTTCCTCTAAGGTTTTATCCGAAATATAAGTGGTAATAATTTGTATCTGTCCATATTCTTTTTTAGCCATTTCGATAGATTCGCCCTCTGACTTCACCTCAAACCAACAAAGCTTCCACTTCTCGTCTTTGTCGTAAAACTCTATTGAGTACGTCATAACGTTATTACACTTCAAGAATTTTTCTGCTGTACTTGTTGCGGTATAATCGAAACTTCCTACTACATCCTCAAGTGTGAGTTGTTTCATGCTCTTAATCCCATTGTGCGAGATTTATTCTTGTTCTTATCCGCCTGATCCATGATTAAGGCTGCAATTTCTAACTGATGTCTTCCCAACTCTACTGCAATTTCAATGCAGCTTTTATCTTCTTCCCACATTTCTTGGAATCGAATCACTTCAAGAAACACCTAAACCATCTGTAAATGCTGATAAAGTTATATACGAAAATGAGATCAAGCCTACTATTGATGCTATGATAAAAGAATACGATGAATTATCCAAGAAAAATACAGCATTTAAAGATGGTGCGAAGCTAAGTGGTCCTGTATTAAAAGAAAAAATCGAGAAATTTAGAGTAGAGTTTGAACTAGCAACTAACTATAGAAGTAATGCTGGGAGGACTGTAACTCAAGGAATAAACGGTATAGCTCCATTGAAAGAAAGAATGGAGGAAGCTCAAAAATCCATTAAACTTTCCGATTAAAAACTAAGTAACGCCGTAGCTAACTTAACTGAAGTTGAATCATAATTAGGAGTTAGTCGTAATTATGCACTCGAAAGAGTGCTTTTTTCTTTTTTCTCAATGAACGATATAACTTAACGTGGTTCAAGTCGGAGGAATACACCTTATGGTATCTTTTCTTTATTTTCAAAAGGACCTGCTCAATTAATCCCTAAAAATATAAAGTAATGTGAACCTGTTAAAACACATGTGTGACCTTGAATTCCCCCTCTTACTCAAAGGAGAGATTAATATGGGATTCTTTGGCGGCGGATTCGCCTTAGTCCTTGTGCTCTTTATATTATTAATCATAGTTGGAGCTTCTTGCTTCTGCTAAAAAACTATTAGAAAAGACCCTCTTATGGAGTGACCCCTGTCAAGTAGACAGTATTCAAAAAACACAATTAAGCAACCTGAGTTCTATATTTATATGGACTCAGGTTATTTAGTTTCTTTTGGAACCTGTGGTGATTATAAAAGTATATATATTTGCGCACAGCAAACTTAACCTCATCAGCTGTGCGGAAAGAGTATAGGTGAAAACACTCTGACTTAAAGTGACTGAAGAAGCTTTCTATACAAGCATTGTCCCAACAGTTCCCCTTTCTGGACATACTAGCCTTCATCTGATATTTTTTGAGTAGTTGAGTATATTGACGAGATGTGTACTGGAACCCCTGATCACTATGCAGGAGAATCCCTTTCACGTTTCGTTTTTTTCTTGCCTTTTTAAGTGTGTCTAGTACTAGTTTCAGGTCATTTCTACGGCTAATTTCATAGGCAACAATTTCATTGTTGTATAGGTCTTTAATAGCGGATAAGTACAATCTCTGTCCATTGAAAATCAAATAGGTAATATCTGTTACCCATTTTTCGTTTGGTTTGGAAGCTTGAAAATCCCTGTTCAGATGGTTATCTGAAATCACGTAAGCCTCTTTCTTCCCGTAATAAGGTCGTTTTCTCCTAATAATGGCTTTGATACCTAGTTCACCCATCAACCTTTGTATACGTTTGTGATTAAAATGAAGGTTATAAGTAGCTTTCAGCCAAACTTGTACTCTCCTGTATCCATAAATCCCTTTAAGTTTTTTATGACACTCCAATACCTTCTTTTTTATTTCGGTATCCTCCAATTGTTTTTCAGAAGGCATCAACTGTCGCTTTATCCATTTGTAGTACCCACCTCTAGTTACTCCAGCGATATCACATAGAATGGTAACTGCATAACCTTTTTCTGATAGCCCTTTGATGGCTTCAAACTTCTTCGTTTTTGGTACAGATTCCACTCCTCCTTTTACATCCCTAAGAGCTTTTTTAACATTTCATTCTCCGCTTCTAATCGTTTCATTTTAGCTTCTGGATCTTCTGGATTGGTTTTTGGTCTACCTATACCTGGACCTTTCGTTTTACCACGTTTTTCTTCTAGTCCTTTGATACCTTCAGCTTCAAAGTGTTTCACCCAACGTCTTACTACCGAGTGATCAATTCCTAATTCTTTAGCAACCGTTTTGTATCCCATTCCTTCTTTCAAGTATAAATCTACTGCTTTTTTCTTAAATTCTATATCATAAGTTACTCTAATTTTGCCCATAGAAAAATCCCCTCCATAGTAAACAGATTAATGTGCTTTCTTTTTACTGTCTACTATAAGGGGATCATATCATTATATGGGTGTCTTTTCTTTATGGAAATTTCTTAAATTACTTATATAAAAGCTAATGGACGAGTATTAATATTTATGAAGTAACTTTTATCTGCTAAGAAAGGGGCATCAGATTTATGAACAACCTTAATTTCCTTTGTGAGCAATTTGCTAAAATTTTTAATGGAAAGAGCAACATAAATCAGGGTGTTTGTTCTGTCTCCTTGCGTCGTAATATTAAAGTGTTTGTTCAAGGACGACCAAGCACCTCTGTGATACCGGTTGGGATATCTTTTGAATCGTTAGATCAAAATGGCAATGCGTTGAACTTAGGGGAAATCGCTATTTTACAAGAAGAAATTCCTTTATTTATACAATCAATTGTTCAACAAGGAATTATTGTTAGCGCCTTACATAATCATTGGTTATATATGAAACCATTGATTATGTATATTCATATCCAATCTGTTGAACCACCATTAAGTTTTGCAAAAAAATTGGCAAATTCCTTTTCTGTTTTAAGTAGTTATCCAATTACTGATAACGGAGGCTAATGTTAAGTAGATCATATTTATTCATTTCTAGATACATTGAATTCCGATAATGAGAATTATGTAAATGAGCTGTCCATATGGGCGGCTTATTATATTTTTTGCTTAGCTTGTTTTTTTCAAAAATGCTGGCTGTACCCCTTCAATAAAGACTCAGACACAAAAATAGGCCGTGGAGAAGACTTTCTCCACAGCCTGAGAAAAGACTTCTCTTAAGATAGAGAAGTCCTTTCCCTTCATTATTGATTAGAACTAGAAGATTGTGATTTTTTTGCCTCAGCTTGTGCATTCGCTTGTTTCACTGCATGCACATCCGTTTCAGTTGCAAATTCTGTACCATAACTAGCATTCGCACTTTGTGCACCTGAAGCTTGTGCTTTCTTTGCCTCAGCCTGTGCATTCGCTTGTTTTACTGCTTGTACATTTGTTTCAGTTGCGAATTCTGTACCATAGCTAGCATTTGTACTTTGGATGCTAGCGCCAGAAGTTGCCTTATTGTAACCTTGTTGTTTTTTGTTCACCTTTCTCACCTCCACAATCAATATTGTAGCCAATCCATTTAAAAGCTATCCTTAATTTTATTTTTAAACTTCCGTATATACGTCACTTTCAATAAGACCTTCTGGACCTTTAGGCATATATTTAAATGTTTTGCCTACGCGATTTAAATATTCAATATTTCGACAAAATTTTCATCGACTTACTAAAATAGTAGTCTATTTACACGTCTATCAAATAAAAAAGTTGGCAATTACTAAAGTGAAAAAAGCTCTTTCTTTTTGCTCATTCATTTTCGGGTTCAGTTCATTATATTTTCTACTTTGTCTTTATATACAACATATTCTTTTCCATCCACTACTGCTACCACCGCAAATTCATCTTTTGGATTAAATGAAAGCCAGTCAGCCCACATGCTTGTATTTGGTCCTCCACCCCACATATTATGAACCGTGTTTTTAGTTAAATTCATAACTTTATAAGACGCATTTGGTGCATTTGATCCAGTCTTTATTTCAAATGTATATGCGTTATGAATTTTTTTATAAAAGTAGGAAACGCTTGATGGACGAAGCTGATTCATAAAATCTTGTTCTTTTTTCTCTGCAATTTTTATCCCTTCTTGTAATGTGACAACATCTGTTCTTATTGTTTTCCAACTATCTTTTGCTGCATTCAAGTTAGGTGCTAAGAATTTATATCTATTTTGATCAGCTTTTTGATTAGCTGTATCAATATGTCCCAGTACGCCCGAATATTGAGAGTCTAAATCATCCCATTGCGTGGACATAAAAGTAAGAGCAGTAATAGCACTATCAATCGCACTATGCATATCACTAATATTATGAAACGCAACTCCTACTACACGATTTAATGTTATCTTATAATCTACATTCTGACGTAATTTTGCTAATTCCGGCTCTAGCCAGCCTAACTTACCTCTTGCATCACCTATCATTATCCCACCAGCAATCAATGTTGGGAGAAAGGGGATCTTTACCATGTCTAAGCCCTTAGATTCTATGTCTTTCTGATAGTTTATTTGCCCTAAAAGGTCCTCTAAACGCTTTTGATCATCCTCAACCGCAGCTCCTTGGTTTTTTAAAATAGACTGCAAGGTCTCTTTATGGCTTCCAAATACTCTAACATCTTCTCCAATAGCATTTTTAAATTTAGTTAATTCTTCTATTAATACTTTTGCAGACTTTTGATTTTGTTGAATTCCCCCCCGTAAATCTGTAATCCCTTTTTTTAAAGTATCTCCATTCCCAGTATTGATCGCCTCTACTAATGTTTCATAATGATTTTCAAATTTTGTATCGTATTCAATGATACCTGTCAATGTATCTAAAAGCTGTTTTTTTACTTTCGTATTCCATGAAACTGCATGTGCTCTTGCGTTGTTTTGATCTTGTACAATTTTACTAGGTAAATCTGCATACCCATTAATAGTAATTCCTTCAAAACTCACATCCGGATTATTCATTAACAAATAAGAATATTCATTCATAGATTTTACAAATACCCCAGCATCTTGCACAGTTTTTATCATCTGTTCTTCATTTGCTGAAAGAGACATATTTCCATTGTTAGTTTGTTCAATTTCACTTGCAAAAGCTGCTGCTGGTGTAACTGCATAAGTTGTTGTCATAGTTAAAAATGTCGATACAGCGAGTATTTTATAAGGGATTTTTTTCATCATTTTATACTTCTCCTATATAGGTTTTGATTTTTAATTCTATTCTTCTTTAAAAGCGACGTCTTTCAAATTTTTTGAAAATCTGTAATACAGTACGGTTATCTTGGTATCTGGGTACAAATTTTATAAAGACAAAAGGCGAAGTCATTAATGAGACTCCGCCTTTCTGGTGTATAAGGATTTATTAATTGTCGCATTACTATTTAACAACGTAATCATAGATTCTCTATGTTTTAGGTGACTTTGCAACAGAATTAATATTTCCTTATTTTTGCGGAGTAACAGGCTCCACTTTTAATTCTTTGATTCCTTCTTTTAAAGTGACCGCATCTGTGTGTAATGTTTTCCAACTGTCTTTCGCTGCATTCAAGTTAGGTTTTAAGAATTTAAATTTATTTTGATCCACTTTTTGAGATGCAGTTTCAATATGTCCAAGTACTCCCGAATATTGAGAATCTAAATCATGCCACTGCGTGGACATATAAGTAAGAGAATTAATAGCATCATCAAGCGCCTTATGCATTTCACTAATATTATTGTAAGCAACTCCAACTACACGATTTAATGTTACTTTATAATCTACAGTCTGACGTAATTGTGCTAATAAAGGCTCTAACTTGCCTAAATTATCTCTTGCTATACCCACTATAATACCGCCAATTAACGGTAGGCCCAAAATGGCACCCTTCATTACATCAAACCCATCAGATTCTAATTGTTTATAATAGTTTACTGATCCTAAAACTTCATCTAGACGCTTTTGATCAGCCTCAACATCTACACCTTGGTTTTTTAAAATCGACTGTAAGAGATCTTTATTGCTTCCAAATGCTCTAACATCTTGTCCAATAGAGTCTCTTAATTTAGTTAATTCTTCTATTAATTGTTGTGCATACTTTTGATTTTGTTGAATTTCACCTCGTAAATCTGTAATCCCTTCTTTTAAAGTATCTCCATCTCCTGTATTAATCGCATCTACCATTGTGTCATAATAATTGTCAAATGTTGTATCGTATTCAATAATACCCGTCAATGTATCTAAAAGCTGTTTTTTCACCTTCGTATCCCATGTAACAGCATGTGCCCTTGCATTCTTTTGATCTTGTACAATTCTACCAGGTAAATCTACATATCCATTAATAGTAATCCCTTCAAAGTTCACATCTGGATTTTTAATTAACATATAAGAATAAGCATTCATAGATTTTGCAAATAACCCAGCCTTTTGCAAAGTTTCTTTCATCTTCGCTTCATTTGCTGAAAGAGCCGTATCTGCATTGTTAGTTTGTTCAATTTCACTTGCAAAAGCTGCTACTGGTGAGACTATAGAAGTTGTTGTCATAGTTAAAAGAGCTGATGCAACGATTAGTTTGTACGGGATTTTTTTAATCATTTTATATTCCTCCAATATAGGCTATGATTTTTAGATTCTATTCTTGTTTAAAAGCAATATCTTTCGAAATGAATTCTGCATCTTTATGAATATCATTCCAACTTTGTTTAGCAGCCTTTAAATCATCAGGTATCAACGAGAGTTTATGCTCTTGCATTTGGTCGATATTATCATACAAATCTGTATAATCAGCCCCCATTTTATTCCATTGTTGTTGAATATTCGTTAGAGACAGTATCGCTTGATCCACTGTCTGATACAGATATGCCAAAGTGTCTTTCGCGTTAGTAAGCGAAATAACAGCTTGGCTAGCGAGATCAGCTTTTGTACTTAATTGTCCGATTTTGTTAGAAATTTCGTTATAGGAGTCCATATGCTTAGATGCCGTGACACCAGCTGCTGTTCCTAAACCAATTCCAGCTGCACCAAGAGCTGTAAGGCCACCAACAACAGCCGGTGTTGCTGTACCGCCAGTCACAACAATCACTACCGCTCCTGCAATAGCGCCAATAACTAAAATGACCGCTCCTAATCCACCGCCAATTGACCATGCTAATACATTGTCAAAATGTTCTTTCTGAGTAGAATGTAGCTTCTCAATTTCAGCTTGAAGTTGTGGAATTAGCGCTTGTTGACCCGCTAATAGTGCCGTTAATCCACCTTTTCCATCTGGGCCGCCTACATTATTTTTAAAATCTGTAGAATTTGTATATAGTTTTACTTTGAAGTCCTGTAACATCTTAATTACTTCTGTAACCTCTTTTGAATTTGTATTAATTGTAGTTATTAAATCATTTATACCCTCTTTTAAGCCTGCCTTATCTTTCTTTTGTACAGTATCTACTAATGTGTCGTAATAATTTTGAAATTGTTCATCGTAATTTACAATATTACGTGCTGTTTTTTGAATCTTTGGTTTCGCTGTATCTAACCAATAATTAGCATTGATTCGCGACAGTTCCTGATTAAGGTGAATGTTTTTGATTAATTCTCCTCCTTCTGAACCTAAATCAATATTGGATAGATTTACATTCGGTTGTTTAATCATTGTTTTTGCGTATAAATCCATTACAAGAATATGAGATCCTGTTTCAGCCAATGCTTTCTTCAGTCCCTCAGGCCCTAATGTATAATTCTCTACTTTTTGTTCTTGAGCGGTCTTTTCTTGTGCAAATGCATGAATAGTGTTACCGGTAGTAGCAGTTATAACCGTTGCCAGAGTAGCTAAAGTTAACACTTTAAATGGAAATTTTTTCATAACTATTCTCCTTCTCATTCTTTCGCTAGATTCTTATAATCTTTTTATATTTTCAAAAAACATAATATTAAAATTTATAGACCTGTTCTTCAAGGTAACTTATTACATTTTTTAATTGTCTTAATGTATCTTTTTGAGACTGCTGGTTAGTTGTATCAACATTAGTAGATAATTTTGTAATGCTATTTTTTATTAGACCCAAATCTTCCTTATAACGTTTTAGTAGGTCAAGTTCTACATCTACTTGATATGCAAAGGTATGTAAATCATTTTGCATAATAAGAAGCATTGATTTTTGTAAATCTGCTATTTTTAGGTTCTTAGTTAAATCATAAAATTTTTGGTTTTGTGTCTCTAAATCTGCTAAATGTGTTCGCTGTTCTGCTGTTAATTTATTTACTTCAGCGAAAGCACTATATGTTTTCTTAATTTTTTCAGGGTCAATAGCTTTCGTAAGGTCATACTCTTTTGTTTTTGCAACTGCAGCTGCAGCTATTTCAGCTTGTTTGCTTTTCTCAATTGCTTCACGGGCTTCTTTTTTGGCAGCTTCAATCTCTAGAGCAGATTTACCCTTTTCTTTCGCTTCTTGCTCTGCTTTTTTCTCTGCTTCTATAATAGAGTTGTTAATTTCTTTGCCTTTGTTATACGCTGCTACTGCAGTTTGAGCAGCAGGTTCAATGATATCTTTTGAAAGGTTATAGACTTCTTTGAATATAACAAACCCTTGTTCATTTAAAGCTCCTGGTAATAATGCTATTTGTTGTAAATCATTTTGAATTGATTTTTGGGTATTTTGTAATTCATTTTTTAGCTGATCTATTTTCCCTGTTCCGTCTGAACTTAGTACACCCTGTGCTTTTGCTACATCCATATCGAGATCTTGAAGTTTTTTATCCAGCTGTAATTTAAGATCTGTTAATTCATTAATCTGTCTTTGTACGTTTTCTTGATTCGTCATAGTCATATCTTGAAGAACCTCAAGTCTATCCAAAAACCCTTCTTTATCTTCTTTATTGTCTACAAACTCTTTTAATGCTGGGTAATAGTTATTAAATTTATATAAGTTGAATTAAAAGATTACAATCGAATGCATAATCGATCGATCACTTTTTCAGGTGTGCGATTTAATTCCTGAATAAAAGCCTGTACATTTTTTTGAATTTCATAAATCGATGAATAAAAAACATTATGAATGATGTCTGATTTGAGCCATTTCCATACCCCTTCAATTAAATTTAAATCGGGACTGTAGGGAGGTAAAAACACTAATTCTAAGCGATGACAGTGTTTCCTTAAAAGTGGTTGGATGAGCTTCGCATGATGAATACGCGCATTATCTAGAATAAGAGCTATTTTCCCGTTGGGATACAGTTCAAGTACATGCTGAAGAAAACGAAGAAATGCTTCGGCATCATACCGCTCCTCTTCTACACAAACTAACTCACCTGTTTCATAATTAAGTGTACCAATAAGTTTAACACCTTGGTGTTTCCCATAAGTAGGAATACTGCGTTGTTTTCCTTTTAAAAACCATGTATGCTGCAGTGCTTGGTAATCGCGGATCATGGACTCATCTTGAAACAGAAGATGGTCAATCTCCTCGTTTAAAAGTTTTTTTTTTATAGGCGGGGAAGGTAACTTCCCTAAACTCTTGTTGTTTCACCGGGTCTGCTTTCGCTAATGTATACGTCGGTTTTGTGTAACTAAGCCCTAAATCATGTAAAAGTCGAGACACCCCGCGAAGTGTGTAACTTACGTTCCATTCTCTTTTAATGAAAGAAGCGATAATGGATAAAGTCCAATTATGTTTAGCTGGAAATCCAACATCAACGGGTAGATGAGATGCAATCACTTGAACTAACTCCTGTTCTTGTTCAGGGGCTAATTTACGTGGTGCTCCTGTTGATTGTCCCATGAGTAAGCCATGCAATCCTTTTTCTTTGTAAGCATTCACATAATTATAGATTGTTTTTTCAGAACGACCAATCATGTTCATTATTTCTTTTATAGAAAAGCCTTGTACATAGAAATAGATCGTTTGATAACGTTCATACATTCGTTTCGTTTTAGTCGTTTTCATTGCTACAAGTAGGCTTTCTTTTTCGTTTTGGTGTACATGTGTCATTTTGCTCCGCTCCATTTGTCAATATATGTTACTTATTATATTTCGACAAACAGTAGCTGTAACCTTTTAATTCAACTTATATAGTTACAAACCCTTTACTTTTTGAATTTACTAGAATTAAATGTGGATAAAGTTCTGATGACCATTCCTTCATATCTTGCTTGATTAGAGATTGATTTGTATTTAAAGCTGGGACTTCTGCTAGCTGTACATTAGGGCTCATTAAACCTTGATCAATATATGTTTGGATTAATTTAGATTGTGCACCTAATTTTCGTAATGATGAGGAAATATCCATGCTTTCCTGTTGAGTTTCTGCATGAACGATTGGTGTTGCGAGAGTATTGATAGGAATAGTCGCCCCAGTTACAATTGATGTTATAAAAAATCCTGAAATTATTTTCTTTTTCATTCCGTACGCCCCTTTACTATTGTCTATTTACAATCTTACACATACATCTTGAACGACCTAGCGCTAGGCTCTTTTTGTCACATGCTCTAGGAAGGAGAAATCTTTCGAATAGAGTTTTAAACCTCGTTATTATTTACTTCTCATAGAAAGTAAGGATATTGTTTTCTTTTAATTCGAATATTAAATTTTTCGGAAGTAAATAGTAAAATTTCATCACCTATATTTGAATTAACTGCCCAATGATAAGTATAATATTCATTTTTCTCTTGAGTTGCTGCTACTGCTAACCCTGCCATGACCTTTTTGATAATAATTTCATAATATCTCTCCTAGTTTTGTCAACAGGGCCCTACAAGATTACAAAAGATGAATTTATACTGTACATTGCTTATACTTTTATTACGGAATAAAATCATTTTTGCTATGTAGAAACTTAAAACACTTTTTTCAAATGTTATACTTTCAAGATTCTAGCCCTTTTAAAAAGTGACATAATATTAAGACAATTAATTTCAACATAATATTACTTGCAACTTTACTGCACATTTATTAGTGCAATCTTCTCCCCCCTTGAGTGGTCATACCATTTACACCTTTATTAAAACATTAAATTTTTAATACGTAAATAGTAGAATTTTGTCGATTACATTCAATAATTTAACTATTAAGTATTAATACGAATGAAAATGTTATACTTATAAAATGATTTTTTAATTTTATTTAAGTAATTATAGCAGTTACAACTTGATATACTTAGTTAAAGGGAGTCGTTTTTAATATATATAAAATAACTCATATAATTTGAATTTTGTTTAATATAATTTAATCACACTCTGCATATCGATCCCCTTTATTTAGATATGCATCATTACATATTTCTCCATAGATAAAAACAACAAATAAACAATAAATACAAGACGGATAAATAACAAATAACAACAAATAGAAGACAAATAAGCAACAAATAACAACATTTCTAAAAAAAAACGTGTCGTTATTTGTTATTTTCCGTTATAAGAGGTATAACGTAATGTTAAGATTTAATAAATAATTGATTTGTTATTTAAGTCCCTACATTACAGTACATGTAAATCGATTTGGAAAGTAGCATATTGATTCAAATCGAAAACCACCCGAACTAGCATTGGATCTTTCATTCTCTTCAAAAAAAGTAGCTTTCACTTAAATAATGCATAATAAAAGCCGTAGGAGTATAACCTACGACTTTGTAAAGGAATCTCGATTTACTATAAAATATCCTCTAAAGGTTTATTCTTACGATTTAAACCTCCTGTAAAGCTTTCTGTTCACTTTGTAAGAATGAATCTAGTTTATCTATCAGTCGTCTAATATTTTCATTTTTGGTATACTTACTTGAATCATAGCCTTCATCCGGTTCTAAATAATAAATAAACCCTTTCATATCCTCTGGATAATTAAAATCACTATACAGGTTAGCTACATTCTCTAATAAAGTATCATAATCATTATTTTTTTCTCTCATAGACATTAAAATAGAGTACTTCCATTTTCGTTGCTCAATTTCACTATTCCAATGTATTGCTAAATCCATGACTATGCTTACTATTAATTCAATAGCTTTTTCTTTATCATATTTTCCCCATGTAAGTAAAATGTCCCTCGATTAATATTAGCCCTAGCTGTAATATCCTTAACCGTAATGGAATCAAACCCTTTGTTATTTATTAATTCAGTTAGTGCATTGCATCACGTATCGCCTCTTTAGTACGAGCTACGCGTAAATCAGCATATACACATTCCACTTTTTACCTCTTTAATTTTTTTAGACATATTTTTATATAATGTTCAGAATACAACAGATCAGCTATTTCTGTTTATTGAACACATAAGATACCCATACTATAATACCTCCTATTTTTTAACCAACACCATGTTGGTTAAAAAATAGGAGGTATAGAAATGAAAAACCAAGTATCACTAGTAGTTGAACATAAATTGAATGACGTAACACCAGAAATGATTGACTGGTGGTGGGATAATATTGATAACCCTGAACGATATAAACTATGGCACCCAGAAGAACATGTTGATTTTAAGTGGTTAGTTGACCCTAAAGTACATGGACACGTAGGAGCCATATCAGCTTCAATCGAATCTGCGGGGGATGGACTGGAATTCCCGCTAAGAATTAGATGGGAAGATCCTAAAGATTGCCCTATCAATATCCATTACAGCCATGTTTTAATGGGTTCATGTTTAGATGATGATGACGATGTCATTTCACAAGTAATACATCAATACGAACAATCTGATAACGGTACAGTAATGACTTCTACATTCATTTTCCCAAAAGGATTACCACCATTTATTAATCTAAGTGGTTTATATAAACACAATGTAGAAGAAATGAGCGAGTTCAGCAAATTTTTACCGAAACTTTTTGAAGAAAATTTGTAAGGCAAGTTAACAGCTTTACTTTTAATAAGTGAATAACTAGAAAACAAATCGGCCCCCAACATTTTAGATATGTCTACAATGTTGGGAGCCTTTCAATATCAAATCAATCACTTTCCACTTTACTTCATTCGGGTAATGTACTCTTCCCTTCAAATGAAAAACACCTCCGTTGAATTGACATACTTAGTATGCGAATTCAGGAGGTGTTTTTTTCATGTGCCATTATTCGAGTTCACTTCATTATAATGGCGTATTTTCTAATCAATTATTATTTTCTATTCTTTATTTCCTCTTCAATACTTGCCGCAAATACATCTAGCAAAACAACATCCGACTTCTCTTCCCCATATTTCCGTACATTTACTGCTGTGTTTTCCATTTCTTTATCCCCTATTACAAGAACATAAGGAACTTTTTGCATTTGTGCCTCTCTTATTTTATATCCTAACTTTTCATCTCGTACATCTCTTTCTACACGAACGCCAGCTTGTGCCAATTTATCTGCAACCTCTTCTACATATTGCACGTGCACTGCATTCGAAACTGGAATGACCTTCACTTGAACTGGTGCTACCCATGCCGGGAATGCGCCTCCAAAATGCTCAATTAATATCGCTAAGAAGCGATCTAAAGATCCTAAAACTGCCCTGTGAATGACAACCGGTCTTCTCTTTTCATTCTTCTCATCTATATAATTTAAATCGAATTTCTCTGGCATTTGGAAATCGAGCTGGATTGTTCCGCACTGGTGACTTCTATTTAAAGCATCTTTAATATGGAAATCAATTTTCGGTCCGTAAAATGCACCGTCACCTTCATTTAGTCGATATTTATAATTTAATGAATGTAACACATTTTCTAATGCTGCTTCTGCTTGCTCCCATAACTTATCATCACCCATTGAATCTTCTGGACGAGTAGAAAGTTCTACTTCATATTCGAATCCAAAAGTTTTATATACGTAATCAATTTGCGCCATTACTGATTTGATTTCATCTTCAATTTGTTCTGGAGTTACAAATAAATGAGCATCATCTTGGCAGAAAGTACGTACTCTTAATAATCCGTTTAACGCGCCACTAAATTCATGGCGATGTACTTGACCAAATTCACACATACGAATCGGTAATTCGCGATAAGAATGTAATTTGTTTTTAAACATAAGCATATGTCCTGGACAGTTCATCGGTTTTAATGCAAAACTTTTATTATCCACTTCTGAGAAATACATATTATCTTTATAATGTCCCCAGTGCCCTGACTTCTCCCATAATTCTTGGTTCATCATAAACGGAGTGCGTACTTCTTGATAATTGTACTCTTTTTGAATTTCTCTTAAAAACGCCTCTAATTCATTGCGAATAATTTGTCCTTTTGGTAAATAAAATGGCATTCCCGGAGCCTCTTCCGAAAACATAAATAATTCAAGTTCACTGCCTAATTTTCGATGATTTCTTTTTGCTGCTTCTTCAACGAAATGTAAATACTCTTCTAGTTCTTTTTGAGAAGAGAACGCAACACCATATATACGCTGAAGCACTTGGTTATTACTATCACCTCGCCAATATGCACCTGAAACGTGAGTTAATTGGAATGCTTTCAAATAGCCAGTTGACGGTAAATGTGGTCCTCTACATAAATCTACAAATTCACCTTGTTTATATAGTGTTACACTTTCCCCATTAGGGATTGCTTCTAAAAGTTCTAATTTCAAGTGATCGTTCATTTCTTTAAACAGTTTTTTTGCCTCTTCTCGTGAGACCTCTACTCGTTCTATCTTTACATTTTCATTTATAATCTTTTTCATTTCTTTTTCGATTTTCGGTAAGTCTTCTACGTTTATGCTACTTGGAAGATCCATATCATAATAAAATCCATTTTCAATAACAGGCCCTACACCCAGGTTTATGTCACCATACATTCTTTTTACAGCTTGCGCTAAAATATGTGCAGCGGAGTGTCTTGCAATTTCTACACCTTCATTGGAATCTATAGTAATGATTTCTACTTCCACATTTTCTTCAATGTTTCGGCGTAAATCAAAAAGTTGATTATTTACTTTTCCTGCAACTGCTTTCTTTTTTAAACTACTGCTAATAGATCCAGCAATTTCTTCTAAAGTAATACCTGTCACAAATTCTTTAACGCTACCATCTGGAAATTTAATTTCAATCATCTGTTCTTTCATTTTTCATCTCTCCATTTCATAATAAAAAGCACACTCATCCCTAAAATAGGGACGAGCGTACTTATACCCGTGGTTCCACCCAGATTCCCATCACAAAATGCAATGGCTTCTTTTACGGTAACGTCGTTTACACGGCACTAGATACTTAATTTCCCCAGTGCAGCTCTAAGGTGGTAAGTTATTTTTCTGCGTTAGGAAGTTCTCAGCTTTCCTTCCTTCTCTGTATAACCGGTTAAAATAACTCGTGTCCTTTTCTTCGCTTATTATAAAATTGAATGCAAAAAAGCATATTCATCCCTAAAAATTAGGGACGAATATGCTTATATTCGTGGTTCCACCCAGATTCCCATCACAAAATGCAATGGCTTCTTTTACGGTAACGTCGTTTACACGGCACTAGATACTTAATTTCCCCAGTGCAGCTCTAAGGTGGTAAGTTATTTTTCTGCGTTAGGAAGTTCTCAGCTTTCCTTCCTTCTCTGTATAACCGTTTAAAATAACTCGTGTCCTTTTCTTTGCTTTTATAAAACATCCATTTATTGTTATTTAATATATCTTATTCATTTTATTTTTGCAAGTGTTAAATAATATTATTTATTTAATTTAAAAAAGTGAAACCAAAAAATATGGATTCACTTCTCAATTTTACCAATCTTGTGGTTCGTAATTTAAATCTGAAAATAGACGTCTTTTCTCTTTCTTCGATAAATCTCTCCACTGTCCAACCGGTAAATTATTCAATTCAATATTCATAATTCTCGTACGTTTTAACGTATATACTTGATAACCTAAAGCTTCACACATGCGGCGAATTTGACGATTTAGCCCCTGTGTTAAAATAATTTTGAACTCATATTTTGATAACTGTGTAATCTCACAAGGAAGCGTTTTTGTATCTAAAATTTTAACACCTGCTGCCATTTTCTCTAAAAACTCCGGTGTAATCGGCTTATCTACTGAAACGATATATTCTTTCTCATGCTTGTTTTCAGCACGTAAAATCTCATTAACAATATCGCCATCATTCGTTAACAAAATTAAACCGTCTGAGTCTTTATCGAGACGCCCGATGTGATTAATTCGTAAAGGATGATTCACTAAATCGATAATATTACCTTTTACTGCTTTTTCACTTGTACATGTAATACCTACTGGTTTATTTAAAGCGATATACACATGGTCTCGAGCAATACGAAGTTGCTCTCCATTTACTCGTACGTCATCACCTGGATTTACTTGGTCACCAATTTTTGCAACCTTACCGTTAATAATTACTCTTCTCTCATTAATTAACTTATCTGCTCCACGTCGAGACGCTTTTCCAGCTTCACTAATAAATTTATTGATACGCAAGTTAGGCACATCCTTTTCATAAAAAATTTCAAGCTCACACTGCTTCTACCGAACAATACAAAAGGGTAAGCCTCCTATTATAACTTAAATATATTAACATGAAAGGGTATATGACGTCTTCACTTAATTACATGTTTATTAGAAAATAATTGGTCTTCTTTTCCTTTTCATCTCAAACTGTTTAGCAGTCAATAGATTAACCCTTAAATATATCATCATTTATTTACTTTTTTCATAGATAATATACAGATGTAAGTTTGAATAATAACGCCTGAATAACTCAGAATATGTGAAAAACAAAAAAAGAATCCTTTTGGAAATAATCAAAATGGATCCTTCTTCAGCTAAAATAATACTAGTTTTTATATACAATTGTTCAATAATTATAATCTTTGATAGAAAACATCGTTCAACAAACAAAATAATTTCGAAATCCTCTAATTTTTTATGCTTCAATATTTTCTTCACATACTCCAAAAAGAAGCCCTTGATTATCTATACAATAAGCAAAGTAACCCATATTAGGAATAGCAGTTTTAGGTACAACTACTTGTCCACCATTTTCAATGACTTTATTTATGTACTCATCAACTGAAGGTACTTCAATCGAATTAGTCGTCCTAGTAGCACCATCAGGTGATTTCATTAATCCACCATCAATACCAGGTCGATCGCTTTCCCCCGTTATAATGAACCAATAGTCATGTGATCCAGGCATTTTTTCAAACTTCCATCCAAAACTATTTGTATAAAATTGAATAGCTTCTTCAGGGTTTGGGACTTGCAATTCAAATCTTAAAACTCTACTCATTTAAATATCTCCCCCTCTTATTCTTGTACAAAGTAATCATACAAGAACAAACGTTCTATATCAATTTTTTCAAAACTAGCTACTTAAATATGTTCTAACTTAATTTAGAAGCGGCAACAGACCATTCTTCCTTCCGAATAACTCTCTTCCCATTTATATTTTCAACATACTCATTTACATTTGCTAACTGGTATAACGCAGGAAAAATTTCTTTCATATAACTTTCATGTGCTATTTCATCTTGCCAATACGTTAATACTATGTAACGATTTTCAGTCTTTAAAGACTTTCCTACAACTCCACCTAATATCCCTTTTGCATTTTCCATTCCTTTATTCCAAATTGTTTCTTGCGCATGTAAAAAGTATTTTTCTTTCCCTTCCCCCACATCGCAAATTGCAACTCTTACAAATGAACCTTGTGCAATTACGTCTTTCAAAGAAATTTCTGTTATATCATACAACGTTTGAAACATTTCAATATTGCAGGAAGTATATGTGCCTTCTTGATTACTATTAAAAAAAATTGTATCATGGGCGTCATTCATGAATGATTGATATGCATTTCTATCTTTCCATAAAGTATACACACATGCTTCATCTTCATTCCACCCACCAAATTGTCCATAGAATCCGTCTAAATACTGTAAATCACGCCATTTTTCTTGCGCATCAGAAAACAATTCCCTTTTCTCTTCTTCCACCTTGCAAAATATTGTTTTTAATAGCATTTCTATTCCCCCTTATGATATGATACGATCCATTTCCCACTTGCAATACTTTCTACTTTTCCGCCTACACTAACATTAATTTTACTCGCTACTTTTTCAGCTTGTATATGTATTAAAGAAGGCCTGTTTATTTCATATCCTTGTTCAACACGCATATCTACCTTTTCTGTTCCAAAATAACGATATTTTAGAAGATACGCTGCTAAACATTCGTTTGAGCTTCCTGTTGCCGTATCCTCTGGGATTCCATAGTAATCTGCAAAATTCATTTCTTTTGCTACTGTCTGCATTTCCTCACTGGAAACTTCCTAATTTTCCATAAACACTGCAAGTTGATTCCTGTATACTTACCTCGTGAGAAGACATATACAATATAAAAATCCAAATCCCTCACTCCTCTATTTTACTTCAATACCTATTGTTTACATAACAAAATTATGATGAATTAAAAACGGATATTCTTCAAATAATCCCCCGCTCTTTCTATCAACCAATTACCAAAGGTATCTAAAAACGATAAAATTTCTTCTATATCTTTTATAGGCTCAATTACATATTGTAATGCCTTCCTCATATTCTTTTTTTGCTCGGAAAAATGCTTACTAAATAGTGCATACGCTGGGTATAAGTCCCTGGAATAAAGCCCTTCTCTATCAATTGTTAATGCTAGACCGGCTCTGATTATTATTTTCATAATCCACCGACAGCAATCCTCTATATCATCCACGTCTTGATTATGAATTAACTCTTTGTGTGCTTGTTCAATTTGTTTCCGCAAATGAATGAGATGTTCATACGCTATCTCCTGACTTACTTTATATTTAGGTAAAAATAATTTTACGTCTTCACCCAATATACACACACTATGTGTTTGAATCATAAATCCTATAAAAGAAAAATCCTCTGAGTTTATTACTTCTTTTTCACTATAAAAACTTAACTCCACTCCTGATATACAAGTAAACTGCTGTGTAATTTGGACTTCTAGCTTCTTTCTCCAGCTTAAGTTTATTGCCTTAGGGTCCTTTTGAACTAAAATAATCATATCTACGTCTGCAATACCTTCTATTCCAATCCCTCTTGGAATAGAACCTCTTATATAAACACTATGCAAATCATCCCGTAACAATTGACAACAAGTATCCTTTATTTCTTGTATTACCTCCCAAAACACAGGCTGAATTTTATTCAAATGTGCATCATTTATAATAAATCCTTGATCATCCACAGGACAAAAACGCCCTATTTTTTTTATTCTTGGCAATTTATCAACTCATTCCCCTTCAAAATATTGTTTTACTCCCCATATTACATATATTATAATTCGAATAATTCAGAATTAAAAACAAAAAAATAGGACGTAAACACTCCTATAGGGTCGTTTACGTTCTATCTCTTTTATCATCATTCATTTTTCAAATACATAATAACTATTCTGTTCGGAATCATGTGATACAGTTATAACTTCATTATCCTGGTAAATATGTATTTCTGACATTGATATCAGAAATCCTTAAGCTACAGTAACTACAATAAAACTTACTAAAATAACTAATAGATATGTTAGTATTCGTAGGAGTGCACCACTTCAAGTTTAGATAAGTAACAGATAGTTCAAGATACTACGTTTAAATTGATAATCTACATAAAATCAGCATCCTTCAAATTATTCCGCATATCTTTCCATATGCTGTCTATATAACTTCCACCCATCCATTTCTTTCTTAAAAACTTCCATCGCTAAAACAGATGCTATTTTTTTATCCTGCAAATAAAACTCTACAATAGCAGATAATATCAGTTCGTTCTCCATTCTTAAACTATGTGTTAAGTCTTTATATTTCCAATAAGGATTTTGTCCTTCATAACTTTTTAATGTTTCAATATTATCTTCTTTATATGTATCGCCTCGGTATACCTCATAGTCTCTATCACTGTAATACCCAAAGTAACCTATAAAATCATTTGATACCCAACTATTTATTTTTTCAATATTACCAGCATTTAAATCTTTACGATATTCCTCTACCGCATGTAAAGCTTCGTTCCTCATAGAATATATCTCCTTATATTTTCTTATATCATTTTTATATTCTCTTCTATATAAAATTCCCCTTCATAATATCGTTCAAACTTCAATTTTTAATATATAAAAAGCCATAAACAAATTAGGAAAGCCTCATTGTTTATGACTCATTCTATTTACTTTTCAAATAAATAATAAGTAATCTCTCCCGGATAATGTAATACAGTTACTTTCCGATCCCCTTTTTTAAAACTAACAGTATGTCCGTTTTCCCCTAAGTTCTCCCATCCGGTTGCCTCCGTAATAGGCATAACACTTATATATTGATAATTCCCTTCATTATCATCATTAACATGTATTGCTGACATTGGTATTGGAAAATCTTCAATTTTGGATTCTTTGTTCATATATATGAGTGCAAGTAAACCAACTAATAACATAGCCGTTGCAATACTTGAAGCTCGTTTTTTTCTTTTCGTTCCCACTAAAAATCCCCTTTTCTTACATAATATCTTCATTATTTTAATAGTTTTAATTATTCATGTATAGAATAAACATAATTCGAATTATTTCTGTACTATACTCTTTGCCTTCGATAACATTATTGTTATATATTTTAATTATAAGTTTTTAGAATTTGGAGGATTTATATATTGAAGAAATTACTTTTAAACAAATGGCTGCTTTTGGTTTCTATTCTTAGTATTGCCAGCACTATTTTCTACACAACTAAAGCTCAAAAAAATGCTGAAAAAGCAACTGTAGAAACCGTTGATACCACAACTTTCCGAACTCAATTGCAACCTAAATTGAATGAATTAACTACTAATTATAATGACATAATTGAGAAAGATTGGTTGCCTGCCTGGGAAGAGATTAACACAAACGGAGATTCAGTAGATAAAAACAAACTATTAGTTACAATGAATACTGTTTCTAAACAATATGAAACAATTATTAAAGAAATAGACAATATGAAAAACGAAGAAAATATAACGGAACCACATATACAAAAGCAACTAGTCTATTTCACAACTGAATTTAAGGCCGCTTCTAATTTCATGAAAAATGCAGCAGATTTGATTATAGACGGATACAACAATTCTACTCCAACCAATGAAACAATTGAAAATACAAAGCATGCTTTAGGGCTTGCAGATCAACATATTGTAATCGCTTTGTCTACTTTAAATGAAATAAAAGATAAATTAGGAATATCAAAAAAATAAGTTTATTTACTATTTTAAAATAAAAAATGATTGCAATTCACTTATAGTGTATCTATAATGTGTTTATTGATTATAGATACTTATGATCAATGCATTTCGTTATTAATTTTATAATTCGGATGAACCATTCAGGAGAAGGTCTATTGATCTACCGACGGGGCAAAAAGTTGCTGAACCAACTTTGAAACTCTCAGGTCTTGTTTACAAGTAGAACTGCATGGGGACGAATCTCTGGAGAGACTCCCTCTCGCTTTTATATAGCGCGGAGGAAAACGAGCACCGAAGGAGCAAATCCGCTAATCTAGCGGATAATCTCTCAGGTAAAAGGACAGAGACAAGCGAAAGAAAATGCCGATTTGTATCGGTTTATTTTTCTATCCCTTGTTTCTCCAGAGACCATTTCATTTCCTTGAAGTGGTTTTTATTTTTTCTAAAAAAGGAGAATACAGATGGAGACAGTAAGTACAGTATTAGAACAAATTAATCAGTATGTGTGGGGGTTGCCAACTTTGTTGCTACTCGTTGGGACTGGTATTATTCTCACAGTGCGCTTAAAAGGTTTACAGTTTAGTAAACTAATATACGCTCACAAACTAGCTTTTAAAAAATCAGAGGATTCATCATCTTCTGGGGATATTAGTCACTTCCAAGCACTGATGACAGCTATGGCTGCAACGATTGGTATGGGAAATATAGCTGGTGTCGCAACTGCCGTGACAATCGGTGGACCCGGCGCAATCTTTTGGATGTGGATTACTGCTTTATTCGGAATGGCAACAAAGTATGCCGAAGCAATCCTTGCAGTGAAATACCGTGTTAGTAATGAAAATGGTGAATACTCCGGTGGACCAATGTATTATTTAGAACATGGTTTAGGGAAGAAGTGGCTAGCTGTTTTATTCGCCATATTTGGAACAACTGCTTCTTTCGGTATCGGTAATATGGTTCAATCTAATTCAGTTGCAGAGGCAATGCGAATCAACTTCTCTTTCCCTCCTGCATTAACTGGTATATTCATGTCATTCTTAATCGCTATTGTTATTTTAGGCGGTGTAAAAAAAATCGGGAAAGTGACGGGATATATCGTTCCTATTAAAGCTTTCTTTTATATAATTGCTGGCCTTATTATTATTTTCTATCACTTTGATCAAATTCCAGAGGCATTTTCACTTATTTTTTCTGGTGCATTTAATGGTACTGCAGCGGCTGGTGGTTTTATTGGCGCAACGGTTGCATCAGCTATTCAAATCGGAATGGCGCGCGGTGTATTTGCGAACGAAGCTGGTTTAGGTAGTGCTCCTATCGCAGCGGCTGCTGCCAAAACAGATTCACCTGCAAAACAAGCTTTAGTTTCTATGACTGGTACTTTTCTTGATACATTTATCGTATGTACAATTACAGGACTTGTATTAATTACAACAGGTGCATGGAAGTCAGGTAAAACTGGAGTTGAAGCTACAACACTTGCATTCCAATCTGTATTCGGCACCGCTGGTAGTATGATCTTTGGTATTGCCATTATTTTATTCGCCTACTCTACTATTTTAGGCTGGTCTTATTACGGTGAGAAATGCGTCGCTTATTTATTTGGAGAAGGTGCTGTTCGATATTATAAAGCAATTTTTATCGTTATGATTGCTATTGGGGCTAATTTAAAATTAGGTGTTGTATGGACATTTGCCGATATCGCGAATGGGCTTATGGCGATTCCGAACTTAATTGGTCTTATTGGGTTAAGTAGTGTCGTTGTCGCTGAAACAAATCGGTTTTTACAAGCAGAAAAATTGAAAGTATTAAATAAAAAACGTGCCAGTTAATTTATTTCTAAAAGGAATGACTCATAAAGTGAGATCATTCCTTTTTCTTTTTATGCCTCATCTTTATTGTATAAAACATACCATTTGCTTCTGAACTTCCGACTCTCTATCAGCTTTTGCAATTCCTTTTTCTTCAATAACATGTTTATTTATAGTTTTATATTTTACATACGTATAAAATTCCGTTTTAAATGGAAATGGTGTAACCCGAATCCTTTCTTCGTCCACCCATTCAGCTTGTATAAGTTTCCGCTCCTTGTTATTAAACATTTCTGTTCCTTCAAAACCATCTTTAAATAAATCAATTTCATCTTTCTTTTTTACACCAGGTTTATTCATACATACATATAATGAAAGCTCATCACAAAACTTTAATAGCCTATACTGTTTATCAAACATAGCATACTGTTCTTTTGTTAACGTTTTCAAAATTCTTTTTTGTCGATCCAATTCTCGTTTATAAAAAGACATCATCTCTTCATCTTCTTCATTTAGCGGAAATGATAAAAAGTGTTTACTACAAAGCAATGCCCCGTATGGATTTGAAACTTCAATTTCATTCAAACCGATTGTATAGAATACAAAGCGTAGTGAGCTTGGACAATCCATAAATGTATATGGAACATTTTTAGCATCGTTCAAAATCGGGATTTTATCTAACCCTATCCAGCCTCTATCATGCTCATATATAGCATCAATTGTCTCTTTTAAGTATGTTTTATCTTCAAAAAAATCTTCTTTTATATACCTTGCAATCTCTCCAGCTAAAAAACCATGATCATGTTGACGAATTAATATACTTTTTTTCTCATTCTTTTCACGAAAAATCATCCGTATACTCCCCCTCACCTTCATAATATAGCTTTTGGTATACATCAATTCTTAATAAATCCCTTTTAATTAGCAGGGATTCAGCTTCTTTCAACGAAATTAACATAACTATACAGCATTCTTTCTAATCACAAAGATAGCTTTATCTGTACTAACCATTATACTAAAACATTCATTCTAAAAATTTTTTTATGAGGTGAAAACATGAACAAAACAGAACTAATTAAAAACGTAGCACAGTCAGCTGATATTTCTCAAAAGGAAGCTTCTGCAGCTGTACAATCCGTATTTGACACAATTGCTACTGCATTACAATCTGGCGATAAAGTTCAATTGATCGGTTTTGGAACTTTTGAAGTACGTGAAAGATCTGCTCGTACAGGGCGTAATCCGCAAACTGGAGAAGAAATTCAGATTGCTGCTGGTAAAGTTCCAGCATTTAAAGCAGGAAAAGAATTAAAAGAAGCTGTTAAATAAACAAGAAACCAGCCATTTTATAGGCTGGTTTCTTGTCTATTTCTTATTTAAGCAGTTTCTTTATATTTTCTGCATGATACACTTCACAAATATAAAATACACATTTGCAGTTACTTACAATTTGATATTTTCTAGTTGGATAAACATTCGCCGCAACAGAACATCCATCAAACAACTCGATAATATTTCCGGATGGCTGATATCCTTCGTATAATACATTTCTTCTTACTTCCATCTTTTCTATAAGCTTTTCAACTGGAATATTCCCATTCTCTAATTCTTGCTTTATAGTATGTGGTAAAAATGAAGTGTCCGCAAAAATTAGATTTTCAGATAACACCTTACCTTTATAACTAACATTAGATACGCGGTACAGAAATGTTCCGTTTTTATCAAAGAAATTCTTCGCTTCTTTCGGAATGTACTGTCTATCAAGTACCTCTTGTTCGAGAACATCAAACTGAACTGTATCATTCAAAAGCTTTTCTAAAGCATGAATAGATGATGTATCTCCAGAAAATAAAACATTTTTAATTGCTTGTACATTATAAGTAAATTCGTTTTTTCTATTTTCCGCCACTAACATGAGGAACACCTCTTCTATAAAATATTTTATTAAACTTATTTATAATTTAAAAGCGATACCGCGTCTAACTGCGTAATTTCAGTTACTTCTTTACTAAATATTGCAATTGCAGCCATATAACCCACACTTGGCCTTACATCTTCCATCATTGTATTTTCTGATAACTCTTGTCTATCCTTAAAAATTAATAATTTTGGAAGATCATTTGGAGCTGATACTGTAATATCTACTGGTGGAATCAATAGTCCTTCACCTGTCGCTTTCAGTACTGCTTCTTTTCGAGTCCAATATGTTAAAAAACCTTCTATTTTTTGTTCATTAGGTAATTTCATAATTTGTGCTATTTCAATGTCTGTTAATACACCCTCTGCCATTTTCATAACATCTACATTTGGATTCATTTGTTCAACATCAACACCGACAGATGCAGATTTTGTAAATGCAACGACAACCCACTCACCCGAATGTGAAACGGATAATTGTGGCATCCCTTCTGGTAATTGCGGTCTACCATGTTGTAACTTACATACCGGGCACATTCGATCAATCGGCACTTGAACTGGCGACATAGAAAGTATCTTTCCAAGAACTAACCTACTAATTACACAACCTACTATAAAACGTGCACGATCTGCCGAATGATAATATGAATTTGCTTTCTCTCTCTCTACATCATTTAGCAAATTGTAATGCCATGATTGCAAATCTGAAATTCTTGCCCACCATATTTGACAATCATTCTCATTCAAAGTTGGTACAGAATCTACAACTTCACTCTCTATCATGTAAACTCTCTCCTTTTAAATGCCAATATCACTTTATTTCAAAAGAGTATTAGCATGCCGCAACTCATTCATTTACAACTTCTTTCTCTTTTTGTAATACAGATAACGGCTTTTTATTCTTCTTTGGCATTACCTCTTTATCAGAAATACGTAAAGCAAATAGTAATGCTATGAGTAAAAATATCGCTGATCCAATTAATGCTGCTTGATATGGCATGTAATCGGCCGGGGCATTATTTTGTACACTATTATTTCCAAAACCAGCTAGTATACTAGCTAAAACAGCAACTCCTATTGCAGATCCTAATCGGTTTTGCACATTAAATATAGTAGTTGCTCTCCCCATAGAAGGTGGCGTGATATTGTTAAAAGCAGAAAATTGAACTGCACCGACAGATTGGCCTAAGAAAATACCTATGCCAAACAATAATGCCCGTATTTGCCATGGATTCGTATCATAATTTACAAAACTTAATAATACAAATATAACCGCGGTACTTATTAATCCAATAGAGATTACCTTTCGAGCACCTAATTTCTTATACGTCCATGGTACAATTTGTGAAGAAATCATTAATCCAATCGCTTCTGGGAATGTCGTAAGACCTGATTCCAGCGCGGAAACTCCGATTACATTTTGATACATAAGCGGAAAAATAAATAGCATTCCTAGTAAACCAGCAGATGAAAACAAGGATATGAGACTCATTTTTCTAAAAACGGGTTCTTTTAATAAGCGTAAATCTAACATCGGTTGCTTTACTTTCAGTTCTACAATTATAAACAGTGAAATGAATATAATCCCAGCTATCCCAGTACTTATTATTTCTGGAGAAATCCATCCTTTTGACGGACCTTGACTGAGTGCATAGATGAGCATCGCAAAACCTGGTGCTGAAAGAACAAAACCGAGAGAATCAAAACGACCAGCTGATTTTTCAATATGCTCTGCTAAAAATAGAAGTCCAAATAGCAACGCAATGATACCAAACGGCAGATTAATATAAAATGCCCAGCGCCAAGACATTTGATCTACAAAGAAACCACCAATAATTGGTCCAATCGCTGGTGCAACAGCAATTGGAAGTACAATAAATCGAGAAATTTTGGGTCTTTCCTCTGGTGAAAATGTTCGGAATAACATCGCCATCCCCACTGGTGTTAAAAGCCCCCCACCAGCACCTTGCATGATACGAAAAATATTCAATGAAGTAATATCGTTCGCTACACCGCATAATGCAGACGCAGTTGTAAATACGAAAAGAGCGGTTAGAAATACTCTTTTCGTACCGAAGCGATCTCCTAACCAACCAGAAATAGGAAGAAAAACAGCTAAGCTAACTAAATACCCAACATTCACTGTCCCCATTGCAGATGGGGGCACTTGCAGTTCTTTACTTATCGTTTGCAGTGCTACATTCACAATCGTTGCATCCATCGCAGCCATAAACATCGCTGTTATATATACGATACTTACAACTACTTTCGGATTTATTTTTTCCTTCATTATCGTTTTCCTACTAATATTTTTTCGCCAACTTGATTACTTTTTGGATTCAAATCTTTCCACTTATTTTCAACATATTGTAAACAATCATTCCTACTAGCCTCTTCATGTACGACATTCCAACCAATAGGTACTTCGAGAAAGACAGGCCAGAGAGAATACTGACCCTCCTCATTTTTTAATACTTTATATGTGTAATTATCATTTTCGAATGGATTCGTCATACTGTACTTACCCCTTTCTTTTCCTGCAAATATTTCGCCAGTACTTGTCCGATTTCTGTAAGCGGACCTGGCTGACATAAATCTTTATGTCTACAATCAATATCGTGCTGCACAATTCCTCCGTCTAAATAATTTAGCCACGTATTTGGAGAAATTGGATCAAACCAGTCTGGTATAACAGTAGATCTAAAGAATAAAATATCTCCGTTATAAACTTTCGGTACATATTTCCCTAACAATCCTACTGAATTCACATATGTTTCTTTCAAATTCAAAATTGTCTCTTCTTCAAGACTTGCTAATGCACTTCCATCTTTGCGAAGTATTGCAACAGCGCTTTCCATAGTAAGTGGTTTACCATCCATATTATCTGGATCATATCCACCTAAAGCAAGTAATGCGATTAATGCTTCTTCTTCAGTAGGTGCTTCCGTATTCGGTAAGAAGTGACCAGGATAAGAATCCAGCATAACGAGTAATTCTACTTCTTCTCCTTCATTTTGTAGTTGCGCCGCCATTGCATGAACAACATTTCCTCCAAGCGACCACCCTAGTAAACGATATGGTCCGTGAGGCTGTACTTCACGAACGTGTTTCAAATAATCCGCCGCCATCTCCTCTAAGCTTTTTGGAAGCTCCTCATTTTCAGCGATACCACGTGCTTGTACACCATAGATTGGATAATCTGTTCCTAAAGATTTCATAAGTCCTGCATAGCACCAACTTAATCCACCTGCTGGATGTACACAAAATAGTGGTAATTGATCTCCGCTTGCTCGTAATGGAAGTAACACATCAAGTGCACTTTGACCATTCCCCATTTCAAGTCTTTCAGCAAGCCCTGCAACAGTAGGTGCTGCAAATAAAGTTCCGATATTTAGTTCCACTCCAAGTGCCTCTTTTATGCGACTCATAAGCTGCACTGCAAGAAGTGAATGACCACCCAGATCAAAGAATCCGTCATCAATTCCAATTTGAGGCACACTTAAAACTTCTGTAAACAAGTCACATAGCATTTCTTCTTGCGGTGTTCTCGGTCCGCGACTAGAAGATGATGCAGTAAATTCTGGAGCTGGCAATGCCTTTCTATCTAATTTACCGTTTGGTGTTAAAGGCAACTCATTTACTACTACAAAAGCGTATGGAACCATACAATCTGGCAAACTACCTCCAGCATGCTGGCGCATTTCATTCGTATCGATCGTTTCATTATTTGATGCGACGATATAAGAAACTAATCGTTTATCCCCTGGTTGATCTTCCCGTACAATAACGGCTACTTGTTCAACTTTATCGTGTTTCATTATTACCGCTTCTATTTCTCCTAATTCAATTCGGAATCCACGAATTTTAATTTGATGATCTGCACGCCCTATATAATCTAGCGTCCCATCTTGACGCCAGCGCGCTAAATCTCCGGTACGATACATTCTTGTACCTAGCTTACCAAATGGATCTGCGATAAAACGTTCAGCCGTTAATCCTGCTCTTCCTAAATATCCACGAGCGAGTCCTGCACCTGCAACATACATTTCTCCAACTACTCCTGGTGGCACTGGTTGTAAATAGTTATCTAATACGTATACTTTAAGATCTGGTATACTGCACCCGATTAAACTATTTGCTCGTAAAGAAACGATACTCTCATCTAACTCAATATAACTAACATGTACCGTCGTCTCCGTTATACCGTACATATTAATAAGTTTCGGTGCGTTATGAGGATGACGACTATACCAATCTTCTAATCGACTTAGTTCAAGTGCTTCTCCACCAAAAACAACATATCGTAAAGATAATTTTTGACCAACCTCTTCATTTTCACGATCTGCTTGCATCAATTGATAGAACGCTGATGGAGTTTGGTTTAAAACAGTAACCTTTTCCTTAACAAGAAGCTGTAAAAATTCTTTCGGCGAGCGACTTACAGTATGTGGTACTACAACTAAACGCCCTCCATATAATAAAGGTCCCCAAATTTCCCAAACCGAGAAATCAAAAGCATATGAATGGAACATCGTCCACACATCGTATGCGTCAAATTGGAACCAATGATCGGTTGCTCCTAAAAGTCTTACTACATTTTGATGAGGTATCATAACCCCTTTCGGTCTACCTGTTGAGCCTGACGTATAAATAACGTAAGCAATATGTGAAGGAGATAACGGCTTCATGCGCTCCATTTCATCAATATTGTCTTCACTATATTTCTCAATTTCTTCTATTACGTTCACATCATCAACTAAAATCTTTAGTGCCTCATCACATTCAATTTCTACACTTGCATTTGTTAACACACATGATGGTTTCGCATCGTGTAGCATAAATGAAATACGATCTGACGGATAATCCGGATCTAACGGAAGATATCCGGCACCTGCTTTAAGAACAGCAAGTAAGCTTACAACCATATTTAAAGATCTCGGCATCGCTAAAGCAACGAGTTGATCCGGACCGATTCCTTTTGCTATTAACGAACGAGCTATTTTATTCGCTTTTCTATTTAACTCTTCATACGTTAGCTTTTCATCTTCAAAGACGACAGCAATAGAATTTGGATTTACATGAGCCTGCTTTTCAAATAATTGTGGCAATGTCATCTCGGGCACAATTTGAAAACCACCATTCCACTTTTCTAAAACTGTATTTCGCTCTGCTAAAGTTAATATTTCTAATCTACCAATTGATTGATCCGGATGTTTCGCTGCATCATCTAATAATAGAATGAATCGTTCTATTATTTTTTGAATCGTTTCACGTTTATATAAATCGGTACTAAACTCTAACAATCCGTGTAAGCCATTTGGAGTACCATCAACTCCATTACTCTCGCTAATTTCAAATGTTAAATCAAATTTTGCAGAACCAACACTTTGAATTTCAAGGCTCGCTTCTAAATCTGGGACATCAAACGTCGCTTCAGGCGTATTTTGGAAAGCTAACATAACTTGAAACAGCGGATGACTATTTCGGGTACGTACTGGGTTTAACACTTCAACGAGTCGTTCAAATGGAACATCTTGATTTTCATAAGCTGCCAGATTTACCTGCTTTACTCTATTTAATAATTCTTTAAAACTTGGATCTCCTGATGTATTTGTACGTAACACTAATGTATTCACAAATAAACCAACTATATTTGATAGCGCATCGTCATTTCTTCCGGCAATCGGACTTCCAATTGGTATATCAGTCCCAGCACCTAGTCTTGTAAATAGCGCGCTTAGTCCTGCTTGCAACACCATAAACAAACTAACCCCATTATTACGACCAAGCTCTACTAACCTACTATGCATACCTTCATCTATATGAAAATGAATTGTTTCCCCGCGATAACTCGTTTCCATTGGACGTTGATAATCTGTAGGCAACTCCATTTGATCTGGTAAACCTTTTAGTTCCTCTTTCCAAAAATCTAATTGTGTTGAAATAAGACTTTCTGGTGTCGTTTCGTCACCTAGTAATTGCTGTTGCCAAAGTGAATAATCTGCGTATTGCACTGGAAGTGCCTCCAGTTGAACTTTGTCACCTTGACATCTTGCTTTATAAGCCGCTGTAAAGTCTCTCGTTAACGGTTGTAATGACCATCCATCTCCTACAATATGATGTAAAAGAATTAGTAAAACATGTTCGTTGTCACTCACTTTAAAAAGTTGTAAACGAACTGCTGGCTCAACATCAAGATTAAAGCTATGTCTTACCGCCTCTGCAAGCACACTTTCTAATTCATCTTTACATGTTTTTGTTATCATCATCTCTAGATTTAAGTCTTCCATATTTAAAATTTTCTGATAGGAACTACCTAATACGTTAGGGAAAATTGTTCTAAGTGTTTCATGTTTCTTCACTACATCATAAAAGGCACCTTGCAGTGCTTCCTCGTTCAATTTTCCAGACATACGAATGACTAACGGAATGTTATAAGTAGGACTTGGACCTTCTAAACAATTTAAGAACCATAACCTGCGCTGTGCGAATGAAAGCGGAACTTCATTTGGTCTACTTACTTTCTTAATAGCTGGTCTTGCGCTTTTTGCACGATCCAACTGTTTCGCTAATTCAGCAACAGTTGGCGATTCAAATAGTTTTCCGATTCCTAATTCCACACTTAACGTTTCACGAATTCTTACCATTAAACGAGATGCAAGAAGCGAATGACCACCCATTTCAAAGAAATTATCATCAATACTAATTCGCGAAATACCAAGTACTTCTGCAAATAAATCACATAGTATTTCTTCTTTCGGATTTCTAGCACTTCTCTCATTGTTCATTCCATTAAAATCAGGAGCAGGTAATTTCTTTCTATCAACCTTACCATTTGGTGTTAATGGTAATTCTTCTAGTACAACAAATGCTGATGGCACCATATAATTCGCTAAACTTTCTGAAATATAAGAACGGATTTCTGAAAGATGAATCGTTTCCTTCTCTTCGGCAACGATATACGCAATGATTCGTTTATCATTTGGGCGATCTTCTCGTACCATTACTACCGCTTGTTGAATATTTTCATGTCGTTGTAATACCGTTTCAATTTCAGCTAATTCAATTCGGAAACCGCGAATTTTAATTTGATGATCTGCTCGGCTCACGTACTCTAACACACCATCGTTACGCCATTTCACAAGATCACCTGTGCGGTACATACGCTTCCCTGGTTTTCCATAAGGATTTGCAACAAACCGTTCAGCCGTTAAATCAGGTTTTCCTAAATATCCGTTCGCAAGTCCTTCTCCTGCAATATATAATTCACCGATAACTCCAGGTGGAGCTGGTTGTAACCCTGCATCCAAAACATACACTTCTGTATTCCAAATTGGCTTTCCAATAGGAGGTATACCACTTTCACTTTCATCAATGTTCATGTAAGTAGACCAAATTGTCGTTTCAGTTGGTCCATATAAGTTACTTATAGAGCAACCTAATTCTTTTAATTTATTTGCTAAATGTGCTGGAAGAGCTTCACCACCAACGAGTACGTTTAGCCCTTGTAGCCTCTCTGGATATTCATTTACTAACGCCTGCCAGAGCGTCGGTGTAGCTTGCATAATTGTCGCTCTTTCTTCTAGTAAAAGTGTCGTTAACACAGAAGGCTCTTGGATTACTTCTTTTTGTGCAATTGTTATACTTGCACCACTAATAAGCGGTAAATAAATTTCTAGAGCAGAAATATCAAACGCAAACGTCGTAACTGCTAATAAATGATCGTTTTCATTTAATGAAAACGTATGCTGCATAGCTAATAAAAAGTTACTTAAACCTTTCATAGGAACAATTACACCTTTTGGATTTCCTGTTGATCCTGAAGTGTAAATTGTATACGCTGGGTTTAAAAGTGATTCATCATTTTTAAATGGTATATTCATATGAGAATATGTTTTTAACGCTATTTTCGTTTCTTCGCTATCTAATATGATTTTTTTAATATCATTTTCTATAACTAAAGTAGATGAAACAGATGAATGTGTTATGATACAAACTGGTTTTGCATCATTTACTATATAATTAATTCGCTCGGCTGGGTATTCTGGATCTATCGGTAAATACGCTGCACCAGCCTTTAAAACTGCTATCATACTAACTACCATTTCTATTGATCTTGGAAATACTAAAGCTACAAACTGATTTTGTCGTATTCCTTCTTTTACTAAATAGTGCGCTCGTTCATTCGCTCGTTCATTTAGTTCTTTATACGTAAGTTTTATCCCGTTACAAGTAACTGCTATTTTATTTGGATGTTTTTGTACTTGTTTTTCAAATAATATAGGTAAAGTGATTAGCTCTTCAGCTTCCTTCGTTTCATTCCATTCCAATAAAACTTTATGATTTTCTTCAGGAAGGGTAATATTTATTTTTCCAATCGACTCGTCTTTGTGATAATCATTTATCACTAATTCTAATAGATTCATAAATCTTTCTTTATGCAATGCTAGTTCCGTATCACTATATACTTCCGGATTCGCATCAAAATGAATCATTAACTCATTTTCATCGAAGCGCTTATATACATTTATCGATAAATCATCGACAGGTCCTGCTGATAAATTATGTGTAATACCTCGATTTCCAGCAAAGTTAAGCCCATAATCAAAAGGCATAACATTCACTAACGGCCCAAATAACCTTTGATTTTCACCTAGTAACTTTAAGTCTCTTCTTAATTCCTCATGACGATATTTATGATGGCGACGTATATCTCGAATTTCTTTAGAAACTTGCTGTAATAATTCCGCAAGAGTTATATTTGGAGTTACAGTGAGACGAAGTGGTACTAAATTCATTACCATGCTCGGTGTATAAATAGATGCAGAACCGAGACGCCCCATCATCGGTAAGCCTAAAACAATATCATTTGCACCTGTTAATTTATGCATATAAATACTTGTTACAGCGACAATAAATTCCGGCCAACTTGTTATCGACACTTTTGTATCTTCTAGCAAAGCTTTCGTACTAGAACTAGATAAATAAGCTGTTTCTCGTAAAAATCCATTTGATGTTCTCGGCGCTCGTTCTGCCAAACTTATAACTTCCGGTACATCTGCAAATTTTTCTAACCAAAAAGTACGATTTTCCTGAAATTGTTTAGATTTACGATACTCATTATCTTCTTGTACAATTTTTGCAAGAGAACCAAATGGCTTTTCAGTTTTATTTGTTTCTTCTATAAGTGCTGTATATTCATTCGCTACCTTTTGGCTAAGAAGTGAAAATCCATAGCCATCCATCAAAATGTGATGGATGCGCTGATACCAAAAGAAACGATTATTTTCAACTTGAATAAGTGCTTCAGTAAATAATTTATCCTCTTTTAAATCCACGGGCATAGATAAATCATTTTTCATCCATACTTTAGCAGCTTCTTCAGGATCTTCTTCTTTACAAACGTCAATAAAATGCATATAAAACTTTGACGGTTCCTCAATAACTTGCCATGGACCAATTTCATCCTCTTCGAAACGAACATGAAGTGCTTCTGCTTCTGTTACAACTTTACGTACAGCTAATTCGAAAATTTCTTGATTAATCGTTCCGTTTATTTCTACATATTCCCCAGTATTATAAATCGGATTAAGCGGATCTAATTGTTGCGCAAACCACATACCAGTCTGCGCAGATGATAACGAATGACGAACCTTTTGACTATTAGGCATTCTTTACTACCCCTTTATTATGTAGTCTATATTAAAGTACATGTTCTGTTTGCGAAGATAATAAGCGGTACCAATCAACAATAGTTGGACTCTCTGCTAAATCCGCAAAAGTGATTTCTTTTCCTTCTCGACGCCACTTCTCTACTAAACTCATAATTCTGACCGAATCAAGTCCTCTATTTAATAAATCTTCATCAACTTCAATGCTCTCTACTGGCTCACGGAGTAGTTGTGCAACTAGTTCATGCACTTCCTGTAAAGTGATGCCTTCACTCTCAGCACCCTTTAAACTTTGTAAATCTTTTAACAGTAAGTTTGTTGATGTCGTTACTGCACATCTATTAGATGCATACTCCAACGCTTGTTTATGATGCTCTAATGAAAAATCAGCAACTGCATCTGCTACAAAAAATGGCTCTATACCATCCATAAATGCTTCACAAGCTGTTAAAAGGCAGCCGATATGCGCATAAATACCGCAAATAATAAGTTGATCTCTTCCCTGTTCATTTAAAATTTCTAATAGATTTGTCTTTTTAAATGCACTATATCTCCATTTTGTCAGGAATATATCATCTTCATCAGGAGTAAGTTCATCGACAATTTTCTTTTTGTCTGGTCCAGCAGGAATACCGTCACCCCAAAAGTCTTGTAATAACCCACGTTGTTCTAACGTTTGTCCACCAGGTTGTGCTGTATAAACAACTGGTATGCCAAGTTCCTTACATCTTTCTCTTATCACCTTAATATTTGAAATTAGTTCTACTTTTGGCGATTCTTTATCGCTATATGCATCAAGAAAGTATTCTTGCATGTCATGGATTAGAAGAACCGCACGTTTCGGATCTGGCGTCCAATTCACTTTATTTTTTGGTAGTTCTGATTCAATTGGCATTTTATATACTGAAATAGATGGGATAGCCATCTAATCACTTCCTTCCGAATTTTAATAGTTTTTTATCGTTTTACTGTAATAAGTTTTTCAGCAATGGTTTTACGTAATTCTTTTTTGCTTACTTTTCCAACACCTGTTTGCGGGAATGATTCAATAAATTCAATTCGATCTGGAATCTTATAAGCCGCTATACCACGTTCTCTTAAAAACGTTTTTAATTCACTTACAGTTGGAGCTTGTCCGCGAGCTATAACAAAAGCGCAAGTACGTTCTCCTAAATAATCGTCAGGCATAGATACAATTGCTACATCATGTACTGCATCATGTGCTAATAGATGATTTTCAACCTCTTCCGCAGCAACCTTCTCACCACCACGGTTAATTTGATCTTTATCTCTTCCTTCTACAATGATGTAACCTTGTTCATTTACTTTTACAAGATCACCTGTGCGATAAAATCCATCCTTTGTAAATGATCGTGCATTATGCTCTTCTGCTTTATAATAACCACGAATTGTATATGGACCTCGTGTTAATAAACTACCTACTTCACCAGGCTTAACATCATTATCATTTTCATCAACAACCCTTACTTCATCGAATGTAGACATCGGTCTACCTTGTGTATGAATAATGATTTCTTCAGGATCATTTAATCTTGTGTAATTTACTAACCCTTCTGCCATACCAAATACTTGCTGTAACGTACATCCAAATGTAGGGTGTATACGCTTTGCAACTTCAGCACTAAACTTAGCACCACCTACTTGAATCACTTGCAGGCTCGATAAATCGTTATTGCGAGAAGATGCCGCATCAAGCCATATTATTGCTAACGGTGGAACGAGAGCAGTAATCGTAACTTTTTCTTTTTCTATAAGAGCAAACGCCTCATCTGGACTCCCTCCAGTTGCCAACACTACTTTTCCACCCGCATAGAACGTTCCAAGTGTCCCTGGAGAACTCATCGGGTAATTGTGTGCTACTGGAAGAACTGACATATAGACGCTCTCTGTATTTAAATTACAAATTTCAGCACTAACACGTAAACTATAAATATAGTCATCATGCGTTCTAGGAATTAATTTAGAAAGTCCTGTTGTCCCTCCCGATAATTGGAGAAACGCAACATCACTTGGCTTTACTTCTGGTAATGGAACGAAATCTATATATAGATCACTTATGTTCACAAACTCTTCTTCTTCTCCCACTACAATTACATGTTGTAAATTGGGCACTTTTTCTTTTACTTCTCTTGCTAGTTTTCGATAATCAAAGCCGAGAGCCTTATCTGAAATAACGTAAGCACTCGCCTCACCAAACTCACAAAAATAACTAATTTCACTGCTTCGATGTGAAGGTAGTGCAAAAACAGGAAGTGCTCCAATGCGAAATAGCGCAAAGCATATTTCGAAAAACTCGATAATGTTAGGTAATTGGATTACAACTCGATCCTCTTGCTTTAATCCTAAATTCAGTAAGCCTGCAGCTAAGCGATCTACTTTTTTATCAAGCTCACTATATGTTATATGCGTATTACCACTTATAACCGCAATTTGATCTCCATATTTTTCAGCACGCTCTCTTAACAACGAACCAAATGTTTCTCCAAGCCAACATCCTTCTTCTCGATAACGATTTGCAAATTCTTCTGGCCATTCCGTATAACCTGTTAACATTCTTTCTTCCCCCTATTTTTCATTCAGCGAATTATCTCTTAGTCCTAAAGCCTTCAGCATTGTTTGGAACTTAGCTGATGTTTCTGCTAACTCATCTTCTGGCTTTGATTCAGCAACAACTCCCGCTCCTGCAAATAAACGAAGTGTATTTTCTTGCACTTCAGCACAGCGAATTGTAACAATCCATTCACCATCTCCATTTAAATCGCTCCATCCTAGCATTCCTGTAAAGAATTCACGGTCAAATGGCTCAATTTTTTGAATAGCCTCTCTCGCTTCTTCCATCGGCGTTCCGCAAACTGCTGGCGTAGGATGAAGAGCAATTGCTAATTCCAAAGAAGTAGTATTTGGATTCTTTAGTTCACCTTTCACTTCAGTAGACAAATGCCACATCGCTTCGCTATGAATGACAGATGGTTTTTCAGGAACATGTAATGTATGACAGTACGGACGAAGCGCTGCAGCAACTGCTTCCACTACTACCGCATGTTCATGTAAATCTTTCGGAGAAGAAAGTAATTCCTCTGCTCTTCTTTTATCTTCTACTGGATCATCACTACGTGGTCTTGAACCAGCTAACGGATTAGAAATAACTTGCATACCATTACGTGAAACGAGTAATTCAGGACTTGCTCCAATTAACGTCTTACTTTTCTCGTTTTCATCTTTCGGTAAATTAACAGCAAATGTGTAGCCATGCTTATTATGTTCTGCTAATTCGCGAAGTAGTTTTTGTTTATCAATCTTCTCTGAAGATTTAACATCTAACGATCTAGATAGAACGATTTTTTTAAAATCTCCGTCCTGAATTTTTTCTATCCCTTGCTTCACACCATTCATATAAACTTCAGGATCTGGAACCGGTGTCATTTCAAATGTCAGTTTCTCATTTCGTTTTATCTCATTTGTTGTCTCCAAATGTAAACGCTCAGTAATTCTGCCATATTCCGGTACAATAAGTTGAACTTCTTTTCTACGATCAAATGGCAAAGCACCAACAACGATAGGATTCGGATTTCCTGCTTGTTTTGCATTACTTAATACCGCCTTTACAAGCTCTGGAAAGCTTTCGATTTCACTATGTTTTACTGTAGTAAACTCTCCTTCTGTCAATATCGTTCGAGTTGGCGAAGCGAAAAAGAACGAAGATTCAGTCTTATAATCTTCTAATAATTTTTCTGACAGTTCCTTTACGGCTGTAAGTTCATTCATAGTATTAAAACCTCCTGAATTTTTTATCCCGCATTAACGGGCAGTAAGATCCGCACCTCAAAATTCAGCGGAAGCAAAGAAGTTAGGTGGGGATCAACTGCCCGTAAAAGCCCGATTGGTGAGGGCTGATAATCAGTGGGAGATGAACAAAACCCCCACTAATTAAAGTTTCACTTTATTAAACTCCTAATGTAGCTCCGCCATCGACACATAAATTGTGCATTGTAATATGACTCGCTTTATCAGAAGCTAAAAACAATACTGCTTCAGCAATTTCTGAAGGTTGCGCAATTTTTTGTAACGGTATACCGAGTCTATATGTATTTTGAGAACCAGCAATTATATTTTTAGCTCCATTCTCATCAGCCCATAGTAATCTTTGCATTTCAGTTTCAGTAGAACCTGGAGAAACTAAGTTGCAACGGATATTGTACGCTGCAAGCTCTAGCCCTAAACATTTCATAAACATTGTCGTTGCGGATTTTGATGCAGCGTACGCAGCCATCTCTATTCTCGGAGTATTTGCTGCATTTGAACCAACTGTAACAATTGCCCCTGACTTCCTTAACATCATATGTTTACTTACCGCTCGGGACATATAGAAAACGCCTGTAGTATTTACAGAGAATGTTTTATTCCAATCTTCGTCACTTAAAGAGTGAACCGCTCCCATGCGTAAAACACCTGCAACATTGATTAAAATATCTATAGGACCTAAATCATTTTCAATACGTTCCACTGTATCTTCAACAGTGGAACTGTCACTCACATCTATTTGAAGGGTCTTAATACATCCATCATTTAATTCATAATGATTTAAAAGCTTATGAAGACCTTCGTTATTTTGATCGATAGCAACTACCGTGGCACCTCTCTCTATAAACATTTTCGCTACAGACATACCTATACCTTGGGCTGCACCTGTTACTACAACAGTCTTCCCATCAAATTCCCTGTATTCCATTGTCTCTACCCTTTCTTTACAAAAATAAAGTTAACCATATTAAACAGAGTTGACCTAGTTACTGATAATGATTTTCATTTTCAATAACTTTCGGTAAAAAAATAATACACTTACTAAACTAATTGGTCAAGTATGTTTTTTATTACATAATCATAGAAAAGAAAATAAACCGACTAGTTGATAATGATTTTCATTTTCTTTATCTACACCGAAATGATAATGTTTCTCAATACACTTGTCAATCTTTTTTTATTTTTCAGATAAAGTATTTTTACGTTTCTATATAAGATTGCATCTATAAGGGTTAAAAAGTGCTTTAATTAAATATTAAATCCATAATTCCTTCTCATCTTTTTTGAAATTCAAAAAGAAAAACTGCAGATTTCTTCATCTACAGTTTTTCTTTTCTCAATATTTTTCTGAAAATATCTCATTTTACATCTTTCATTTCTCAATGAATGTCATGTATATAATCTAAGATTTAGTAAAAATTTCATATATTATGTATCACTTTATAATATTCCAGTATAATCCACCGAGATAGTTTACTCGCTTTTTTATCAGGAAAATTCCGGAAATCACAAAGGCTAGATAGAGAAAATCAATTAAAAAATAATTCATAAAGAAAACAGAAAAGTGGTTTAGCATCCACTTCCCTTTCGTAATTTTATTATATACCGTAAAAAAGCACCCTATTTAATGGAGTGACCCCTGTCAAGTAGACAGTATTCAAAAAACACAATTAAGCAACCTGAGTTCTATATTTATATGGACTCAGGTTATTTAGTTTCTTTTGGAACCTGTGGTGATTATAAAAGTATATATATTTGCGCACAGCAAACTTAACCTCATCAGCTGTGCGGAAAGAGTATAGGTGAAAACACTCTGACTTAAAGTGACTGAAGAAGCTTTCTATACAAGCATTGTCCCAACAGTTCCCCTTTCTGGACATACTAGCCTTCATCTGATATTTTTTGAGTAGTTGAGTATATTGACGAGATGTGTACTGGAACCCCTGATCACTATGCAGGAGAATCCCTTTCACGTTTCGTTTTTTTCTTGCCTTTTTAAGTGTGTCTAGTACTAGTTTCAGGTCATTTCTACGGCTAATTTCATAGGCAACAATTTCATTGTTGTATAGGTCTTTAATAGCGGATAAGTACAATCTCTGTCCATTGAAAATCAAATAGGTAATATCTGTTACCCATTTTTCGTTTGGTTTGGAAGCTTGAAAATCCCTGTTCAGATGGTTATCTGAAATCACGTAAGCCTCTTTCTTCCCGTAATAAGGTCGTTTTCTCCTAATAATGGCTTTGATACCTAGTTCACCCATCAACCTTTGTATACGTTTGTGATTAAAATGAAGGTTATAAGTAGCTTTCAGCCAAACTTGTACTCTCCTGTATCCATAAATCCCTTTAAGTTTTTTATGACACTCCAATACCTTCTTTTTTATTTCGGTATCCTCCAATTGTTTTTCAGAAGGCATCAACTGTCGCTTTATCCATTTGTAGTACCCACCTCTAGTTACTCCAGCGATATCACATAGAATGGTAACTGCATAACCTTTTTCTGATAGCCCTTTGATGGCTTCAAACTTCTTCGTTTTTGGTACAGATTCCACTCCTCCTTTTACATCCCTAAGAGCTTTTTTAACATTTCATTCTCCGCTTCTAATCGTTTCATTTTAGCTTCTGGATCTTCTGGATTGGTTTTTGGTCTACCTATACCTGGACCTTTCGTTTTACCACGTTTTTCTTCTAGTCCTTTGATACCTTCAGCTTCAAAGTGTTTCACCCAACGTCTTACTACCGAGTGATCAATTCCTAATTCTTTAGCAACCGTTTTGTATCCCATTCCTTCTTTCAAGTATAAATCTACTGCTTTTTTCTTAAATTCTATATCATAAGTTACTCTAATTTTGCCCATAGAAAAATCCCCTCCATAGTAAACAGATTAATGTGCTTTCTTTTTACTGTCTACTATAAGGGGATCATATCATAATAGGGTGCTTTTTAGTTATAGTAGTGTAATAGAAGATTTATATACTTACGCTACGCTGCGATAATCTTCTTCTTGTTCTTTTTTCTGCTTAGGTGCTTGGATTAAAAGTGCAATAATAAATGACACGACACATAATACGCCGATCACCATGAAGGTTGGTTTGAATCCACCTAGAAGTGCACCGATAAAGGAACCTGCGAGCGCTCCAAATCCAAATCCTTGATACACAATTCCGTAGTTTTTACTATGGTTTTTCATACCGAAGAAATCACCAACAATAGCTGGGAAAATAGTGATATTTCCACCAAAGCAAAACGCTACACTTGCTACACAGACGAAGTAGATACCATAATTTAAATCTACGAAACTTAGAACCAAGACTGAAGTCGCCATAACAACAAAAGTACCAGTAACGATTTTTAAACGGCCGATTTTATCTGATAACGGTCCTAGAATGATACGACCTAATGTATTGAAGATTGCAACCATAGCCACCGCATTAGCTGCTGTTGCTGCGCTAAGCCCTACAAGTTGAACACCGATGTCTTTTACCATGCCAATTAAGTATAAGCCACTCATACATGATGTAAATAACATAATAAATAATAAGTATACTTGTTTTGTGCCTAACATTTCTTTCGTTGTATATTCCTTAGTTTTTGTTTCCTGAACTGCACCTTGATCAGCGGCTTGGTGGATTAAACAAGCGCCAATCACAATCATAGCTGTAACAATTAAGCCCCAGTATATAAACGCTTGCGATACACCAACTGAATCAATTAATTTTGCGTTTATGTATTTAAAAATTAGGCTACCCGTACCATATGCAGAGACAGATATACCCGCGATTAAACCTTTACGCTCTGGGAACCACTTTATTAAATTGGATAGTGAAGTAATATATGCTGTACCATCTGCGTAACCTACAACAACTCCTGCTAGTACATAAAGCAATATTAATGAGGAAGCTTGTGAGCTAAGAATTAATCCTAGTCCTAATGCTAGTCCAGCTATCATAATAAGTTTACGAAGTCCCCATTTTTCTTGCAATTTACTCGCAAATAAAGTTGAAAACGCTAAAGAAAGGCTAGTAATTGAGAAAGTTATAGCAACAGCGTTAAGACTCCAACCGTATTTACTCACTAAGGGCTGATTGAACAAGCTCCATGTATATATCGTTCCAAGCCCCATTTGTACTATGACTGTGCCAAGAACAACAAGCCATGGATTAACCGATGATTTTTTCATATCATCTCTCCTCCTCTTTCTATTTCAATGCTATTCTCTAAATATGCTTTTTTTATTTTCATTTTCGCCACCTCATTCGATTTAACAACTTCATTGTATAGGATGTCCTTGCTTATGTAAGCACTTACAAGATAGAGCGTCAAAAATATGGAATCAGTTACAGAAAACGAAGGGTGAAATACAAAAAACTATTTGTTAAATACGTAGCAGCTTTTATAATGTTTTACATCAATACGACTTATGTGTGTTTTCATATCCTCTTTTATACAAAGTCATGCGCCCTGTTACACCATGGCTGGACTCCAAGATTTTGATTATCTGATATTCTTTTTAACTCTCCAGCTTTGTAACATGTTGCACCCGCATTCCTTGATACAAGTCATTTAATTTCCTTATAAACTGGCTTTTCGTTACAAGGCTTGTGCTCAAGAATCCCACTCTTTTTGTATTTCCAATTACGTACATAAAAATAGAAAATATACAATCTATTTACATAATGTTGCGCTTTCAGTTTATTAAACAACAAATATTTTATTGATAAATAAAACTAAACATTCACTAATATATCTATACGTGGTTTAATATATATAATAAACAAACATTTCTGTCTTTTATAAGGAGGTACTATGAAAGCAAACGTAGGGGATACTATACTATTTCAACGAAGTAACTTAAAGATTACAGGATCTGTACTAAAACTATACACTGAATCGGTCTTAGTTGAAGTTACAGATGTGAGCGGTGGTACTTTTGAATTTGACCGAACAATTGTAAATCATAAAAACTATAAAATTTTAAATGCAAATAAATAAAACAATACAAAATAGCCCCTGCTTAATTGAAGTGACCCCTAAAAGTTAGACATGGTTATTTCATTAGGCAGCGTTTTGGGCGTGGGTCCGGTATTGTATCGGACTCATACCCTTTAATTTTGCCTTAATTCTCTTATGATTATAGTAAGATATATATTTTGCTAGTTCTTGTTCAAAATGTTCCATATTCTTAAAGTCTTTTCGATATAAAAATTCAGATTTCATAATACCAAAGAAATTTTCGATAACTGCGTTATCGTAACAGTTCCCTTTCCGAGACATACTTTGTGTAATACCACGTTTATGAAGAGAATCACGGTATTTTTTCATTTGATAGTGCCAACCTTGATCGGAATGAATAAGGAGGGCATCCTCATCTGTTAAGCGTTCAAAGGATTGGTCTAACATATTAGAAACAAGGGCGTAGGTTGGCCTTGAACCAATTGTATACGTGATAATTTCACCATTAAACAAGTCCAACATTGGCGATACATATAATTTCTCTCCAAATAATTTAAACTCCGTAATATCCGTGACCCATTTTTCGTTTGGCCTTTCTGCTTTGAAATTACGTTCTAAAATATTAGGGGCAATCTTTCCAACAGTTCCTTTATAAGAGCGATATTTCTTCATACGGACCAAACACTTTAATCCTAATTCTTTCATAATGCGTTGTATCTTTTTGTGATTTATTTTATGTCCACGATTAGTAAGTTCATCACGAATACGGCGATAACCATAACGGCCTTCATGTTCATGATAAACAGCTTGAATTAATACTTTCAAATCTGCATCTGGATCCGGACGTTTGGCATTTTTTAACCAATAATAATATGTGCTACGTGGAATATTGGCAAGCACTAAAAGTGATTGTACCGGAAATTGATGCCTTAATTCATAAACTACTTGCGCTTTGTCTTTTTTTGTGACTTCTGTTTGTTTTGAACTAAGGCATTCAACTTTTTTAAATACGCATTCTCCATACGTAACCTTTCTAACTCCTCTTGGAGTTCTTCAATGGAGCCTTCGACTGGTAATTGCTTTTTCACTATTTTGTGATTTTTATTATTCATAGACGGATGCCTCTTTTCTTTAAGTTGTAGGGCATCCAATCCTTCTGTTTCATAAGCTACTTTCCATTTACGAACCGTTTCATAAGATGGAATATTAAAAATTGCCGCTGTTTCCCTAATAGACGTCCTATTTTCAATCATATAGTTAAGTACGTCTAGTTTAAATTGCGTAGAGTAAGATGTATAGCGTTTTTCAAAAGCTTTTTCACCGGAATATTCATATCGGCTAATCCAGTGATAAAATACCCGCTGATCCACGCCTATAGATTTAGCAATGCTTGTCCCGCCTTCTGGGCCTTCTAAATATCGTTTTACTGCTTGTATTTTTTCTTTTGAAGAAAATTTAGCCATAAAAAAACTGCACCTCCAATTGTTAGTCGTGTCTAACAATTGGGGTGCAGTTCAAATAGCAGAGGCTATTTTGTATAATAACACTTCATTAGTTTATATATCCTAAAACACTAACAATCTTGCTTGCTTTTAAATTATTAATGTAATAATAAATTTCTAGCCCTCTTCTCTCAGCTCTTAACACTTTACCTTTCATTTTTGATAAATGCTGCGAAACAGTCGATTGAGGAATATTTAATATTTCCGTTAATTGTGTTACATTACAAGTTTTACGTGCACTTAATTCATTTACGATTTGTAATCGTATTGGATGCGCCATTATTTTTAAAATATCCACATCTTCTTCAGTTACTAAACTTTTTTTTATCTCGCTCGTATATGTTGTCATAAGACATTCCCCTTTTATTTGAAGTCCTTTTTATTTATAACTGCTTCTAAATAAAATGATATCTAACACACAATTAAGACCCTTATATAGGAATAATTGGATTTTCACTATTTAAAAACAGCAATGTTATAAAATTTTATTTATTTTGTACATATACATAATATAATTTCAATTTGTGCTGTATGTGAAGTTAGCATAAATTTAGGGTGAAGATTTTTCAAATAATTAAAACGTTTTTTGATACTATAGGATTCATATAATTTTCTATATTTTTTTACAGAACTAATAATTCTACCTATAATTAACTATCTAGCGTTTTTAACACATGTTAGGCAGTTGTATATACTATTGCAAAACACATTATTATTGGGGGGAATTATAATGCCTACACCTTTACAAGAAGAAGTTGAAGAAGCACGGGAAACATATGTCAGTCGTATCATATTAGTCGGTGGATCAGCTTTATTTTTAGTAGGTGGTGTTATATCCGCAATTTCGGCCTTTAAAACTTATAATCGTTTGGAGAATACGCCGCCTTCTACAGATAACTCATAGGTGAATTATCTAATTCTGAATAACAAATAAATGCCTCCTCAATACAGAGGAGGCATTTATTTTATCATAAGTTCTATACTAAAGAATCGCAAATAATATAAATTACAATTGAACTTACTTCACCACAAACCTCGTCTGACTACACCCATCCTTCTGCTTCGTTACTTCTAATACAGCTGGCATTGCATTTTTCAGTTCTTGAACGTGTGAAATTACACCGATAAAGCGGCCTGATTTTTGTAAGTCAATTAGGGTGTCAACCGCCTTCGTTAATGACTCTTCATCTAATGAGCCGAATCCTTCATCGATAAACATCGTTTCGATGGAAATACCACCTTCATATGCTTGGATTACGTCTGCCATTCCAAGTGCTAAGCAAAGTGATGCGTTAAATTTCTCACCGCCAGATAATGTTTTTACATCTCGGGTTTGACCTGTGTATGCGTCATATACATCTAAGCCTAATCCACTTTGACGGTTTCTCTTTTCAACTCGCTCACTTCGTTTTAAATAAAATTGTCCATTTGATAATTTACGTAATCGTTCGTTTGCGATTTGAACGATTTGTTCTAGATACTCAATTAAGATGTAACGTTCAAAGGATATACGACTATCGTTATCCCCTTTCATTACTTCATATAAATCAACAAGTTCTTGGAATGCTTTTTCTTCCTCATGAATTTGTTCATCAATTCGTTTAATGTTTTCATGTAAATCCGTAATATATGCTACGGCATTATGAGCACGTTGTCGTTTTTCTTTAATAATATCAAGGTTAATTTCCAATTCCTTCACTTGCTCATCTAATGAAGAAATGTCCATATACTCTTTATCTTTTAATTCTACCTTTAATTCTTCAATTTGTTTTGTAAGTACTTCTAGAGACGCGTAGTAACTTTGGATTTCTTGTTGTAACTTATCCATCTCAGCACCATTTAATTTAGCTGCTGTATATGTTAATTGATCTGTAAATCCACTTTGTTCTAGCTCTTTCATAAAGCGTGTGAAAGTCTCTTCTTTCTTCTCTTTTGCACTATTAAATTGATTAGAAGCACTATCATGTTCTGCTTGAATACGTATATTTTCATTTTGCCAATGTTGATACGCTTCTTGTACTTTCTCCCATTCATCTTCCATTAACCTTAGTTCTTGCAGAGCTTGGTCAAACTGTACTTTCCAAGCTTGTACCGTTTGCAAGCTTTCCGGAATATTTTGCTTATCATGTTCATATGACGTACGAAGCTGCATACATTCCATTTCAGTACGGTGCTGTATTGTTTCTACTTCACGCTTTTGTTTCTGGAGTTCTTCTACTTTTTCTTCTACGTTTTTTATATTCACAGCAATTTGCTTACGCGTTTCTTCACTTGCTTTTAACGCATTAACTTCTGCTGCTAATTGCTTTCCTTTTTGAACGAGCGCCCTATACGTTTCTACTAATTCTTCTGCGCGATAGCCTCGCTTTAACACTTCTTCTATCACTTGTTCATATTGAACTCGATAGAAATTCCACTTTTCTTCTAATTGAACATGCGATTTTTCCGCAACGTTTTTCTTTTCTCTTAACCCATTTAACTCTTTTTCATCAATTGCATTACTTTGCTCTGTAGCTTTTTTCGGATGATCCATACTACCACATACTGGACAAGATTCACCATCATGTAAATGAAGAGCCAATATACCAGCTTGTTCACTTAACCAGCGGCGTTCCATATTTTCATACGCACTAACTGCCAGTTGCATCTTATGAAACGCAATTTCTTTTTCTTGCTCGTATTTTTGTTTTTCTTGCCATACATCATATGCCTGCTTTAATACTTTTGCATCTTCTCGCATATTCGTTAGTTCTTCTACTTTAGCTACATATTGTTCAAGCGCTATTTCTAATTGCTGTAATTCGTCAGACATTCTTTGTTTTTCATTTGTATGCACTTCTAGTTGTTCATCTAACTTTTGCATACCTTCTTTTAAATTCCCTATTTGAATTTCAGCATTTTGCAAATTTAACTTTTTCTCAGCCAATGATGCAATAATTGGTTGTAACTCTTCTAGTCTTTGAACTTGTTTTTTAGCGTTTTCTCGCTCAGATGCCTTATTCTTTAATGCTTCATATTTATCCTGAGCAACTTCAAAACTGTTCATTATATGTTCTTTTTTTGCGATTATCTGTTTTAACAAACCTTCAGACTTCTGTTCATGTTGCATCGCTTCCTCATACCATTGCTCAAATGGTAATAATCGCTTCGCCTGTTCCGCATGTTTAAAAGATTTTTCTTTCATTTCGATTACTGCACGGTTTTCTTGTAAAATACTGTATTTCTCATTCTTTTGTGCTAAATCTTTGAATTTCTCATTTACAGCTTTTGCTGTATGAAAATGTGCCGCTGCTTCTTTTAATTGTTTTGCTTTGTCATTTTGTTCTATGTGTAATTGCTCAACCTCTGCATTGTAGCAAATTGTTTCTTGTTCTAATGCCTCTACAACTTGATGTGTATTTACATGCTCTTGCTCTATTAATGTCTCTAACAATGCTCCATCACGTATTGGTAATTTAAAAACATTACGGAAATATAGCTCTCGTTCTTTTTGTTTTTCTTGTAAGACGTCTTTCCATTGTTTCCGTTTTTGGTCTAGTAACTCACGCATTAACTTATAACGATCTGTTTTAAAAATACGACGTAAAATCTCTTCTTTATTTTCTGTTTCAGACGTTAATAGTTTTCGGAACTCTCCTTGCGGTAACATTACTATTTGGCTAAACTGATGTTTACTTAATCCAATTAAATCTTCAATTTTATTATTTACATCCGTTACATGAAAACGATCAACACAAGGAACCTTTTCTTCATTAATTACTTCATATAATTCAACTGCATGTCCTGTAATTGTTTTATTCCCTTGTTTTTTATGACCAAGTTGTCGTTTTATTTCATATCTTTTCCCTTTTAATTGAAAGGTTAATTCCACACTTGTATAAATATTATCATCAGCAAATTGACTACGAAGCATGCTTGTATCACTACGCTCTTCTCCACTAGCTTCTCCATATAATACGTAACAAATCGCATCAAAAATCGTTGTTTTTCCGGCCCCTGTATTACCAGAAATGGCGAAGATACGATGCTCTCCAAGATCATCAAAATCAATTACTTCTTTCTGTTTATAGGGTCCAAATGCTGTCATAATTAGCTGAATCGGTCTCATCCTCGTTCACCTTCCCGTTCTTGCACTGTTTGTAATACCTCTATAAATAGACGTTCTTTCTCTGCTGATAACTCTAACCCTTTCATTTCTTTATAAAAGGCTTTTAAAAGTGATAAATCATCCGTTTTATGTCTTGAAATAGTTACTTCATTTTCATCTGTGAACTCTCGTCTTTGAATAGATCTTTCAACATGCATTGCATTTGGGTATACAGAACGTATTTTTTCCATTGGCTGCAAGACTGGATTTTCGTCTAATAATTTCACAAATACATAATCCTCATTTAATGGATGATGCAATAAATCATCTATTTTCGCTTCTACTGTACGCATTTTACGACGTGGTGTAAGTAAACGCTTTTCAATTGTTGTTTCACCATTTTCATCCAGTTCCACAATATAATATCCTTTTTTATGTTTTTCTTCAGAGATAGAATAGGCGAGTGGCGAACCTGAATAACGAATTGTCTCATTACGTACAAAATGCGCTTGATGTAAATGACCAAGCGCCGTGTAATGAAACTTATCAAAATAATGGCTATTTACATATTCAGCTCCACCAATTGAAAGTGGTCGTTCCGCATCACTTGTATTTTCCTCTGCCTCTCCTGAAGAAGTTACAAATGCATGTCCTACAAATACATGTCTCGCTTCTTTATCCATCGTTTCAGAAAGTTCATTCATAAAAATACGCATCGCATCATCATGAGAACGAACATCTTCATTTTTCAATATATGTCTAACAATACTTGGATCCGCATACGGAATGAGATGGAAATGAACCTCTCCGTATTCATCATTTAAAACAACAGGATTATATGGAAACTGAAATTGTCCAACAATATGTAATCCTTGTTTTTTCATTAAATTACTACCAAAATGTATACGGTCCGGACTATCGTGGTTTCCTGCAACTGCGATTACTGGTGTTTGTAACTCAATAACTATCTTTTGTAATACATCATTTAATAAGTCTACTGCTTCTGTAGGTGGAATTGCTCGGTCATATAAATCTCCTGCAATAATTACAGCATCCGGTTTTTCTTCTTCAACAGCTTGTACAAACTGATCTAACACAATTTTTTGATCTTCAGTCATATATACACCATGAACAAGCTTACCTAAATGCCAATCCGCTGTATGAAAAAACTTCATATTATCCTTCTCCTTTTAGTTTACTGATTGTAGTGAAACGAGCTGATAGTTTAGTGTAGTTTTTCCGTTCTCCCATTCTAACTTTTGGACAATTGCACTACCGATTCTTTCTTCGTTTGATTTATATAAAGGCAATATTTCTTGAACAGTAAATAGATGATAACCATCTAAATTTAATTGGAATAAATTATCTTCTATATGTAATCTTACTTCTTTTTCATTTGAAATAATTTTTGTGTGCATCTCAAATTTCATACTAGATACAACCCCTTTTTTCTAATCTCTACATTTTAATAGTATAGTGGTCATGCAAGATTGACAAGTAAATACACCGCGATGTACATACTTTTTTAATTATTAATATTTTATGTTTTTTACATAAAATACGGTATGTGAAATTTTCAATCTACAAAAATAAAAATGCCATTCAGGCATCCTTATTTTTGTAAGTACTCTTTCATAACATAGTACAATACAGTTATTAAGACAATCGCTACAAAAAACGCAAATACGGCCACTACATACCCATCTTTATTGAGTAAAAAACATATGGAAATAGATATTATAAAAATCGGAAACACGAGACGCACCTTATCCTTCACTTCTTCTGTCGTATCTGTATGATGAAAATACTGTGTAATTCCTACCATAAGAGATGACAAAATAATTACCGACAATAGTAAAGGTCCTGGCATTCCGATCTCTCCTTTCTCTATTTCTAATTATATACAAACCCCACTGTCTTTAAAAGTTAGACAATTCAGCTTTTTGATCTTTTCTACATCCACTCTTTAATAGATTGTTACGCCACGCATAATAACTCAATATAAGTTATACATATAATAGCGCCTTCAACACTATAATTCCAAATAATTGCGCTTACAGTAATGTTGTAATATTCCTCTTCATTCTTCAGAATCCTGCAAATATAACTCGTCAAAATATGCGTAGTACATATTAATCCTTATAGCGCCAATATTAGACAAATTTATAAAGGACATTTCATCATGTATCAAGAAATAAGAATAGGAAGATATGTAAGGGAGGATTTATAATGACTGAACACGTTTTATTTTCTGTTAGCGAAAACGGCGTTGCATTTATTACTTTAAACCGTCCAAAAGCACTTAATTCTTTATCCTATGACATGTTAAAACCAATTGGGCAAAAACTTAAAGAATGGGAACAAGATGATCAGATTACAGTTATCGTTTTAAAAGGAGCTGGAACGAAAGGTTTTTGTGCAGGTGGCGACATTAAAACGCTATACGAAGCACGTTCAAATGAGATTGCATTACAGCATGCAGAACAATTTTTTGAAGAAGAATATGAAATTGATACATTTATTTATCAATATAAAAAACCAATTATCGCTTGTTTAGATGGAATCGTAATGGGCGGTGGTGTTGGTCTGACAAATGGAGCTAAATATCGAATAGTAACAGAGCGTACGAAGTGGGCAATGCCTGAAATGAACATCGGTTTCTTTCCAGATGTCGGTGCTGCTTATTTCTTAAATAAAGCTCCAGGATCTACTGGCCGATATGTCGCTTTAACAGCATCCATTTTAAAAGCTCCTGATGTATTATATATAAACGCTGCTGATTATTTTATGACATCAGATTCATTACCAAATTTCCTTACCGCACTTGAAAATGTAAATTGGAATAAAGAAGATGTACATACTCATTTAAAAGAAGTTATTCGTACATTTGCAACTACTCCAAACTTAGATGGCAATCTTTCTTCTTCATTAGAAGAAATTAATTCGCATTTTGCATTCGATACAATTGAGGGAATCATTCAATCGTTAGAGAAAGATCCAAGCTCCTTTGCCCAAGCAACGAAAGAAAAGCTATTATCAAAATCCCCTGTTTCATTAAAAGTAACATTAAAACAGTTTATCGATGGCCAAGAAAAGTCAGTTGAAGAGTGTTTCGCGACAGACCTTATACTCGCTAAAAACTTCATGCGACATGAAGATTTCTTTGAAGGAGTACGCTCCGTTGTAGTTGATAAAGATCAAAATCCAAATTATAAATATAAACAATTAAGTGATGTTTCAGAAGAAGATGTAAATCGTTTCTTTAACTTACTTAACGCCTAAACAACGAGGCCATATATTGTAGCTTACTCTCAGCTACTCTATATGACCTCTTCTTTTTAGTTAAATAATTTTAAATATAATTTAATTTTATTAAACTACAATGTATGTTAAACTAACGTTAATCGAATTTTCTAAAAACAACAAAGGAAGGCGGATAACATTATGGAAAATTATTTTTTGTTTATTATTATGTCTATATGTCTTATTATTCTACCCGGTCCTGATACAGCAATGGCTACGAAAAACACATTGGTTGCTGGCAAAATCGGCGGCGTAAAAACTGTTTTTGGTACTTGTGTTGCGCTTTTAATTCACACTTTAGCTGCTGTAATTGGTCTTTCAGCACTTATTGTAAAGTCTGCTCTTTTATTTTCTATTTTTAAATATGTTGGTGCTGTATATTTAGTCTATATTGGTATTAAAGCCCTTTTAGCAGTAAGAAACACAGAAGACTTAAATACAAATGATGTTCCAATAAATAATGACAATAAACATACTTCTTGCTTTCGCCAAGGGTTTCTTACAAATTTACTAAACCCTAAGGTTGCAGTTTTCTTTTTAACTTTTTTACCACAGTTTTTAAACCCAAATCATAATACATTTATACAACTTCTCGTTATGGGACTTACTTATCTCATTTTAACAGTCATTTGGTTTGCTTTTTATATATTTTTAATTGATAAAATTAGTGCTTTTATGAAAAAACCAAAGACACAGCGTTATATTCAAGGGGTTACAGGACTCGTCTTAATTGGATTTGGTATTAAGTTAGCCTTTGAAAGAAATAATTAATACACAATAAAAAACCACTCTTTAGAGTGGTTTTTACATGTAACAACTTACATACTATTTCTTAAAACCAACGCTCAGTTACGACTTTTTTGCGTGTATAAAATTGAACGCCATCCGTACCATTTGTACCAAGATCTCCAAAGAATGAAGCTTTGTTTCCTGCAAATGCGAAGAATGCCATTGGTGCTGGAACATTAACGTTTACACCGATCATACCAGCATCGATGTTATCACGGAATGTTTGTGCATGCTTACCATTTGAAGTATAAATAACAGCACCATTCGCAAATTTCGATTGATTTGTCAGTTTGATACCTTCTTCTAGATCTTTAACTCTTACAACACTTAATACTGGAGCGAAAATTTCATCTTGCCAAATTTTCATTTCTTGATTTACACCATCAAAGATCGTTGCACCAACAAAGTAACCTTCCCCAACTTCTTCATTGATTTTACGGCCATCTACTAGTAAAGTTGCTCCATCTGCTACACCACTATTAATATAGCCTAAAACACGTTCTTTATGAGATTCACGGATTAATGGTCCAACGTAATTATCTTCGTTGAAACCGTCACCTACTTTTAGCTTTTTCGTCTCTGCTACTAGTACATCGATGAATTCATCAGCAATTTCATCTACTACTGCTACAACAGAACATGCCATGCAGCGCTCTCCACTACTTGCAAACGCAGATCCAATTACACCTTGTACTGTTTTTTCAAGATTGCAATCTGGCATTACAATCGCATGGTTTTTCGCACCTGCTAACGCTTGTACACGTTTTCCATGTTTCGTACCTGTTTCATATACGTAACGAGCTACCGGCTCAGATCCAACGAATGAAACAGCTTGAATATCTTTATTTTCTAAAATGCTATTTACAACATCTTTTCCGCCTTGTACTAAATTTAATACACCTTTTGGGAAACCAGCTTCATAGAATAACTCTACAAGTCGCTCTGCTAAAAGTGGCGTTCTTTCAGATGTTTTTAATACGAATGTATTACCGCAAGCAATTGCAAGTGGGAACATCCATAATGGAATCATCATTGGGAAGTTAAACGGTGTAATACCAGCAACAACACCGATTGGATAGCGCCAAATCGACCCATCAATTCCGCTAGCAATATTCGGAAGAGCTTGTCCCATCATTAAATTTGGTGCTGATGTTGCAAGTTCTACTGCTTCAATACCACGCTGCACTTCACCAGTTGCATCCGTTAGTGTTTTACCGTTTTCAAGTGTAATGATTTTTGCAAGCTCATCTTTGTTTTCTTGTAAAAGCTGTAAATATTTATATAATTGTCTTGAACGATTCGGAACTGGTACTTTAGACCATTTTTCGTATGCCGCTTTTGCAGCTTCAACAGCCTTTTCAACATCCTCTTTTGGAGATAGTGGAACGTAAGCAATAATTTTTCCAGTCGCTGGATTCGGAACTGCTTCTACTTCCGTACCTGTTGATTCAACCCACTCACCATTAATATGATTTTTTACTCGTTTAATTTCAGTTGTAATCATTATATTCTCTCCCTTTTTATGATGTATATAAGTCTATTATTTTTGATTAGAAATTAATTGTTCGCTAACTTTCTTATATAAAGCAGCCATATCGTTTTCACCAAATCCTGCTTTACTCGCTTCTTCATATACGTTTAATAGCATTTCGCTTACTGGTAAGTGGAGTTCACCTTCCTTAGCTAAATCAACTGCAAACCCCAAATCTTTCTTCAATAAATTCACAGTAAAGCCTGGCTCGTAGTTTTCTGATGCAATGAAACTTTTATAATTACGCTCATAAATTCTACTTTGACCGTAACTTACATTTAAAATATCAAACATTTTATCTAAATCCATATTGTTCTTTTTCGCTAACGTTAAAGCTTCACTAACACCAGCTGTATAAAAACCAATTAATAGATTGTTAATTAATTTAACAGTCGTACCGCTATCAATTTGTTCACTAACATGGAAAATATTCGCTCCTAACACTTCCATGATAGATTCAGTTTTATCATATACCTCTTTTGATCCACCAACCATAAACGTTAATGTACGATTTTCTGCTCCAATTACACCACCGCTAACTGGTGCTGCTAAAAAGTCTACTTTCTTTTCCTTCGCCGATTCCTCTAACTGTTTGTTTAACTGTGGAGATACAGTACTTGTATCAATTAAAACTACGTCCGAGTGGCTACTTTCAAATAATCCTTCTTCCCCAAAATATACCGCTTCAACCGCACGAGGTGAAGGTAAACTTGTAAAAATCACATCGCATGTTTCTGCTAATTTCGAGATTGATAAACCGATAACTCCCCCTTCTTTTTCGAAGGAAGCTTCAGCCTCTTTGTTTAAGTCCACACCATATACTGTGTAACCTGATTTAACTAAATTTTTAGACATCGGAAGACCCATGTTACCTAAGCCGATAAAACCAATCTTTTTCATATCGCTTTCCTCCTATTTACACAATATATTTTCCACGATTTATAATAACTTTCGCAATTTCTCTCTTTTTCGTAAATACGTTCGTGTATAAAGGCACTAATAATTGACGGATTTCAGCTAAAATTACGTGTCTATCTTTTTCTTCTGTGACAGCCGCTGAAAGTATAGAAATTGCTGCTTCTTCTACTTTACGATAGCCTTCTTCACAAATAACATCAGTTATCATTTGTTTTGTACGCTCTTTTTCTTCACCATTTTTACTAATTGCTTTACTCGTACGTAAAAATGCTGATTCCATGACGTACACGTCCGTCAACATATTTGATAATACACGTGAATATTCTTGCTCTTGATCGATTTTTAGGCCTGGAGTTTTAGAGAGCGTTTTCAAAGATTGTTTCAACAATTTTTTCGCTAATAAAATGTAGCGATGGTTTCTTTCTACATTTGCTACATCAATTTCTACTTCAGTATTTTCTATTTGTTCGATTTGCTTCATTAACATTTTAGCTACTGTTAATCTATTAATTTCATTCGTTCCTTCAAAAATACGACTAATTCTAGCATCACGATATAATCGTTCTACTTCGTATTCTTGCATATAGCCGTAACCACCATGAATTTGTACCGCTTCATCTACGATATAAGCAAGTGTTTCAGAAGCGTTTACTTTATTAAGTGCACATTCAATTGCAAATTGGGACATTTTTTTCATAAGATCTTCTTCACTCTCATGAATTGCTTCATCAATTACACCTGCTGTACGGTAAGCTGCACTTTCCGCTCCATATGTAGCAATGATCATATTTGCAATTTTCTCTTGAATCATCGTAAAGTCTACTAATTCCGTTTGGAACTGTTTTCGCTCTTTTCCATATTGAACTGACAAACCGATTGCTTGTTTTGCTGTTCCAATATTTCCAAAAGCAAGTTTCAATCTAGCAAAGTTAAGAATATTAAGAGCTACGTGATGCCCTTTTCCAACTTCCCCTAAAACATTTTCAGCAGGGATAACAACATCTTCTAAAATAAGTGTCGCCGTTGAAGAACCTTTTATCCCCATCTTCTTTTCTTCTAATCCTATTGATACACCTTCACATGTTCTTTCGACAATAAACGCTGTCATTCCTTTATTTGTCTTCGCAAAAACAACGTATACATCTGCCATATGAGCATTTGTAATCCACTGCTTCTCACCATTTAACTTCCAAGCTGTACCATCTTCATTCAATACTGCACTCGTTTTTGCACTTAATGCATCAGAACCAGCATTTGGCTCAGTTAAAGCATAAGCACCAATCCATTCTCCTGACGCGATTTTCGGCAAATACTTTTCTTTTTGTTCTTTCGTTCCGTAATATATGTAAGGCAATGTACCTACACCTGCGTGTATATTAAATGAAACGCTAAATGCACCAGCGTAACCCATTTTTTCTGCTACAAGCCCTGAAACTGCCTTCCCTAACTCGAACCCGCCATAATCTTCTGGTACCTCAATGCCTAATAATCCAAGTTCCCCAGCTTTCTCAAATAATTGACGAGAAACGTTATAGTTATGTTTTTCAATGTTTTCAATTTGTGGGACAATTTCTTGTTTAACGAATTGTTCTGTCGTTTTTGCAATTAAATCTTCATCACCTGAAAAATCTTCTGGTGTAAAGTAAGTATGATTCATATCTTTATTGAGTGAAAAAAATTCATCCCATGGTAACTTCGTTTTTTCCATATGTATCCCCCTATCATTCGGCTTTCATAGCTTTTTTGCTTATGCTCGTCTACGATGAGTGGAATATCTTATTATTGAAAACAGAAGGCGATGATTTTTCACATCAAGCAGTTCGTTTTGCCAAAGATGTATTCTCATCGCCTCAGTTGTTTTATCTATTGATCCTCTGATAATACTGTTTTTGCAATTCCAGTATCTAATTCTTCAAAGTCATGATATGAAATTGTTTCATATAGCTCACTTCTCGTTTGCATATTAGAAAGTGCATCTTTTTGAGAACCTGTTTCCTTAATTAAAGTAAATACATTCTCATACGCTTTCGCTGCAACGCGAAGTGAAGTTACAGGATAAATAACCATTTGGAAGCCCATATTTGCAAATTCTTCTGCACTATAATATGGAGTCTTTCCGAATTCAGTCATATTCGCTAATAAAGGTGCATTTACTTTACTATTAAATAGACGGAATTCCTCTTCTGATTGAAGCGCTTCAGGGAAAATCGCATCTGCCCCTGCTTTTACATATGCGTTTGCTCTTTCAATCGCTGCATCTAATCCTTCTACACCGCGAGCATCTGTGCGTGCTACAATGTATAAGCTCGGCGCAACTTCTTTAATCGCTTTAATTTTTTGAACTAATTCCTCTGTAGTAACAAGTTTCTTACCATTTAAATGTCCACATTTCTTTGGTAATTGTTGATCTTCAATTTGAACAGCTGCTACTTTCGCTTCTACCATTTCTACAGCTGTTCTCGCTACGTTTAATACTCCACCAAATCCTGTATCAATGTCAACAAGAACTGGTAAATCTGTAGCTCTTACTAGATCTCTTGCTCTCTCTGCTACTTCAGTAGAAGTCACGATACCTAAATCTGGTAGACCTTTACTTGCAGTGTAAGCAGCTCCCGATAAATAAAGAGCCGAAAAACCTGTATTTTTCGCAACAAGAGCCGCCATTGCATCATGAGCACCTGGAATTTGCAAAATTTCATTTGCTTCTACTAAAATTCGAAGGCGATTCGCAAGCTCCTCTTGTGTTGACTGTTTATTCACAACCCAAGCCATTCTAAATTCCCCCTATTATTAAATTAAAAATAGATCTACAAATTCGTTTACATTCATATTTTCTAGTTTTTCTTCATTTAAACAAACTTCATGAATTTGTTCTTGTTGCTTACTAGAATAATGACCTGCCATATTTGCAGTGAATTTTTGAACAACTTTTGGAATCGCTTCGTCTCTACGGAAACGGTGACCAAGTGGGTATTCACATTCCACATTTTCTGTTACAGTACCATCTTTAAAGTGAACTTGAACAGCGTTGGCGATTGAGCGCTTGTTCGGCTCAAGATAATCTAAACTGTACTGTTTGTTTTCAACAACAACCATCTTATTACGTAATTCATCTACACGTGGATCATTTGCTACTACATCCTCATAATCGTCCGCAACGATATCTCCTTTTAATAAACCAATTGCCGTAATGTATTGTAAACAATGATCACGATCAGCTGGGTTATTTAATGGACCTTCTTTATCGATAATACGAATTGCTGATTCATGAGTTGTAATTGTAATACGATCAATTTCATCTAATCTTTCTTTAATTTCCGGATGTAACTTCACTGCACATTCTGCAGCTGTTTGTGCATGGAATTCTGCTGGGTATGATACTTTAAATAATACATTTTCCATTACATAAGACTCTAATGGTCTAGCTAATTTTAATTCTTGCTTGTTAAATAATACATCTTGGAATCCCCATCCTGGCGCAGATAATGCTGTTGGATAACCCATTTCACCTTTTAGAGCAGTCATTGCAAGATGAACACCGCGACTCGTCGCATCACCTGCTGCCCATGATTTACGTGAGCCAGTATTTGGAGCATGACGATATGTACGAAGACTAGAATTATCAATCCACGCATGTGATAATGCATTAAAGATTTCGTCACGTGTTCCGCCAAGCATTTTCGCAACTACAGCAGTTGTTGCTACTTTTACGTATAATACATGGTCAAGTCCAACGCGGTTTAAGCTGTTTTCTAAAGCAAGCACGCCTTGAATTTCATGTGCTTTAATCATCATTTCTAGTACTTCACGTACTTTTAATGGTTCTTTTCCCTCTGAAATGCGAACACGGCTAATATAATCTGCAACTGCTAAAATTCCGCCTAAGTTATCAGATGGATGTCCCCACTCTGCTGCAAGCCAAGTATCGTTATAGTCTAACCAACGGATCATACATCCGATATTAAATGCACCTTTTACTGGATCAAGTACATATGACGTACCTGGTACACGTGTACCGTTTGGCACGATCGTTCCCGGTACAACTGGCCCTAATAATTTCGTACACTCTGGATATTGCAATGCTAAAATTCCGCATCCAAGCGTGTCAAGTAATACGTAGCGAGCCGTACTGAATGCTTCTGTACTTGTAACCTCTTTATTTAATACATAGTCCGTAATTTCTTCTAATAATGCATCTTTTTGTTTAATTTCATTTGTTTTAATCATGCTAATCTTCCCTTTCTGTCGAAAATTCGTTATTATTAATGATGGGTGTCGGTCAAACACCCATCCGGCGGGCGGTGCTAACAACTCCCCAGTTGTTTTTATTTACTAAATGCATGTCGCTCGCCTATATAATTTACACGTGGACGGAACAAACGATTATTCGCATGTTGCTCAATAACGTGCGCACATAGTCCTACTGTTCTAGAGCTAAAGAAGATTGGTGTGTAAAGTTGAATCGGAATACCAAGCATCCAATATACTGGAGCTGCGTAATAATCAAGATTCGGATAAATACCTTTTTCCTTCTCCATAATTTTCTCTCCGGCTTCACACATTTCATATAGTGTATAATCACCTTTTACATCACAAAGCTGTTTTAAAGCTTCCTTCATCATAAGTGCTCTTGGATCCATCTTCTTCATGTAAACACGGTGTCCAAAGCCCATAATTTTTTCTTTGTTATAAAGTTTCTTCTGTAATAATTCTTCAAATTTCTCAACATTTCCAGCTTCTAAAAGCATGTACATAACCGCTTCATTTGCACCGCCATGTAAGCTTCCTTTTAAAGATGCCACTGCACCTGTTAGAGCACCATATAAATCCGATTGTGTTGATGCAATTACGCGAGCTGTAAATGTAGAGTTTGGCATTTCATGTTCACTATATAAAACAAGGGAACGATCAAAGATCTTTTCCTCAAGTTCAGTTGGTTTTTTACCCGTTAACATATAGAAGAAATTCGCACTATATGACAATTCCTGAAGGGGCTGAATTGGCTCCTCATTATTTAAAATATGATAGCTATTCGCTACAATATTTGGCACTTTACTTAAAAGCTTGTACCCTCTACTTCTATTCACTTCTAACGAGCGGTTTTCGATATCACTATCGTAACCAGCTAATGCAGATACACCTGTACGTAACCCATCCATAGGATGCGTTTCCTTAGGTAATGCCTTTAGCACGTTGAATACACCTTCTGGCACTGCATATTCTTCTTTTAATTTCTTTTCAATTGTTGCTTTTTCATCTTCATTCGGTAGCTGTTCTTCTAATAAAAGGTGCACAATGTCTAAATACTCTTTTGTTTTTGAGAGTTCGATTAAATCATACCCTTGAATTACAATTTCACCTTTCACTGTGTCAAGAAACGAGATCTTCGTCTCCGCTGCCACTATACCATCTAATCCCGGGGAAAATTTTTCTTCAGCTTTCATCATTATTTCCTCCAATCCTAATAGATCTTCGTGCACATAACTGTAAGCCTTTACAATACATTGAAACTACATTTCTATTTCAATGTATCAGAGTTTTTAGAAGATTTCAATTTATTTTATAATGATAAGTTTCCTATACTTTTACCGATGTAATAATACAATTTTCCAAAAATAACTTTCATATTTTATAAAAAAGTACAGACATCTTTTTACAATTTTCTAAAACGAAATATAACAATTATCCATATAATCCCACTAAATATACCTTTAATCTCTTTTTATTTAACAAATATAAAAAAACGAGCTGCACTCATACACAGCTCGTTTTTGATAATATTTATTTCACATTCCTATAAATATAATTCTTATATAAAATTTATTTATTTTTAATAAAGTTATTATTTTACATAATTAAATTAAATTTCTTCCGTTTCTTTACGATAGCTGACAACTAAATCATAGTTTTAAAAGTACGAAAGATTATCAAAATCTATAAAAATAAAATACCGTCTTTCTCAACTGACACTATTTCCCGAACTGGTTTCTCAGAAACAATTCCTAAAGAGTATCCTGGATGAATTGCACTATTCCCTCCGTATCTTACTATAAAGTGAAACTTTGATCAGTGGGGTTTTGTTCATCCCCTACTGATTATTAGCCCACACCAATCGGGCATTTACGAGCAGTTGATCTCCTGCCTAACTTCCTTGTATTTGCTGAATTTTGAGGTGGAGGTCTTACTGCTCGCAAATAGCGGGATAAATCAAATTGATTCATTATACTTTATACGCAATTCTTCCTTAAAGCATCGTCGAGCGTCATGTTCAATTGAAATTTTCACCTTCGCTCTTCCTGTTTACGCAAAATCTTTTTTGCCTAATCGTTGTTTTACAAAAATGACAAATATAATTAAAGCTATTAATCCTGAAATTGCACTACCTGCGAATAAAATACGGTAACCAAACATTTGTGAAACAACTCCAAGTAAAATCGCACCTAATCCAATCCCTAAATCAAAAGCGGTAAAGAATGAAGCGTTAGCAACTCCTCTTTTACTAGGATCAACAATTGTCAGCATCGCTGCTTGTAAAGCGGGCTGTGCTGAACCGAATCCAACACCATATAATGCCGCTGCAATCATTACACCTGTCAAACCATTTGAAATCGTTAGTACAACTATCGCTAAAATAGTAATACATAGTGCCGGAAGTATGATAAAAACTTCTCCATATTTATCTAATAGTTTTCCTGAAATAGGTCTTACAATTGTTAAAGCAATTGCATATACAAGAAAGAATGTCCCAGGATTCACATCAATTGATGAAGCGAATAACGGTAAAAATGTTGTTATTCCTCCATATGCAAATGATAAAAAGAAAACAACAATCGTTATTGATAAAACGGATTTTTCAAACAGCTGAATTTTCCCTTTTTCTTTTTGTGGCGTGAATGGCATTTTCGTTATTAACGATAATACGACTGCCATAAAGGATAAAAGAGTCGCTAACAAGAATAGACCATGAAATGAATAATTTTGTACAACCCATAATCCAATCATCGGGCCAATTGCCATCGCGATTGTCATCGCCATGCCATACCAGCCCATTCCTTCACCACGACGTGAATCTGGAATAATATCAGTTATCGCTGTTCCAACTGCTGTTGTAGAAACAGCCTACGTCACTCCGTGAATAACGCGTAAAACAGCTAAAAGGACAATAGTCGATGCTAAATTATACGAATACATCGTTATCCCAAAAAATATGAGTCCGAAAATAATAAAAGATCTTCTACCATATTGATCTAACATTCCTCCAATAATCGGTCGTATTACAACTGCAGCTATTGTAAACATTCCCATCATCAGTCCAACTTGTGATTCATTTCCACCAATCTCTTTAATAAAGAGCGGTAGCGTTGGAACTAGTAAATAAAACCCTGTAAATAAAAATAACATCGCGATAGTCATTTGAATAAATGATTTCGTCCATAATCGTTCCATTAAAATTCCTCCATAAACACGTAAAATATTACGATCAACACATCCATTGTATATGTTTCATATTCCTTTTCCCTCCGCTATTAGACGTATCTTTTCGCAATAAATGGTCCACCATCAATTCACATTGGTCTTACGACTTTGTACGTATGTTTTAACCGAAAGTCCTATCTATATGTACCTTTATAAGCATTAAAAGAATATACTACTTTATCATTGAAACTTAGGAGTGATCGTTTTCATGTGGGTATCACCAAGAATAACCGCCGTTGTCCCATCAGTTCCCTCAATACATGTTCCTGCCATTCATACAGCTAGTTCTGATGTTGGTATCGAACTTCCTGCCGTTTGGCAACAATATCAATTGACTGACCAAGTCACCCCTTCATTTTGGCATCATGGTACACATCCTAGTAGTGCTACTTTTTATAGCCCTAGTTATCCAATACCTCCAACTCAATTTTTTTATCATTTCCCGTCAATTTACTTTCAAAATTTCTATGGTACTTTTAACATTTAAAAATAATATTACTCTTTATAATACAAAAAGCACCAAAGAAACCGTTTTTTCCGGTACCTTTGGTGCTTTTTAAATGCATTATTTATTGTCCATTATTGGAAGGAGCCTCTCCTGTGTTCCCGCCAGTAGTTGGTGGGGTTGGAGTCTCTTGGCCACCTCCAGTGGTTGGTGGATTTGGAGTTCCTTGGCCACCTCCAGTGGTTGGCGGATTTGGAGTTCCTTGGCCATCTCCAGTGGTTGGTGGATTTGGAGTTCCTTGGCCACCTCCAGTGGTTGGCGGATTTGGAGTTCCTTGGCCACCTCCAGTGGTTGGTGGATTTGGAGTTCCTTGACCATTTCCATTGTTAGGTGGATTTGGAGTTCCTTGACCATTTCCATTGTTTTGTTCATTTTGCTTATTCTGTTCATCTTGTTTCTTTTGTTCTTCCTGCTTCTTAAGTTCATCTTGCTTCTTTTGCTCTTCTTGTTTCTTAAGTTCTTCCTGTTTCTTTAATTCCTCTGAATTTTTCTCTTCTTCAGTTTTTTGCTGTTGGTCTTGTTTTGGTTGTTCCGTTGTATCCGGTACGCTCGTATTTGGAGATGAATCACGTTTTTCACCTTTTATACGTAACTCACTACCTTCTTGAATAACACTACTTGGCATTTTAAAGCGTGATTTATCTGTAGCCATCTCGCTCATCATTTCTTTAAAGATCAACTGTGCAATTTTCGTATTTTTACTACTAATGTAATCGTCTTTACTATCTTTCATATATCCAGTCCATACTGCCATCGTATACTGCGGTGTATATCCTGCAAACCAACTATCCCGAGTTGCACTTTCTGGAATTTTATATTGTGCTAATTGTTTTGAAGCATAGTTTGTTGTACCTGTTTTACCAGCTACATCTAAAGAGGCCACATTTGCCGCTGTACCGGTACCTGATGTAACGACAGAACGAAGCATATCAGTAATCATATATGCTGTAGAATCGGCCATAACTTGTTTTGGTTTTTGTCCAAAACTTTGTGACTTGCCGTCTGGATAAACTACTTTCTTAACAAAATGCGGCTTCGTATACTTACCATCATTACCAAATGCCGCATAAGCACCTGCAATTTCAGTTGGTGACACTTCATTTGTACCAATAGCTGTTGATTCAGTCGGTGCTGCATTAAATGTAATCCCTAATTTCTCTGAGAATCCTTTCGATTTACTAATCCCTACCTCTTTCGCTGTTTTAATAGCCGGGATGTTACGTGACATTTTTAATGCATCACGCATTGAAATTGGGCCTGAATAACTTCTGTCTGCATTTCGAACTTCTTGACCATCTGAGTACTTAAACGGAGAGTCATCAATTTGATGGTACGTAGCCCATTTTAAATATTCAATTGCAGGAGCATAGTCAAAAATTGGCTTCATCGTTGAACCAGCTGCACGATCTAATTCAATCGCCATATTATGACCTTTAAATACAGCTTTATTTTCGCCACGACCACTACCTATAGCGCGAACTTCCCCTGTTTTTGTATCCATAAATGTGAAAGCACCTTGGAATTTATCATTTGGATAATCAATAATATTTGTATTTAAAATATTATCAGCCAATTTCTGTGCTTTTGGATCTAATGTCGTATAAATTTCTAAACCATCAGAACCAATATTAGCATCTGGTAATTCTTTTTCTACTTCTTTCACAACCGCATCCATAAATGCAGTATATGGCATTGTTTGTTGTTCAGTTGCAGGCTTAAGCCCATCTGTTACTGGAACTTTCGATGCTTCTTCCATTTCTGCCTTTGTAATATAACCATGTCGATTCATTAAGTTTAGTACAGTATTTCTTCTTTCTGTTGCCCTTTGAACATTTTCTTTTTTCGTTGGGTCATAGTTATTCGGTGCTTTCGGTAAACCGGCAAGCATCGCAACTTCTGGTAATGTTAAATCTTTCAATTCTTTACCATAGTAGTTTTGTGCTGCTGTTGCGATTCCATATGAACGGTTACCTAAATTAATTTTATTTAAATACATCTCTAATATTTCATGTTTTGAATATTGTTGTTCTAGCTTATACGCTAAATATATTTCCTGAACCTTACGCTTTGATGTTTTTTCCATCGATAAGAAGTAATTTTTAATAACTTGCTGCGTTATCGTACTTCCACCTTGAGAGCCATAATCTCCTTTAAGACTGACTAAAACCGCACGGGCAGTACCTTTAAAGTCTACCCCGCTATGCTCGTAAAAACGTGCATCTTCTGTTGCTAAAAATGCATTTTCTACTAATTTTGGAATTTGATCATACGTAACATTCGTGCGCTTTTCTTTCCCATATTCATATACCAAATTCCCGTCTTTATCATAAATTTTTGAGGATAACGGATTAACAAGTTTTGATTTCTCAAGTTTTGGTGCATCCTTTATCATAACGAAAAAGGTAGTAACCCCTGCCACTAAACCTACAATACCAAGTAGTAAACAACTGATTAAAAATTTACGGAAAAACGATGTTTTACCTTTTGGCTTTGTGTTTTCAGAAGCTGGCTGTTTTTTCTTTTGAACTTGTCGTCTCTCCTCTCGAGAACGATAATTTTCTGACATGTTACTTTCTCCTGCCTTTCAATTCTCCCGTTGATTTACTTAAAAATATTGAGGTCACTTTCACAAATACATTTAGTCAAGAAAGTATATTGACCTGGAGCATTCAATGTTTTCCCAATTCGCAGATTATAAATTTCAGAATACTTCTTATACAAACTATTTTCACTTCTATTTTTTCTAATAATGCTACCCCTTAAAGCATAGAATGTAAGAAGTGAATTTTTAACACCTCGTATACATAATATACCTTTTTTTCAAATGGTCAATATTTTCTTATTTATAAATCAAAGGTGAAATAAAAATAGCACAACGATATGTACTTCGTGTGAACTTCCTTATAATTACGTATAAAGAACATTTGATATATTGCATATAAATATAATACCTCTTTAATTATTAGGATTTCAACACGACAATCCCCTTATCTACAAGAAACCATCTAAAATGAAAAATAAGGAGTTGCGTATTGATGAAGCTCTCTCCCGTTATCTCAAAAAATATAGTTGCTGTTGGCTATAATCCTTTTTCTATGATTTTACGTATTCAACTAAAGAATGGTATGTATGATTTCTTTAACGTACCAGAAAGCATTTACACCGGTTTATTAAACGCACATTCTAAAAGTTATTATCATAATACCTATATTAAAAATTCTTACCGCTACACTAAAATTTAAACTTGATTGGCATACAAAAAAAGAAAGGCGAATCAAATTCCCTTTCTTTTTTGTATGTTTTCACTCGCAATTTACCTTCTATCTTCTTTTATTAATTTCATCGTACGCTTGAATTTGTCTTTTAAGTCGCCTGTCGGCTTTTTTATCATGTACGACAAGAACTGCGTGTATCGCTCCTGGAACCCAAAAAATTAAGGTTAAAATGAAATTAATAATCGCTTGAAACGGCTTTCCGCAAAATAAAACAGCTACCGGCGGAAGTAGAATTGCTAATAAGTACATCATGTCTGAAAAACTCCTTAATGTTTATTTTCCAATTCTTACCTATCCTTATCCTACATTTTCAAACTTATAAAATCATAGTTTTTCTAAAAACATATATAAGAACTCATCATTTCAAAAATCATATATAATAGTACAACTAAATGAGGAGCGTCTCACTAACGTTAACAAGTTATTTTCACTTGTTCATTTATATGTATATTCTACGCCTATAAGAAAAAGCCTACAAAAAGCATTAACACATCAATCTTGTCCTACTTCTAAAATTGAAATACTCCATACTTCATTGAAATGAGTATTTCATCGCCTTTTCTTAGATTCCAATCGTTGTTCCTCTACTATTTCGGTTAATCCAATTGCTGAAATTACAGTACCTATTGCCTGAATCCAAATACCTATTAGCCCTATTATACGTTGATCTTCTTTATCAATATTACTGTCTTCATTTCCCTTTTCTTCTTTTGATATATTTTGAATACCCTGATATGCTTGTAATCCCGCACCTAAACTTTGCATTGAATTCCCTAATACAATAATCCACTGTATTCCCTTTATCTCATTCAATGCTACTTCTACCCCTAAAAAAGCGCCAATTGATTGCAAACTATTTCCAGTAATTATAAGAAAATCATTTTCTTTCATTTGTTCATTGAGATTAAAATACGTTCCTATTACATTAGAAATATTACCTAAAGCTAATAACTCAATCCCCGTTTTCGCTAGCGCTTTATTTTTGTTATCTATAGTTACCTCTTGCTTCTCACGTTTATCTTCATCTTTCACATCAATAGTTGCTATGATTTGTAATATATATCCGAGGGCTTGTAATGAACTCCCTACAATAACAAGATCCGACTCAATCTTTTCTTCTCCTGAAAAACCTCTAGTTGTTCCAATTGCTGCTATAAGATTTCCTCCTACTTGAAACCAGGCCCCTGTCAATTCTAAATCGCGTAGGTTCATTTCGCATCACCTATATTTAAATTTTCTAGTACTTTCGAAACAAACATCACCTTTAATTCATTATTTTATTTTTTATATGTAATTTTGTGCATCACATAATGTATTAATAATACAAAAGAGCACCTTTCAGGCGCTCTTTTTGACAAGGGCTTTCTCGATAAATGTCTAATTTGCAAATGCTTTTTACATACTTCAATATATGCTTGTCCTTCAAAAATGTGCATATTACATTTAATACCTATCTAAATATTAAATGTATACTGGACATGTCAATGAATCTCCGTTTTTATCTATTGATATATTTAATATATAATGAATTGCTTTATGTGACCACATTTCAGGTGTAGGAGATTCTTTTACATATTGAGGTGCACATAAGTGAAGCATTGGAGTGCTAATACTTCCACCTGGATCTAAAGCAACTACGGCCATGCCATTTGGCAGTTCCATTGCCATAGACTGCGTGATACCTTCAATAGCAAACTTCGAAGCACAATATGGCGCAAGTTCAGCCTCGCCTTCTCTTCCCCAACTAGAGCTCATATTAATAATAATCCCTTCTTTTCTAGCTATCATCGCCGGGACGAATGCCCTAATGACATTTACTACCCCGTTCACATTTACACTCATTACACTTTCAAATTCTTGAGCGGTAACTTTCCATAACGGTGCGTTTTGATTAACAATCGATGCATTATTTATTAACATATCAGGAGCCCTATACTTATTTAGAATACAACTTGCCCATTTACTAACTTGGTGATGATTTGAAACATCAATTGTTTGAAAATCATGTGAAGCACCGTAATATTTATTAAGCTCTTCAATTTTATTTTTTGAGCGTCCACACCCTACTATGTTCCATCCCAATTCATGAAACCTATCAACCAATGCACGTCCTAACCCTTGCGTTACTCCAGTAATAATTACAAGTTTTTCAATGTCGTTTCGCTCCAACTTCATCTCCTCCTTTCAATTAATATTACTCTTTTTATTCTTATTCAAATTCTTACTAAAGTATCAATTCATTTCATACTTTAGATGTATTTTTGATATTACATATTACAAGCAAAAAGAGTAACCATTATAGTTACTCTTTTTGTTTGTATCTTTATTATTTTTAAATTGTATCTGCTCTTTCCTACATTTCTCATATCAATAAATATAGGTTACACAATGATGAAAGTATATTTATGTTTACGGTTCGATTTATCCACATGCTTTTCAATCCACATTTTCAACATAACATGGTCCACCTTTATCCAAGTATCTTCACGTAGCCTTAAACACGCTTTCATTTAAATTCTCAATCTCTTCTTGCAACTTTTTAAATTGTTCAAAATGCATTGTTATAGATTGTGTACTATTCCTTTCAACATTTTGCTTCACTAATAAAACGCCTGTATCGTGAAAAATCGCTTCAAGTTCTTTCCTTATAGATACTTTCGTAATATATGCTGTTTTAATTGCAGATAAAATCGCTATTTCATTAAACTTTAATTTTATTTCATTAGGACAAAATGCTTTTTCGATCAATGTAACATCATTACTACAAATAAAAGCAACAAGTTTACTTGATTCTGCATCTGTTAAATCTACTGTTTTTATAACATTATCCATTACATTTTGCCTCCTTTAATTCCGTATATATTAATTATTAAAATTTATACTTTTTAAAATTCAACTCTTCATTAATTTTAACATACTTTTTGCCCAATTGATTAAATAAAGCTTCAAATGTTTTCCTATCCCACAATATTTGTCAAACGAACCAATTAGACTATACCTTCATATAGTAGTGCAAACAATTACTTATAAGGTAGGTGAAAATTATGCCCTCAGTTGTTGGGAATTTAGTTGTACAAAATAGTAACGGATCTTTCAACTTAGGTGATTTCTACAACGTTTCTCCAAAAGAGAATACAAAAGCTTATAACGGCTCTGGCGCATCTAACGTTGGTTTCGTTGTGAACACTTTTAGTGGGGTTAGCGCAACTAATACATTTGATTCTGATTTAGCAGATCAAAACCAAGTTGGTACGGCCTAACCAGATCTGTAATCAGATTTGTATAATATTTTAAAATTTGTCTATACTATACTCAGGCTGATAAACAGCTATCGTTGATTTTTTGAGTACCCAATCTTTTTCTCCCTTTCCCTGGGGCTAAGCAGCTAGTTTGCATCTAGCTGCTTTTTCATTTAATTCTTCACCTCTTCAAAAATAGTAAGGGTTTTGCCCATTATCCATTGACTAGTAGCTCATAACAATTGGGCTTTTGCAGGCAGCCTGACGTACAGCCAAATTTTGAGGTGTGAATCTAACTGCCCGCCAATAGCGGGACAAATTAAAGGAAGCTAAGTTTCAAAATTCAGCTTCTTTTAGGTTACATCAATTATGTCCATTGCAGAAAATATATACGTTTTATAAAATGCATCTGTACATTTTACAATTTGTTGAATAGGATTTATATGAACCACTGTCATATAACTTGTAAGTATGTATCCTTCTTCAAAATATGTCACTAGCATCTCTTCTTCAGACAATAATGAAGTTAATAACTTATCTGAAATACTTGCTTTCGCTTCATTCGTTATTTGCGGTCTTTGGACTTTTAATTCCTCTCCAATATTTTTTTTCATACTTAATAATTGTTCCGACATTACTGTAAACGGAACCCACTCTCTTCTTGTTTCCTGTATCTTTACATAATTCATTTTCTTTACTCCTCAATTTTCTATATCTATCCATTCACAAAATAGAAATTTCACTTCTAAATACACTTTATCCATCTCTTATTTAATATGTAGCGTAGCTTTCTAATTAAAAACTATTTATGAATTTATATAAATCTCCACTATAAAAGAACATTTGTTCTTATTATACACGAACGAACGTTCTTTCGAAAGTGCAACATGTAAATTTTTCAAACAAAATGTAACTTTAATCTATGAAGTTTATTCATACTCATTGATTACTCCCTATTATCAATCAATTTTCTTTGCACTTCCTATCGCATCATAGAATACGTGTAGCAACAATAAAAGCGACTCCATCCAATGTGGAGTCGCTTTTATATTTCTACTTTTCTATCCTAACTAACGTTCTTTCTGGAATACAAATTTCAGCTACATCAAAATGATTTATTTTCAAATTTAATTCCTACAATATTATTCAACAAAGCACTTCATAAATACATTTATTCATTTATACATTCATTTCCTGCGTAGATAAAAGAAGTTTTAGTTTTAGTTTTACTATTCATTCACCATCCATCGACATAAGCATATACTTTTATTATGGACGAAACTCACAAAACTTTCGAAACTTCTAAAGAATGTAAAAAATACATTCTTTAGAAGTTTCATACATTTCGACAAATCATTTCATTGATCCTGTAATAATCAGTAAGGACGAACAATGTCAAAACTAATCATTTCATTACTTTACTTTCTCTATTGATTAAGTTTAGGTTGCATAATAATATGTAATTCTCTCTCTGTTTCTGTTTTTTTCGGATTCCGATAATATTCCAGTTTATATTCTAATACTTCATACTCAATCATCCCAATCTTTATCCCTTTTGTTTCTTTTAATACATCTAGTAGAATACTTATATTTTCATTAGCTGATTCGAAAATTTTCCCTCCGCCTTCTCTTTTAAAAATAACTTTCATATATTCTCCTCCAAATTAATTTAATAATCTAGTAAATCTAAAATTATTCATATCATAATGTAGAATACTTTTTGCAATAAAAAGTTCTACATTTCATTTCGTATAAAGTCAATTTACTCTCCGATAATATGGTATGTATCATTCTTTAAATTATGTCTTCTATTCATTCTCTAAGAAAACACAAAAAATATATTTAGTTTATATTTAACCAAATTAATTAACTAAAACATTATCATTTCAACATTTTGCGAATCAAATTGCTTATTCCTTTTATCTACATACAAATTTTCCCATTGTAATTCTTAATATTTATATGTAATATTGTATTGTCTTACTATCTATTTATAACTCACACACTAACGCGAAAAGGGAACTCTATATGAGTTCCCTTTTCTATTGAAAATAAAAAAACAGAAATATAGCATTATGCTAAATCTCTGTTTTTTTCTAAACCTTATTTCTCATCTAAGAATTTAAATGTATCTTTAAATTCTTTATCTGTTACTTTAATATCCGCTTCTTTCAATAGATCATTGATTACTTGTTGTTTCCATTTACCTGTCGCATCTTGCAGTCTTTGTTGTTCTAAATCTTTTCGAATCGTATCTTTTACTTCATCAAATGGTTTCAATTCTTTTTTATCCGTCACTTTTATTATATGATAACCATAAGATGTTTTTATTGGTTCACTTACTTGTCCTGCATCTAATTTATACGCAGCTTCTTCAAATTCTTTCACAGTTTGACCAGGAGCAAAACCAGCTATTTCTCCGCCTTGTTCCTTTGAACCAGTATCTTCCGAATATTGTTTCGCTAAAGCAGTAAAATCTTCACCATTATTTATTTTCTCTTTTACTTCTTTCGCAGTTTTTTCATCTTTCACTAAAATGTGACTTACCTTCATTTCAGGTTTATGGTTATCTTTCACATCTTTATCTGTGACAGTCGCTCTAATCGCTTTCTCAAGTGCAATTTCTGGCTTCATTTTCTCTTTTAGTTCATCTTCATTTTTTAACCCTACTTGCTCTAAAGCCACTTTAAACTTGTCACCCATTTGTTCCTTCGCTGCGTCTACTTGTTTTTTAGCTTCTTCATCTGAAACTTTATATTTATCTAGCAATGCCTTATTTAACATCATTTGAGATAAAGTACTTTTTCCATATGTTTGCCTTAATTCTTTACTTAACTCTTTCTCTGTCACGTTTCCTACTTTTGATGTTGCAACATTTTCTGAGGAACCACACGCAGACAATGCTAGCGCCATACACGTAATAATAGTTCCCATAAATAGCTTATTCTTTTTCAATTCAAATACCTCACTTTGATAATTGTATATTAGGAACTATACAACGCTATTGTGAAATTAATGTGTTTTCCGCAAGTATTTCTCTTCATGTCAGGTGTAAGCTTTATTAAACACTAAAAGCTAGCATGAAGCCGATCTTTTAACATCATTTAATCTGCACATGTTCTTCTTTGATCCATTTGTTTCCACCTATATCTACATATCCACCCTGACGATTCCAAATACGATAAGGAATTTTCCCATCGACCGCACCTGTATCATTCCCGTTTGGTCCATCGTACGTTCTAATTTCATATCCAGGTGTGTATTTTGAATATGCATAATACCATTGCACATTAAAATGCTCTAACTTAGCCCACTGTTGTTCTCCACCTAAACAAATCATATCTTTTTCACCACCTCCCCAATAACCTTTATAGATTATATATGGGATTTTTTTCGTAAGTCTTCCTGTAAACTGTGGATTCGCAGGATTCTCATATAAATTAATACCGTATCCATCATCATATTTTGAAACTGCAATACCAATTCCATTTGGTTGCTTACTATCTCCAATACTAGATTGATTTGTTTGATCTGAACCTATAAACCAAAAAAGATTTTTATTCCCAATTAATTGATTTAAATCACATTTTCCAATACCAGGAACATTTCCTGAATCAGTATATTGCCAAATATCACAAGGATATGCGGGTTTATTCCCTCCGTAACGAGGAATCCAAATAAAATCAGCATCAATATTGCGAGCTCCAAATGATACATAAGTGTGATGTCCTACATATAAACCAATTTTTTTTGCACCTAATCGGCGTAATTCATCAATAAATGCTTGACTCCCGCCTTGCATATCTACCATTGTTTGAACTTCTACATCTGCCACCCAAAATTTAGCGTTTTTATCGCCACGATTCCAAAAATCTTGCGCTTCTTTTTTTGCATCTGAAATAGATATAAAACGGCAAAATGCATAATTCCCAAATGGGATACTACGCTTCTTCATTTCCTTCACATAACCTTGATACATAAAATCGACCGTATTCGAACCATCTTGAACTCTAGCAATAACTAAATCTAGCTGAGGCGCTGCAATATCCCAATTAATATTTCCATTCCATTTCGAAATATCTACAATATAACCCATTACTAATCAACTCCTTTTTATTATCCTATTCAAAGCTTGTATTATTGTTAGACTCATATGCCTAATACAAACTCTCCATAAAATAAATAAATATAATCTCATCATTTTTTCAAAATATAGAACCTATCTAGAATATTTTTCTTTAAATTAAATAGACAAATTTAACTTTCTTACTATTAATATCGGGATAAAACTATAAATAGTGTGCATACTATATGTAAGCTATTTTAGCTTACACTCATGACTGACCTCCAATATTTTTCAATCTCCCTGTAACTAGGCAGCTAAATAATAAAAGCTGTCTAGTTATTTTTTTCTTTATGTACAAGAAAAAGACATTTTCGATTCAGGAAAATGTCTTTTCACATTTTAATAATACAGTTTTGGTGTTATATCCTGATTTTGTATATTCCCTCCACTAACAAATCGTACATCACCAGTGCTTGTAACGCAGCTTGTAGAAAATAAAATAGGGATATCGCACACAACGTCGTTCATTACATCATGAAATACATTGGCAGCAACACCTGTAAACGTTTGGCAAAGGTTTGAAATATCATCGTTAAAAAATTGAATAACTTTCGCAGCAAAAACTGGAAAAATAACATTCGCTCCACCTGGTAGCTGTGGTTGTACAACAACTTGTTGAAAATAAGGATTATTTTCTAATGCTACTTGAAATAAATGTGCAATTTCAAATGCATCTAGTGGACATGGAAGCGGATTTACAATCACACTTTCTTCGTTACTAACAACAACCGTTACACTTACATTTCCAAATTCCACGAAAGGTTTTAAAAGCGTAGCTAATGCTATCGCTTTTTCATCGCTCATAGCTTGTACTAAAATAATAAAGTTCCCACCAACTGGAATAAGCGGACCCACTGTTACAGTCGGATCAGCACCTATAGAATTTTTAAGCTCATTAAAATACGTAATCCACGGTGGTGAAAGCTCAACTTGTACATTTTCTTCCACTCTTTCATTCTACCTCCTTATACAATTCTCATTATCATAATATGTAATGATTTTTAAATTGCATAAGGCATTTATATTATTTTTCTTACGTTCACTATTTATAATAATGAAGCAATTTAAGAAAAGTATGCTATGTTTCTTTCCTAACTTCAAGTATTATGCTGGAATGAGAATCCATGTACCAATACGGCATCTATACTAAGCAACTACACTAAATTTACATATTGTATTTATATGTCTTCATAATCAAAAGAAGATTAACACATAACCTTCTATACTAAGGAGCTGATTTCATGAAAAAAACCCCTATCGTATTCAAAGTTCCCCCAAACTCAAAATTAAAAATTACATTCTTCGGTCCTTGCGAAGAAGTAATTACAAACGTATCTTTAATTAATCAACTACTCACCACTAGCTGCCAGACTGTATCTCAATATCCAGACTTCAAGAAATATATAACTGAAGTCCGATCATTATCAAATTGTTAAGCATATTATTTGTGATTTTTCATTTCGAACCGTTCGATAATAAAAAACTAAAATAACTCATTAATTGATATTCTATTGATATTTCGTTGATATTCTACACATATTAATGAAATGAGCATATATTATCGTATGGAGGTACTCCACTCATAAAACCTATCTTTCTTTTGAGTATACTTTATTTGTATGCTCTTTTTTTATTCTTTACTTACCATTACCCTGTTCATATTTCCGAAGATCCCCCATACAAACATTAAATATTTCAAAAAATCATCTTCTTATTAATCGCTATGAATATAACTTTAACAATTTATCTATAGCTACATTTTCAGCATCACTTAAATCGACAAAATATTGAAGTTGCCATAGTTGACTCTTCTTAGCCTGATTACTTACAGGTTTATCCCAAATAGGGTAAACCCTCATAGCCATTTTCCCTTTTTGGTTTTGAGTTTTTAATATTTTTTCTTTTAGAAGAATCTCTTTTGGAAAAATAAATTGTCCTAGTTTATTATCCGCTATACAAGTAATAACTAAAAGATTAGGAGCCGAATCATAAGAAAATGCCTGATTTTTCATGGAAGCATCCTTTTCCCAAAAAGAAACAAATTGTCCAATCTTATTAGGTGTAATTTTTGATACTCTAAATCGTATACTTCTATTATTTAGCTGGAATATCCCTCCTGCATATTCTAAGTTTTGCTTTTCTTCTTTTTGGTTAGTAACGAATAGATTATTAGGTTTGTAAATCATTTCATCTAGTTTTCCAACTATATTACTAAAATCAATCATGTAAACGCACCTTTTTTATTTTTCAGTATACCAAGAACACTCGTTCTTGTATACCGAACTTAAACTTTAATCAAAAACCACTGTAAAGATACTTAAACGAATGATAGCTTTGTATCGTCTTTTCAAAGATTATTTTATCTACTCCATCCATAACTTCAAATTTACTTTTATAGTACTTATTACATAACTATTCCAATTTTTCGTGTTATTTATTATTATACTAATATATTAACAAAAACGAGGTACATATCACATGACTCAATCCAAAATTGACTTTGGCTCCATAGAGCACCCTTTCTTCCTATTAATTTTATATCTTATCGCAATTCTTTTAACACTCGGCATTACATTTAGTATATGTCATTCCCTTTTACTACATTTAAATGCACCGAGTTGGGTAGCAAAACTATTATCTATCGTATTAACTCTAGGTGTTGCTTATCAAGTATTTATGAACTTATTTTAATATATTACCAATTTAACACCTTTAACTAAAAGGCCCTACCATAAGGTAGAGCCTTTTTTTAAAATAGTCCATAAATCACAAACATGTCTTTTATTTTATTGGAGATGGGAATCTTGCAGTTTCAAAATGCGTACTAATAAATCCTGGATCATTTTGTATAATCAGTCCATCTACATCACTCTCAGCAAAAATTTCAACTACATCTCCTGCATGTAATTGAAGTATTGTTGAAACAGCTACGACATTTGCAAAATTGGATGGACCAAAAAAGTCATTATCTATCGCTATAGCTGGATTATCATTTACCCGAATTTCTACACGCGCTCTATAATTCGTATTACTATCATTAGGTGCAAAGCTGATTGTACCAATAATAGAATAAACCCCTCTAGTCTTCGGAATAAAATCTGATGTTACTGGATTATATTCATTCGCTAAATCAAACTGTTCATTTTGGAATAATACTTTCACAAAAGTATTTGCAGTGACATTTTGATCTACTGTACTAACCGCTCTAAAAGCAGATGCCCTTACAAGTTTATCTTTCTCATTATCACAACACTTATCGTAATAATCTGTACTCTTCTTACAACAAGTATGCTGTGTCTTTTTATAGCCATTGCAATGCTTACAATAATAATAATAAGACATATTTATATCCCCTTTCTAAATCTATTATTGTATACTATGCAAAATAAATTTAAAAAGTTTGGACGAGCTATTGCTATTATGAATTTAAAAAAACTCCACCGAAAAGCAGAGTTAATAAAAGTTTTTCCTGTTTAATATTTATACAATTGGAGATGGAAATCTAGCAGCCTCAAAATGAGAACCATCTTCTGAACTACTAATAACTCCATCTATACTACTTTGCGCAAAAATCTCAACAAAATCACCTGCATGTAATTGTAGTATTGTTGAAACACTTACGACATTCCCAAAATTTATCGGACCAAAAAAATCGTTATCTATAGCAATTGCCGCATTTCCATTCACTCGAACTTCTACACGCGCTCTATAGTTTACATTTGTATCGTTTGGAAAGAAACCAATCGTTCCAATTACGGAATAAACGCCTCTAGTCTTCGGAGTAAACTCTGATGTTGCCGGGTTATATTCATTCGCTAAATCAAATTGTTCATTTTGAAATAAAACTTTGACAAAAGTATTGGCTGGAAGGTTTTGATCAACTGTATTTACCGCTCTAAAAGCGGATGCTCTTACAAGGTTTTTCTCCTTATGATTGCAAGAACAATTATCATATTTTTTACTGTACTTATTATTATAGTCACTTCTTTTTTTACAACAATCATGACTTTTCTTTTTGTAACTCTCACGATTCTTACAGTAGTAATAACAAGACATATATATTGCTCCTTTCTACTCTACTACTACATATTATGCAAGTTAGATTTGAAAGGTTTAGACTAATTTGTTGCTATTACAAATTTAAGAACGTGCTACCATGAGACAGCTTGAAGAAAAAGTATAACTAAAAAACAAAGCTCGCATTTTAAATTCTGATTATATCACTAATACCTATTATCCCATTTTATCAACTCGGATTTCCAACCTTCTCCTCCGTTCAATTTTATTATTATTAAATAGATTACAACATTCAGTACGATATGCAATATTTCATATTTTATTATCCTTTTATTGTCGATAAGATGATAACATTCTCCTAAATTCCCTATAAAATCAACAATCTACCTGTAACAAATTATATTCCATCTTTCGAAATCCCTATTAAACATTATATTCAAACATTATTATTGTAAATTATTCACCTGTATAAACATAAGATTTTTATGTATTTTATGGACAAGGAGTAAGGTAAGAGTTACTCTTTGCCATTTTAGGAAAGTACCAAAATTTTATAAATGCTTGGCAATAATTTTCGCCAAATTCCTCTCTTATCATTCTTATCGTCACCTTTCATTTTGGAAAAATAATATCCCCCACTTAAGAATCCTTACGTTGCATATAACTCATGAAGTTGTAACATTCTCATTCCAATATCTAAAATTTTATAATTGTTCCCTAGATACGAATCATTTCTTATAAGGGCGCTCTGTACTTGCGCCCTTATATAAATAATTTGTTCCCCCGCATATTTTTATAAATTGTATACAGTTCCATATGGAATTGTTGAAACAGAAATTCCGTATGGTGTAATATGATGCATTGGGTAATAATACTCCATAGATGGATAGTAAGGTTGCATGCCTTGCTGTATTTGTTGCATTTGCTGCTGTGCTTGTAACGCTTGTTGAACAGCTTGAATTGTACTTTGTGCTCCGCTATACGTAATACCCGCCGTACCATACGGACGCATTCTATCTCGGGTATCAAAATATGAATAAAACATTATTATTCAACTCACTCCCATATAAGTTATTACAAAGTATGTTATGATTCTTAATTTCAGTGAGTGTTAAAAACTAGTCCACTAGCTTTTATTCAAATAGCGTTTTTGTTCACCTTCCTTCTTTTGATCCTCGCTATTTTGCATTCAAGGCCGATCTTTTCACCGACAATCAATCGGTCTACATTTGCAAGCATCCACGGGTATTCATGATGCTGCAGGATTGCATTTCTGAGTTGTACCTTTAAATTCGTACGCTTGGAAAATTCTTTTGCAACTACCTCTTCCAAAACGTTTCCGAAATATGCCGATTCACTTTGTACATCTTCCTTTTCAATCGCTTGTGTTTTTTCAAAGAATACTTGAACTGCTGATTTTCATTTATTTAAACCTGCCTGCAATTGCAGAAACATCTGAGCCACCAATAGCTTGCAACCACTTAGTGTGGTCCATGTTTAGTGTGTTAACCAATACTTTTGCTTGCATGTTCTATTCACTCACCTTCCGTGGTATACTGATACCAACATATATTTTTTATGAGGACTCATTGCCGTGAGTCCTTTTTTATTGCTCCAAATACTTTTGTAACAATTCCAACACTTCATTTATGCTCCCATTCACGCCCTCAGGTTCCGCACCTTCTGGATATTACTGTAAAAATCCACCACTCGACTGATAGCATCTTGTAGCTTTTCCATAGCCATTGTGCATGGACATCTGGTTTTCTAGCATCTAGCTCACCCCCTTAAAAAATGCAGGATTTTCCTTTCTATTATCGAATTAGTAATGTTTGGAAAGGGGGTGTAGCATGGCAGAAATTAAAGTAGGACTTACACAATTTTTAGACTTCACACTGAAAAGTAGTGCAGCTAAAACAAACTTTGTAAAAAATCTAAAATCTCAACCTGAATACCAACCAGCTTTTGATTACTGGAAACAATTACGAGACACTGTTATTAAATTTCATCAAAATGAACTACCTTTTGAATGTTTCGAAACATTAGTACAAACGGTTGATCAAAAGAAAAAGCAAAACTATATCGATGTCATAAAGCAGTACAAAAAATTTATTAAAAACAACGACGTCTCTTGGTTCGATCCAGGTAAATCACATTGGATATCAGATGATTTAATCGTCCGCTCATCACCTGAACTCGGTTTGCTCATTAATGATGAGCCGCATCTAATCAAACTATATTTCAAAGGAAAAAAAGAGCGAATTGATAAATACAACATCAACTCAACACTGACATTATTAAATGAATCAACATTTTCAAATGAACATAACGATGTGAATTATACGGTTCTTAACATCCAAAAGAATAGAATGTATACGAATGACTCTATTAATAATGATCATTTAATAGCGCTTGAATCAGAAGCTAACCAGCTTTGTTATATATGGAATAAGGTGTAAAGAGTACTATTCATCTCTTTCAATACCTTTTTCATGCATAATTTGGGCACAATTTTCACAGATCCTATCAGTTTCGTTTAATTGAAGCTCACCTTCTTGTTCCTCACAAACAATGCAGGGTGGGCGTTTTTTCGAAAATAGTTTCTTTAGCCATTTCCGCATCCTAAATCAGCGTTTACCCCCTGGTTTTTTAATCGATGAAGAAGTTCTTCGTTTTTTAGAACATGCAAAAGAAAACCGTTATTATATCGCTTATCTTCTTGCTATTACATGTGAAATGCGTAAAGGTGAAATCACAGGTCTACAATGGAAAGATATTGATTTTGAGAGACGAACGTTATCTGTTAACCGTTCCCTTTCTCACATTACAAAGGGATTCCATGAACTAAAAACCTCTTCAGGAAAGAGATTGCTGATTTTTCCTGACATTACTTTAATAGTACTAAATGACCATCTGCAAAAAATCTCTGATGAAAAAGAGCGATATGATGAAAGCTATAATGACTACGATTGGGTCTGCCGTTTCAGAAGTTTGACACAGCTCTGGAAAAAGCTTATAAAGAAAAGTGAGGTTCCTGATATTCGGTTCCATGATCTGAGACATACTCGTGTAACAATTATGTTAAAACAAAGTATATATCCTAAGATTGTAAGTGAACGATTAGGACATAAAAGAGTAAGTATCACACTGAAGACCTACTCACATGTTGTACCAGGACTTCAGGAAACTGCGGTGGATCAATTTGCAAACGAATTATTTGGAAAGAAAAACTTTTGTTAAAAGTTTTCGTTTCTAGGCAAAAACACCGCCTAAATAACCCCAAATATTATAAGTGAAAAAGGAGCAACAAAACATGAAAGAAATCAAATCTGAACAAGAATTCAAAGACATCATCGCAAGCGAGGAACCAGTTGTTGTTAAGTTCTTTACTACATGGTGCCCGGATTGCGTGCGTATGGACAACTTTATCGGAGATGTAATGGAAGAGTTCAATAAGTTTGAATGGTATTCTATTAATAAAGATGAGTTCCCAAGTATTGCGGAAGAGTATCAAGTAATGGGCATTCCAAGCCTACTTGTTTATCAAAATGGCGAGAAGCTTGGTCACTTACATAGTGCTAACGCAAAAACTGAAGAGCAAGTTACTGAGTTTTTAGAAGCATACTAAGATTAAAACCCTCTGAAAAATAATTTTTAGAGGGTTTTAATCTTTTTTCACAATTATCTTTCGTAGTTGTTTCGTCATTTCTTCAGAAGTGTAGTATACAGTTTCTTCATGACCAATGTACATAATTACACTCCTTTCTCCTTCATCTCCGAGGTATAAATGTATACCCTTCGTATCACTATTTTCATATGTAATTAGTATATCGTATTGTGGTATTTCACCTCTTCTCTTTTGTTTTTTCATGCTATTAAACATATTATTAATTCCATTGATTATTTGTTTGTCTTCTATGTTTAGAAAATAATTTTCATTTAATCCACCGTAGCCATTAAAAGTAGATATGGATACTTTAGAAATATTATGTTCCTTCACATTTTCAATATTTGATGAATTACACCCAGTCATTATAAGAACAATACATAGTAAGAAAAATATTAGTTTTTTCATCACCTTACCCTCCCACTCTTTAATTGTAAATGAATTCCAATTAATTCCAAACCTAAACTTTGTACTTTTCAACATTTTTTTCCTTAACGAAACTTTGTTATCCCCTTCTTAAAAAGCTATAAAACGTCAACAATGTTTGTATAGACCCACACGAGTTTCGTTTGATACTCTATGTATAGAAAGAAATTCCTAATAGGAAGGTGAGTGATTAAAATGGATTCTCTTTCTCATAAAGAAGCTGATAAAGGTGCTATTGTCAGCATTATGGCCTACATATTTTTATCCTCTATGAAAATTATCATCAGTTATATTACCCTCTCTAGCGCATTACGTGCTGATGGATTGAATAACTTAACGGATATTGGTGCTTCTTTAGCAATATTAATTGGCCTGAAAATTTCTCGTAAGCCTCGCGACCCAGATCATCCATATGGGCATTCGCGTGCAGAACAAATCGCATCACTTGTTGCTTCTTTTATTATGGCAACGGTCGGATTAGAAGTTGTGATTAGTGCAATTCAATCGTTTTTAAATCCGAAACAAGCAGCGCCTAATGTACTCGCTGCGTGGGTTGCTTTATTTTCTGCCGTCGTAATGTATTTCGTATATAAATATACGAAAAAGATTGCGATTCAAACAAAGAGTAAGTCGTTAGAAGCCGCTGCAAAAGATAATTTATCAGATGCACTCGTAAGTATTGGTACAGTAATAGGTATAGTCGGATCACAGTTCCAAATGCCTATTTTAGACCCTATTGCCGCTTTAATTGTCGGTCTTATTATTTGTAAAACCGCATGGGAAATTTTCGTAGAAGCTTCTCATATGCTAACGGATGGAATCGATCCAGATAAGATGGAAGAGTACGCTGATGCCATTGAACATATTGGTGGCGTGGAAAACATCGTAGATATTCGCGCTCGTATGTACGGGAATCAAACATACGTTGATATTACAATCGAGGTAGATGCCCGTATGGATGTTGGAGAAAGTCACTGTATTACTGACAACATCGAGGCTATGCTTCGAAAGAAATTCGGAATATACCATGCTCATATTCATGTGGAGCCCATGCAAAAAGAACCTATTATGACATAGGTTCTTTTTTGATGAACGCCTTATGAAATATAACACATAAAACGAGCCAGCTACCGCCCGCTGCCCATCCGGCTAATATATCAGATGGATAGTGCACGCCAAGATAAATCCGGCTAACTGAAATAGATAATACAACAAAGCTCGCTATAAAAATAATCAGCAACTTTTTATGCAATGAAATACGATCTTCTGTAATTGTGACGTATGCAATAAATCCTAAAAAAGCAGTAGCATTCATCGTATGACCGCTCGGAAAACTATATCCAGTTGCAGTAACAAGCTGCGTTACATCAGGTCTTGCTCGTTCGTACCATAGTTTAAGCATACTGTTTAAATAACGAGATCCATAATAATTAATTGTTAGAAGTAATGCACTAAGCAACTTTTTTCTAACGAGAAAATACATTACAAGTATAATGAGTAACGGAAAATATATTCTTTTGGAACCGATAAAAGACACCCAAGTAAAGTAGGCTGTCAAGTAGTCGTTTCGAAAACTTTGAATAAAATGCGCAACTATATTGTCAAATTTCTCAATACAAGCGGTATGATACGAAAGTGATAATACGACAAAACAAATGAGTAGCGTAAAACTTAACAAGTATAAATGTCGATATCGTTTCACATACATAACCTCACTATGCAAAAAAATGGAGCGGTTGTTTTAGTTTTCCTCTCCATTTCTTTTTTATGCATAGTTTATTAAAAAATATAATTGTTAATTTTTTCTTTCATCGCTGGAATATCTTCATTCGTTACTGTAAAGCGAATCACTTTCTCGTCAAGATCAAGCGCTTCCGTAAATAAACCTGCTAATCCACGAGATTTTCTGTCTACTTCCATAATAATCTCTAGGCGATCGTAAGTGCTTGGCAAAATTAATAATTCTAGCTCGTCTAATTTCCCATAATACTGTCCGGAAACAGGAACAAACTCAAACTCTTGTGCGAATGGAACTTGCTTACGTAATCGATACGGCAACTCTTCACATTCTATATGACGCGCTTTAAAACCTAATTGATTTACACTCTCTAACACACTATTTAATAGTGCATTTGGCAACACTTGAATGTAATCACGATCACTTGGGTCTATACTACGTTTAATATCAAGGCCTGTATGTACCCAAACTGTTTTCATTCCAAGTGTAAGCGGTGTTTCAACTGGCAGTTTAAATGAAAATGAAATTTCCTTTTTTTCATTCGGCTCAACAGAAAAAGGTTCTGTTAAACGAACTCGCTCTAAATCATACGTTGCCGTTACTTTTTTATCATCCACTTCTCTTACATAAGACGTCGATAACGTTAAGTAAATGCTTTCAATTTGTTGGCTAACTGAGCCTCCAGTTATATGAACCTTTCCTACTATCTCTTCTCCAACTATATACTCATCTTTTTCAAGAACCGTATCTACTTTTGCACTACCAATACCAACGCTTGCTAAAAACTTTTGAAACATGGGGTCTCCATCCTTTCTAAAGTGTAAGCTACATCTTTTTTCAGATCTTGTACATTCTCATAGTATGGCGCTTTCATTTGTAACATTCGCATTAGCATTTCGCGATTATATTCTTCCAATACTAACTCTTCATACCAAGGTTTTTCTTTTTTTTCAGTTGATTCATAACTAGCATACAGTAAAAATAATACGAAATGACCGAGCGCATAAAAATCGCTACGAAAGTGAACTTCTCGCATCAAAGCTTGTTCCCCTTCATAAGTTGTAGCTCTCTCATCACCCTCACCTTTCAATTTAGCCAAACCAAAATCAATAATACTAATTTGATTTTCTTTCATTAATATATTCGGAATACGTAAATCTCGGTGAATGATACCTTTACTATGAAAAACTGAAACAATTCCTAATATTTCATATAAAATTTTAAAAACCTCTCGTTCTTTATATACATGCCCATCTAAGAAAATATAATCTTCGAAATTTTCTCCCGGCATATACTCCATCACAAAAAAGCTCTTTTTCTCCCATACGAAATGATCATATAGACTAGGAATTGCATGATGATTTAATGTTTGTAAAATCATTTTCTCTTGTTCAAATGATTTTCTACCAGACTCATATCTTTGTTTACTTTGTCTTAATTGTTTTAAGACTTTATATTTATTTATTTGTAAATCATTAACGACATATGTAATCCCATAACTGCCCATTCCAATTACCGATTCAATGCTATAACGTTCTGCAACAATTGTATTTTTTCGCAGTGGTCTATCAAATAAAGCTAGTATACGACGCCATTTCATCAACTACTTGAAAAGAAGCTACGGCTTTTACGTTTTCTTTTATAATGATGATGCCCATAATCAGATGAACGTCGTTTATAATCGCTACTTGAATAAGAGCGCCCTCTATGACGATAATCACTACTTGAATACGAACGATATTTTTTCTTTCCTAATAAAGAATCAATAATTTTTTTGAACATCCCTTCACCTCTTGTATAAAAATTTCTTTTAATTATACCAATAATTGTTGACTCTGTTTGTGACAAGTTTGTAAAGAGTAAAAAACGACGAGTTAAGCCCGTCGTTACTTTCAATCTTCCTCTTCATCAAAAACTTCATCAATCATGCATTTCTCTAATAAATACTCAAATGTAATATCTGCTAGGTCCTCAATTTCTTCTCTTTTTGGAACGTATCCTCTTTCAATTAGTTGCTCATAAAAAAACTCCGCAATCTCTTCCGTATCAATTACGACTTCAATTTCCTTCATGAGCATCACTCCTTTATTTCTGTTTTATGAAAAAATCTCAAAATTATGTATATGAGATTAGAAAAATAGTTTTTCTTTTTTTATAGGTCATATCTTTTGGACGAGGTGCATACGATGGTAGTACAAGCTATCAAAAAGGGGGAAATAATTATGGAATACCAATATGAAGTAGATCAAGAAGTAGGGCAAACAAAAGAAGAGTTCATGCATGAAGATCAATGGGCAGACTCTCTTATTAAATGGCTTTTTATTTTTTTAATAATTGTAGGCATACCTTATACTGCATATGTTGTTGTTCAATTTATTCTCTCTTTCTAGTTAACTATTTTTTCTCTGTCAATTTAACTAAATAATTATGAACAACATCCATAACAATTTTGTATTCTTCATCTTTAAATGTATCGAATAACAAATGATAATCATTATAAATATCTAATAATCCATCAATAATTTCTTGGCGATTCGTCTTTACACTTACTTTTTTCGAATTGTTAATTGACTTCAACTTTCCTAAATCCAATTTATTCATACCAGCTTTATCTTGTTTCATTTTCTTCAAAATTGCATTTGCCGTTTGTGCATTAGCAAGTAATGTTAAATCCGATTCATCAGCTTCTAACCATTCACCATCCGTAATTCGTGACAATTCATATATAGTATCTTCCCATGCATCATTTTTATATCTCCATACTTCTGTACGAAAACCAACAATACGAAAAACGTCTTTATCATACCCAGTTACTTGCACGAGATCACCAAACGTAAAGTTATAATTTAATTCAATCCACTCTGTGTCGCCCTTTTTCATTTCTTGCTCCGTCACATGCTGCAGAGTTTGCTCTACATAAAATCCATCGTGATTATTTACTTCGTATACGTAAACTCCATCTAAAACCTTCATATTTGTAACTTTCCCAACGGTTCCATATAGCGTAATCACGACAATGTCCCCTACGTTGTATTTAGGTTGTTTTTTCCTTGCCATCTATATCTCTCCTTTTTTTAACGTCGTGATTTTGATAACAGTATATGCAACCTACATAAAAACGCTTATCACAGAAGCTTATATTCATAAATTTTTTCAATAAAAAAGTAGAATGTGTGTATAACTCAAAAAAGCTAGTATATATACTAGCTTTTACTTAACATTTATGTTCTAACAGCAAGGCGAAATTTAATAAAAAAACATAAGAAATACTTCACTTTTTTAAAGTAATGTATTCCTTATGTTTTCATTTACGTAGCACTCCAATATCGTTATCTCTCTTGTATATATAAATCCCATGCTTCATCAAATATAGACATACTCTCTAGCATTCCACTTAACTCTAAATATGAACTAATTTCATCATAGTCTTCAGATTGCTTCGGAAAACTTAAATCATCATACATCGCCTCTGCTAAATCTGATATTTCATTTTTAAATAAAGCTGCACGGTGCTTCATCATATAATGGTAAAATGTCTTTTTCAAAAATATTCCCTACCTTTCTAACTTGGGTACATTATACAAGGCGAAATAGAAAAAAACCAGCATAAAAGCTGGTTAAAAGTCGAAATAATTCCTTTTTAATAGACGAGGTCTTCCCATCAACTCTTCGTACGTTAGTTGTTTTGGCAAATCTTTCGTATAGATTAAAAACAACTGGTCTTCAATTTCTTTTACAGTATGGTCTGATTGATAATCCATTCCACATGAGGAACAAGTTATACATGGTGTTTCTTGGATTTCAATGGCTTTCGTACCATCTGGTAATTCCCAATATACAGTATTCAAGCTTTCTTTCGCTTCTGTACTGTCACACCACATACAATTCATACTGCGTCACCCTCATTTTTTTTGTCATCTTCTAACTTTGCCATTTGTGCTTGATATTTTTTATCTTTTAATTGATCACGCTTATCACGTTTATCTTTTAAAGAAGCATGCGTTTCATTGACTTCATAATCTTTACGGCGATTCATACGTTGTAAATCATCTGGAACAAGATTAAATTTCTTATCACTCATCAATCCTGCAACGCCGATATCAGAACGTTTCTCTTCATAAGTCGGATAAATTTCTTTAAAGTAGCCTTCTGCTCTTCCTGGGATATAATTTTCTGGTTCTGGATACGTTGTAATAACCCCTTCAAAGTTACGAAGTACCACTTTATCCGCACTTTGTGAAATTAAATAGTTTGGCTGAAGCGCAATTTTTCCGCCTCCGCCCGGTGCATCAACAACGAATGTCGGTACTGCATAACCAGATGTATGTCCACGTAAGCCTTCAATAATTTCAAGACCTTTAGAAACTGGTGCACGGAAATGACCGATACCTTCTGATAAATCACATTGATAAATGTAATATGGACGAACACGAATTTTTACTAAATCGTGCATAAGTTTTTTCATGATTGGAACGCTGTCATTAATTCCAGCTAAGATTACAGCTTGGTTTCCAATTGGAACACCTGCATTTGCAAGCATTTCACATGCTAGTTTCGATTCTTCTGTAATCTCAATAGAAGTGTTAAAATGCGTATTTAGCCATACTGGATGGTATTTTTTAATAATGTTACATAGGTTTTCTGTAATACGTTGCGGGAATACAACCGGTGCTCTCGTTCCGATACGAATAATCTCGACATGCGGGATTGCTCGTAAATTCTTTAATACATATTCTAAAATTTTATCATTAATTAGAAGTCCATCACCGCCAGAAATTAAAACGTCACGTACTTGTGGTGTTTCACTAATATAAGCAATCGCATCATCTAATTGCTTTTTCGGTACGCCCATCCCAATTTGTCCACTAAAACGACGACGTGTACAGTAACGGCAATACATAGAACATTGATTCGTTACTAAAAATAGTACACGGTCTGGATAACGATGCGTTAACCCTGGAACTGGTGAATCTTCATCTTCATGAAGAGGATCTTCTAAATCATATTTTGTTTTATATAACTCTTCCGAAATCGGTACTGATTGCATCCGAATCGGACAGCGTGGGTCATCAGGATTCATTAGCCAAGCATAGTACGGTGTAATGTTTAACGGGATTGTTTTCGTTGAAATTTTAACGCCTTCTTCTTCTTCAGGTGTCAAGTTAATTACTTTCTTTAAATCATCTAAAGTTTTGATCGTATTCGTTAATTGCCAAACCCAATCATTCCATTGTTCCTCTGTAATATCTTTCCATAATTCGATATCTTTCCAGTGACGATTTGGTTTGTATACATCATGTAACATTGCTATTCCCCCTTTTTATACGCTCATCCTTTATATAAGCAATAATTATGCCAACTTCATATTCTTGATAAGTAAATGTGAGAAATACCCTATTATATATGAGAAAAAATATTTTCAAGTGCAGTACTAAAACAATATTTACTATCATATTCATTACTTTTTATATATGTAAACGCTCTTTTATTGGTGCAAACACACAAAAACCGCCGATTATTCGGCGGTTTTGTCGTACTTGCTCAGTTTATATTGAAGCGTTTGACGCGGAATACCTAACATTTTTGCTGCTTGCAAAATATTCCCTTCCGTTTCAATTAACGCTTGATCTATTAATTCTTTTTCCGTTTGATGAAGAGCTTCCCTAAGCGGTAATATACTTTTCTTCTTTGGAAGTTTCTCTTTCCTAAATATACGTGGTAAACACTTTGCGGTTAATGAACTCCCTTCCGCAATAATGACTGCATGTTCAATCGTATGTTTTAACTCACGAACATTTCCTGGCCATTGATAAGCTTGTAATCTTTCTTTTGCTTCCTTATCCATTTGAAGTACACCTTTTTTATAACTTTTATTATATTCTTTCAAAAAATAAGACGCTAATAACAGTACATCCTCAGTTCTTTCGCGAAGTGGCGGGATATATAATGAAAACACATTTAATCGATAGTATAAATCAGTGCGGATTTTATTTTCTCTTAAACATACTTCTGGAGGCTGATTCATCGCAGTAATAACGCGAACATCTACTTTTCTCGTCTTATTATCACCAATGCGACGAATAACTCCATCCTCTAATACACGTAGCATTTTCGCTTGTAAATCGAGTGGCATTGAATTCAGTTCATCTAAAAACAATGTTCCTCCATCTACAAGTTCAAACAATCCAGCTCGTTCAATTGCCCCTGTATAGCTTCCTTTTGTCGTTCCAAACAATAAACTTTCTAATAGCGACTCTGGCAAAGCTGCGCAGTTTTGTGCAATAAATGGCTTATTTTTCCGTTTAGACGCTTCATGAATGGCTTGCACAAATAGCTCTTTCCCTGTTCCAGTTTCACCATATATTAAAACATTTGCATCAGTTGGCGCTACTTTTTGCGCTAATTCTTTCGTCTGTTTAAACCGAGCATCATTAGTTACTATCGTCTCAAACGCAACATGCTTTTTTATCGCTTTTTTGCCAGATGATCGCTTTATTTTTGACTGTAAATCGACTATTGTATCAGTAAGTTTTTGAATTGTAGAATAGTCCTTTGCAATTTCAACAGCACCAGCAATATTTCCATCTATAAAAATAGGTAACGTCGTATTTACCGTACAAACATCTTCTCCATTTAAATTTTGATAATGCTGCGCTTGATGTACAATTGGTTTTTTTGTATCTAACACCTTCATCAATGTACTCGTGTCCCTAGATAAAGAAGGGAACGCTTCTAACAAATGCTTTCCTAACACTTTTTCAATTTTGGATCCATCATGTTTTGCTGCAACGGTATTGTAAAAAATTGTAATTCCATTTTCATCTACTGCGTGTATAGCCTCATCAATACTGCCCAAAATCGCTTCAATGACTTCTTGTGTCGAAACTGCTAGCAATGTCATCCCCCCTTTTGCCGAAAATCTGGCAAATACATGCTGAATTTTCGGCATCCCTCTGTGCGATTATAAGCATGACGATCCCGTTCCATTATTTTGATGAAATTTGTATATATTTTTATCGCTTATTTATGGTTAAGTGAAACTTTAATCAGTGGGGCTTTATTCATCCCCACTGATTATTATCCTGACTCCCACCTAACTGCTTTGCTTTACAGCCGAATTTTGAGGCGGGAATCTTACTGCGTTCGAATAGCTTGATAAATCTTTCACCCATATATTCATATCTTCCAACTTATCAAAAATGTAGCAATTATTCGCGAGCCTTCCCGTATATGTATAGCCTAATTGATGAAAGGCTGCATTCATACCGAAAGATAGCGAACGAGCAATTGTATACGAACAAAAAATAGATCTTTCTTGAAGTTCTTCCTCTAACTTAATTAGCAAACTTTTCATAAAACCATGTTTTCGATATTCAGGTAATGTAGCACAATTCGTTAATTCTGCATTACCTTCTTTCACATTCATCTCAGCAGATGCTGTACTAATAATTTTCCCTTTAAATTCATAAACATAGTAAATTGTATCGTCTTCCTTCATCGTCTGCTTTACATAACTCGCTTCATTTAAAGGTGTCGGATAAACTTCAAATACTTTCCCAAAGACAATTGCTAATTCTTCCGCGTCTTCTTCTGTCGCTTTTCTTAACACAAACTCCTCTGGGACTATTTTTTCTTTCACTTCTTTTGCTTTTACACCACTTAAAATGCTATCTTCCTCATTCCAATGAATACTATTTCGTCTTTCATTGGAATGATATTTCACGAAGAAGTACGCAGCGTGACCTTGAAAATAATGAGGTATCGTTGCTTCCAATAAGAAACCGAAAGAGAGCCATGTTGAAACATGCTCTCCCTTTCCTTTAATAATACATTTAGTGAAAGAATGTTTCTCTGCTAATTCATCGATTGTTTGTATAATGCGTTCAACATTTCCTGTATAGTGATCAACTCTAACACGTTTATTAAAATAGTCTAATACCCCTTCTACTGTGTAATACTTTGTCTGTTCACTAAAAGATTCATAGTATTTCATTTCTTCACCTCACACCAATCTAGTAATGTACATGCAATTATTTTCGCGGCAGCAATCATTTTATCAACTTCTATATATTCGTTTGGATAATGTGCTACTTTCGTCTCTCCTGGACCAAATACTATCGTTGGTACGTTAGCGATTTGTGTGAACAAACCTCCATCTGTTCCCCATGGCGATGCTTCTATAATCGGTTCGTTCCCTTCAATTTCAACAAAGTTATGCCCAAGCGTTGTAATAAGCGGATGATTTTCTTCTAGTTCACCAGGAACCCATCTCGCTCCAAACCATTCTACTTCTACAGGATTTTTTACAAACCAACTATCCACTTCTTTTAATTCACCAATCCAGCCTTCAAACTCTTCTTTTGCTGCCTCTATAGTCTCATTCGGCGCAATACCACATCTTCCTTCTAAAATTAATGAATCGGGAACAGAACTTGGCCAGCTTCCCCCTTCAATTTTCCCAATGTTAATTGGAATCGGAATCGGAATCCCCTTAAATAATGGATCTGTAATTCGACTATTTCTCTTCTCTTCTAATTTTCTCAAATGATCTACAACAAACATACTTTTTTCTATAGCACTTACTCCTTCATAACGTGTACCACCGTGTGCTGCTTTGCCTTTTATATGTAGACGAAACCACATTGACCCTTGTTGTTTCGGAAAAAATTTCATATTCGTCGGCTCAGGAATAATAACGCCATCTGCCTTATACCCTCGTAAAATAGCTGCTAATGTTCCTGCCCCACCGCTCTCTTCTTCTATTACACTTTGAAAATGTATATCACCTTTTAGTTCAATACCACATTCAATAATCGCTTCCATCGCAAGCATAAGTGAGACATTGCCGCCTTTCATATCTGTTGTTCCACGTCCATATATGCGGTTTCCTATTTTCTCTCCACTATACGGATGATGGTCCCACTGATTTACATCGCCTTCTGGCACGACATCAATATGGCCATTTAAAATCATAGATTTCCCTTCGCCACTTCCTTTTAAAGTCGCTACAATGTTCGGGCTATCTGTAAAGCTTGTACGAGGTGATACGAAATAAGGGTGATCTTTTATTTCATTAAAAGCAGGCTCCCAAATGTCGAGGTCTAGACCTAACTCACGCAACTTTTCAATAACAATTGCCTGCGCACCACTTTCATCACCAGATACGCTCTTTTCTTGAATTAATCGTGTTAAAAATTTTACGCTCTCTTCTTCATGACTCTCAATATAATCACAAACTTGTTTTTTTAATTGCTCCATATATTACAGCTCCCCTCATTCAATTACTAGTAAATTTGAGCTTATTTGAAAATCAGCCGTCGTATGTCGTTTTACATCTTCTACATTGTACGGACTCATTAATTCTTGTAAGACAAGTCCACTTGGAGTCACTTCCATTACAGCCATGTCTGTAATAATTAAATCTACACATTTTTTCGAAGTTAATGGCAATGTACATTCCGAAACAATCTTTGCATTTCCGTATTTATCCACATGATTCATCACAACAACGACTCGCTTCGCTTTTTGCGCTAAATCCATCGCTCCTCCAATACCTGGAACGCGTTTTCCTGGTACAATCCAGTTTGCTAAATCACCATTTTCACTTACTTGTAACGAACCAAGTATCGTAACATCAAGTAATCCTTTTCGAATCATGCCAAACGCCATACAGCTATCGAAATAACTTGCTCCTGTAATGAGCGATGTTGGTAAACCAGCTGCATTACATAAATTCTCATCTTCATTCCCTTTACTTGGCGTTGGTCCCATACCGACAATACCGTTTTCTGCGTGAAACATAACATTCATATCTTCTGGCAAATGATTCGGTACAAGCGATGGGATTCCAATACCTAAATTTACAATCATGCCATTTTGAATTTCTCTCGCTGCACGTCTTGCAATCTTATCTCTCACTTCTACGCCCATACCCATTTCCAATTCACTCCTTCCGATGGCACGATATAATTTACAAATACACCCGGGACGACAATTTCTTCTGGATCTAAACTTCCAAGTGGAACAATTTCTTCTGCTTCTACAATCGTTATGTCCCCAGCCATAGCTACGTGCGGATTCATATTACGAGCGCTTTTATCAAATACCAGATTTCCAAACGGATCCGCTTTTTTCGCATATACAATTGCGACTTCAGCCGTTAAAGCTGTTTCAACTAAATATGTCTTTCCATTCATTTCAACTGTTCGTTTTCCTTCTTCTACAATCGTATCGACACCAACATCAACTAAAATACCACCAAGGCCTACACCACCAGCGCGAATACGCTCTGCTAATGTTCCTTGCGGAGAAAACTCAATCTGCAATCTGCCTTCATTTAATTGTCTTCCCGCATTTGGGTTTGATCCAATATGAGAAGTAACTAAAGATTTAACCCTTTCATTCGTAACAAGACGACCGATTCCTACATCAGGAAATCCAGTATCATTTCCTATTAAATTTAAATTCGTAATGCCTTTATCTAAAACAGCTTGAATTAAAGATGGAGGGGATCCAATCCCTCCAAATCCCCCAAACATTAATGTCATATCATCATGGAACAAAGAAATTACTTCCTCTACTTCTTTTAATTTACCGAATGTATTTGTAATAGTTGTCATGCGATACTATGCCCTCCTTTTTGCATCATCTCTTCCACGCTCTTTACAAAAATTGAAAGTAATTCATCTAACTCGGAATATGTAGTTGTCATTGGTGGTGCAACAAGCAGTGCACTATCCTCTTTTCCTGCTTGCCCTGAAACAGCTTGGTATAAGAGTAATCCATTTTTAGCCGCAACCGAAATAAGTTCCGACGCTTTTGTAAACGGTTGCAATTCTATTCCAATTAGCAATCCTTTTCCACGTACATCGGCAATAATTGTCGATTGTTGCTGAACTTTCTGTAAACCTTTTAATAAATACTCTCCCTTTTCTGCTGTTTTTTCAGGTAGATTATGTTTCTCCATATATTCAATAACAGCTAATGCCGTTGCTGCAGACAATGGATTTGCACTAAGCGTATGCCCGCTCATTACAGAACGTGATCCACGTAAAATCGGCTCCATAACACGGTCACTTACAACTGTCGCTGCCATTGGTGTATATCCCGCTCCGAGCCCCTTACCAAGCGTCATAATATCCGGTTCTACACCCCAGTGCTCCATCGCAAACCATGCACCAGTACGACCAAGTCCAGTCATTACTTCATCCGCAATAAATAATATATCGTAATGACTACAAATATCTTTAATTACTTTATAATATTCTTTCGGCGGGACAATCGCGCCTCCAGCAGCCCCAATAATCGGTTCAGCGATAAAAGCTGCAATATGTTCTGCACCAATTCGGTCAATCGCTCTTTCTAGTTCAGTCGCACAAGCAAGCTGGCAAGTTGGATATACCTTCTGTACAGGGCATCTAAAACAGTAAGGAGCTGGAATAGTTGGATAATCTTCCAAAATAGATACGAAACGTTGTCTGCGCAGCGGATGCCCAGACATTGATAAGGCTCCCATAGTAATACCATGATAGCTCATCCATCGTGACAAAATTTTATGTTTCCCTTGAATACCGCGCTCCTGAAAATGCTGAATTGCAATTTTCATAGCTGTTTCATTTGCTTCCGTACCACTATTTACAAAAAAGCTCCAGTTCAAATCTCCTACACTTAAATCACTTAACTTCTTCGCTAATTTTTCAGCTGGTTCACTCGTAAACTGTGACCTATATACGAAAGCAATCTCCTCTGCTTGCTTTTTAATAACGTCTGCAATCTCCTTTACGCCATGCCCAATACCTGCCGTAATTGCTCCTGACGAACCATCAAAATATTTGTTTCCGTTTTGATCATACAAATAAACACCTTCTCCATGTGAAATCATTGGATACGGCTGACCAACAAGTGGTTTAATTAAGTAATCGCGCATAGCGCTCCCCCATTTCTCCAATTTGTATATATATATGAAGAAAATTGACGTTTCTTTCATAAAAAAGAACCCTCTGCGAAAGCAGTGAATTTATCAAAAAACTATTATAAAATATACAAATGAGTGCAAAATATTAGTTTAAAAACAGAAAATTCAGAACATGAATTAAAGACCAATCCTTATCTGTCCGCTTAAACACCCCTCCTTGATTTAAGATAACAACAAATTAAATGCTTTTTTAACATAATATCAGCTTCCTTCAATTGCCGACATTGTGTAAACTTCGACGGAACTCCCGTTAATCTCCTTCCTATTATCCTACTTTATATTGCATATTTTCAAACAAAATTCGACATTTCACTTCACTATATAGATAACAAATCACAATTATCGTAACTATTACTAAACAAGTAGTACCATCTATTTAAAACAATAAAAAAAGAACCGATTAACCACAGTAATCAGTTCGGCACGACGCTCTTTTATCCGATATTACCTTTTCCAGCCAGTTCACTTATTGGGAATAGAAATACTTATAGTGCAAATCCAACATTTGTACCACAGCCTAAAGCACGAAATCCTCCATAACTAAATTCACACTACATACCCGGGATATCCACATCCCCATTGTGCTCCTTCCTTCAAAGTCAAACTACCTTTCCTTTATAAATTATGTAGGACAATTACCGATTTGTATGTGTGTTTGCCTATAAATAAAAAAATCCCTATTTTAACTTTTCCTTTTAGAAAAACAGTTTTTTTCGCATATCTTCTTTCCAGCTTCGCATATAGTTGTAATGATGAAGGAGGAATGTTTTATGACTCAACCCGAAATTGAAAAATACGGACAAGAAGCTGCACGTTACGAACAACTTGCTCGTTACTACCAATATAGCAATCCTAAAAAGTATGTGGAACTCTATATGAAATATCATGATGCAATTACAAAACTTGTACAAGCATATGAAAAGAGAGATTCACAAGAAGCAACTTTGCCGTCACATATGAGAATTTTCCACACAGCTCCCCATACACCAGCAGTTGATATTATTGTAAATGGACAAAAAGTGATTAAAAATATTTCCTTTAAACAATTCAGTCCTTACTTATCATTAGTACAAGGTAAATACCGTATTGATATTGTCCCTGTTGGAAACGAAACTCCAATATTCTCAGCATTAGTACCCATAATGGGGAATCACACTTATACCCTTGCAGCAGTCAATAGCGATAATCATCTCCAATTACAACCTATTCTTGATAATACTCATTTACCATCTGGTCAAGCAAAAATACGGTTTGCACATTTTTCACCAGACACTCCGGTTGTAAATGTTAATTTGAAAGATGGGGATCATTTATTTGAAAATGTACTCTTTAAACAAGTAACAGATTTTTTACAAGTTAGCCCTGGTACAGCAGATATTGAAGTTTCACTTGCTGATTCAAAAAAAGTACTATTAACCATTCCTAAGTTCAACGTTGAACCAAATTCAATTTACACAATTTCAATAATAGGTTATTCAACTGAGGATCCAAAGTTAGAGGCCGTTATACTTACAAATTAAAACAGTCTACACCATTCCTATGGTGTAGACTGTTTACTTTTGAAACTCAATTTGAAATTCTGTCCAGTCGTTATTCGAACGACATAATATGGATCCTTTATGCTTTTCTACAATTTGTTTACATACAAATAGTCCAATTCCAGTTCCTAGCTTTTTAGTAGTTACAAATGGCTCAAAAATGGTTTCTACACTTTCCGCTGGAATCATAGGCCCATTATTTTTTATAACAATGCGAATAGTGGTATCCTCTTCAAATACATCAATGATAATTTTCCGCTCTTCTTTCACCGATTCAAGAGCATCAATTGAATTCATTAAAATATTTAAAAATACTTGTCTCACTTCACTCCGGTAGCCAATAAGTGGAATAGGATATGGCAATTTTTTTTCAATCAAAACATTTGCATTTACTAAACTTGGATACAAAAATTGTATAATATCTTGAAACAAATCATTTAGCCAAAAACGTTCAGATTCATTCCACATTTCTTTTTTCGACACAAGTAAAAATTGTGAAATCCTAAAATTCAATTGATCTAATTCATGTGAAATAATATCTAAATACGATAGATTAGGATGGTCTGTCTTCAATAACTTTACAAATCCCATAATTGAAGTTAGCGGATTACGAAATTCATGGACAAAACTAGCCGACATTTGCCCTAGAATCGTAAGCCTTTCTTTATGTGTTTCGTTTATATATTGCTGTTTTTCTTCTAAATTTTTCGATATAATTTCTGAGTATTTTAAAACGGTATAATAAATTAATTTGTCAAAACAAATATGTATTTTGGCCATAATCGGTTTCAGTTCACGAGCGCTTACATCCAATTCGCACATTGCTTCAAAAAGTTCATTTCTTCCCACATTTGCATTATAGACAAAATCTCCAATATTCACATCTGCCCCTGCACGCTCAATGGCAATTTTCTCACATAATGGTTGAAGATAATTAATATCTTTATCTTCCATAACAAGTTCGATAATTAACTCTAATAAATCTTCTCCATTTTGAACTACTTCTTGTTTAAATGGATCTTTTTCGGAAATTATCATTTTGTTTTTCCAGTTCTCTACGAATTGGTGCTTGTTGTTTTTCAAGTGCGAACAAAATACTTCTTTAATATCCTTATCGATTGGAAAAACCTCCATTCCCTCCATTTCCATACGACGAATACCCTTTATATTTTGAATATTAACACAAAAAATACATTTCGTTAATAGATTATTGTCACATTTTGTTAATTTCTGTTGATAAAATTTATTTTTCCTTTCTTATTAAATAAGTTTTATTCATATATCTCTTTTTCTTTCTCATTTTTTAATTATTTTTCTGTTCAAAACTACTTTTTTTTGCATCCTTTTTAATTCTTGCGTACAATAAGAATTGAAAGGTGTGAAAAATATGGTAAATAAAAATGTGGAAGATTATCTCCAAGAAGGCATATATGGCCAAAAGCAAAACAAACCAGAAGAACGTAATATGTACTTAACTACATTACGTGAGCGTGTAGAAGTCGCTTTAACAATCGGTCAAGTAATGCAAAGTAATGTGTATACAGAAGTAACGGGTAGCATACGTTCTTCTCAATCATTACAACTATTCCTAAATGGTAGCATTGCTTACCCACATTTATCAAAATACATTAAATTAGCAAATGAAAAAAATGTTCCTTTTACAATTGTTCAAAATAAAGGTACAGAAACACCAATCGGTTTAGTACTATCTCATAGCACTGCTGTTGACAAAGAACAAATTTATGTAGAAGATGCTATTTTCAAACAAGAAATGAAGTAAAAGGTACACTTGATTAAATGAAATCGTTCCGAGAAACGTAAAACAAACAATAAAAAACGAGTATGGAATCGTAAACATTTCCTGCTCGTTTTTTATTGCGATGTTTAAGCTCGATCTACTTTATTTTTTAATACACACTAATTTCATTTCTGTCATTTCTTCTATTGCATATTTAATTCCTTCACGACCTGTGCCACTCTCTTTCACACCACCATAAGGCATATGATCAACCCTGAACGTTGGAATATCATTAATCATGACACCACCGACTTCTAATTCATCAATTGTACGCATTGCTTTACATAAATTGTTTGTAAATACACCTGCTTGTAATCCATAACGTGAATTATTTACTTGTTCTAAAGCCTCATTAAATTCTATAAATGGATTTACAGTCATAAGTGGACCGAAAACTTCTTGGCACTGAACAGATACATACTCTGGAACATTTGTTAATACAGTTGGTTCAAAAATCCTTGCATCACGTTTGTTACCACCGTATACAACATTTGCTCCTGCCTTAACTGCCTCTTCTACCCATGAACTTACACGTTCTACATCTTTTTTTGAAATAAGTGCTGATACATCTGTTTCTTCATGAAGCGGGTCTCCTACTACAACGTTTTCCATTGCTTTTGTTAATTTTGTAATAAACTCATCTATTTTGCATTCATGTACAAAAACACGTTGTACAGAAATACAAACTTGTCCATTATTCACAAACGCGCCCCATTTTACACGTTCAATTATTTCGTCTGTCAATTCAACGTCTTCATCAATGATAACAGCAGCATTTGATCCTAATTCTAACGTCACTCGTTTCAATCCAGCTTTTTGCTTAATTCCAATACCTACTTTTGGACTTCCTGTAAAAGTAATACAAGCAACGTTCTCATCTTTTACTAATGCCTCACCTACAACAGGTCCAGGTCCAGAAATTATATTGAAAGCTCCCTTTGGTAAACCAGCTTCTTCAAATAATTCCACCAATGCATATGACGAAAGTGGCGTTTGGTCGGCTGGCTTTAGCACTATAGTATTTCCAGCCGCAATTGCCGGACCTACTTTATGTGCTACTAAATTAAGTGGAAAATTAAACGGTGTAATAGCACCAATAACTCCGATTGGTTGTCGAATTGTATACGCTATACGGCCCTCTGCTCCTGGTGCCGCATCTAATGGTAACGTCTCACCATATATTCGCTTCGCTTCTTCAGCTGCAAACTTATATGTTTGAACAGTGCGATCTACTTCTCCCCGTGCAGCACAAATTGGTTTTGCAGCTTCTTTTGCGATAATCACTGCAAACTCTTCTCTTCTCTCATCCATTTTTTGTGCAACCTTTTCTAAAATAGTTGCGCGATCGTATGCAGATAATTTTTTCATTTCTTTCATTGCATTTTTAGCCGAAACTATTGCTTCCTTTACGTCATCCTCTGTACCTTGCGCAATCTCCGCTAATTTTTCTTCAGAATATGGTGCATACAATGGTTTATACGTCCCTACTGATTTCCATACCCCATTTATATATAAATGCTTTTTCATAGTGGTTCTCCTTCCGAATATACGCATACAATAATACGTTACATTTATTTCACCTAGTGAAAGGTCTGACTTATGTAATTGTATCATAGCCCTAACACCCCAAAAAACATTTTGCTCAAAAAAAACTCTGCTACAAAGCAGAGTTTACGAACTAATTTGTTCTTGGAGCGAAATTTTTTTTTCATCCCCCACAATAACAATCGATTCTGAAGGTTTCGTTACTTCCAACCTCTTAATATAGTGCCCATCTAATTCCTTCACACAAAACTTATAGTTCTCAATTTCAACGGTATCTCCTTCGGCGATCTCAATATTTTTCGTTAGTATCCAGCCGCCAATCGTATCGACATCATCGTCATCAATAGTCAAACCTAATAATGCATTCACTTCACTAACAAGTACTTTTCCTTCTAAAATTGTTTTCGTCTCACTAACTTGTTGGATTTCCGGTTGTTCATCAGTATCGAACTCATCTTGAATATCCCCTACAATTTCTTCTAAAATATCTTCAACGGTTACAAGACCTGATGTACCACCATATTCATCAATTAATATAGCAATATGCGTCCTTTCCCTTTGCATTTTTAAAAATAGATCATGAATTGGGATAGATTCAATTACTAGAATAATTGGCCTAATATATTGCTCCACTGTCTTTTCACTAACAACTCGATGCTTCACAAAATCTGTAAATATATCTTTAAAATTCACAAAGCCTATTACATGGTCCTTATCGCCATCAACCACCGGATACCTCGTATATTTTTCATGAGACATTTTTTGTAAAGCCTCTTCGGCAGGCATTTCTTTATTTAATATATTCATTTCTGTTCGTGGTACCATTATTTCTTTTGCGATACGATCGTCAAATTCAAATATTTTATTTACATACTTATATTCAGATTGATTAATCTCACCGTTTTTATAACTTTCTGAAACCAACAACCGCAATTCTTCTTCTGAATGCACTTCGTCATGCTTTTTTGGTGGTTTCAACCCAAAAAATTTCGTAATTAGCCGAGCTGATCCATTTAAAAGCCAAATGAATGGGAATGCAATACGATAAAACAAAATGAGTGGCTTAGCAACAAAGAAACTCACTTGTTCTGCTTTTTGAATCGCGAATGTTTTTGGAGCTAACTCTCCTACTACCACATGAAAAAATGTGATAAACAAAAACACTAAAATTATAGCCAAAATATCTGCGAGTTGAGTGGGGACATTCCAATTTGCAAACAGCACATCAAACATGTGCTTTAGCGCAGGTTTACCAGACCACCCAATCCCAAGAGCTGTAACAGTTATTCCTAACTGACAAGCTGATAAATATTCGTCTAAGTTTGTAATGATTGTTTTGACAGATATTGCACGATTATTTCCTTCTGCAATTAAATAGTCAATTCGTGAACTCCTCACTTTAACAATTGCAAATTCTGCTGCAACGAAAAATGCCGTTAAGGCAATTAAAACAATCACTATACTTATACTATATATGTCCAAATACTTTTCCTTACTTACAGTGTAAGCAAGGAAGCCACCTCCTACTTAAATTTATTCAAGTGAAGTAAGCATTCTTATACTCTAATAAAATTCTACATTAGCAACCACCTTTTTATATATTATATGCATACATAAAAAAGATATTTATAATTATGATAATCTAATTAGATTATCATCGTCAAACTATAATAATCCCAATTTTTAGATAAATAAAAAATATTTTCTTTAAATCGTATATGCTAAACAGCTCAATTTCGTGAAAAAACACTTTCTTTGCCGATTCCACACTTCTTTTGTCACACCTGAAGGGAACTTACTACATAACTAGAAATCATTCAATAGGATATATATAGGAGGGATTATTTTGGAATATAAAACACCATTTATCGCGAAGAAATTAGGTGTTAGCCCAAAGGCTGTTGTCCGGATTGCACAACAATTAAATCTTACGATAGAAAAAAATAAATATGGTCATTTTATTTTCACACAAGGTGATTTAGATCAAATGTTAGACTACCATCGTTCTCAAGCAGACCAACCTCACAACGTTCAACCTACTCAAACAACATCATCAAATGATTTTGAGCAATTAGCAGCTCAATTAAATTCAATTACGAGAAGACTAGATCGAATGGAAGAACAAATGCTAGATAAAGCAAATGATGTCGTTACATACCAACTTTTACAACATCGCCGTGAAATGGAGGAAATGTTAGAGCGAATTCAAAAACTAGAAGCTGCCTTAAAAAAAGAAGAACCAATATATATTACTCCTGATTCAAAACCAACATATGAAAGAGAAAAGAAACCTAAGCGCCGCAAAATGATTTTTAGTATATTTGGACTATAACCTTGTAGACCCTTATTACAAGAATAAGGGTCTACTTTTTGTATGAAGAAAGAAGGCTGTAACATGACACCCTTCTTCATATTATACATATTCATATATTTTTATTTTGTTAACATAATATTTTTACTGTATTCTGCAATAAGTGCCTGCGCATGAGCATTCCCTTGAATAATATCACGGAATTCTTTCAAAGAATACAAATGTGCAGCCCCTTTTCGAGCATGAATCCGTACTGGTACACCTTGTAAAGTATCATGAAACTGGAATGGACTATCTATCGGCTCAATTGGAAAACCGAGTGTAAGTAAATACATATACATTCTTTTTGTAACTGCTGCAATATACCATTCAGCTTTGGTCTCTAACGCATGCATAAATAAAATAGCTGCCAACCTTTTGAAATGTCCTCTCCCCCGAGACGTTTTCGCAATGCTTAACTTTCCTATTTCATATACATTTTTCAAATCTTTCACTAAATCATTTTTAGAAAACGGATAGAAAAACTCCGAATTTGATTGTTCAGGTACTGTATACTTAATACATTCTACTGTACCGATATGATGTTCATCTTCTATTAATAAAAATCGTGATGGATTTAAATTACGTTCTACAAACATTAAGTTTCTTTCTTCACAAAAATCTCCCCACAGTTGCTCGAACCAAAAATGTTCTTCCTTTGTTTGAACACGCTGGAACATATTTACCCGCCTTTCCCATCGCCGCTCTGTTTTTGATAACGCTTTCACCTACTATCATATAAGAACAAACCTTCGTATGCAACTAAAAATATTTACGTCTTATTATATTCTGTAAATTGAATTAAATTCCTATTTCACACTCTGTTCCCCCACATGTACCATTTCTTACTTTCTTATACAATCGTACATACAAAAAAAGTTAATTTCTCTAATGAAAGATGATTATCATTTCAAATTCGACCCATGTTATGCTTCTTTCCTTATGGCATATAATTCTTCTTAACCTAAAGAAATCCTTTATAAAAAAAGGATTTCTTTTACATTTTATTGCTTTTTAACCATTTTTCAAAAATTTGAATCATCCCGTGCTTTCCCGCCAACTTCTCTTCTCCTTGTTTCGTCTTATACGGATATAATTGCAAAAACACACCACAACCAGATTCTATTTTTTTACTATGCATATGACTCCCTGGATATACACAAATCACTTCATAAATTGCCCTACGATGAAAAACTCGTTTTCCACTTTGTTCTTCTACATACTTAATAGACCAGTATTTATACATTTGCTCCGTCGCTTTCGTATTACCAATAGGTTGAAAAATATTATACATAGGGCTATATTTCACTTCAATAATTATAGATGATTTATATACGTACTTCTCTTCTTCCTTTACATAACAATCTAGACGTATATCTGGCTTCTTTGTGTCCTCTCCATTATAAAAATTACTTCCTTTGCTAAGTGCAATAAGGGGGTGTGTTTCAATTAGATCATTAAATGCGACGTGCACTTTTATATTATCTCTATGCAAGATAACAGTCGTTCCATCTTGTAATCCGTCTAAATAAAAATGTTCTTGTATTTGTTCACGGATAGGATTCTTATCTTCAAATCCGATTTGTTCTAATATAGAAATAACGATAAAAAAAGCGTAATACTCATACACTAAAAACGTTGGTTTATATACGAATAATAAAGATGGGGATTGCTCCGTTTGTTGCGGTAACAATTCTAAATGATGGAGTAATTGTTGATGTGGTATAGATAAAGTGTGCGAATTAATGTTAGCTGTTTCAGAAACTTCCCTCCAAAATGGAGAATACAATAAATTTCGAAAGTATTGCACGCTTTCATGTACGATATGAGCTAATATTTTATATTCTTGGATTTTCACAGAACTTTTACGTAAATCTGCTTCTTTTAGTAAATGTATATTTCTATATTTTTGTTTTTCTCTGTCCGTCACTGATCCATTTCGTTCAATCGTTTTCATAATTGTTTTAACAGCTTGGAATTCATCTGATTTTTTCTTCTTTTCTCCGTCTAGTATTTCAATCGTTTTACGTACAAAACTTTCTGCTTCAAGTAAATAATAATAGCATTGCATTGTTTTAAATTTAAGGAATGCATTTTCAATACTATTTTTTTGCTCCTTAAATTTACGGTTGTAATATTTCGCATAAAGCTTTCTTTCTGTCATAATGGCAGTTTTTCTCGTTGTCTTCCGCTCTTTCGTTTCCCAATTAAATTCGTGTACAAATTCCGCATTCGATTCTACTTTCTTAAAAATTTGTTTTATTCTTTTCATTTTTTGTGGCAATTTTCTTAACAATACCAAATAAGAAGAATCTTCAATATCGCTCAGTGCTGAGAAAGTTTTCTTGTAATAACCTCTATCTAAAATTAACTCGTTTAAAATTGACTTCACATAATCTTGAATCATTTCAAATTGGTCATCAAAAAAGTTTTTAGGAACAACTTGAAACGCCCCATAATAAGTTTTATCTTCTATACGCACTTCAAAATGATATAAGCCACAGCGCCACGGATAAAAAAATTCAGTTTTTCCATGTTCATACACTAATACTCTTTGTTTTTTTTCATTTAATTCATATTGTGACTCTTTTATATTCTTTTGTCCCTCATATACTTTATTCCATATGAATGTAATATCCATTGGATTTTGATAATGGAAATGCAATTTCAGTGGTTTTAATTCCTGTACCTTATAAATACATTGAACTAATGCTGTAGTAGACGTACAGAGCCTATTTAAAAGGATAAAATCGCCTTTCCCCTCCGTACCAATGATTAGCTTCAATACAAACGGGAGCGTTTCTTTCGTATCAACGATTGCTGTTTCATAACGCTCCTCATTTTGCATATCCATACAACTCCAGTTCTCTACGCTTTTGTCTTATATAAGCTAAAGAATGTTCAAATGTAGATACACGATTTGCAAGCGGAGACTGTAAAAGTGGTATCAATATCGCTCCCCTTTTTGCTTCTTCAGAAAGTAGAGAGCCCACTGTCATTTCTGTCCCCCTTAATTTCGTTAATACGCGTTGCTTTATTTGCAAGTCAAAGCCTTCTTCCCTGCTAATCATATAGGACTGATTATTTTGGAACGGTATATTCTGCAAATACGTAGCGATTGCGTTTGCACATCGGAAAGAAATTCCTTTTGATATATCGTGTGATGATAATACATCATGTAACTTATCCAATAACTCTAATTCCTCTTCAGTAAACACTTCAATCATCTCTTTATTCCTAAACCAATTAATTCGAAATTCTCCTGTTGTTACTTTCAGTGGGGGTTGCTGAACTACTTTCTCTTGTTCTATACTCATCTCGCAAAACGGAATTTTTTGTAACGTAATCAAATTTGTTCGATCTAATAATCGATCGGAAAGCTCTTTCGTCGTTTCATCAAAATTTACAGTACCTACGAAAATAACATTCTCACCAATTTCCACTGAAGGCGGAATTTGATTTTCTATTTCTTGTACTTTCTCATACAAATTCAAAATACGGTTTTGCTTTTCAAGTTGAAGAACGGATAGAAATGGAGTAAACCAATGCTCAATATGTGACATGTTCATTTCATCAAACACAATTATATACAATTGATTTGGGTTTTCTTTAGCCTTCAATAATGTCCGAACTAACTTCGTTTCACTTTCAATAAAATTACCATTCGGATGAAGGTAGCCGAGAATATCATGTGGTTCTTGATACGATGGTGAAATTGGAATCCAAATTAATTCTTCACCATAACGTAAGCCAAGTGCTTCTGCATATGCTTGCACAAAGCGTGATTTCCCAACACCTGGTATACCACCAACAATCGTTAACATATTGGTTTTAACACTAATGTGAAAATTATATATATCTGTATCATCCAAATATAGACCTTTTTTACGAACCATACTTTGTACATACTGCAAAAAAGAGGATTCACGCTCATCCCATTCCCAGTCCTCCTTTTGCATTTTAATATCCTCTGCTTCAACTAACTTACCTTCTTCAACAATTCGTTTATTTAATTGCTCATACACATTCTCACTCACAAAATATAAATGTTCATCTACTGCTATTTCTACATGTTTCATCCAATCGTTTATTTCAATATATTTGCATTCTTTTCTTTGCTCAAAATATGAAATTGAACTTATTGATGATTTTAACGATAAATTCCCATATAGTCTTCCTTCATACCATAATAATTCTGGAGGCTCAAAGTCTTTTGGTAATTTAGGCATAAGAAATGATAAATAACCGTTGCTTAACTTACGTTCCAAAGACGCTCTCTTTTTATAATTCGAGACCTTTGGTGAAGGAATCAATTTATATGAAGATGCTATTTCTCTAGGCTCTTCTGTACATATTAATTCCAAAAATAAATTTCCTCGATCATAATAAAGACGAAACATAACCAATTGCTTTTCTAATTTACGCTTCTTTAAATCAGTAAAGATTTTTTCATTTTTTTTATTACTGCATAATCCTTCAAATAAATATTTTCCATCCGGAAATAACTCTTGTAAAGTGAAGGGTAATGGAGAAAGGCATTGTACAAAGAAATTTTCTCCATTCTTCTCTCCCTCCGATTTTGCAAACGTTCCAATAAATCTCATATAATACATTCGTTTTATAAAACTTGGATGAAGAGCTTTATGTAATTTCAACGTAGTCACCTTCTTTTTTCATACTATTCTTAGTGTATGAACTACAATCTAAAACTAGAAATAAAAAACCTGACGTCATCCGTCAGGTTCAAAATTAAAACGTATATTAAAGAGAAGGAAATGCTTTTTTTTCTTGTAAAATAGCATTATGAGCAATTTTCATTTTAGCAAGTACGTACCGTAATCGATCTTCGGCATTTTCATCTTTATTTTGTTGCAAACTCGCCAAATTCTCTACAGAACTCGCTAAATTTTCAATCACACCTCGAAGTTCAGGATGATGATTAAAAAAAGATTCTTGTACTAATACTTTCCTCAAATCACTAGCTAAATCCATAATTCTAGACAACTGTTCTTTTTCTTCCATTTTCATCCCTCCTGAATATCTTATGTATTAAATATTCTCTAAACTAAGAAAAAAGCCCTTTAAATTTTGAACTGCACCCCAATTGTTAGACACGACTAACAATTGGAGGTGCAGTTTTTTTATGGCTAAATTTTCTTCAAAAGAAAAAATACAAGCAGTAAAACGATATTTAGAAGGCCCAGAAGGCGGGACAAGCATTGCTAAATCTATAGGCGTGGATCAGCGGGTATTTTATCACTGGATTAGCCGATATGAATATTCCGGTGAAAAAGCTTTTGAAAAACGCTATACATCTTACTCTACGCAATTTAAACTAGACGTACTTAACTATATGATTGAAAATAGGACGTCTATCAGGGAAACAGCGGCAATTTTTAATATTCCATCTTATGAAACGGTTCGTAAATGGAAAGTAGCTTATGAAACAGAAGGATTGGATGCCCTACAACTTAAAGAAAAGAGGCATCCGTCTATGAATAATAAAAATCACAAAATAGTGAAAAAGCAATTACCAGTCGAAGGCTCCATTGAAGAACTCCAAGAGGAGTTAGAAAGGTTACGTATGGAGAATGCGTATTTAAAAAAGTTGAATGCCTTAGTTCAAAACAAACAGAAGTCACAAAAAAAGACAAAGCGCAAGTAGTTTATGAATTAAGGCATCAATTTCCGGTACAATCACTTTTAGTGCTTGCCAATATTCCACGTAGCACATATTATTATTGGTTAAAAAATGCCAAACGTCCGGATCCAGATGCAGATTTGAAAGTATTAATTCAAGCTGTTTATCATGAACATGAAGGCCGTTATGGTTATCGCCGTATTCGTGATGAACTTACTAATCGTGGACATAAAATAAATCACAAAAAGATACAACGCATTATGAAAGAATTAGGATTAAAGTGTTTGGTCCGTATGAAGAAATATCGCTCTTATAAAGGAACTGTTGGAAAGATTGCCCCTAATATTTTAGAACGTAATTTCAAAGCAGAAAGGCCAAACGAAAAATGGGTCACGGATATTACGGAGTTTAAATTATTTGGAGAGAAATTATATGTATCGCCAATGTTGGACTTGTTTAATGGTGAAATTATCACGTATACAATTGGTTCAAGGCCAACCTACGCCCTTGTTTCTAATATGTTAGACCAATCCTTTGAACGCTTAACAGATGAGGATGCCCTCCTTATTCATTCCGATCAAGGTTGGCACTATCAAATGAAAAAATACCGTGATTCTCTTCATAAACGTGGTATTACACAAAGTATGTCTCGGAAAGGGAACTGTTACGATAACGCAGTTATCGAAAATTTCTTTGGTATTATGAAATCTGAATTTTTATATCGAAAAGACTTTAAGAATATGGAACATTTTGAACAAGAACTAGCAAAATATATATCTTACTATAATCATAAGAGAATTAAGGCAAAATTAAAGGGTATGAGTCCGATACAATACCGGACCCACGCCCAAAACGCTGCCTAATGAAATAACCATGTCTAACTTTTAGGGGTCACTTCATTTAAAGGACTTTTACAATTTTATATTTCCTGACATTAACATATAAATTGAAGTGATAGCCGCAATAACAATTGCCCACATCACATATCTCTCAATACCTGCAAAACAACGATTCCCTTTTTCTTTTCTTGCAAACATATACACGAGAATCCCAATACCATATACAATTGAAACAAGCAGTAAATTCTTTAAACCAGCTGCGTAAATGAGCCATACAGAATATACAGAAGCAATTAAAGCTAACAAGCCATTTTTCACCCTCGCAACTTCAAGCTCTTTCGTAATGACTAATTTCAATTGATATAAAGCTGATAATAAGTACGGCAGTAATATAGATGTTGATGCAATAAAATACATAATTTGGTATGTCGATTCTGAAAACAGAACGATTATAAAAATAACTTGGGCAACAGCATTTGAAATCCATAATGCCATATGCGGTGTTTGCTTTTTATTTGTTTTCGTAAAGACTTTCGGAAACACTCCATCTTTTCCAGCTACGTGAGAAATTTCAGAAACAAGTAAAAACCAGCCAATTAATGTACCTACAAGTGATGCAACTAACCCGATGTTTATCGCAACTGCACCCCATGGACCAACAACATGTTCTAATACATGTCCCATTGACGGAGTTTCTAAAACGGAAAGTTCTCCTCGTGTCATTGCTCCCATTGACAGAACAGAAATTAAAATATAAATAGACATTACTAAAATTAATCCAAGTACTGTCGCTTTTCCAACGTCTCTGCTATTTTTAGCTCTTCCTGATAATACAACTGCTCCTTCAACCCCAATGAACACCCATAGCGTTACAAGCATTGTATTTTTCACTTGACCAAGGATAGCGGAAAGTGAGATTGTTCCTTCTCCCCAAAAATCATGCGTAAATGTATCCCAGCGAAAGGCTGTTACCATTACAACAATAAATAATACGATTGGAACTAATTTCCCTACTGTTGCGATAACATTCATAATGGAAGCTTCACGAATTCCAAATAAAATTAGAAAATGTAGTGTCCATAATAAAAGAGATGCACCAATGATAGACGCAACGTTATTTCCTCCTTTAAAAATTGGGAAGAAATAACCTAATGTGCTAAACAGCAACATAATTGTTGCGACATTTCCTAAAATTCCTGCCAGCCAGTACCCCCAAGCACTGTTAAAACCAATATATTCACCGAAACCAGCTCGTGCATAACTATAAATTCCGCCCTCAAGCTCCGGTTTTTGTCTTGCTAACGTTTGATATACGAGCGCAAGTGGAATCATTCCCATTGCTGTAATACACCAACCAATTATCGTTGCACCACTATTTGCTCCTACTGCTAAATCATGCGGTAAACTAAAAACACCGCCTCCAACCATCGTTCCAACTACTAATGCGATTAACGGAAAAAATCCTAACTTCTTTTCTATTTGTACCACCCCATCTGTCATTCTAGGTGTTATGCTCGTTCAACTATTAAAGTCACCTTTTTCTCTAATAGACGTTTCTCTTATATTTTTTCAGGAAAACATTACTTATTCTAAAAGAAAATGAAGAAAAATGGAATACTTTTTTGAAAAAATGTATAAGTATGCACAAAAAAACCGTCCATTTTGTAATGAACGGTCATTTCAAACATATAAAATTGTATATTTCTTGTAAAATTAACGAAGTAAATTCTCTTTTTGTAAAAATTGTTTTGCTACTTCTTCACTACTTTTCCCATTCACATTTACTTCGTAATTCATTTTTCGCATTTCTTCATCTGTAATCTTTCCAGATAATTTATTTAATACTTTTTCGAGTTCAGGATATTTCTGTAACGTCTCTTTTTTTAATAATGGTGCTCCTTGATAAGGCGGGAATAATCCTTTATCATCTTTTAGCACTTTAAGTCCATATTGCTCCAATTCACTATCAGTTGAATATGCATCAATTACGTTCACATCACCCGATTGTATTGCACTATAGCGTAGTTTCGGTTCCATCGTTTTAACATTTGAAAACTTATAGTTATATAATTTTTGCATTCCTTTATAACCATCTTCACGATCAGCAAATTCTAATGTAAATCCTACTTTAGCTTCCTGTGCAATTTTTCCTAAATCAGAAATTGTATTTATGTTATTTTGATCTGCTATTTTTTTCGGCATGGCTAGTGCGTATGTATTGTTATACTCCATTGGCTTTAACATAACCATATTATATTTCTTTTCCATTCCCATGCGAGCTTGTTCATATACTTCATCACGATTTGTACTTTTCGGTTCTTCTTTCACGAAAGTAGATAAAGCTGTACCTGAAAATTCTGGGTATATATCTACTTCACCTGATTTTAACGCTTCAAATACAAATGCTGTTTTCCCAAGACCTGGTTTTAATTCTACGTGTAAATCTGTATCCTGTTCAATTAGCTGCTTGTACATTTGAATTAAAATTTCTGGTTCAGATCCAAGTTTGCCAGCAATAACTATATCGTTCTTTTGTGTATTCCAAAGAAATGGCGAAGCAATCATTACGACAACAATACATATTGTCAATATAACGCGCTTAGAAGAGCGTCTTGGGCTCTCGAGTGTGCGAAGTACTACATCAAAGAATAAAGCGAGTAGCGCGGCTGGTACGGCCCCTAAAATGATAAGCGCATGGTCATTTCGATCGATACCTAGTAATATAAGTTTACCAAGCCCACCTGCACCTATTAAAGCAGCTAATGTAGCCGTTCCAACAATTAATACCATTGCTGTACGAATACCCGCCATAATAATTGGCAACGCGAGAGGAAGCTCCACCTTCCATAACCTTCTCCAGCTATTCATTCCCATAGCTCTCGCCGCTTCTATAAGTGATTCATCTAATTCTCGTATTCCTGTATATGTATTTCGTAAAATAGGTAATAGTGCATACACAACTAATGCGATAATGGCTGGAAGTTTACCGATTCCTACTAATGGAATTAAAAGTCCAAGTAATGCAAGTGATGGCACAGTCTGCATAACAGCAGAAGTCCCTATTATAAATTCAGCCATCCGTTCTTTTCTCGTTAATAAAATGCCAAGAGGCACCGCAATAATTACTGCAAAAAATAGTGAAATAAGCGATATTTGTAAATGCTCACTTAATGCACTTAGCAATTCTACTTTTCGTTCTTGGAAGGTTTGAATAAAATCAGTCACTGTTTAGCCTCTTTCCTTCATTTGTTCAACAATGTAATTGACAATATGACGACTTGTTAACGCTCCAACATATTGACCATGCTCTTCAACCGGCACTGACTCTTCAGTTTGTAAGCGGACTAGTGCTTCTTGTAATGACGAATGTAAAGATAAAGCATTCCCTTCAACTCGTATACCATCGTCTAGCGGCAATACCTCTTCTATACTCTTCCCCTCATACCAAGGTCGTCCACGATTTCCAATGAACTCCTCTACAAACTCATTTTTCGGGTTATGTATAATTCCTTCTGGTGTATCTAATTGAACAACTTTCCCTTCTTTCATTACACAAATACGATCACCAAGTGATAAAGCCTCTTGCATATCGTGCGTTACGAACACGATTGTTTTTTGAATCTTTTTTTGCAGTTGTACGATATCCTTCTGGAGCTGCTCCCTACTTAACGGATCTAACGCACTAAATGGTTCGTCCATAAGTACAATTTTCGGGTTTGCGGCTAATGCCCGTACGACACCAACACGTTGTTTCTGTCCTCCCGACAATTCATCTGGCATACGATCACGATATACATCTGGATCGAGCCCAACCATCTGTAGTAAGTCATCGACACGTGCTTTTATTTCCTTTTTGGTCCATTTTCTCATTTCAGGGACAACTGCAATATTTTCAGCAATTGTCATATGTGGAAACAGCGCAATCTGCTGCAACACGTACCCTATATTCCAACGTAGTTCGTTTATGTTATATTGTTGAATATCTTTTCCATCGATTAAAATTGATCCTTCCGTCGTTTCAATTAAACGGTTAATCATTTTCATTGTCGTTGTTTTCCCGCAACCACTCGGACCAATGAGAACAAAAAATTCTCCTTTTTTAATTTCTAAATGCAATGAATCCACTGCTTTTGTGCCATCTTCATACGCTTTTGACACATGATTAAATTGAATCACAGACACAACTCCTTTCATGTTGTTTCCTTTATTTTGATGGAATATAGCATTCATTTCAAATGATACGCTTTATTATACAAAAAAGAGCTCTCATTTGAGCTCTAACGGTCGAACAATATTGTTTTCATAATTGCAGCATATTCACGCACATACGCTTTTTTCTTAGAGCGCCTCGGTGTTTCAGCAGCCAAAGCTTCCATCTTTATCCCTAAACGCTTGGCAATTATTTTCGTTCGGTATAAATGATACGTATTACTTACAACTACCGCATGCTTTACATCATATAAATCCATACTAAACTTTAAATTTTCATATGTATTTGTAGAGCGGTCTTCAATTAAAATACGATTCTCATCTATACCATGTACCATTAAATAGTTTCTCATACTGTGAGCTTCCGGTATATCTTCATCTTCCCCTTGACCACCTGAAACAATTACTTTCACCTCAGGGTGAGCATGTAAATATTCCAACGCTACATCCAAACGATTTTGAAGAGATAAAGACGGTCTATCTCCAAATAACTTTGCACCTAATATAAGAACGTATGGAGAGTGATTACTCAATGTTTCACGAGCAGCTTTATTCATTCGAAATGTCATATAAATGATGTATAGCGGAGGTAGTAATAAGATTATAAGTAATATCCATTTGTTCATAAATAAGTTAGCACTCCCTTTCTTTTTATTATATAGAAAAAGAAAGGGAGTAAGAAGTGTTTTTTAAACGATGGATTTATTAGACACATTCGCTTCCATTTTACGTTTTGAAATTACATAATAAAAAGCAATCCCTAATGATAGGATCAATATAAAGCTTAGTACGTAAAACGGGATCATTACCCCTGCTTTAGATACGCCTGCCGTAAACAACATTAATAATACAATTCGAATTCCTGTACCAATTAATCGAAATAAGCTGTCCACACGTCCCATTACTTCATTTGGGATTTCTTCCATCATTAATACATTTCTCGCCACTCTCGTTCCAGCATTTCCAATAGCATGAAAAATTGCAAGTCCATATAATAGCATAATGGAAGGCTCAATAATCATTACGGTAATTGAAATTACATAAATGAACATCGTCATAACGATTGAAACTTCTGTTTTGACATATTTCATCATGATTGGAATACTTATTCCTGCAAGAACCGCTCCGACACCGTACATCATACCTTCAATTGCGTATACAGAGGCACTAGCTTTGAGCATATCTGAAATATATACTGGGATTAAATAATTTGCCATCATGACACCGATAAACGGCATATAAGTCGCTAGTAAAAACCAAAATAACTTAGGGCGCTTTTTCATAAAGTGAATTCCTTCGAACAATTGCTTCTTAAATGTTATTTTCCCTTTTACCTCTTTTTTCTTTACATATGGTATACATAAGAACAGGAAAAATGCTCCTGCAAAAGTTAACATATCCACTAACAAGATCCATTTCAAAGAAATAATCTCAATTAAAAAGCTAGCAGCTGCACCTGAAATAACTTGCGTTAATTGTCCTTGTATTTCCATTGTGCCACTTAAACTTTTATAATGCTCTGATTGAAATATTTCTTGGTTAAATGCAAATATTGTGGGATAGAATAATAGATAATAGAAAGATCCTGCTATATAAATAATAATGTAATGAATAGAATTGTATGATTGCCCAGCAAATCCCCAAATAGCCATCATTCCTATAATGGCTATCCCGATACCTTCGTTACATAACAATAAAGATTTTCTTGAAAAACGATCTATGCTTTGCCCAATGAATGGCGTTAGCAAAAACATGATGAGAGTTGCAACGATAGAAATATACCCAAACGTTGTCTCTCCCCCACTTTCCTTAATCAACAGCCATGGAATCGTTATCATAACAATCCCAGAGCCAATAGCAGATAAACTATTGGCTCCTAGAATGTAATACAAGCGAGAATCATGATAAAGAGAGGACATATCACTCAACTCCTAATTGTTTTTTCACCTCTTTATATACGCTCATATATGCTTTTAATTCTTTAACTAAATCATGAATTAATGGTTTTGCATCTTCTCCAAGTTCACCATCTTGCACATGTAATCCATCAAGTACTACTTGTTTTGGGATTGCATTTGCGTAAACGCCTCTAGCGACAGTCCGCATACTATTTAATGCGTTTATTCCCCCTTTACCTCCTCCAGCAACTGCTAACAATGCGACAGGTTTATGGATGAATTCACTGCTACTTAAGTAGTCTAATGAATTTTTCAGTGCTCCACTCATCGCATTATGATATTCTGGTGTACATAGTACTACTCCATCCGCAGCTTTCACTAAAGCTTTTAATTTTTTTACTGCCTCCAATTCACGTTGTGATTCTTCTCCATTATATAAAGGTAATTCCGCTACTGCTAAATCGTATAACTCCCCTTCAAATTGCTCTGCAATGTATTTTGCCACAACGCGAGTTCTACCGAATTTTCTTGGTGTACCGTTAATAACGACTAGTTTCATAATTATTTCTCCCCTTTGTTTTCAAGTTATATTTATATATTATCAGAAATTTCTATACAAAACACAGTAAAAAGAGGGAAAAACTTTCATTAAATAGTATGAGAAATAAAAAAGAACTCATACTTTCGTATGAGTTTCACAAAACTAATATTTCCTATTTTTTCACAACCTCATGTCCACCGAATTGATTACGAAGTGCAGAAACCACTTTTCCGTGGAATGTATCATCTTCTTGTGAACGGTAGCGCATAAATAATGACATTGCGATAACTGGTGCCGCTGCTTGTAATTCAAGCGCAGTTTCAACAGTCCATTTCCCTTCTCCTGAAGAGTTCATTACACCTTTAATGCCATCAAGTTTTGGATCATCTGCAAATGCTTTTTCAGTTAAGTCCATTAACCAACCACGGATAACCGATCCGTTCGCCCATACTTTTGCAACATCTTCATAATTGAAATCAAAATCACTTTTATCTAGTACTTCAAATCCTTCAGCGATTGCTTGCATCATTCCATATTCAATACCGTTATGAACCATTTTTAAGAAATGCCCACTACCAACGCGGCCCGCATATGAATAACCATTTTCTACTGCTAAGTCTTTAAATAAAGGTTCTAGTTGATCATAAATTTCTTTTTCTCCACCAACCATTAAGCACGCACCGTATCTAGCTCCTTCCACACCGCCTGATGTACCGATATCTACGTAATGTAAGCCAAAGCTTTTCGCTTCTTCAGCACGACGCAACGTATCTTTATAGAATGAATTTCCACCTTCAATAACGATATCGCCTTCCTCTAATAATGGATATACCTCTTTTAGTACTGACTCAACAACTTCTCCTGCAGGTACCATTACCCAAATTGTACGAGGTGCTTCTAGTTCAGCGATCATTTCTTTTAATGTATGACGTGCAGTAATCCCTAGTTTTCCTGCCTTTTCAACAAGCTCATTATTTACATCGTATACAACTACTTCATGCTTGTCTTCATGTAAGTGTTCAGCTAATGGGAATCCCATTTTTCCTAATCCAATTAAACCTAGTTTCATATTAATCAATCTCCCATTCTATACAAATATATTTAATAACGAAATTAGTCCCAGTGCTACAACAGATAGTATTGTCTCCATTGCAGTCCATGTTAATAATGTTTCTTTCACAGTCATTCCGAAATACTCTTTAATCATCCAAAATCCAGAATCGTTCACATGTGATAATATTAATGATCCTGCTCCTGTTGCAAGTGCTAGTAGTTCAACATTTACACCCGGTGTACTTGCTGCAATTGGCGCTACAATTCCAGCTGCTGTCATCATAGAAACTGTAGCAGATCCAGTCGCGATTCGGATAAGTGCTGCAATTCCCCAACCTAATAATATCGGTGAAATATGAGATTCTTTCGCCATTTCTGCGATTGTCGTTCCTATTCCAGAATCTAACAATACTTTATTAAAGGCGCCGCCTGCACCAATAACTAACAGGATGTTCGCAATAGGTCCTAAGCAATCATTTGTAAATTGTAATACTTTATCTTTTGAGAAACCTTTTGCATAACCAAGACTAAAGAAAGAATATATCGTTGCAATTAATAATGCGACTATTGGATCTCCAATAAAGTGCAATATTTGTGCAAGTTGACTTGTTTTGCTTAACGCTACTTCCGCAATGGATGCACCTAGCATAAGAAATACTGGAAGTAAAATAGTAAACAATGTATTTCCGAAACTAGGAAGTTCCTTCTTCTTATCTCTTTCAATAAATTGCTCCGCTATCTCTAATGGTACTTCTTTATGTATACGAGCACCGATCCATTTCCCGTAAAGCGGACCTGAAATTATTGCAGTTGGAAGTCCGACAATTAATGCATATAAAATTGTCTTCCCTACATCTGCTTTAAATATACCTACCGCTGCCATTGCTGCTGGATGCGGTGGAACAAGTCCGTGTACAACCGAAAGGCCTGCTACTAGCGGAATACCGATTGTAATAAGTGATACCCCTGTTTCTAACGCAATTGTAAATACTAACGGAATTAATAGTACAAATCCAACCTGGAAAAACACCGGAATCCCTACTAAAAATGCAACGAACATCATTGCCCAGTGAACACGCTTTTTCCCAAAACGTCCAATTAATGTGTTTGCAATTCGTTCAGCACCGCCAGACTCAGCCATCATTTTTCCAAGCATTGTTCCTAAAGCTAAAACAATTGCCAAAAACCCTAACGTATTACCAAGACCTAATTTAATAGAATCGATAATCCCCGGATGTTGTGGTGAAGTTCCAATTAAGGGCATCCCCATTGCTAGCCCAACTCCGATTGCTGTTAAAATTAACGCGACAAATGGATGCCATTTTACTACCGTAATTAGTAAAAGTAATATGACAACAGCCGCTAGTACAATCCCAACTACCATTTCTCCCAATCCCCCTATTGTTTACGTTGGAAAGCAGCTATACAATCAAATTCTTCTTTCAAGCGATTGTAAAGTCGTTCATACATATAAAACATCTCTAAATATAAAGCCGTATTTTCTTTATTCGGTACATGGTGATGGACAATATCAATCCAATCCTTCACCTCTTCAAGAGAATCAATTTTCCCAATTGCATACAAAGCAAGTGCCGCTGCCCCAAGCGCAGATGCTTCATGACTTTCTGGAACAAGCAATTCTTTCCCCATCATGTCAGATAACATTTGTCTCCAAAACGCAGACTTTGCAAAGCCTCCTGAAACACGTATTTCAGAAAGTGGCCCCGTACAATCACGAATGGCAAGTGCAACTGAATACACACTCATACAAACCCCTTCCATGACAGCACGTATGAAATGTTCACGTTTATGCTGAAGGTTAATTCCGAAGAATGTACCACGAGCATTTGCATTCCAGTAGGGTGCACGTTCTCCAGATAGAAACGGTAAAAATAGTAATCCATCTGCTCCAGCTGGTACACTTTCTGCATATTTAATCAATAAATCATAAGGATCAATCCCAAGCTTCTTTGCAACTTCTTGCTCTGGACTACCAAATTCATCACGTAGCCATCTTAATAAAATCCCGCCATTATTCGTCGGTCCACCGATTACCCAGTGCTCTTCTGTTAATGCATAACAAAACGTTCTTCCTTTTTCATCTGTATTAACACTTGATGAAATTGTTCGAACCGCTCCACTTGTTCCAATCGTAATTGCAGCTGAGCCAGTCGATATTGCACCGACACCTACATTTGCAAGAACACCATCACTTGCACCAATAACAACCGGAGTATCCTCACTAATACCCATTTTTTGTGCTAATTCCGGCTTCATTCCCGATAAAATATATGTAGTTGGTACAGGTGTTGATAATTGTTCTGGTGACATATTTAACATAGTTAAAACATCTTCATCCCAGTTTAATGTTTCTAAATTAAATAACCCAGTAGCTGATGCTATCGAATAATCCACTACGTAACGCGAAAACAGTTGATAAATAACATACTCTTTAATGGAAATAAATTTATAAGCACTCGCATATAATTCTGGCTCTTCCTCTTTCATCCACAATAATTTAGAAAGCGGCGACATCGGATGAATTGGTGTACCCGTTCGTCTATATATGTCATGCCCATTCATATGTTGTAATAATTTTTCTGACTGTTTCGTACTTCTATTATCTGCCCAAATAATAGAGCGCGTTAACGGCGCACCGTTTTCATCTACTGCAATTAAGGCGTGCATTGCAGTACTAATACCGATTGAAGAAATATCTTCTGGTAACACGTTACTTCTTTCAATGGCAACGCTTACAGTTTTATATACAGCAGCACATATTACATCTGGATCCTGCTCAGCCCATCCGACATTCGGTTGAATAATTGGATAATCAACTGCATGTGATGCAACGACTTTTCCTTTTTCTGTGAACACAACCGTTTTTGTACTTGTGGTACCGATATCAATCCCGATTACTCTCCCCCTTGTTTCCATACGAATCTTCCCTTCATTTCTAGCAAAATACGATCTAGTAAACCGTTTACATGAATTAGTATATAAAAAATTTTTTCTTTAATCAAGGTTTAAAAAGAAAATTTTTTTCATAACGAAAAATAAATCCCCTCCTTCCATTTCAATTACATACTAAATTTAGATTTTCCACTTGGTAGAGTTGCGTTATATTCGTTACGCAACACAATCTTTTTCTTTCATTAACAACACATACATGGTCCTTCAATACGTTCTACACATTTGCATGAAAAAGAAGTTGAAAAGCCATATTCATTTTTATCGGTCACGTAACATAGCCATCAAGCTAAGAAAAGCAACTACCTCCACAATAGGAATTCTGTGCATTTTGCTCTTTTTATTGTTTTAATTTCACTCTTCCTTTGATCTTGATGGACATAGAGCCCGGCTCACTACTATCACTTTTTTACCTTGTAAATATATGCTCCATACTATAAAATCTAATAGTATTTATATTTTTCAGAAAAATAAAACAATATCTTTAAACTTTATTGTTTAATATTGTAAAAAGATGTCGGAGGGATTTAATGTTAAATAAAATATCTCAATTCACAATTAAGCTTTCATCAATTCTTTTATCACTCTTACTATTATTAAATTTACCTTATTTATTTATCACTCAACAAGGATTCACCTTTCAACCCATTTATTTTTTTAATCAGATCGTTACTATGTTAAAACAGGTTTTCTCCCCTGAATCATTAGTGGTTATAGGATCAGACCCGAAATTTGGTAGTTTCAAAAAAATACCATTATTTCCAACTGTTTTAGAACCTTACCTATATTCATTTACTGTATTATTTGTAGCCTTTTTGCTTGCGCTCTTTATATCATCTAGCATGGCATTTTTTTATTTTTTAGCAAAAGATTATATCAAAAAATGGATAAACCGAATTGTGTTCATATTAGAAGCTGTCCCTGATATGATGATGATGATTTGTTTGCAAATATTTTTCATATGGGTACTTCAGAAATTCGGGGAAGCTCCTTTCACCATTATTTCTTTTAATGAAAATCGAGCTTATTTACTCCCTATTTTATCTTTAGCTGTCTTACCTACATTACAAATGTTTCGGATGATGGTGTTATACATAAAAGAAGAACATGGAAAACATTACGTAGAGGTTGCATATGGAAAAGGCCTTTCATCAAGTTATATACTATGCATTCATTTATTCAAAAATATATCTATCCACTTTTTCCACCATTTAAAAACGATTTTTGTTTTCTTACTTTCTAACTTATTCATTTTAGAATTTGTTTTTAATATGCAAGGCATTATTCAATTTTTATTTAAGAAGGCGTTTATTTCACCTCCAGCTGCATTTATCATACTTGTCATGATTATCTTACCGTTTTATTCCATTTTTCAAATAATCTCTCTCATGATGAATAGATGGCAAAAGCAATTGAAAGGAGCAGCTCTATGAAATCTATTTGGAAATCAAAACGCTTTTTAATCGGCTTTACTTATTTATTCATACTTGTTTCAGCTAGTTTTATTTATAGTTGGTTCTTTAAAGATAACATCCCAAAACCTCCTCAGTTACTTTACAATGACAATAACGAATTACTTGGAAAGGCTCCCTTTCCACCATCATTAATGCCACCTTTTGGATCTGATCGTTTTGGAGAGTCTGTTTTCTTACAAATTGTAGAAGGAGCAAAATTCACTATTTTATTAGCCGTGGCAATTAGCTTCTTTCGAATTTTATTCGGAACATGTATAGGAATCCTCTTAAGTTTATATGCTCCAAAATTCAAGAGATTTTTCCAGTCATGCTCAGAAGTTTTTTATTATATTCCAACTTTATTTATCGCATTTATACTCATCACGCCCGTTAATATTGTAATCACCTCAAACGCTGATAGATTAGACCCAAATATTTCATTTATGTTTTATCAAGTACTCGTACTTATTTTCGTCGCTCTGCCTACACTTTCTTTATATATATCCTCAGAGGTTGATGAATTTATGAAACAAGATTACATTTTAAGTTCCCAATTGCTGGGGGCTAGTCGTTTTCATATCATCAAAAAACACTTACGAGTCTTATTACTTGATCGCTTATTTGTATTATTCATGGAACATATCGTTCAAGCACTCATACTCGTTATCCATTTAGCGTTGCTTGACATTGTAATTGGCGGGATACAAATGCGAGAACTCTATGACGGAGTGCCCAAACCTGTTTCTCTATCTAATGATTGGGCAGGCCTTATTGGATTAAATCGTTATGAAATGAATCTTTCATGGTGGATTATTTTTTATACTCTCGTTTCATTCTTTATTACGATTCTTTTTATTAAGCTTATGACCATCGGGATACAAGATGCATTGAAAGCAAGAGATTCGCAAGTTGTAGCCATTCAAACCGTTCCAGATCATAAAAAATTTGTTAAAAATAAAGATTCTTTTTCGTTTGCAAATAAAGTGAAACTTTAATCAGTGGGGGTTTTCTTCATCCCCCACTGATTATTAGCCCTCACCAATCGGGCTTTTACGGGCAGTTGATTCCCCACCTAACTTCTTTGCTTTCACCGAATTTTGAAGTGGGGGGCTTACTGCCCGGCAAATAGCGGGATAAATTGAACCTTTAATCATTTCTCATTAATCGGCATTGATATTAGTGGAATATAAAGAAGATGATCCCTGTATTCAACAGGGATCATCTTCTGGATGCCGTCTAACTTTTTTACATGTCCTTTGCTAGACTCATGCTTTTTATATTTAAAATGAATTATTTACAATCACAATTATGCTGTTTAAAATCGATTACCATACGCCCTTGAATTCTACCTTGTTCCATTTCTTCGAATACATTTTGCACTTTATCTAAAGAACAAGTTTGAACAACCGGCACTACTTTTCCTTCTGCACCGAACATAAATGCCTCTTCTAGATCCTTACGAGTACCGACTAGAGAGCCAACTACTTCAATTCCATCTAGTACAAGTCGCGGAATGTTCAAATCCATAGTTTCTACTGGTAAACCTACTGCAACGACTTTACCACAAGCACGTACTGCATCAACTGCTGAGTTGAATGCTACTTTAGAAACTGCTGTTACTACAGCAGCATAAGCGCCACCAAACGCCTCTTGAACAATCTTATCAGCAGGGCCTTGAGTAATTGGATTGATAGTCATATCAGCACCAACCTCTTTTGCTAAGGCTAATTTATCGTCATTAATATCAACTGCAATTACCTTTGCACCAAATACGTTTTTAGCATATTGAATAGCTAGGTTACCTAATCCACCACAACCATAGATTACGATAGGTTGACCAGGTTTAATGTCTGATACTTTTATAGCTTTATATGTAGTTACGCCCGCACATGTGATTGATGATGCTTGAGCAGGGTCTAATCCTTCTGGTACTTTCACCGCATAATCAGCTGTAACAATACATTGTTCAGCCATACCACCATCTACTGAATAACCAGCATTTTTCACTTCACGGCAGAATGTTTCTCTACCCGTTACGCAATATTCACAACGTCCACAAGATTGGAACATCCATGCAATACTTACACGGTCACCTATCTTTAGTGAAGTAACATCATCAGCAAGTTTCGTAACAATACCTACACCCTCATGACCAAGGATGCGGCCATCTGTGTTTCCAAAATCATGATTCGCAACGTGTAAATCAGTGTGGCAAACTCCACAATACTCTACATCTACTAGCGCTTCACCCGAGTGTAACGGACGTAATTCCTTTTCAATAACTTCAATGTTTGCTTTGCTGTTTTTATTAACTACTACTGCTTTCATATGTGATCTCCCCTTTAGTGTTTTAGAGTTTTAATGAGTTTATCTCACAACTACTGTCCTCACTATTTTGGCTAATTATTGTACCAAATTTAAGTGTTCAATCATCATTACAAGTTCATCATAACATGGAAATTCATAAGCTCATTGTAAAATATTGAACAATATTTGAATTATTACCCAATACGTATTTTGATGTATCAAGCTATGTGTTAAATTTCATATGCAAAATATCGAGGTTAAAAAATGAATGGTCTAAAAGATGAGAGATTATTACTATAGGTAAGTGGTATATTTCTATAGACACTTAGAACAAGTAGATCTAGAGGGTATATCAACAGACTACTCGCCAATATAAAAAGCTCTTCATTTGAAGAGCTTTTTATATTCGCTTCATCGAAATTGTTTCACGTATACTTTGTAAATTTTGTAGTGTTTCCTCTTGTCGCTGCAATGACAATCCCACATACAAAGTATCTAATAAACTAAGCTGTGCTAATCGTGACGAACTTGCTTCTGTACGAAATTCCGTCTCACGCGTCGAAGTATATAGCGTTATATGAGCAAGTTGGCTTAATGCCGATTTTTGATAGCTCGTAATCGCAATAATGCGAGCCCCTCTTGCTTTCGCTACTTCTAATGCTTCAAGCAATCCTTTATTACTACCCGAATGAGAAATTGCAATGACCACCGCTTCTTTTGTCAGCAAGCCAGCTCCCATAATTTGAAAATGTGAATCCGTATGAGCAATACAAGAAATACCCGTTCTCATAAACTTATGATAAGCATCCATCGCAATAATACCCGAACCACCATTTCCATAAAACTCAATTCGTTTCGCTTCATTTAGCGCACTTACTGCCTGTTCCAACGCGTTATCATTTAACAAATGTAATGTATCTTGCAGTCCTGTAATATGTGAATGAAAAACTTTTTTAGCAACAGTGACCATATTATCTTCTACCGATACTTCCTCATGAATATTTTGCATCGGGGTATGTACAATTTCACGAGCTAATGTAATTTTCAGGTCTTGAAACCCTTGAAAACCTAGGTGTTTGCATAAGCGGAATATCGTTGCTTCAGAACTATTCGTAACTTCAGCTAACTCCGTAATCGATTTATGTACAACATCTTGTGGATGTTTCAAAATATGTTCGGCAATACTTCGTAATTTCGGTGATAAACCATTTAACGAAGCCTGAATCTTTCCAATCCCGCTTTTTGTACCAGGCATATCGTATCTTCCCCTTCCATAGTAGCTATATCCCGTATTAACGGGCAGTTAGACTCCCTCCTCAAAATTCGATGAATGCAAGGGAGTTAGATGGGAGATCAACTGCCCGTAAAAACCCGATTGGTGCGGGCTTATAATCAGTGGGGATGCCCCCCACTGATTAAAGTTTCACTTTATTGTACCTAATAATCGAAAGAAGAAACAACTTTATTTAGCGCATCACTATACATTTTATTTGCTCCTATGTATTCTACCGTAACATATGACACAATTATTCATACTTATTTCTAGTTTTCCCCATGCTTTACTGCGTATAATGCAGCTTGTGTACGATCATCTACTTCTAATTTAGCCAATACGTTAGAAACGTGTGTTTTCACCGTTTGTTCTGTAATATGAAGCTCCGCTGCAATCTCCTTATTGCTTCTTCCTTTCGCAATTTCACGAAGTACTTCTTGCTCCCTTTTCGTTAACATAGAAAAAGGATTCTCTCTTTCTTTCTTGACTGCTGACCGTCCTAATAGTGCAGGTGTTACTTTTGGGTGAAAATTTGCATTTCCTTGATATACCGCAACAATTGACGCAACAAGTTGATCTGGCTGCACTTCTTTTAATTGATAACCATCTGCTCCAGCTTCTATTGCTGGTAAAACATAATCTTGTTCTGCAAAACTACTGAGCATAAGTATCTTTATCGTCTCATCGTATTGTTTTATACGTTTTGTCGCTTCAATACCATCCATTTTCGGCATTGATAAATCCATTAATACTACATCTGGCCTTTCTGTTTGGACGAATGTTAATGCTTCTTCACCATTTTCTGCTTCCCCGATAATTTCAAATTCTTCTCTCGTCTTCAAAAAAAATACAAGTCCCCTTCGAACAATATGATGATCTTCTACAAGTAATAATTTAATTTTCACAGACGTTCTCCCTCTCAAACTGGTAATTGAATTTCTATCTTCGTCCCCTTTTCTGGTTCTGCTTTTATTCGAAAAATCCCCCTCATTAATTCAATTCGTTCTTTCATACTTTTCAAACCAAGTGCGGACTCTCTTACTTGATCCTGTATAAATCCAATTCCGTTATCTTCTATGTAAAAGTGCAGCTTATTATCTTCAATCCTTAAATGAACACATACTTTTTCACACGAAGCATGCTTTTTACAATTATGTAATGCCTCTTGGCTTATACGCCATAAAACTTCTTCTATTTCATCTTCAATTAAAACCATTCCATCAATTCGAACCTCCACTTGAATCCCTAACAGTTTTCCGTAATTTTGTATCGCTTCTGCTAAACCTTTCTCTAATCCTTCAGGCCTTAATTGCCAAATCAAAAGCGTCATCTCTTGTAATGCTTCCTGTGATAATTCTCCAATATAACTTAACATCTCTTGTAAGTCTCTATCCTTCGTCATATTTAGAGTTCCTTTCGCTGTTAGCATAATTGAAAATAACAATTGTTTAACGGAATCATGTAAATCACGAGCCAATCGGTTTCTTTCAGCTACAACTACATATTTCCGTTCTTTCTCAACTAATTGAATACGTTGTATTGTCGTTCCAATTTGAAATGCAATCGCTTCTAATAACGCTAACTCTTCCTCAGAAAAATGTGTTTTATGAGGCGAGGCAACATTTAATAGACCAAATTTCTCTGATCCAGATCTTAGTGGGATTGTCGCATGATGTGTAACATCTTCGGTCTCTCCCCAATTACATTCAATCGCATCCTCTATTCGTTTACATTCAATAATATTTGTCGCTTTTTCCAATCTTCCATTCACAAAACGTTCTACACACCAACAATCTCCTTCACACATCGGCTTCTTTTCTTGCCACGTAAGAGCTGGTGGTAAGTTTTGGTCTACAAGCCTACGATGCTTTCCACTTTCATCAATAAAGAATATCCACCCTGTTTGTAAATTCATAACTTGTAATAATGTATGTAACACTTTTTCTAACATTTCCTGTAAGTTTGTCGCTTCATTCAGTAACTCAGCAATTTCTTTTAACGCTTCTAAACGATGCATCTCTTTTTCATCTATATTCATTCTCATCACCAACTACCATTATAACATTAAGAAATTTCTAAATACTACAAACAAAAAAGAGCTGAATTCCTTCAGCTCTTTTTCACGAGATATCCCATACAGTTCATTCAAATCCAAATTCTAAATAAAAACAGAAATCAGCTAATTTTCTTTAACTGTCTGATAAAGATTGTCCCCCATGAATATGCTGTAAACTTTCAGTGTTAACGAACATATTCGCTGCTGGCATTTGCACTTGATTTTTATGGAACATAGACATTAATTCAAATCTTACTTGTCTAGAAGTTTCAAAATAATCTTCCGGTTTAATCAAACCTGTAATACAAAATTCATATCCAACATATTTAAGGTTAGGATTTAGGTCTGTAACTCCAACATATTTAAATGGTTCAACAGCTTCATTATCTACTCTATAAAGATTTTGATCCAATTTTTCATTACAAATAACACATACTTCTTCTAACAATTCCTTAACTCTTGTAGGATCTTCCTGATAACTTACCGTGATGCGTTCAATAACTCGCATCCATCCTTTATTAAAATTCTGTATCGTTCTAATCTCTCCGTGTGGTATGGTAAGGAGTTTCCCTGACCATTCACGAATTTGCATAAAACGAATACTAATTTCCTCAATAGTTCCTGAATTTGTTCCGTTAAAAGTTACAAAATCGCCAACACGAAACTCTTTGTCCGCTAATCTTGCAAAGCCTAATATGACATCTTTTAGCATCTGTTGTGCAGCAAAACCGATGACAACCCCCGCTATCCCTGCACCTGCAATAATACTTTTTATATCTACAAATTGACTAATTAAATATACGATCAGACTGATGATAATGATATATCTAAAAATAGATCGAATAACACTTTGAATCGTCTGCTCTACCTCTTCATCAAAAAAGCTGGATTTTTTAAAGAACCAATCAATAATGCGGTTTATGACAAAAGAAATAATGATAAGAACTAAAGCAAATAGTAAAAACCTTAAAAGCAAAAACTCCCTTACATAATTAAAAAACTCCTCAGTATACGCTAATACACTCATCTATCCACTTCCTTATTTTTTTAAAATTTCATGCAGAGCTAATTTATTGTAATTACTTATTGATTATCTCAAAATTTGCTTTCGCAACTTTTTTCCCTGATCTTTCATTTTACTTTCTTAACTATGTATTTGTATCCCTAGTTCATCTCCAACAATATAACCCTTTCATCAATCTTTCAACTTCAGATGTCCTTTTCTATTTACTATAAATATACCCTTTTTAATAATCTAAAGGGAGATTACAATAGAAATTTTTATAAGCAACTTTGTAACTCTCACCTCGTTCAAAGGAATACATTCACATAACACCGAATAGTTCATTTGATACTTTTTTCATGGAGGTTACAATTAATGGGATATATCGAAGAACTAAGAGCAATTGTTGGATCTAGACCACTCAATCTAGTAGGAGTTGCTGTAGCTGTTTTCAATGAACAAGGTCAAATATTACTACAACAAAGACGAAATGGCATTTGGGGTGTTCCTGGAGGTTTTGTGGAACTTGGTGAATCCACAGAAGAAGCTGGGAGACGAGAAGTGCTTGAAGAAACAGGTATTGAAATTGGTACACTTCAGTTAGTAAGTGTATTTTCGGGTAAAGAGTTTTTTGTACAATTACCAAATGGAGATGAATTTTATCCCATTACAATCGCATACCTTTGCAAAGACATTACAGGTGGCTTGTTAAAAGCAGACGGAGTTGAATCATTACATGTACAATTTTCCGATTTAAACCGACTACCAGAAAAGATTAGTCCGTTCATTAAAAAGTTAATTCAACAACAATTCGTTTCTATTTAAATGCAAAAAAAGAGACCTTTTTGAAGGCCTCTTTTTTACTTCACTTCTGCATTTAAACAAGATTTAAAATGTCCAAGTGCATATTCATGTCCTTGCGCATTAAAAGATGCAACCGCCTTTTCATAAACGACAATTTTAAATCCTTTATTATAAGCATCTACTGCTGTATGTAGAACACAAATATCCGTACATACCCCTACAAGATGAACTTCTTCTATTCCTCTTTCTCTTAGCTTCATCTCTAGATCCGTTCCTGCAAATGCACTGTATCGCGTTTTGTCCATGTAATATACATTCTCATCATTTTTATATTTTTCGTATACATCTTGTAATTCACCAAACAAGTTTCTTCCATTTGTACCTGCTATATTATGAGGTGGAAACAATTTGGCTTCAGGATGATATACATCATTGTCTTCATGTTTATCGATTGCAAACACTACATAATCTCCATCTGCAATATACTGCTTCGTTACACGCACAAGTTCTTTCTCAATTTCTTGACCTGGCTTCCCGCAAGTTAAAGCACCTTTTTCAGCTACAAAATCATATGTATAGTCGATATTAATAAGAGCTCGTTTCATTACTACTATCTCTCCTTCTTCTGTTTCACAGTAAACAATAGAAAATTTGTTATTACGACATCGTATGTACTATTCGACATTTCAAATGAAATCCCTACATTTCCAACTCAATACTTACCTTAATCCGAGTTTATCATAAAGTGAAACTTTAATCAGAGGGGGGGCCATCCCCCTCTGATTATTAGCCTTCACCAATCGGGCTTTTACGGGCAGTTGATTTCCCACCTAACTTCCTCGCATGCGCCGAATTTTCAGGTGGGGTTCTTACTGCCCGTTAATACGGGATAAAATCGGTACACAATGACAAAACATACAGCTCCTATTAGCATGTCATGTATTTGATAATTGAGCGTCATTTGAATAACCTCTTGTATAGTAAACCAAATTACTGACATTATCATACTAATCAAAACGATACGAACAAACCGATTCATATCTTCAACCTCTTCCCCTTTCGTAGTAGTAAAGAGTAATTTCTTACTATTCATTCGTACTAGAAAGTGAAACATATTACTCTCAACAACCTAATTCTATCCAAATTAAAAAGCACACTACCACTTTAAGTAATGTACTTTTTATCCCTATTTAAGACGCAGGCTTCGTTTCAAACGTCGCTTGATTAAAGCTAATGACTTTTCCTTTTGGGTCATTGTTTTCAAACTGAGCTGCGGTAATCGTATGACTACCTGTCTCAAGCATTTTTTCTTTTAATTGTACTGTTGTCTGTGTTGAACTAGTTACTTGATGTTTATCTGCAAATATTTGATCTACAAATACGAATGTTTCTTTATCGTTTTGAAAATTGGAAAGTTCTAATTCGACTTGCTGAATTAAAGTATCCCTTTTTATGAATACAGTTGGTATATTTCCATTTTCAGAAGTACCATCAGGTGTAATGACTTTTACTTTCCCTTCTCCAACTGGTATTGCCCCTTCAGGAAATACAACCATATTCTCATCACTGGCATTTACAACCTGTTCTTTCTGATTAGACTGTGCGTCCTCTTTTTCCTTTGGAGTACCACAACCTACTAATAACAATACAGACAGTCCAGCGATTATGAATTTCTTCAAAATTCATCCCCCCTGTAATTTCATTATATTTTATTATACAAAAATAATTTTAATATTTTAAAACTACTTTTAACACTTTCATGAACAAATACTATCTTGCTCACGATTACTGTATCATACTTTCCTTAATAGAACATTATTTTTTTGTAAGCAATAAATAGAAATTCTTTCTTATTCATCATTTTAGCCCAAAATCACCCCACAATATCCCAAAAAATAAAAAGACATCGTTATTTCCAATGTCTTTTTTATCTATTATTTAATAAATGTTGTAATCTCATCAACTTCTTTTCGAGAAAGTTTCTTCGGCTTATCTTTCGGAAACCCGAGTGAAATTACCATATTAATTTGTTTTTGAGGCTCAATTTGTAAATATTGTCGCAGTTCATCCTGAGCTAATAATACAGGTCCTGTCATTGGACAAGTGCCAAGTCCTCTCGCATGTGCAGCTAGCATTAAGTTTTGTGCTGCTAGACAGCTACTCTTAATTCCTTCCTCTTCCCACACTGAATCAGGAACGAAGGCAATTGGATCAAATATCTTTTCCCGAAACTTGGATTCATATGGTGTTGCCAAACATACGATTAATACTGGTGCCTCAGAGAAAGCGGTCGCATACGGTCCGAAAGAACGTGTAAGTAATTTCCCTGCTTTCTCTTCTCCATTTTCTGTTGCTTTTGCTGCAAGTTTATGTAATGCATCCCATGTCATTTGTTCAATTTCTTTAATTTTCTCTCGATTCATAATGACCAAGAACTCCCACGTTTGTGAGTTCGTATCACTCGGTGCATAACGAGCACAATCAATAATTTCTTTTATGTCACTAGTGGATACTTCTTGTTCTGTAAACTTTCTAACACTTCGTCTACCGTGAATTACTTCTTTAAAATCTTCATAATTCATACATTAAATCCCCTTTTTACAGCGTTTTCAAAAATTGTCCTATGGTTGAATTATATCATGAAAAAAAGCTGGAGGAATACCAGCTTTTTTCCTCATTATTAATTTGTCACTTTAAACAAACTAATACTTTCTTCATATGCAGCTTGTAGTTTTTTCGTAATTGATCCTCTTTCACCACTTCCAAACTTCTCATCACCAATTTGAACAACTGGGAATATTTCAAGTGGTGTCGCTGTGAAAAAGCACTCATCGGATTCGTACACTTCCTGTAATGAGAATTCACGCTCTTCTACCTCTATATGTAACGCTTTCGCTAATGTAATAACGTAGTGACGAGTAATGCCATGTAAAATAAAATGATCCGCCGGATGTGTAATCAATTTATTATTTTTCACCATAAAGAAATTCGAATGACACCCCTCTGTTACAATTCCATCTCGCACCAATATCGCTTCTTGGTATCCTTGTTCGTTTATTTTATTTTTAATCATGATATTAGGGAGCAGATTTAATGATTTTATATGGCAGAACTTCCAGCGTATATCCTCTTCGACAGTAACCTTTATTCCTTGTTCCATAGTAGCAGTAGGTCTTGGAAACGAAACGATATTCGCAAAATATGTTGGTTGTAAATCTTTTTCATACACATGATTTCGTGCTTGAGCACCACGTGATATTTGAAGATACACATTCCCATCTTCCTGAAATTGATTTTTTTCAATCATTTGATGTAACTCTTCCACTAACTCTTCTTTAGTAAACGGTGGAATTAGTTTTATTTCTTCCATAGAATTAAAAAATCGTTCCAAATGTAAATCCAATAAATGTGGCTTCCCATCATATAACCTAAAAACCTCATATATACCATCACCAAATTGAAAGCCCCTCTCCTCTAATGGGACCATCGGCTGTTCTTCCTTCGTATTCACAATTCTTCCGTTAAATAAAATCCAATCTTTATGAGTAGCTTTCATTCCTTCCCACTCCTTTATTCCATAATTGATTTTATTGTACAACTTATCCACACTTAAAAGAAGGAATTTTCTGTATTTAAACAAATTAAAAAGTACATCACCTATTTAAAGTGATGTACTCAACCATTCATTTATTTCAGAAAATATTTTTCAATATCATCTAACATTAAATTTGCTGCTTTAATACCGCCTGCTGTATTCCAAATTACTTCATCCACTTGGAATACTTTATTGTCTTTTGAAGCTTGTAGCTGCTTAAAGAGTGGATCCTCTGTCCATTCTTTTGCTAACGTATTTCCTTCGTTATTCTTATCTGCATCTTTATCAGATGTGAAGTAGAATATGTAGTCCCCATCCATATTCGGAATTTGCTCTTTTGTAATTCCTTTTATCGCAAATTCATCTTTATCTTGTAGTGGTGGGCGCTTAAATCCAACATCATTTAAAACAACACCTGAGAATGAGTTTTTCTGATAAATCCGGACATCACCTGGTACGAAGCGAATAATAGAAACTTTATAATTCAATTTATCTCCTAACTTCTCTTTCATTCCTTCAATACGTTTTTTATAATCTTCAAGAGCCTTTTGCCCTTCTTTTTCTTTATTTACAGCTTTTGTATAGAGTGTAAAGTTTTCCTTCCAATCCCCGCGCAATGTTTCAGCGTATACAGTTGGCGCTATTTCGTTCAATTGCTCATATATTTTTTCATGACGCATTTTATTCCCGATAATTAAATCCGGCTTAAGCTTCATAACTGCCTCTAAATTAATATCACGCTCAGTTCCTACTGGTGTTACTCCAACAGCTATAAGTGCCTCCGCACCCTCATTTGTTAAAACAACTACTTTTTTAGGTGTACCATTTACTGATGTTTCACCCATGGCATGCTTTACAGTATACGAATCTTTTGCTTTAGCTGCTGTATCATTTTCTTTTTTCTCTTCTTTGCTACACCCTGCGATTATTACCATAAGTATCATAATGCAGAACATAAATTTTTTTACTATGTACCATATGCCCTCTCTAGATGAAATTGATTATCATTAACGATTAAAGACTAATGTATATTACATACATTGTCAATGTATATCAGAATTTTTTTAATATATACAATTTAGATTCTATCCACTATTCAAATGTTTATTTTTAAAATAAAGTGTATAAGTATGAAAATAATAAACGTTCTTAAAATGCGTATCTACGTTATACATAAATACGCATTCATATTACATTATAAATCCATTCCCTAATATTGATTATATTTAATATATGATGGATCATTGTACACCCATTGATTTCCACCAAGGTTTAACCAACCGTTTTGATTAATATATACTAAATAAGATTCTGGATTATTTAATTTACGAATAACTGAAGAAGATGTTGATGGGCCACTTCTTAAATTCACATTCGTTCCTTGTATATATGCGACACCAATTGCACTTCCATCACTATTGCTCGTCTTTACAAAATTAATGTACGAAGGGTCATTATACACCCATTGTCCATTTCCTAAGTCCAACCATCCATTACTCTCCTGATATACGACATACGACTCTGGGGAGTTTAGTTGACGAATAACTGAAGAAGACGTTGATGGACCACTTCTTAAATTCACATTTTTCCCAAGTATATAGGCAATCCCCTTCGTTTGTGGTGTTGGCTGGGGGTTTGGAGGTTGTGGATTTGGAGGATTGGGATTTGGAGCAACTCCCAAAATAGCTGCTATCCCATTTGCATACGCTTGACTTAAGTCTGCAATAAATTGTGGGTTTTTCAATAAATTAGCATCAAACGTTGTATCAATAAAAGCAGTCTCAGTTAAAATTGCATCCATCGCAGTCTCTCGTAGTACCGCATAATTTGCTTTTTTGGCTCCTCGGTCACGAAGACCATATTTAGTTAATACAGGATTGACTGCTGCATGCATTTTTTGTTGCTTTTCATATGCGGAACTACTATTAGATAGCGCATTGTAAATATAGCTTTCAAATCCAGTGCCACCGCCGCTATTAATGTGAAATGAGATAAAATAATCTGCACCAAATGAATTAGCAATATTAGCACGTTCTGATAAAGAGATGAACACATCGCTGTCACGTGTCATTTTAATATTGATTGGATAATTTGCAGATAAAATATCTCGTACACGTCTAGCAATTTGAAGTGTTAACTCTTTTTCCACTAACCCATTACCAACAGCACCAGAATCATATCCACCATGCCCTGCGTCTATAACAAGTTTCATATATCTTTTTCGTTCCTTTCGTTAAGGTAATAAGCTTACATTTCTACTCGTCCTATTTTATGTTAGTTGTACAAGTTTCGTTACAAATACAAAGAAAAAACCCCCTTATGTAAGGCGGCTTCTATCACTTTTCTTTAACCAATTTAAAATGAATATGTACGATTGATAGTGGATGTAACGTATGCAAAACAAAATAAATATAAGAGCTATTCCAACACCGCTGTATAACAATCCAAACTTTAAAAAGATGTTCAAAAGAGGTGAAAAATGAATTGCGTTTTGTAATGCAAATAACATGCAAAACAAAATTACAAACACGGGTATATATTGTAATTCATATGGTTTTCTCTTCTTATACATTCTTTTTCGAATAAAAATCTGGCATAGTTCTGCTACAATAAAACAACTTCCAACTAATACAAGACCAGCAGTCATTGTCATACATTCACCTGCCCCATATTCATTTCATCAAGTGATCAATATCCACTACATTTTCTTTACATATATTCCATTTTCCTCAATAAAACCAGATCCCACTATGAAAGATTTAGCTTGTTCCGTAAACACCTCTTGCAATACTTTTATTTCTTTCACATTTCTCTGTTTCATTATTTCTTCAAATGTAAAATACGTATTTGTCCCGTATCCATAACCTTGATAATCAAAATGAATAATTAACTGTGACAAAATAGCACTCTCTTCTTGGACACTATAATCTATTACACCAATATATGTATCATCAACTTTTACACAATACTGAACCTTTTTCATATCTAAGCTGTGTGAGTGAAACATTTCTTTTACAACGCCTTCATTTTCTGTATTTACTTTCTCAAATGTAATCATATGTTGTCCATCCTTTTACTATTATTGTATCAATTATAATTATAATTTATGAAAAAAACCTTAAGGCCGAATACGACCTTAAGGTTTTTTATTAAACTAAGCTATACGCACGCTTTGTTTCTTCGTGGAACTTATTTGTATCATATTTATGCTCAACATAAATTTGATGCCATACCATAAACGCAAGTACAGTCCAAATTTTACGGCTATAATCGCCTTTATCTGCACAATGTGCTTCCAGTAAGTTTAATACATACTGTTTGTCGATTAAATGATCCGTTTTGCTTTCTTTAATAATATTTATAGCCCAATCGTGCATTTCATCTTTTAACCAGTGACGAATTGGTACTGGGAATCCAAGCTTTTTACGATCTAATACGTGATCTGGAACAATGCCACGTGCTGCTTCACGTAAAATAGCTTTCGTAGTGCCGTTAGCAATTTTAAATTCAGTCGGAATTTTAGATGCAACGTCAAATACTTCTTTATCTAAGAACGGTACACGAAGTTCTAATGAATTTGCCATCGTCATTTTATCAGCTTTTAATAAAATGTCACCGCGTAACCATGTGAACATGTCAATGTACTGCATTTTGCTTACATCATCATAATCTTTAATTTCGTTATACAATGGTTTTGTGATATCCATATAGTTAACACTTTCATCGTAATACTTCATTAATTCAGCTTTCTCTTCTTCACGGAAGATTTTCGCATTTCCATAGTAACGCTCTTCAATTGGCGTACATCCACGCTCTAAGAAGCTTTTCCCTTTAAATCCTTCTTTAAGAGCACCACTTAATGCCTTTAGAACGCTCTTTCCTGGGCTAGGAATGTAAGAGAACATTTTTAAAGAGTTTGGCTCACGATAAATGTTATATCCACCAAATAGCTCGTCTGCACCTTCACCAGAAAGAACAACCGTTACATGTTTACGTGCTTCTTTCGCAACGAAATACAATGGTACAGCTGCTGGATCTGCTAAAGGATCATCCATATGCCAAATGATTTTTGGGAACTCATCCATAAACTCCTGCGCTGAAATGAATACGTTATGGTTTTTAACTCCTAATTTTTCAGCAGTTTCTTTCGCAACGTCAACTTCACTGAAACCGCGTTGCTCAAAACCAATAGAAAATGTTAAAAGATTTGGGTTCATTTCTCTTGCGATAGAAGCAATAATAGATGAATCGATACCACCAGAAAGGAATGAACCTACTGGTACATCACTACGCATATGCACTTTTACAGAATCGTATAATACATCACGAATTGCTTGGATATGTTCCTCTTTCGTTGCGCTTGAAGCGTTGAAATAAGGATTCCAGTAGCGATGGATTTCCATCTCTTTACCGATTTCTTTTACGAAGTAATGACCAGGCTCAATTTTATTAACATCAATTGTTAATGTTTCTGGCTCTGGACCATATTGGTACGTAAAGTAATGTTGTAGTGACGTTGGGTTTACCCCTTTGTCTTCCATTACATGCATAATACTTTTCTTCTCAGATGCGAAGAATGTAGTATCACCTTGTTGTGCGATGTATAAAGGCTTAATGCCGAAGTGGTCACGCGCACCGAAAAGTGTCTTTTCTTCACGATCCCAAATCATAAATGCGAACATACCACGAAGGTAGTCTACACATTTTTCTTTCATATGTGCATACAATGCAATGATAACTTCTGTATCAGATTGCGTTGCAAACGTCGCGCCTTTTTCAAGTAACATTTCACGTAATTCTACATAATTGTAAATTTCACCATTAAAAATAATTACATATCGATCATTTTCATAAGTTAGCGGCTGATGTCCTGCCTCTAAGTCAATGATGCTTAAACGGCGGAAGCCAAATTGTACATGTTCATCACGAAAATATCCTTCGTCATCTGGACCTCGGTGGAAAATCATCGTGTTCATATTTTCAAATTGATGTTTTTCTGTTTCTGAAAACTCTCTAGGGTTTTCACATAAACATCCTACAAAACCACACATACTTCTTACCCTCTTTCAGTTTTCATTCTGTCTCTATACTACTATATCAACCCTATTTATACTAGCATAATCAACTGAATATGGCGACCAAAAACTATAAAAAAATCACTCCATTTCACATTTTTAACAATTTTTTATGAAAACATGAAAACTAGGCAATCACCTTTCTCCGCTTTTGTCATATGATATTGCATATTGATTTCTAGGAGGGAATACCATGAGTGAAGAAAAAAAAGATTCTTCTCGCCCACCGGTTCGCAATTATTTAAAGCAAATTGATGATTTTTTCGAACAAACACCACTTCGCAATGTAATCGCTGATTTAAATCATTTTTTCCAAAAAGGAAACCGTTTATTAACATTCCCTGTAGATTTATACGAAGTTGGTGACGAACTCTTCGTAACAGCTGAACTACCAGGCATACAAAAAGAACAAATTCAAATTGAAATACAAAGTGAATACTTAAAAGTCTCTGTTAAAGAAGATATACTTGAAGAGGCAGACGAAAAAACATCTCATAACTATTATCGCCGAGAACGTTCCATTTCAGAAGCTTCAAGAATTATTAAGTTACCATATTTAATTAATAAAAAAGCAGCGAAAGCTTCTTATCAAAACGGTGTGTTAGAAATTCGTGCACAGAAACTTCCGCAACAACACGATATATTATCCATAGACTAAAAGACAAAAAAGAAGGGTGCTAAGCACCCTTCTTTTTAATCCACTAATCGCTTCATATCACGTATAATATCTTCGTATGGCGTATTACTAATACCACTATATTTCTTCATTACTTTTCCATTTTGATCAATTAAATAAAATGATGTACCATGCATTACTTGCCCATTCTCTGGTTTATCTACAAGCGATTGGAAGTTCTCTTTTGCGAACTTTGTAATATCCTCCAGCGAATAACCTGTTAACAAGTTCCAATTACTTGTATCTTCTGTAAACTTTTGAATGAATGCTTTCAAATTTTCTGGTTTATCAAGGTCAGGGTCTACACTAAACGATACAAACTGAACGTCTAATTTCTCTTCCTTCGCCATCTTCTGTAATTTCGCCATATTAGCAGTCATTGGCGGACAAACTGTTTGACAGTTTGTAAACATGAAATCAGCTACCCAAACTTTCCCTTTTAAATCTTTTGTACCAAATGGCTTTCCTTCTTGATTTGTAAATTGGAAAGTTTCTAAATCCCAGTTTAACGGTTTACGTAATTTTGAACCTGAACTGCTACAACCTGCAAGTATAAAGAGACAAAATACAACCATAAGACCAATTAACCTTTGATAACGTTTCATTATTAAACCTCTTTTCTCTTTCCTTAATTTATGTAAGTAATGTATATCATAACAAAAGTAAACACTATGAGAAAATTGTTTACGCCATTTGTTCACGAAATCGTACGATTTTACGTATGTTACTTCTTTATTTAAAGCTAATTACTAGACAAAATATATTTTACTACTATTATTTCTCTAAACATTATTTACGAGACAAAGTTCATTGTTAAATTTGTAAATGCCTATCTCCTGTTTTTTTACAATTACTTAAACATTAATCCATGTTAAACACTGTATTCCTTAACAACATTTCGGTACAATACAACTACAACGATTTTAAATGAGGTGATGTTCATGGCTAAGCGCTATGAAAATATGGATAATGTAAGTACAAAAAAATCGATTCGCTCCTTCCTACGCTGGCGTAAAGAGAGAAAACAAACAAAAAAAGACTTTTCTTTTCTAGTAGAACAATCACCTGTTAAACAAAGTAAATTTTTGCTCAATAACTTTGAAAAAACAACTGTCACATGGATTGGTCATTCCACTTTTCTCATTCAAACGAACGGCTTAAATATTTTAACAGATCCAGTATGGGCAAATAAATTAAAGTTGGTTCCACGACTTACTGAGCCAGGGCTCTCTATAAAAGAACTACCGAAAATCGATATCGTTCTTATTTCACACGGTCATTACGATCATTTAGACTTTTCATCTCTTCGCCAACTAAATGATGATGCCTTATACCTTGTTCCTATTGGGCTTAAAAAATTATTCACTCGTAAAAAATTTACCAATGTAGAAGAATACAACTGGTGGGAAAGTACAACAATTGATGAAGTCTCTTTTCACTTCGTACCTGCCCAGCACTGGACGAGAAGATCATTATTTGATATGAACACCTCTCACTGGGGAGGATGGATCATTGATAATATGACTTCTTCAGAAACCATTTATTTTTGTGGTGATAGTGGTTATTTCCAAGGTTTTAAAGAAATCGGAAACCGTTTTTCAATTGATATTGCACTTATGCCAATTGGTGCCTATGAACCAGAATGGTTTATGAAAGTGTCTCACGTTTCACCTGAAGAAGCTGTGCAAGCCTATTTAGATATAAAAGCTACACATTTCATTCCAATGCACTACGGTACTTTTGCTTTAGCAGATGAAACACCAAGAGAAGCAATAACAAGACTACGAAATAACTGGAATTTACGAATGCTACCGTGGGAACAACTACATGTTCTCTTTTTAGGTCAAACTTTCACTTATAGCCCCAGTATTTCAGAGGAAAAAACAGAAAAAATCACAGAAACCACTCATGTATAACTGCGCTACTTTTTTTTAATGATTTATCATATACTTTAGAAAATCGAAAAGGGTGATTTCTATGAAAGATTATTTACAGACTCGCTATATCATTAGCGGTAGCGCCTGTATAGCCCTTCTCATTTCCTATATTATTTTCACATAAAAAAGCTACTTGAAAATATATTTCAAGTAGCTTTTTTATTACTCTGCTAAATACATAAAACCAATTGCTCCTGGCCCTGTATGAGTACTAATAATAGGTGTTGTATAAAAAATTTCTGATTGAGTAAATCCACTCACTTTTTCAACCGCTGCTTTCATACTTTCAGCTAAAGGAATTGCTTTTGCATGCGGAATTGCAACAGCCTTTATAGACTTTCCTGCTGTATCTTGTTCAAATATTTTAGTCAGTGTCTTTACAATCTGTCCTTGACTACGAACTTTTGTCACTGGATTGTATGCTCCACCTTCAAGGTTTGCAATTGGTTTGATGTTCAGTAAAGAACCGATAAATGCTTTTCCTTTACCAATACGTCCACCTTTCACTAAGTTCTCCAATGTATCTACAACTACATATAAGCGGGTATTTTTTCTCACTTCATCAATTCGCTTTATAATATCCTCTAGTGAGCGTCCTTCATTTGCCATTTTAGCAGCTTCAATTACTTGATATGCTAAAGCATGTGTAATAAATTGAGAATCAACAACTGTTACTTTTGTATCGGTCATTGTTGCAGCACTATTGGCAGTTGCGACAGTACCACTCATTCCACTCGTCATATGAATAGAAAGTACTTCACTTCCATCTTCGCCTAACTTGTCATACATTTCTACAAATGTCCCCATTGCCGGTTGTGATGTTTTTGGTAGTTCTTCTGATTTAAGCATTTCTTCAATAAATTCATCCGGTTGTAGATCAACGCGATCTAAATATGTTTGTCCATTTACAGAGATTGATAATGGTAGAACATGAATGTCATACTTCTCAATTACCTCTTGTGATAAATCCGCCGTTGAATCTGTTACAATTTTAATTTTTTGCATATTATATTCTTCCCTTTCCAATACGCTCTCCTTGTTATTATACTAGTATTCCCATTGCTTTCAACAATTTAGAACAAATTTCACCAAATTAATTATATTTTTATATCTAAAATAAAAAAGACAGAGCTCTTAACCCTGTCCACACTCTATATCATGCATTTTTTTCAAGAGTATTTGTTTTATATACATTTGAATAATCATTCCACTTCAAACAACTTTGTAAATATTCACGGAAAGAGTACGAGAATCTTGGATTTTTATGTTTTTGAATTTTTGCAATAAACAATTGAAGACGAGACTGAATTAGAAACGCTAATGGATGCTGTGTTTGTAGGACAGGGATTTCAAATATTTTAATACAACTCCCTGTTGCATGAGTGAAATAAAAACTTTTCGTAATCACAATATCAATCCTCTTTTTCGTTGGATTTTTGAACTTCCTCCACTTTATTCTTTAACACGTTTTTCAAGTGTAGGTTTCCTATGAAAACTAAAATATTCTTAAGCGGCCCCCGTTTAGAAGTTAATACTTCATTTATATCCACCTAATTCGGCCCCTGTCCTATATATCCCTTGAGACGGGAGTCTTATTATCCATATATAGCTCGATAACTTCAGTATAAACTTATAAAAGTGAAAAGTTTGTCTAAATTTTGGAGATTCTATAATTTTTTTCTTCTATATATTGTATACGATTATATCTAGAGTATAACAAATAAATTAAAAAGTGCCTTTATAAAGAGGCACTTTTCGACTGTTTTTCTTCTCTTTTTTGTTTTCGCTTACTAACAATCTTTGATAAAGCGATGCTAATTTCATAAATACAAATAAGTGGTACCGCAACTAAACTATGTGATAAAAAATCAGGTGGTGATATACATGATGCAATAATAATCAATATTACATATGCATACCTTCTTATTTTCACAAGAAATTCTGCCGTTAAAAGTCCAATACTCGTTAAAAACATTACAACTACAGGTAATTCAAAAATGACAGCAAATGGTACTGTTAAATTCAATACAAAATGAAAATATTTTTCTGTCGTAAACATCGTATTAAACATTTCATTACCAATCGTAGTTAAAAAATGAAATAGAAACGGCATTACAATAAAATAGCCAAAACATAAACCTGCAATAAATAATATAGACAATACCGGTATATACATCACTGTCATCTTTTGTTCATTTGAATGTAAACCTGGTTTTACAAATAACCAAATTTGTATAGCAGCAAAAGGAATTGTACAAACGATAGCAAATACTGTAGCAATCGAGAAAAAAATCCACAATACATCACTTGGACCGAGAACAGTTAATTTCATTGGTAAATCTTTTACGAGCCAAAAATAAATGTCCTTCGTAAAAGTAAATCCAATAATTAAAAATAGTACAAAGGATAAAACTGTATATATTACTCGTTTACGAAGCTCAACAATATGTTCTACTACGCTCATTTCCCGATCTTCCATCTCGTTCACCACACTTTATTTATCCCATTACGAGGAAAATTCATCACATTTTTTCCTTCTTTTCCTTCTCTTGAAATGCGTCATCTGTCAATTCTTTCGTTGATTTTTTAAACTCTTTTAACGTTTCTCCTAAAGCCTTCCCGATTTCCGGCAATTTTTTAGGTCCAAATAAAATGAGTACAGCTACTAAAATTAAAATTAACCCTGGAAAGCCAATATTTGAAAACATTTCCCCATCCCCTTTTTTTAGTAGATTCCTTGTCCTACTATTACATAATTTTATTTTGTCAAAAAAGTTTGAAAACGTCAACAAGTCCGTTGTCTTTTGTCAAAAAAATTCAAAAATATAATCAATTATACAAATTTCATTTTCTATTGTCTTTGTGTATGATATGGTAAGGGAAACGACATATTATTTTATGATAGTAGAAAGGATTTGCATTATGACTGAAAAAATGACACGAATGACACATTTTGTGAAAGAAGAAATTGCAAATGCAATTACACATGGTATCGGTGCCATTTTAAGCATCCCTGCCTTAATTATATTAATTATTCATGCTTCTAAACATGGTACTGCATCTGCTGTTGTTGCATTTACTGTTTATGGTGTAAGCATGTTCTTACTGTACTTGTTTTCGACGTTGCTACATAGCATTCACCATCCAAAGGTAGAAAAATTATTTACTATTTTAGATCACTCAGCCATCTATTTATTAATCGCTGGCACATATACTCCGTTTCTACTTATTACACTTCGTGGACCTTTAGGCTGGACGTTACTCGCTATTATATGGACACTTGCAATTGGCGGTATTGTCTTCAAAATTTTCTTTGTACGTCGCTTTATAAAAGCATCAACTTTATGTTATATCATTATGGGATGGCTCATAATCGTTGCTATAAAACCACTTTATGAAAATCTAACTGGTCACGGTTTTTCACTACTATTAGCAGGTGGAATTTTATATTCTGTCGGTGCTATATTCTTCCTTTGGGAAAAGCTACCTTTCAATCATGCCATTTGGCATCTTTTCGTATTAGGTGGTAGTGCAATGATGTTTTTCTGCGTACTATTTTATGTATTACCAGCAGCATAAAAAAAAGGTTTCAGCTTAATTTAAGCTGAAACCTTTTTTTTATTACTTATGTAATTGAGATGCAATAACGTCTTGTGTATGTTTTGTTAATTCTTTAATATCCATACTTGCATATTCTTCTTGTGTAATTGGCTTAGAAATTGTTACCGTTGCATGTGCCGGCTTCATACGATTTCCATTTGCCTCAAACATTTTATATGTACCATCTAACGTTACTGGTAAAATAGCTACGCCAGATTTTACTGCAAGGTGAAAACTACCAGCTTTAAACTCTCCAATTTCGCCACCCTTACTTCTCGTTCCTTCAGGGAAAATTACGATAGAATGTCCATTCTTTAATAGTTCAATTCCATCTTTAATCGCTTGAAGAGATTGACGACGATCATTACGAACCATAAATACACAATTCATAAGTTCCATCCAAGTTGGTACAACTGGAAACTTCTTAATCTCTGCTTTTGAAACAAATCCAATTGGTTTATTTAAGTAACCTAGTAAAACAGGAATATCCATATTACTCTGATGATTACTTACAACTAGTACCGGCTTATCTTTTGGAACATTTTCAAGTCCTTTTACTTCGACTGTTCCCCCAGCTACACGTACCATTTTCTTACCAAACCAATTTGTCGTTTTGTACACAGCATTATCTTTTTCTTGCGGTGACATCGTATTTACTTGTTTTTTAAGACGCCACATTCTCGGTGTAATCGCAATTACGATTAAAATTAAATAAAAGATTTTAAAAAACGTTTGAATCATACAGAACCCCCACCTATTATCATTCCGACCTTCATTATACTAGACAAACGAAGGAAAAAGAAGAAAAAATGTCCAAACAACAAGTGTTTGGACATTTTTAAGTATTCTATATTAGAAACGTTTCGCTAATTCACGTGCGTTAGCAATTGCTGCTTCTTTAATTTCTTGTGCTTTTTCAGGATTAGCATTCATACCTTCAACTGCAATATATTCAGTTTCATTTACACCGATGAATCCTAATACTGTTTTTAAGTGATTACGGCCGAAGTCTACAGCTGCATATGCTCCTTCAGAATAAACGCCACCTGTAGCTTGAATGTGAAGTGCTTTTTTGCCTTCTAATAAGCCAACTGGACCATTTTCAGTATATTTGAATGTTTTACCTGCGATTGCTACGTTATCTAAGTATGCTTTCACTACTGGTGGATAGCTAAAGTTCCACATTGGAGTTACGAATACATAACGATCTGCATGCATAAATGTTTCTAAGTTTCCGTTCATTGCTGCAACTTTTTGTTGTTGAACTTCCGTTAAAGTTTCAAAACCTTCACCTGCTGCAAATTTACCCCAAGCAGCAAATACATCTGCATCAATTGCTGGTACAGTTGTATTGAATAAATCAATTGTTACAACTTCGTCTTGTGGATGTTCGTTTTTATATGCTTCGATGAAAGCTTCTCCTACTGCCATACCGAAAGAACCTTCTGCTGAATTTGGATTTGCTGTGATAAATAGTACTTTTGTCATTGTATTCTCTCCCTTTTTCTAATTTATCTTTAATTCAAGATTTATAATTCGAAAGTAAATAACTTACCTTATGTAAGTATAATACAAAAAGTCTTACGTAATGTCAATAAAAATAGCTACTTTTTTTTCGTAAGTTAATAAAAATTATATTGTTTATTTTTTTGTATATAAGCATTAGGATTTTAACCAATAAAAAAACTACCTCCACATTTCATGGAGATAGTCTTTATTAATCATTACTTTTGAAAAACATGTTTCACTTTTTCAGCCGGAATATTACTTCCACCTCTACCTTTTACATCTTCAATCATCATTGTAATGACCATATCAGGTGAATTTAAATCAAACGCAGCAAACCAACCTAGTTCTTTTCCTTCTGCCTCTTTTGATGCTTTTAATTCTGCTGTTCCTGTTTTACCAGCAAGAGTCATACCATCAATTTTAGCAATTTTTCCAGTACCATCTGGATCGTTAATTACTTTCGTTAATGCTGTTTTTAATATATCCTGATTCCCTTTAGAAATCACATTTTCTTTCCAAGCTTTTGGTTGTTTATCTGTTTTAATGATGTACGGCGTGGGAATCGTTCCATCATTGACAATTGGTGCATACGTTAAGGCTAAATGAAGAGGAGTCATTAAGACTTCTCCTTGTCCGTATCCTGTATCTGCCATTTGAATATCATTTTTAATGCCGTCATTTGCAATTTTAGAAGCAGGGAATCCGTATTCGATTGGTAATTTCTCATCGAATCCGAATTTTTTCGCTTCAGTCATAAATTTATCTTTACCTATTTTCAAAGCTTCTTGTGCGAAGTAAATATTATCCGAGTATTTCATCGCCTTATCAAAATCAATCGGATTTGCATCTTTTACACGTGTTACATAATAATTACCCCAAGAAGAATCTTTCGTCCATTTCAATCCTTCAATTTTCAATTCTTCTTTCGGATCAATCGTTTTTGTTTCAAGACCAATTGCCCCTGTAATAGGCTTAAATACAGAGCCTGGAACCGATAATTGTGTGAATCGATTCGTCATTGGTTTTTTCGGGTCATTATTCCAAGCTTCACGTTGAGCTTTTGATGTCCCTCTCGCAATAAGATTAGGATTGTATGCTGGACTACTCACAAGCGCAATCGTTTCTCCACTTTTCGGATTGATTGCTGCACTTGATCCAGCTTCTCCTTTCATTTCATTATAAATTTTTTCTTGTACAACACTATCGATAGTTAAAGTTACATTCTCTCCATCAACAGCATCTGTCTTCGCTAAATTTTTAATTTCTTTTCCTTGTGCATCTTCCATGAAGACACGGCCACCTTTTTTACCACGTAGCTTTTCTTCCAATATTTGCTCTAAACCAGCTTTACCTACTGGATCATCAGCTTGATAGCCTTTCTTTTGTAGCGTTTTTAAATCTTCCGCATTCACTTTTCCAATATAACCAGTAAGATGTGCTGCTGCTTCTCCTAATGGATATGAACGAACATTTACTGGTTTTGTTGCAACACCTGGTAAATCAATGTACGTATTTTGCGTTTCTCCCTCAGGTAAAATTCCAATTGGTACGAGATACCCTGGTTTTACCCATTTAGCAGCTAGTTTCTGATCAATTTCTTCTACAGACACATTTAACAACTTCGCTACAGTTTCTTTCGTTTGTGGAGCAGCATCTCCTAATTTTTCTGGAATCATTCCGATTTCAGAAGCTTTACCATTCGTCGCAAGACCTTTTCCATTACGATCGTAAACTTCACCACGTTTTGGCTGTGTTGTCTGCATACGCACTTTACTATCCTTTGTCATACCTGGGAATATAAAATCAGGAGTCCAATCTATTTTCCATGATTCTTTATCTCCGTCTTTTTCTTTCACCATTTTTGCTTCATGGCTAAAAGTGATTTTACCACCAACTGTATCCATACTTACCTTAAAAGGAACAGGGCCTTCATCTTTTTTATCTTCTTTTACTTCTCCTGTTTCTACCTTTAAGTCTTTCACTTCGATACCAGAATAAATCTTTTCATATTTCTCAGTAAACTCTTTCTTTGAAATATCTTTTTTTGCATTTTCTGATAATTGATCATACATATCAGCAAATTTTTGCTTATTCCACGCTTTTGCATATGTATCAAACGCTTCTTGTGGTTTTTCTTCTTTGCCGCATCCGACTAGCATTAATGCAAAGCAAAGAAAAAGAATCCCCCATATTTTTCTCAACCGATTCTCCTCCTCTTTCTATCTTAATACTCTTGAAAATTTTAGCATTTTCACATGCTATATTTCATTATAGCACTATCGAATATCATCTATAAACTTATATCGATGAATATAAATAAAAAGATTGATGCAAATTTTTACATCAATCTTTATTATTATTGTTGCTTCTCATATACATGGTAATAGTACGTATACGGATTTTTTTCATCCGTTAAACCTTTTTCTACAAAAATCTCTTTCCAATTTGTCATGTCTATTTCCGGGAAAAATGTATCCCCTTCAAATGCATAGTGGATTTTTGTTATATATAGCTTGTCTACGTAAGGTAAAAAGAGATCATAAATTTGCGCTCCGCCAAAAATAAAGATTTCTTCTTCATTTTTGCATAGTTCAAACACTTCTTCTACAGAATGTGCTACTTCACAGCCTTCAACATGATACCCTTCATTACGCGTTACAATAATATTACGTCTTCCAGGCAGCGGTCTACCAATCGCTTCGTAGTTCTTTCTGCCCATAATAAGCGGGTGGCCCATCGTCGTTTTTTTTACATACTGTAATTCACTTGGTAAACGCCAAGGTAAATTATTATCTTTACCAATTACTCTATTTTCATCCATTGCGACCATAAATGAAATAATCATTTTTTCATCTCCTCTACAATTACACTGCAACAGGTGCTTTAATTGCTGGGTGTGGATCATATCCTTCAATCGTTAAATCTTCCATTTCAAAATCGAACACAGATTTCACATCTGGATTTAATGTAAGTTTCGGGAATGGACGTGGTTCACGTGCTAATTGCTTTTCTACTTGTTCAAAATGATTTGTATAAATGTGTGCATCTCCAATTGTATGAACAAATTCGCCAACTTCAAGACCACATTCATGTGCAATTAAATGTGTCAGTAATGAATAGCTTGCGATGTTAAATGGAATTCCAAGGAATATGTCACCGCTTCTTTGATATAACTGACAAGAAAGCTTTCCATCTGCTACATAAAATTGAAATAGCGTATGACAAGGCGGTAAAGCCATGCTTGGTACATCCTCAGGATTCCAAGCAGAAACAATTAGTCGACGTGAATCTGGTGTTTTCTTAATCATTTCAATTACATCTTTTAGTTGATCAAGCGTTTCACCAGCTGTCGTTTTCCAAGCACGCCATTGCTTTCCGTATACGTCTCCTAAATAACCATATTTATTCGAAAAATCATCATCTTCTAGAACGTTCTTTTTAAACAATTCCATTTGCTCATCGTATTGCTTCTTAAATTCCTCATCTTGTTGTGAGCGAAGACCGAAATCTGTCATATCAGGGCCATTATATTCGTCACTTTCTACCCAGCTCTTAAACGCCCATTCATTCCAAATATTATTATTATGTTGCAATAAATAACGAATATTTGTATCACCTTTCATAAACCAAAGTAGTTCACTTGCTACAAGGCGAAATGGGACTCTCTTTGTCGTTAATAAAGGAAACCCTTTACTTAGATCAAAACGCATTTGGTAACCAAATACAGATACAGTACCTGTCCCCGTACGATCTTCTTTCTTCGTACCGTGCTCCATTACATGACGGCATAAATTTAAGTATTCATATTCAGCATGTTTCATATGTAAGAAAACCTTCTTTCAATCTTATATGCAATTTATCATAACATGAAAAACAGCGAATTTAATAATCCAAATTAATAAAAAACATTTCTATATTAACAGAATTCTACCTCATTTATTTTCTTACAAAATGTAAATTCATAATCGCCCGATCCTAGTTCCTTTTCAATCCTATCTCTCGTTTCCCATTCAGCTTCCTGAATTCGTAACGTTGCTGTAGTATTTGCTGGCACTGAGATATTTAATATAGCTTGTTCATGTTCTACACGCCAATCAATTTTAATTTCTCCATACGCTGTTTCACGCTTTATATTAATCCATTCTAGATTGGAATCAAAATGAGGCTGGATATAAAAATGTTTATATCCAGCCTTTGTTTCATTCACTTCTAGCCCAACAATATATCGGTATATCCATTCAACGATAGAACCGTATGCGTAATGATTATAAGAATTCATGCTATCCTTCCAAAGTGTTCCATCTTCTTTCACACCATCCCAATGTTCCCAAATCGTTGTAGCACCTTTTTTCACTTGATATAACCAAGATGGATAATCTTCATGAAATAGAAGCTTACAAGCAAGGTCATGACGTTTAAACTTGCTTAATATTAAATTTAAATACGGTGTTCCTATAAAACCAGTTGTTAAATGATTTTTATTTTCTTTTAAAAGCTCAATTAAGCGATTAAATATTTTCTCCTTCACATTATCATTTACCAATTCAAACAAAAGCACCAATACGTGGGCCGTTTGGGTATCTGAAATTAATCTACCATTTGGTGTAACGAATTCATTTTGAAATGCTCGAACAATATTTGCGTGTAACTCTTCATAAAACTTAGCATCTGTATTTTCACCTAAAATCTCAGCAATTTTTTGTAGTAGCGATGTAGAATACGCATAAAACGCTGTCGCAATAAAATGCTTGTCAGTTCCACCTTCATATACATCCGGTTTCGTATCTAACGCAAGCCAATCTCCTAAATGATAACCTGTATCCCATATATACTCGTTCTCACCTTGTGAACGTATGTAATCTATATACTTCTTCATACTGTCATATTGTTCTTTTAAAACCGATACATCTCCGTAATGCAAATAGTGAACCCACGGACATATAATTGCTGCATCCCCCCAACCTCCAGAAGTATCAAGATCAAAAGCTTCTCTTTTTCCAAACGCATCCGGAATAACTAAAGGCACAGCCCCATTAACATTTTGATCTAACGATAAATCTTGAAGCCATTTCTTAAAAAACGATTGAACATTCATTAATTGTGTAGCTGTTCCGATGAACATTTGCGCATCCCCAGTCCATCCAAGTCGATCATCTCGCTGAGGACAATCTGTCGGCACATCAAAGAAGTTACCTCTTTGGGACCATTCTACATTATGATGAAGCTGATTGATTAATGGGTTGGACGTTTCGAACTTAGACGCTTTTTCCATATTAGTATGTAATACGATCCCCTCAAAATTTGTTAATTGAGGTGGCTGAGTTAATCCACTTATTTTCACATACCTAAAACCTTGATATGTAAAATGAGGCTCAAACTTTTCCTCTTCTTCTCCTTTTGCAATATACACTATTTTTTGTTTTGCCTTTCGGAGGTTTCCAGTATAAAAACTACCGTCTTTATTTAATATTTCAGCATGTTGTAATTCTATTTTTTGCCCAATATAAACATGACGGACTGTAAATCGCACCCATCCTACCATATTTTGTCCCATATCAATGAGCCACTCGTGATTTGGTAGTTTTGAAATAGAGATTGGTTTTATGACTTTCATTTTACGAATCGATTCGTTTTCTTGTGCAACAATTATTTGTTTAGAATACTCAATTACTTCAACATCCTCAAGCTCTTGTCCACTTTCTTCTAACCTAGCGTCGTAAACTTCTCCTTCATAAATTTCAGAATACAAAATAGGGCTTTTTTCTACCTTCCAAGTTTCATCTGTTACAATTTTTTCTTTCGTTCCATCCTCATACGTTATATGTATTTGAGCAATGATCGCACGCCTTTCCCCGTAATAATTACGTATATGATTCATTGTAAGCGGTCCTTTAAACCATCCATTACCTACCAGTACAGAAATAGCATTGTGCTCATCCTTTAATAAATGCGTTATATCAAACGTTTGATACAATATTCTCTTATCATAACTTGTCCATCCAGGAGTAAAGTAACACTCTCCAATACGCTCTCCATTTATAGCAGCCTCATATAATCCTAAACTTGTTATATATAAACGTGCTTTTTTTACTAATTTTTCAATAAAAATATTTTTATTAAAAGACATAACTTGTGTTCGCTCTTTTTTTGCAGCAATCCAGTTTCCCGTCCAATTGTCACTTTGTAATCCAGTCTCCCAAAATGCTACTTTTGACCAAGATGACTCTTCTGCATGATTATCCCACACCTTCACTCGGTAAAAATAGCGTGTCTCCGTTCTATATAGAAAGGAATTGATCGGTATATGTAAACTTTGATCTGTTTCTACTTTCTGTGAATCAAATACTATATTTTCAAAATCTTTATCCTTCGCAACTTGCAATTGATAAGCATGTTGTTTTACATTTCGGTTATTCGATTCGAGCTGCCAACTAATTTTAACAACTTTTGAATCTATGCCTATCGGATTAATTTTATTATCGCAAAGTACTTTCTTTATTGTTAACACGCTTCTTCACCATCTTTTTATTATAATTAATTTAAATTAATTATAATAAAAATAAAATTCTAAATAAATAATAAATTTATTTATTCTTACAAAATTATTAACTTTCTGTATTTAAAAAGGGTTTCACTTTTCTATTACAGAAAGTATAGTGCGGAACATAAAAATTATATTTGGAGGTTGGAAGCATGTCTAAAATCAAAACTCCTGTTTTAAGTACGTTACAACATAAGGTTGAGAAGATGATGAAGGATTTAAACGTTCCTGGCGCTGCTGTAGCTGTTATAAAAGACGGCGAGGTCATTATTTCAGAAGGTTTCGGTTATCGTAGCATAGAGAAAAAAGAGGCTGTTACTCCGCAGACACGATTCGCAATCGGTTCCGCAACGAAAGCATTCGGAACACTTTCATTAAGCTTATTAGCACAACAAAAAAAGTTTAATTGGGATACTCCTATCCAAACTTACGTACCTAACTTCTCTCTATCCGATATGCTCGCTAACTCGCAAGTTACAGGACGAGATTTAGCTTCTCATCGAACTGGTGTAAGTCGTCATGAGGCTCTCTGGTACAGCTCTTCCTTATCTCGAAAAGATCTAGTTGAAAAAATAAAACATTTACCACTTGATGCGCCGTTCCGAACAGCGTTTCTATATAACAACTTAATGTATGCGACAATTAGCTACATTGTGGAAAACATTACAAATCAAACGTGGGAACAATACGTTACAGAACATATTTTAGAGCCTTTAAATATGAATCAAACAAATTTCTCTGTTACAGACTCACAAAATACAGACGATTATGCTTTACCTTACATGGAAAATGACGGTGAAATAAAAGAAGTTCCATTCCGTAATATCGATACAGTTGGCGCTGCTGGATGCATTAATTCTACAATTGAAGATATGGCAAATTGGGTACTTCTTCACTTAAACGAAGGAAAGTTTGGAGATCATGAATTAATCTCCTCTGAATTATTACAACAAATGTATACACCACACAATTCCATTCCAGATCAACCAGTTTTATCACTCCCTGAATCTCCATTAAATAGTTACGGCCTTGGTTGGTTTATTAGCGCTTATCGTGGTAATAAAGTGATTCATCATGGCGGTAATATTGATGGATTTTCGGCACTTGTTTCATTCATGCCAAAAGAAAATGTAGGCCTTGTCATTTTAACGAATGCTGGAAGCACATTACTCCCTACTTATCTTGCTAACCAAATTTATGACGATCTACTTGAATTAGAAGGTATCGATTGGCATAAACGTGCTGTAGAAGATACTGAAAAAATGAAGGAAATGATGAAAGAAGCAACTGAATCCCTTCCTGAACAAATTAAAGGGACTGCACCTTCTCACAAATTAGAGGACTACACTGGTACTTTTGAGCATCCTGCTTATGGAGCATTACAAGTATATAAACGGGATGATTCATTACACGTACAATTTATGGAGATGGAGATTCAATTACAGCATCATCATTACGACATTTTCTCCGCACCAGTTGACTTGTTCCAAGCAAAAATGAATCTATTATTTGCATATGAAATGAATGTGAATGGTGAATTCCCATCACTTCAGTTACATGTGCCCGCTATGCTAAGTACTCAGCCGCTTACATTTACTAAAATTGAATAGTTAATTTCATAGAGGGAAGCTTTCGCTTCTCTCTATTTTTTCACAAGTAGAAATTCCATCTAAAACCAATAATTTATTTATCCGATTAAACAAATAATACTTTAGTACTACTCAAACCATTCATCATTATATAAGCTCAAAATACTCCTTTAGCTTGTAAAAAAAGAGCAATCTTATTAGTTGGTTCATATAAACTATTGGATATTTGTAAGTCTGTAAATGCAAAGATACATAGTAAAATAGCAAAGCTAGCAATTAATATCACTTTTCTATTTTTCATCATGCTCCCTACTTTCCACTATGCTTTAATATAAAATTCCCCATTTCAATTGCTAAATCTTCACTTTGAGGATAGACACCTACGTTATCTCCATAAGCGTGCCCTAAACCACGATAAAGAACTGTTTCGGTATCAACTCCTTTGTTAGTTAATTTAGCTGCATAAGCTAAGCATTCTATCATTAAAAAATCATGCTCTCCTACCGTAATAAATGTACTTGGATAGTCTGAGGATACATCAACATATGGACTTAAATACTTAGAATTAATTTCTTTCGTACCAAGTACTTCTGACATACCTCCAACCATTGAATGCATAATATTAAGCATTTTTTCTAATCCTTTTTTATACTTTGGAGCAATTTCATATTTATCTATACTCCAAGAATAAAACTCATCTTCATAATCACACATGTTAATTGTAGGATACAGTAGCAACTGTCCCTTCACGTACTTCCTACCATCTTCCAAATCTTTAGTTGTACAATACTGTGTTAAGTTCCCTCCTGCACTATCACCTGCTACAAAGATATTATTCTTATCACCGCCTAATGTGCCAGCATTCTCATAAATCCACTTTAGAGTAGTGTAACAATCTGTATGCCCAGTTGGAAAAGGATTTTCTGGAGCTAATCGATAATCCACAGAAACGGCTAGTATATCTGTTTTTTCTACTATCAATTTCACAAGTTCTTCTACCACATCAGGTGATCCTGCCATAAATCCGCCACCATGAATAAAGTATAAAATTGGTGCATTCTCTCGTTTAGTACTACTGTTATAAATTCTTATAGGTATATCATAGCCATCTTCCGCTTTCACTGTTTTATGCGCAATATTTATGTCTTTAGTGACAATTGGAACACTTTTAATTCCATTAAATTGTTTTCGCATATTCTTTACCGATTTTTCAGAAGCATCCATTTTCATCATATTTTTAGGCATAAACCTCATTACATTCATTTGAACCTTCGTATCCTTATAAAGGCGTGGATCCATCGCTCCTTTTTCATCACAATCTGGTATGTTTTTTACTAAGACTTTTGCCCCCTTCACATTGATGGTTTCTTGTTTTTCTTGAATTTTTTCTAATAAGTCTAAGTCATATTTTCTAGTCATCTAATATTTCTCCCCTCTAAATTCAAGCGCTTTCATTATTCGGGATTATATAACTTCCCGTTTACTAAATAAAAATACGTTCCATGTACAAAATGTACCATGGAACGTATTTTTATTGTTGTTCATATTTGATTCGATTATAGTCATTTTTTGATATGATATTTTTCCTATACTGTAATGGTGTATATCCATATTTGTCTTTAAACTGTGAAATAAATGATTTCACATTTGGAAATCCATGTTTCAGCGCTATATCTTGTATAGAATTTGTACTTCTAATAATATCTTCATACGCTTTATAGAGCCTGTATCTCGTTAAAAAAGTGGTGAAATTTGATCCGAATGATTTTTTAAACATACGTGAAAAATGTTCTTCACTTACAAAAAAATGTTTAGCCACATCTTTCAGTTTTAGTTCCTCATCATAATGTTTGTAAATATACGTAATTATTTCTTTCTGTCTATTTTCAAGTTGAAAATCATTGTTTATATTCTCCCCATCTTTGCAATATCGCAATAGAATATAAACAATTTCATAAATTAAACTATTAATTTTTATGTAAGTTAAATCATCAGAGTTTGTGACTAACCCCTTTAATTCATAAAACATTTGCTGGAGGTTAGTTTTCTGAACAACTGATTCTTTTATATTAAATCTATATTTATCAAAATCTTCATTTAGCTCTTTAAGAAATTCATAAGAAATAATTAGCATCATGACTGCACAACTTGTATTTTCAACTTTTTCAAATTCATGAACATCTCCACTATTTACAAAAATAAATTCACCCGCGGATACTTTCTTTTTTTGCCCATTCACATACAAGAAAACTTCTCCATATACGACTAGACTAATTTCAATACTTCTATGCCAATGCGGAGGAATATAATAGTGAAAACCAGTAGGTAACATTGTGTCCTCTATATATTCAACCATTCCTGGAATTCTATCGTGTAATTTTATTTCTTCATATTTTCCTTGCCTGACTTTCAATATTCCACCCCCCTTTTTATATTATAAAGTAAACGTCAAGTTTCTCATTACATTTCTGCATTTGGAGTATACACAACCTCTACGATAAATCCATTAGAATCGTAAAAATCAATCGAAATGAATCATCCAAATAATGATTCATTTCGATTGGACCACGCATTATTTTCACCTTAGTATTGGAAAGAAACTCTGCTACTTCATCGACCATTTTTCTTTTAATAGCTTGCTAACAAATATGTCTCGGTCCTAACGTCCTTACACTTTCCACGTCTACTTCTTTAAAATACATTTCACTTTCTCCTGTACTTTATGCCACTTCATTTAATTTCCCACATCCAAATAAAGGATAATAAGGGTACAGTACAGAATTCTTTTATTCGACTAATCAAATTATAAGGAGGAAAAGTTGTGTACACAGAAATTTTCAAAGAAGTTGTTTCAATTACTCACCACGATTATTCGGGGTTTCTCGATAAAAAAGGATGGGACGACCCTACTACATATTTACATAAGATTGAACGATTAGAGAAACATGGAGAGTTAACACCAGTACAATTTACTGAAATTGTAGGAGATTACTTATTAGACTTTAAAGATAATCATATGTTTTTCAAAATGACTACAAAAAAACAACCACTTAATAGTGTTGGGTTTCAAGTTAAACGATATGAAGATCGGTTATACATTACATCAGCTAACCAAGAAAAACGAGTGAAAAAAGGACAGACTATTCTTGCATTAGATAACATAAAAATTCCTGAGCTATTAATAAAATATAAAAAATATTTAAATGAGACTACCTATGATCGTGAAAAATGGGACTATGCTTTATCGAAGTCATCCAATTGTACAATTATAGATGAAAATGGAGTAACCCAAACTATTCCTTTACAAAAGTATAAACAAATCGGTTACACGCCTAACTATTCATTAGAAAAGTATAATGAAGATACACTCTTAATTACTTTGACAGACTTCACAAATACTGAAGCTGTTAATCAATTAATAGATACATACAAAAACGAGCTTGATTCTTTTCCGAACTTAATTATAGACGTCCGAATGAATCTCGGTGGAAGTGATGACGTTTTTTTCAACTTACTTCCGTACTTATTTGAAGACAAAGAGATTTCGCTTTTCGATTCTTCGGATACAATGCAATTAAATCATACAGAAAGAAACTTTCATTTACGAATGAAAGACTTCGAAAATGAAGATTATGATTCTTTAGACGAACTTTCAAGATTATTCACTGATATGTTTATTCAAGATTTAAAAAAGAATTATAAAAAAGGATTCGTTACATTTGATACTTCTGGGTTACCAAAAGAACTTCAATCATTAAAAATACACGGAAGAAAAATGCCAAGTAAAGTATTAGTACTAACAGACGTAACATGCGCAAGCTCCGGCGACTCCTTTGTAGAAGTAGCAAAAAAATCATCTAAAGTGAAAGTAATAGGTCGCCCTACCGCTGGTGTAAATGATTATTCTAATTTAGCAGTAATGGAATGGGTTGATACATTTGCTCTTTGCTACCCTACTTCACGGCTTTCTATTATAGATAAAGGCGAAGGAATGTCCGGAATTGGTATACAACCGCATATACATATCCCTTGGACTCCGGAACATATACAAGAAGATGTGGATTTAAAGTTAGCATTACAACTGCTTCAAAACGAAGAATGGTAAAAAATAAAGGTAGATGTGAATCACACCTACCTTTTCTATTTCATATCAATCTTTTCTGGCTGAAACCAAATTGGCTTTGATAACTCAAAGTCTTTATGATCCTCTAAAACTATAGTAAGACGTTCTAACATATCATCTAACATATGCGGCGCTGCTCGTAAACACCAAACAACTGAAGAGAAAACCGTCATGCCAACGTACACCGCATACAATTTCCAGAACTCCTCTGGTATTCTACCATTAAAGTATCCTTCTATTTGTCCGATTGAATACGGGATACTAACGTCTCTTGCAAATAATGCAATTTTTACAAAATCATGCAGTGGATCGCCCCAATCATAGCCATTAAAATCAATAACACCTACATATTTTCCATCCCGTACAATTATATTTTCTAAATGAAAATCATCGTGTTGAAATCGATTCGGACGGTTCTTTACATACATTTCATTTTCATCTATAAACTTAATAATTCTATCATCATTTTCTATTTTGATTCCGCATGTTTTATATGCCTCTAAATATTTTCTATGTTTTTCCATTGCTCTTTCATGCCAAGGCAGTAAGTCCTTGGGAGCTTCATATACATGCATTTTTGCTAAATCTTTTCCTGCTTCTATACCAATTTCATATTGTTCTTTTGGCGTATATGTAGGCAACAGCTTTTTCGCATCTTCCCCCTCTAAATATGAAAAAACACTATAGCATAAACCTTCTTCTTCCAATATGCTAAGTTCAATTGGTCTTTGTACCTGCACGTTTCGTTCCTGCATTTCATTCAAAATTTGAAACTCTATTTTCTTTCTTTCAAACTCTTTTATATCGCCTGTCCGTAACAAATACTTTTCATCTTCAGTAGTCGTAATGATATATTTTTTATCAGGAGAGAAACCTTTAGAGATTTCTTCAATATTTGCTGCATCTTTTACTATTTGTATATTGTTTTGCCATGCTGTAATTGTCTTCATGTCTATTCCCCTTACATTTCCGCATTCGGTGTATACGCAACCTCTACAATAAAACCATTCGGGTCATAAAAGTCTATTGTATAGTACCCATCCGAATAATGATTTATTTCGATAGGACCACGTATAATCTTCACATTAGTATCGACTAAAAATCCTGATACCTCATCAACTACTTTTCTATTAATAGCTTGATAACAAATATGTCTCGGTCCTAACGTCTTTACAATTTCCTCGTCTACTTCTTTAAAATATATTTCACTTTCTCCCGTACTATATGCTCCTTCGCTTAATTTTCTCCATCCAATTATTGAAAACAACATATCGTAAAAAGAAATAGACTCCTCTAAATTTGCTACCCAAAATTCAATATGATGAATACCTGCTCTAAGTGTATTCATATTAAGAATGTGCTCCTTGTACTACTTGCATTATTTCCATTGGCGTATTGACCATATAATCTGGCGCATCCCCTTTTACCGTTTCAATAACGTCATATCCCCAAGAAACCCAAATTACATTTACACCAGCTTTTTTACAAGCTGCTATATCACGTTGTTCATCACCGACATACAACATATCTTGTTCTGTTAGCTTTTTCGATTTTAAAAACCTTTTAATCATTTTATCTTTACCGAATAAGTTTTTAGAACAATACACTTCTTGTATATTTCCGATGCCATTATTATGTAAAAATGTCCTAATATGCTCTTCTGAGTTCGATGATATGACCGCAATCCCGTATCCTTTTTTATGTAATTCATCTAATACATCCTTCATCCCATGGAATAAAACGAGATCTTTTATAGCGGGTTGATATAATTTATAAAACTCTAATGCTAATATAGGTAGTTTATAAAGAGGTACATCAAGCTTTTTACATCTCTCCGACATAGTTAATTTTCGTAAAGGCTCAATTTCTTCCTCACTAACTGTCTTATACCCATGCTTTTCAGCAAGTTGATTATAAATCGGTACAAATATATTTTGTGAATCTACTAATGTGCCGTCAAAGTCAAAAACAATGTATTTTTGCATCCCCCATACTCCCTTTGCTTTTTTTCCTAAACATATGTTATTCAACAACATAAATGTCTTACCCTTTCATAAATATAAAAAAAGAACAAGATTTTCTCTTGTTCTTTTTTAAGACAGCCATTTCGGCGGCACATTCGTATTCCAATAAATATTTCCTAACTCATGGTGTCCTGAGTATCCATCATCAAAACGATGATAGTGGAAATTAAAATAATATCCATCTTGCGGTGGATGATCTCTCCTCACATGAAATCGCAGTAAATCATTTCCTGTTTTCGTGTCATAAACATGAAAAATCTTTTCATTATTTCCACCAGCTGGTCTTTGAGAAATCGCTAATGATTGTAACGATTCTTCTGGCACATCATTGGCAAGTTCCGCAATTGCCTCTTCAATTTTAGGTAATACAACATCTTTAAATTCATCTTCAATTACAGGCCCAATTTTAGAGCCAAATTTTTGCATAGATTGCTTCTCTGCTTCTTGCATCGCATAATTAATAAAGGTATCGGTGGTTAACCTATCATTCGTTTCTTCATATGTATAGGACGTACTCTCCAAATTTTGTTGCCCAGCTGTGCTCGTAGGCTTGTCCGCAGCTTTGGCATTATCAAGTAATATGGAAGGAGGCGTCACTAGACCAAATGTAAATACGGTAATTAATGCGACTAAGGTTTTTCTAAACCAATTTGGCATTTATGTTCCCTCCCCTTTCGCTCATTATATTTTATATAACGATTGTTTCTTCTATTATACAAAATGATTATAATTTTTGCACTTTACAAATTTGTTAACGTTCACATATTTTTCACTTGAATATGAAATTGTAAGATTTCATACACTATAAATACAACAACAAGGAGGCGATCAGATGACTTTAGATGCCATGTACTCCGCTGCAAGCATACTCCTTTTAGTATATTTTATTTATCAGTGTGTTACAGACTAGAAAAAGAGCCGTTTCCGGCTCTTTTTCTATGGTAAAAATACAATCCAACCAATGAATACTATAAAAATTACCCCAATAATTACTGCTGGCAATAAATAAAACTGAGAAAGGATGACCGTCCCGTATATGAATACGGCTGGAAAGAGCAAATAACGATCCGCCTTCCATCTTAATAATAGTAATTTTCCTTCGTCACAATATAAGTGTAGAAACATTTTCTTCGTAAATTCATTCCAATAATCACGTGCATAGCGAGAAATAGCAATTAAAGCAAATACAAGAATAATAGCTGTTATCCACTTCGGAGTTACGATAATGCTTACAGTACTTATTAAAACAATTTGAACATAAAACATTAAAGCACTACTTGTACGCAAAAATTCTTTTAAAAAAGATTCAATAATACGTGAATCCGCTTTTTTTCCTAATATCTTTTTAGAGTGAGGGAACATCCACGGTTTTTTATTCGAACTACTCGGTTTCGCCGCATGTCCACCAACTTGCATAATCCCTCTCATCCAGCGCATACTTTCTTCTTTTTCTTTCTCAACTTCTTTAAAAAAGTAATTTTTATAATTCATCTTTTCTTTTACTAAGACTACAGTAAGTAAAGCTGCTAGACCGATAAATAATACTGAGTACAACGGATTTTTATAAATAAAAAATATACTGATTCCAAAAAAAATTAAGCTAATAGAAAATACAACATCTTTTACTATCCATAAAACCCATCGTTTCCCCACACGTACATTTATGAATCTCATCAACAACGATAGCATAAATCGAAAAACAGTAAAGAAAATCCAAAATAGTACGATTTGTATACTTGTCGCTCCCATACTTTTCATCAATATAGGTAACATAATAAATATTACAATTACGTTCGTTATTGCAATCCGAATAAACGTATACATCATGCCAAGCCTCATTAATTTTTGCATATGATTTGGATATGAAATTAAAAATAAGCTATCTGCTTGCTCAAAAAATGAGCGAACTCCTCTTGAAAATGTGACAAAATAAAACGCGAGTAAGCCTAATCCAAAATAAACGGTCTCTTCCATCGATAATTCTTTCATCCATAGTGAACGATAGTAAATCCCCGCAAATATAAGTGCTGGAATAATAATATATAATGCGACTGTCCAATCTGTAACAGAACGAATCGACTTCCATTTTCTTTGCAATTCATGACGTAACCTTTTATTAAACTGTTGTTTAATCATGCTGCTCTCGCCTTACAACTGCATCGAAGCAATCTAACAGTGTGCTTCCTGGCATTTCTGCTAACGATTGTATCGCCTCTAAATGCCCATCTGCTACTAATGCACCTTGCGAAATGAGTAAAAATCTTTCACAAATTCTTTCAGCTGTATCTAGTACGTGCGTACAAAGTAAAATTCCAGCTCCTCGCTCTTTTTCTTTATATAAATAATTCAAAAATTCTTTCGTAGCTACTGGATCTAAACCGATAAAAGGCTCATCAATAATATAAAAATCTGGCTCTGTTAAAAATGCTAATATAAGCATCGACTTTTGTTTCATACCTTTTGAAAACTTTGATATGTATTCGTGTATATGTTTTTCCATTCGAAACGTATGTAATAATTCCCTTGCTTTGTCCTCCCAATTTCCCACTTCATTTCCACGGGCAGCCATTAGCAATTCAATATGTTCCCACAAAGTTAAGTAATCATAATAAGTGGGGTGCTCCGGTACATATGCATATGGATTTTTCTTTTCACCAAACGAAATTTCAGCATCCATATTGACTAGCAAACCGAGCATCGATTTAATTGTCGTACTCTTTCCTGCGCCATTTGCACCAATAAGAGCCACTAACTCGCCTTTTTCAATTGCAAATGCAATATCACGAACTGTCTTTTCACCAATTTCATATCCAGCTGAGCGGATATTCACCTCTAGCATACATTTCCCTTCTTTCCATTTACAATACAATCAAGGGAAATGATAACATATCCCTCTTAATATAGTATTATATCATTTCTAAAATATTTGTTTCGGTAGCAGGAAAAAAAACACTTTAACAGAATATTTAATGTTTGAAGATTTTAAAGTAAATGGGGTTGATCATATGTCAGTTCAAATTCGTGAAGCGACTATAGATGATATAGATTCACTTTGTTCTCTTACAAAAGAATTAAAAGGATCCTCTATCTCTAATGAAGATATGAAGAATCGTCTACAATTCGTAAAAATGAGCCCTTTTGATTTTTTATATGTATATGAGGAAGATAATACTATTTTTGGATTACTAGGATTTCGTATACGTGAAAATTTAGAAGATGTAACTCGTTATGGAGAAATTTCAATTATTAGTGTTGATTCTACAATACGTCGAAAAGGTATTGGACAAGTGTTAATGGATTATGCAGAACAATTAGCAAAAGAGCATGACTGTATTGGTACTTGGCTTGTTAGTGGAATGAACCGCAAAGAAGCACACCCCTTTTATGAAAAATTGGGCTATGAAGTAAATGGGTATCGATTTGTAAAATATTTTTAAACTACTGGTACAAAGAAAGGACTATAACTATGACAAACATTGAAGCAATATTCATTGATCGTGACGGAACAATTGGTGGTGATACTACAATACATTATCCAGGTTCTTTCACATTATTTCCTTTTACGAAAGAATCTCTACAAAAATTAAAAGCAAAAAATATAAAGCTTTTCTCTTTTACAAATCAACCAGGTATCGCAGATGGACTAGCGACCGTGAATGATTTTGCGAAAGAATTAAAAGAGTTTGGTTTTGATGATATTTACCTTTGTCCTCATAAACATGGTGATGGATGTGAATGTCGCAAACCGAGCACAGGTATGCTCCTACAAGCAGCGGAAAAACATGGGCTTGATTTAACAAAATGCGCTGTAATCGGTGATCGCTGGACGGATATTGTTGCTGGGACAAAAGTAAATGCAACGACTATATTGGTTCGAACTGGTGCTGGATATGATGCTTTACATACGTTCCGAGATAAATGGGCACATATTGAACCAAACTACATTGCAGAAAACTTTGAAGATGCTACAAATTGGATTTTAAATCATCAATAAAAAATTAAATGAGACGTCTTCACTTTGCAAACGTCTCATTTAACTATGTGTATTTCAAAAAGTTAATTCATAATGGAAATAACGATTATCTCTTAAATACCCATTTTCAGCATATAGTCGCTGTGCTGATAAATTATCAATTTCTGTTTGTAGTTTTAAACCTTTTGCACCATTTTCTAATGCAAATTCTTTTGCGGCCTCTAATAATTTTTTACCTGTTCCAGCTCCGCGCTTCGCCTGTTGTACAAACAGATCATTTAAAATCCATAACTCTTTCATTGAAATAGAAGAAAATGATGGATATAGTTGCGTGAACCCGATATATTCTCCATCTTCAACTGCCACGAAAATAATGGATTCTTTTCTCTCAATTCGATTTCGTAAAAATACTTTTGCTCCTTCAATATCGGAATCTTGTCGATAAAATACGCGATAATTATTAAAAACCGATGCTAGTCCATCTAAATCTGCAATTGTTGCCTCATATATTCTCATTTTACTTTATTCCCCTTCCAATATTGTTTCATAATATCCGTTGCCCATTCAGGCTGCCTTATTTCTTCTCTCGGTATAAATTCTTTCATAACAGGCTTAATATCCAATATAGGTGTACCATCAATTGCGTCTAATCCTTCAACAACGATTGTTTTTCCATCTCTTCTTATTACTTTAACAATTGTCGCTCCTATTCGGTTCGGACGATTTTTTCCACGCTGTGCCAAAATCCCTACTTTTGGGTAATTACTATTATTTCTAGGGTGTCTAGCAGAATATTGAATTTGTTCATCTGTTACTTTATGAAAATAGAAAATAACTTCAATATGGGAAAAGTCTTTAATCCCTTGTATACTTTCCTCTGTATACATATCAGTTAAAGTAATACAGGATTTTACATCTCCCCACTCATCATCTTTTATTTCCTTTCTTTCATTATGTACAAATGCGATTGGTTGAACTGAAAACATCCGCATTCCCCCTTGAATGTAACCACTTACATTATAAAATATTTTCTGAATGTTTTCCACTCACACGATCATTGTTTACATAATAAAATTATCTTCACTTTCCAAAGACATATTCACAGCTTCAATTGCGTGTATGCGCGCTGTATCAAATAAAGGAACTAATGAATCTTCCTGTTTTACTAATAGTCCTATTTCCGTACACCCTAATATTATGCCTTTTGCTCCTCTTTGTACTAAATCTTCCATTACACTTTTAAAATATTCTCTTGATTGTTGGTTTATTTTTCCTAAGCATAATTCGTTATATATTATTTTATTGACTGTCTCTCTATCTTCTTCTGTTGGTACGATTACTTTTATATCATTTTCCTCTATACGTAATTTATAGAAATCCTGCTCCATCGTGTATTTTGTCCCAAGTAGACCAACTGATTGAATTCCATGTTGTTTTATTTCCTTCGCTGTTGCATCGGCAATATGTAATATCGGGATACTGATTTTATTTTTTATATGCTTAATAACTTTATGCATTGTATTTGTACAAACTATTATAAAATCAGCACCACCCTTCTCCAAAGAAGAAGCTGCATTTCCCAATACTTCTCCCGCTTTATTCCAATCCCCTTCAGATTGATATCGCTCAATTTCTTCAAAGTTAACACTGTAAAGTAGACATTTCGCTGAATGTAATCCACCTAGCCTCATTTTTACTTCTTCATTTATAATTTTGTAATACTCAGTAGATGACTCCCAGCTCATTCCGCCAATAAGACCTATTAATTTCATATATTCTCCTTTAAAATAATATTTTCAAACAGATAATTCATACTGTAATTTATATATAATAAATAACGTTTCATTACTATAATAAATCAAATCCCCATCCTTATATGCGATTGAATGTATAGAAATATTATTCATTTCCACGGAAATAATTATAGAATATTCAGAAAACGCCTCTTGTAGTAGGCTCATATTGATAATCAAAACACTTGCGATACAATTCTTTTATTTCTTCATATGATGGAACTCTCGGGTTATTGCTTGGGCTACCACTTGCAATTGCATCTTTCGCCATTTTAGAAATAGCATTTTCAAATTCAACTTCCCCAATTCCATATTCTCTTAAATTAGGAATACGAAGATCAAAGCAAAGTTTCTTAATTTCAGCAATCGTGTAGTTGGCTACTTCTTCATCAGAATGAGAATACAAATCTTTGTTTAAGTTATGTCCTATGTCAGCTAATCTTCTTACTGCTTTCGCTTTTGTATATTCTAAAACTGTAGGTAATAGTATTGCATTCGATATTCCATGTGGTACATGGAATAATGCTCCCACTGGACGAGACATACCATGCACTAATGTAACAGATGCATTTGAAAAAGCGATCCCAGCTTGCAATGAAGCAATCATCATTGCTTCTCTTGCTTCCATATTATCTCCATCTTTATATGCGATACGTAAATATTTCATAATGCTTTCAATAGCCGACAGAGCAAGAACATCTGTAAGAGGTTGTGAAACTTTAGAAAAATAAGCTTCAATTGCATGACATAATGCATCTACCCCTGTTGCTGCAGTAATATGAGGTGGTAACGAACGTGTTAAAATCGGGTCAATAATCGCTACTTGTGGGGTGAAATTCGGATGCTTTATCATCATTTTTACATCCGTTTTTTTATTCGTAATTACCACTACACTTGTTACTTCCGATCCAGTACCAGAAGTTGTTGGAATTGCGATAAGCGGTAGCGGCTCTTTTTCTATTTCAACATCCTTTTGTACATAATCTTCAATTTCCCCACCATTTGTATATAACACTGCAATTGCTTTCGCAACATCAATACAACTTCCTCCGCCGATACCGATAATAAAATCACATTTTCCTTCTTTACAAATAGATAAAGCTTCTAATACGTGTATATTTGTAGGCTCAGCGTTCACTTTATTGTATGTACTAACAGTAATCCCTTTCGCATTTAATTGCTTAATACAACTTTTAACATACCCTAATTTCTCCATAATTGTATCACTCACAATAAAAGCCCTTTTCCCTAACTTCTTTGATTGCTCCCCTAGTTTTTCAAGCGAATTTCTCCCATATAATACAGACTTCGGCATACGAAATTCAGCAACTTCTTGCAAGTACTCCACCCCTTCTTATCCTAATTAATATTTTCTTTTCATCTATTAACTCTTATTAATAGATTCCTGTTAAAGTATAGAACGTGATGACTGCAAATACAGCAACCGTTTTCAAAACTGTAATAGCAAAAATATCTTTATATGATTGCTTATGTGTTAATCCCGTTACCGTCAATATTGTAATAATTGCACCATTATGCGGCAATGTATCCATTCCACCTGACGCCATTGATACAATTCGGTGCATAACTTCTAATGGAATGTTATATTGCGTTGCTGCAGCAATAAATTTATCCCCCATCGCACTTAACACAATTCCCATTCCGCCTGATGCTGAACCTGTAATTCCAGCTAAAATATTCGTCGTTACTGCCCCATTTACTAATGGGTTAGTAAACGTTGCAGAAATGCCATCTCTCATTATCGCAAAGCCAGGAAGTGCGGCAATAACACCACCAAACCCAAACTCAGCTCCTGTATTCATTGTTGCAAGTAGCGCTCCACCAATACTTGTATTCAAACCAGCTTGAAATCCAGTTACTACCCGTTTCCAATATAATAAAAGTGTTGATAGAATCCCTATAATAAGTGCCAATTCTACAGACCAAATTCCAACTACTGCACTTAATTCAACTTTTCCAAATGCTTTCATACCAATAGCTGAGAAATCAAAGCCATTCGGATACCACTTCGGTATCATGATTGTGAAAACTTTATTCATTACACCTACTAAAATAAGTGGTACAAACGCAATCACCTGTTGCACTCTTGTGATTTCAATACCGCTTAGTATCGGCATATCTTTTTGTTCTAATTGTAAAGATGCTGCCATTTCAGAATTTCCATCATTAAAACCAAAATACCCTTCTCCTGCGGCTTTTGCCTTCTTACGTCTACTCTCTAAATATAGTAAACCTAATGTAAGAACAAAAATTGCCCCTACAATACCAAGTATCGGCGCAGCATAAATGTCCGTTTTAAAAAAGGTTGTAGGTATTACGTTTTGAATTTGTGGTGATCCAGGTAGCGCATCCATTGTAAACGTTACTGCTCCAAGAACAATCGTTCCAGGGATTAGACGCTTCGGAATATCCGCTTGTCGAAACAACTTATCCGCAAACGGAAATATAGCGAACACCACTACATATACGCTAACACCGCTATACGTTAAAATAGCCCCCATTAGAACAATCGCTAAAATTGTACGTTTTTCTCCAACTAACTCTACAATGGTCTTTGCGATGGAATCAGCGATTCCTGACATTTCTACTACTTTTCCAAATATTGCTCCAAGTAAAAACACAGGGAAATATAATTTAATAAATCCTACCATTTTCTCCATGAAAATATTTGAAAAGAAAGGTAATACAAAACTAGGCTCTGTCAAAAATACCGCAAATAATGCAAAAATCGGTGCGAATAATATTACAGAAAATCCTTTATATGCTACAAACATGAGTAAACTAAGTGCTAATAAAATAATAACTAGCTCCAATTATAACCCTCCTTTTAAACTGAAAATTCAATCTTTTAATAACGAACTTTTACTGGGATTTCAAACCCTTTTATTTCATGACATTCCTCCTCTTTTTATCCCGCTATTTGCGGGCAGTAAGACTCCCGCCTTAAAATTCAGCAAATGCGCGGAAGCTAGGCGGGATATCAACTGCCCGTAAAATCCCGATTGGTGAGGGCTGATAATTTGTGAAGGATGGAAAAAGCCTCCACTGATCAAAGTTTCACTTTATTACAAATTTTTCATGCTAAAATTGTCTAATTATAGTATTCGATTACATATGTAAAATCCCTTTAAACAAAAACGATTTCATCGTCATATGTTATAAAGGGATTTCTAGGTTCTATTTCTATAGTTTTATCGTACTATTCTCTATACAAAATCTTTGTAATTCTTCGACATCTTTCACTATATGAATCGCCCCAGCATCACTCAATTCAATCTCACTACCATATCCATACAATACACCTATTGAAGCAATTCCGTTACTGTTCGCACCGATTACGTCATGCTTTCTATCACCAATCATCACCATTTCTTCTTTTTTAAGTTCTTCATTTGTTTGTAAAATATGAGCAATTATTTCTTCCTTTTTTATTTTTGTCCCGTCTAAATTACTCCCTACAATCTCTTCAAAAAAAGTTGTTAACTGAAAGTGCTCTATTACTTGTTTCGCAAATACAGTAGGTTTTGATGTTGCTACAAACAAACGATTGCCAGCATCCTTTAATTCTTGCAATAGAGTTGGAATTCCATCGTATACTGTATTCTCTAATAAACCACTTCGCTTTAAATATTCGCGAAAATAAAATACTGCTCGTTCTACTTCTATTTCGTTCATATTATATCTATCTATAAAAGACTGTTGTATTGGTGGACCGATAAATGAATCTAACTCGCTTATATTTACTTCTTCAATCCCGATTTTTTCTAACGCGTATAGAACAGAATTTATAATCCCTTCTTTCGGATCCGTTAATGTTCCATCTAAGTCAAATAGAAATGTTTTATACATATTTAATTCCCCCACTGATTTTATATGTACCCCATTAAAGCCATTCTCCTAATTAGCCCTTTACTATACTATCACGATTTAACTTTTCAGAAAATTACTTCTTCTAATCCTTATACTTTCAGTTACAAAATCACAAAAGATATGATAAAGTGAAAAAGTTATACTTAATTTAATAGAAACTGGTGAATCAAATGTCAATTACATTAATTTTTATTATGGCTTTCACAATTGTTATCCACGCGGTTGAAACTAGCTCTTATAGTATTCGATTAGCTGGTGTACGTTTAAAAAAAATTGCCGTTGCCTTATCCGTCGTAGGAATGGTACTGCTTATTTCAAGAACATCTAACTTACTACAAGCCTTTTTAATCGGTGGTATTGTCGATGAAGCAAAACTAGATTCTTCTATTAATTTAGAGCATATTATACGGCTCGTTCTATTATCTGCTTCTGTCGGTACTTTGCTCGCGATTATACTCTATCCAACTTTGACAAAGCTATTTGGATACGTCATTCAAAACTTTGAAACAGATGGTTCATTCATTCGAATGATGAAGACGAATAACATTCAAAAATTAAAGTACACAAAAAAATATGTACGCTTCCCTAAATTCGAAATGATTCATCGAATGAGGATCGGTGGTATCCCAAAGCGTATTATGCTTATTAACATGTTTGCTACTGCAATTTATACAGCGGGGGTACTTTCAGCCCTTTACGCTTCCTTTTTAAACCCAGATTACGCAACAAATGCAAGTACAGCTTCTGGTCTAGTTAATGGTTTTGCTACCATTTTATTAACAGTGCTACTCGATCCACGCATTGCTCTTTTAACAGAACGAGCTTTACAATCAGAAAAGGGTGCCGATGCAATGAGTAAAATGTATGGTTGGCTAATGATTTCTAGACTTCTCGGCACCTTATTAGCACAACTTTTATTTGTACCAGGTGCTTACTGGATTTTATGGATTATTGAGCTGATGCATTAATCTACAAGGAAGGTGTATTTATCAATGAATATAAAAACAGAGCAAGATTTAATTCACTTAATAGAAAACGACGAATGGATGATGAATGTATTACAAATGGCAAAATCACTAGAGCTACCTGATTGGTGGGTTTGCGCTGGATTTGTCCGTTCTAAAATTTGGGATGCTTTACATAACTACGAAGTACGAACAGCTACACCCGACGTCGATGTCATTTATTTTGATCCATTACATAAAGATGAGGTATATGAACAATCATTAGAACAGAAGCTGACGAAGATGGATGCCTCTATCCCTTGGTCAGTAAAAAATCAAACTCGCATGCATGTAGTGAATGGAATGCCGCCATACTCTTCTTCTGTTGATGCTATTTCTAAATTTCCTGAAACAGCAACTGCTTTAGGCGTTACGCTTGACGAACAAAACAATGTCATATTAACGTCTCCATGCGGAATTGAAGATGTGCTCTCATTACAAGTGAAACCTACACTTCATTTTCTTGAAACGAAAGAACGAATACATATGTACAAAAAAAGAGTTATGAAAAAGAATTGGCAAAGCAAATGGCCCAACATTACAATCACTTATCCCGAAATTTAAAAAGGGTGCTTCTCATTATTAGAAGCACCCTTTCCTTTTTCAATTCAAAAAATGAATAACTGTTTCAGCGAAGCGATCTGCTACCTCGTAATGGGGTGTATGACCACTTTCTTCGAATATGATATGCTTTCCATTTAGAGAATCTCGATTGAATATTTCAATTTGCTTTTCACACGTTACTACATCATATTTTCCTACTATTAATAACATTGGATTCTGTACATCTTTTATTTTAGATAATAATGACGTATGACATGCTCCCTCTGATTTTAATCTATCGAAATGGATTTTGGAACGATTCGAAAATACTCCCCACTCTTCGTCACTATATAAACTATCGTCTGTCTCATCTTCCTTATAATTGTAAATCTCCATTCTTTTTTCTTCTAATTCATTACTTAATCTTATATAAGCTTCTAGCAATTCTTCTGAACTAGCATTACTAGATGAATAAGCTAGGCACTCTTCTGCCGCTTCTTCTTTTCCGTACTTCTTTAATAAACTCCCTGTCTTTTGTAATAAAGCCCTACTTGTTAATGCAAAATCGAAAGTCGGACCTTCAAATATTATTTTCTCTATTGAATTTGGGTATGTCGCCGCATATAATAACGCTAAATATCCACCGAAAGAATGTCCAATTACAGACCATTTCTCAATTTGTAATACTTTTTTTAGTTCCTCACAATCTTCAATCAAATCATTTAATCCAAGAGCTTCGTCCTCATTAATTTCTTCTGAGCGACAAACACCTCTTTGATCTATCATAATTACATATAAAGAATCTTTTAAACGTTCCGCTTGATGAAATGAAAAATCATAGCAGCTTTCTCCTGGTCCACCATGCAAGTATAGGACTGGTTTATTTTTAGGGCTTCCATGCGTTTCAACGTATAACTTTTTCCCTCTAATATTCATATACTTCCCTGCTTCTATCAAATTCGCTTTTATAATCATCACCTTCTTTTTTTACTGAATATTATAACATTTAATGTTAAATAATTCCTATTACATTTAAAAAGACGATGATTATTGCAAGTGGCGCTACAAATCGAAGTAAAAATGCCCAACAAGTAAATACTTTCTTTCCGTAATTTCCACCTACAAAAAATTCTGCTTCTAACACTTTCTTTTCCATTTTGAATGATACGAAAATACTAATAAATAGCGCTCCGAGCGGCATTAAAATATTACTAGATAAGAAGTCTACTGCATCAAAAATATTCTTCCCAAAAATCGTAATATCACTCCATACTCCAAATGATAACGCAGATGGTATACCCACTAAGAAAATACAGAAACCAATGATCCATGATAGTTTTGTTCTTCTTTCTTGTTCACCATTTGCTAATGCTGAAACAACCGTCTCTAGTAGAGAAAATGCCGAGGTTAATGTCGCAAATGTAAATAGCGCAAGAAATACCGTTAAGAACAATCCTCCGAATGGAATTTGGCTAAATACAGATGGCAATACAATAAATAGTAAGCCCGGCCCCTCTGTCGGCTCCATTCCTAATGAAAATACTGCTGGAAATATAGCAAGGCCTGCAAATAAAGATACGAATAAATTCAATCCAACAATCGTAACTGCTGATTTTGGTAAACTTTCTTTTTTATTTAAATACGAACTATACGTAACCATAATCGAAATCCCTATGCTAATCGCAAAGAATGATTGTCCCATTGCGAACAAAATACTTTCTGAAGTAATCTTTGAAAAATCTGGTTGTAAGAAAAACTTCACACCTTCCATTGCATTATCAAGTGTTAGTGAGCGAACAATAAGAGCGACAAATAAAACGAACAATGCTGGCAACATATATTTACTTGCTTTTTCAATGCCATTTTGTACACCTTTTGATACAACCCATATCGTAATGAACATAAAAGCGAAATGCCCAATAATAGCCCAAACCGGATTTCCAATTGTTTCAGTAAATAACGAACCGTAATTTTGTCCCGGAGTAATAAGTTGTCCAGTTACTCCTCTGAATAAATAAATTAGTACCCATCCACCTACAACACTATAAAACGAAAGTAATATAAAACACGTTCCAACGCCAAGGCGTCCAATCCAGTGCCACCCTGTATTTGGTGCAATACTTTTAAATGCTCCAACTGCTTGTTTTTGTGTACTGCGTCCAATCATAAATTCAGCTATTAGTAGTGGTAGTCCAATTAACACAGTAAATAATATAAAGATTAAAAAGAATGCTCCTCCCCCGCTCTTCCCAGCGATATAAGGAAACTTCCATATTGCGCCAAGTCCAATTGCTGATCCTGCTGCAGCCATTATAAATCCTAATTTCGAAGTCCATTGCTCCGTCTGTTTCATCTTATTTTCCTCCTAATTAAATCTTTTTATATAAATAAATAAATTTTATATACCTATCCGAATAAACCCTCCATTTCTTTTTCTATAAAATAAAAAATGGCTCAGCATCTCTTTATATAAAGAGACGCTAAGCCATTTACTTAACGCGGTACCACCCTTATTGATTCCATTATGAATCCACCTTAGTAGTAATCGTTTGATTACAAACCTAATATCGAAGGTTAACCGTTAAGATTTACTAAGAATGTGATTCCGTTCCACCTTACTGCTCCTAGGCGAGTTCAGGATGTCATTTGACTATGTCACACCAACCCATAGCTCTCTGTACAAATATACGACCTTACTACTCCTATTCAACACATTTTAATATTTAGAATATATTTTCTTTTGAAATTAATATGAAGTATATCGGTTATATTTGTAACTGTCAAGGTATATATAGATTTTTTGTCGAAAAAAGATTTTTATAAAATCACATAGAAAATATTTACAAATAAAAATATAAGGAGAAAATACGTTATGTCACTTTTAAAGAATGGATGTTTTTTATTATCCGCTCATTTTTCATCATCTTTGGTATTATTGCGATTTTTTCCTTGCCACAATTATTTTTCGGTGCACCTCCAAGTCCAACAACATCACTAGCAATGCCGCCTACACCAACTTTACAATTGAATTTTAGTAACTATTTCGAACCATTTCATTTAACATTGCTGGTACACTTGTTTTACTTGGCCACAATCATCAGTTTTTAAATATTTTGCCTTGGATAGCATTCGGCCCCGTTTTATTTTTCACTATCGTTATTTTAGCTGTATACATGATGTTATCAGGTATGCAAAATGTATTAGAAAAAGATATAAATTATATGGAGAACTCGCTTTTATTAAGTGTTTTATCAAAAGACAAAAGAGAAAGAAAGAGAAAATATTTTTCACTTTTTAAACAAAATGTAAAAATGAAAGAACAGTAAAAAAGAATCTTCGCGATAATCGCGAAGATTCTTTTTTATGGTGTAAGACGTGTACAATCTCTCGGAAAAGCGCTCGCCTCTCGTACGTTTGTTAATTCTAAAAGTTTATATACAGCCCTTTCTAATCCAATTCCAAAACCGCCATGCGGTGGACAACCATATCGGAATGTATTTAAATAAGATTGAAATTTCTCTGGATGTAATCCTTTTTCTTTAAAAGATGCGAGTAACATTTCATGATTATGAATACGCTGTGCCCCTGATGTTATTTCTAATCCCTTATATAATAAGTCGAATGAATCGGTAATAGATGGATTCTCTTTATTCGGCATCGTATACATCGGCCTAGCTTCTTTCGGATAATGTGTAATGAAAACTAACTCACTCTTATATGTTTCCTTCACATATTTCCCTAATAACTTTTCACCTTCTGTATCTAAATCCCCAATCGGCGATTCTTTCCGGTATTTATTTTTCAAAATATCTTGTGCTTCTAACAATGCGATTTTAGGAATTTCAGTAATGACAGGTACTTCTATTTGGAGTAGTTGTAATTCTTTTTTGCAATTTTTTGCTACTTGTTGAAACATATATCGTAAAACATCCGTTTCTAATTGCATCACTTCATGAAAATCATGAATAAATCCAATTTCTACGTCTAACGATATATATTCATTTAAATGTCGTGAAGAATTATGATGTTCCGCCCTGTAAACAGGCGCAACTTCAAATACACGCTCTAGTCCCCCAGCTACCATCATTTGTTTATAAAACTGTGGTGATTGTGCTAAATAAGCTTCCTTCTGGAAATATGGAAGCTTAAAAACATTCGCGCCTCCTTCTGCCCCTTGTGAAACAATTTTCGGAGTAAATATACGTGTGAAATCGTTTTCTATCAGAAATTCACTAAAGCTCTGAGCGAGTATAGATTTCACTTTAAATATCGCCGCGATTCGCTCATGTCTTAACGATAATACCCGCTCATTCAATAATTGATCTAAGCCAACTTGTAACTTCTTTTTATTTATTTCAAATGGGAGTGATTCTGCACCATTTAGTACTTTCACTTCATGTGCAAGTACTTCAACCCCTAATTCTGTTTTCGAAGTCTCTACAATTTCACCAACTATTTCAACGACACTTTCTACATCAACTTTGTATCCAGCTAACCCGTTTTCTAATACACATTGAATAACTCCCGTTCGGTCCCTTACTAATAAAAAACTAACATTACCTAGATGACGAATTTTTTTTACCCATCCTTGTAGTAATACAACCCTTCCTACATGCTCCGTACATTCTCGTGTGAGTGAACGCTTCATTACTTGATCCATTATATTTCCCTCCATTAATTTTATTTTTATTTACGTTATTGTTATTGTTGTTGTCGTCGTCATCATCCACGGTCACTCACCTCCTTTCAAAGAATACAAAAATCCGCCCCTATAAATAGGGACGGATTTTTCCGCGGTACCACCCAAATTGTCATAATGACCATCTTAGCCCTGATAACGGTAGGTACCGTTTGCTTTTACTAATTATCACGTTCAAAGCAACACTCACAGGTGTCTTTCCATCATGCGGTATCGCAATCTTCCCAGCAACCGATTGCTCTCTGTAGACCCTTGCATCATGTACTTTTCCTAATCATCACTTTTTATATTTACAGAGTATTCTATCTCTTTAATTTATAAAACACAAGCCTTTTTTAAATATATACTGTTTTTTTTACATCCACTTTTGTACAATCTCTTCTAAAGCCATTCCACGTGAGCCTTTTAATAATACGACATCCTTTTTCGTAATAATCTTCAATACTTCCTCTGCTAACTTAGCTTTATTATTATATGACCGAACTTGCCCTGTAGCATATGTCTTCATTGCTTCTTCCGCTACTATTTTTGCCAGCTCTCCATAAGTAAACACATGTGAAATATTCTCTTGATTTAGCATTTTACCAATTTCTCTATGATACGTTTCAGCTTCCTTCCCTAACTCCAACATATCCCCAATTACTATGATTTTTTTCTGATAAACATTTAACTTCTCTAACGTATCAATTGCAGCCTTCATTGAAGATGGACTAGCATTCCATGCATCATTAATAATCGTAAAACCTGTTTTTGCAATTGAAAATTGAAAGCGCATATGAGTAATATTTATTTGCCGCAGTGCTTCCTTTATTTCTTCTGGAGATACATTGTAAAATTGACCTACAGCGATTCCAACAATCGTATTTAAAATATTATGTTTTCCATGTAAGGGGACATCATACTGTATTTTGGAATCATTTAATTTAAAATGAACACCATATTCATCTAATTGCACGTTTGTTGGAAACAAATCATTTGTATCCTTTTCACCAAATGACTTACATTCTAGACCTAGCACATTATTATTTCGAGAAAGTAATGTCTCATCACCATTATATAAAAACAGTCCTTCATCTTTTAATCCGTCTATAATTTCTAATTTTGCCCTCGCAATCTCTTCTCGTGATCCAAGTGTTTCTAAGTGAGACTGCCCAATCATTGTAATTATCGATACATCTGGCTGTGCTATTTGTGATAAGTTTCGAATTTGTCCTTTTTCACTCATTCCCATTTCAAGTATTAAAAACTCTGTATCTCGTTTCATTTCTAAAATCGTTAGCGGCAAACCGATTTGACTATTTAAATTCCCATTTGTTTTATGCACACTATAAGTTGTACTTAAAATGCCTCCTATTATATCTTTTACTGTCGTCTTTCCGTTACTACCTGTAATACCGATTACTTTTACACCTAGCTCATTCCGATAAAATTGTGCCAATTGTTGCAAAGCAAACAAAGTGTCATCTACAAATATAATTGGTATCCCTTTTGGCGGAGTACCGTAAGACTTTTTCCACATGGAAGCAATAGCTCCATTATCCATTGCCTCTTTCACATAATCATGTCCATCTTTCACCCTAATGATTGGAATAAATAAATTTCCTTCTTTAATGTTTTTTGAATCTATGCAGACACCATGTATTTCTATATGATGAAAAGATTCTTGTAATCCTTCTCCATCTACTACCTCTTCAAGTTTTTTTAAATTCATTTGAATCAAAGTATCACCTTTTTCCATTTTATTACATAGATCCCATTTCATTTACGCATATTAATAAAAATTTTGTAGCGAGGTGTTTATATGAAAAAAGTGATTAGTTTCTTTCTCCTTTTGTTATGCCTAATTGTAGTAAACGAAACGTACGCCTATTCACCAAAATCTTTACCAATCTCCCAAAACTCTGATCAATGGCAAGTGAATATTGATGAACCGAAAAAAATAAGCAAAAATATGCTTCAAGCTAAAAAAGATGAATTTCAAACATATCAATTTTCAGTAAAGAATGTCGGAGAAAATGAAGTATATAACGTACAAGTTGAAGTCTTCCGCAATGAACCAAATATGAAAACAAAATATGAACTCTTTTCCCTGAAAGAAGGTCGTCTCGCAAGTGGAAAAACTGGATTTAGACATGCTAACTTCCCTGTTTCTACAAAAGCCAATGAGGTTGACGTGATCATTACATGGCAAGAACATCCTTTCCGCTCTATGAGAAACGGTCAAAAAGTCGAGTCTAGAAAATTTAAAGAGCATTTTGTTTTTAAAGACGAAAAAAAATAAATGGAATGCGGATAAATTCACACTATCATTGATATAGCTTACTTTACTAGTACCAGTTCTTAAGCAAATTAAAAAGTCGTGGCTTATAATGAACTGCACCCCAATTGTTAGACACGACTAACAATTGGAGGTGCAGTTTTTTTATGGCTAAATTTTCTTCAAAAGAAAAAATACAAGCAGTAAAACGATATTTAGAAGGCCCAGAAGGCGGGACAAGCATTGCTAAATCTATAGGCGTGGATCAGCGGGTATTTTATCACTGGATTAGCCGATATGAATATTCCGGTGAAAAAGCTTTTGAAAAACGCTATACATCTTACTCTACGCAATTTAAACTAGACGTACTTAACTATATGATTGAAAATAGGACGTCTATCAGGGAAACAGCGGCAATTTTTAATATTCCATCTTATGAAACGGTTCGTAAATGGAAAGTAGCTTATGAAACAGAAGGATTGGATGCCCTACAACTTAAAGAAAAGAGGCATCCGTCTATGAATAATAAAAATCACAAAATAGTGAAAAAGCAATTACCAGTCGAAGGCTCCATTGAAGAACTCCAAGAGGAGTTAGAAAGGTTACGTATGGAGAATGCGTATTTAAAAAAGTTGAATGCCTTAGTTCAAAACAAACAGAAGTCACAAAAAAAGACAAAGCGCAAGTAGTTTATGAATTAAGGCATCAATTTCCGGTACAATCACTTTTAGTGCTTGCCAATATTCCACGTAGCACATATTATTATTGGTTAAAAAATGCCAAACGTCCGGATCCAGATGCAGATTTGAAAGTATTAATTCAAGCTGTTTATCATGAACATGAAGGCCGTTATGGTTATCGCCGTATTCGTGATGAACTTACTAATCGTGGACATAAAATAAATCACAAAAAGATACAACGCATTATGAAAGAATTAGGATTAAAGTGTTTGGTCCGTATGAAGAAATATCGCTCTTATAAAGGAACTGTTGGAAAGATTGCCCCTAATATTTTAGAACGTAATTTCAAAGCAGAAAGGCCAAACGAAAAATGGGTCACGGATATTACGGAGTTTAAATTATTTGGAGAGAAATTATATGTATCGCCAATGTTGGACTTGTTTAATGGTGAAATTATCACGTATACAATTGGTTCAAGGCCAACCTACGCCCTTGTTTCTAATATGTTAGACCAATCCTTTGAACGCTTAACAGATGAGGATGCCCTCCTTATTCATTCCGATCAAGGTTGGCACTATCAAATGAAAAAATACCGTGATTCTCTTCATAAACGTGGTATTACACAAAGTATGTCTCGGAAAGGGAACTGTTACGATAACGCAGTTATCGAAAATTTCTTTGGTATTATGAAATCTGAATTTTTATATCGAAAAGACTTTAAGAATATGGAACATTTTGAACAAGAACTAGCAAAATATATATCTTACTATAATCATAAGAGAATTAAGGCAAAATTAAAGGGTATGAGTCCGATACAATACCGGACCCACGCCCAAAACGCTGCCTAATGAAATAACCATGTCTAACTTTTAGGGGTCACTTCAATAAAAGCCACGACTTTTTATATTAATTTGTGCTAATTCCTCTCGCTGCCCAAATGCGATCAATTTCAGCCGCATGTTGTCCGCCATATAAAAGAGCATCCGCTTGCTTAATTGCTTTTGCCCCATCACGGAATTTAGCATTTGGCGTTAATGACCAATGTGATTGTAAAATAATTTTTGTTGCCACATCACGTCCAAAAGATTGCGCCATTTCGTATTGACCTTGGGCCCAAATTTCCCCATCATTATGCACTTCATTCGTTATATCTTTCGGGTATACTTTATTCGTATCTAATCGGCGTAAGCACGTCGGATCTGAACTAGAATAAGCAGTCGCATCCCATTCTCCAATACATGCTTTTCCGTAACCAGTTGTCGATACTGCATCTTCATACGTAGCACCTAAGAAGTCTCCAAACCCTTCTCCCATCGCTCCACCTTCTGGTGAACTTCCGAATCCTGGTACTTGATTATCTTGAATAGAATGTCCATATTCATGCGCGATAACGCCCGCATCTTCTGCGTCATCTACACCGCCAGTACCGAAAGTTAAAGCTTTCGTTGATGGGGAATAGAATGAATTATCGTCAGTTGTACCATTTACATTTACTTTAATCGAACGATTATTAATATTTTTAAAGCCCAATCCTTGAATGTAACGCTGTAATGTATCAATATGATAATATGACATAACATCTTCAAAACTATCATTTGCACGTGTGTAATTAAATTGTAAATTTGTAGATTTCGTCTTCGCTTTTGAAGAAATCGTAACATACTCTCCAATTAAAAATCCTGTACCATCTAAACCTTTTAACGTAACAGTTTTTAATTGATTCGTTAGTGCTGTCGAATCTGCATCATTATTATCTTTTAACCCTACTTTACTACCGCTAGATACGACGGGGTTAGGTAAAAACACTTTCCCAGTCCCTTCTGCTTTTCGGTTTATATCAACCTTTTTAATTAGCTTTCCATTTTCTGCATCAATAAATGTTTCCCATGCACCGAAAGGTTTATTAGAATGGACTAAAACTTTGTATACTGGGATAGCTACTCCATCCTCAATAATATATCCGAATTCTTTCTCTGTAGGAGCCCATAAGTTTTGCTCGCTTTCTCCTCCAACATACGCCATTGATTTTTGTTCTGCGTCTTTTTCACTAATCTTTTTCGCTATTTCTTTCACACTTTGAACTGCCTGGTAATCAGAAACAGCAAGTAATCCCTGTCCCTGTCCATTAATAGTAACTGTTATTTGTTTTGAAAATACAGGAGCACCATTGACCACTTGTTGGAATCTAACATATGAAGCTACTGGTGTTTCTGTTGTAGAAATATATTGTAAGTCTGAAAGGTCTGCCTTCAATCCATATTCCGTAGCATGTCCTTTTAAATATTCAATTGCTTTTTTCTGCGGTGAATAACCTTCAAGCTTTACTTCCTGTTGTTTTTCCAGTGCTGAAACAGTAGAAATTGTCCCCATTACTAATGGTACAGTCATTGCCATTGCCACCATTTTTTTATTAAACATAAAACCACTCCCCCTAATAAATTGAAACCTTTACCCCATTCTTATAAGGCTATTCCTGTCCACAAGTAGCGAAATAAAGTGAATCTACGAGTAATTCTATACGAGCAATTCTATTACCTTTCCATTTCGGATGAGTGAAATTTTCTCAATATTTATGTGTAAATGGAGAAAAATACTGTAGAAATATATTACTTTATTCATTTCCTAAACCCTATAATTTTTAATAGAACATCAAACACCATTATTCGTTTTATTATTTGCTACTGGATTTTTCATTTTCAGTGTATTATTTAGCGTTTTATGGCGAAAGAAATTTTCTAGAGGACCTATCGAATGGATTCTGCGGAAAATAACTGGTTAATTTATCTTCACACAAAAAAGGAAGTTGGAATGATTCCAACTTCCTTTTTTCTTTAATTAGCCGGGCTTAATTTAATTCGGACTTTTGTCTCACCTAAAGGAAGTTCATCGTCTTCATTCGTTAAGTTATCAAATGTAAATTGCTTAACGAGTAAGTTTTCTTCCAACAAATCTTTATGATTTGTTAAAGTTTTCTGTAGTTCTTCCTCTGTATCAAGAATAACATCCACTCTTAAATTAACTGGTAAATTCAACTGCTTACGATATTCTTGGACTGCCCGAATGAATTCACGAGCCACTCCTTCTTGTAACAATTCCTCCGTTACATTCGTGTCTAACATAACTGTATATTGTCCGTTAGTCGTATTTGAGAATCCTGTTTTTGCTACTTTTTCTACTAATACATCTTCAGACGTTACAACTACTTCTTCCCCTGATGCTGCTTCATATACTGCTCTTTCAGTTGAAACAAAGCTTTGTACTTCTTCTTGTGATAATTGTTTTAACCAGCCGTTTACTGCATTCACATTTTTACCAAACTTCGGCCCTGCTGTTTTAAAATTCAACTTTAATTGATATGATGTGTACTTCGTTTCATCCAGTTCAACATGAAATGCTTTCACATTTAGCTCATCCATTACGATATCACGATAAGATTCCCAATCGATATTATTCTCTTTATTCTCAAGTAATACAAGCTCTGCTAACGGCTGTTTTACTTTTAAAGAATGCTGATTACGGTTACTTCTTCCAAGTTCAACAACTTGTAAAACTGCATCCATTTCCACTTCTAATTTCGGCTGGATAAGTGATTCATTTACAACTGGATAATCCTCTAAATGAACGCTACGTCCTTCTAAATTCAAATGAATATCTTCAGCGACAAATGGTGTAAATGGTGCAATTAATTTACTAATCGTTACAAGCACTTCATGAAGTGTTTCATACGCCGCTGCTTTCTCAGTATTCATACCAGATTCCCAGAAACGATTGCGTGAACGTCTTACATACCAGTTACTTACTTCATCTACAAGCGCCGCGATTTCACGAGCTGCATTCGTAAATTGATAATCATCAAGTGCTGTTCTCACTTTTTTCGTTGTGCTATGCAATCTTGATAATACCCATTCATCCAATTTCGTTCGCTTTACATCATAGGTTTCATTCGGATTATACTCATCTAAATTTGCATATAAAACGTAGAAGCTATATACATTGACTAACGTATCTACAAATTTAGATTTTGCTTCCAGTACTGTTCTTTCAGAAAAACGCTTCGCATTCCATGGAGCACTGTCCACAAGTAGAGCCCATCTTAAAGCATCTGCACCAAACTGATTTACTAAATCAACTGGATCTAGTGCATTTCCTTTACTTTTAGACATTTTCTGTCCTTCTTCATCTAGAACATGCCCTAGTGATAAAACTCGTTTATATGGAACTTTTCCTGTATATAGCGCTGATACTGCCAATAAACTATAAAACCAGCCACGTGTTTGATCAATTCCTTCTGCAATAACATCTGCTGGAAACTGTTCTTCAAATAACTCTTTATTTTCAAACGGATAATGATATTGTGCAAACGGCATGGAGCCACTATCAAACCAAACATCGATTACTTCTGGTGTACGATTCATTGTACTTCCGCATTTTTCGCAGTAAACTTGCACTTCATCTACATATGGCTTATGCAATTCTAAATCTTCTGGTGTTTCTTTCGCACTATGCTTTCTTAATTCAGCAATGCTTTTCGGTGCGAATTGGTGGTCGCAGCTTTCACATTCCCATACGTTTAACGGTGTTCCCCAATATCTATTCCGGCTAATATTCCAGTCCACCATGTTTTCTAAAAACTTACCAAACCGTCCGTGCTTCATATGGTCTGGATACCACGTAACAGAATCATTATTTCGTAAAAATGTTTCTTTAATCTCAGTTGTTCGGATTAACCAGCTTTCTCCTGCATAATAAAGTAATGGTGAATCACAGCGCCAGCAATGCGGATAGCTATGTTCATATTTTTCTTTATGATATAGTAACCCTTCTTTCGCTAAATAACGAACGATATCAACGTCACAATCTTTTACAAACTTACCTTTAAGAAATGGTACTGCATCCGTATACTCACCTTTCTCATCTACAACATGTAAGAACGACAATCCTTCACTTTGAACGACTCTATAATCGTCCTCCCCATATGCTGGAGCGATATGAACGAGTCCTGTGCCACTATCTGCAGTTACAAAATCTGCTGCAATTACGTGGTACCCATTTGTAACTTCCTTCATCGGAAACGGTGCTGTATAAGATGTGTTTACTAATTCTTCGCCTTTATGAACGGATACTACTTCATAGTTTTCTTTTAATACTTCTTGTACACGCTCTTTCGCAACAATGTATACATATCCTTCTTGTTTCGCTTTAACGTATTCCATATTCGGATATACGGCAAGTGCAACATTCGCCGGAAGCGTCCACGGTGTTGTCGTCCATCCAAGGAAATATTCATTTTCACTATCTTTTACTTTAAACTTTACCGTTGCGCTTAAATCTTTAACCGTTTTGTACCCTTGTGCAACTTCATGTGAACTAAGCGATGTTTGACAGCTTGGACAGTATGGAGAAACTCTATGTCCTTTATATAACAAACCTTTTTCATGAATCGTCCCTAAAATATTCCATACACTTTCGATATATGGATTCTCTAGAGTAACGTATGGATCATCCATATCTACCCAATATCCAATGCTCTCCGTAAATTCACGCCACTGCTTCTCATATGTGAATACACTCTCTTTACACTTTTGAATAAATGGCTCAATGCCGTACTCTTCAATCTCATGCTTACCTGAAATACCAAGTTGTTTTTCAACGCCTAATTCTACAGGTAATCCATGTGTATCCCAGCCAGCTTTTCTTAACACTTTATATCCAGCCATCGTTTTATATCTTGCTACTAAATCTTTAATTGCCCGACCAAGTGCATGGCCGACGTGTGGTAAACCGTTCGCCGTTGGTGGTCCTTCATAAAACACAAACGATTGTGCGCCTTCTCTATTCTGAATTGATTGTTCAAAAATGCCCTGTTCGTTCCACTGCTTACGAATACGTGTTTCTCTCCCTACAGCTGACTCTTTTACATCTACTTTCTTCATCTACAATCACTCCTTTGAATGTTTTAAAAGCACACAAAAAACCCGTCCCTATGAAGTAGGGACGGGTTTACCCGCGTTACCACCCTAATTCTATTAGCTTTTCACTAATAGCACTTAGCAACGTACTAACATACGCGTTCTTTGTAACGGTAGACATCCGTCCGAGCTTACTTTATTCAGCCACGGCTCCTCGGAGATGATTTTCAAATAACGTCTGCACACCGGCTTTCAGCAATACACCGGCTCTCTGGAGAACAGCTCACTATTTTACTCTTTCTCGTCTTCAGATTTGTATACTTTATTAAAAGTTATTTTATGCCATTAGGCAATTAATTGTCAACTAATTCAAAATATATTTTTATTTATATCCTTTTTATCTATTTCTATACAATTACTTTTCAAATTCTCGTAATCCCGCTAAATCTTCATCTTCCTCTGCAAGTTCAGCAAAGAATCCCGTCTCATCTTCACGAAGCACAATTTCAAGTTCTTCTTTCGCCTCTTCATTTCTGTTTAATAATGCTAAGTAGCAAGCATGATCGTATCTTGCTAACAAGTGTGTAGCATCAATTTCTAATATATCACTTGTTATTTTTTCTGCTTTGGCAGTTCGCCCAGTTCTATGATACGAAGATGCTAAAGCAATAAGAATTGCCGTTTCATTTGGATGATGTACAGAAGCATCTTCTAATAAATGAATTGCATCCTCAAACCTCTCTTGACTTTGGTATATTTCTGCTAAAGTAAGGAACCCTCTACTTACAAACGATGTTTTCTCCGTTAATTGTAAACATATTTTTTCTGCTTTTCTTTCTTCCCCAGCTTTCAAGAATACTTGCGCTTGTAAAAGAAGCGTATCATAATCATCCGGTAGCTCTCGAACCATTTGTTTCGTTAATTCCAACGCATCTCGTAACATGCCTTCTTCTTCACACTCAATGAAAAGATTTACAAGTTGCTTCGCTACATCATAATCCCATTTATTTTCTAGCGACGTTTGCAATACTTCTATTGCTTCTTTATTCATTGCCGCATTCTCGTAAAATAGTGCAAATCGCTGCGCTGCCATACTATTTTTCGGATTTAATTTTAACGAGATTTCATATAAATCAATGATTGTAGTAATCATTGAAATTTCTTTCGCGCGATTTTTCATACGATAAAAAGCTCTCGTAAATATAGATTTTTTCGGCTGTTCATTTTGTTGACGTTCAATCCATCTTTCTGTAACCGCAGCTGCTGCATACATGAATGCCATACTTCTATCCGATTTTTTCACCTTTAATGTATGAAGAGAATCTCTTATGTGAGACAATTTTTTATGTTGTTCTACTGCTTTTATATATACATCAAATATACGTTCACTATCCATATTCTTTTGGATTACTTTCAGTGCAACCTCGATTGCTTTTGCATCTCTTTTTTTCACTAATACTTTTGCATAATGATATAGAACTTCTGTATGTCCCTCATCTAATTGTAGTGCTTCTTCAATTCGTACCTTTTCTTTATCTATTTCATTCATCGCTCCATACACATATGCAATCGCATCTAAGCGCCATATTTCAGGTACTTCGTCCGCTAGCTGTTCTAATTCCTTTAGCAACTCTTCCTGAAGATTTATTTCTACTGAAAGCTGTGCCAAATATTCCATATTTATATGCAATGGCTCTTCTTTCATCGCCTGAACCATATGACTTTGTTCTTTTAAACGATTTTCTTCTTTTTCATATATTTCTGCTAGTTGCAAATGTACACCCGGGAAGTTTTCATCAAGCTCTAAACATGTTTCATACGCTTGCTTTGCTTCTGTCAATTGTCCTAATGCCATAAGTGTTTCGCCAATTCGGTAATATGGCAATGTCGTTTTCTTTTGTTCGAGTGCCTTGTTGTAGCTCTTCATTGCCTGATCATATTGTCCAATAGATTCATATAAAATACCAGCATAACAACCGTATTCAATTACTTCCGTTTTTTCTTTTTGTAACGTTCTTAAAAACGCTATGCCTCGTTGCACGAAAGCTGTTTCCTTTATTCTATTTACATACTCTTCTAATACGTTCTCTATATTACTGTATAACTTTCGTATACCGTCCTCTAATTTAGAAAGTGCTGTTTTCAACTCAGCTTCATTCCCGCCTAACGCAATTTCAGCATCCCACAGCACCATACCAGCATTCATAAGGAAATCTTGATTGTCCTCAAATTGCTTATTGATACTAACAATATAATTTTTTGCATCCTCATATTGTTCCTTTGCCATGTATACTTGAATTAAACCAAAATGAGAATATACATCTTCATTATTTTCTTCTAAAGAGCGCTTATATATAGTTTCTGCTTCTTCAAGTTCATCATTTTGAAAATAAAAATCTCCTAAACGAACGTATAAAGACGCCTGATCTTCACAATTTCGAATTCCTTGTAATAAAATTTCCTTCGTACTTTTCTCATCATCCAAATCTGATTCATAGATTTCCGAAAGCTTCGTATATAAATAAGCTGCTGTTTTATCTAACTGAATTGCTACTTTAAGTCCTTTTACCGCTAAATACACTTTTCCTAAATGTTGAGCACATCTTGCACGTTCATACCAAATGTGTGCTTCATACTTATATTCTTTTAATAAATCATTAAAGAATATATATGCTTCTTCATATCGTTCTAAATCTATTAAAATTAAACCGTGATTTACAAGTGTAAACCTTTCTGGGCTACGTTCTATAGCTGTTAGAGAATACTCTATCCCCTTTTCGGATTGATCCATATACATGTATGATAATGCTAAGAAACTCCACGCAACTGGTTGGTCTGCATCCAGTTGTAATGACGAACGAAAACTAGCAATCGCTTCTGCATAATTATCTTGCTCAAAAGAATACCGCCCATTTATAAAATGATACAACGCTTGATTGCTTTTCTTCTCCACATTTTGAAGCATATGTCCTGCTTTTTCCATATCTTGCAGACGAATAAAACACTGTGCACTATGCAATTTCACAAAGTCAGAGCTCGGAAACTTTTCCATTAATTTTTCTATACAAAACTGAATAAACTCTTTATCTACTTCCGCATCTAAATGTTTAATCGTATATAACCAAGTGTTTGGATTTTCACTTGTTTCTTTTAAAAATAATACTAACTTTTCAATTCCCTCTTTATCTTGCTCAGCTAAATGATCAGTTAGAGAAAAAATTGATTTATAATAATTATGTTCTTCCTCATCCAAAAATGAAAGTTGTTCCATTCTATCTTTTGGTGTAAACGTAATAGCTAAACAATCTGTATAACGATATTTTTCTTGCAACTTATCATATTCCACAAGAATCGGTTCTAAGAAATTCGGATCTTGAATATAAAAAGCTTGCAGCACGTCGTCATAACCAGAAAGTACTTGTACATGGGAAGCGTGCTCAATATCTATACTTAATAAAACAGGAATACCTTGATCAAGTAATCTCTTATATTTTTCCACATTCCCTTGAAAATAACGATATTCGTAACCTTGCTCCTCTATATATGTAACTGTATCTGAAAACTTAGAACCTGTTACATCAAAAATATGTTGTGCTATTTCATCTTGCGTACGTTTTTCTCCCCATATCCCTAACATCATTTCTAAACTTGTCGGAACACAATAGTTATCCTTTTGTACAACCGGAACTATTGGTAAACGAACCTTTTTTCCATCAGGATTTTTTTCTATATGATGATATAGAGAATTTTTCAAACTCTTTTCACTTTTCAATAGTGCTTGCAAATCATGCATATTATTTATTTTATAAAATGCTTCTGCACGTAAATGTATAAAATAAGTTGTATATGCATGATGCGGAAGCATGTGATTGATTTTATCTATTACCGCTAACATTTCTTTATAGCGCTCTAAATCTAATAAATATTTTACTTTTTCAAAATAGAAATATGGTACTTGAGGGAACTTTGCAATCGCATCATTTATAAGTTGTAATGCTCGCTGCTGTTCACCTTTATATGCATATAATTGCGCCAATAAGTACGTAGCTAGCTCTTCACAATCTTTATGCTGCTGACCGGCTAAAAGTTGTTCCTCTGCCTTCTCCCACTCACCAGTCTGTATATATAAGTAACCCCATTTATCAAAAACTGCACGTGTACTATACTTTTCCGCCTTATGCATATAGGCATAGGCCTCTTCATTTCGCTTCATATCTAACAAACATCTAACTAACGTAAAATATGCTTTCGTTAAAACGTCCGCATCAGTTTCCTCTTCATTTACCTCTTCCAAAGAATCTTTTAATAATTGTTCCGCATCAAGGATTTTACGCTCATCAATTAACTCATCACAATATAAAGAGAGCGTTCTCATATTTGGGAATTTTTTATAAGTATAACGAATTAAAAAGGAGCTATATTGATGCATCAAACCTTCATCAGCAAGGCGAATTAATGTATCGAACTCTGTAAATGATGAAACGTTAGAAAGCCAGGTCTTCACGTATGATAACTTATTCGTTTCTTTTATATGTGCAATTTCATTATTTATCTCATGTAATCCATCTACAAATCTCTTTTCTTTCAAACAAACTTCTAATTGTTTAAAATCTAGCATGTATTCACCTCAAATAATTATTTATACTGCCATTTGCAAGCAGTATTCTAACCTACTTGCTTAGATTTTACACATCATATAGTATGCATTCAACTAAAACCTCATATAATGAACGATATTATTTAATATTATTCAAGTTTTTAACTAAATATCTTAAAAACGATACTTTTTCTCGTTATTTTGTTTAATTTGATGAAATAATGTATAATCTTTTTCTGGTAAATGAAATTATACAGACGATAATTGATATATATATCAATCGAATCTTTTATTATATCGGCGATTCTTAAAATATATCAGCGATTCAACAAGGTATATCGATTCACTCATCAAACTTTAAATCTACAAAAACACCGTAATGATCACTTGGAAATACGTGTGATGAAGTTAATGCTGAATCTCCAAATACAGCTACATTTTCTATATTTAGAGATTCAAACGAATCATTTTCTTGTATCAATATCCAATCATATCGTTCTTCTTTCTTTACATCCCCTATTAAATTTGTATTCTTTCCATAATCTAAAGTTGGCTGAGCCAAGGTGCAATCATGTTCTTCTTTAAACTGAGCTACATCTATCCATTGGTTATCTACTAAGTATTGATGAACACTCGAATCAGGATTGGCATTAAAATCACCACAAAGTACTTCATATGTACTAGTTTTACTTTTACTCTTAATCCAATTATGTACTGTGCTAATTTGTTCTTGCCTTATCAAAATTGACTTCCAATTCAAATGAACATTTGTTATTCCGAGTTTGTAATCTCGATATTTAAATATAATTCTAATTGCACAATAATTAGCTTCCTTTGCATCAGTTTCCCAAATAGCCTCTTCCATTAATATAGGAACCTTACTTAAAAAAGCTAATCCTTCATCTGGAGAATCTGGATATTCTTTAAATATACAAAATGGATAATTTACTTGCTCCGCAATATATTGTGCAACATTTGTCTTCTTTCCTTTATTATTAATACAACTCCGAACTTCTTGAATTGCTAATATATGAGGAGCAATATTTTGGACTTCTTCACAAATAGCCTCTAACCTTTCAGACCACAATGTTTCATGATTCCAAATATTAAAAGTAGCAATTTTCATTATATCGCTACTTTTTAACATTGTATTTCACCAAATGTAATTTTCATATTCGGAGCATATACTAAAGATGAATGCATATGAAATGCTTTAAAAAACCGTAGTTCCGCTTCATATTGAGCTAACGCTTCATCATATGTTAATCCTCTTACCATTAAACGTTCTATAAATTGCTGTTTATCACCTGGATTGCCCGCAATTCCCTCTTCTTTTAATGAATGATACAAACTATGTTTATCATTATGATGCATATTAGAATCTAAAAAGTTCACTTTATCACTTACTCTACACTCGATATTTTTCACACCTAATTCACTTAAATACATCGGTATTTTCATACCGATATTGCCATCGTTACCGTTTCTCTGTGTGTCCCTTTCAAATAACTTCTGCAAAACACCTAGCTGAATAATTTCCGATTGATTCTCTCCATCTAATACGTAAGAAGACATATTTGACATCCAATGTGGTTCAAAACAGATTATTTTACCACCTTCCTTAATTGAATGTATCATTTTCTCTAGCATCGTTTTTTGGGAACTCATATGTAATAAGAAAGCATGACAGACCGCAATATCGTTTTTATTTTTCAATTCAATTTCTGTAGCATTTCCTTCAATAAATTCTGATTCATATGGTAGTGTACGAAACAACTCTCTCGCTTCAGCTATTAATGCTTCCCCGCTATCAATGCCTGTATACTTTGATCCATTTGGAAGCAACGGCAACAAAACTAATCCTAAATAACCATATCCACAACCATAATCAACAATATGTACCGGCTCAGTAATCTTCCAAACTGTATTTACTAAAAAACTTAAATAATCGTCATTGTAATATAAATCTCTCGTATTTTTTAAATATGTTAGTTTACTGTTCCAATCATACTCTTCCAAAACCCACGCCTCCTTTTATATATAAAACTATAGTTCTCTATTTAATAAATGTATTCCTATGTGTCTAAAAATTTTAGAGATGTTTAATTTTAATTGAAACGTTAAATTGTACATGTTCTTTACTCTCCACCTATTTGACAAACTAATTTTGAAAAAATAAATAGGATTACATACCTGAAACGATATATAATCCTTTTCATAATAATATTGAAATAAACAGAAGTTTAGTTAGTACAATCACAATCTGAGCAATCGGTACAATCTATTACGTCACAATCTAAATTTCTCTTTTTTTTGCTTCTTTTTAAATAACAATATAGTAGCACCATAAATAATACGCAAATAACAAAAGCTATTGTGGCTTCTACATATTTTTCATGAATGATAAAACCAATTCCACTTCCACCTGATATAAAAATTAGAATTATGTAAATCCAGAACATGTAAGTAGCTACCTCCGTTGATATGTGGTTTAAGATGTAATCCATATAATACTAGATGCAATAAATAGTCCCATACCATTACCGCTTAATAAGCCGGTAGTTACTCTTAGCAAATTTGTGCTGCTTCTCCATTTCCACTTTTGGGTGAATCCATCAATTATTAATGGAATTTGGGCAAAAAAGGATAGCATTAATGAGAGACTAAACGAAGGTGTTATTAAAAAGTAAATTGGAAACATACAGAAACCAATTAACATACCCGTGCATCGCGCACATAAAGGCATGTATTTTTGTAATTTAAGAAAACTCCTTTCCGGTAGTCTATGACAAGGAATATGTAAAATGAAACCTCGAATCAATACGGACCATCCTCTCTACAAATATTTTAATTGATTTCGCAACAAAATTATAGAGTTCTTACACTTCACAGCGTATAACTCTATATAGATAAGAGTTTATTTAAGAAAATACAAAAAGACAAAACAGGATAATAATCGTCTGATTTGTCTTTTTGTTACTCTATATTACGCTTTAATTTGATCTGCAGTTTATTAGTAAAGTGATGTGAATATTTCTCTCTGCGCATAAGCACAAAATTATTATTTACATCTCCTCAGGTGCCTCCACCCCAAGTAAACGTAATCCTTCTTTTAATACAACCGTCACAGCGTAAGCTAATGCGAGTCTACTCTCTTTTTCTTCGTTCTCTTCTAAAATACGAACATTTCCATAATATTTATTGAACGCTTGTGCTACATCTAATACGTATTTTGAAATAATAGATGGCTCATTTTTGTTGAAGGCCGCTTCAATTACTTGCGGGAATTTGTTGAATAATTTTACTACACTCCAGCTATAATCATCTTTTAATTCAAAAGTACACGTTTCAAATTCTACACTTTCTTTTCTTAAAATAGAACAAGCACGCGCGTGTGTGTATTGTACATACGGTCCCGTTTCCCCTTCAAATTTCAACATATTTGCTAATGAGAATTCAATATTATGCATACGCTCATTTTTTAAATCGTGGAAGATAACTGCCCCAACACCTACTTGCTTTGCCACTTCTTCCTTTTGTTTTAAATTCGGATTTTTCTCTTCAATATTTTGTTCCGCAAGTGCAACAGCTTCTTCTAGTACTTCTTCTAATAAAATAATTCTGCCCTTACGTGTCGACATTTTCTTGCCATCTTTTAATATAAACCCGAACGGTACATGTTCCATTCCATCAACCCAAGTATAGCCTAGCTTTTTTAATACAGTGAAAAATTGATTAAAATGTAAACTTTGTTCTGGTCCAACTACATAAAGTGCTTTATCAAATCCATATGTGTTTTGACGATATAAAGCCGCCGTTAAATCACGTGTTGCATAAATAGTCGCACCATCTGATTTTCTAATTAAGCATGGCGGCATTCCTTCCTCTTCTAAATTAACGACTAATGCGCCTTCTGATTCTTCAAGCAAATCATGTTCTTCTAAAATTCCAATAAAATCTTCCATTAAATTATTATAGAAAGCTTCTCCTTGAAAATTTGTAAATTCCACACCGAGAAGTTCATAAATACGTGAAAATTCTTTTAAAGATTCGTGACGGAACCAGTTCCAAAGCACGACTGCTTCTTCATCACCTTCTTCTAATTTTTTAAACCAAGCGCGTCCCTCTTCTTCTAGTTCTTCGTCTTCTTTTACTTCTTCATGGAATTGAACATATAACTTAAATAACTCACGTATCGGATCCTCTTTAACTACCTCTTCATTTCCCCATTTTTTATACGCGGTAATTAACTTCCCAAACTGCGTGCCCCAATCGCCAATATAATTGATTCCGACAACTTCATACCCACATTTTTCGGCGATATGTTTCAGCGAATTACCAATCATTGTAGAACGTAAATGCCCCATTGAAAAAGGTTTCGCGATATTCGGAGAGGAATAATCGATAACTACCGTTTTTTCACATCCAAAGTGATTTTGACCGTACTCTTCTTTCTTAGCTAAAATCGTTTTTAATACTGCATCACTTACAGTTTCACGATTGAAAAATACATTTACATAAGGACCAACGGCCTCTATTTTCGTAAAGAACGGATCATTTAATTTCTCCGCAACTTCCTTTGCGATAATAGCTGGTGATTTTTTATATTGCTTCGCTAGTGAAAAGCATGGGAATGCTGCATCTCCGAATTCATCTTGTTTTGGTGCTTCAATTAAATCTAAAATTTGATTTTGCGTTAATTCATTCGTAAAAATATTCGATAAGCTTTTTGCAAACTGCGTTTTATAATCCATAATACAACCTCCTTATTTTTTGAATACAAAAAACTCGTCTCTAAAAAAGAGACGAGTTTTAACCCGTGGTACCACCCTTGTTGTTCATTCCGAACCACTTTCCCGTTTATAACGAGGACAGGGGGCCTCGGCTTACTCTACTATTCGTTCAAGAAGCGTCTCCGAAGTGCGCTTCATCTTTTTCTTCTGCACTAGGCTCACACCATCCCTAGCTCGCTTTCCTTCTGAAAAAGACTACTCTCTTCATCACAGACAGTATATTTAATTAATTATTGCTTATTATACATCTTTTCAAACAATTAGCAAGGGTCAATTACACCAAAGTGAAACTTAGCACTTTTTCTTTTGTATACATGAAAATTATGTTTTTCAAATCTAGAACTACGAAAATGATCTTTCAGAACGACACGCTTTCTCGCCACACGCTTCGCTTCCGCAATTGTTTCGTCAGTAATATCATGATACAAAGCGAAGTGTTTTAATCCTTTTATTCCATCTGATTCTATGACAGTTTCTTCAAACATCGGATCAAGGTAAACAACATCGTAACTATTGTCTTCACATTGCGTTAAAAATGCGAAATGCTCTGTTTGCTTTACATGAATTCTTTGCATTGCCTCATCAATTTCTGCAACGGACGAAGACCAGGTTTGCAAGCCTTTTTCCATGAAATAAGCCATATATTCATTTCCTTCAAGTCCTGTTACTTTTCCGCTTTCACCAACAATATAACTAGCTACAATACTATCTGATGCCATACCGAGCGTACAATCTAACACTGTCATTCCGCTCTCTAATTTAGCAGCTTGTACGAACGGATCATGTTCTCCGCGCATTAATCTTTTCACACGAAACATCGCTGAATTCGGATGAAAGAAAAACGATTCTTCCGTTCCTTTTGGATAAATGGCTAATCGATTTTTCCCTACAACAAGCACATCTTGTTCATGCTGTTCATGCAATTTATGTACAGGTATATCATTACGTATAACGAAAGAACTATTTAATTCTGCTGCTACCTTATTTGCATAAGCTGTCATTTCTTTATTTGTTCTTCCTGCTGTTGTTACTATCATTATTTCACCTCTATATAAAGAAAAGAGGGAGATTTACTCTCCCCCTTCTTTAGCAATTCTTTTCGAAAGCTTGTTCTAAGTTCGTAATAATTTCGTCCATAGTTGCACCTTCAATTTCATGACGGTGAATGAAGTGAACAACTTCTTTTCCTTTTAGTAATGCCATAGATGGTGAAGATGGAGGAATTTCTCCGAAGTATTCACGCATTTTTGCAGTAGCATCTTTATCTTGACCTGCAAATACAGTTACAAGATGATCAGGTTGTTTTTCAGCACGAACAACCGCTTGACCTGCTGATGGACGTGCTAAACCAGCTGCACAACCACAAACTGAGTTTACAACTACTAAAGTTGTACCTGATGCATTCTCCATAAATTCTGTAACAGCTTCTTCTGTAGTTAATTCTTCAAATCCAGAGCGCACTAATTCTTGGCGCATTGGAATTACCATTTGACGCATGTATTCTTCATAAGCATTTGACATCTTGTAATCTCTCCTTCAACTTTCATTCCAAATTCATCATATCACGCTCTATTAATAGGTGCAAAAGAAAGATAACGATGATTTCATTTTTTTGTAGGGATTTCACAAACCCCTTCACGGCAATGTCCAACTGGGACAAGTTTTCTATTGTTAGCGATATAATCGTATACTTTACTTCCAAATCCTAGTACGATAGATAGCTTTATAAAAGGCACTGCAAACCAATAAGATGGAACGGCTTTTGCTAATACGTTGATGCTATGAATTCCGTCATACCACTTATTATTTTTTAAAATATACAATCTTTGTTCCATCTTACTTTGTAATTCTTGAGAAAGTTCATACTTCTCAACTACATCTTCATCTCGAAATGAAACAAATTTCATCTTACCCTTTTTATCTAATCTTCTCGTACGCTCTGCAACTGCTGTACACATCGGACACCAACTATCATAGAAAACAATCATAAACTATTCCCCTTTACGAGACTCCGTCATTTGCTTCCATACTGATCCTTTTGCTTCTTCGCCGCCTTCAATACGTTCTAAAGCTAAACGCGCTTGCATCGCCACTTCAAACTCCGGATCATCTTCTGCTGCTTTTAGTGCCGGAATTGCACTTTCATCACCAAGTTCAAATAAGAACATTGCTGCACGCCAGCGTACTAATTTACTTGAATCTTTCAGAGATTTAATCATAACGAACATCGCTGCTGGATCACCTACGTCTGATAAGCAATCTCCTGCTGTACGACGAACACTTACAGAACGATCTAATAACGCTTTATATAATAACGGCAATACTCCATCACCTTTTACCATACCTAAATACGCTGTTGCTAAACGGCGGATAGATACTTTCTCATCATCTAATGCCATTTTCAACACTGGAATATCTTCTTCAGTAGGATCCATTTGTTCTAATGCTGCAAAACGGTTTTTCCAGTCAGAATCTTTCATCATCTCTTCTGTTACTTTATATGGCTCGCGCTTTTGAATCGTTACTTCAACAGCACCTGCCTGATTTAATAATTCTTTAACCGTTTCATTTACACGTTCTTCTGAATAAGCAGCAACAATTTCTTCTACTACTTCTTTCCCGATTTCTTCAAAATTACCGTAACGTGTACTTTGCTCTACCCATTTGCGCTCTTTCACAACGTTAGGTGCAGACATTTGCACTTTCATAATAGATTCTTTAAAACGATCAGGTAAGCCTACACGCTCTTCCGATGTTCCATCTGTTAACTTCACTTGCATTGGAATTGTAAAGAACATTTGAACAAACACTTTCACTTCCCCAAAATGAGCAAGTTGTTGTTCTTCGCTCTCTTCCACTACTTCTTCGCCGAAAACAGCACGAACTTGTTGTAATAAAACTTTCCAGTCATACTTTGCATTTCGCTCCACTGCTAAAAAGTCGGCTACATGATATACACCTTTAATGCCTTCAATTTTCAAAATTTCTTGCACTTGCATCGGTGCTTGTTCTTTATTTTCATTTGTATAATTATTACGCGCTCCTGATGGTAATACTTCATTCAAAATAACTTTCATTGTATTTGGACTTGGCGTCGGTTCAATTGCTTTAATCTTCACGTAAAAAACTCTCCTTTATTGCATGTTCTTAGCTGTATTGTAACATGTTACCCCTTTATACTCCTACTCGGATGCTTAATTTTGCTGATTTCTTCCCGCTACCATACTATTTCATTCTTTTTTTACATTTCAAATTAGGAATGAGATTTTAAAACCGTTCGTTTCCGATAAGTTTTGTTTTAAGGAGGGAATTTATGTTCTTTTCCCTACATAAAAAGAGGTATCTGTATCATAATTAGATCATTCATTTTAAAGTGAAGTTAATAAATAAATCCCTGGAGGATATTACTAAAAAAAAGAAGAACGATTAAAAACTATAAAAGCGTTGATACGAATGCGCTCTGAGGGACTTATTGATGGAGAATTGATTTCTGAAGACATTTTGATTGTGGATGTTCCGGAAGATGAATTAATGGAATTGCTACAGGCCGACAAACTGTAACTAAAACATGGAGAGTTTATTGACTGATAGTGACCTCCCTCCTATTGATGTCCATACTCCATTATGGTTGTGAAGTCGTGCAGGCCTCTCGCAACTTTCAAGTTTAGAAACATTAGGAGGCAACACTTTATAGAAATGGATAAAAAAATATAGATATATTTATTTTTTATCCATTTCTTGAGGTACCGCCAGCATTTATGAAGAACAACACGCTAAGCAAAAACATACAATAAGCTGTCCATATGGACAACTTATTTACATAATTTTCAATATTTTCGATATAGGAAGTAACCATTCTATCCTTTTAACTGTTGTTAACAGTACAAATTAATTTTTCTAATACTTGAGCTACACCATCTTTATCATTGGTATCGGTAATAAAATATGCAGCATCCTTCAATTTAGGTATTGCATTTCCCATAGCAATTGGAAAACCACACGTATAGAATAGCTCTAAATCATTCCAATCGTCTCCAAAGACCATTATGTTACCCATAGAGATATTATTTTTGGCGCAGATTTCCCTTACAGCTCGTTCTTTAGAAACACCTTTTGCCATGATTTGAGTTAAAGTTCCTGCATCGGTACATATAGTACTTACTTTATGTGCAAACTGTTTTTGTAGTTTTTCATAATAAGTATATTGTGAGATTAATAATTTTGATGCACTAACTTTTTTTAATTCATTTAATGGAACTACAATTGGATTTACAACTGCATTCATGGTTTTGTTGTAATCCAATGTTTTATTACTGTACCATGTATCTTCCGATTCAACTGAGAGGCATGCATCAGCCTGGTGAGTAATAACAAATTCTATAATTTCATTTGTGATTGCTGATTCAATCGGGTAATGTTGTCTGTAACCTAATGCGTTATCTACTACCAAAGCTCCATTGTAGTAAATCATAGTTGCAATGTCTTGAAGTTCGTGAGGAAGAAAAACTTTAACTGATCGTGGCGCCCTTGCCGTAGCAAAAATAATTTTTATTCCTTTCTTCAGACACTCCAGTATAGCCTTTCTATTTCTTTCTGACACTTTCTTTTGTGAATCTAATAAAGTACCATCTAAATCTAAAACGATTGCTTTAATCTCGGATTCTAGTTCCATATGTATGTCCCCTTATTTACAGTATAAACTCTTCCTTTTATGTTCTATATCAAATTATAAATCCCTGTATATTCTATACATGATCGGTTAACATAACGTCTCATTATAGGGATTCAATGTATTTAAAAGACTATTAAAAGTCCTCCATTTCGTTTAACTGGAGGACTTTCGTGTTCACATAATTATAGTTATCAGAAGTTGTTTTTAGATGATCAGTTCTTATATTTTATAATAGTGCCATTTGTATCTTTAAATTCTAAAACAGTCGTAATAAGATCAAAAGACTTTAAATCATCATCTAATTTATTAGGAAGGATCACGTACCATAAACTCCATCCTTTATACTTTGTTTCATTTGGTAAGAATTTATCTAAATCTACAATATGTCCTGAGGTAGATTCATATGATACCTTGCTAATAGATGGGTTCTTAAGATAACCAGAAATAACTTTTCCATTTGATATTCCCATAGTAGGTGATATACCAGAATCTTGTACTTCTAACTCACTTACATTTGTTCCTCCTGTTATCCCACTAACAGTCCATTTTCTATTTTCTATTTCTAAATCTGCTATTGAAATGTAATTATCTGGTGTAACAAAAAAGGCTATTTTTTCATCTATTTTTATAATACGTTTTAGAGCATTATATTTATTTAGTTCTGTATTATTTGTTGTTTTTAATCCTTGTTTTAATGCTTCTTGTTGTGTGTCGTATCCTTTTGAAATTGAGCAACCACTAATGATAAAAATTATGGAACCTAATATAAGCTGTTTTCTAAGTTTTTCATACAAAAGTTTTCCCCCTTTTATATTTTGGTGAAATATGGATTATTTATATTCTATCAAGAAGAAATTAGAATAAGTCATACATTTTTTAGTGTATATTTTATACATGTTCTGTTAACATAACCTCTCATTATCAGTAGCAATAAAAAAGGGGATTCCTTCTGAGAGTAAGGAATCCCTTTTTTATTTTCTATCACTCGATTCATCTTTCTATACATTCCTATCCTGGCATGGGTTTTACGGTTCTCGTTTGTTACTGAATTAACCGAAAAACTGTATAAAATCTTACATGCTCTTAACTTGTTTTTTCTAAAATATTGGCGGTATCCCTTCTTTAAGTTTATTAAAATACTTTCTACAATTTTTAGCGAAGTTATTACTTAAAATCTCCTTTTATTACGATGCCCCTTCCCTCCTTCTCTCCAAAAAGGTAATACTCTCAATCACAACTTCAGTTCTATATATTCTCTTTCCCTGTTCATCATCGTAATTACTCGTATGAATACGCCCTGTAATCCCAACAAGTGAACCCTTCGTACAATATTCTGTTACATTTTCAGCCGCCCTTCGCCAGACGACACAATTTATAAAATCGACTTGTTGTTCACCTAAACTATTTCGAAATCCTCTATTCACCGCAACACATATTCGTGAATAAGCGACTCCTTGTTTTGTGTAGTATAATTCTGGCTCCTTTGTCAATCTACCGATTAATACAACTCGATTCATCATAAGTTATACCACCTCACATATTTTTCTTCATTGTAAAGAGAAATATGCGAAAGGTAAAAAACGGAAAAAGTTATTTCTGTATGTAAAAAGTATTATTTTATACCTTACAAAAGAAAAAAAGAAACCTTACATATTTTAAACATGTAAGGTTTCAAAAAATTATACTTCACTGCAAGAGATGTAATATCCACCGCGAGCCATCTTTATTTCAGCACAGTACATTACATTTTCTAAGTAAAAAGTAATCGGTTTAGCTTTACTCTCAAATGTTAGTCTTTCATTGCATTCAGCTGCGTATCCTTCAATCGCTGAAGTAATAACTTCTGATGATGGATACGTTAAAGCTTCATCTAGTTCTATGAAAAAACTTTTAGAAAATAGTTTTTTCATAATCCCTTTCTTATCTTTCATCATATTCGATCTCCTTCAATTCAAGTTGCTAATATCCATATTATACCACGAACTCGATTTATCTTTGAAAATAAAAAAATCCTGCACATTTCATGCAGGATTTTTTTATTAGTCATTTTTCGTAAAGTAAGAAACGAAACGAAGAATTTCTAAGTATAGCCATACTAGAGTCATCATTAGACCCATTGCACTGTACCATTCCATATATTTTGGAGCTTGGCTACGTGCACCGCTTTCGATTAAATCGAAATCTAGTAATAAATTTAATGCAGCAACTACAATAACAACCGCACTAATGATAATACCGATTGTACCGCCCTGGTGAATATATGGAACAGTTACACCGAACATATTTAATAAGAATACGATTAAATACATAACCATAATTCCCATTGTCGCTGCAATTACACCCGTACGGAATTTATCAGTTACCTTTACAACGCGTGTTGCATATAAAACTAACATTGCAAATAGGATTGAAATTGTAAGTAATACAGCATTTAAAACGATAGAATCGCCAAATTTCATTGTATAAACTGCTGAAATACTTCCTAATACAACTCCTTCTACCGCCGCATAAATTGGCGCCCCAATTGGTGCCATTCGCGGGAAGAAGATAGATGCAAATGCGATGATTGCCGCAATTACTAATGCACCTATTAACACTGGCATTTTCATCGTACCCTGCATCATCTGTATGTATGAATAGACAGACGTTGCAAGTAGCAAGATAAGCATTATAAACGTTTTGCCTACTGTTCCGCCAATAGTCATCGCAGAAGCGCTTGCTCCCTCTTTACGAAATGCCTCTTTTTTCAACATTGGATTAGATGTTCTCATTTTTTCCCTCCTAAAATAGGTTCTACCAATAGTGTAAAGTTTTTCTCTTTACTTTTCAATATATGCAGCTTGTTTTTATTTTAATCCTTCAACGATGTCTGATAGCTCACTCCATCTTTCCATCGTTTTTTCTAGCTCTTCTTCTGTTTTCTGCTGTGCTTCAGATAATTCTTGTGCCTTTGTGAAGTCAGATCCAACTTTCGAAAGTTCTTCTCCAATTGACTCAATTTTCTCTTCTAGTTCGGCAATTGTATCTTCAATTGTTTCCCATTCACGCTGCTCATTGTATGAAAGTTTACGTTTACGTTGTTGTTTTGGAGCTTCTTCTACTACTTTTTTCTCTTTTTGAACTTCCGCTTTTTCAATAAGTTCTTTCGTTTTTTCCATTTCTAAATAATCTGTATAACTACCTAGGAACTCACACACTTCGCCTCCGCCAGTAAAGATGAACAGTTCATCTACTACTTTATCTAAGAAGTAACGGTCATGCGATACAGTTAAAACGACACCTGGGAAATCTTCTAAATAATCTTCTAGTACTGTTAATGTTTGTGTATCTAGATCATTCGTAGGTTCATCAAGTAATAGTACGTTTGGTTCTCCCATTAAAATACGTAATAAATATAAACGTCTTCTTTCACCACCAGATAGTTTACCAAGCGGTGTACCATGTGAATGCGTCGGGAATAAGAAACGTTCTAACATTTGAGATGCACCAATTACTTTTCCATCTGTTGTATGAATAACTTCTGCAATCTCTTTAATGTATTCAATCATACGCTGGTTTAAATTCATCTCTTCATTTTCTTGCGTATAATAAGCAACTTTTACAGTTTGTCCTACTTCAACTTCACCACTATCAGGAGATAACTTGCCTGCAAGCATATTTAATAGAGAAGATTTCCCGCTTCCATTCGCCCCAATAATTCCGATACGATCGCCTGGTTTCACAATATGATTAAAATTATGTAATACCGTCTTATCACCAAATTTTTTCGTTACATCTTTTAACTCAAGTACTTTCTTTCCTAGACGACTTCCACTTAGTGCAATATCAACTGACTGTTTTGCAGCTGGTCCTTCTTGTCCCTTTAGCTCATCAAAACGCTGAATACGTGCCTTTTGTTTCGTAGAACGGGCTTTTGCGCCACGACGAATCCATGCTAATTCACGACGATATAAATTTTGGCGTTTTGATTCTTGTGCCGATTCTTGCTCTTCACGAAGTGCTTTCGCTTCTAAAAATGTACTATAGTTTCCTTCGTAGCTATATAGTTTACCGTTATCTAATTCAAAAATACGGTTTGTCACACGATCTAAGAAATAACGATCATGGGTTACAAGTAATACCGCACCTGTATATCTTGCTAAATATTCTTCTAACCATTCAACTGTCTCATGGTCAAGATGGTTCGTAGGCTCGTCTAAAATTAATAGATCAGGTGTTTCAATAAAACATTGTGCCATTGCGATACGTTTTTTCTGTCCACCAGATAAATTTCCAACAGTTGCAGTGAAATCTGTAATTCCTAATTTTGTTAAAAGAGATTTCGCATTTGCATTTGCTTCCCATGCACTCATTGCATCCATACGTTGCTGCACTGCAAATAATTGTTCCTGTACTTTTTCATTACTTGGATCTTTTTCGATATTTAATAGTGCTTTTTCATAATCACGAAGAAGACGAATTAAAGGTGTATCACCATGGAACACTTGCTCTAATACTGTTAGTTTTTCATCAAACTCTGGTTGCTGTGATAAATAACTAATTGTATACCCACGTGAATGCGTCATATCACCTGTATCAGGAGTTTCTAACCCTGCAATAATTTTTAATAATGTCGATTTACCAGTACCGTTTACACCAATAATTCCGACACGTTGTCCTTCTGTAATACTACATGATAATCCATCAAATAACGGTTTTTCTCCGTATGATTTCGATAAGTTCTCCACAGTTAACATTTTCATATTTGTGCATTCCACTCTTTCATAAATTGTTCAATAAACTCTTCCATATAACGATGACGAACTTCAGCCTCTTGTTTTGCCGCGTTCGTATTCATTAAGTCTTTTAATTTTAAAAGTTTTTCATAAAAATGATTTAAAGATGGATCGTTATTTTTTCGGTATTCATCTTTGGTCATCACTTCACGAGGCGGAACATTTGGATCATACATTAATCTCCCTTTCGCTCCTCCGTATGCAAATGTACGAGCTATTCCAATTGCACCAAGAGCATCTAAGCGATCCGCATCTTGAACAATTTTCCCTTCAAGTGACTCTACTATGCCGCCGTGACCACCCTTATAAGACATATTGGCGATGATATGAAGAACATGCTTACCTTCCTCTTCTTCAACATGTAACTCTTCTAACCAATCAGAAACTTTTTTCATTCCTGCTTCTTCACTATCATTTAACTTCTCATCTGCCACATCGTGAAGTAATGCTGCCATTTCAATTATAAAACGATTTCCTCCTTCTTGCTCGGATAAAGAAATCGCCAATTTATGTACGCGTTCAATATGATACCAATCATGCCCACTCGCATCTTTTTCTAAAATATGCTTTACGAAAGTTATTGTCTTTTTTATTTTTTCTTGTTTTATCATTTTATCTTCACCCAGTTACTTATTGTAACACGCCTACATTTTTTCATCACATATTTTCTTGTCCGCCCATACACTAGGTGGTAGGCATCATTATGAAGGAGGAATCAATATGTTCTATAATAATCAACCGCCTTATCCACAGCAACCATTTTATCCTCAGCAGCAGGAACAAAGATACACAGAACAATATGAGGAACAAGAGCTTCAACAGCAAGAACAACAATACGAACAAAATCCATACGCAACACCGCAAAATCAAGAAGCTGAATATCCACAAAATCCATATGACACACGTCCAAATTATGAATATCCTCAAATTCCATATGCAGCACCACAAAATCAAGAACAACAATATCAGCAAATTCCATATACAGCACCGCAAAGTCAAGAACAACAATATCAACAAATTCCATATGCAGCACCGCAAAATCAAGAACAACAATATCAGCAAATTCCATATACAGCACCGCAAAATCAAGAACAACAATATCAACAAATTCCATATCCAACTCAGCCACAACAACCGCAATACCAACAACAAATGTATCAACCACACTATGACGCACGTGTTTCACCACCTGCACCACCAACAATTGATCCGACACAACCACAAATCTTACCTCCTGGACCGACACTCGATATTACACAGCCTCAAATTTTACCACCTGGACCTATTACAGAACCAACGCAACAACAAATCCAGCAAGTTGTCGGCACACAGTTTTTACCTTTAAAGAAACCTGTACTTGATTTCGTAAAACCTTGGGTAGATTACGGTTTAAATGAAGCGAAACATACATCACACAAACATGCTTTAACAGAAGTTGCTGCGATTATGTTCTTAGTTGGTAAAGGATTTAATCCGACGATTGCACATTATATCGTTGAATCTTGGGAGAAGAATGAGCAATTTTAGGGTTGTTCATTTTATTTTAAATGAAACTATAAAAGTGCCACAAACGCCTGTTATACAAGCATTTGTGGCACTTTTCATTTGAAATAGTATATTCTATTTCAAAAAGGTATTTCATATTTTTTCACGTGTTTTTATATTATTTGTGAGCAAAATGCGAGCAAATAATAGCCTTTTAATTAAACTTTATTAGATCGATTTTTATTTTAAAAACCATTCATTTAACATAAATTCTACAATAAATCTTGTATTACAATCACCTTGATAAATAGGTATTACCGTTCCCATTGTTGAACATTTGCTTATTTCAACGGAATTGTAAATAACTTAATGGACAAGTTCTATTTTGATAGTGAATCTATGGGAGCATAAAAAAAGCTCCCATACATTGAGGAACCAATAAGGGGATTTTTTCAAAAAGCATACGGAGCGGGATTTTCTACAACCGTAATACATGTTTTCATATTGTTAAAACGCCCAAAATTCCTCTTAAGGATGAGAAAACTTCATATCTTATTTATTTAATTTATGCTATGGTACAATATGTTAATTAATTACAATAATTTCTAAATGGAGGATACATAATGAAAGCAACGAAACTCGTATCATTAGCAATACCTATTTTATTATTAGTAGGTTGCGGGATAGGAGATAAAGGTTCTACCCCTAAGACTGAGGAAACTAGTAAAGTAATGTCGAAAACAGTAATATCTGAAAAACAGTATCCGTATTATATTTGTGAGCAACTGGTAGAGTTTCAATACAAGAAGGATTTAATAGTGTTAAAACTAGGAGAAGCTACAAAGAATAATAAGGGGTATAAAGATGTATTCAAAACAGCAGACGATATGGTTGAAGCCTTAGACCGTATGGAGAACATAGAAGCACCTGATAAATACAAAGACATTCATAGACTCATACAAGAAGGAGTAACAGATGCAAGAAAGGGAACAAAGTTAATACAAGACGCTAATAAAGAAGATGGACAGGAGATTCAACTAGCTATATTAAAAAGCGCTCCATATATGTCAGGTGTAGATGGAGAACAGTGGAAAGAAGCAATTTATAAGTTAAATCAGGAAACTAAGGATGCCTACGCCAAAGCACTTGATAAGCAAATGGAAGAACATACAAAGTAATAGAGTAACTTATAATAATACATACTTGATATATTATTTGATTTAGGGGGCATCTTCATGAAGGTTGTACGCTCTATATTTAAAAGTTTTCGTTTAATAGGTCTGATTATAAAACCAATATTAAAGGCATTATCTAAAAGTAAATTTTAAATATCATAGCAATAAAAAGGAGCCAACTCATAAAGCAGTGTCCTTGATTCTTATGGACGAAGACGGATATATGAGAGTAACTAATTAAAGTAAGGAATAACGTATATGAAAATTAAAGTATTACTAGCAAGCATAATCGGACTGATAATCGGACTGATGCTCGTATGGTGTCTATCAGCTAAGGATACTATTACTATAGAAGAAGGGTTCACACATCAATTAGACTTTGAAAACAAGTTGAAAGAATACTCAAACGGTATGATTGAGATTGAGGATTCAAAGATAGAGTACCGTGAAAAGGAAAACGACAGGGTCTATTCCGCAAACTGGAATGGATTCACGATTTATTCAAAGATGGGTAAGAGTGATTGGGTATCAAACTCCGTTTCAGTTGCAACAAACATGAGAGTATTTGAGGATAAGACAAAATATGAACAGTATCATAAACTAATGGAATGTTTGATTCGTATTGCAGACACAAAACTATCTATAGAAGAGATAGATAAGTTAATCGCTAAAGGGGTAGACGAAAACGAGTCACCAAACACGTATGATTTTGGATATGATAGGTACGTAGGAAAAGACAAGACAAATAACATTAGTTTTACCATAACGGATAGAAAATGATAAGACCATAGTGATTGGTCTTATTTTTTTGTCTCCTTTTAACCAATAGCATTTTGAAAAAACACGCTAAGCAACAAATAAAAAAAGCCGCCCAATTAAGGACAGCCCTTGTTTTTACTTCACATACACATAGGCTTCATTTGCTGTTACATAGTATGTTTTGCCTTTGCTATTGTGTACTTTATATTGTGACGATCCATTGACAGTTACTTTCACATCAATTGTGAATCCTAACCCTGCATCTACAGAGCCAGCAACATCTTTATCCTGCCAAGATGGAGCATCATAGAAACGTAGATTGTTAACTTTTGAAACAACATGCTTCCCAACAATAGAAGAATCTACTGTGCTTTTCTTACTAAACTTCACATAAGATGGATCGTTTTTAATCCATTGCTCACCGCCAAGATTTAACCAACCATCCTTTTCGCCCCACACAATATATGATTCTGGTTTATTTAACTGACGAATTTTAGAATAGCTTGTACCTGGTCCTTTACGTAAGTTAACATTGTACCCTTCAATATAAGCGATACCATCTGTTACAGCTGTTGGCACTTCTTCTGGTTTAGATGGCTTTTCAGGAACTGAAACTTCTACATTAGAATTATTGTATGCACGTTGCACATCAGCACGAAATTGAGCATCTGAAACACCGTGACTACATAAATAATCAAGTGGATCTTCATGGTCTGTACCGCCAAGGTACTTTGTAACATCGTAGTGAGTCCATAATCCTTTTTCATAATTTTTGTGTGGTCAAATAATCCACTTGCAGATAGTCCAATGATGATTCCTTGAAATACATTTGTTTTGATATCTCCGCCCAAAAATAAAACGCCTAGCACAATGCCAAGCGTTAAATTCAATAACGGAACATATTTTGTTTGTAATCCAATTGTTTTTACGATTTGTGAAAGACCAACTACAATTCCAATCATTACAGTAATTTCAAACATTACATACCACCTCCTTTCATTAAAAAAGTGAGTGCTGCGCCTATAATCCCACCTACAATAAGCCGTAAGATCCAGGTAGTATTGGCGCTAATTTTATCTAACTGTTTGTTGATATTGATAATATCTTTTTCGTTACCCGTTGTTCGCATCTCTAAACTTTTAATTTCTAAACGAATGTCCTTGATATCTTGCTTTATTTCATGAACATCGTTCCTTACATCTTGTAATCCTTCCACTTTGACCACCCCATTCCAAAATAAAAAGAGAGACATTTATTTGTCCCTCTTTTGCTATAAAAGCCGTATTTTATTAAAATTTACTAATATAAAACTCACCGTTGGCAAAAACTAACTAACCAATCTTTACAGTAGTGAAAACTTGGCGCTACAATCTTCATCCACCCCACAAATGAAGTCCACAAAATTAGAGAAAATAAGCCACCCCATAATAACCCTACAAAAAATTTAACGTCTTTATCCATAATATCTACCCTCTTATTTCTGTATGAAATTTACCGTAGAATATTTTATCTTATATTTTTGAAATTTTAAAGGTATATATGATGTATACTTATTGAAAAAACAAAAAAGAGTAGATCAGAACCACTCTTTGCTTACCTTGTTCATTTGTTGTAATAGAAAGCTGGCCGACATTACTTTCTAGACCCTCTAATGATGTTTTAAATTCTGCTGTTCGTTCATCAAGTTCTTTTACATCTTCTCCATAGTCAGGAACAAGTTCTTCCCATACCATACCAGTCCATATCTTTAAAACACCTGGCTTCCCTTTGCTAATATCACGCCAAAGTGTTTTATTTGGTTTTAAATTTGCTGTTGGTGGATTAATAGATTCAATGATATCTACAGTATTATTTTGTAGATTTTCTTGTACTTTTTCAGCTAACTTTTTCGCTGCTTCAGATTCTTTTTGAGCATTGTTAGCTTTCTCATCGGTTTCTTTTATCAATTTATCTAGCTGATCTAGTATTTCTTGTTTGTTCCCTAATGAAGCAAGGATTTTATTATATAACTTACGTAATTCTTCATTAGGATCAATAATCTCCCGATAGTCACCAAATACATATTTATCTTGTGTAGGATCGGTAAAAGATTCATCACCCGCGATAACGCGTGCTTCAAGATATAATTTAGGCGTAAAACCTGTATCTTTAATTTTGATTGTATCGCCTTCATTAATTAATTCATGCACTAATCCGAATACGCGGCCAATAGACTGCGCCTCCACCTCATAAGAAACGAAAGTATTTACACGTTTTTTTAACTCCGTTTCATGGTAATTCATACGTTTTGTTATAAATTCTTCACGGTTTGAAGGATTATTTTCTAATTGTTTATATTGAGTTAATACCTTTTTAAATAATTGTTTAGCATAAGAACTTCTCGGCTCGCTAAACATCGGATTCGCTTTTTCCCATACATCAGGATTATCAATTTCTTCTGGATTATCTATCTTGCAAATGAAAGGAAACAATGGATCTTCTAAATCTTTTCCTTTTAGAATGTTCATTGCTCGCTCTTTCGTCTTGTCCAGGAATCCATCACGAACAAAACCATCTGTACCAATAAAAAATTCTCTAGCATTTGGCACTTTTCCAAGTCCACTAGAGAATACATTTACTACATCAAAGTTTTCATATCGATGTATTTCATCGTAAATAACACAACCGTCACGAAGTCCATCCTTAGAACCAGCATTAGATGTATGATATTGCATAATGCTTTGAGTATCGTTACTCAGTATCTCTACCTTAGTTCGATAAAACATATCTTCTAGTATTTCTTTTCCTTTAATAGCATCATAGACTTCACGAAAAGAAACTTTAGCCTGCTTCTCGTTGTTAGCCACAATCGAAACATTGTAGCGATCTATTCCGTGTAGTGGACTAATAAAGAAATGGCATAACGATGAAATTAAACCGTTTTTACCACCACCACGAGCCATCATAATTAAGAATTGCTCGTAAAAAACAGAATCATCTTCTTTATAAAAAAGAAAGACAAATGCTGTTAGGAATTTTTGAAATGGTTGCAATTCAAAATACCATTTCTCAGTGAATTTTATATAGTCTTCATGCATTTCATTATCGAAATACAAATCATCACGTATTAAGATGTATTTCTCCAGGTACTCAATTAGCATTATGCGCTCTTTATTTAGCTTAATTTTCCCTGTACGATACATTTCGATATATTCACTGACGTATTGATTATGAATCATGTTAAATCTTTCGCAGAGCTCTTAGGTTTTGAAGGTGTTTTCTGTTCTTCAGCTGATGCTTCCAAGCCAAGTGCATCTAAAATCTTTATCATTCGATCATTGGTTTTATGTAAATCAGTAATAGAAGGATTGGATTTTGGACCGTGCATGCCAGATACTTTTATTCCTATTTCCTCAATGTCATCAAAAAGAACACACTTTAAATCCCACAATGATAAATAGTCTTGAATTAAGTCTGCATAGTGATTACCTACAATCTTTTTTTCTTTTAATTGATTCATTAAATCCTTTTCAATTCTTTTTCTCATTGTTTCACGCTTAACTCTAGCCACAACATCCCCCTTCTGATTTATATCTTTTTCCAATTTGATATAACGCGCGAATTTGCTTATAAATTTAGAAAATCGACCCCCTCCTCCGGTGCCCTTTAGACGAAAAAAAGCTGAAATATTTTAAGGGGGGGTTATTACCGAATCATTTTTACCACTTTTCATCGTTTTCCCATTTGTTCTGTTTCTTTTTGAATGTTCTACCGTGTTCTTTATTGTGGCAATCCACACAGACTGTTTCTAGATTATCTATTTCTAATGCAAGTTCTGGATGATGTTCGAGTTCTTTTATATGATGGACAACGAGCTGTATCTTCTTACGCTTTGCACTCTCACTGTACTCATTGGTGTCCACACGAACACTACCATTACGTTTGCATTCCTGACACTCACTGTTGTCTCGCTTCTTTACTTGTTCTCGTATACTCTTCCACTCACCACTGTCATAAAACTTACGCTTCTGTTGTTTGGTTTTATATTCATTCATCTGTCTTTACCCAACGTTCTTGATTACCTTTATCTCTTCCCAATAAATCTTTTATTGGTGTTTGCGTGAGATATTCTACAGAGTAGAACATTGGCTTCTGTTCATACAACTTATAATATTTGAATCGATTAACATCAATCACAGCCTTCTTGTACGCTTTCTCATGTGACTTAAGGTATTTGATATATGCTTTCTTATCAATAGGTATAAGACCAAGCGCAGCAATCTTACCATTTAAAACGCTGTTCATCTATCCTCACTCCTTAATCCCCAGGAATTCAACCATTGTCTTATCTAGCAAACTAACCATCGATTCTCTCTTTTGCTTTGGTGTTGTATTATCTTCTAACTCATTAAAGATTGGAATTACACTTTCTAATTTCTGTTTATCGATACGTTCGTTTACAAGATCTTGTCCTAACATTGAAATGAATGTACCAATTACAATTGCTTGTTCTTGTTTATTTGGTTTCATTTTTTACTCCTTAATTTTTTGTAAGATTTTCCACTCTGTGTCGAATTAATCAGATGGAAGGAAGTGATATTATGCCAGAGTATAAACACACATACACTGCTACTGCCACTGATGGTGAATTTTAAATTAATACTGATTTCGGGATAGACTTTTCTGAAATTAAACACAATCAAATTGAGCACTCAGACGATAGAATAGTTAGAGAATCTATCTATCCAAATGGTTTTGCAATTAAATTCGAACAAACAGCGGATAAAATTGTATGTCATACAAACAAAGAATTAATTAAGGGCAATGACGGTAGTTATTCTGTTAAATTAGATTAGTTGTATAGCCTATCTTTAAATTCAACGCTACATTTACCCTAAAAAAAGAACCTATTAGAGTTATATAAAGGTATAAGAATAGAGGATAATTAGTCTATTTTAGAGCTGTACAGTCATTTATGAGATAAAAGTAAAAGCCACTCCAAAAGTTTGGAATGGCTTGTTTATTTATTTATTTCACATTATCCTTTTGCCATGGTTTTTGGAAGCTTTGTCTTAATTCATCTGCAACACTCACTAATTTACCCCTCAATCCAACAAACCAAGATGGAGTTTCATTTATTTCACCGTAATCCAAAGACTTTAATATCTTGGAGAACTTATATAAGTTTGCATATCTTTGAAACTGTGGAAATTGAGCCACTACATCATTTTCTAAATCCATTTTGGAACGATATCCGTTAAAAAAAGATTGAATCAGTAATTTTGAATGAGGATTGTCATCGTCATTAAAATCATCAAGTGCTGTTACAATATCAAGTGCATACCAGTGATATATTGCATCATCAAAATCGATTATATTGAAACTATGGTCATTATCCTCTTCAAAAAAGATATTATCCAATTGAAAATCATAGTGTATCAATCCGAACACATCTTTATTGGTAGGTAATGATTGAAGCCAATTCGTCACCCTACTTAGCTCTTGGAGAGCTATTTGTTCTCCTGGATGCTTTTTAAATACACTTTCCATGAATTGTACTGTGTCCAGCCAACTCTTTCTTCTTTCGGACACTGGCTCAAAAGTTTTTGACAAAAAATGAAGTGAAGCAAGTGACCTTCCCCAATCCTCCATCTGCTTAGCAGTAATTGCATTGGAATCCAAGTTGATTCCGTTTGCTGCACTAAAGACAACAGCTATATACATTCCTTCTGGTGTTTTTAGTGTTTCAATTAGTTCTCCACTTATTGATTGAATTGGTGTTACCGATGGAAATCCATTTAATTGTAAATAATGCATAAACTCTAACTCAGCTTTTATTTGTTCAATAGATTTATCCTGCTCAAAACTAAATCTCAAAAAATATTGAACTTGATTACGTTCAAAAGCATACACAAAGTTTGAACTTACACGCCACAATTCCAAAGTTCCCTCGTCATATTCCCAGAATTGAACTAAACTCTGAGCGACTGCATCAGAAGCTACTCCTCTTACCATGTTTCCTAAATTCATCATCTTTTATTTTTCCTCCCATTACCTTTGAGAGGATTAAACTTTAATTAAGAAGTAATCCCTCTCATTAGCATGCTATTTTGAAATTCTATCATTTTCAATATGTCACCCCTTCCTTAAGTTTCGGCTATAAAAACTAAATAGCCCAATATAAACTGTTTCTACATAAAATTACAAATGCCTCTATTGTAACTTCTGCCCTGATATTACTAAAGTCCGAAGAAATGCATAAAAAAAGATGCTCTAATAGGTTCTTTTTTATGTTTCCTCTCACAATCAAGATACTATCACCTCAAAAACTACCATTTTACTATAATCGACTCTACATCTTGATTAATTAGAGATTTAATTGACTTTCCATCACCTTTTATATGCTCGACTTTGGTCTCCAAGCTTTTATTATTTACTTGAATGATTGATTTATTTTTATTCATTACTTCAACCCCTTTCTCAAAATAAAAAGCACCCGAAATGGATGCTTTAATATCAATTATTGATTTGTATTTTAATTGCGGTAAATGAAGTTTTATTCTTCTTCCAATCACTTAATGTCGCTACATTCATCTGTGCCAACAATATTAAGTAACTGGAAGAAGAGCAAAAGCCCTTCTTAATAACGGTAGCATTCAATCGTTTCCATCTGCTGGTTTCGGATTTTATGTGCCGTCATTATGAAACCGTTTAGACATACAGATTATAAAGGAATCTTTATGAGTCGTGTTTTCCGCCACTTCTCACAATACAAATATAACACGATGATTCCAAAACAACCGGCACATTTACTGCCAAAAAGCGGTCACGACTCTGCCACTTATTTTATTCCCGTTATTCTCATTTATAATAGTTCGATTCCACTTAATTGAACATAGTTACTATTAGCCTGCACTTTTTTAACTTCAGCAATTCCTTTAATGCCAGTTGCATAAATTGTAGAAAATGTAACCTCCACTTCTTTATCATAGTATGCTGCCATTATAAAATAATCTTTTGGTCCTGGATATTCAACGTCTATTGTCCATTTACAATTCTTTTCTCTATTTATCTTAAAATAAGCTTGATCATAATTGATTTCCTCTCCTAGCCCTTCTATAAAAAGGCTCTTTACAATATAGGTCCTCATCTTCTCAACTCCTTACTATTTTAATTCTAACAAACAGCACCAATCTTTTAACAGTGCTTAGTTACCCATATCTTATATTGTGTGTAACTGACCCCTTCGCTGAATCCCTTGCAATCATTGACTTAATTAAACTTTCTCTTTTGAGTTACACAGTACGAAATTTATGAGTAACTGTATAGGAGTACCACCAGCATTTTTGAAAAAAACAACACTAAGCAAAAAACACAATACTAGTAGAAAAAATATTTTTAAAAGGACATTTATAGGAACTCTTTTTTTGATATATCATACAATAACCCAGAAAATAGCTTGCTGTTTCAGCATAGAACAAAAAGGGAGTATGATAATTGTGGCTATAACAGCTTTAATCACCATTTTATTACTTTCGTTATCCTCTAGTATAGATAATTTTGGAGTAGGCATATCTTATGGTATTCGTAATATTCGTATAGGTTTTTTAGCTAACTTTATAATTGCGATTATTGCTTTTGTTTTTAGTGAAATGGGTATTTTATTTGGGCAATATATTTCAAAAGTTTTTCCTGGTACATTATCTGACGTTATTGGTACAGTGTTTTTGTTTGTAATTGGTTTGCGAATTATTTTAATGACAATTCCAAGAAAAAAGAAAGTTAATCAAGAAGTATTTGATGACGATGAATCTGTTTCAAATGTTATTACTGGATATTTAAAATCTCCTGAAAAAGCTGACCTTGATAAATCAGGAAATATTAGTTTTTTTGAAGCTATTGTTCTTGGTATTGCTATATCTATGAATGCTCTAACGAATGGACTAGGTGCAGGGCTATTAAAATTATCTCCATTTGCTATTTCACTATCAGCAGCAATATTCAGCTTTTTAACTGTTTGGTTAGGAGTTAAATTAGGAAAAAAAGTTGCAAATGTAAAAATTGGATCCTGGACATTAGGACAATTTAGCACAGCTTTAAGTGGATTTATATTATTATTAATCGCTGTGCACAATTTGTTTTAAGTATAAATTGAGGTGAATACATTGGAGTTTTTTTAGCTTTATTATCAATCGTTATCATTGATTTAGTAATTGCTGGTGATACCCCTAGATTTAAAAAGAAAAAAGCAATGATTAGATTCTAAACCTAGTCATTGCTTTATCCATTGCATCTTGATTTACACCTATATAACGTAACTTGACCTTCTCTGAAGAGTGATTGAATATCTCCATGAGTAATGCTATGTTTTTCGTTTGCATGTACATATGATATCCGTACGTCTTTCTTAGCGTATGTGTTCCTATTTCATCTAATCCAAACTCTGCGGCTGCTCCACTTAATATCTTATATGCCATGCTACGCCCAATAGGACGATTCTTCCCTTGTCTACTTTGTAATAAATACTCATTATCTTCTCTTTCTTCAATAAACCATTTAAGTTCTCTTTTCAGTGCTGCAGTGATTTGTATTCGTTTCTGTTTCCCTGTTTTCTTTTCCCTCATAGATATATGACTACCTTTGACATCCCCTACCTTCAATTTCAAAATATCCGAGATTCTCAGACCCGTATTGATTCCCATAATGAAGAGAATGTAATTACGTAAGCTCTTTTCCTTAAAATAATCTTTTAGCTGCTGTATTTGCTCTGAATCACGTATTGGTTGAACGAAATTCATTATTCATTACCTCCCTTTTCTTCTGTCTCGTAAACTTCTAATCCAAGTGCAAAAGCAAGTTTATAAAACGCTTTAGACTTCCAACGTCGATAAGTGCGCTCTGACATCCCTATTTCGTTATAAACCATATAATCACATACATCCTCTTCTTCTAAATAACGTTTATAAATAATATCTCTTTGAATACTTCCTGCACGTCCGTTCCCTAATCGATTTAGAAACTGATCAATACGTAATGACATTCTTTCAAGCCACTCTTCTCGTTTGCTTTGTTGAATATTTGCTATGGCAACATCTTCTAATGGCTTCCCAACCGCATGTGTAGGACCGTGCTCACGTATTTCATAAGAAGGAGTGACTTTCATTTCTTTACGTATCATCCAAAATTGCCTATGTATACGTACGCTTTCCAACACACCTTCTAATTCCTCTTGTGTTGCCGTTCTATCAATTTTTGGTAAGAAAGATAATTGTTTAGTCATGTAAGACCACTCCTTTTTATTTTTAAATTACTTTTGTCTTAAAGCTCCGCGTCTACGTTCATAACGTGGGCCACGAATTCTCATTAAATCTTCAATGTCACGAGTACTTAATTTTCCTTTTCGTTTTTTCTTGTTTTTCTTATTTTTCTTCTTTTCTTGTTTTGATTGCTTTTTCCACTCACGTAGCTGATCCTTTAATGCCTTCATTTCCCCATCTTCCTTTTCAAAATAAAAAGGACACCTATTCCTAAAACAGTTTTAATTGCTGCTTTAGTGAATTGGTGTCCTCTAGTTTTTTAGCCGGACTATATTCTGTTCACTTATATTTCAATTTTGTAATTAAATATGCCTAAAGGAAACATATTAAGAGCACTTCAATTTTTATTGTCTTTCACAAAAAGGTTGCTATAGACCCACTGTATTTTGAACTGATAACATAAAATGGTAAATCATAAGAGTTTAGGGGGAATAAATAACAATGGATTCATCAAAAGTAGCTTTTTTATCAGTATTAAGTAACTCTTTTGTTGTTGTTTTAAAAGTTGTTATTGGTATATTTACTGGTTCAGTCGCTATTCTTTCCGAGGCTATTCATTCATCATTAGATTTATTAGCTTCAATCATCGCTTTCTTTTCTGTCCGAATTTCAAATAAACCAGCGGATAAAATCCATCCCTATGGACACGGAAAGGTGGAAAACATATCCGGAACAATTGAAACATTACTAATTTTCATAGCTGGTTTTTGGATTATTTATGAATGTGTTCTTAAATTGATAAACCCTGAACCAATTCAACTCCCATTTTTAGGAATAGTCGTTATGTTGATAGGAGCACTCATCAATTCTGTAGTATCACGAATTGTTAACAAAACTGCTGAAAAAACAAATTCAATTGCAATGAAATCTAATGCACTACATTTACTCACTGATGTTTACACTTCCTTAGGTGTTGCAATTAGCTTATTTTTAGTTAGTTTAACTAAATGGTATTTCCTAGACCCAATCATTGGAATTATTTTAGCTGTTTATATTATGACTGAAGCCTTCAAATTAATGAAAGAGTCCTTCCCTCCATTAATTGATGCGTGTCTATTACCAGCAGAAGAACAAAAAATCATAAATATCATTGAAACTTATAAAGATGAATATATTGAGTTTCATGATTTTCGCACAAGACGCTCAGGTTCAATGGAATACATAGATTTTCACCTTGTTGTTTTATCTCACTATGACATCAAAACAGCGCATGAGTTATGTGATCGAATAGAACAAAGTATCAAGAAAAAATTTAATCGTGCTCACATACTAATCCATTTAGAGCCAGAACATGAAATTTATATTAAATTAACCTGAAAAACCATTAAATTTATTAAAGTAATTAGGAAAAAGAACGCTTACTACTAAAATGAAGCTTTTCTCCATTCACTTCCGCATAACATTTCTAATCCGGTTTATACTAAAACTGTAACTTTAAAGCTACACATCCCAACTTGTAGGGCCTATTTTTCTTTTGTACAACAAGTGGCTAGCTAATTAAGCTAGCTGCTCTTATTTTGTAAATACATCCTTTGCAATTAGTTCTTCATCCTCTACAAGACCATTACGAACTTTATCAATTGCTTTATCTAGATCAGGTGCTTCCACAAATGCTTCATAAGATTTAGTTTCAGTAAATTCAACGCGATATCTTTTCAAATCCATTCCTCCTGAATAAAATTTAATAATTCGCAAATGCTATACACAGGCGATAAGCCAGAACTCATTTAACTGTCCCTGTAATTCTTCTCTCCTCTGTATTAAGCAGTTAGCTTTTGCTAGCTGCTCTTTTTCTGCGATTGGTTACATTCGCCTGATGTTTTCAACGTAATATTACGTTACAATATAAAAGATTAAAATATATTGAGCTGTTATACCATTACCCTAGGAAACTAGGGTTTTTATTTCTACAAAATGAAATTTTTATTATATAACTCATAAAAAACGGACAAGCCTACAAGCTAATAAACTTCAAAATTCATAAGATAATTTATAATAAAAAATTTTTATATAAATGAGGTGCTATTTTGAGTCCACATAGAAAACATCGTTCATGCAATGAATGGCGTCGCTCTTGCAATGAACGACCTCACTGTCCTACCGGGCCTACCGGACCATCCTCACTAGAAACAGATTGTTTTCAAGATATTAAAAATACACTCCAACACTGTACAGGTCGTATAGTATCTCTTCTTCTTTCAAGAAAGAGTGATCCAATCCAAGGTCGGATTTCTAGTGTAAATAATGGAAGTGTAGTCTTTGATTCTGAAAACGGAACAAGTGTTATTTCTATATGTAGTATTTTATCGATTGCCCCTATTCTTTTTGCTTACGTTGCAAATAGTGATGATAATACTGTATCTGTCATTAACACTTTTACTAACACAATTTTTAGCGCACCTATAACCGTTGGACTTAACACTATTGGCGTAGCAATTACACCCGATGGCTCTAAGGCTTATGTTACAGGAGGTAATGCAGTAAAAGTGATTAACACTTCTACTAATACAGTCGTCGGCGATATAATTGTCGGAAATAAAGCTCGAGGAATGGCCATTACACCGAGCTGTATTTAACAAAGATATTTAATGAATTAATGTCATTTATAAATGTATCTAGGAGACTAAAATGTTCTTTTTGAATTTATAGAGTCCTAGATACATCATCTAAGCTCTATAGTTGCGATAGGTAAGACTTTGAATTTATCTCCATCTTTTCCCCCGCTTAGCACTGTACGTGCGACTTTCATCGCATACAGCGCCCCATCTTATTCTTCTATACTAAAGCAACTAGATTACAAACAATGTTGTACTCACCAACGTGTTAATTCCCTTTTCTTACGAAAAGTCACATCATCTTACTCGATCCTGTGAGTTACATCTAATTGATTTAGTTTTCAAAGAACAAGACTAAGGACTATCCCTCCACATTCGTTACATGCTTCTTCGGTACTATGTCCCTACCTTCACAAGAATGAAGCAATTTCGGTTCGTTAGAACCTTATATGCATCTGTCCGCTAGTAGACGTTGGTGACGGTTTCTTGCTTACCACGTTCCGATTGACTTAGCTATACATATATCCTTAGGTGCTTGCTTTAAGCCTGTTATCTTTACATCCTCATCGTTAGATGTTCCGAATTTCATATCATTTACTCTTACTTTTCGGTAGATAACGTCGTCATTAACGACATACATATTTCTAATGTATTAAGCGTTTAGACCCGTACATTCGCAAGTTCGCCAGTCCATTTGGACATTCTCACCATAGATATTTTGTAGCATCCCGACCTATCCATTACCATATGATTTCTCACTTAGGTTTTGTTCAGCCGACTTCACCTAGCTTCATACAATTTGTGACTACTATCACGCTTTGCATGTAGGAGTATCAGATAAGTAGTTTCAGCTCAACCTGACGGCTTTCATTCCTACTTTCAGTCAATCAGTTGTTGTTATCAAATTGATAACCCTCCTATTTCGTGTTTGCACACTTATGAGGAAACGTGTCGCACAAATAACGCTTTTGTTAAGATCCATGAATCCAATTCTTAGGTGAAAAACTTTTATAGAAGCACCTTTTTTGGACAAATTTACCGGATGAATTAACTGAAATTTCATGTTATTCTTAACGTGTTGAATATCCCAATACATTCAACAATGCTCTTGATTGCATACTTAGTATGCAGCCATCCATCCAGATACCTTAGCTAATACGTCCCCCTAATCGTCGTTATTGCTAAGGTATCTTTTAGATGCCCTGTGTGCAGGGCTTTTTCATTTCAGTCATGATGCTCTTTTTCCCATCTCATTATCGATGCTTTTAGTCCAATTTTTTAATAAAATTCAAATTTGATTAAAGTAACTGTGTTTTTCGTTCTTCCATACGAATTACTTTTCCACTTTGATATACAAATGATTGTTCACCAAATCCACCTTGAGGTGGTTCTATTAGTTGGACTTGACCATTTTTAACAACATATATTCCGTTTATTTTCAAATCTATTTCAGCTGTCATTTCTACAAGATTTTCTTTTCTGATTCCCACTAAGATCACTCCCATATGTTATAATTACTTTGTCGAAGTAGGTCGGGAGCAATCTCGGCTTTTTTGTTTGTCTACAAATATCGCACAACATTTTCTGGAACAAATGATTGTTCAAGTGATAAATGGAGCCGTATTGGAATCGGCTTTTTTTCATCCCGTGCTTGCTTACACATTTTTTCTGCTTCTTCCCATACAAATTCTTTATCCTCCGATCGCTTATAGCGCCAAATTCCAATTGTATAATCTTCAAATAACTCATACCGCTCATCAGGCGCTGGCGTTTGTTTTAATTCATCGATCGCTTTGGCTTGAAGTGGTATTTGCACTAACATGGAAAGATATTGACTTTGATAATAAACGTATCCTAGTTAATAAATCACTTGTAAAAACTGAAGAAGGACTATTTAAAGCTGCTACTCAAACTAAATCTTCTAATAGAAACATTAGTATCTCTTCCTTTGTTGTAACAGAGTTACAAGCATACTATTTTTATAAAAAGAAAGCGTTTTTCCGTTGGGGTATCTCATTGAATGAGGAGGCCTATATTTTCGCTGGCAATACAATTCATTCTCCCTTACATATAGATGCTCCCCATCGTTTTTTGAAAGACCATTATAAAAAAGCTGGTGTTCCACGAATTCGTATTCATGACTTAAGACACACACATGCAACACTTATGCTTCAAGCTGGTGAGCATCCTAAAATTGTTCAGGATCGCTTAGGACACTCTTCTATTCAAATGACTTTAGATAAATATAGCCACATCACACAAAACATGCAGCAACAAGCCGCAGAAAATTTTGAGAATGTAATAAAACCTTATGAAAACATCAAATAAAAACTGAAGAATTCTTATGTGAGCAAAATGTGAGCATTAATAAAAACTAGAGCCTATAAACCTTGATATGACAAGGTTTATAGGTCTATATCGTTGAATCTTGGGAGAAGAATGAGCAGTTTTAGTATCTATTTAAAAAAATATAAAAACTTCAAAAATGCAAAATCCCTTATGTATCTTATCAAGACCTTTTTTTAAAAAATCCAGTAAAAATAACCCCCCTCACATATTTTACATGACTAATATGTGAGGGGGGTTTATTACTTTTCGTGCTCCCGCTAAATAGACAACTTAAATCCCACTTTGAGAGCCCCTAATGACTTCTATGATAATAATTGGATTTAACAATTACTGCAGAGAAAAATTCTAGATAATCATTTATTAAGATTTAATAAATTATTGCCATGAGCTTAATTGATGCAAAAAAGGAGTCCAATGTCATTCGGACTCCTACCTATATTCTAAACGTACTTTCAGGAATATTTTTGTCAAGTTCATTAATAATTATTTATTTTTTCTAAAACTATAAAAATTGTACATTTAACTTAGTAGTTTTTTAAATTGCAGTAGATATAAATACAGAGTATACAGCACTTTGAGTAATCCCCGGAGTAATAAAAAGTGATATAGCATCCGATCTTGCAACTGGATTACCAGGTATCGTACTAGTCCATGTAACAGTTGCGGGTGCAACTACTGGATTTGGGTCAAATACTTTTACAGGCTGTGGTCCAATATCAGTAGGTTTAATTGAAAATACTATAGTTCCAGTAATATTAGCTGTAAGGGTAAGGGTAATTGTAGATACTATTTGACCAGCTCCGGGTGAAGTTAGATTAATAGGTACATTATCACATACTTGCAGTACATATACACCCGTAGCTAAATTATTTATATTTATAGAAGTGGAAAAACCAACAATACTACCAGCCCCACCTGTTACATAAGGCAGTGTTAATGAATCTGCACCAGGTGATCCTGCTGTACGCTGAAATCCTGAATTAGTACCACCAAAAAGGATAGCCTTTGTAGAAGTTGTTGCCGTAGGACCGGTGGCTCCAGTAGACCCGGTTACTCCGGTTGGTCCCGTTGATCCGGTTACTCCGGTTACTCCTGTTGGTCCAGTTGATCCGGTTGACCCGGTTGATCCAGTTACTCCGGTTGATCCAGTTACTCCGGTTGACCCGGTTGATCCCGTTGGCCCGGTTACTCCGGTTGATCCGGTTGATCCGGTTGATCCGGTTGATCCGGTTGATCCAGTTGGCCCGGTTACTCCGGTTGGTCCCGTTGATCCAGTTACTCCGGTTGATCCAGTTACTCCGGTTGATCCAGTTACTCCGGTTGACCCGGTTGATCCTGTTGGCCCGGTTACTCCGGTTGGTCCCGTTGATCCAGTTACTCCGGTTGATCCTGTTGGCCCGGTTACTCCGGTTGGTCCCGTTGATCCAGTTACTCCGGTTGGTCCAGTAGACCCGGTTGACCCGGTTGACCCGGTTGACCCGGTTGATCCTGTTGGCCCGGTTGGTCCCGTTGGTCCAGTAGATCCGGTTGATCCTGTTGGCCCGGTTACTCCGGTTGATCCGGTTGATCCTGTTACTCCGGTTGGTCCGGTTACTCCGGTTGATCCAGTTGATCCCGTTGGCCCGGTTACTCCGGTTGATCCTGTTGGCCCGGTTACTCCGGTTGGTCCCGTTGCTCCGGTTGATCCTGTTGGCCCGGTTACTCCTGTTGCTCCGGTTACTCCGGTTGGTCCCGTTGCTCCGGTTGATCCCGTTACTCCGGTTGATCCTGTTGGCCCGGTTGATCCGGTTGATCCCGTTACTCCTGTTGGTCCCGTTGGTCCCGTTGATCCTGTTGGTCCCGTTGATCCTGTTGGTCCGGTTACTCCGGTTGACCCGGTTGATCCCGTTGGCCCGGTTACTCCGGTTGATCCTGTTGGCCCGGTAGGCCCTGTTGCTCCCGTTGATCCTGTTGCTCCCGTTGATCCTGTTACTCCTGTTGCTCCGGTTGATCCCGTTACTCCGGTTGATCCTGTTGATCCGGTTACTCCGGTTGGCCCCGTTGGCCCGGTTACTCCGGTCGGTCCCGTTGGTCCAGTAGATCCGGTTGACCCTGTTACTCCTGTTGGTCCCGTTGGCCCTGTTACTCCTGTTGGTCCCGTTGGCCCGGTTAACCCGGTTACTCCGGTTGGTCCCGTGTCCCCAGTTGATCCGGTTACTCCTGTTGGTCCCGTTGGTCCAGTAGATCCGGTTGACCCTGTTACTCCTGTTAATCCCGTTGATCCTGTTGCTCCAGTTGATCCGGTTACTCCGGTTGGCCCTGTTGATCCTGTTGATCCGGTTACTCCTGTTGCTCCGGTTACTCCAGCGGGTCCCGTGTCCCCAGTTGGTCCCGTTGGTCCCGTTGGTCCAGTAGATCCGGTTGACCCTGTTACTCCTGTAGATCCCGTTGATCCTGTTGGTCCTGTGTCCCCAGTTGATCCTGTAGGCCCTGTTGATCCGGTTGATCCTGTTGATCCGGTTACTCCGGTTGGCCCCGTTGGCCCGGTTGACCCTGTTGCTCCTGTTGGTCCCGTGTTCCCAGTTGATCCTGTAGGCCCTGTTGATCCGGTTACTCCAGCGGGTCCCGTGTCCCCAGTTGATCCTGTAGATCCCGTTGATCCTGTTGGTCCCGTTGGTCCAGTAGATCCGGTTGACCCTGTTACTCCTGTTGATCCCGTTGATCCGGTTGGTCCTGTGTCCCCAGTTGATCCTGTAGATCCTGTAGGCCCTGTTGATCCGGTTACTCCAGCGGGTCCCGTGTCCCCAGTTGATCCTGTAGATCCTGTAGGCCCTGTTGATCCGGTTACTCCAGCGGGTCCCGTGTCCCCAGTTGATCCTGTTGGTCCCGTTGATCCTGTTGATCCGGTTACTCCGGTTGGCCCCGTTGGCCCGATTGACCCTGTTGCTCCTGTTGGTCCCGTGTCCCCAGTTGATCCTGTAGGCCCTGTTGATCCGGTTACTCCTGTTGGTCCCGTTGATCCCGTTGATCCCGTTGATCCTGTAGGCCCTGTTGATCCGGTTACTCCTGTTGGTCCAATAGGACCACCTGATGCCCCAGTAGGCCCGGTTACTCCAGTAAACCCAGTTGGTCCCGTTGATCCAATTGATCCAGTTACTCCAGTTACTCCAGTTGGTCCCGTTGCTCCAGTAGACCCTGTTGCTCCAGTAGACCCTGTTGCTCCAGTAGACCCTGTTGCTCCCGTTGATCCAATTGATCCGGTTACTCCAGTTGGTCCCGTTGATCCAGTTGGTCCGGTTACTCCAGTAGACCCTGTTACTCCAGTAGACCCTGTTGCTCCAGTAGACCCTGTTGCTCCAGTAGACCCTGTTGCTCCAGTAGACCCTGTTGCTCCAGTAGACCCTGTTGCTCCAGTAGACCCTGTTGCTCCAGTAGACCCTGTTGCTCCAGTAGACCCTGTTACTCCAGTAGACCCTGTTGCTCCAGTAGACCCTGTTGCTCCAGTAGACCCTGTTGCTCCAGTAGACCCTGTTGCTCCAGTAGACCCTGTTGCTCCAGTAGACCCTGTTGCTCCAGTAGACCCTGTTGCTCCAGTAGACCCTGTTGCTCCAGTAGACCCTGTTGCTCCAGTAGACCCTGTTGCTCCAGTAGACCCTGTTGCTCCAGTAGACCCTGTTGCTCCAGTAGACCCTGTTGCTCCAGTAGACCCTGTTGCTCCAGTAGACCCTGTTGCTCCAGTAGACCCTGTTGCTCCAGTAGACCCTGTTGCTCCAGTAGACCCTGTTGCTCCAGTAGACCCTGTTGCTCCAGTAGACCCTGTTGCTCCAGTAGACCCTGTTGCTCCAGTAGGTCCAGTAGGTCCAGTAGATCCAGTAGGTCCAGTTGGTAATGTAAATGGCGGTATTGGTGGTAATGTAGGTCCTACAAGGTTAGGATCAAGTGCTCCAGCAGATATAAAATCATCTGGGTTTAATCCTTTCAAATAGTCTCCACTCTCATATGACATATAACCCCCCCTTGCCATTTGAAAATTTTATTCACTGTATGACTTACACATGCTGTTAAATAGTTAATTAACTGGTTTTTAAATTTCATTAAAAATATAAGTTAAATTTGTCAAAGATTTATTTACTACTAATGAAGTTTAATCACATATGTATCTTATGATTAAATTCTTTGAATATGCCCTAACCAAATATCTTTATAATAAATGAACCTTCGGTACAACAAACTTATATAATAGAAAAAATAACTTCAAGTGAAAGCAGCAATAAATAACTGGAAAGAAATTTATGGAAATGTTAGAGCTACAGAAAAATATATCGCATGGTAATTTCTTCGAAATGTATCCTCCAAGACTTCAATTCCAACAATTTCTTATATGCAAATTCTCAGGATTTCCCTTATCTCCATTACATAAAATGTATATTTATTATCCAGTCTAAATCTGTATTATAGTTAATAAGACAAATAGCAATTTCCGATTAGACCAAGCTTGTTGAACATCCGCGTATGCAAACTTTAATTGCTCACGTAATTCCTTATTTTCTCCTTCCAATTTCTTAATTCGACGTTTCAAAGAATCTATGATGGCATCTTTGTTATTCTCATTCATCTCACGTTTGATTTGCTTCAAAGTTGGTGCTTGTGCTTGTTGTTGCCGCAAGGATTCAACCCTTCCGCGTAGGTATGACGGAACAAGTGAGGGTGAACATCAATTCCTGTTTTCTGCCGCAACCGTTTAAACAGAGCTTCCACATCGCTATATGTCATGGGCTTTCCTGTGTTCTCACCACGTAACTTTACAAATACAAAGTTTGTATCGATACTCAGTTCATCAACGACTTCATACAGGTAGTCATCATATAAATCCATTAGAGCTTGTGATATAAAAATCTCTCGTTCACCTGTTTTGATTTTTGCTCCGTTTTCCAATTCCCCACGGTCCGTCAAGCGAATGCGGTGCCCTTTTCCATAATCAAATTGGAAGTCCTCCAGGAATAGGGAAAGTATTTCTCCAATCCGCAATCCAGTTTCAAACAAAAGTTGAATCATAAATGTATCCCTTATATTTGTGGTAGCCCCTAAGATCTTTTGCACCTGTTCCTTTGTGAGTATTTGTATCCTCTTGCGAGGCTCTTTTACCTTTAACACATTCCTTACAGATGGCTGGTCTTTATTGACATGGTGAAGAAAGCTCTTGTAACGTGTTCGCCCGCCTGTAAAAACCTGGCGCATTAACTTCTCGCCCATATCACGTGGCAACGCTTCGTTACGATACAAGTAGTCATAAAATTTTGTTACAGTGGTGGCCGTCAGGTTCACCGTTCTCTCTGCTTTCTTTGCTTTCACAGGAACAAGCGGTGTTACCCTGTTACTCTCATAAGGATTCCGTAACCACCCCACAAACTCTACCAAGTCCTCCAGTCGTATTTCTCTATAATCCTTTTCTATCTCCTGTAAGTAAGAGAAATACTGTTTTAATGCATAACAGTACGTCTTCTGTGTATTGGGACTTTTCCCTGTGGCATCCAAATATTTAAGGTACTTCAACACAGGAATTACAGGAATGCCTTTTTCATCTACTAAAATGTATCTTTTACCTTCTTCTAGTACTATCTCTTGTACACGTATAGTTTTTCACTCCTAAACTCTTTTTCTTTTACGCTCGATTTCACGACTTCTCTACGCCTCCCGCTATGGGCTAAATCCTCTAACTCAAAAAACTAACTAAGTTCCCTAAACATTATATACATACTAAACTATATCTTTTATATCTGATTATACATTCTAATATGTATGAAAAAAGAGGATATATGCTCTCATACTGAACATAGTATCCTCTTCTAATTATAGTCTGTTTAAATGTAACAAAGGATTTGGCATTTTTAAGTTTCTAGAAAAATCCGATAAATATACGTGGAAATTAAAAGTCATGAATCCGGTACAATACTGTATCCAAGCCCAAGGAACTGTCAAATGAAATAACGTGTCTAACTTTTTGGAGTCTATTGACCTTTTCAAATCCCCTTATATTAGTGCTCGCTATTAAGACCTTTTTCTTCTAGGACCTACAATTAATTTGATTGCTGTTCTTTCTTGATTATCGATAGTAACCTCTTGAAACGCTGGAACAAGAACCAAGTCAATTCCACTTGGAGCGACAAAACCTCTTGCAATCGCAATCGCTTTAATCGCTTGATTTAAAGAACCAGCTCCAATTACTTGGATTTCTACATTGCCACTTGCTCTTAGTACGCCCGCTATTGCACCTGCCACTGAATTCGGACTTGATTTTGAGGATACCTTTAATATATTTTCCATGTAAGTTGCTCCCTCTATTATTTAATCTCTCTTTTCTTACTGTTTGAAATATGACTAACGTATCTTTAACTACTATTCATAATAAATACAAACAATTCTGTATAATTACATTCATTCGATATTTTTTTCCTTCTTCCTGCACAACTACATAAATAAAAAGCGACGACTAAGTAAAAACTTAATCATCGCTTTATCCATTTCTCTGTTTCACTAAAATGCTGTCCTTTAAATACTTCTCTTCTTTACTTTGGCGATATACTATCTTAAAGTTTAAATACTTCAACATTTTAAAACCTTGGATAGAGTTATCTGCTAAGTATTCATCCTTTTTCTTCTCCAAAATTCATTACATTGAATATTCTAACTCCATTTTTTTGAAAACTATATCTCCTCATTAGAGCACTTTATATTATGCCAGCTTTTTATCCCAAATCTATTACCTTATATATGGACAAGTATACACGCCAATTGCTTTTCGATTGCATAAACTACTATGTGTAATACATTTATTAATAATAGGAGGTAATATATTGGGTTCATACTATCATTCTTCAAGTTCATATAAAAGATGTTCATGCCACTCTTCTTCTAGTTCATATAAAAAATGTTCATGCCATCAATCTTCCCGTTCGTATAAAAAATGTTCATGCGACCATTCACATAAATCATCTAGGCCTGCTTACGGCACTTTTTGGCAAACTGAGTTTATCACTGTTCCTTTTGGCGGTTCTTTTCCGTTTAATCACGTTGGCCCTTTGGCAGGAGGAGTTTCCTTACTAAATCCGACTACTATACAATTTAGTAAAGCTGGTGATTATAGAATTTCTTTCATTTCAAGTATTAACACTACGTTAAATCCTGTATTTCCCCATATTCCAGTCATAACTATATTTTTAAATAACAATCCACTTGCTAATAGTCAAGGTGATTTCGCTTTTCAAATGAATACTTCATCAAATAACGAATGCCTTCAACTAGTTGGCGAAACTATTGTTACGGTACCCGCTAATTCAACTCTTCAACTTAGAAATAATAGTGGCTTCAATCATCAAAGTATTGTAACTTGTGATAATGGTATAAATTCAGTTGAATTAACAGTTACAAAACTAAGTTAATACTATTCCCTCACATTCAGATACTAATTTAGTATCTTTTTTTATTGCATAACGTTTTTTGATTCCTATCGTCCTCTTATACAACATAAACTCCCATTTCACTTTTCTATTCATTTACTAAATATGAAAAAGTGCCGAAATCCTTCTACCACAAGAATTCGGCACTTTTTTTATTAAAACCTATTCATTCTTTCCTACTTCTCCACATAAACCGACTTAACTATCGTACGATTATAAGGTTGTCCTTCCTTATTCATCCCTTTTATATCAATTGTAACGTTATATACACCCGGCTGTTCTATATTTTTCAAAGCACCTGTAAATGTATTTGTATTAATATTTTGCGATTCATTTGATTCAGAAACTAACTTTCCATCTTTATTAATTACTCTTACTGTTACTGAAAGATCGCCTTTCATTTCTGGAGCTACAGGTGATTTTTTGAGTTTATACTCTGCTTTATTTACTTTAACTTTTACCGGCATTTGAAGGACGAACGGAGCATCTTTTTTGTAATCGGTTACGATTAAATATGCATCATTCGGCTGCTTCGCCATCATTTTAACTTGCCATTCTCCTGCTTCCATTTTATCAAATTTAAATGTTCTTATAGTCGCTCCTTTAAAGAAAGATTCACCTTCACCAGTAGATACAGCACTATCTTTATTTGTATAAATTTTTCCTTTTGGAGATATTAGTTGTATTTCTACATCCGAAGAAGCTGTTAAAACAGAAACTACCCCTTCTGCCTTTTTATCAACTGCGACAGTTTGCCCTACCCACTGATTTTGTGACAACTCTCCTCCTAAAATAGCTTGATTAGAGGTTGTGTTTAATTGTTCTACCTTTTCCTCCGAACTATTACTTGGGGTTAATAAAACCGGTACTGGTACATTCGCTGTCCGTAAATATGGTTCAATTCGTGCGAAAACAGCTGAACCTTTTCGTATATTATCATGATCAAACCGTGAATCTGTAAATAAATGTGTTCCATATGGTAACTTAGCACTCCACTCGTTCACTAACCCATCATTAGAACCGTATGATGACAAATACAACCCGCCCATAGATAATGCTGAAAAAACAGGTCCCCAGCTTGTCCCAGTAGCCGTATAGTAACGGTTTAATTTAGCTGCAGGATTATTATCTATTGTAGAACGAAACTTTGCCATTTCACCTATTTGTAATGAATATGTCCCATCATCTTTTTGACCTAATATAGAGGCAAGCCACCCTGCCCACCAACTATATGATAAATCCGCTAAATTTGATCCGTAATGTGGAGTGGCAAGCGTAATAACATTTCCAACAAATCGATTTGCTCCATATCCAACTACCGCAGCTTGTGTATCAATACCACCTTTACTGTGAGCTACAATATTTACTTTTTTGCCAAAATGATTATAAATCTCTTCAAGCTTTTGTGCTAACAATTTTCCATTATCCCATTGGCTAGCAGATCCTTTCCCCGCGGCATCATATAATTGAATAAATACAGTTTGATAGCCTGCTTTCAAAGCATAATCGTACATATCATTCATCTCATGATATACTGTCTTTCCATACCAACTATCCGCATTACCATTTCTTCCTTGTACAAAGAGAATTGGTGGTTTATTCTCATCATAATTAGCAGGTTTCTGACCTAAAAACCATTCTCCAGGAGTAAATACTTCTTGATCTGGAAAGCCAGTCTTAATCTCTGTTACAACCTCTGCGTGTACATTTGTACTAACAACCATCGGACTCATAAAACAAAGTACAATAAGTAATACGATACACCTTTTCATAATCCCCATTAAAATCCCCCTTTTCCCGCCCGAAAGAAAGCGATACCATTACATTGAACACCAATTGTTTTAAATTCCATTTAATCAATTATTTTTACGATACATTTGAATAAGAAATTAATAGCCACATTCCTTTCTTATCAAACGTTATTCTCTCAGCATCCCTTCATTCCTTTTTGCAAGAAGCGTTTTAAATATTTCTCAATAAAGCTTTCTCTTTACAAAAAAAGCTGCGTATAAAAGGTCTCTTTAATAACCTTTTATACGCAGCTTCTTTATTTAAAACTCGATGATGTACTCATCATCATATTTATCGTATTGCAAACCAGCTCCTATTTTCAATTCTGTAACTTGATCTCTTAGAAATGGTGCATCTTCTATTTTACTATTTGCAATTTCAATTCCGTATTTCTTTGTTAAATGCGCTAACTCTATTAAAAACCATTCTCTTCGCAACGCGACTGGAATATCATACGTCCGTCTTTTCATATATACTAGCACCTCATATTTTTTCATTATTAAAAAAAGTATCACTTCTACTTTCGATACACTTTTTAAAACTATCGTTTCTCATCAAAGGCCAATGAAACATTATAGTATATGCATGTCTGTTTTAAACGTGCTATGGCAAAAATAATATTAAAAAACTCATTTAGTTTACATAAAAAAATTATGTAATAGTAAAAGGATAAGGCTTGTCCCCCATCCTTTTACTATCAAAAGCTAGATTAAGAACATCTTGGTACACCTAAAGCTAAAAACAAACCTGCTACTCCTGCTGTAATTGGCACTTTCAACGTAATAACATCATCTACTTTTGTTACTAAAAAGTAAGCATTCCCTTCTTGTAACACGCAATTCACTAATAATTGAAATTCCATTCAAATCTCCTACTTTCAAATGAGATACTATAATCTATGAAATTTTTTTCAAAAAGTAATAGTAATTAAATCCATTTTTCTTTATATATAAAATAACTGTTTATCTATCTATTAAAAATAATATAAATCTTTTTATTTTATTAAAAATCCTGTAATTCCCAATGGATTTTTATATAATCAATAGAGAAAATCTTACAAATGGAGGTATTCAAATGACAGTATTGAGTAATATTGGTGCGGCTTTATTTTTTATTGCTTTTATCCTTTTAATTCTTTGCATCATCTCGTTCTTTAAGAAAAATGGTAAAGTAAAACAATATGGTCGTTCTACCGTTATTCTTTTTATGATTTCAATCGTCTTAATAATAACTGGCGCAGAGACTTCTAATCACCCAATTGTTGAATTCTTTTCTATTTTAAGCTTTGTTTTATTTATTTTCTTCCTTGTTCTAGCAATCTTATCTGTAATTAAGAAAACCGGTGTAGCAAAAAAACAATTTATTATTACAGCTATTTTATTTGTCATTTTTGTTGCGCTATTAGGTATTTCAGGTCCTTCTTCTGAAAAAACGACAGCAACGAATAAACAAGTCGCTTCTAATAGTGAAGAGAAAAAAGATGACGAAAAGAAAAAGGAATTAGAAAAGAAAGAAGCGGACGAAAAAACTCGTAAGCAAGAAGATGAGAAACGTCAAGCTGATGAACTGGCTCGTAAGCAAGAGGATGAGAAACGCCAAGCTGATGAACTAGCTCGTAAGCAAGAAGAGCAACAGCGTCAAGCTGTAGAACAGGTCCGTAAACAACAAGAAGAGCAACAGCGTCAAGCTGTAGAACAGGCCCGTAAACAACAAGAAGAACAACAACATCAAGCTGATGAACAAGCTCGCAAACAACAAGAAGAGCAACAACGTCAAGCTGATGAACAAGCTCGCAAACAACAAGAAGAGCAACAACGTCAAGCCGCTGAACAAGCTCTCGTACAACAGGAACAACAAAAAGCACAGCAAACTCAAACACAACCAGCTGCAGGAAATACTAGTAACGCATATTACAAAAATTGTGCCGCAGTTAGAGCTGCTGGGAAAGCTCCATTATATAGAGATCAGCCAGGTTACAGCTCTCACCTTGATCGTGATGGTGATGGAGTCGCGTGTGAAAAATAGTAATAAAAAAGAAGCTTCTAGTAAGCTTCTTTTTTATTATCAGAAACTATTGCGACGAATTACCCTCCCCCTTCCTTTTATAAAACTCATTTTATTATTCTCAAAAATGACACATAATAAGTGATTTCAATCACCACATTGATTTTAAATTATCGCTATTCTTGATTTAGATATTACATTTAAACTTTATGGAGGTATTCATATGGAACATACATTTACTGAAACTTCAATTGTTGGTGAGATTGTTACGCAATTCCCGAAAGCTAGTGACCTTTTTAAATCATATAGAATAGACTTTTGCTGTGGTGGTAATAGACCACTGATTGATGCAATTAATGAAAGAAATTTATCAGCTTCTGAAGTAATTACAGAGTTAAATACGCTTTATCATAAAACGAAACTATTAAATGAATCGGAAATTGATTGGAAAAATGCTTCATATCGTGAATTGATTGATTATGTAATTAATAAGCATCATCGCTATTTGAATGAAGAGTTGCCACAGTTAAGTCCATATGTGACTAAGGTATTACGTGTTCATGGGGCAAATCAGCCTCATTTAGCTCAAACTCATAAACTATTTCATGAACTTAAGATTGAATTAGAACAACATTTAATTAAAGAAGAAACAGAGGATTTCCCATTAATTTTAGAATTCGAACGAAATCCAACTGATGAAAACTATACAAAGTTACGTAAAGTAGTAGATGAGTTGGAGAATGAACATAACCATGCTGGCAATATTATTAAAGAACTTCGTAGGGTGACAGATGACTTTACTCCACCAGAAGGAGCTTGCGGCACTTATCGCCTTGTTTACCAGCGCCTTGAAGCCATTGAATCTGATTTATTTGAGCATATTCATTTAGAAAATAATATTTTATTTCCGCGTGCAATTACAAAAGCATAAATAAAGTGAAGGACATGAGTATAAATGCTCATGTCCTTCACTTTATTTATACTTCCCCTCCCCCTCTATCCATATAACCAAATTCCCTTTCGCTTCTCCCTTCACATAAATCCGAATTTTAACAATTTGTGAATCATTATAAAAATGTGATAAACATCACATCTTCCCCTTTTTTGATTTTCTATAATGAGAATATAATACTTTGTTCAGCATTTCACATAAAAGGGGAAATAAATATGAAAAAACGTTTAGTTATGATCGGAAATGGTATGGCTGGCATACGCTGTATGGAAGAAATATTAAAACATGATAGTGATTCATATGAGATTACTATTTTGGGAGATGAACCGCATCCAAACTACAACCGCATTATGCTCTCTCATGTTTTACAAGGCAAAACAAATATGCAAGATATCATTATGAATGAATATAGTTGGTACGAAGAAAACGAAATAACTTTGTATACAAATGAAAGAGTTCAAAGTATTAACCGAGAAGATAAAATCATTATCACAGAAAAGAGTCGTACTCTTACATATGACAAACTCATTATCGCAACAGGTTCTAGTGCTTTTATTTTACCAGTCGAAGGTTCCACCCTTCCTGGTGTAACAGGATTTCGAACAATTGAAGATACACAATTTATGATTGATACCGCTAAAGAAAAGAAAAAGGCCGTTGTCATTGGTGGTGGATTACTTGGTTTAGAAGCTGCAAGAGGTCTTATTGACTTAGGAATGGACGTACATGTTGTTCATTTAATGCCGAGCTTAATGGAGCAACAACTAGATTCCAAAGCAGCTTCTCTATTACGTGAAGATTTAGAAGCGCAAGGCATGAAGTTTCTAATGGAAAAGAAAACGGTAAAGATTCTTGGTACAGACCATGTTGAGGGCATTCTATTTGAAGATGGTGAAGTTGTAGATTGTGAGTTAATCGTAATGGCTGTCGGAATACGTCCGAATACTCAAATAGCAAAAGATGCTGGTTTACTTGTAAATCGCGGTATTGTAGTCAGCGACTATATGCAAACAAATGATGAATCCATTTATGCAGTTGGCGAATGCGCGGAACATGATGGTATCGCATATGGACTTGTTGCTCCTCTTTATGAACAAGGTGCAACATTAGCTAAGCATATAACAAATTTACAAACTGATGGATATGTGGGCAGTATCGTCGGTACGCAATTAAAAGTTGCAGGTTGTGATTTATTCTCTGCTGGCCAAATATATGAAGATGATCAAACGAAAGCAATATCAATCTTTGACGAATGTAAACGTTCCTATAAAAAGGTATTAATTCGTGACAATAAAGTCGTTGGTATTGTTTTATACGGGGATACTGCTGATGGTACACGCCTCTTTAGCATGTTAAAGAAAGAAGAAGATATACAAGAATATACAGCAACTTCCCTTCTTCACAAAGCTGGTGAAGAAAGTGAACTTAACGTTGCTACTATGAGTGCGGATGACACGATTTGCGGATGTAATGGTGTTACGAAAGGTACAATCGTTCATGCCATTTTAGAACAAGAGTTAACTACTTTTGAAGAAGTAAAAGGATGTACGAAAGCGGCGGGGTCTTGTGGAAAATGTCGTCCGCTTGTGGAACAAGTTTTATCTCATACACTCGGAGATGCTTTTGATGCTTCTGCGCAGTCTACCGGTATGTGTGGATGTACAACTTTATCACGTGATGAAGTCGTAGCGGCGATTCATGAGAAAGGTTTAAAATCACCAAAAGAAGTACGAAATGTTCTTGATTTTTCACATGAAGATGGCTGTTCAAAATGTCGCCCTGCTCTAAATTACTATTTACGTATGGTGATTCCAGAAGAATATGCAGATGATAAATCATCCCGTTTCGTTAATGAAAGAATGAATGGTAACATCCAGCACGATGGTACATTCTCTGTTATTCCACGTATGTACGGAGGCGTTACAACAGCTGATGATTTAATGAAAATTGCTGAAGTTGCGAAAAAGTATAATGTTCCTCTTGTGAAAATTACTGGTGCTAGCCGAATCGGCTTATATGGTGTTAAAAAACAAGATTTACCTAACGTATGGGCTGATTTAAATATGACTTCGGGATATGCGTATTCAAAATCTCTACGTAATGTAAAATCATGTGTTGGTTCTCGCTTCTGCCGATTCGGTACGAAAGATTCATTAGGACTTGGTATGTTACTTGAACAATCATTAGAAATGGTAGATACGCCTCATAAAATGAAGATGGGTGTAACAGGTTGTCCACGTAACTGTGCGGAAGTACTGACGAAAGATTTTGGCGTTGTTTGTGTCGAAAATGGATTCCAACTTTATATTGGCGGAAATGGTGGTACTGAAGTACGCGAGGCTGATTTTGTAATGATTGTCCCTACTGAAGATGATGTCCTTCGCATCGCTACAGCTTACATGCAATATTATCGTGAAACTGGTATTTACGGAGAGCGTACTGCCTACTGGACAGAGAGATTAGGCTTCAATCATATAAAAGAAATACTACAAAATACAAGTATGGTCACGATGTTAAATGCGCGTTTCCAAACAGCTCGTGGCACATATAAAGAAGCTTGGGGACAAGCACTAGAAACGAAATCATTAAAAGCGATGTATGAAGTTGAAACTGTGAAATAAGGAGCTGTGATCCATATGTTACAAACGAAAGAAAAAATAAAAGTTATGCGGGCAGAAGATCTTCCTATTCAAATCGGTAAAGAGGTACAAATGCAAGGTATGTCTATCGCCTTATTCCGCCTTTCAAATGGCGATATTCGAGCTGTAGAAAATCGTTGTCCTCATAAAAACGGACCGTTAGCAGAAGGCATTGTATCTGGAGAATTCGTCTTTTGTCCACTACATGATTGGAAAATTTCATTAATAACAGGTGAAGTTCAAAAACCTGATGACGGTTGTATTCAAACGTATGAAGTAGAAGTTATTGACGGGGATATTTATATATACATGTAATTTACAAAAGGAAGCTTCCCCTGGCTTCCTTTTAAATAAAAATAGACGAGGTGCGAATATGAACGGATATGTATATTTAGTTGGTGCAGGACCAGGTGATGAAGGGCTTATTACAAAAAAAGCAATAGAGTGCTTAAATCGTGCAGATATCGTCTTATATGACCGCTTATTAAACCCTTCCTTTCTTAATTATACAAAAGAAACATGTGAACTTATTTATTGCGGAAAAATGCCAAACAATCATACTATGCGTCAAGAAATGATTAACGCACACCTCCTTCAATTTGCAAAAGAAGGAAAAATCGTAGTCCGCTTAAAAGGCGGAGATCCATCTATTTTTGGCCGTGTTGGTGAAGAAGCAGAAACTTTAGCAGCAGCAAATATTCCATATGAAATTGTACCAGGTATTACATCTAGCATCGCCGCTAGTATCTATGCAGGTATCCCCCTCACCCACCGTGACTACAGTAATAGTGTCACTTTATTAACCGGACATGCAAAAGGTCCTTTAACCGATCATGGAAAATATAATTCATCTCACAATAGCGACACGATTGCCTACTACATGGGTATAAAAAACTTACCTACAATTTGTGAAAACTTACTACACGCAGGAAAAAAAGAAGATACGCCAGTAGCAGTCATTGAATGGGGTACAACTGGTAAACAGCGTGTAGTCACAGGGACACTTTCCACCATTGTCCCTATCGTCAAAAACGAAAATATTTCTAACCCTTCCATGACAATTGTTGGTGATGTTGTTACTTTACGGAATCAAATCGCTTGGAAAGAACGTAAACCATTGCATGGCAAGAAAGTTTTACTTGCATCTGCAACAAATAAAAAAAGCGCAATAAAGCAAATGTTACAAGAGTCCGGTGCAGAAATATATCAAATTCCAACTTTCAAAAAGAAAGAATACACTTTAACCTCTGAACAAATCAATGAAGTTTTTAACGTTGATCGCCTTGTATTTTGTTCGGCTGAAAGTGTAGAAATTTTGATGCAATCATGCAGTAAAAACCATAAAGATATTCGATCCTTACAAGCGGAACTTCAATATATGAGCCTTTCTGTTCAAGAAAAGCTTATGCAATATGGATTGTTAAGTAAACAAGCAACGTTCTCTTCCGATACAACTATTTATTTAGGCAGAAATATTAATCGAATTGCTTTCATTCAAGAAAAAATCGGTGCTGGATCTTATATTATGACTCATGAGTATACAATTGATTATCGTTTCGATGAAATTCATTCCCGTATGCTTTCTGAATTCTCATGGGATAGTATTGTATTTGAAGGTCGTGCTTCTATTGATACGTTTCTAGCAGAAATAAAACGCCTTGGCTTTATCGATATTCTTACTCTTCCATTCTCGTATACCGATGTTCCAACTTTACACTATGCAAATAAAGTCGGGTTTCATAACGTAGACCATCAATTACAAGAAACTCTTATAAAGAAAGACATGGTGAGACAATGAAAGGAATTGTATATGTTGGACACGGGAGCCGGCTACAAGAAGGTAACGAACAATTCATTCACTTTATTCAATCTGTTATGAAAGAACGTAACAAAAGAATTCAAAAAATTGCTTTTCTAGAACTAACGATACCTACCATTTCGGATGCAGTTACAGAAACACTACTAGAGGGAGCAACTGAAATAATGATTGTACCTGTTTTATTATTTGCAGCAGCTCACTTTAAACGTGATATTCCTTTTGAGATAGAGAAAATGCAAAAGCAATATCCACATATAACATTTTCAGTTGTACCACCTCTTAGTACGCATCCGCATATGGTTGAACTTGTAGTGAAAAGAATACGTGAAGCTATGCCACTGCAAGGTAGTAGTATTTTACTCGTAGGACGAGGTAGCAGTGACCCTCAGCCGATACATGAATTACAACAAATCGGAGCAGCTGTCGAACAAAAACTCGGTATGCCAATATCCTGTTCTTTTTTAACGAAAGGAACTCCCTCTTTTACTGCTGAGCTCAAGGCTATAACATCGACTGCGTCCCATGTATATGTCATGCCGTACCTCCTCTTTACCGGATTATTACTTCAAAAAATTAAATTGCATGCAAAAAAATACAATCACGTTACAGCTTGTAACTGTCTTCAGTTTGATACGTATATGAAATTAACATTATTAGAACGAATGGAGGAATGTGTGTATGTATAACATGTACCCTCTTATGCTTAATCTAAATAAAAAATTGGTCGTTATCATTGGTGGAGGTAAAATTGCATATCGAAAAGCGTCTGGATTAAAGGATACAGGCGCTTTTGTCACTGTTGTTAGCCCAGATATTTGTGAGGAAATGAAGGAACTTCCTTATATTACTTGGAAGCAAAAAGCTTTTAGTAATGATGATATTAAAGATGCCCACCTTATTTATGCAGCTACAAATCAACATGCTGTAAATATGATGGTCAAACAGGCCGCTCATGATTTCCAGTGGGTTAACGTTGTAAGTGATGGTACAGCATCATCTTTTCACACACCTGGCGTCATTCGAAATGATGAATATGTTGTTACTATTTCAACTTCAGGTAAGGATCCATCGTTTACGAAGCGTATGAAGCAAGAATTAACATCTATATTTCCTAAACTTATAAAAAAATTTTCTCATACTCGCAAATTGTAATCTATCACTCAGCTAAAATAGTAATTAACTTTGAACAAACGTTTTTTAGAGGCGTTTGTTCTTTTTGCTTTAGTTTCGTTTTTTAAGCTCAGACAAACAATTGGACAAGAATCTGTGAAGAAAAATAACGGCAACAATTACGGACATAAAAAACAGTTGCTTGAGAGCAACTGCTTCAATACAGGTTTTATATTGGATATTCATTCAACCAAATTAGCGCATGTTCATAATCATCAAAAAATCTCACAGATTCTTTCGTATTAGATTGTTGTAAAAAATTCATTATCTCTCCCTCTTCAAGGAGAAATGCAATTGCCTTACTGTGATTCAAAATGGTTTCATTGAAGAACTTCTCTTTCCATACTTTTTGAACAGAAAAATGATTTGGCGTGTATCCTTTTCTATCTACCAACAATTTGTATTTCCGCCCTTCGGAAATGAATTGCTGACAAACCTGCTCGAAACCATTAAACCATTCATACACATCATCTGTTTTTATATTGCCAACTAGATGGGTAACAATTATATTTCCTGAAACTGTTGTGCTGATATTCTTTTCACTCAACTTGGAATCATCCCCCTTAGTTACAATTATATGGAAAAACCGCTTGAAATCAATAAAGATAAAATTCTTACTTGACACTCCCCCCATCGCTATCAACCTAAGCTTATGTAACGTCAATTATAAGCGAGATTGTGTCTTTTTTCGCAAGTCTATATGTAGATGCTTTAAAGATTTGCATACGAAATAGCCCCTAATGAGTTTCCTTTTTTTGAATTAAGCTGCTTGATTATCAGACATGGTACAATTGTAAACGACACCCAATATATCTAAGACTGTTTTCTTCTCATATCGATGGGATTTCCGTCCATCATTTACCGCCTCAAATCTATTCGCTTTTGCACGTATATTCAAAACAAAATATATGACAAATAAATAACGACAGTTACTGTAATAATGCTTAAAAGTGTTGAAAATAAAACGATTTGTGCATGTAATTCAGGCTCTATTTGATACTCCATAGCAATGGTTGATGTATTTCTTGAAGTAGGAAAAGAACTTGCAATCAATAATGATTGTGCAACAATACCATTAATGTTTAGTAGGTATATCATGGCAAGTGCTAATAATGGTCCCATCAGTAACCTTCCAATTAAAGCCCATGTTATGACTCGATGGAAAAAATTAAGCTTAATGTTGGATAATTGTGCCCCTAGCAATATGAGTGCTATTGCAACAAAACCATTCGCAAGCTGATTAAGAGGTAGCAAGATAGAATTAGGTATTTGAATTTTAAAAGATTGAAAGAGAACCCCTAATACGAGCGCATGAAATACAGGCAGTCTTAGAAATGATTGAATAATACCTCCGATTGTTTTTGTTGCTGATAGTAAATTATATATCCCATATGAATAAGTTAAAAGATTCTGGAAAATCATAATAAAAATCTGAATGGAAACCCCCACTGGATTGTGACTGAAAATCAATTGACTTACTGGTAACCCATAATTACCGGAATTCATTAACGAAATGCTATTTTTTAGAGCTGCACTTTCTCCTTTTTCTAACTTTAATGTTTTTGAAATGAAATGACTTACTATGATCAGACTCAGACTATAAAGCATTAAATAGTATATTATCTGGAGCAACAAACCTGTCTCTATACTAATATCATATATATTCACAAATACAGCCGCTGGCATCAAGCAATAAGTAATAAGTGTAGAAAGCTGCTTCAAGTTAAATTGGAACTTTCTTTGTAAGATTGCACCAATTAGCATCAATATTAATATTGGTAATATTACGTCTAATATAATAAAAACAAACATTTAAAACCTCATTCTAAATATATTATAGTTGGATTAAACTCTTTACTAAATATGGACACATTTAATTCAAATGTAGCCCCTGACGGTACCAAAAATACCATTTAAAAGCATTCGTATACAGGATGTTATCGGTAGCTTGTTCATCAAATAGCTGTTGAATCAATTTGATATCTCCATACTCAAAAGGTCTTTTTGCTCTGGTAGATGGTAAATCTGTTCCAAACATAAGTGCATCTGGGTTAACTTCATAAATCGACTTTAAGGCATTCTCAACATCTAATTCGACACGACCAAAACCAGTAGCTTTCACATGTACCCCTTTATCAACTAGTTTTAATAAATGTGCTAAACCTTCTTCTGATAACCCTAAATGGTCAATTGATATAGCTGGTAACTTTTCTATAGTGGATGCAATTTCGGGCAACTCTATTGCATCAATATAAAGCTCACTATGCCATCCTACTAAATCATGAACTCTTCTAGCAAAGTAATCCAGCTTCGATAAATCTTCTGAACCACCTCTTTTAATATTAAAACGTAATGCTTTTATCCCATTTTCATTTAAATTTAGTATTTCTTCGTCCGTCACTGTAAAAGGTAATTGTGTTACGCCACAAAATGTTGAACCCAATTGTTTTATTGCCTTTAATAAATATTCTTGGTCAAATCCTTGGAAAGAACCAGATACAATTACTCCACCAATTACATTCAAATCAGGAGTTTCATTCTGATAATCTTCTACAACAAAGTTGGGTGGAAAATATCCTTAGTTCTCAATAATCGGAAAATTATAATCAATAATATGAAAATGTGCATCAAAAATTCTCATTTCATTTCCCTCCCCTCTCTTTTCTTTAACATATCAAATATGACTTATAAAGAAAATTATGGATTATTTATACAAATTCATAATTTTATCTTATCGACCTAAACTGTATTCTTTATTTTAAGTGTACTTTTTCACAATATCCATTAGCCTTACCCAAAAATCTGGCCCTAAAAAATATGAAGTTTTTTCTTGTTATAGATACCGTCCTATGTTTTTAAATTTCGGAACATCTCAATCTATTGATATATTTTTTATATAGATTAATATATAGTTTTTAGAAAGGAGCGACTATTTATCGATTCGTTAGCGATTAATAGTCATCGTTTAATTCAAAAGTTATTATTTTCGTTCTCGATATATTCCGAATGTTTTATGAGGATTTTTCGTTTGTTCATTTCAGTCTTATAACAATTGTACTGTTGCTTTTACTTTGGAAACTTTCAATAGACAAAAAACTGAGTTCTCGACTAGAGAAACAATCATCAAATGCTGTCGGTAGTGCAGAACAGAATGAAGGTCATCGACAAGTAGAGCTGTTATCTAAGCTTATTTTGATTCTAATTCTTACTGTTTCCTTGTTACCTTAGCTTGATAGCAATGCACTCCCACCCCTAAAGAGGCAAGCTGACTAAAATCAGTTGGATTCTTACTACCAAAATCGAAGCCCCTTTCTAGTACCCTAGACGTGTAAGAGGCGGAGTGCCTTTATCTACTCGTTCCATTAAAGTTCCCGATTGTGTGGAATTAGATTTAAGTTCATAAATTTATCCCTTAATTTCTTTATCTGTAGGCAAAACAATTGCAGCTATTATGTAAATTAGCACTGTTAATCCACTAGTAAAAAAGGCTGATAATGCAGTTACTATGCGAAGGATACTTACATCAATTCCATACTTGTCGCTTAAGCCACCCAATACACCTGATACTTGTTTATCCTTAGTGGACTTATATAGTTTTTTCATCTAAGCACCCCGATCCAATTAAATATTTGCATTCTAAAAATTAGTTCGATCTTTGAAAAAATTTTAAGATTCCTTTAACTAACCAGCCCTTTAATTGAATAACTTCTGACATCTATATTTTAACATAAAATTCCATAAACCTTCTGTTTTTCATTTTAAAAGCACATTCTTTTAGAAAACAAGCGTTTGTTGAGATAGCAATAAAAACATGTTGAAGCCTATTACTAAAAGAACCATCCCAATATACTTTGGGACGGTTCTTTTTCCTTATTAATGATTCTTTAACATCACTAACAATTTCTCTTGGCTATACATCCACACTGTAATGATTAAACAAGCAAGTGCGACTTCTGATAACGCCATAAATCCAATTGCATAATGACCTGTCAGTTGGAATAGTAATGTTAAAATTAATGGTGGGAAGAACCCTCCTAGTCCACCTAAAGCTGACACAACCCCATTTACAATCCCTGCTTGCTCAGAGAAGTACATTGGAACAAGCTTAAAGATTGTTCCATTTCCAATACCTGCACAAAATGCAACTAGTAAGCAACCAAATGTATACACATTCATACTAGGCATAAATGATAAAACAATACCAGACAGTGTTAAACCGATAAATACGAAGATTAATATTTTAAATGGATTAAATTTATCACCGAGCCAACCACCAATTGGGCGCATCATTGTTGCTAATACGATGAATCCAGCTGTCCGCATGCCTGCATCTACTTTCTCTAATCCGAAGTGAGACACTAAAAAGTTTGGTAAATATACTGTAAATGCGACGAATGATCCGAATGTTAAAAAGTAAAAGATACATAAAAACCAAAGTTTTTCATTTTTATATACACCTTTTATTTGTTCCATTAATGGTGTATTCACCTTTTTTTCTTTACGATCGCCTAATAAAAAGTTCATAAGTGCAAATGCTGCAAGTAAAACTAAATAACACTGTACTGTCGTTCTCCATCCAACTGATGTCGCAATTACAGGTGCTAAAAATGAAGTAATTGCTGTTCCGGCGTTACCGACACCGTAAATACCATTTACAAAACCGTGACTCTCTTTCGGGAAGTATTTCGGTAGAGAAGTTACTCCTACAGAGAATACAGCACCACCGATCCCTACAAATAATCCACCAATAATTAAATCCATCATAGAATTGGCAATACTAATGTAAAAGACAGGGAATAATAAAAGTATAAAACTAATAAAGAACAATTTTCTTGCTCCGTAACGATTCGTCCAATAACCAATTGGAATGCGAAGAATAGAACCTAAAATAACCGGTACTGCTGTTACCATAGAAATTTGTCCCGCAGTTAATGGAATATCCGCTTTAATATATGGCATTAATGATGATAAGATAACCCATACCATAAAACCGATAACTAGATTAGAAGTTTGTAAACTTAATTGAAAATTAGGACTTTTCATCCTGTTCCCTCCTATGTATTCATCGTTATATTCATTCTCTCCAGCCTAATCACGTCCTAACATGATTAGGCTGAAAAGAATCAACCACCACTTACTGGCGGAATCATCGCTACAATATCGCCAGTTTGAATGATGTCATCCTCATTTGCATACTCTTCATTTATGGCGAACGTAATCTCGTTTGAAATTGCTACGTTATATTCCTTAACCAGAACTTCCTTTAGTTCAGCAACCGTAATATTTTCACAATCTATGTGCAAGGCCGGTTTGCTTACTTCTTCTTGCAAATGTGCAAATAATAATACTTCAATCATATTCTCATCTTCTTTCCAGGCTCGCCATTTACATATGCTATTTTCTCTAACTGATCACCTATCCATGACTCACCATCTTCCCAAAACTCTTTCTTCCAAATCGGAACAATTTGTTTTATACGCTCCATAATATATTCATTCGCCTCATAGGCCGCTTTCCGATGTGGTGTAGAAACAGCGACAACAACCGCAAGATCAGAAATTTGCAATGTACCAATGCGATGTGTAATTGCCACATATGTCCCAGGCCATTTCTCTCCTACTTCAGTACCAATTTTCTCAAGTTGTTTTTCCGCCATTGTTTTATAAGCTACATACTCTAAATAAAGCGTACGACGTCCTTTCGTAAATTCCCTAACAGTACCAATAAAAGTAGTAACCGCACCACACTCATGCCGAATTACTTTGCTAGTAACACTTTCAATTGAAATAGGTGTATCAATTACTTCATAATACGTATGTGTCATCTTGCACCTCTTATCTTTGTATAAATTAGCAATCTATTTTTCTATTACTTGTATGATCGAAGCGGTTCTTCCCATGGCCACTCACTTCCCATGTTCGATTCCAATAATAATACCGAAACAATTATCCCTGCTTCAAATCCTCTCGTTCCTCCCGGCAGGACGATAAATGCATTCGTCTCTGCAAGTGAAGAAATTGCACTAGATTTATCTAAACCGACTGGTGTAACTTTCAATTGGCCATCTACAAATTCCACTCTCCCTCTTACAAAACGAGTAAATGGATTCGCTTTTGGAAAGTCTTTCTGTAAAATTGCTTCTGCACGATATAAGTGGGGATTTTTCTTATGCAAGTATGTTTCAATGACTGGTCGAACATATAATTCACAACCGACATAACAAGCAGAAGGATTACCAGATAGACCAAATAATAGTTTTCCTTCTAGCTCAGCTACAGTTGTCACACTTCCTGGTCGCATCGCTATTTTGTTGAAAAGTACATTTGCTTGTAATTTCTCATAAATAGCCGGTAAATAATCATAGTCTCCTACTGAAACGCCACCAGTTGTAATTAATATATCAACTTCTTTTATCGCTTTTTTCACAGTGTTATAACACGTCTCAAAATCGTCAGCGAATTGCCCATAATACTGTACAACTCCGCCCGCTCGTTCAATTTGAGCAGCTACCATATAGGAGTTACTATTTCGAATCTTCCCTGGCTTTAATTGTTCATGTACTTCGAGCAGTTCACTTCCTGTCGTTACAATTCCAATGACTGGCTGTTTTACAACATGTACGGAACTATAACCAAACGTAGCAAGAAGTGCTGCTACCCCTGCGTTAATAACAGTCCCTTTTTTCACAAGGATAGCATTTTGCTTTACATCTTCTCCTTTAAAAGAAATGTTATCACCAGAAGCGAAAGAGCGTTTTAATTTCATATAAGTCTTTTCTTTTTCTTCAAATCCTTCCGTTAGCTCTAACATAACAACAGCATTACACCCTGCTGGAATTGCGGCTCCTGTCATAATACGGACAGCTTGAAATGCTTTCACTTCTTCTGTAAAAACAAAACCTGCTCCGATTTCACCAATTACTTCAAACTGAATAGGGTTACTGCTACTGGCTTCTTTCGTATCTTCTGCTCGAATCGCAAACCCGTCGTACGGAGAGCGATCAAAATGCGGGACATCATGATCTGCAATAACATCTTCTCCAAGCGTTCTACCGTAGCTTTCTATAAGAGAAACCTTTTCTATTTCACCCTGGTAAGCATATTCCATTACTCGTGCAACTGCTTCTGCCACTGGAATTGGATTACGTTTTAATAACATTCTTTTTTCACCTCGTTTTTGGAAAGTGAAACTCACTTTCTATTCAGCCTATATATTTTGCGTATAATCGTTTTGCTATTTTCACATCATTTGTTCCATGAATAAATGCCCTACCGTCTGTAAATAAAACGAAACGATATTCATCAATTAGAAATGATAGTAAGTAAGACGTTTTTTGGACATTTACACTTTTTTGTAATCGTTTTTGAACTTCCTCTAAATGAAGAACACGTTTTATCCCTGGACGGATTTGAACCGTATTCCGTCCACATAGCACTTCCGTTTTCATCTGTGCTTCAAATGTTAAACTTGGATACGTGCGTGTATTTCCACAAGATGGACATGTATTTTTCTTCTGTCTATTTACTTTTAATGAGAGATATTGATTGTTCCAAATATCAAATGATAACATTGTCCCTCTTAGCGCCTCGAAATCATCCACCAATATTTTCATCGCCTCTGTTACTTGATGAGCAACGACCATTTGTACAGCTGGCTGAATGATTCCTGCTGTATCGCATGTTGCTCCGCCCATAGGATGATCCATTAAGCAGCGAAAACATGGTGTTTCTCTAGGAAGAATTGTATACGTTACACCGTAACTTCCAATGCATCCACCGTATATCCAAGGTATATTTTCTTTTTGTGAAATGTCATTTATAAGTAGGCGCGTATCAAAATTGTCAGTCGCATCTAATATGAGATCCACTTCTTTTGTTAACTCTTTTATTTCTTGCAGTGTGACATCCGTTACAACTGGTACAATTTCCACTTCAGAATTAATCTTTCTTAAATGTTCTGCGGCTGCAATTGCTTTCGGTTTGCACTGCTGTGCATCTTCTTCTGTATATAACTGTTGCCGTTGTAAATTACTCCATTCGACGTAGTCACGATCAGCAATTGTCAATTTCCCAATTCCCATTCTAACAAGAGCTTCTGCATTTGCAGCTCCTAGTGCACCCGCACCGATTAGGAGCACATGCTTTTCTCTTATTTTTCTTTGTCCCATTTCACCAATTCCAGAAAACAACACTTGTCTTGAATAACGCTCTTGCATAAGAAATCCTCCTTTCACTATCCACCAATGTAAGACATTTCAACTTTTGGACGTTTACTTGTACTTTCAACCGTTCTTTCATCTGAATATCGATCTGTTCTATATCGCCATGTATGTTGTAAAATTTTTAATAATGAGGCGTCAGAAATATTTTCTCGAAGAAGCGTTCGCAAATCCGTTCCTTTCGCTCCAAATAGGCACGTAAAAAACTTACCGTCTGCCGAAATACGGGCTCTCGTACAAGAAGAACAAAATGACTCAGAAACAGAAGTAATAAATCCAACTTCTGCATTACTCCCTACATATCGATACAATTTCGCAACTTCTCCAAAGTAACGAGGCTTAACAGGCTCAATTGGATACACACGATTAATTTTCTCAATTAATTCTTCCTTCGTAATAACTTGTTCAAAGTTCCAGCCGTTTGTACTGCCCACATCCATAAACTCTATAAAGCGGAGCTGAATTTCTTGTTCTTTAAAGTAACGAGCCATATGAAGAATTTGACTATCATTCATTCCTTTTTTTACGACCATATTTACCTTTACTTCTAACCCTACGTTCTTTGCTTCTTCAATTCCTTTTAATACAGGCTTTGTGCTTACGTTTCGTCCATTAATTTTTTTGAAGACACAATCCTCTATCGCATCTAAACTAATATTTACACGTTTTAATCCCGCTTCTTTTAACGCCCTTGCTTGTTTTGCTAAATGAATACCGTTTGTTGTGAGTCCAATATCTTTTAAGCCTTCTAGCTTTGCAAGTCTTGCAATTAACTTCGGTAAATCTTTACGCAACAAAGGTTCACCGCCAGTAAGCCTAATTTTTTCCACTCCCATACTTATAAATAATCTCGCCAATCTTTCTATTTCATCGAACGTTAATAAAAACTCTTCCTGTAAAAAAGCGTAATCTGGTCCGAACACTTCAGCTGGCATACAGTATGTGCACCTAAAATTACAACGGTCAATAACTGAAATACGTAAATCTTGAAGTGGCCGTTCTAAAGAATCTTTCATGTTCTCGTGCATCTATATCCCTTCTTTTCTGCTGTAATCCTTAGTAAGCTTTCAATTTTTTTATTTGCCTTCATTATAAAAAAGAAGCTACATATTCAATGTGACTTTTCTCACATTACTTTCCCCATTCAAAAATTCTTCACAAATCCGTTCGAATTTTGTTCACATCTTTAATCTCATCCACTTTGTCTATTGAATTTTTCAAACTAAAAACTGAAAATCTCTTCCCCTTACGGTCATTGAAATTTCAATTTATTTTTAAAATAGCTCTTGCATTTTCATCATACTTACATTCAAAATAGGAAATGTATTGCTTAAAATAAGAAAGGTGATCGCTGTGGCAAACAGTATGACATTATCTCAAGATTTAAAGGAGTTACTTGCATCTGTTGAATATAAAATGCAGATTAAAAAAGGAAGTTTTATTTTTCAAGAAGGTATGGAAGCAACAGAACTCTATATCATCCACTCAGGAAAAGTACAAATTAGTAAACTAAGTGCTGATGGGCAAGAATTAACACTTCGTATTTGTTCGGCATACGACATTATTGGTGAATTAACATTGTTCACGGACAATGCAAAGTATTTATTAAATTCAAAATGCCTTGAAGATGTTGAAGTAGGAGTTATAAAACGTGAAACCTTAGAAAAAGCATTACTCCAAAAGCCCGCTCTTGTATTTGAATTTATGAAATGGATTAGTGAACATTTAAGAAGAATGCAAACGAAATTCCGAGATTTAGTATTACACGGCAAAAAAGGTGCCCTATATTCTACTCTCATTCGAATGACAAATAGTTATGGTGTGTTAAAGGAAAATGGTATTCTCATCGATTTACCATTAACAAATCAAGAACTTGCTAATTTCTGTGCAACTTCACGCGAAAGTGTAAATCGAATGTTAAATGAATTAAAAAAGCAAGGAACAATTTCTATCCATAAAGGCAAGATTACAATTCACGATTTACAGTTTTTAAAATGTGAAATTGCTTGTGAAGATTGCTCTGCTTCTGTTTGTAGCATTGATTAGCATCTAATTTAGATGCTAATCTTTTTTTCTTGCATACAGCTATTTCCTAAAAAAAGACGAGGCCTTCCATTAGACCTCGTTTCATGTTTGCTGTTAACTCTTATCCGTTTACAGCGGTATTATTTTTTCAATTCATTAGGAATACGTCTTCTGTAAATTACATAACTACGGCTTAAGTATTTAATTGGAGCACTAAATACATGTACAAGTCTAGTAAATGGCCACACTGCGAATAGCCCCAGCCCTGCAATAATATGAATTTTAAACCATACAGGTACTTCCGTCATATATTCAATCTTTGGTTGGAAAATAAAGAGACTTCGGAACCATGGACCGATTGTTGTACGATAATCAAACCCTTTTGAGTCGATATTTAAAAAGGTTGAAGAAAGTCCTGCTAGCATTACGATAAGTAATAAAATAAGCGCAATATAATCTCCCTTTGTACTCGTTGCAATGATGCGTTTTACTGTTACACGGCGGTACGTTAATATAATTAAACCGATGATAGAAGCAACACCTGCCGGAAGCCCGAAACTAATTGCTACTACATGATACATATGCTCAGAAATACCTATTGAACGGTATACAGACTCTGGAATTAAAATCCCCATAACATGACCACCAATGACGAACATGATCCCAAAGTGGAATAACAGACTTCCGATTCGGAGCATTTTCTTCTCTAATAGTTCACTAGATTTCGATGTCCATCCAAATTGATCATAGTTGTATCTGAAAATATGTCCACCGATAAAGATTGCAAAAATGATATAGGGAAGCAATACCCATAGAAATTGATCCATCATTTTGACAACTCTCCTTTCTAATTTGTCTGTACACCCCATGCATCGATAGCGAGGAGAACAGCTGCAAGAATTGGTTCATACATACTATTTGCGTCTTTTAATTGAACGTGCAATGCTTGTATATTTTCCTTGTATTTACTCATAATTGGTTCACTATCTTGCTCATTTGCATTTGCAAAAAACTCAAGTAATAGCGGTAAATAATCAGGTAGTTCTTTATCTGTTACTTCAAAACCAGATTTTTTATAATGCTGTTTTAGCTCTAATAATTCAATCCCTCTTTCTCTTTGTTCACCGGTGTTCATATAAGTAAGATACATATTTGTCTTTTTACCAAAATCGAATGTATATACGTAACAATCAATTAATTGATCATTCGTTTTATCTAGTGCTTGTTTTATAAATGCTGTAAGTGCTACTTTAACGTCTTCCTGTTCAATCGCTTCAATCTCTTCTTGTAATTCAGTTAAAGCTTCTCCCCACCCAAGTTCCGGATAGGAGAGAAGAAAAGAAGAACAAGAAAAAGCAGTTTGTAAACTTTGTTTCATAATTTTCTGCCCCCTTTATTTAAGAAATTGTCGTGCAAGAGCCTGGGCCACCTGTGAAGGAAAGGCCACAGCTTCCTTGTTCGCTATATAAATCTGCAACTTGTTCGCGGTGAGACGTTGGAATGACGAAGCGATCTTTATATTTCGCAATAGCAAGAAGACGATACATATCTTCTACATCCTGTCTCGTTAATCCAAGCTCTTTTAATACAGCTTCATTTGGTTCTTTATTAATTTGCAATGCTCTCATATGCGTTCGCATAACAGCCATTTTTTTCAATGTAAGACGAATATGTGATTCATCTCCTGCAGTGAGTAAATTCGCTAAATATTGAATCGGAATACGCATATTATCAATAGCAGGGAAAATCTCTTCTGCTTGCCAGTTACTTCCTTTCCCTTCCACCATATTCATAATTGGGCTAAGTGGCGGGATATACCAAACCATTGGCATTGTACGGTACTCTGGATGAAGAGGAAGAGCAATTTTCCAATCGATAATCATTTTATAGATTGGTGACTCTTGTGCTGCTTTAATCCATTCTTCAGGAATGCCTTGTTTTTTCGCTTCAGCTGCTACTTCTGGATCATTTGGATCTAGGAAAACAGTAAGCTGAGATTCATATAAATCTTTTTCATCTTCAACAGAAGCTGCTTCTTTCACTTTGTCAGCGTCATATAGCATTACCCCAATATATCGAATACGTCCTACACATGTTTCCGAACAAATCGTTGGCATACCAGCTTCAATACGTGGGAAACACATTGTACATTTTTCTGCTTTATTCGTTTGCCAGTTAAAATACACTTTTTTATATGGACAAGAAGATACGCAGAACCTCCAAGCACGACATGCATTTTGATCCACAAGAACAATCCCATCTTCTTCACGTTTATACATCGCACCAGATGGACAAGAAGATACGCAAGATGGATTCATACAATGTTCGCATATGCGTGGTAAATACATCATAAAGACATTTTCAAAATCTGTTTTAATTTCTTCTTCCATTTTCTTTACGTTCGGATCTTGCAATCCTGTTATATGTCCACCAGCTAAATCATCTTCCCAGTTTGGACCCCATTCAATTTTGTCGATAAATTCGCCTGTAATTGCCGATTTCGGACGAGCAACTGGTTGATGCTTACGTTGCGGGCTATTTGTTAATGTTTCATAATCATAGTTCCAAGGTTCAAAGTAATCATCGATTGTTGGCTGATCTGGATTGTGGAAAATATTCATAAGGCGTTTCATTTTCGAACCGGATTTCAGCTGAATTTCACCATTTTTCAATTCCCAGCCGCCTTTATATTTCTCTTGATCTTCCCATTGTTTCGGATAACCAATTCCAGGTTTCGTTTCTACGTTATTGAAGTACATATATTCAGCACCTGGACGATTTGTCCAGGTGTTTTTGCATGTTACGCTACAAGTATGGCAGCCGATGCATTTATCTAGGTTCATTACCATTCCGACTTGTGCTTTAATCTTCAAGCCAATCTACCTCCTTCAGTTTACGGATTACAACATTTAAGTCACGCTGGTTCCCAGTCGGACCATAATAGTTAAATCCATAGCTTAATTGGCCATATCCACCAATCATATGTGTTGGTTTAACATGAATACGGGTTGGACTATTATGCGTTCCCCCGCGGGTGCTTGTTAATTTCGTACCAGGCACGTTAATGTGGCGATCTTGTGCATGGTGCATAAACGCCATTCCTCTCGGTATACGGTGTGTTACGACAGCACGCGCTACAACAACACCGTTACGGTTAAAGCACTCAATCCAATCATTATCTGCAACACCAGCTTCAGCAGCGTCCTCTTTATTCATCCAAACAGTTGGACCACCTCTAAACAGCGTTAACATCGGTAATGAATCGAAATACATACTGTGAATCGACCACTTATTATGCGGTGTTAAATAGTTTAGTGTAATTTCTTTTCCTTCTACTTCAGGTCTAGATTTACGGAAAGGTTTATGTTGCAGAATTGGTTTAAATGTTGCCATCGTTTCACCAAATTCTTTCATCATGTCATGGTCTAAGTAGAAAGATTGTCGACCAGTTATCGTTCTCCAAGGGATAAGACGTTCCACATTTGTTGTAAACGGTGAGTAACGTCGTCCACCTTTTTCAGAACCTGTAAAGGCCGGAGAAGTAATTACTGTTTTAGGCTGTGCTGTAATTTGTTCGAATGTGAAGCATTCTTCTTCACGTTCTTCTGCTAAATCACGTAATTTTAGATCTGTTTGTTTTTCAAGTGCTTCCCATGCCTTTACAGCCATATGACCATTTGTTGTAGAAGAAAGTGTTAATACCGCCTCAGCAGCATTGATTGCTTCTTTTATGTCTGGGCAACCTCTCGCAATAGAATCCGTTCGAACAACTCCTAATCGGCTCTTTAATTGCTCATACTCTTTTTCTGCAGACCAAGAAATCCCTTTCGTACCAATCGGTTGTTTTCCGGCATTTGGTCCTAGCGCAGTCATTTTGTCATAAATCGTTTTATAATCCCTTTCAACAACATGAATTTGCGGCATCGTTTTACCTGGGATCGGTTCACACTCACCTTTGCTCCAGTCTTTAATCTTGCCAAGTGGTTGCGCTAATTCTTGCGGTGTATCGTGAAGAAGTGGCGTTGCAACAACTTCTTTCATTGGTTCAAGATCAATTTTCTTCGCTAAATCTGACACAGCTTTAGAAAGTGAAGTGAAAATATCCCAGTCAGAGCGTGCTTCCCATGGTGAACCGATTGCTGGATTAAATGGATGCACAAATGGATGCATATCCGTACTGCTTAAATCGTGCTTTTCATACCAAGTTGAAGCAGGTAAGACGATATCAGAATAGAGCGCTGTTCCAGCCATACGGAAATCTAAATTAATGAGTAGATCAAGCTTCCCTTCTGGTGCTTCTTCATGCCACTTAATTTCTTCTGGTCGTAATGAATCACTATCGTCATTCATTAATCCATTTGTTGTGCCTAATAAATGTTTTAAGAAATATTCGTGGCCTTTACCAGAACTTGAAATTAAGTTGGCACGCCATACGAATAAGTTGCGCGGGAAGTTGTTTTTATTATCTGGATCTTCAATCGCAAATTTTAGTTCTTTTTCTTTTAGTTTTTGTGCAACGTATTTTCCGATTTCTTCTTGCGTTGTTGCACCAGCAGCAACAGCTTCTTTATATAATTCAATTCCATTCTTCTCGAATGTTGGATAGGAAGGTAACCAACCAAGTCGTGCTGCCAATACATTGTAATCACCATGATGTTGATAACGAGAGTTGCCCTCAATTGGTGATGCTAAATGTCCAACCGGTGTATCTTCATAACGCCATTGATCTGTTACGAAATAGAAGAAAGATGTACCGTTTTGTAATTTCGGTGGCCCTTGCCAATCTTTTGCCATCGCGATTGTTTGCCATCCTTCTGCTGGTCGTAATTTTTCTTGCCCAACATAATGCGCCCAACCGCCGCCGTTTACACCTTGTGCCCCGACGAGAAGAACAAGATTTAAAACTGCGCGATAAATCGTATCAGAATTAAACCAGTGGTTAATACCGGCCCCTACAATAATCATCGAGCGCCCATCCGTATCAACTGCGTTTTGTGCAAACTCACGAGCGATTTGAATAATAAGCTCTCGTTTCACTCCTGTCATTTTCTCTTGCCATGCAGGTGTAAACGGTACGTCATCATTGAAATCTTTCGGTTCTTGTCCACCGAGTCCTCGGTTCACACCGTAATTTGCTAACGTTAAGTCGTATACAGTTGTAACGAACACTTCGCCTTCTTCTGTCATAATTTTTTTCACTGGAATTGTACGTTCCAATACTTTATTTCCCTCATCTGAGAAGTACGGAATTTGTACCGTTCCAACAGTGTCTTCCATTCCAAGTAAAGAAAGACGTGGATCAATCTTTTCACCTGTTTGTTCATCTTCTAAACGTAAATTCCATTTCTTTTCATTATCCCAACGTGACCCCATTGTGCCGTGAGGTGTTGCAAAATCTTTCGTGTTCTCGTTCCAAAGAACAGGCTTCCATTCTCCTAACTTTGTTTCACGTCCAATATCAGTAGCATTTAAGAAACGATCAGCGACGAATTGATCTCCTTTTTGTTTCAATGTAACGAAGAAAGGAAAATCAGTATATTGCTTCGCATACTTTGTGAAGTATTCCACTTGATTATCTACGTAAAATTCTTGTAAGATCACGTGCCCCATTGCCATCGCAAGTGCACCGTCTGTACCTTGTTTCACACTAATCCAATCATCCGCAAACTTTGTAGATTCAGCGAAATCAGGACTTACAGAAACGACTTTCGTTCCTTTATATCGAACCTCAGCTAAAAAGTGTGCATCTGGTGTTCTCGTCATCGGTACATTTGAACCCCATGTCATAATGTAACCAGAGTTGTACCAGTCACTACTTTCTGGTACATCAGTTTGATCACCCCAAATTTGCGGAGAAGCTGGTGGTAAATCTGCATACCAATCATAGAAACTAAGCATTGGTCCACCCATAAGTTGCATAAAACGGCTACCAGCAGCATGACTTAACATCGACATAGCTGGAATTGGCGAAAAACCAACATTTCGGTCTGGACCATATTTAATTACTGTGTAAAGTAAAGAAGCAGAAACGAGTTGTAACACTTCATCCCAATTCGCACGAATGAATCCCCCTTTACCACGCGCCTGCTTATACGTACGTGCTTTTTCAGGGTTTTCCACAATGCTTTTCCAAGCATCTAATGGTGACTCATTATTTTGTAATTCCTCTTGCCACATACTCCAAAGAACACCACGTACGTATGGATATTTCACACGAAGCGGGCTATAAATGTACCAAGAAAAACTTGCTCCACGCGGACATCCTCGTGGTTCAAAATCAGGCATATCAGGACCTGTCGTTGGATAGTTAAGCTCTTGCCCTTCCCACGTTACAATTCCATCTTTCACATAAATGTTCCAGCTACAAGAACCAGTACAGTTCACACCGTGTGTAGAGCGGATTACTTTATCATGTTGCCAACGCTTTCTGTACACCTTCTCCCATTCGCGATCTTCATATGTTTCTTGTGTATGATTATCGTTATAACGATCTATTGGTGAAAAATATTTTAAACGTCTCATTAGTGCTGAAGGTTTCTTCTTCATACTGTTCACTCCCTTAATACGTCTCTCTTACATACCCTTACTATAAGAGAGGTTGTAAAATACAGATGTGACATTTCGCACAGTTCAAGAGATTGTCAAAAATTCATAAAAAATAAGCTCGAAAGAAAATCTTCGTATACAAAGGTTACTTTGTTCCCTTGTGAAGGTTTATGGTCAATCCTGATTATTAGGAGAATAGTATTTGGGGGATTAATCTTTTTTGCAAAAAAAATACGCAGGAAAAGTTCCTACGTTTTTCTCTATAAATATATTAAATAGAGTTTTGATATTATTTCAAAACTACTATAAGGAAACGATTATAAATTGTATGTAAGGAATTTATTTTCTTCAACGATATTACTTTATATCAAGACATATTTTACATAAGAGTAGAAATCATTATTTACCGTATTGCCCTTGGTTACGGAAACAATTATACTAGTTGTAATCGGAATAAATAATCTGAATATTCCCAGAATTCAAGATAAGAGTTTTACTACCCGCAAATAGAGGGATAAATTCTATTTTCTACTAAATAAATTAGAAAACGATAATAAAATTAGGAGGATTACGATGCCACAGCTTGATTCATTACATCCCATTGTAGAAAAAATAATTAACAATATTGAAAGATTAATGGTCGGGAAACGAAAAGAAACGATTTTAGCTTTGACAGCTCTCTTAGCTGAAGGTCATGTACTATTGGAAGATGTTCCTGGTGTCGGGAAAACAATTCTAGTACGTGCTCTTTCTAAATCCATTGATGCCGATTACAAGCGAATTCAATTCACACCTGATTTACTGCCGTCAGATGTAACAGGTGTTTCTATTTACAATCCAAAAGAGCTCCAATTTGAGTTCAAGCCTGGGCCAATCATGGGGAATTTTATACTTGCTGATGAAATTAATCGTACATCTCCAAAGACACAATCTGCCTTACTTGAAAGTATGGAAGAAGGCAATATCACAATAGATGGCATTACTAGACCATTACCAAAACCGTTCTTTGTAATGGCTACACAAAATCCGGTCGAATATGAGGGAACATATCCTTTACCAGAAGCTCAACTCGATCGTTTCTTGTTAAAGCTAAGAATGGGATATCCTACACCTGAAGAAGAATTTGAAATTTTAAACCGGATGGAAAAAACAAATCCACTCTCTCATTTACAAGCTATTACTACAATAAAAGAATTGCTTTATTTACAACAAAGCATACGGGATATAAGCATGGACAAAGCAATCAAGCATTACATTGTAAAGCTTGTTAGTCAGACTCGTTCTTACAGTTCTATACAGCTAGGTGCAAGTCCACGCGGCTCAATTGCTTTAATGAAAGCTTCACAGGCTTATGCATTCATCCATGGCAGAAATTATGTTATTCCAGACGATGTTAAATTTTTAGCTCCTTACGTTTTAGCACACAGACTCATTCTAAAAATGGAAGCAAGATTTGAAGGAATAACAGGAGAACAAGTTATCGCCAAAATCGTTGCACGAACTACCGTTCCTACTCAAAGAAAGATGAACCTTTGATGAAACGGATACTACGAGTACTATATCATTTTACTAAGTTATCATTCATTCCGTTATGCCTAGTCTTAACATTTGTATACGCTATGCTTCAAGGAGGATTTGTAAGTTGGTTTCTGTTTTATAGTATGATTCCTATTGGCCTCTACTCACTACTACTCCCCTTCTATACTTTACGGGGCGCTGAAGTAAAACGAATAACAAATCAAAACGATTATGTAGCTGGAGAACCATTTGTAAGCACCATTACAATAAAAAGAAAATTTCCTTTCCCCTTACTTTATTTAGTTATAGAAGATGAACTGCCACCACATTTTACAAGTTGTATACAAACAAAGATGAATAAGGTCATACTCTTTCCAGGATTAAAACGAAATATTTCGTTTCAATATACTATTGACACAATCCCTAGAGGAGAGCACGCTTTTTCAAGCGTACGTGTCAAAACTGGTGATCTATTCGGTATGATAGAGAAAGAAGTAACTTTTTCAGTTCCAGATACATTTTTAGTCTATCCTCAGTATGTAGATATAACGTATCGACAATTGGAAAATCATTTCGAACAAGGAGCGCTTTCAGCAAATATAAATTTAGCAAAAGACTCTACAGTCTCTGTCGGTGTCAGAGAATATAAACCTGGTGACCGCTTTTCATGGATTGATTGGAAAGCAACTGCACGAACAAACAATATTATGACGAAAGAGTTTGAACAACAGCGCAGCCATAATATCATGATATTCATGGACAGAACCCCATCTTCTTTATTCGAATCAGTCGTAACGTTTACTGCCTCTATTGTGAGGGCTGTCTTGAAGCAAAATTCACCAGCGTCATTCGTGTCTGTCGGAAAAGAACGAACTTTTTTCCCTTTAGACAATGGAGATACGCAGTTACAACAAATCTTTTGTCATTTAGCGAAAGTACAAGCAGACAGTGTATTCCCGCTCTCCCAGAGTGTAGAAATGGAATTAAGAAAAATTTATGAGCCCGTAACGATTATACTCGTGACAAGCGACCTTTCTCCCGATATTCAAAAGGCGGCCGACTATGCTGCTATTAAAAATAGAAAATTAATGGTGTTTGTCGTGAAAGAAAAAGCGAATCAACTCTCACATCGAGAACTAAGTATTCTAGAAACTCTACAAAAACGAAAAATATTTGTAAATGCGGTTTATGAAAACCGGTATACAAACGTGTTTTTTGAGGTGAGCAAATGATAACATTACGAACAAAATACAAATGGGATATGAGCAGATTCTTCATGCATGTATGTGCACTTCTACTTTTACTAGAATGGCTAAGACCCCTTATAGGTATTACAAACGTAGGTAGATTAGATATTTTTGTAATATTTATAGGAATTTGCTTCACACTCTCTTTTTTTCAAACAAGGTGGCAGATTCCAATAAAGATCGTCACGATCTTATTCATCATTCATTTCTTGTATTATAAAAATGCTTTTATAAATCCATCTTGGCTAACAAAATTTTTTTCTGATATTTCTCGAAATTCCTCCCTGTTATTTCAAGGGAATTTGCTAGATATTTCTCCAGTTTTTCCAACATTTTTATTTTTTCTATCATTTTGGTTTTTGAGTTCTTTCATCTCTTTTTGGATGATTCATAAAAAACGTGGGTTGTTATTTCTTGTATTGACTATTATTTATATCACAACTTTTCATAACTTACATTTATACAATGCAAACTACGCTATCATTCGTACTGTTGTCATCGGCTTTTTTATGCTTAGTCTTCTTCAAATTGAACGAATAAAAGAGATGGAACACTTACAAAATTATGCTAGAGAAATCTCGAAATTACTTAAACCTCTTACACTATTTATTGTATTGTCAGCAACCGTCGCATACTTTGCTCCAAAATTTGGCCCTCAATGGCCAAATCCAATAGATTTTTTAAAATTCAACACATCCGAAGCAAGTAAAGAACAAAAAGTTTCTACAATTGGGTATGGTTTAGATGACTCGCAATTAGGTGGTCCCTTTAAGGCAGATAATACAATTGTTTTTACAGCACAAACGCAAAATAAACAATATTGGAGAGTAGAAACGAAAGATTTTTATACAGGAAAAGGATGGGAAGTTTCTGAGAATCCGAAAAAGGTTTCTTTTAAAAATAAAAACGACGTCGTAAGCTGGTACGAACAAAATACAAAAACGGAGACAACCGAAGCAACAATCACCATGCAAAAAAGTTCTCCTCACCTTACCTATCCAGCGGGATTGATATCAGTTGAGGCTTCTTCTGATGTATCATACAGCGTTGACCCCTTTTCAGAAAAAATTTATACGATGCACGGAGACTCTTCTACTACTTTAAATTCGTATAAAGTAACATATGAGATTCCGGAGTTTCCCATAGAAAACTTGAAAGCTGTAAAAACGAATGAAGGTCATGAAACAAGTTCTTATTTCATGACAAAGTACACACAACTTCCCGAATCATTACCACAGCGAGTAAAAGACTTGGCTGCCAATCTTACAAATGATAAAGACAACCAGTATGATAAAGTATTAGCTATTGAAAAGTACTTCACAGACAACTCTTTTGTATACGAAACAACGAATGTCTTATTTCCTGACAAAAACCAAGATTATGTAGATCAATTCCTTTTCGATACGAAAAGCGGCTACTGTAATAATTTTTCAACATCTATGATTGTGCTACTTCGTTCTGCCGGAATTCCCGCTCGCTGGGTAAAAGGATTTACAGAAGGAACTCCCCAGAATACAAGTGCTAGTGCTGAAGGTGAGAATGTTTATAAAATCGCGAACGATAACGCACACTCTTGGGTCGAAGTATATTTTCCAGGATACGGGTGGATTCCATTCGAACCAACAAAAGGATTTACAAATCCCTATAATTTCACAAATAATACTCCTGCTCCTACTTCACAAAATAGCGAAGAAACTAATTCTCAAAACGCGCAAATGCAAGAGCGGAACAATGAAGCAAAACTCAAAAATTTAATAGAAACTACAGAGGAAGCCTCTACTAAAAAGATTACAAATTCTAAAAATAGGATTTCTTGGTGGTACGTATTCCTCTCTACGATACCGATTAGTATTATAGGATACATTCTCTTCACTACTAGAATGAAATGGATTACATTTTTTATTATTCTTTTCTATAAATACCGAAAAGATGATGCTGTTTATCAAAAAGCTTACAGTGCACTTTTAAAACAATTTGCGAGAATCGGCATACCACGGGATGAAAGTCAAACATTCCGAGAATACGCTCTTCGCATCGATACACTTTACAACTCGGCCGATATGCAACAACTTACTTTCAGCTATGAGAACGCTATGTATCAAAAGGGACAGACCACAGCCGAATGGAAGAAATCCGTACACTTATGGGAATTGCTTATGAAAAAAGCAGCTTCTCCGCCTAAATCAAATGACTTCCATTCAGTGATTTAATCTTGATAATGTGAGTTTAAAGAAAACGCCTCAAAGAACAAAGTAGTTCTTTGAGGCGTTTTTTAATAAAGTGAAACTCCTAGTTATTCCCCAAGTACCTTTTCAATCTCAACCTCTAAATCCACCGGCTTCGTCTGCGGCGCAAAACGCCCTACTACTTTCCCGTCTTTTCCAATTAGAAACTTCGTAAAGTTCCATTTCACTGCTTTCATACCAAGTAAACCTGGTGCTTGTTCTGTCATGTATGTATACAGAGGATGAGCCTTATCACCTTTCACATCAATCTTTGCAAACATCGGAAAGTTTACACCATAGTTTAATTCACAAAAACTAGTAATATCAGCTTCTGTTCCCGGTTCTTGTCCTCCAAATTGATTACAAGGGAAACCTAGTATTTCTAATCCTTGATCTTTATATTTATCATATACTTCTTGTAATCCTTTATATTGCGGTGTAAAACCACATTTGCTAGCTACATTTACAATAAGCAGTGCTTTTCCTTCATAATTTTTTAACGATTTATCTTCTCCTGTTATTGTTTTAGCTGAAAAATCATAAACTGTCATTGTTCCTACCCCTCTCTTCATTATCATTCTATGTTTTTACTATACTACATTCGTGAATATACAGCTCTTATTACGTACTTACACACTGAAATGATAGCGCTTTATTTTTGTTCAAAAATTCGACACAATATACTAGACTTTTATGTTGGAAAGTTTTACAATTGAATTGTGAACAAAATGTGACAGTTTATATTTCCATTATAAAAGAAAAGGATGGTGTTCATTATGAAAACTGCACAACATGAAACGATTTCAAATCGCGAGTTTTATTTCGTACTATATATGATGTTATTGTATGTTACTGGTTGGGTAATCGATGTAAATGGTTTATTCTTAAGCTCCTACTTTAATTTAGCAGGAGAGATTATGCTTCCAATAGTTGGAGGTATTGTCGGACTGTTCGTTATGTCTATAAATAAAGATCAAACGAAATAACTACATTACAAAAAGGCAGAAGACGAGGTTTCGTTTTCTGCCTTTTTGCATTTTTAGCGTATAATAAAAAACATAAAAGTATATAAGGAGTGGTAAAGATGAAAAAAGTAGAACAATTATCTTCTCACCTATATCTTATTGATGATTACGACTTACAACATATTGAACGAACAGGTACGTACGTTTTATTAGGTGACGAAATTACTTTAATTGAAACTTGTGCAGCCCCTTCTCTTCCTTACATTTTAGATGGCTTACAACAATTACATATTGATTTAAAAGATGTAAAAAACATCATTGTTACACATGTTCATTTAGATCATGCAGGCGCAGCTGGGCTAATGATGGAAAAATGCCCAAATGCTACTTTATTTGTGCATTCTCGCGGTGCTCGTCATATGATTGATCCAACAAAACTCATTTTAGGTGCAAAAGCTGTGTACAAAGAAGATTTTGATAAACTTTTTGATCCCATTCTTCCAATTGAAGAAGAACGTGTTCGTATTGTACAACATGGTGATACGTTAAAAATTTCAGAAGACCGTACACTTACATTTTACGATACACCGGGACATGCGAAGCACCATATTAGCATTCATGATTCATTAACAAACGGCATTTTTACTGGCGATACAATAGGAATTTATTATAGAGAACTCGCAGGTCTTGATGTAGAACTATATCTACCATCAACGTCTCCTTCACAATTCCAGCCAGATGCGATGATTGCTTCTAAAAATCATATTCAAAGTATGAATGTAGATACTATTTATTTCGGTCATTACGGCGCATCATCCAATGTTACAGAAGTATATAACCAACTTGAACATTGGTTACCTATTTTCGTTGGTACTGGTAAAGAGGTCTTTGAAAAGTATAATGATTTCGATGAAGCGACTAAAGCTTTGCAAACTTTATTAATGGATAAAATCTCTTCTCATCTTACAAAGTTAAACGTTCCATCAAATCATTCCGTTTATAACATTTTACATCTAGATATAGAAATTAGTGCAATGGGCATTATTGATTACTTAACGAAACAAACAAAATCCACAACTAACTAATTGAAAACGAAGATATATACAACGCAGTTTTCGTATATATCTTCGTTCCTTGAATATATTTTTAGTAAAGGATGGTGGAATGGAATGCAAAAAGTGATACTTTACCTCTGCTTTACATTATTTATCATCTTATTATTATTTGTAGGAGTGAAAATTCAATTTTATTTAGAAACAGATGCGCAAGTGAACTTTAACTTTTATCCAAGGTTATTCTACTATACACTCTTCCCTCTTTTGGTCGGCATTTTATTACGATTCCTTCAATCCATTAATCACGAAACAAGTAAACACAACTGGGGCTTTCAGCCGGATAAGTTTATCGCTATTACAGTCCCTACAATATTAATTTCCTTTTCTCCTGCTCTACTCTTTTCACCAGTTGGCAAATACCTACCCTATTTAACTAATATTATTCTTGTAAATACAACTTTCGTTACCATTATTAGCTTAATAGCTGGTTACTCACTTTTAGATTGTTTTATCCAAAAGGACAATGCGAATATGAAAAAATATAACTGATGACCAATTTTTAAGTATCGTTAGTTACGGCGGCTTATTTATAATTGCGATATTACTTGTAAAGGTCGCTATATATGCCGTAAGGAAATTTAAATAATAGCAAAACGAGTATGAAATCCCGTAGATTTTATACTCGTTTTTTTATTATTCATATATTTAATATGTAACAGGAATTTTATGTTAAATTAAAGGGAATCGTGAACTAAATCAAAATACCTTTCAAACAAGGGGGACTTATTATGAAATTAGGGACTTTCTCGTTTCTAACGTTTATCGCAAGTATATGTTCTTTCTTTATTTTAAGAGGACCTAATGCGAATTTAACATTAATTATTGTGCTTCTAAGTATTTTTTCATTACTCGGTATTATTTTTGCGATCTCATCAAAGAATTGGCTATTTAAAATAGTTGGTACGGCATTAAATGGGGTAATACTAGTATTTGTATATTTCTTATTGCTAGCAAAAGGAATAGGTGGTTAATATATTTACATTTCAATAAGGAAAGCTCTAAGCTAAAGCTATGAGCTTTTTACTTATCTCACCTTTTCATCTACATACTCCATAAACTGTTCTGCTTTAATAAATTTTTCTTTGTACGCCTCAGGTACTTTGTCTGCTGTTATTCCGCCACTCGATTTCGTTTTTACCAATATGGTTTGATACGCCATTAATGCTTCCATATATTGTTCATACTCTTCAGGAGTTAATACTTCTTTACTAGATTTATGACCATTTAATTTATCAAAATACGGCTGAAGCTCCATTTCTACCTTTTTCAATTCCTCTTTTTTAGCTGGTGATAATTGATCATAATCAATATTACCGTTCGAATCCCCATACTCAAGCTTTGCATTTGTTAATTTCTTTAGTTCTTTTGAAAACTCTTCATATTCCTTTGCACCCATTTCGTCTTTCGCTTGTGATAACTTTGCATTAAAACGCATGTATCCTTCTAATGTTATAGCTCCGGCATGCTTCTTTAAATTTTCAAACGACCCGTATATACCATCCGCCATAATAGATTGATAAGCAAAACCAGTTGTCGGAATTAAAAATGCGGCTGCAAGCACCCCAGCGATGAGGCGCTTCTTCTTTTTACTCCCCCCGCTCTTCATTTTTATTTGAACGATTACTTTTTCTTTTAACTCTGGCGGGGCAACAATCCCCTTCGCTTCTTCTTGTATAGATTCTCTAACTCTACAATCTAAACTCATTTCACATTCCCTACCTCTCCTAAAAAGATTTCTTCTATTTGCTCTTTTTGACGTAGTTTCTTTAATGCGGCATGGATTCTAGATTTCACAGTACCGATTGGAATATGTAATATTTGTGCTACTTCCTCTTGTGAGTAATCGTGTAAGTACCTCAAAATAATAACTTGCTTCAATTTATACGGCAATTTATGAATGAGTTCGATTAGTTTTTGATTTGATAGTTTACTTACAACATCGCTAGAAAAATCCATTTGTACTGGTTTTCTTTGCTCTTCTGCTTTTTTTACAATTCGCAGTCGCATCCATCTCTTTCTTCTATAAGAATGAATTTGTTTAATTGCAAGTCCAATTAGCCAAGGACGAAATGGCTTCTCGCTATCATATTTACGAAGCGATTCATATAGCTGTATGTATATTTCCTGAACGATATCATCTACATCCGTTTTATCTTCTATTAAAAAATGTGCTGTCTTATATACTTCTTGAATCGTTTTATCATACAATTCGCTATATGCTTCTTTATTGCCTGATAAAGTTAATTGGATTAAATCTGTATACACCGTTTCATCCTTCATGTACCTTCCCTCCCTTGTCATACACTATATATTGGCAAGTAATTGATATTTCGTTCGATTTTTTCAATTTTTTTATATACATTAATATAATAATCCAATGAGTTCATAAGCTTCACTTATAGCCTTGCATAACAATTATATAATTTTCCAATTCCTAATGAAGATTTAAAATAATTTATATAGTCAAATTTAGGAGGATGTATATGAAAGCTATCGTTGTAACTTCATTCGGTGGTCCTGAAGTGTTGAAATATACAGACATGGATATTCCTACAATTTCAGATAATCAAGTTTTAATTCGCGTTGTTGCTACTAGTGTTAATTTTGCCGATATTAAATCACGTTATGGCAAAAAAGGAAACAAAGCCTTACCTTTTATCCCAGGGATAGATGCAGCTGGTATTGTAGAACGCGTAGGTTCTCATGTAAAAAACATTTATCCTGGCCAACGAGTCATTACTTTTCCTCAAAATGGTTCTTACGCTGAATATGTTGTTGCAAATGAAAAGCTTACTTTCGTATTACCTGATGAAGTTGATTTCCAAACTGCAGCCGCTTGCCCTATCGTATCTTTTACAAGCTACAATTTACTTGCAAATGTTGCAAGACTTCAACAAGGTGAATCTGTTCTAATTCATGCAGCTGCTGGAGGAATTGGTACTACCGCGATTCAACTCGCAAAATTATTAGGGGCTAAAAAAGTAATCGGGACTGTCGGAAGTGAAGCAAAAAGAAAAATTGCTTTAGATGCTGGCGCTGATTATGTTATTTGTCATCAAGATGAAGATTTTGTAGAGAGGGTAAATCAGCTTACAAACAGAGAAGGCGTTAATATTGTTTTAGATTCTATTTCTGGTACTGTGTCCGAAAGAAGTTTAGAATGCCTTGCCTATTACGGTCGTCTCGTCCATTTCGGCAATGCTAGCGGAGAAGTTGGTAGTTTTCAAACGAAAGATTTACACGCAAGTTGCCGTTCTATACTCGGTTTCAGCTTTGGCACTACACGGAAAAAACGTCCTGAATTGCTTCAAGAAACTGCGAATCAAGTTTTCCGTTATTTACGTGATGGAAGGTTGCAAATTAAAGCTACGAAATCTTTTCCTCTTCAAGACGCAGGGAAAGCACATGAATGGGTCGAAAGTAGACAAAGTACAGGGAAAGTAATACTAAACGTTCAGACAGCTCCCTAGAGTGAATACTTGAAATAGAGGTGTTATTCATGGGATCACGAATTATGCATGTTATTATCGCTAACGGTATTGCAGAGAAACTATCTATTCAAGATAAAGCGTCTTTCTTACTTGGAGGTGTAGCCCCTGATGCGGTGCATTCAAAAGAAGAAAAAGGAACCTCACATTTTTACGCTGGCACAACGAAGAACTATACGAGAAGGATAGATTTCAATTCTTTTTTTCATAAATATAAAGTTCATATGGATTCCCCTTTCCTCTTAGGCTATTATACCCACCTGATTGCCGATGATAATTGGCTAAGTGGATTTTTTCTACCTTGGCTAAAAAATAGAATAGAAAATGACAAAACTATCGCTCCTATGTACTATAACGATTTTAAATTGTTGAACGCAAAGTTGCTTCATCATTACGATAAAGGACAACAACTCTTCTCTCTTCTCAATCAAGAGGCTCACATTGTGGATATCGAAGAAGTTTCTAAAGAAAACGTTTTAGCTTTTCGAAAATACCTTTTTGAAGATATGCTATACCCTGAGCAACACTTGCACGAAAACTTACAAGTGTTTTCATTTGATCAAATCGTTGGTTATATTGAGACTGCAATTGAAAAAGGAACATTTTTTATAGAACAACTCGCTAACAAAAAATTCACTTCAAATATTTAATCCCCCTCATTATATACAAGGGGGATTTTTACATAACTATATAATTATTTATTTTTTTCCATAACCGCAAAGTAATTCCCTTCACTATCAGCAAAGTTAAACACTTTACCAGAAGGCATATTTACCATTTCTCCAACAGTAACATTTTTATTTTTTAAATCTGTATATAATTGATCAAGATTTTCTGAGAAGAACATTAAAGACGGTGTACCAAGATTCAATTCTGGGCTCATTTTTGAAATAACTTCTTTATTATGTAATATAATGCTCGTTTCAGCACCGTTAGTTGGAGCAATTTCAATCCATCTCATTCCTTGTTTGTTATCTTCCTCTGCAACTACATGAAACCCTACCTTTTCCGTCCAAAAATTTACTGCCTCATCTTGATTATTTACATATAACATAATTTGTCCGACTTTATGAATCATTTATTTTCCCCCTAATGGTTTTTATATTCTAAGTAGCTTTCTACAGGTGCTCTTATTAATCCTTTATATTTTATACGTGTTTCTTCACGAAATTTATCGACTGACTCATTCCATTCAATGCACATACAAAATTAGAAACTAACACTATTGCCGTTTTTTTTTCGATAAATCGATATCCCCTATAGAATCGTTGATATATTTGAAATTACTATATGACAACTTACAAACAAAAAAGACGTAACTACGCATAGTTACGTCTTTCCGTTCATTTATCTAGGTTTTTTCTTCCCAGTAAATGCTGGTTTCTTTTTCTTTGGTTCTTGTGGTTTCGATTCTACAAATGTTCCTTTGAACATTTCTTGTTTCGTAAACACGATACCCAGTTTTTTCGCAAATTGCAGTAATTTACGTTCTTCTTGTTGTGTTACAAGAGAAACTACTGTTCCTTCTTTCCCCATACGTCCAGTACGTCCTGAACGGTGAATGTATTGGTCTACAGTGTCAGGTAACTCTAAGTGAATTACATGTGTTAAATCATCAATATCTATACCACGTGCTGCAATATCAGTAGCAAGTAGAATTTCTAATTTCCCACCGCGGAATGCACGCATCGTTGCTTCACGCTCTTGCTTGCTTGCCTCTGCATGAAGAGCTGCTGCTTTCATTTTACGGAATTTCAATTTCTGAGTAATTTCATCTAAACGGAATGGGTCATTTAAGAAAGCAACTGCTTTTACATCGCCCATATGCATAATTCTTCTTACGTAATCATTTTTTTCGCGTCGCTCACAAATGATATACGTATGCTCAACTAAGCTTTTTGATTCTGCACGTGTTACACGTACTAATTGTGGTTCAACTGCTAAATCACGTGCTGCATCTTCTGCCGCTTTTGTCATCGTTGCTGAGAAGAATACTAATTGACGATCGCGCATCGTTGATTTAATTACATCCTGTGCAGCGCCCATCATTTTTTGCTTTACAATTTGATCAAACTCATCAAATACAATTGTTTTCACTTCATGCATTTTTAGCTTTTTCATACGAATTAATTCTAAAATACGGCCTGGTGAACCGACAATTACTCTCGGGTGTTTCTTTAATTTTTCAACTTGGCGCTTAATATCTGCACCACCAATTAAAGATGCACCTGAAATTTCAGTTCCTGCTGTAAACTTTTGAACCTCTTCATGAATTTGCATAACAAGTTCACGAGTTGGCGCTAAAATTACAACTTGAGGTTGTTTAACTTCAGGATTAATTTTATGTAAAAGGGGTAATAAGTACGCTAATGTTTTTCCTGTTCCAGTTGGAGATTCAGCTATAACGTCTTGTCCTTCTAAAATAGTTGGAATCGCTTGTTTTTGAATTTCAGTTAATTCTTTAAAACCAGCCTTCTCCCAAGCTTGTTGTAAAAATGGTTGCATATCTTTTATCATTTGTTTTTCTCCTTTATCTCTATTTTTGAAGAAAATGTTGTATTGTTCGCACCGTTTCTATCATGTGTGAAATAACAGCTATTAGATCATCAACATGGTCTTCTGTAATCGCTTTTTGAAATAGAACCTCTACCTTATTATGATATGAAATCGCTTGCTTATTATATTCGTATGAAATTTTCTGCTTAATCATTCTTTCTTTTCCCCATATAGAATGCAATAAATCTTCAATTTCTTGACATCCTATCTCCGGTTGTTCCATTTCGAACGAGAATTCTAACTTCATTTCACACCCTGGTATAAACTGAGGTACTTCTAATATTTCACCTGATAAGTTCTTTGCATCAACAGATAGTGAAAATGTCGCCTCTACCATCGTATTAAATTTTTCTGTTAGTTGAAATGAAATACAATACATACGACTTAATGAAGCAAGGTCCATCAAATCTTTTCGATCTGTTACGAGAATATGACCGTGTAAATCGAAATCATAGACAGCTCCTTCCACAATTACCTTTAAATTTTCAAAAGCAGTTGGATCAAACATAATTTCCTCCAAAAAACAGGCGCCTTTCTATGGAAAGGCGCCACTTGATGTATATATAGTTTACAGATAAACGAGATGAATTACAACCTTTTAGAATAAACCTACTGCTTTTCCATCTTCATTTACATCCATTTGAAGTGCAGCTGGCTGTTTCGGAAGTCCCGGCATTGTTAACATTGTTCCTGTTAACGCAACGATAAATCCTGCACCGATAGATGGTTTCAATTCACGAATTGTAACGATAAAGTCAGATGGGCGACCTAATTTCGTTGCATCATCAGAAAGAGAGTATTGTGTTTTCGCCATACATATCGGTAGGTTACTCCAGCCTTCTCCTTCATATTGAGCTAATTGCTTACGTGCTTTCGGAGCAAATTCAATATCTTTTGCACCGTACACTTTTTGAGCAATTGTACGAATTTTTTCTTCTAATGGTAATTCTAATTCATAAAGTGGTGCGTAGTTGTTTTCACCTTTTTCAATTTCTTTTAACACTTTCTCAGCAAGGTCAACTCCGCCTTGGCCACCCTTCTCCCAAACCTCCGTTAAGGATACTGCATAGCCACGCTCATTGCACCATTCTTGTAAGTATGTAACTTCTGCATCTGTATCAGTAATGAATTTGTTAATAGCAATTACGAACGGAACACCAAAGCTTTGAATTGTTTCAACATGTTTCTGTAAGTTTTCCATTCCTTTTGCTAATGCATCTACATTTTCTTCTTTTAATTGATCTTTTGCTACACCGCCATGCATTTTAAGCGCACGAATAGTCGCAACAATAACAACTGCTTCTGGTTTAATGCCAGCTGCACGAGCTTTAATGTCTAAAAACTTCTCAGCACCTAAATCCGCACCGAATCCAGCTTCTGTAATAACATAATCACCTAATTTTGCTGCCATTGTCGTAGCGATAACACTGTTACAACCGTGAGCGATATTCGCAAATGGTCCGCCATGAATGATAGCTGGTGTATTTTCTAATGTTTGTACTAAGTTCGGTTTTAATGCGTCTTTTAATAATAATGTTAACGCACCTTCTACACCTAAATCTTTTACTGTTACTGGTTGATTTGCAAAATTATAAGCGACAACAATGCGAGATAGACGCGCTTTTAAATCTTGAATATCTGTTGCAAGGCAGAATACGGCCATAATTTCAGATGCTACTGTAATATCAAAACCGTCTTCACGTGGTACACCTTGAACCGGTCCACCAAGGCCAATTACTACGTTACGAAGGGCACGATCATTTAAGTCAACACAGCGTTTCCAAACGATTTTACGCGTATCAATCCCAAGTACGTTTCCTTGTTGGATATGATTATCAATAAACGCCGCTAACGCGTTATTGGCAGTTGTGATCGCATGAATATCTCCAGTAAAGTGAAGGTTAATGTCTTCCATTGGTACAACCTGTGAAAAACCGCCACCTGCTGCTCCGCCTTTTAATCCCATTGTTGGTCCAAGAGATGGTTCGCGAAGTGCAATTACTGTTTTCTTACCAATTTTATTAAAAGCTTGACCTAAACCAACTGTTACTGTTGATTTACCTTCTCCTGCTGGAGTTGGGTTAATCGCTGTTACTAAAACAACTTTACCGTCTTTCTCATCTTGTAAACGCTTAAAAATATCAAGAGATAACTTGCCTTTATAATGTCCGTATGGCTCTAGTTCTTCTTCTAAAATATTTAAATTAGCTGCAATTTCTTGAATCTTCTTCATACTTGCTTCTTGTGCGATTTCAATATCAGATTTAACTGTTGTAGTAGTTGTCATATACCCTAGTCCCCCTTTAATTGGTTCTGATGATATTGTATCAGTTTTTTGTATTTTCTGCACTTATTTACCTCCTAAAAATTCTTTGATTTCGTTATACATTTTTTAACATAAATACCCATAAGAATGTTAACGATTGTTGTAACTCTGTAGGTAGTTGACCTAACATCTTCTCATTTACTCCGCGCTTATATACGCCGGTGCCATCTACAACTTCAAAACCTTGTTCTTTCGCTAACTGTTCAAATTCCCAAGGCATCATTGTATTGCAAACAACATCTTTGCCGTATAAGCGCGGATAACTATTCTCTCTCGGTTTTGCTGTCGGTCCTAAAATTGCAATACATGCGTATCCATCTTTCTTTAAAACACGTTTTATTTCATTTAATGCTTGTAATGGCTCCTCAGTCCATTCTAAAGAATTAATTGCCATTATTGCTTCAAATTGCTCATTTTCAAATGGTAATGCAGAAAGATCACCTTTTATAAAAGATAAATTTGAGCCCTCTCCGCGTTCCTTACCCTTTTGAATCATCACTTCCGATAAGTCCACTCCAACTGCTTTATACCCAGTAATACTTAATTTATATGTACCATACCCATCACCACAGCCAACATCTAACACTTGTGCTTCTTTTTCCACGTACTGCTCAAAAAATGGAATGATTGTACTCCTGCTCCCGCTATCCCACATTTCTTGACTATTTTGATTCCAAAACTCTGCATTGTTATCCCATTTTTTCTCTGCCGATTCATGCCAATTAAACTTCGCCATACATTCCCCTACCTTCAGTTATTATCATTCATTTCATTCTACATCATTTTCCAAAATTCCTGTTTATCTTCATAAGGAGATAAAGTGAAACTTTAATTAGTGGGGATTTTGTTCGTCCCAACTGATTATTAGCCCTCACCAATCGGGCTTTTACGGGCAACCCGGTTCCCACCTTACTTCTTTACTCCAGCCGAATTTTGAGGTGGGATCCTTACTGCACGGCAAATAGCGGGATGTACAGAATAACAACGGAATCTATTTTCTCCAATTTTTGCTTTACTTGGGTTTAACTCATACTCATGTTCTTTTCCTTATGAAAGATACTATAGATACACCCAATTGAAAGAGAGGGATGTACATGCGAAGAAAGAGAAATCATCATTTTAAAAGTGGTGAAAAAAACGAAGAGTATGCAGCTGAAATATCACCAGCTGGTATTCCGATAAGACATGAGCGCAAAGAAATTGCAAATGAAATAGAAGGTACAAATACCGGAGCAATGATAGGCTATGTCGCATTATTTCTTTCGTTATTCTCCATTGCTTTTTATCCTGTTACACTCGGCTCCCTTGCGATTTTAGTCGGCTTATTAGCTGTCAACTTTGGAGCGAGAACACTTGGATATACCGCAATTGGTTTTGGCAGTTTTTCTGTTTTATTCACTTTACTATATCCGCTTGCTTTATCAGCGTTTTAAAAAAAACACACCAAGTTATACTTGGTGTGTTCATTCATGATACAACATGATATGACCGCATCCACAACAATGCTTGGCTGTAATTTCTTGAAAGACTGGATAATTTTCTTCGTCCCTTTGTTCAATAAACACCTTTTCAAATCGGTACATGTTTGGTGCATATGCCCAATCTTGTTTCGTACGTGCATATAATGTTGAAGAAAAAAACTCCTCACCACCACAAACGATACATTCCTTCTTCATTAATACCCCTCCTATGCTTGTCTTACTTCATCTATATGAACATAAGCATAAAAAAAAGACCTTCTATTACTAGAAAGTCTTCTCTGAAACAAAAAGAAATGTACCAAACATCCCTACTCCGCTATATTCTTTTGTAACACCAGCTTCTGTTTTATACGTTTGCTTTACAGTCATAAAGAAAACACCATTTCGCGCATCAATACTTTCAAACTGTAATTTTTCTTTTTTTTCATCTACATTTTGCGTGCATTCAAAGCTATTCTCGTCACATTTCAATGCATACTTATCCTCTAAATACAACTTGAAATCTGATTCTTTCGGACAAGTTATAAGTAATATCGCCACGAGAATAATACTTACCATACCCACAATTGTATAATATTTCTTCATTTGTTCTCCTTTCAAAAGACAAGAAAACTTGACTTCATGCGCCAAGTTTTCTTAGTCTACTACCCATTGCCACTCTTGTTCTTTCTTATCAAAAATGAGCCAACCTGTTTCTGTTGCGTCCGCTTTCAATTCATCGATATTATCTAGTACCTCATCCGTACTTTCGAATGATCCTACTACATATACCGGAATTTCAAGACCTCTCCTTGACTCAATTTTCCCCGCTAAATCAATGTATAACCCATCTTCCATTAACGGAACAAGCCCAAGGATAACTTCCTTTGAAATTGCTGGGAAAATTTTTGATTTTTGGAAGAAAGTAAAACGTTTCTTTCCAAACGAACCGAGTTTATATGGAATTACTTTACTTAGCATTCCTACAAAATCACCGATTCTACGGTAATACACTTTGTTGTACCAACCGTCATCATGTGAAAAATAAACGAATCTATTTTTCAGTAACGGGAAGAACGTTCTTCCAAGTGGTTCTTTTTTGTGAGCCAAATATAATAATTCTGCAATTTCTTTTGGCTCTAACTCATCTAAATCGCTTGCATCATCAAAATCTACCCAACAAAATTCATCAAATTCATCAATCTCTGCTTGAATGAGTTTATGTATGTTTTCTTCCTCGACATATTCAAATAAAGTATGATAATGAAAATCTGTCCACTCAAAATTATGCTTTAAAAGTAATACTTGATGAAGCGGTGAAGGGATGTTACTTGCAAACTCTTTAAACGTAATTCCAGATGTAATAAAACAATGACCCCGACGATTACCATTAATATATATCATATTGTTTACTTGGTCAGATCCTCCAGACAAAGCACCTAGCCACCTTCGTTTTATATGTTTCAATTCTATAGCATATTTTAACATGAAAAATTTTAGAAACATAGAAAAAACTTCAAAAACTATTTACAATTTCATGTGTTTTATTACATACTGATTACAAGAAAAAACGCCTGCTCATAAGCAGGCGTTTTTAAAGGATGTCATCTGGGTTTTGAGGGTGATGATTTTCCTCTTTCTTTTCTTCTTTTTGGAACATCGATTGGATTTTATCGATTGTTTGTGGAGCTAATTCAATCATTTTTTCCGCTAAATGTGTCGCATTTTGTAAATGAAGAATATTTACCCCGTCTTTATTCACAACTAGAAATGCTACCGGTGTAATTGAAACTCCACCCGCGCTACCGCCACCAAATGCAGGGTTACCACTCGCTCTTTGTCCATCATTCGTCTGGAAATCAGAACCTCCTGCTCCAAAACCGAACGCTACTTTAGAAACCGTTAACACTACACCACCGTCAGCCGTTTGAACAGGCTCTCCAACAATCGTATTTACATCGACCATTTCCTTCAAATTTTCCATTGCTGCTTTCATTAATCCTTGAATTGGATGATCCACCGTTCATAACCTCCTTTGTCATATCTTTCCTAGTTTTTCCGAAACTTTGTGAACTAAACATAAAATTTTATATTGATTTCAAAAATTAAAAGTTGTAATATTTAGAAAAAATAAAAAAGAGGTCGATTCGTTATGATGCGAAAATTAACAAAGAAAGACCATGAACAAGTATTCTCTTTTCTAAAAGAAGAAGCAGCCCTTAACCTGTTTATTATTGGAGATATAGAAGCTTTCGGTTACGAAACAGACTTTCAAGAATTATGGGGAGCATTCGAAGAGAATGGAACATTAAAATCGATTTTACTTCGCTTTCACGATACATTTATACCGTATAGTAAAGATGAGTTTGTGGTTACTTACTATGAGGCACTTCTTTCCGCATATAAGCCGCTTAAACTCTCTGGCAAGTCGACTATTGTAGAAAGATTTGAAACTGCTCCAAGTGTACAACTAGGTACCAAAAATGAAATGTATTTTTGCGAATGTCTAGATGACAACAACTTACCTAGCACACCAATTCATGAAACAATTAAACTTGCCTCACTCGATGATATAGAACGAATTATGAAATTACGAAAGAACATCGCTGAATTCCCGACTGCTAATGAATCAGAAAAAATTTTAAGGCAAGCTATCGAAACAAATACAGGACGTACATACTATATTGAAAAAGACGGTGCAATCATCGCATCCGCCTCTACATCCGCTGAAAATTCATTATCGGCTATGGTTGTTGGAGTCTGTACACATCCGAATCATCGCGGGAATGGATATGCTTCGTTCATATTACAGAAAATGATCCAAGACTTTACGAAAGAAGGCCGAACGCTTTGCTTATTTTATAACAATCCAACTGCCGGACGAATTTATAAGCGATTAGGATTTAAAGATATTGGGATGTGGACGATGTATCGATAATAAAAAGCCGTGTTCGCTTAATTACGATACTTTAGAGGTTGAAAACGTATAATGAGGAATGTTTTTGTTCAATACGGTTGTTGATACCGTTCACTCTTAACGATGTTTATCGTTATCCACATTTTACCGCACATCTTACTATTTGTACAAGCCGTAAAGTGTGGATTTCGTTAAATAAATACCGCAATAAATTGCGTTTCCGACGAATTTATCAAAAAAAAAAGACGTAGATAATGAAATCCACGCCCCCCTCTCGCAATTATTGCGCCTTATACTTCTCGAAAAATTCATAGAGCGCAATCTCTACAATTTCATCACGATTCAAACGATGCTTATCTTCGAATCTATCTAACATGGTACACGCTTCCTTGTCGAGATTCACCGTTCTGCTGGCTCTCTCCCTCGCTTCACTTTTTCCGATACGCACATATAAAGAATGAATCGCATTTGTATTCTTCTGCGGATCGCTAGATTTCGAAACCTTCTCCTTTTGTTGAGCGATATGATTAACTGCGGTTTTAGTCGCATCCCATCCGTTAATTATCTCTCGCAGCACGTTCACTTCATTTTTCGTTAAGCCCTCGTTTAGAGTTTCCGATCGTGAATTATCAGTATCTACTATAAATTCTCTAATATCCACATCCAAAGGTTGTTCGCCTTTAGACGTAAAATGCCAACCTAAACCGCGGTTATATTCATAACCCGCTGCTTTCAGTGCTTTGGATAACTTCTTGTGACTTATCTCAATCTGTTTTGCTACTATTAATATTCTATTTTCTTTCAACATCTGTAATAAATCTTTTATATTCATAGTTGTTTTCCCCCTTTTTATGCTTCTCTTTCTATTATAGGGTTTCGCAATTTGCGAAATAAATATAAATGCATAATTGCATTTTAAAAGAAAGAAAGGCGAGATGATCCCCGCCCATTTTCGCTAAACCTATCGACCTCTTGCCCGATCTTGCTGACATACAATTACTCCCTTATGAAGTCACTCGAAGTTCTTCGAATTTAGATCGATTGAAATTTTCACGTCTTTTAGTCTCATAACAAGCCTCTCCATTTCGTTATACGTATCCTAAAAGCATTCGTCGCTTGTATAGCCTCGTTGGCGTTTCTCGTATGCGTCAATGCCCGCATTACCTCGCTTAACCTTCCTATATACTTGCCATTTGCTAGACTCTTCGCAACGTACTAGATTAAAACCGTCGCGACCGTATATTTCCGCCCCTACTCGTAACATAGTACCTACATTTTCTTTATCTGATTTCGTTAATTTGTCTAAATGGTCTAAGAATCTCGCTCTTCTTAATCGTGTCATTTCGTAGCCCCCGATAATTACAATAGTTGGGGCGATATCGTCCGCCCCTGACATTTATTACTTCTTCTTATTTTGCTCGACCGTGTGAGTACCGTCCGTCTTGAATTTAACCGTGATATCATTGCCGTAACGGTCGTTAATTCCGTACATGATACGACTAATATTGCGATGTTTAATTTGCTCGCCTTGCTTCGCTTCGATTTCGATTACTGTTTTCATTTTGTAATACCTCCGATTTAATCAGCGCGGGACGTTCGGTGGTATACCGATCGTTCCCGCAGCCTTGTTATTTATTTGATCGTTTTATTCGGTAATTAATGCGCCCTGCATATCTTTATTTTGCATTTGTACCTTTAGAACGCGATCGCGATGATCTGTTAAATAATCGTCTGTTTTATTCGCATATTCCATTAACGTATGTCCGCCGCTGATTTCTTCGAATGGACGACCTAAAATCGGCTCTGATGCGAATTGCATCTTTTCCATTTCCGATACTGCTGCGATCGTTTGTAGCGCCTCTTGGTGTTCGATTGGCTTGCTCGCCTTGTTTAATTTATTGAATTCGTTTAGTAATCCGTATCGCAGTTTCTTCACCTCTAGTCCGTTAGGCTCTCGACTGATTACCAATTGGCTTAGCGTTAAAAATTCCTCTTGTACGCTCGCTGCTAACGATGGGTGTTTCGAAGCCTTTTCCACTAGCGTTTTTAAATGCTCGACGCTGCGATTATGATCGAAATTCAACATAATATTTCCGCGTAATTGGATTAAGTCCGCATCGAATAAGCGTTGTGCGTGCTCGTCCACTTTCGGCAACTGCTTTACGAGCTCTTTCTCAGCGATTGCCTTCGCCATTGATAGCGCGTGTTTATACTTATTGTGGCGATCATTTAGAAGTGATATCGCAGCTACTTCGTGTTTTTCTTGTAGTCGTTTCTTTTCGTGTGCAATCCCGTCCGCGGATAACATTTTATTTTCTCCGATCTTCGTTTTTTGATCGCGGTATAGTTGCACCATTCCCAGTACTTCACCTGTTAGTGTTTTTTTGATTTCTCTAGCCTCTAGAATTCGTTGTTTAGATGTTTTCATTTTGTAATACCCCCGATTAGTTTTTATTATTTGTTTGATTTTCTCTTATCGTTCTGATAGATATAATTAACGCGGCTGATCGCATATAGTGCAGCGGTATCGCGCGTTTTCTTGTGTCTCGCCTGCTCGTATAGCCATCGGAGTTCATTGACTCCAATCGGCTTTTCCTGATCGTTTAGCGGCGTCGGCTCGAATGTGAGCCCATCGACTATTTTTAAAACATCTTCGTCGTGTTCGATCGTTAGATGCTCACCATGATAGTTAACAATCATGATCTAGTCGCTACCTTTCTTTGTAACCGCTGCGTTAATTCCTGCGTTTCCATCGCATAGAATAGGGAATCTAATTGTTTGTAATTATCTTCGCCCACGAATTGAACGATCTTTTTAACGCTATATTGACTCGCTATCGATCGACCAACTTCCCATGCTGATACGCTTTTCTTGTCTGCTCCGATAAGGTCGGCAAACTCTCGTTGACTGACGCCCGCTAGCGCTCGGATCAATCGAAGCTTGTCGCTCGTAATTTGATACATTAACATTCCTCTTTTCCTCGTGTGCCGTTATCCTATTAAGTTATGAACAACGTTACATCGTATATTTAAATAAAAATTAGGCATGCGAATCGGGCAAATAATCCGCGTTACATGCAAGTTGACCTTTTTCGTATGTTGCCGAATTTGGTCTTTTATTTTGCCCTCAATCGTAATTTTCCGTAATATAATCAAGCACCACCGCAGGCGGGAAATTACCGCAGTATATAGGAGACTGGCGATTTTATGTGATTTCCTGCGATGGCGAAAAGGGGTTAAAAACGGATCGTCCGTGATCGTATTAACGCGATCCAATCGTTAACCGATCCAATGGATAGCGACGAGGAAAGGAGAGAACCCCCGCCACTTTAAAAATAATCGGATAGTATCAAAATGACAGAAAAAAAGTGATAACCCGTCGCTTATTCCCTACATACTTATGTACAACTATCTCGGTATTTATTGTATACGTTGTTACATTTTCTTTAGTTTTTATTACATCGTTTCTTTTTCCGTGGTCGATTTAGCTAGGACAATCCGCATAGCGTAGCTTTCTCGGCAATACGGACACTGTTTTTACGCTATATCGATATCACCCCCGCTCTCATATTCTTCGACTAGCTCTATAATTCCGATGATGCCCGCACGCGTTACGTATAGATGTCGATAGATCGCGCCGTTGTACTCGCGCTTAGTTTCGTGGATTCTAAACCATTTCTTTCTTCTATACTCGCCGATTGGTCGGTAAATGCCGCCAGTCTTGCGCTGCCCTAGTACGCCTAAAAGTTGTAATATGGATCGCAGTGCATTCGAGGACATCCCGTCCAAATGATTTACGCCGATATGATCGAATGGCACTAAGCTATCGTCCTCTATGAATTTCGTTACTTTTTGTTCTGCTGCTTCTCGCTTTTCCTTCTCGTATTTAATGATAGTTTCGTAGGACTCGATAACCTCGACGGGCATATCGCCAATTAATGCATCATACTTCGCAGCCTTTTCACGTAATTCGACTAACTCGGCATCGATAGCCTTTGTTCTCGTTTGGTTGTCGGCATTATCTCGGATATTTAATAACTGCGTTCGAACTTGTTCCGCAACCTTACTACCGTGTAGTAGCATTCCGAATCGTAGTACGGCACGAGCTGAAAATAGTCCGATCGTTGAGTTAGGTATTTCCGCAGTCGATCCGTCGTCTAATTCCAATCTATATAAGCCGTGTTCCACGGTATATGCACGGGTAGACAGTTTGTCTACTAGTAGTTTCTTTCCTGTTGTTAACATATACCCGTCGCTTTGAATCTCTTTTCTAAAACGTGAATACGTTTTTTGGATCGTTTTTAATGGCACTTCGTAGAATTCGGCGATTTGTCTTGTCGTTACCATTCCGATATTAGGTAGCAGTACAAGCGCCTTGACCTTCTCTAATACGTCGATGCGATCCGCCAATTCATCGCGTTTCCTTCTCGCATCGATGATCTCGGCAACCTTCTGTATCATGAGTGTTGGATTTAACTCGATTATTAGATCTTTTTCTCGCATTTGTATTACCTCCATTAATTTTTATAGCGGGCAATTAGTTTCGTAGTCCCAGTTATTGGGATCACGTCCGTAATTTAATTTGATTTCGATAAAACTTTTTTCATTTTTCTGCGGCTTATTATACAATTTTCGATCGTCCGTTGTTTTTGAATTGATCTCAGTACAGTCCGCAGACAATTGGATCATTAGATCCGCTTCCCTTATTCCTAGTTTCTTAGAATAATCATCGACTTTACGGTGTCGCTGTCGCCTTTTTCTAGCCTTCTTATTCTCTAATTTTCGCTTTTCCACATCGGATAAATCTAGATATCGCCGATCCGCTGCGGGAATCTCTATGTATCCTAAGAACATTCGTCGCCCTCCTTAAAAGCTAAGATTATCGATACTCTCCTGATCTGCCACGGCTTCTTTTTCTAATTTCGCAGCCTCGCCCGCTTTCTGACGTTCCTTAATCTTCGAATTTAGATCGTCCAACCTGTTACGATCTTCATGCTCGCGCCTCTTGATCCACGTCATTTTCTCGTCATAGATCGCTTTTACCTGTGGGCATTTCTCGAATAGCTTCTCTTTAGATAACGGAATATGCGGAACGTAACAGTTATTATTGCCGATCTTACTTTTATAGATCGTAATTAATCCGACCTCTTCCAATGTCCGCAGATGACTGCGCAGCGTTCCGATCGATGTCGCATATCTTTCTAATAACTGATATTGAGTCGGATACGCATAGCCGCGTTCTGAGTTATAATAATTTGCAATAATCCCGTATAGTATCGACATCGAAGCTTTATACTGCGGAATGTATTGATAAAAATCGAGATCCTGACATATGCGATAAAATGCACCCTTCGAAGTCTCTTTGTTATATATTCCTGTACACGCATCAATCCTTATTTTCTCTGCCTTCATTTCCCGTTTCCTCCTTATTGCTGCGTATCTTTTTAAATAAAAGAATAAATATATTTTCTTATTCTTAATTCTTATTTTTAATTCTTATTAACACATAACTCTAGCCCATTCACTCGCACGCTTTTTATCACCTATACACGCACAATATTTAATTTAGATAGCGAACACGCACAAAACTTAATCATGCCGTCAATCCCCCCTGTCTAAACATAGACTTGAGTACGCCCACGTTTTCGGCTAACTATGCGAAAAAAGTTTCAATTTATTTTATTTTTTCTGCTTACACGTACATAAACGCTCACCTTTGTTGAGTTTGGGTGAATGCCGCGAAAAATATTGGCGCACCGAATCGATCTATCGGGCGTAAAACTACCCGATTTCAAAAAATATATGCGGAAATTTTTTCGGATCTATAATAGTAGAAACTCGGCGGGGATTGGGTAAAAGGCAATTCGCTGGGCTGCGTCAGGACTTCGCGAGAGATCAACCCCCTGATTCAAAAATCACAAATACTATCTCTAAGGGACTCCTGCGACGGCTCGGTGGGTGGCTTTGGGGGGTGGCGAGATTTTTCTTCATGGGCTGGCTCGTGCCGTGGTGGTCGTCCTCTTCGCTCGTCAGCGAGCGAGAGCCTTTAAAAGAGTTTCGAAGTTCCTAATCGAAGAAAGATTCATGAAAAGAAATACGAAGAAGAAACAATAAACGAAACTTAATCGATAACTTAATTCGATGCGAAGAAGAAAGAAGAAACGAATTGCAATCGATAACTTCAATCGAAAAGAATCGCACGAACTTAATCGATAAGACTTTAATCATTCGAAACTTAATTCAAATAAGAAAGATGATCACAATCTTTTTATCAATCGAATTCAATCGATAACAATTAAAGAAGAAGACAATCGAAGAAAATCGCTTCTGCTTTCAATTCCTTTACGATTATCTCTGCGCTGATGCAGTACATCGTAGTGTAGTCGTATGATAGCCTGCGGTTATGTACCAACGTACAATACCCTATCAGATACCTTAGATTAGACCGTACAAGCTTCTAGGTTATTCGAGCATAATCGTATTAGGTGAGACGTTATAATGCAGCATATAAAGCCGTGTGAGCCTACCTATATCGGGGTATACATATCGGGCTATCCCGAATAGGTAGGCGCCTGTTGGTCGATCAGATACGTGGCTAGGTATGGTGGCGTGTTCTTCGTAGGTTGGTCGGGTTGGTCGAATGATATGGCAGTGTATCATAACACAAAACATATAGCGGGCTATTGTTATATAAATATGCGTCGTGGGTAGTAGTCTAAAAAGGTACACCTTTATGCACGTCGTGAAATACATCCTATATCAGTCTATTAATTCACGAGAATTAACCTTTATGAACGTCTATAAAATAATTGACCTTTACAGACGTACGGTGTATATTTAGGCTAACGATAAAAGGAAACGGGGTTTTCATTATGGCAATCAGCTTCGGTTACATTCGTGTATCAAGTAAGGAGCAGAACTTAGACAGACAATACAAGGCGCTAGAATCTCATGTAACGGATACAAAATACATATACAGCGATAAGGCTAGCGGTAAGGACTTCGAGCGTGAGGGCTTTCAGAATATGCTTAAAGCAATACGTGAAGGCGATACGCTCTATATAAAATCTATCGACCGACTAGGCAGAAACAAGGCGCAGATAAAAGAATATCTCGAATACTTCAAGAAAGAAAAGATTCGTGTTAAAATTATCGACCTTCCTACGACTATGGCAGACGTACCAGCGGGGCAAGATTGGGTTATTGATATGATTAATAATATTATTATCGAGGTTTATACATCTATCGCAGAACAAGAAAGAAGAACGATAAAAGAGCGTCAACGTGAAGGTATCGACGCAGCAGCAGCGAAGGGAAAACATTTAGGGCGTCCTGTTATGGCACTTCCCGAGAACTGGGATAGCTTATACTGCGATTGGAAAAGCGGAAAGTTAAAAGCAGTCGAGTTTATGGCAGCTGTTAATATGAAGAAGGCAACGTTCTATAAAAAGATAAAAGAATACGAGGCAGCGCAGTAATAGGCGGTGTCTTTTTGTGCTGAATGCGTGACCCCTTGAGTTCAGAGCCTTCCTTCCAGCAGAACGAGCAGCAGGTGTATAGCCGCCGTTCACTTCGATACTATGCGCCGTCCCGTATACATATCGTATTACCACCAATCACAGCGCTACAAACACGCCAATCTGACGACATTTCCCCCGTGACATCGCTTATTTTGTAAATAACCGTAACCAATTCGATTACAACATAACTATCGTAAACCCTACAACCGCATAGCTTTGTGCCATCTTACGTTATATTATCAGATAGTTTACATGCCGTAAATTGTCGTTACTTTACGCATATAAAAAAGAGCTACGCTTTCTTAGCGTAACCCTCCCATCAAATATTGCGGCACTACATTTCACTATGTGTCGCCATTGACTAAGAATGTAACCATTATGTGTAAGTAGTGTAAGGTTAATAAACAAGATTTAAAACAAAACACACAGATTTTACTCTCTTATTTTATGCCACTCTTATTTTTTTCATCTCTATACTTCGGCAATACAGCAGCGTCTTGGTCATTGATAGATTTAATATCCTTTACATTTCTAAATAAAACATCTTTTTTGAGTATGCTTAATTCATCGCCTATCCATTGAAGTTTCTCTCCACTTACAACCCCTGGCATAATACGATAGCATCCAAATTTTCCATAGACGGCTTTAAAATTCTCTAAATTTCTCGAATCCTTCGAAGGGTTCATTCTATGAATCCTAGAAATAAGCATAATATAGTCATCTTCTACTTCAACGCCATCCTCTTTAAAACGCGACATAACATTATCAATGTTTGTACTAATATGTACATAATAACCATCTTGCTCCCGAGGAACTTTTCCTTCTATAAAAGATATTCTTAATTCATTATGATTATCAAATTCTCCAAGTCTTGATAACCATTGTTTGAATATCTTCACTGCGGCTTCTTTGTTCTCAAATAAGAATACCAACATTGGCGGTTGCGTGAAAGTCTGGTCAATTAAATATGCAACTCCCTTCCACCCAGCCTTATCCCATTTTTCAATGTCAATAAAACTTGTTACAAAGAGGGATTTTCGTTCTTTTTCAGGCAATGGGCGCAATTTACCTAATTCAGGTTTATTCACTGGATTTACATCTCTTAATCGCCAATATAATTTATCAAATCCTTCTTGGGCTTCTACATAATAATGCGTCGCCCCCTGTAAAGGTGTAGGGATGTCCCCATAAGAACCACCATCAAAAAGAACTGGAATAAACTTAGTATTAATCCCACCATCATTATAGAGATGCTGGTAGATTAGATTCCCTTCCCATATACCGCCCAATCCTTTACCGACCTCATCCTCGCCCATCACTCGTTTGAAATATGTTGGGGTACAAACCATGATAACGAAATCTGCATTTCTAACTTGGCGATCCATCCACCTTGGCCAACCTTCTGTCGGTGAAGTTTCATATTGGTCTAGTATCGTATCAATACCTTCCGCTCTTAATCTATTAGAAAAACTTAGAATGTTATCCGCATGTTCTTCACTATCATGTGTATAACTTATAAATACCTTTGGGTGTTCATTCACCAATATCACCTCTGCGTAAGATTTAATAGGTAAATTTTATCATGATATGGGAGTATTTCCCTAACATTTTTATATTTTACTGTTTTAATTAATAATTAAAATATTCTTACAAGTGAGGATGAAAGAAGTACGCACTCAACTGCCAAACATCGAAGAGAAGGCGAGTGAAGATGTTAAAAACAATGGATATTAACAAAGAAATGCGCCTATGAATGGCAGTAAGGCAGGCATTTGCTTCGCATTAATATTTACGCATAAATAAAAAAGGCTGCAATACCAGCACTCTTAACACTGGTATGCAACCTTCATCGAATTTTAAGCCTGATAACTTTAAACTTACGTATAAAATGATAATAACAATTGTCTCTACCTATTTTATTGGACAGCAACGTCTGTAAACGAAGCATCATACGTTTTGAAGCTGTCTTTAAAATCTATTACTCTTAGACTCCCTGATACCTTTTCTGGAGAACCAACATCCTTTAATTCAGAAGTTCGAGCAGTAACAAATCCTTTAGAGTTAGGAGCAACATTATCACTCATCATAATTTGATTAGAACTAAAACCGTTGACCGATACACTATCAGCTTGAATAGTAATGTTGATGTTTGTCTTATTTTCTACAAGAAATTTAACACCCTCTGTCTCCAATTTCACAAAGCTAATTTTAACACGATCATCTTCAAACACTTGCGTAGGAGCTTTTTCAACAGGTTTTGCCGATTCCTTCTTTGATTGTCCATTTGACTTCGTTTCTGTTTTGGCAGTTTCCTCACTCTTTACAACTTCCTTAACAGTTTCTGTTGAATTGTCTCCTTTAGGCGCTACTACTATACCCAGGATAAACCCAATAAACACTAACCCTAAAGCTTTTAATATTTTTTTCATATTTCCACTTTCCTTTCATTTCATATATACGTATACAGTACTATCCCATTATACAAATAATACCTACAAAAGCAATTACTTTAACCCCTCTTATCGTTCTTTCTTCTACGTAGCCTGCGTTCAATTACAATTGCTGCACCTAGAGAGGTGAATAACAACAAACACACTAAAACAAAAGGATCTGGAATATAAATGCTAGTAGAATTACAAGTAAATCAACATACATTTACTATCGACGAGCGGTTACGAGAAAGCTACGTGGGGCGTATCGAAGCATTAGCTAGAGTAAGGGGAGTTGCTACGTGATTCCAAAGTAGCGAAAGAGGTACGCTCACAACTGCTAAATATCGAAGAAAAGGCGAGTACAGCCGTTAAAGTAATAGATATTAACGACGAAATGCGCATAAAAAAGAGGCAATGCCGTTACACATCGCCCCTCTCACGCTATCGCCTATTACTATCAGCTATTATTATCGTTATATTCTTTTATTTTATCTCGACAGCGTAACGCTGTTTCCGTAAGCTGTGCGGCTATGACAGATAAGGCGAATAGCGCCGAGACCAGCTGTACGTAAAAGTTGTCCGATACATTCAGCAGCCACAACGCGAATAAGCCCAGCGTTAATAATATAATAGACGGTTTCCGCCCCTTCTTAATTTTCATCTTAATTCGGAACATGGTAAGCCCTCCTAATTACGCGGAGCTTGACATTAAGGAGATTTTTAGTCTATATTTTTTCTCTTTTTTCATAATCAGAATTTCCAGTACCATAATCCTTTATGAAGTCTTTGAAAGTCAATATTTCTCTTAGTGTTTTTTTATCCATTGGAGCAACAACTTCTTGCTCATCAAATCCCCTAGTTCTCAAAGAAGAAATATCAATTGCCTTATCAGAAGAAATCACTACAACAAATCCTCTGCGTTCATTTTGACCAAAATAATTTGAACCAATAACATCTACACTTTTTGTAAATGATACCCAATGATTATCAAAACGAATACGCTCAACATTATTCTCATCTAGCCAGTCATTATAATTATACGCATACTCCTCGTTTTGATTTTCTCCCCGATCATCATAATCATCATAATCTGGCTCATCATTTCCACCAATATGAACTCTGAATAGCAAAGTATTTGGTTTAACAATTTCTAAATCACCTTTGTTATTTTGCAAATCTATAAACTTTTCACGCCACATTTCATCAGAGGAAACTAAATTCTTTCTTCCCCTAATGCCCATATGATGATTAGTCCATTTTGAAATTACGTCCATTATACATCCTCCTTCTATTCCGCCAGTCACCAAAAATCGGTTCCTACCGACTGTTGTAATGTGTTATTGTTGTGCACCCTTCTTCGCTACTGCTCTTCCATTTCCTTCATTTCATCTTGCCAAGTAGCACCAATACCACCGCTAGGCGTATTCCATCGAGCTTCCTCGCGCAGAATCTTGGCTTTCTCCTGTTCGGTTAATGCGGGCGCACCGTGCCGTTTTCTCCATACTCACGCTCTTTTAATTACTCATTCGCTTGCTCTACGGCTTGTCGATCTTCTTCGTTGATTAAGCCTTTAGAACGACCGTTTTCGTCTAGTTCAACTGGTGCGGGATTATGATCATGATTTCCGATAGCATGGTCTTCGTGACCTTCGTTAGCTTCTAACTCATCATCGGGTATGTATTTGATAGCTTCGTATAAATTGCTTTTCTCCTTCTTCGTAACAGTACCATTCGCATCAAAGTAAATAGTCATCGAACCAGTATCGCTATGACTTAAATACCCGTAAGTAGAGAACGTCTTGTATTTCTCAATCATACGAGGTGAACCCGCTAATTCTCGAACCTTATTCGCAGACATCCCGACTTGTATTGCGTTGTATTCATTTAACGATACACTTGATGAATCCATATTGACATCTTTATACCACGGACGTCTGTCGTTAATCTCTGAATCTTCTAGCTTAGGCACTTCTGTATTACCTTCGGTAGCCCCTTCCTTTCGGGAAGACTCTAACGCAGACGTATCAGACTTCACTTTCTCTTCTACGGGTTTCGTAGTTTCTTCGCTAGTATCTTCGGCAACTCCTTCGACCCTAGTTGGTTTAGATGCTTCCTCCTCTCCCTTCGCAACTTCAATAGAATCGTGCTTCTTATACGGCTTGTAATCCGCATCCTCCTTCGTAGAGCAAGCGCTAAAGATTGACGTTGTAGCCACCCCTAATAAAAATACTTTCTTCAATGACTTCATAGTAATTCCCCCAGTATTGTTTAATGTATATTAATCAACGTATGTTAATTCATTATATATTAATAGCAGGTTGCACAAAGGACACTCGACTTCCCATACGCAACACACTTCGATATTACCCTTTATGTATTATTCCGCCACGATCTTTATTAAATCAATCCTTCACGCGTCCCCTTCTTCTTTCCTCTTACGTATAAAATCACCAATCATCGCAGTAACAAACGCCAAACCTACCGACAATCCAAACGCCACGCCGAAAGCTGCTACGTATAGATTACCAAATGCCTTCGTTGCGCACATAAATAAAAATGCGAATATAATTAGATACCTCTCTTTACGCTTGTTTCTCATCGTACCGCCTCCTTTCTAACGTCCCTTTTACGCAGTCCCTTCTTAAAACTTCTTATCGTACTTCTAGCGGAATCAAATGATCTGATTTCATACTTTATTTTACGGGAACAATCCTCGATAAAATGCGTTTCATTGTTTATACGATACCAATTATCTTTAGCTAGTCGTTCGATCAGCGGTATGTAGTGCGCCTCGATCCTCATTATATATTTATTATCACTATCACATATTCCAGTGTAACATTCTTCCACTTCTTTCTTAGCTAATAGGTGGAGCGCCAGCATTTCGGAAAAAAGCCACACTAAGCAAAAAATACAATAGGCTGCCCATATGGACAGCTTATTTACATAATTATCGTTATTGGAAGTTAAAAGTGCCTATGTTTTAAAGTTCTGTGAAGAGTTTTTTCCATTTTTGTGCTATTTCACTATCTGTATTTATACCCTTTGAATCTATGAAGGTTTCCCATTGCCAAATCTCAGCCCCAATTAAATGCAAATCAGTAAACTTTTCAATAAACTCAATAAAATTATCTGCTACACAAGTGACTGAATCTTCTTCATGATCCCAGTAAACAACAGCTGCATCTTCGTTATTAGAATTCAAATCTAAAGCAAAATAATCACCGTTGGGAACGGTATAGAATGCTAATTTTTGTCGTAAGTTTTCACCATAATTATCTCCTACATCCTTTAAGCTATCTGCAACTTCTGTTAAGTCCTCAATCGAATCTAAATTCCAACATAGTTCACCTGCAAAAATATCATCAAATTCAGCTGGTATAGAAAGTTCATCTGGAAAGGACCATCTAAGCTCTACTTGCTTTGAAAATTTCACTAAAACTTCTTTGAAGCTAATAGGGAGAGGATAGCCTAATTGTTGTTCTGTTAATTTAATTTCTTCTTCTGTTGCTGATTTTTCAACAACGAAAGATTCAATATCCCCTTTAATTTTTTCTATTTGATGAAACGTTTCGTTCCAGTTATTAATCCAATTTTGACTGTTCAACATAGCCAGTCCTCTCTTTTTATGTATTTATAAGATTAGATTATCATGGTAAAGCTTCTTTGTATTAAAGTTTTTTTAATGAATACTCTATTCATACTAGGTTAACATAACGTCTCATTATCGGTAGCAAGGAAAAAGGGGGAACCCTACTCTTACAAAGGAACCTTCTTTTTTTGTTCTATGAATCTATGCATTTTTTTTATACATTCCTATCCTGACGCGATTTTAGGGTTCCTGTTTGTTATTGAATTAGCCGAAAAACTGTATAAACTCTTGCATACTCTTAGCGTGGGTTTTTTCTGAAATACTGGCGCTCTCCCTAATAGCGCTAGTCTGTTTAATGTTGCGTTTATGTCTTCGCCTTTATTTGCGTACTGTCTTATATTAAGTCTGCTTTCCATACGTAAGTCCTTCGCCTCTTGCAGCGCCTGTGTCGACCTTCGATATTCAAATCACTTCCGCTAGTGGCGTTTAATACCGAATTTATGCTATTGACAATCGGTGGACGGCGACTAGCCGAGGTGAGCGAAGTTAGATTGAGTTGGGCGCAGTTTTCACCCCTATTCGCATTGATAAAAAAAATAACGAAGTGTTTAAACTTCATCATAATTTCGTAGTTTCTATGCGAATAAGAGGTAAGGCGGTTTACTAGCGTCGGATCGCTTGTAGTGTATCGTAGTAACGCATTCCCCGTCCTTTACGATTTCTCGTAATATCGACTTTCTACACCACAAAACGTCCCATAGTGCGTAAATCTTTCGATACACCCTGCTACCGTAGTAACAACGTATTTCCACCCTTGCCGTACAATGCCCGCAATCGGCTAGACCTATACGACGCACGGGGAATGATATGCGTTGGTTTGTATAGCGCTAGTGTTTGCGGCGGTCTAGCTCCCCTTTTACGTTTTTATAGCGGTACGGCTTCCGCTTTTTGACTTACCGCATCAATACCTAAAAAAGACAATAGGAAACTAAGCCTTGCACCCTTCGAATTTTTTCGATAGAATGCAAAGTAGATGATCGGACTGATACGGCTTGTCCTGTATTCAGTTTCGATGTGTATAGTTTTGAGTCTCCAGTTGGCGCTGGGGACTTTTTCTTTTATCTCGTTCTTTTTAGTTTGTTTAGCGGTGAGTATTCATCATGGCTCTTTCTCATTTCTTTAACATCCATTTGTATATATCGTCTCATAGTACGTATGTCAGCCCATCCGCCGATTTTTTGTAAAGTAAAAACATCGCATCCATTTAATATCATGTTTTTTGCCCATGTATGACGATAAACATGTGCGGATACTTTCTTTCCTTTAACTCCCGCTTTGTCTGCATAATGCTTCAATCGTTTATTAAAATGAATGGTAGTCAATGGATCACCGTAACTTGTTAAAAATATCAAATCACTTTTAAAATTTGCTTTGTTTTCATTAACGAGTTGTAGAACTAATTTAGTAACGTGTGTAGAAATCGGCACTAAGCGTGGCTTTCTATTTTTGCTTCTATCTGGTGAAATTGTTATAAATCGTGATTGAAAGTCGATGTCTGCAATACGTAAACTAACAAGCTCTCGAATCCTTAATCCCGAATCAAGTAACAGATTAATCGCTACGAAGTCCCGAAACCCTACGAAATCTCTTAATTTGGGTTGCTGCAATATCGCTTTGACTTCTTCGTCTTCTAAACAATTCGTTAAATCGATATCTTGCCTCAATAATTTAACTCTTTCCATCGGGTTCACTTGAATAATTTCTTCCCGTTGTAGATGATTAAAAATTGAGCGTAACGTCCTAAGATTAATATTGATCGTCGTATCAGCTAAACCAACTTTTCGGTTGTCTGTGTGTATCACTTTATGGGTATCGTAGCGCTTTTTATCGTGTTTCATATAATTTATATATTCTCGAAAGACTTCCGCTGTTAATTCATCGATATACTCTACTTCATAATTCGCGTATAACCAATCGGTGAAATACCGCCACATTTTGATATAATCCTTTACTGTCCTTTCCCTACACCCTTCTGCACGCTTACCTGAGATAGCAAGATCGAGCGCTTGTTGAATTGTTAGCTTAGGGTATTTTTTTCCGTCATTAGATATCTTCGTAATCCTTTTTCTCTTTTTTAACGACAAAATAAAAGACCTCCCTAACGATTAGATTTCATCGTTAAGAAAGTCGTTATCCACAACCGTATATTGAACAATTTAGTATTGTTTTCATCCCCCTAATACGCTTGTTTTTATACGCCCACTCTACCGTTATCCACAACCCTTCTCCCATCTTATCGTTTTCTAAAAACGTAACAACCCAGCTGCTGGACGAATTTATAAACGATTAGGATTTAAAGATATTGGGATGTGGACGATGTATCGATAATAAAAAGCCGATTTGAAATCGGCTTTTATACATATTCTGCCATTCCAGCTTGAAAGGCTTTTTTATCATTATTCAGGACACCAAATAATGCTTCTTGAAGAGCAAATGTACTTTTGTAAAAATACATTCGTTCCTTTACTGCTTCTAAATTAGGATAATGAACCGAAAAGAGTTGTAAAAACTCCTCTCCATAACTAGCTAATATCCCCGCAAAGTCATAAGCAGGATCTCCCATGCTCGCACCACCAAAATCTATAACTCCTGAAATATCCCGCTTTGTTGCACTATATAAAATGTTTGTCATGCCAAAATCCCCATGAACAAGACTAGGGGTAAAGTTAAAATGACTAGATTCATTTAAATATAACTCAAACGATTTTGAAATCTCTTTTCTCACTTCATTTCTCATGAATGGATAAACATGTTCTTGTAATTTACTATATAAACTATTTATTTCTGAATACGTATCAGTACCATCATATTGCATAATACCTTCAAATATAGATAATGGAATTTCGTGTAACTCTTTTAAAAATCCTGCTAATGTGCACGCAAGTTTCTGTATTTGTTTTTCATCATTTATTTCTGTAAAAATGTCTTTCCAAAACGGTTCTCCCTCAATCATTTCATATCCTGTAAATACTTTCCCTGGCACTTCATCTTGAAATCTTTGATAACATGGATTGGGAATATGGAGCGTAATGAAGGGTCTTATTTTCTCTAACAGCTTTGTTTCTACTCGAAGTTTCTGAATACCTTTTTCATATTTCGGAAAACGAAATACTATATTATCATTTACAATTAATACATCATTATTTTGACCTATTTCATTTACATAAACCGATTTTATTTGTAATTGAGGATACATCCTTTGTAAATACGCAACATACTCGTTTTCTTTTCTCATTCTCTCTCTTCTCCCGTTCAGGCTATTGTACTTACTTCAAAGTCATAATTACTTGTCTTTCAACAAACCCTAATTCTTCGTACATCTCTTTTGCAAAATTCCCAGCAAATACATTCAAACGAATTTCGGAATACTTCTCCTTCAATTCCTTAATGCCAGCCTCCATCAATTCTCGCGATAATCCTCTCCCGCGATATTCTGGGAATACGTACAGCTCATATATAAATCCAAGTTTTTCACGAGAAAAATAGTCTGCATTTTCCCCTATTAATATCCATCCCATTACTTTATTTTCTTCTTTAATGACTAAATAATATGCCCCTTTTTCTATTATTGGCTTTGTAATTTCAATCGCTTTCTCTTTACTTAACTGACAGTTCCCTCTCGTCCCTTCAAAAAGCGCTTGAGCTGCATAATGTAATATTTCTTTTGTATCTTCTCGATTCGCCTTTACTATCATTTTTCACAACTCCCATCACTAATAGGCATTAATATCGCTTGTTCAAGATTCTCCGACTCCATAACAATTGCCATCAATCCCTTTTCTGTACTTGTTTCATGTAACTCACCCTTCTCCCATAACACAGCTTGTCCCGCTTCCACCTTTACCTTTACTTTATCTGCCCCGCATACATACCCTTCTCCGTCCACAATAAGAAGCAGTTGAGATACAACTGCTTCATGATATCCGATAGTTCCATTCTCTTGTAAATGCATGGCACCGATATGTATATTCCCTTGATGATTTAATATTTTTGCCATTATGAAATTAGATTGAAATGCTGATATGTACTTCCCAACCTCTACACTAAAATCAAATATTTTCATTCCTACTCCTCCCTATATGTATAAAACCATCCTTACTGTCTGCATCAAATGTCCTTCAAAATCTTCTTCAAATTGCTCTAAAGCTGCAAAACCTTTCGCTTCATAAAAGCGCTTTCCTTTTTCATTTGCTGCTTCTACATGTATGTACAGTTTCCGAATCCCTTTTAGTCCCTTAATCCCTCTTTTTAACAAAGCACTTCCTATCCCTTTTCCTTGCTGATCTGGTAACAAATAAATCGCACCTAATTCTGCTTCATTTTGCAGTCTAACAGGTGAAAAATTCGCAAATCCAATTACTTCTCCCTCTTCTTCTGCAACGAATAAATGTGTATTTTTAAGACGATATTTCATTTTTTCATCAGAGTAGGCTTCATCTAAAAAACTATCTTGAATCTCTCTCGGAATAATTCCTTCGTAAGTATCATGCCAAGCTATTTTTGCTACGTTTTGTACAGCATGAATATCTTCTTGCTTCATTTCTCTAATTACATATGTCATCTCGATGTCTCCATTCTCTTTAAATTATATTCTGCTAATATACTAGAAGAAATGGCAAAACCATTTTCATAATTTACCTTAATTAATTTTAACTTTTCAATTGAAGCTCTTGTTATTTCGAACTTTTCATATAAATACTCTATTGCACCTAAAAACTGATTTACATTTAACTGATTTGCAATTGTGCAATGTGGGACCCACCTCCCTGGTACGTAATAGGACTTTTGATTATCATGAAAAGTTTTGAAATAATCATGATAAGAATGATGAAGTCTTAATAATTCATCAGTAATGTTTGGTGCTAGAAAGATCGTTCCGTTAGTAAGAAAAGTTCCAACAGAAGGAAAAGTTACAGTGGAGATGTTCTCTTGAAAAACTACAAACTCCTCTAATCTTTTCGTATATAAATTAACATCTAACTCTTTATAATCAGCCAATGTTATATGTGGTTCTACTCCGGCTAGTTCATTTGTTTCAATTATATTCGTTAATTCATTTTGCAATTCTCTAACTTTATTAGTAAACACACAATCAAATGTAGCAATAATAGCGTACACGCTTCCTCATCCCTTCGTTGCACATAGCACTTCCCACTCTTCACGAATCATTCCCATTCGAATAGAATCATAGTATGTTCCGTTATAATATCGGCATTTTCGCATTCTACCTTCTAAGCTCATTCCTATTTTCTCCGCTACTTTCATCATTCTTTCATTGCCAGACCAAGTTGTAAGTCCTACTCTACCAATCTCCATATTTTTAAATAGTAAGTCCCTATATAATGTTAATGCTTCTGTACCGTAGCCACCATTCCAGTATGCTGGGTCATAAATTACGATTCCCATTTCTAACCAACGCGTCGGTTTATGTTCCCAATAAAAACCTACTGTCCCAATGATTTGGCCTTCATGTTCGACAATTAAATTCGATAGCGGTTCTTCTTTTAAACGTTTTTGTGAATTTTCTTTATATGGCGTGTATTCTTGCATTGATATTGGAAAATACGGTGCATCCCATTTTTTCCACTCTGGATTTTCTTCTTTAAATATGAGGCTCCATAATGTTTTTATATCTGATTCTTCAATTGTACGAATTGTAACTTTGTTCCCCTTTAATATAACGTTTTGCATAATTTCCTCCTACATCTCTCTTTATTTCATATATAATTATAATATTTTTTCTGAAAAATCAAAACAAAACTCCACTCTATATTGTATAATTTTGTTATAAGATGCGAATTATTTATGTAAATTAGCCAAATTTTTCGAGTTTAATTTAGAAACGGAACTTCGGAAAAAGTTAGATGAAGTACGAATTCGTAACATAGTTAATAAAAATAGGAGGTTATATCCCCCCCATTTTAGCTAAATATTGTATTCCCCTTCTTTTTTACCTCAAGTAGAATCCCTTTCTCTATCCAGCCTTCTACACCATCTTTTTTAATTAAATCATATCCCATGCAACTGCCATCAATTAAAGAAACTGTATCCCCTTTTCTAATACTGATTTGCGCACAAGAAATATCCGTTTTCACTGTATACTCACCTGATTCAAGTTGCTTTATATACTCGTTTTTCACATGAAGTAATTCATTTGTTCCTAGTTGTTTACATACTGTAAAACCTTTCATTCTCTCCACTGGTTCTATGTAATAATGCGGATATGTAACCCCGCCCTGCATTACTGAATTCGCATTAAAATCAGCCAATACTTCATACTGCGGAAAATGATCTACATACGTATAAGAAAACATATCACCTGAAGTTGTCCTCTGAATAATAAATGCATTTAATTGCCCTGCTTCTTTAATCGCATTACCACCATCAATCGCAATAATTTTTTTCTCTTTATCAATAACTGGATTGTTAGACGGCGCCTCATCGGAATAGTTCACAACAGGCCAATGTCCTACAATTACGTACTTATCCGCTCTGTGTGACTTATAAAAAAACTCTGGCATTGCAATTGCATTTTTCCTGTCTGTTCGTTTCCAATCCTCTCTATCTTCAAGGCCAGCATGTACAAAGATATACTCCTCAGTTTCAATAGCAGTTGGCAATTCTGTTAGCCACTTTATTTCTTTTGAAAAATGGCTCATCAATATGTTTTTCACTTCACGAATATCACTTTCTTCATTAACTGTAATGTTCAATTGCCCTATCCATTCATTAAAAATTGTATTTTTTCGCGTACATAAATAATTTATTAGCGCAGGATTTTCATTTACAAGCGCTTCAACTACAACTTCACAATTCCCTTCAACTACATAAACATTCGGCTTGCTAACTACTAAATCCATCACATAGTTTACGACGCCAATGCTATCGTTCCCCTTCTCACAAAGGTCGCCATTTATAATTAAATAATCATCATCTTTAAAATTAACTTTATGTAATAATTCCTTTAAAAGATTTAATTCGCCATGAATATCAGATATTACGATAACTCTTACACCTTTTGGAATTAATAGTTTCTGAATTTTTTCCAAGTATAAACTCCCCTAACCTTCTTTTAATTCAATATTATCGTCTCAATTATAAAGAAACTATTCGACAAAATAAGTAATTAACCCTCCTCATTCTTCAATTCTAAATTAAAAGGGGTTCCATATGTTCTCACACATAGAACCCCCTTAATATTATAATTCTTTATAAAAAGAATAGCTTACCTTATCGTAGCCTTCTCTTTCATAAAAACGATGTGCATCAACTCTTGGAAACGCTGATGTAAGAACGATAGAACTGCACCCTTTTTCTTCCCCCCATTTTTCTACATATGACAGCAGAACCTTACCATATCCTTTTGATCTGTGAGCTTTTGCAGTTACAAGGTCATATACGAAAACATGTTTCTCATTATAAAAATTCGTACAAATCGCTACACCAGCTAGACTAACAACTTCGTCATCTTCATTCTGTAACGAGAGTAGTTTATAATTTTCTTTTTTCATTTTTTGAAATAAAGAACTTGCTTCTTCTCTTGAGATTTTTGTTCGTAATTGCTGTAATACAGGGAATACATCATGTAAATCAGCTTCTGTTACTACTTCTCTAATATTCATTATGATTCTCTCCTTGCTATTTATTAAATTTTCTAAATGTTATATCATCATTATAAAAAGTAACTGCCCTTAACTTAAGTGACAGTTCGATTATTTTTTATATGGCCAGTTTTTAAAGGAGAATTCTTAAAATGGATCTTACTATCCCATTACAATTAGAAAGTAAAACACCAATTTACTTACAAATTTACGAATATATGAAACGAGAAATTTCTCAGGGATTACTACCTGCCGGTACACGCCTTCCTTCTCACAGAAATTTAGCGATACAACTTAATGTTAGTCGTATTACTGTTGAATCTGCTTATCAACAATTACTAGCTGAAGGTTATGTAGAAAGTAAACCGAAACGTGGGATTTTTGTTGCGGAAGTTGATATTGATGTCATTCAAAATAAACAACACGTTGCGTCAAACAGCGCTAACAATATTAAAAATGAACAATATGACTATGATTGTAGCCAAGGCCTTATTGATCAAAAAGCTTTTCCAATTACAAACTGGAAAAGAGCATTACAAGAAACTTTATTCCAGTATGAAAATGATTTATTTGCTAGAGAAGATCCTCAAGGTGAGTTCATTCTACGAGAACATATTTCAAAATATTTATATCATGCTCGCGGGGTACATTCTACACCTGATCAAATTATTATCGGAGCCGGTACGCAGCCTCTTCTTTGGCTACTACTCCAACTGCTTGGTTCAAAAAAAGAATATGGAATCGAAAACCCTGGATTTCACCGTATAACTGCTATGATTCAAAGTTCTGCTCTTCCTGTTCACCCTATACCTCTAGATGATAAAGGTATTCATATTTCAGCTTTACGTGAATCAAGTGCTAATGTGGCATACGTCACTCCATCTCACCAATTTCCTCTTGGAATGATTATGCCATTATCTAGAAGGCTCGAATTATTAAGATGGGCCAATGATTGCGAAGGATATATTATTGAAGATGATTATGACGGGGAATTTCGTTATGTAGGAAAACCTATCCCCTCTTTACAGGGACTAGATTCAAATGAACGCGTTATTTATATGGGAACTTTCTCGAAATCCTTTTTACCTTCTTTGCGAATGGGGTATATCGTTTTACCACCTCATCTTTTAAAAATCTATAAAGCGCTTGGAGGCATGTTTAAACAAACTGTTTCTACCCTGCAGCAACTTGCCTTTGCAGCCTTTATTCAAAATGGGGATTGGGAACGCCATATTAATCGAAGTCGTACGTTATATAAAAGAAAACATATTTCTTTAGTTAAATCTATTACAAACGAAATGGGCAATAGCGTTCATATACTCGGTGAACAATCAGGGCTTCATATCGTACTTCATGTTCATAATGGGATGAACGAACAAGAACTTATTCATGCTGCTGCAAAACAGCGAATCAAATTGTACCCACTCTCTACATATGATTCTGTACATAATTTAAGAAAGGCGTCTTATGTATTACTTGGTTTCGGCAGTATTCCCGAAGATAGTATCGAAACGGTTGTCAAATTACTGAAAATAGTCTGGTTCCCTAACTAAAAATAACTCCACGTAAGTTATACTTACGTGGAGTTATTTTTAGTTACTATTTTTCTGATACTTGCCCTGATCTCGCTGTCCTTCCTGGACGCTTTACACCAGTTGTTTCTGTTGAATAAGAAGCTTCAATTATAGCAGTTGGATCTACAGAGAGAACGAGATCTTTCATTTTTGGATAAATGAAACGGTTTGTAATACAATAAATAATTCTCTGGTGCTCTCCTAAAAAACCACCTTCTCCATGTAGATACGTAACAGACAGTTGTAATTCTTTCATAAGCAGTTCGCCAATTTCTTTATTTTTATTCGAAATAATCATGACGCTCTTTCCTTGATTAATACCGTCTAATATGAAATCTATCATCTTCGTAACAATATAGAAAATTGCTAATGAGAACATCGCTTGCTCAATTGAAAATAAAATAGCAACAAATACAAAAATAACCGCATTTACAGCAAGTAAAAATGTACTAATTGGTACTTTAAAATGCTTGTTCATCCATACAGCTAACATTTCTGATCCATCAATTGCTCCGCCCATTTTTACAACAATCCCAACACCAACACCAAATAGAACTCCTCCATAAAGTACAATTAATAATTCCGAAGTCGTAATTGCTGGAAATGGTTTTAAATAAATCAATCCGAGTGTTGTAACAACATTTGCATAGGATGTACGGATGAAAAACTTCTTCCCCATTACTTTTGCAGTAAATAGTAAAATCGGGATATTAAGTCCTAAAAACACTCCGTAAAGCGGTAATCCAGCAACTTTATTTGCCATAATAGCAATAGCCGTTACCCCGCCATCTACTAATCCATTAGGTGCTAAAATAAGCTCTAATGAACCTGCTACTATAATCGAGCCAATTGTTAATAATAGGTATTCAAATATTTTTTTCATTCATTACCCCCAAAACTTATATATTTTCTTAGTATTATTTTAACGTAATTTTACTACTAATTCAAAGATATCGGTTTATATACACAGAATTCTCACCTTTACGGCGATTTTTATGTAATTTATTTATAGAAACACACTTACTTATTACAGTAAGTGTGTTTCTAACGTTTATTGAAGTTTTGAGTATGAATTCATTTTCATTTTAAATATTTCATCAACTGCCTTATTATATCCACCAGCATTCCGAAGTGACTCTCCAACTTTACGACTATTCTCTTTAAACGTCACATCATCCATTACTTTCTTTACAGTCTCACGTAACAATTCAGAAGCTAATTCTTTACGATTAAGCCTTATTCCAGCCCCTACTTCAGTCACTCGTTTCGCCACTAAAGGCTGATCTCCTGTTACCGGAATTACAACTAACGGGACACCGTAATATAGTGCTTCACTCGAACTATTCATACCACCATGTGTCACGAATACATCAGCATGCTGTAATACTTCTAATTGTGGTACATAATTATACAACTTAAAGTTATTCGGAATGTTTTCAAATTGACTTATATTTATCTTCTTACCAACAACTAATACGACTGTCGCTTCTACATCTTTAAACGCTTCAAAACATTTTTCATATAGCCCAGGTTGTTCATTAAAAACTGTTCCCATAGAAATGAAAATCACTTTTTCATCTTTTAAATCTTCAATAGGAAAGCTGCCTGCTTCTTTTCGAGCAGCAATTGATGGACCGACAAACTTATACGATTCATCGAATACATCTGACCGCGGCTGATATTCTTTTGAAGTATATACAATAGTAATATCACCAGGATGATTCATAATATCATACATACTATTACATTTCATACCATACTGCTTATTCCATTTTGCCATTCCCGCTAAACAAGATTGATATAATGGATTCGTTTCATCTACTTGTCTTGATTCTTGTTCATCGTTAAAAGTAATGTACTGATTAAAAGCAAATGTTGTACAGGAAGAAACACTAGGTAATTTTAAAACATTCGCTATAATACGTCCTACTGGAAAATGATTATCGTATATCAAGTAATCGTATTTTTCGCCTTTTGTTTCTTCTACAATTTGAGTCACAATACGCTCTGATGCTTCAATCATATGAGATAGCATCGTCAAAGGACTCCCACCTTCATTTACTCGTTCCATAATATTAATTTGAGAGAGAAAATTCTCAAACACTCGGAATTCTGCACCTGTTGCTTCAATCTTCTTTCTATAATCTTCAATACAATACGAAACAACTGTTTCCCCTCGCTGAATTAACTCACTAACAATAGCTAAAGTCGGATTAATATGACCTTCTCCAGGGAAATTTATTACGAGTACATTTGCCATAATATTCTCTCCTATCTAATATAATTAATAATTAATCATGTTAATTAATTTAAAACTATTATAAAGGAATCTATTCTACTTCTTCATATTTTTCTCTTCATTTTATTATTGAGAAATATTTTTCAAAACCTACATTATAATCCTCATACAAGTACGCTGAACTCTTCATTTACTGAAAAATACGAGATTTACATTCAGGCATTTTTACAGGTGTATCATCAAAAACATTATTTTGATAATTCATACAAAACTAGAAAAATATAATTTCCACACCAATTTCTCACAATAGATTTATTTAAGTTCTATGTTTTCCCTATCATTATCCACTTAGTACATATTTTGTTATATAATGAATTTATGGAATTTACAGAAAAAAGGAGCACCTTCATGCTACAACAACTATTCACTTCATCTATCTTATCTGTTCAAACTTTACACCCAGGTTATGAAGATCATGCAAGCGATGTATTTCTTGTTAAAACAGCATCTGAAGAAGTTATTGTTCGTTCCTCAAAAATGACTGAAGAGCCTAGCAATGATTTTTGGTGGGGATGTAAAAACCTTTTTGGAATTGATCCAAGGAACGTACATTATTTAGAAACAATACACGCATTATTGAAAAAGCATACTACCTTACCAATCCCTACTATTTTACAAAAACATATTTTAAATGGCCAAGAGTATGTAATCGTCGAAAAACTAACCGGAAGTACACTGCAATCATTTATCGGACAACCTGATTCTATTTTATTCAGCCTTGGAAAAGGACTAGCAGAGATTCATTCGTTTCAAGCAGAGTTTATAGGAAACCCATCAAGTACTTTCCACATTTCACTAGAAGAATTTAAGTCTCACATATTAAAAGTCAGTAAAGATCTTGTAAATAGGTTCTATTCCGATAACGCGGGCATCCATAACGCATTTCATACTTTTGAGTCACAACTCTCTTCCTTGCCAGCACCAAAGGAAGCTACACTCGTTTTAATTGATATGGACCCTACTCAGTTTTTATCAGATGGTACAACTATTACGGGTTTAGTAGATACAGAAGCCTATGCAGTTGCTCCTCGAGAGTTTGATTTCATCGGCTTAGAATATGTATTTACAGAAAAAGAGGCTCATGCTTTTAAACAAGGTTACGAAACCATTATGCCCATTCCTCGTCTTAAAGAATGTAGACAACCCTATCGATATTTATATCGCTTATTATCTGTTCAGGGTAATGTGGAGTTAGAAAAGTGGCTAAGTCATCCATCCTATTTTTAAATACGAATGAGAGGGATTATGAAATGAATATTGAAAAAAAGAAATCTTTAACAGCAAACGAAATTCAGCAAATGAAAGATTTATCTCATATTTGCGGACAACACGATCAAATTGATTACTCGTCAGATTTACATGTAAACTTTTTAACTGCTCGTAATAAAGAAAAGATAAATGATTTTCTATTTTATGATGATACACAATTAATCAGTGCATTAAGTATGTATGACTTTGAAAGACCGACAAAACTGGAGTTAATAGGGTTTGTCCATCCGAACTATAGGAAACAACATATAGGCACCACTCTTTTACAAACCGCAATGAAAGAAATACGAATAAGGGAGGCAGATGAAGCTCTTCTTATTATGAATGGGGATTCTGCTTCTGGGAAAGAATTTGCAAAACAAATGAAGTTACCTTATTTATATAGTGAATATAGTATGGAGTTCAAAGCAAAAGAAGTGCAAAAAACAACAAAGAATACTATACAGCTCACTCTTGCATCTTCAGAATCACTTCTTAATCTTATTGAAATTTCCAGTAAAGCCTTTGGAGATTCTGTAGAAAATACCGCTACATGGTTACAGAAAATGATGAATTCACCTTCCCATCAAGTTTACAGTGCCCTTATCGATGAAAAAGTGATAGGAACGATTACAGTTTCTGAGCAAGGGCAATCTACTACACTATCAGGATTCGCAGTTCATCCTTCTTATCAAGGTAAAGGATATGGTAAAGATATTCTTAGTTATATGGTACATACACTTATTACAGAAGGGATTTCAACAATTGAATTAGACGTCGAAACGAAAAATAACAATGCTTTAAAACTATATACACAATGTGGTTTTGAAATTAAAACGAAGCATGACTATTATAATTTAATGAATTTTGAGGAGCATACATATGTCTAAAAAACTAATTTATTCTGATTATGATGTTTTTGCAGACATCTATAATAAACATTGGGGACATTTTGCAGAACACTCTTATCCAGCCTATCATAAATTCATTTTACAAGATGCAGCTTCCCACTCCCGTATATTAGACCTTTGCTGCGGGACTGGACATCTTACTAGGAAACTAATTGATAATAATTTTATAGTAACTGGTATAGATGGTTCTGCTCAAATGATTGAACACGCACGTCAAAACGCGCCAGATGCATCCTTCACCGTCGATGATGCACGCTCTTTCAAAGTGAATGAGAAATTCCACTATGTCATTTCAGCCGGTGATAGCTTAAATCATATAATGAAATTAGATGAGCTAAAAAACACTTTCCATCATGTTTATTTAGCATTATATGATGGAGGTACATTTGCATTTGATATGAATATGGAGAAAGGTTTTCTTGAAAGTTGGAGTGCGTCCTTTCACATTTCAGAACAAAAATATGTCTGTACGATAAACTCTACTTATGACATTGAAAGAAAAAAAGCAGAAATGAACTTTATACTATTTAGGCATGACATAAATGCTAATTGGAAAAGAAGTGACTTTTCTTTTGAGGAAGCTTGTTACTCCAATGAAGAAATAATTTCTTCATTGGAATCTGTAGGATTTAAAAACATTCAACTACATGGTACAAATAGAACATTTTTTATTTGTGAAAAATAAAAAAACTGAATCAGAACGATTCAGTTTTTTCTTAATATATTTACAACAGCAGTCATTTCATTATTTTCTTTATAAACACGTGGAATTCTTCTGTCTAACATACATGTAACTTCATAGTTAATTGTCCCTAACATATCTGCTATTTCTTCTACCGCAATTTCTTCTTCGCCTTGTTTACCATAGAATACAACTTCATCTCCAACTTGTACTGGCATTGCTTTCGTAACATCTAGCATAAGCTGATCCATACAAACACGGCCAATAACAGGTACTCGAACTCCGTTTATTAGTGCATGTCCTTTATTAGACAACTGACGATTATAACCATCCGCATAACCAATCGGGACAGTTGCAATCCATTCTTCACCCGTTGTTACATACGTATTTCCATAACTAACACCACGTTTTTTCTTCGCATGTTTAACATGAGCTACTTTTGATTTTAAAGACAACGCTGGTTTTAACGCTACAACAGTATGATCAACTTCTTTCGAAGGATACATTCCATAGATTCCAATACCGACACGAACCATATTTTGAAATGTGTTGCTAAGTTCCATTGATCCTGCACTGTTTGAACTATGAATATATGGAAAATGAATTCCCAATTCTTTTGCTGTATTTACAGCTTTTTCGAATAAACCTGTTTGCATATTCGTATATGCTTTATCAGTTTCATCAGCGGTAGAGTAATGTGTAAACATTCCTACCACTTCCACATACTCCATACGGTTTAATTCTTCTAAAAATGGTTTCACTTCTTCTTCTTGTAAACCGATACGACTCATTCCTGTATCAATTTTCACTTGAATTTGTACTTTCTTTTGAAGACGGTTTGCAATTTCATTTATACTTTGTAAATCTTCAATTCTATAAACAGTCATCATAACGTCATATTGAATTGCATCTTCCACAGCTGCTACTGATGTATAGCCCAAAATTAAAATCGGGACAGTGATTCCAGCTTCTCTTAATTCTATTGCTTCATCTACAAATGCAACTGCAAGTTGGTTTATTCCTGCTTCGATAGCAGACTTGGCAACTTCAACTGCTCCATGGCCATACCCATTCGCTTTTACAGCAGCCATCATTGTAATATTTTCATCATTCACATGTTTTTTAAATTCTTTTACATTATGTTTTACAGCATTTAAGTCAACTTCAACAATTGTATCTCTTCCATATTTCAAGCTCATTGGTCTAACTCCTAACTCAATAATTACATTCCATTCTATTTCACGTTTCATATGACCTTTTACAATATAATACTTTTCAATATGCTAGTCAAACTACTAGAATTTTCGGAATTTTGAGTATGATATAATACCCTTAAGAAACTATTATATACGGAGATGAGGAGAATTACAATGTTTGTACAATCTGCGTTGCACCAACTTAAAGTTGCTGTCGATACTTCTATTCAAATACTGAACCAATATACTGAAAGTGATTTAATAATAAAACCGATTGAATCAAAGCGTTCATTATTTGAAATGTATACACATCTTTCCCTTATTTTCCATGCGGATTTGCTCGTATTAAATGGTATTTCGGAAAAAGAGTTACATACCTTTTATATAGAACAAACACCAAAAACGATTACTCAAATGCAACAAATGATGATAAAAGGGTACGAACTACTTTCTAAAACTTTCTTATCCTATTCCAATGAAGAGTTAGCGGAAATTATGACTGCTTATTGGGGTATTTCTTATTCTCGATTCGAATGGTTGCTTGAAATCGTTGCACACTTTTATCATCATCGCGGACAAATTCATATTTTATTGTGCGAGCACATTAAAGATCCTAACATACCTTTATTTCAATAAAGGTATGTTAGACGACATGAAACTTCTCTAAGGCAAATAAAATACCACCTTCACTCGCCTTCTTTGTAACGAAATCTGCCCTTGTTTTTAACTCTTCTCCGCCATTCCCCATCGCAATTCCTAATCCTACATACTGTAACATCTCAATATCATTCCCACCATCTCCGAATGCAATTGCTTCTGACTTACAAATTTTTAGATGTTCCAATACCTTTTGAATTGCAGTTAGCTTCGATACTTTATTATCTTCCAACACATTCATAACGTAACCATGAAAACGTTCAAACGTAAGTGCTGGATATCTTTCAAAGAATTTTTGAGCTTCTGTTTCATCAGCATACAGACATACACAATAAATCTCTTCTGATAAGTTTCTAATTTTGTCAGGATAATGTTCTAAATTTAACGTTTCATTTAATGCTCGTATTACACGTTCGTCTTCTGAGGCAATACCATTCATTACAAATTCTTCTGTAAAATAAGAAACACTATGACCATGTAATTCAGCAAAACTTGAAATATCATGAACAATTTCACTTGAAAGTACCGATTTATGTACAACTTCATCAGCACATTTTATATGTGCACCATTTGCAGAAATAAACGTATTTATGCCCAGCTCTTTAAATTGTAAGCATAAACTATATGGTCTCCCTGTTGTAACAACTACGTGAATTCCTTTATCTATTAACCTTTGTACCGCTTCTTTTGTGCTTTCATGCATACTTCTATCAATCTCGCTTAAAAGAGTACCGTCAACATCAATAAATACAACTTTGTACATATCCTCTTACATCCTATCTAAATGATTTGTATCATTTATAAAATGAATAGTTTTCTGTTTATCCGTAAGTTCAATCAAGCTAATTCCCGTATCTCCCATTTTAAAATAATAGTCCATGCTAATTGGCATTTGGAAAAACGCTCGTAAAATACTATTTATTACACCACCGTGTGCAACAATTGCAATTCGGTCATATGTATTCTCTGTCACGATTTTAGAAAAGATTCCTTCTATTCTCATTCTAAATTCAATAAATGATTCCCCGTTTTCAAAACGATCATGGAGAAATTTTGGCTCTGGATATTTTTTCGCTTCTTCAAAGGATAAACCGGCTTGTACTCCATTATTAAACTCCATTAATTCTTCTTCTAGTTGAATTGGGCATCCGATTTCTTCCGCTAATGTTTCAGCCGTTTCTCGAGCACGTTTTAATGTGCTTGCCCAAATGAAATCTGGCGGGAAATCCGCTTTCACTTTCTGTACAAGTCTTTGTACTTGCTGTCTTCCCTTTTCTGTTAATTCAAAGTCAGCTCGTCCTTCATGTACATTTAAAATGTCGGCTTCTGATTCTCCGTGGCGTATTAGTAGTATTTGCATGCTTATTCCCCCTTATCAACTTAAAACCAAGATTAGATTTTAACATATTATTAAAAATTTTCAAAATAACAAAAGCAATCCCCATTCTAAAATGAATGAAAATTGCTTTTGTTAACACCTATTTTTCATCTAAACTAGCTTTAGACCTTCCTCCTACTCCCCAATGTGAACTCGGGATTTCATTCACTAAAACACGCACTCGTCCAACATCTACATCTAAGTTTTTCGCAACTGCCTCTGTAACATCAAATATTAGATTTTGAATTTGCTCCTGCTTTCTACCTTCTATTATTTGAATTTGTATAATTGGCATTTTTATCTCTCACTTTACTATTTATTCACAAAACATCGCTACACTTCCTAAATCATCAAATTGTGCAATTATGGAATCTCCTGCTTTAAATGCAATCGCTTCAGATAATGCTCCACTTAATACAATATCACCTTTTTTAAATCCTTCATTTTGTAAACCAAGTTTATTTACCGCCCAAGCAATTGCCTCTGCTGGATGTCCCAGCACTGCTGCCCCCGTTCCAGTTGTAGCAATCTTACCATTTTTCGACATAACCATCCCTACACTAGCTAAGTCTATTTCTTTAGCATCCATCCATCTACTTCCCAATAAAAACTTTGAAGATGAACAATTATCTGCTATTACATCAGGTAATGTAAATTTAAAATTTAAATACCTGCTATCAATAATCTCTAAAGCTGGCGCAACATATTTTGTTGCCTTTAATACATCATCTGCTGTCACATTCGTTCCCTGTAAATCCTCACCTATTAAAAAAGCAATCTCTGGTTCTACTTTTGGATGAATCAATGTTTCGTATTGCAATGGCTCCCATTCGAACGCTAACATATCTTCCAATAAATATCCGTATATCGCTTCATCAATACCCATCATTTGTTGTTTTGCTTTACTCGTTAACCCAAGTTTCACACCAACTCTTTTAGAACCTTCGTTCATTTTCTGTTCAATTAAACATTTTTGTAATTTATAAGCATCCTCTACTGTTAAATCTGGGTGCTTATCCGTTACTTTTACTACTTCTTTCCTTTCCTTTTCAGCTTGAAGTAAATAGTCAATAATTTCTAAATCTGCCCCTTTCACTAAAGCCATATGTTACACCCCCATTTTTATCTTTGCTAATTCTGCCGCTACATCTAAAATCATATCCTCTTGTCCTCCAACTACTTTTCTTTTCCCCAGTTCTATTAAAATATCACGGGCATCTACATTAAATCGTTTTGCCGCTCTTTCAGCATGTAATAAAAGCTAGAGTATACACCAGCATATCCCATTACAAGACTACCTTTTTGAATTTCTTGTGGTGCTGGCAATAAAGGCGCAACAACATCCTCAGCCAAGTCCATCATCTTATATAAATCTATATCTAGCTTATATCCCATACGATCTAAAACAGCGAGCAATACTTCTGTTTGGGCATTTCCAGCTCCAGCTCCAAGACACCGCACGCTTCCGTCAATACGTGTCGCACCTTCTTCAATTGCCGCCACTGTATTCGCTACTGCAACAGAAAGGTTATTATGACCATGGAAACCAATTTCAATATTTAAAGATTGACGCAAAGCACGGATACGTTCACGTACTTCATGAGGCAATAAAGCCCCCGCTGAATCTGTTACATAAACTGCTTCTGCACCATAACCTTCCATAAGCTTTGCTTGTTCTACTAACTTTTCAACCGGTGCAGAATGTGCCATCATTAAAAAACCGCATACTTCCATTCCTAACTCACGCGCAAATTGAATATGCTGAGCTGAAACATCAGCTTCTGTTACATGCGTTGCTACACGAACAATTTTCGCACCAATACTTGCAGCTTGCTTTAATTCATAGATCGTTCCAATGCCGGGAATTAATAAAACAGCTACTTTAGCTTGTTTACACTCATCTACCGCTGCTTCAATCAGCTTCATTTCATTAACTAACGACTTTCCATATTGTAATGTGGATCCTCCTAAGCCATCCCCATGACTCACTTCGATATAATGCATACCAGCCTCATCTAATGCCCTTGTAACAGATCGAACTTGTTCTTCTGTAAATTGATGTTTCATTACATGGCTTCCATCACGTAAACAAACTTCCGTTATTTTCACTGGCATTTCACTATTTCGCCTCATTCATTACACCTCTTTTCTTCTCCGAAATGATTTGCACGGCAAATTCTTCACCTACTTTTAATGCCGCCGCTGTCATAATATCTAAATTACCGGCATAAGGGGGAAAATAATCTCCAGCTCCTTCAACCTCTAAAAATACAGTTACTCGATTCCCATCAAACATCGGCTCTTGTTTTAAAGAATAACCCGGAACATATCGCTTCACTACTTCAACCATCTTATAAATAGCTTCTTGGATAGAAAATTCATCCATATTTTCAACTTCACAATATACTGTATCTCTCATTAAAATAGGCGGGTCTGCAGGATTTAATATAATAAGTGCTTTCCCGCTGTCTGCTCCACCAACTTCTTCAATTCCACGCTTTGTGGTAATAGTAAACTCATCAATATTTGCCCGTGTACCTGGACCAGCACTTAAACTTGAAATTGTAGCAACTATCTCTGCATATGTAACATTTGCTACCTCATTAATAGCATAAACAATCGGAATCGTTGCTTGTCCCCCGCACGTAATCATATTAACGTTTTGCTTATCTACAAAATTATTATTTTGTATAGCAGGGCAAACGAACGGTCCATATGCAGCAGGTGTTAAGTCAATTACTATTTTTCCAAGTTCTCCTAATACTTTTGCATGATAACTATGTGCTTTAGCTGAAGTTGCATCAAATACAATATCAGCTAAACTTGGATTATCAATAATTGCTTGTATTCCATTATCAAAAACCTCGTATCCCGCTTCTTTTGCTCGCTTTAAACCATCCGATTCCGAATCTATTCCGATCATGGCATTCAGCTCTATGACTTCACTTTTTCTTAATTTATACATTAAATCCGTGCCAATATTACCTGATCCAATAATAGCTACCTTTACTTTCTCCACATCTATCCCTCCTTTTTCAATCCTTTAATCTATATGAAGGTAACAGAAACCGATCCGAGTGAACCGAAATCAGCTTGAATACTATCTTTACTATTTACTGAGACTGCACCAGATAACGCACCTGGTAAAATTAACTCCCCTGCTTTTAATCCAATATTAAACTCATGAAGTTTATTAGCTAGCCAAGCAACAGCTTGCGCAGGATGCCCTAATGCAGCCGCACCAGCACCCGTTGCAATTAAACTCTTATTTTTATAAAGTGTCATTCCGGTTGTACGTAAATCTACTTTATCAACACTAGAGAATGTATCACCAATTACAACTTTTGCCGACGATCCATTATCCGCCACTGTATCAGCAAGCCGAATTTTCCAATCAGCAATTCGACTATCAATAATTTCAAGTGTAGGCACTACATATTTCGTCGCCATTAGTACGTCAACATATGTAATATTAGGCCCATTTAAGTCTTCTGCTAAAACAAACCCTATTTCTGCCTCTATTTTGGGAGATACAAAGGAACTTATTGAAATTTCACTACCATTTTCTATCTTCATATCATCTAGTAAATGTCCATAATCTGGTTCATTTACCCCAAGCATCTGCTGCATCGCAACACTCGTAAGTCCAACTTTCTTTCCAATTACACAACGCCCATTCTCCAACTTTCTTTCTACTACTTCAAGCTGAATATTATAAGCATCCTCAACAGATAAATTAGCATATCTCTCAGTAAAAGGAGGTATCCCTACTCGTGAATTTTCAGCTTGTAATAGTTCATCAGCTAATTCTTTAATTAACAATTGCTTTCACCTCATTTTTTAAATTTATATATCCCCAATCAATGACATGATAACTAGCCCCCACCTAACTATTTTATTTCCATAAATGTCAGATGGGAGCTTTGAACTTTAAGTTAAAACATCACCTTTATAATTTCATCGTAACCGTCTTAGCTTCCGTATAAAATTCGAAACTATGACGTCCACCTTCTCTACCAATCCCACTCGCCTTCGAACCGCCAAATGGAGTACGTAAATCTCGAACATACCAACAATTAATCCAAAGTAAGCCTGAATCGATTTGTGAAACCACTCGTTGCGCTCGTCTAAGATTATTTGTCCAAACAACTCCAGCTAGTCCATAAATGGAATCATTCGCAATGCGAATTGCATCCTCTTCCGTTTTAAATGGAATAACAACTAGAACTGGGCCAAATATCTCTTCTTGCGCTACACGCATACTATTATCGACATCATATAGAATAGTAGGTTCATAAAAGTTTCCTTCTACTAGACTCTCCACTCTTTTTCCACCATAGGCTAATTTTGCCCCTTCTGAAATTCCTATTTCTACATAACGATCAACTGTTTCTAAATGAGATTTTGATACAAGCGCTCCCATATCTGTATCTTCAGAAAGAGGATCTCCCACTTTTATTCTTTTTACAGCCGCTACAAATTTCTCTAAAAACTGTTCATATACACTTTCTTGCACAAGTAATCTTGAACCAGCTAAACAAATTTCTCCTTGGTTCCGATAAATAGCTTCAATCGATCCTTGTACCGCTTCATCTAAATCTGCATCTTCAAATACGATATTTGCTGATTTACCCCCTAATTCTAACGAAACAGGTATTAAGTTTTCTGATGCATTACGCATAATTGTTTTTCCTGTATTACTTTCTCCAACAAATGAAATTCTTCTTACAGCTGGATGTGTTGTCATTTTTGTCCCGACAGTATTCCCTGGACCTGTAATAATATTAAGTACACCTGGAGGTAGTCCTGCATCATTTGCAATTTCACCGAGCATAACTGCACTTAATGGAGTATAGGAGGCTGGTTTGACAACAACAGTATTACCAGAAGCAAGTGCAGCTGATGCTTTCCACGTCATTTGCATAAATGGCAAATTCCAAGGAATGATTAAACTGGTCACTCCCGCGGGAGCATACTTTGCATATGACATAAAGTTATGTTTGTCATAATGCTCATGCACCATATATTTAGCCATTTCAGCAAAGAAGCGAAAATTATGAGCCGAACGTGGTATATCGAATCCTTTACTTTCTTTAATCGGTTTCCCAACATCAAGAGTTTCTATATACGCTAGTTCATCCACTCTTTCCATAATCAAATCTGACATTTTACATAAAATATTCGACCGCTCTTCCACAGGAATTTTACTCCAAATGCCGCTTTTAAATGTACGTTCTGCCACATCAATTGCTCTTTTTGTATCCTCTTCATTTGCCTTTGCAATAGAAGCAAGCTTTCTATTCGTCGCTGGATTGAACGTATCAAATGTTTCGCCAGATATGGAATCCACATATTGTCCATCAATAAACAATTTCGCATCTTTTACTTTCATTTTGTCAGCTAATAATTCTTTGTTCACCTTCCTTACCTCCTATTCCTCAATTTCTAAAACCATCTCAATTTCAATTGTTGTGTTATTAGGTAATTGAGCCATACCGACTGCAGATCGGGCGTGTTTTCCCTTTTCCCCAAAAATATCTACTAATACATCAGATGCCCCGTTCATTACTTTTGGCTGATTAATAAAATCTTCCGTACTATTTACAAAACCAAGCAGCTTTACAACTTGTTTCACCTTATTTAAATCACCTAGTTCGTTTCTCACAACACTCAATAAATTCAACATTGATTGTCTTGCTGCTTTATATCCTTCATCAATTGAAATATCCTTTCCTAATTTCCCATGATACTCATCTACCCCTTGTCCAGCAGTAAACAATAAGTTACCTACTTTTACACAACTCACATAATTTCCAACTGCTGGGCGGATAGCTGGTAGTGTGATTCCTAACTCACTTAATTTGCTCTCAGGTGTTTGTAATCTCTGCATATGCTACACCTCGTTTCTTTATATCAATATTTAAAAATCCCGCAGCATTCCCCCCAAGCATCGCTGCTTTTTGTTCCTCCGATAAACCGACTGTTTCATCAATCACTTTTCCCGGATCAACTTCTCGCAATAAAAATGGATAATCTGAACCCATGAAAATCTTTTCATGTCCAAATCTTTCAATCATATATTTCAAATTAATAGGATCATAATTTAAAGAATCAAAATAAAATTTCTTTGCATAATAACTAGGAGGGTATGTAGTCAGCCGTAAATGTGGCCATACTTTCCATCCTTGATCTAATCTTGGCAAAATATATGGGAAAGACCCTCCCCCATGTGCAAAACAAACCTTTAACCGTGGAAATTTCTCCATTATCCCACTACATATTAGTGTAGCTGCCGCAAGTGCTGTTTCACTTGGCATCCCAACTGTATACATAAAATTATGATGTGGCATTCTATCGCGCCCTAATGTTTCCCATGGATGAATAAAAATCGGAACTTGCCATTTTTCAGCCATTCGAAAGAATTCAATAAACGATGGATCATCTAAATTTTTACCATTTACGTTTGTGCCAATTTCAATACCATGTAAATTTAATTCCGTTATACAACGCTCCATTTCACGAATTGCAGTTTCTCCATCTTGCATCGGAACTGTTCCTAACCCTACAAAACGATCTGGATGTGCTGAAACTGTTTCTGCAATAAAATCATTTTGAATACGTGCCATACTTTCGGCTTCCTCTGGTTTTGCCCAATACGAAAATGTAACAGGGATTGGCGATAAAACTTGAATATCTACACCTTCACGGTCCATATCTTCAATTCTTTTCTTAGGGCACCAGACTTGGTCTGTAACGTCACGAAAGTTTTTACCTCCAACCATAATACTTGCACCACATGTACAAGTCCGATTTAATATCGGCCAACGACCGCCACCAAACTTCTCTTCAAAATCCGGAAAAGTTTCAGGAATAATATGTGTATGAAAATCTATTCGCACTTCCATTCCTCCACTTCTTCTGGCATAATGTGACCGCAGTTCTTACACGCTCGAATTTCCTTATTTGAATTAAAACTATGAATTGCTTCTTTTACTTGTTTTTCGATATCATTTAATTGAACACGTACACGATGCATTTCATGATTACACTCGTCACAGAACCAAACGAAATCCTCAAGTTCTCCTTGGCTACGTTTTCTTTCAATTACTAGCCCAAATGTATTAGCAACACGATGTGGTGAATGTGGTACCATTGCTGGCAGCATAAATACATCCCCTTCTTTTACTGTGACGACTTCCCGCTTACCTTCCTCTGTAATACACTCCACATAACATTCACCTTTAATTTGATAGAAAAATTCATCTGAAGGATCTACGTGGAAATCACGTCTTCTATTTGGACCACCTAATATCATGGCGATAAATTCCGAATCTTGCCAAATAACTTTATTATTTACTGGCGGCTTCAATAACTCCTTATTCTCATCAATCCATTTTAGTAAATTAAAAGATTGCAATGTTTTAGACATATTATTTCCTCCTCTTTATTCCTTCTATTTATATCGTTTTAAAAGACTAACCGAGTAAAGAGCTAGACTTTTGCAACTCTCCATGACATACATAATTTCTAATTCTTGTTGAAGATATTCGCTCACCTTCTCTTCAATGGCTGTTAATATTTGCGCCCCTTGAAAATAAAAACGTGGTGGTGGATCAAATGTATACACAACATTTGTTATCTTTAATTCCTTTGCCTTCTCAACAGCATTTTTAATAACAGTTTGATGGCCTTTATGTACACCATCAAAAGCACCAATTGTAACAATTGATTTCGTTAATTCAGGTATACACTGCTCATGTATATAAATGATTCTCATCTCTCTTCTTCTAGAGTTAGATTTCTAAATAACCAAATTCCTTTGAAATCAAATTTGCTGTATTCATCACACTTTGAATTATGATTTCACGTTTACTTCCCTGCATATATGATATGGGACCAACAATATTAAGCGCCGCAATAGTTCTGCCAGTATAAGATCGAATTGGAGCAGCAATTCCATATAGTCCATGTTCATTTTCATTATCACTAATTGAATATCCTTGTTTACGAATCTTCTGTAACTCCACTTGAAATTGTTTCACGCAAGTAATTGTATTAGGGGCTCGTCGTAAAAGTTCTTTTTCTGACGTACATTCTAATGAAGATGAATGAAACGAAAGCAACACTTTCCCTGTACTTGTACAATATGCAGGCTCTCTTGATCCAACATGTGTTGAAATTTGAACTGATTCCCTTGATGAAACTTTCAAAATAAATACGACATCACCACGATCATACATACCAATATGCACAGTCCCATTAAAATTTCTAACCAGCTCTTCTACAAGTGGAATTGCTCCGCTATAAATCTCTTGCTGAAACATAACCTGGTTTCCCCACTCTAACAATTTCCAGCCTAATCTATATTTTCTTTGCTCATCTTGAATGAGCATTCCTTCTGCACACAACGTACGAACAAGGTGATGAACCGTACTTGCATTCATATTTAGTTTTTCCGCTATTTCAGAATTACCTAGTACAGGCTCATCACTCGTAAAACAATTTAGAATTTTACAAATTTTACCGATAGAAGCGATCAAATCATTTACCTCCCCTATTCCAGTTACAGTTCTCTAGTTTTAGATGTTGTTAAAAATATAAGAAGATTTACATCCTAACAGTAAAATTCTTGTTATCATCTGTTGCTCCTTCCTTTTCCAAATAAAAATGTAAGCGCAAACATTTTTATTTAACTTAAAGCACCTTCAGATGAACTTGATTGCAAAGCATTGTTTACTAGGGAAAACGTTTGTTGTTTTTTGTACGCATTATAAAACATTCCCATTTTACGCACCGGATCTCCAGAATAATAACGCTCATATTGTAATAACCGTTGTCCAAAAGCTTCTCCACATATATCCCATGCTAATTTAAATAAACGAACTCGTTCCTCAGAAGATACTCCTTCACGCCCGATATAGTATTTTTCCATATCGTCTTGAATTTCTGGATTCATAAAATCTGCACCTGTGGGTGACATTAATAATCCACCAGCACCAATAGTTTGAATAATCTCAATTGCACGTGGATACATTTTAGGTAATAAACTGCGTATCGTATCAAGTGGCAACCTTGCAGGAATAACTTCTCCATATGGATTCGTTTCATATTCATACTCAGCTACTTGTAAGAGCGCACGTATCGTTTCTACATCTTGCATAAGCTCTGCTAACTGGTTTTGTACATTCAAAAATCCATCTACTCCTATCGAATCTGCTAATTTCATAGCTACTTCAGCAGCGAAAGAAAGCTTTACTAATCCTCTTACTCCAGATTGATGCGCTGGTTGATGACCAATTCCCGTTTTAGGATACAATTGATTCCCAGCTTCTATATTTTGATAAATAAATACTTTATCCCATGGGATAAACACATTATGAAATACTAGTAATGCATCCATTTCCTCAAACCTTGATGCAAGAGGATGATCAAATAAAGAACGTTTTCCATCTTGCATTGGCTCACGACAAAGAACTCTTAGTCCTGGTGCATCAATTGGTACTGCAAAAGAGATTGCATGACGTTCATCACCTGGCTTAAAACTTGGATAGGAATATATAATTACCTCGTCTGTAATTGGAGCAAGTGTCGCTAACATTTTAGCACCACTAACATACATCCCTTCTGCTGTTTCACTTACTACACCTAAATGCATCGTTTCATCTTCTTGTTGATGAGAAGCCTTACTACGATCATTTTGCGGATTAATAATCGCATGTGTTAAAAATAAATCATTATCCCGTATATGTTTATAATAATTCTTTATATTCGTTCCCCATTCTGGATTGAACTTCTCAAAAAACCAAGAATTACTTGCCATTGAAGTCACTGTTACATTTAAAAAATCTGGTGTTCTTCCCATTAAACCGAAGGTAGCTTTTGCCCATACTTCAAATAATTCACGACGTGCTTTTAAATCCTCATAATTTTTTGGCACTAAAAAGGCATTTGAGACCCTTTCGCCTGTCTCTTCGCATATATGAGTAATCTTATCTTGATATTCTGGATTGTGCTGCATATCATATAAGTTAGCAATTTGTAAAATAGGTTCGCGAAAAACATCTTCATTTACTACATCCGTTATTTTTCTTCCACCAATCCAAATTTCAGGATTTCTTTTTCGCAATCCTTCAATATACTGTTCCCCTGTTCTAATTGCCATTCTTTCCCCTCCAATTTCCCATAATAATATACTAAAAAGTTTAGAAACTCTATTAGATGACTGAATTTTCAATTATTATATCAATTTTAATAGGTACAATCCCTCTCTTATTTCACATTATGAAATCCTAATAATTTTTTAAGTAACACAAAAAAGGAACAGTTTCCCGTTCCTCACCCATTCACTTTCTCCGCATTGTTCCAATAATACTTACTAAACGCTTCCGTTAACACATCAATGGTATTATATAGTTCATCTAACGTATTATCCACACCACCAACTTCAATTAATATTGCGTTTTTAGATAAATCTTGGTTATAAATCCCATTTCCATCTTTTTTATACTTCGGAAAAATCCCTCTACTTAATCCGTAATAGTTTTCATCTAAATAGCTATTGATCGCCCTTGCGATTTTTTCATTTTCAGCACGCCCTTCGTTTTCCATCCCAATAATAAAATATAATCTTGCATACGATTTCCCGTTAATGACTTTTGTTGTTACTTTCTTTCGCTGATCATCACGATGTATATCAATCGGAAACGCAATTTTATTATTTTGTGCTAATGCTTCTTTTACATATTCATGAGATGCTGTATACGACTGATACCATTTCCATTTTTTACTTGCTAGTAAATCACCCATATTCGTTTTATCATGAATTACTGGAATTCCTTGTCCTTCAAGTTGCTCCTTAAAACGGTTCCCTAATAAGGACACATTTACATCTGGACTCGATGGATCGGTAGCCCCTGGTAATAACGGAAAGAAGGATTCCCAGCTATGTGTATGGTAAATATATACCGCGCTTTCTCCCTTTTTTGTCCCGTTCTTTTTTTGCACTGGATTCTTCTTTTCCGCTTCTGTAACTTTGTCTTTTGCTACTTCTCGTTCTTTCGTTACTTCTTCAATTGGTACACTAGATTCATTAGGAATATTCGTATAGTTCGTCCCTTCACCAGCTACGATAATGTTAGAATAATATTTTGACATACCGGGTACTTCTTTACCAACAAACGTTCTTAAATCTTTAATTTTTAAATCCGTCGCGATAGAGAATAGTAAACTTCCAACTGAGTCCCGTTTATATTTTTTAAAATAATCATATCCATAGTAATGATTCTCACTTTCTATCATTTGAACAAAACCTTGCATCGATACTTTTCCAAACCACTGATTCGCATAATAAGATTTCATTGTATGTAAAAGTGACGTCACAATCGACGCAATAATAATTACTACTAGTGCATATAAAAAGAGTAATGAAATTAGTTTCTTTCCATGTATACGAGTTGCATACTTTTTCACTGTATCACCTTCTTTATACATGAATATGTACAAGCTTTATGTAATATACGCACAAAAAAAGAGAAATGGCATCCCATTTCTCTTTCTCATTCTTATTGTTCTTTACCTGTATCATTTGAAGGTAGTTTCTTCGCTTGTTTTTCTTTAAAGATTTCTCCGATTGCCCCAAGTGTACCAAGTGTTTCAATTGCATTAGATGGAATAAAGACTTTATTTGCTGGCCCTTTCGCAACCTCAATCAATGATTCAAATGATTTATAAGCAAGTACGCGCTCATCTAAATCTGCTGCACGAAGTAACTCAATTCGATTTTGTTCTGCTTTTGCAATTTCATCAATCGCTCTTGCTTCCCCTTGCGCTTCTAATTCTTTTGCTTCTTTTATACCTTCAGCTTCACGAATACGTGCTTCTTTATCCCCTTCAGCCATCAAGATTTTACTTTGTTTTTCACCTTCAGCACGAAGAACCTTATCTTGTTTTGCAGCTTCCGCTTCTAAAATGATCGCACGTTTATTACGTTCTGCTTTCATTTGTTTTTCCATCGATGCTTGCACATCTTTTGGCGGGTTAATATCTACTACTTCAACACGTTCAATACGAACGCCCCATTTTTCTGTTGCTTCGTCAAGCGCTAAGCGAATTTCTGTTGAAATTTTCTCACGACCTGATAATGTTTCATCAAGTTCCATTTTACCAATAATTTGACGCATAGTTGCAGAAGTAATATTGCGAACACCATATTCATAATTAGAAATACCGTATGTCGCAAGTTCTGGTTCAACAATTTGATAGAAAATAATTGTATCAATTTCTACTTGTACATTATCTTTCGTTATTACCTTTTGCGGTGGTACATTCGTTTGTTGAATACGTAGATCATGATATACACGAACGCGATCTACAATCGGGATTAAAATATTTAATCCTGGGTGCATAATGCGCTGAAATTTACCAAACCTTTCAATAACCCCAACTTTTTGCTGTGGGATAATTTTAATCGTCAATGCAACAAATACAACGACAATCAATGCGAAAATAATCGTTAACGTTAATGCTACTACCATATTTATTCACTCTCCTTTTTTACTTGTAAAATAGTACTATGCCTCTTTATAACAACGACTTTTTCTCCAGCATCAATAGGAGTATCCGAAATAGCTGTCCAAGTATCTCCATCCACTTTCACAATACCGTTCACTTCACTTGTAATCGCTTGCATAACAATTCCCTTTTTACCAACAAGTTTATCTACTGTATCAGTAAAACCTTTTGCTTCTCGAAAGTTTTTTGAAATTCTTTTCGTAAAGAAGGTCAATGTTAAACTGACAATCGCACCAGCAACAACTTGTAAAAATAGTGCATCAGGAGCAAACAAAGCAATAAGACCTCCGACAACAGCCCCAATCCCAAGCCAAAGCATGTAAAACGTAATCGACAACATTTCTGCGATAAATAAAATACCTGCTATTATGAACCAAATCACCCATCCGGCCATATGCAACCCTCACTTTCTTTCTCATTTTCTATATGTATATGAAGAAAAGAATGGTTTATCCGCCCTTTCTCATAGAGGGGCGTTTGCTACAAGCTATTATATATATTCGCTGTTACAACAAGCATTAATAAAATACTATATTAATATATTCTTCATTATACATGAAAATCCCTTTCAAAAAATGACAAAAAATTTAATTCTTCCAAAATTATATTTTTAAAATTATAATTATTCTAACTGAAAAACCATTATTTTTTGGAAGGTGGTATTCTTATTGCCGAAACGCTCACTAGCTTTCTATTTAGGCTCCAAAATGTGTATTACCCTTGCTGACATTGTATACATAATGATTATTACAACTCACATCTATATCACAACTAAATCAGCTACAATTACCGCTCTTTTTCCATTATTACAAGTAATCACAAATCTTATCGCGAACACATCTGCACCACTTATAATGAATCGTTTTCCATCTTATGCATTGCTATATACTCTGCAATGGCTGAAAACAGCTCTTTTGCTATTATTAATGATTTTATTCCCGGTCTTATCCACAAACATTTTAGCTCTATTAACTTTCATTTTTTTCATTTCATTATGTAGTGGGTGGAGTGCTCCATTACTATACAGCATCCTTCCACGCCTAACACCAAAAGAAAAATTGGTAAAAGTAAATAGTATCTTTTCATTTTCAACACAAATTGCACAAGCGACGGCTTATTCATTTACAAGTATTATAGTTCTTCTCATTGGCGCTACTTCTACACTCATGATTAATAACATTCTGATGATTTTTGGATGTGTTGCATTACACTTTTCATTACGTTCCATACATACTGAACGAGTAACAGAGCCTTCCTCTTCAAAAAGCGCCGCTTTATTAGAAGGCTGGAAACTATTATTTCATCACCCTTCTTTGCGCACAGTTACACTAATGGACATAATTGAAACTTTCGCAGGAACAATATGGATTGGTGCTATTACGATGGCATATGTAACGACTATTCTACATAAAGGTGAAGAATGGTGGGGATATATTAATACAAGTTACTATGTCGGTACATTAATTGGTGGTCTAATAGCGTGGAGAATGAGTTCATACATTCAAAATAATTTAATACGCTCCATGGCATTAGGCTCTCTTATGTTTAGCATCCTTACGTTTCTATATGGTGTTACAAGCAACGCATTTATCGCTCTATTTCTTTGCATTTTAATGGGACCATGTTATCAAATTAGAGATATTTCTCAAACAACAGTTCTTCAATCAAGTGTCTCTCCTTCATTATTATCAAAGATGTATACAGCCCATGGTGCACTTATCTCGACAACTTCCGGCCTTTCTATGCTTAGCGTTGGAATTATTACTGACATTTTCGGTGTTCGTACTATTTATATCATCGCTTCTTTTCTTATTTTATGTTCTGCTTGTTTGTCTTTTAGCTTATTAAAATATCATAAGACGGAGCAGAAAGATATTTCACTTTAATCAATAAAACAAAGAGGACAGGAATTCCTGTCCTCTTTGTTTTATTCTATTCATGACAATTGAGGAATTTCCCTATGTTTTGTCGCTTGTTCAAAAGCATATGCTAGTTTAATTAATATTCCTTCACTAAAAGCAGTACTTGCAATCGTAATTCCAAAAGGCCTTCCGCTTTTCATATATCCAGCCGGTATTGCTATAGACGGATAACCTGCTTTCGCACATATAGTAGATCCTATATAAGAAGGGAACAGTATCGCATCCAGATTATATTTTTCCAATGCAAAATCAATACCTTGTTCTTGCGAAAAGTATATATCTTCTAATCTTGCCTTTAAATATTCAGGATTTCTTAACGTATTAGGAAAATCTTTTTTTCTTTCTAACTTAGTTTGTCCATATTTCAAAGCTCTTTCTGCTATGTTTTTATTAAACTCCATTAGCTCCGAAATAGAATGTACTGGAATAGTAGAAGGTAGTTTAGAAAAATAGTTATCCAGGCTATGCTTCAGCTCATAAAGTGGAACTCCCCAACTCCATTCTCTGTGAAAAGAAGGAATATCAATATTTTCTACTACTGTCGCTCCCTCACTACGTAATACTTGGATCGTTTCCTTAAACAATTTTTCATCGTACTCACCAGATTCGTAATATTCTTTTGGTGCATTGCTAAACACACCAATCTTCGCCCCCTTTAAACCGTTAGCATCGAGGTAAGTTGTATAATCTTGATATGCCATTCCTTCACTTTTATGAGTAGCTACATCCTTCTCATCCACCCCAGTTAGACTCCCTAGCAAAATAGCAGCATCTGTTACTGTTCTAGCAAATGGCCCAGCTGTATCTTGTGAATAAGTGAAAGGAATAATTCCACTACGACTAATTAACCCAACAGTCGGCTTAATACCTACAACTGAGTTTTGAACAGCTGGGCTCAAAATAGAAGCATCTGTCTCTGTTCCAACGGATAATACAGTAAAGTTAGCAGCAACTGCTATAGCAGACCCTGTACTTGATCCTCCAACAAACATATCATCCTTGCCTGTTCCATATGGATTGATTGTTTGACCACCTCTCGCACTATATCCAGCCCACATTTCAAAAGACATTCCATTTGCTAACTCTGTCATATTTGCTTTTCCTATTATCACTGCTCCTGCTTCTCGCAGTTTTTTTACGAGAAATGCATCTTCACTACTTATATTTTGTTCTAAGGCAATTGTACCTGCACTTGTATGCATTGAGTCATTCGTTTCAATATTATCCTTAAGTAAAACCGGTATACCATGTAATAGACCCCTTACACCTTTTGTCTTTCTTTCATGATCTAATGCTTCTGCAATAAAGATGGCATCTGGATTAATTTCTAAAATTGAATTAATTTCCGGGCCGTCTTGGTCATACTTTGCGATTCTATAAAGATAATACATGACTAGTTCTTTTGAAGTTAACTGCCCAGCTTCCATTTCCTTTTGAATATCATGAATTGTTAATTCTTTTTGCAATAATGTATTAAACTGGATTTCCATATTCATTCTCCTTTTATTGATGACGCGTATCTATTATCTTTTCATTTTCTCCGCTCCTCACATAAATAACTACAATCCCTTTAAAGGACTTCAACTTACCAGTTAAAAAACCTTTAATTTCCAGAGAAATAAAAAGAGTCTGAAACGAACACATTGTCGCCCCAGACTCTTTTTATTATTTTACGTATACCTCTTCTAGCAAATGTAAAAACTCTCCTTGTTTACCTGCTAATTCAGGGCATTTGTTAATATCAACCCACTCATAACAAAATACTAAACCTTTGTCTTCCTCACCAGCACTCACTATATGCTCCCACGTATCTTTCACATCTGTTAATAATGAAATATGGAAAAAATGACGTTTTTGATATTCCTTTTTTTCTTTCACAAAAATAATGTAATCGGAAAGAAAGCCCTCGATACAAAAATGGCGTAGTCCTGACTCTTCTTGTACTTCACGTAAAATTGCTGCCTCTAACGTTTCCCCTTCATCTACTGTCCCACCTGGCACTTGGATACCAGCCTCTCGTATATCACGATGTTTAAAAACGAGTAGTTGCATAACCCCTTCTTTTTCTCTCGTAATATATGCATGTACCTTTTTCTTATATAACATCGCCATCTTAGCCCTCTCCCCTCAATTCATTACTGTGTTACTTCTTCAAGCGTCATTTGGTTTTCATATAAATATGTAGCTTGCGGATTCCCAACATACCGTACATGCCACGGTTCATAACGATAACCAGTAATCCCTTCTTTCGCTTTCGTATATCGAATAACAAAACCAAACTTATGGGCATTTTCAGAAAGCCACTTTCCTTCTTTCGTCTCCCCAAAAGCAGTTTCTAACTGAAACTTAGCTGATTGAGATGTAATATCCATAGCTAATCCTGTTTGATGTTCACTCGTACCAGGGACTGCACTAGACATCGCTGTCTTTGCTTCTCCATCTTGCCTTTTATACATCGTATTTAATGCTTTTTGTCGATCAAAAGATCTAAATCCAGAGACTGCAAAAAGGAAAATCCGCTCATTATTAGCTTGCTGAAACATTTCTTCAAGTGCCAACGCTGCCTCTTTCCTCATCTTTTTCTTCTCTTGATCACCTTCACTAGAGTAACGTACTTTCGGGATAACTAAATCTGGCGGTCTATACCCATCTGGTAATCGCCTATTTTTATTCACAAGTACAAGCATCGAATTTGGATTACTAATGACCGCGATATCTCCATCCATATTAGCAATCGTTTCTGTTGCTTTTGGGAATATATTATTTACATTTACTTCCCGCGCCTCTTGATCCTTGTACATCTTATAATTTATTCCTGCTACTCCAACAATCAGTATCATCGCTACGATACCAAGTAGTGCCCATCTTTTTTTCATATAACGACCTCTTATTTTAATAATTTGGCCATTTCATACTCATCGACACCTTTTCCATCGATGATAAGAGCAGATTTTTTGACACCTTCTTGTTCAAATCCAATTTTGCTATATAGTGCCTGAGCTCTTGTATTGTGGGCCATTACCGTTAATTCTAAACGCCATACATCATGTAATCTTGCCCACTTTTCTACTTCTATAAACAAACTCGTTCCAATACCTCGGCCACTATACTCTTGCAAAATACCAATTACAATGCCTGCCACATGTCTCTTTCTCTGAACATCATTACCATTGGCTAAAATAAATCCAACTACTCTATCATCTTCAACTGCTACAAATATTGTTGCATATTCATTTTCTATAAAACGGTGGACCATCTTTTCTTGTTGCTCTACTGTAGTTTTTCGTTCTCCTGGTTCGTATAACATAAATTTCGTTTCTTCATCTAATTGCTTACTTAATTGCAAAAAAGACGCTGCATCTTCTACTCTAATCTCACGTATCACCTTGATCCCCTACCCATTCTGTTAGTTAAAAATTTTCCTTGTAAAAATATTTTCTCCACTATTCCGAAAATTCCTTTCTAAATTTCTTACTATAAATAGACAAATTTCGATATCACTATAATAATAGGGAATTTTGTCTATAATGTGACATTTCTTTCTACCTATAGATTATGAACAAACAAATAAACGTAATCTTGCTTACGTTTATCCCGCATTAACAGGTATCCTGATTGGTAAGGGCTACTAATCAGTAGGATGAGCACTCACCAATTAAATTTTCACTTTATCCATTTACTTTTTCAGCTTGCCAAAAATATTCTCCAAATGCTTTAGCAAGAGCATCTATCGATCTATTTAATTCTTCCTCTGTATTGTCTACGCCACCAACTTCAATTAATATGGCTTGTCCTGATAAGTCTTGATTATAGACTCCATTTCCTGTTTGGAATCCTTTTTGAATTACACCACGGCTCACTCCTGGATATTTCTTATTAATCGTCTCATGTAAAGCCGTTGCTAATTGTAAGTTTTTTTCATAGTTTTTGTTACCTTTCCCTATTACAAAAGCAAGCTTTGCATATGATTTATCTCCAATTGTTTTTGTCGTGACATTTTTCCGTGCACTATCACGGTGCAAATCGAAAAAATATTGGAGTTCTTTATTACTAGTCATCGCTTCTTGTACAATTTCTCGTGACAGTTTATAAGAACTATTACTGTTTAATCCTTTACTTATTAACTTTTGGCCGACATCAGTCTTATCGTTATTAGCACCTATACCTTCACTTTCCAGTTGTTCCCGAAAACGATCTCCAACTATTGAAATATTCGTTACAGAACTCGTTGCTTTATTCGGATCTGGGTCATTCGTTAAGTTCAGTAACGGCAAATAAGATTCCCAACTATGTGTATGATAAATGAATGCAACTTGTCTTTTCCCCGTTGTTTGAGCTGGCTGTTTCTTCTCTTTATTCGGATCAGGCTTAGGAACTTGTCCAGCTTCTCCAGTCCGTTCCTTCACTACTTCTTCAAGAGGAACACTCGATTCTATCGGTAAGTTGGAGTAATTTGTTCCTTCACCTGCTATAACGATTTCCGTATCATATTTCCCAAATCCCGGAAGTTCTTTCCCAACAAAACTACGTACATCATCAAAACGAATATTCGTAGCCATCGAAAAGAGGAATGAAGAAATAGAAAAGTCTTGATTCAAATTCCGGTACTCCTGTGTAAAATAATGATTCTCTTTCCCAATAACGTACATGTAACCATTCATTGATAACTCATTCAACCAATTATATAAATACGTTGACTTCGTCTCTTTCATGGAAGTTACCATTACACTAATAAGAAAAAAAGTCGCTAATACCGTAGTAATAACAAATAAAATTAATTTGCGTACACTTGTTAATTTCACGTAAAAAAAGCCTCGATTCATACTATCACCCTCTCTATTTCAAGTTATGTACAAGCTCTAGAGAATAGACCGTTTAAATTTCGGCTATATTGTTAATGAGGTGAAATGAATTGAAGCTATTAATAGGTGCATTACCAATCGCTCTATCAATTACTTTTTATTTACTTGCTTTACATCCTAAAATTCGTATTGTGCTCCATATTTCTGCGTACCTAGCATTGTATGTACTTGGGACTATAATTTCTATTACTATATATGATGTTTTAATACAAAATCTAGTTTTCATGACAAGCATTCATGGAATTTTACTAAATCCATTTTTTCTACTCTCAGGAGCATATATAGGTGTATACACGTTGTACTTAATTTTGTCTCAACTTATTATGAAACTAATGAATTCCCAAAATGGAGTGTAACTAAATGCATCCACCATTCATCTGTCATAAATGTAAAAAAAGAATAACAAGAAAGAAAGATCTTATTACCTCTATACGGTATTTCCGCTTTTATTTATTTCACAACACTTGTTTCAAAAATCAGCAATTATTTGTCTCGCGTTTTATTCCTATAAATACACTCTTTGGTTTCTTTCTTATTACATACGGGCTTATCGCTGGCAGCATTCTAATGTTCACAGAGCCCTCTATCATTTGGCTTATTTTTTTGCTTCCTATTTTATATCGGTTTTTTTCATATTATTATGTTGAACGTTTTTTCTCTAAATAACGGGTAGACTGACCTCTAGGAATACTTAAACATTCCCAATCATTTTCTTTTAACATTTTACCAATGTAAATGATTTGTCCAATATGTAAAGCATAATGAGAAATTTGCCTTTCGATCGCTTGCATGACAGTGTGCTCTTCTCCGCGAATGTATACTTTCTGCAAAATCTGCTCTGGCGTTACATTATCCAAAGCTTCAAAAACATATTCCCACCCTTCTTGCCACGCAGCAAGAGCTTCTTGTTTTGAATTGTAGCCACCTTCAAATTCACCATCTCGATTACGGTCTGTTTTTTCGCCATCAGATATTAAAAATTCCGTCCATCTTGAACGCATATTACCATGTAAATGCTTAATAATAATTGCAATACTATTTGTCTCCTCATGAAGAGACCACATTATCTGTTCATAAGTTAATTGAGAAAGTACTCGTTCTCCTTGATTTTGTGTTGCTTTAAAATTCGAAATTGCACATTTTAAATATTCTTGTCCGATATCCAAATTAACACCCACTTTCACACTAACTAATTTTCGTTCCATTCGGTAGTTCCATATTAGGCTGAAGTAAAATAACATCGCCAGCCTCAGGAACCCCCCCCAATACAAGCACTTCCGATTTAAATCCTGCCACACGCTTTGGTGGGAAATTCACAACAGCAACCACTTGTTGACCGATTAAATCTTCTGGGCTATATCTTTTCGTAATTTGAGCACTGGACTGCTTAACCCCTAGCTCTCCAAAATCAATTTCTAACTTAATTGCAGGAACCCTTGCTTCTTTAAATTCCTCCGCCTTCCTTACAGTCCCAATACGCAAATCCAAATTTAAAAAATCTTCAAAACTAGCCATTTTATCAAACCTCCCAATTACTACTTAGACAAAATATAAAAATCCCCTTCAAAAAAGAAAGGTGCCTAGGCACCTTTCTTTTGTAACTCACTTGATTCATTTGATTTATAGAAGAAGAAACCGAGAACCCCGCCAATACATGCTGGGATTAACCATCCTATTCCTTCTTTATATAATGGTAGCATTTGTAGTACATTTGAAATTGCGTCAATTTTGATATTCGCACTTTCTAAACCATTAAATAAGCTAATTGACAAGGCGCCTAATATTGCTCCAATATAAATTGTATTACGCTTTCCAATCCATTTATGGAAATACGAAAGTACAATTAATACAATTGCAACTGGATAAATGATCATTAACACTGGTAAAGTTACTGCGATTAATTGTGTTAATCCTAGGTTAGATACAATTAAACTAAACACACATACCATCGTTACAATCGTTCTATGCGAAAGTTTTGGGAATAAGTTTGTAAAGAAGCCCGCACAGGCAGATGTTAATCCAACAGAAGTTGTTAAACAAGCGAGTATAATAACAAGACCTAATAAAATTTTACCACTTGTTCCATATAACTCATTTACAACATTCGTTAAAATAAGACCACCGTTCTCCGATACACCAAGTGATGTACTTGTTGAACCAAGATAAGCAAGTGATAAATAGATTAACGTTAAACCAAGTACAGCAATAATACCTGATACAACTGTTGTTTTTGCAATTTGACTACTCTCTTTGATTCCCTTAGAACGGATAACTTGTACAACGACAATTCCAAATACAAGCGCACTAATTGCATCCATCGTTAAATATCCTTGAATAAATCCACCAAAGAAAGCATTTTCTTTGTATGCCGCTAGCGGCGCAGCTGGTTCTCCAATCGGATCAATAATTGCCTTTCCGACAATAACAGCAACAATCAATACTAACAATGGTGTAAGAAATTTCCCGAACCAATCCACTAATTTAGATGGATTTAATGATAAATACCACGTTATTCCGAAGAAAACTATAGTAAAAAGAAATAGCATGTACCATTCTGAAACCATTGCTTCTGATAAAAATGGCTTCATACCCATTTCAAATGAAACGGCTCCAGTACGCGGAATCGCGAAAAATGGTCCAATCGCTAAATAACTAATTAATGGGAAAACAAACGCAAATATAGGGTGAACTCTAGAAGATAGCGCTTTCAAGTCCCCCTCTACAAACGCGACAGCTGTGACAGCTAATAGGGGTAAACCGACTCCCGTTACAAGGAATCCAATTGTAGCAATCCAAACATTTTCTCCTGCTTGTTGACCTAAAACTGGTGGGAAAATTAAATTTCCCGCTCCTAAAAATAATGCAAATAACATTAAACCAATTGCTAGCGTATCACCTGGCCTTAATCGTCCCTTCATTTCTTTAAATTGCATAGCACTTTTTCATTGTTTTTCTCTATTCTCACAATATGCTATGCATCCTCCTCTCTGTTCATGATCATAAAAGATGCCCCTTACAAAGCAATGTCTTTCTCCATAATTTCTCCATTCCCCTTTTAATTACTCTAAATAATAAATTTTGATTTTTTCGAATATTTAAGTCATTAGAGTGTTATAACGCGGAGTTTAGTTGTCAGACCTCTTTTGCTTTTATCACACATATAGTAACATATTTAGTTGAAAAATAAAAACATATTTTTAAATAGAATTTTTCGAAAATCAAAATTATCCACATATACTCCCTTTATTTATTCTATTACACAAATATTTTTAAAAATTTAAGATTCATATATTTTATTATATTTAGATATCTTTACACGAAAGAAAGTAAAGCCATCAAAAATAAGATGGCTTTACTTGTTAGTCTATCGTTTCAACTTCACGTGGATTATTCATCTCTTCAACATACACAACTCTAAATCCATGATCTTCTAAATCCTTTAGCAATGTTTCTAATTCACTATCTTCAAACTCTTCTCCTAATGTAAACATAATTCTGCGTACTAATAAAGCATCATTATCAAAAGTCATTAAACTTTGAATACCAGTGTATTTCTTTAGCACTGTCGATAATTTTTGAATGGCCCCATTATAATCTTGTGTTCCAATCATGACAGAATATTTACTAGAATGGACTCCCCATGCATCTTCCAATAGTTCAAAAACTTTTTTATGAGTTAAAATACCAAGGAAGATCCCTTTTTCGTTAACTACTGATAAATAAGGTAGCTTTTTAATTGTAAAAAATACTTTAAAGAAGGAAGAGTCTTCTCTCACGTACCCATCTTTATCGTTCAATAATTGTAATACATTATCTTCAAGTGAACCTTTATATTCTAAAATATCTACTTTGTATACATTCCCTAAAAATTTCTCTTTTTTTTCATCTAAAACTGGTACACAACGATACCCTGTTTTATTTAAGTGCTCTAGCGCTTCCCCTACTGTAATTGAGCCGGAGCAAAATAAAACTTCCCTTTTCGGCACATAATTCCCTTTAATCCTCATAAATAGCCTCCTTATGTTAAAATACTTTCTGTGCCATAACTATATTATATTTTCAGAAAAAAATAAATGATTTATTTTATTTTTCTGAAAATTATTCATTTTCTTGTCATAATTTATTCATGAATCATTCACTTGTATGATCTTCAGTATCAAACATTCTCTCTGAATTACTGCAAGAAAAATATATTGTAACTTACTCCGAAAAAAGCTAAAATAAGAATAAGAATTTTCTGAATATTCTAAGAGCAGGTGATTGTATGTCCTTATTGCGCTCACATATATGTAAATTTATCATTGGTGTTCTTGTTATTCTTGTTATAAGTCCTATTCCAGCATTATTTCTTACACATAGTAACTCTTACTTAACTAGTTTTATAAGCATTTTTCATAACTTCGCACAACTTTCTTCCATTTCAATTCCAAGAATTGATTGGATGCATGAACCTATCCTTTTCTCGGCAAATCAGATTATTCATGCACAAAATATGATACATACTTCAAGCCATTCTTCACCACTATTCCCCTACATATGGGAAATATATTTTTTATCGATTGTTCGTTTCACATTCACTCTTGCGATCGGTTTCTTTTTAAGTTTAGGAATCGGACATCTATTTTTAAAAGCACCCAATCCAGTAAGAAAGTGTACTTCTTTATTGCGCTGGATACCGTATTCTATTAGCACTGTAATATTACAATGTTCAGTCTTATTACTACTTCTCTACATCGCGAAATTCATAAAGTTTCCTTTCTACTCATCTTTTATCATCGTGTGTAGCACTTCTATGATTATTGTTATGCAAGCAATTAAAAAATGGCTTCCTTTCTTAAATAACACAAATGAATATGAAATAAAAAATTCAGCTTTCCTTGTTGATACGTTATTTATGGCGCTTACTTCCAATCATAAATCTATTTTAAGTTCCATTATTCTTTCATTCGTTTTTATGGAATGTGTTTTTCATGTAAATGGACTATTACAATTTATCGTTCAATTTGGGGGAAATACACCTATAGTTGTTACAATTGGTTTATTACTACTTTATATTCCGTATAGCGTCTTGTCTTTTCTCCAAACTTTATGGACAACAAACTACTCTAAACAGAAAACATATACTTTAACTAGAAGTATTTCGAAACCATAACATAGAATAACCGTCTACTTAAATTAAATGTAGACGGTTATTCCTATTATATAGAGGACAAAATAACAGCAAATTTAAAAAACACTTTAAAAACCTACCAATATTTACCCATTTCCTTTGACTAATCTTTTCATTTGGATTTATTATAAAAGTATAACATAATTGCAGGAGGTGACATCTTTATTCCAAACTTTGGAGTAGAGAACACACTTGGACATATTAAATATTTTTCTCATCTTTATACTTATCCTTATTTCTGGCTTTTTCGTTGCATCAGAATTCGCTGTTGTAAAAGTACGAAAAAGCCGCATTGATCAGCTTGCAAATGAAGGTAATAAGCAGGCATTGGCTGCAAGAAGCGTCGTATCTAACTTAGACGTTTATTTATCTGCTTGTCAGCTCGGCATTACTATCACTTCTTTAGGACTTGGTTGGCTTGGTGAACCGACTGTGGAACATTTACTACGCCCACTATTTGAAAAGATCAACATTACTGGAGCAATAGCTAACACGTTATCCTTTATTATTGCATTTAGTGTTATTACTTTTTTCCATGTTGTATTAGGAGAATTAGTTCCTAAGTCTTTCGCAATTCAAAAAGCAGAAGCAATCACATTAAAATTTGCAAAACCGCTTATTTTGTTTGATAAAATTATGTATCCATTCATTTGGGTGCTTAATAGTTCAGCTGTGTTTTTCACAAAATTATTCGGTTTAGAACCTGCAAAAGAAAATGAACTTGCTCATTCCGAAGAAGAACTACGACTCATTTTAGGCGAAAGCTATAAAAGCGGCGAAATTAATCAAACCGAATATAAATATGTAAATAATATTTTTGAATTTGACGATCGTGTTGCTAAAGAAATTATGGTACCTAGAACTGAAATGGTTTGCTTATCTACTGAAAATACGTTAGAAGAAAATATGGATATCGTCGCAACTGAAAAATATACACGCTATCCTATTATTGAAAAAGATAAAGATGATATTATCGGTATGATAAATACGAAAGAGATTTTTCATAATCAAACAAAAGGCATTTACAAGCCGCTTGATGCGTATATACATCCTGTTTTAACTGTATTTGAAACAGTTCCCATTCGTAAAACGTTAATCCACCTTCAAAAGAACCGCGTACAAATGGCAATTGTTATGGATGAATACGGTGGGACAGCTGGACTTTTAACGATGGAGGATATTCTTGAAGAAATTATCGGAGAAATTCAAGATGAATTTGATACAGACGAATCACCAATGATTGAAAAACGTACTCCAAAACTTACTGTTTTAGATGGAAAAGTACTCATTTCTGAAGTAAATGATATGTTTGGTCTGCATATTGATGATAGTGATTTAGATACAATTGGTGGTTGGCTTCTCTCCCAAGCTATTGACTTAAATATTGATGCTGGCTATTCAGTTGAATATGATGGTTTTCAATTTAAGGCATTGGAACTAGACGGACATCAAATTAAAAAAATTGCTGTACATAAATTAGATTCTATTAAGGAGATATAAAGTGACTGTATTATTAACAATTAGTATCATCGCTTGTTTCATTGTTTCATTTCTTGCCTTTATTTACCCCATTATTCCTGGCATTCTTGCAGTATGGGCTGGCTATTTCATTTATCATTTTGGTATAAATGGCGGAGAGTTAACGACATCTTTTTGGATCATTCAAGTCATTTTTACGCTTTTCATTTTCGGTGCTGATTTTATTGCAAATGGATATTTCTTAAAAAAATACGGGAGTTCTAAGTGGGGTGAACGTGTCGGCATGATTTCTATCATTGTCGGCTCGTTCTTCTTCCCGCCATTTGGTCTTATTATCATACCGTTTTTATCTGTATTTATAACAGAATTAATGCATAAAAAAGCGCCAAAAGACGCCTTTTTAGTTGGAATTGCTACTGTTGTTGGTTTTTTAAGTAGTACCGTTGCAAAAGCCATTCTCCAGATCATTATGATTATCATCTTCGTATGTTATATCATCTTTTAACCATTCCGACTTTGGAATGGTTTTTTTAATATGAAATACCTACTCGACTATTTTCGTATATATTTTCTTTACTCAAATTCCATGTAAAATGTGCTGTATCACCAACTGTGATTTTCGCTCCACCTTCTGGCAATATATCTTTTTCGGTTCGATATACCCCTGTCACATCACCGTCTATTAAATGCGTCGGACAAACAATGGTCCAACATAAATTACTATTATTAATTGCCTTATATGCAGCTAGATGATCCTCTGCTGCTGTTGCCGTTTTCCTTTTTGATTCCGATGACTGGAAACGAAATAAATTTAGATTTGTTCTTGCTTGTAAAATACCAGCTGTTCCTATTGTAACGATCTTCTTAACGCCTTCTTCTTCCATATGCTTTATGATTTGTGGCATACTCTTTGCTAATGTCCCATTTTGATCCGTTCCAAGTGCACTAATTACTATATCGCTTCCTTCTATCGCTTTCTTTATATCATTTTCGTTCAATACATTACCTTCTATCACTCGTAACCTTTCATGATTTATTTCGATTCTATTTAAATCACGCGCTAACGCAGTCACTTCAGCTGAATCCTTTAGTGCTAATTTTATTATGTTTGAACCTACTCGCCCTGTTGCTCCCAATATACATACTTTCATTTGTTTTCCCCCTCTTTCATTCTTTCTCTATTTTTCAATAATCTCAATCAATTTACAACAAAAAAAGCTTCCTCATATATAAGAGGAAGCTCTATTATTACTTTATTTCTTTTCTTTTGAATCAGTAGACTTATCTGTGCTGCTTGTTTCTTTATCTTTCTTTTCATCTTGCTGCGAAGTTGTGTCATCCTCTTTCTTTTTATCCTCACCTTTACTACAACCTACCATTAATAAAGAACTTGCAAGTGCCATAGCAGTTAATGACTTAACCCATTTGTTCATTTGCGTTTCCTCCCTTTGATAGAATATGTACAACCCTATATTACTCTTTATTTTTAAAGGAAAGATTTAAAAACAGTAAAGATACAGTAAATTTATGTAAATTTACTGCTAACAAACCCACTCTTTAATCTTCACCCTCTAATTGGACATAAAAAAACTAAGGCGCCTTTCATACCGCCTTAGCTTTTCACGCGAATTTTTCATTTTCATATACATGTTTAATCTTATATTCCTTTTTCACAACATATTGCCAAACATTATATGCATAACGGTTCATTTTCACAAAACAATTTTCCAGAAAAGAACGAAACTCCGGGTTCGCAACTTCTACTGCCACTTGAGCAAATTTCAATGCTAATCGTTTCAAATGTGTAATATAACAAATAGCAATCCCAATATCCCCTGTATATTCATTATCTGTTTCCCTATCCATTTCAGTAAATTCCGGCCACATCTGTTTACAAGTTATATGTTGTACATTTTCTCCTTCTTGAAAATTCACTTGTTCATTATATGCTTGTAACATATACGGCAAATGATGCTGTAATATATCCTTTAATTCTTCATCTCGAACCATGCCCGTATATTCTCCAACTTTATATATAAGCGTGTAACTATATGTCATCAATTCTTTCATACAATCCATTAAAAAGCCTCCCTTCCTATTTTCATCCCTATACTATAAATATGATGCTATGACATTCGCTATTCTTGCTAGAAACCAATCCCAGCTACTAATTTTTTCAAAGTCTGCTTCAGAAAACCGTTTAGATTTATGAAAGTCCTCCTCTAGTCGGCTCCATACTTCTGCTACTACTTTCTTATCATAAATAAAGCAGTTAGATTCAGTATTTAAATAAAAACTTCTATTATCAAAGTTTGCTGTACCAACGTCAACAATTTCATCATCTATAATTGTTACTTTCCCGTGAAAAAATCCATTTCGATATTGATAGATTTCTGCCCCTGCCATAAGCATTTCTTTTAAATGTGGATAAGCTGCTTGTTTCAGCATTACAGCGTCACTCTTAAACGGGACGAGAATTTTCACACGAACACCTCGATTTAATACATCTTTTAACCCCTGCATCATTTCTTTACTCGGTACAAAATATGGTGTGGCGATTATTAAGGAATGTTTTGCCTTCTTTAATAGTCCCCCATATTCCTGCCATAAACCTTTTCCATTCGAAAATATGTATTGATATTTTACATTTCCTTGTACAGGTAAACTATGATGTATAGGGAACTTTTCTCCCGTATCTTCCTGCCAATCTTCCGCAAATTTCCGTTCCATATCAGCAGCTCCATCCCCTTCGATGCGTACATGATAATCACGCCACGGACCAAATTTAGGATCCTGTCCAAGATACTCCTTGCCGATATTAAAACCACCGATGTACGATACTTTCCCATCTATAGTAACAATGCGTCTGTGATTACGTTGATGCAAAGAAAAAAATAAATTTTTAAATTTAGGTTTTTTACTAAATGTAAACTTCACGCTTTTTTCTTTTAGTTGACTAATTATCTTTTTCTTAAGCTTATATCCACCTATCCGGTCTACTGACAATTTCACATCTACACCACTAGATGCTTTTTTCTCTAATAACCGTAAGAACTCTCGACTTACTTCATCTTTACCTACAATATAAAAATGAATATATATGTACTTTTCCGCGCGATTTATATCATCAAATAAATTCCTATATAACTCATCACCGTTCGTATATAGTTGAACATCCCCTAATCGAATTTTTTCTAATTCATAACCGCTAACCATTTTTTTCCCCATTTCCACATCGATGTTCATCCATATGAATACACCTATCAAGCAAAGTATTATAATAAAAAAGTGCTTCATGGATAAGTTCCTTTCTCCACATACTGTTATTCCTATATCTTTCCTTTTTTAAAACATTATCATACAAAAAATATGTCACTCCATGATATACGTCCATATCAAACAAGAGCTCATTTGCATATTGTATGTTGTATCTTAAAATAAAAGGAGGAAATAACAATGGGCTTCGCACATGGTAATGGGTTTGCGCTACTAGTTGTATTATTTATCCTCTTAATTATCGTCGGTGCTGCTTGCTTCTGCTAAGCAGTTATTGTAATACGATATGGGGATGAAAAAACTATAAAAGCGGACACCTATTTTTAGGTGCCCGCTTTTCATTTTAAAACTTTTTTCGCCTATTGCTGAAATATTAAACGAAAAGAAAAAGTATTTATCATCAAAAAGTTAGCAGTTTAGCTACCTTCTTACTCTCTGCCTTACGAATATGGCGTTGCTCTGCACGTAACACAGCAATTCGATGTAATTCTTTCTCCTCTTCTGTCTCAGGGATAACGCGCGGTACAGGAACTGGATTATTCTCCTTACTAAGCGCAACAAAAGTAACGAATGAGGTTGCCGCTACACGTTTTTCCCCTGAAATTAAATCTTCCGCTACTACTTTCACAAATATCTCCATAGAAGTTCTTCCCGTCCAAATTACGAAAGATTCATAACTAACACAATCTGAAGAACGAACTGGATGTAAGAAATCTACCCAATCCATAGACGCTGTGACACATTCCATTCTCGAGTGTCTCGTTGCTGAAATTGAAGCAACCATATCCATCTCCGCCAATATCTTTCCACCAAATAGCGTGTTATGATCATTTAAATCTGTTGGAAATACTCGACTCGTTTTAAACACTCTTGATTCATTAGCTGTTTTACCCTTTACTTCAGTCATTGTTATCACCCCTTTAATTAAATACCCCTAATATTCCAATATATACTACATTTCATGAACTACACGTTTAATATTAACAATTTTTAGAACTTTTAGTCCACAAAAAAGAACCGATTTTATCAATCGGCTCCTCTAAATACATATTGTTCTTTCGGCTGTTCAACTTTATTCCATTTCGTTACTTCTAACACTGGAATATTCGCATGAAACGGCTGATAAAATTCAGTTGAAATTTCTCCTTCCACCTGAATCCAATCATCATTTTTCCACTCTACACCTTCTGGTTTTTTGACTAACATACCATATACACCCGAATCCGCTACGCAATGTATAATGCCGAAACGGAATAAGAAATATTGTTCCTTTTTAGAAGAATCATCGCGGAAAACAAAGCCTTTAAATGATAAAGTTTTACCAGTAAATTCACCAGGATAATTGTAAATTGTCTCCATACCCTTTAGGAAATCTTCATCTTTTAATGCAATATTGTCTTTCGTAACAAACTCTTTCTTCCCTTTTTCCATTACACCACGATATCCTTCTTTTCCGTAATAAATACTCGTATCTGGTCTTAAGAATTGTCTTGTCATAAACGGATCTTTACTTTCCGCTTGTGCAACAGGAAAATGGAATCCCTTCGCTTTAACAATGTCCGAATCTAAAGTTGCAATCGGGAAAAATAATCCTGAAATAATTGGGAAACAGAACAATGTGTACGAAAATGCTTTTTTCCACCATTTATTTTCATCTTTTGAATGATCATGCCCACAATGGCTATGATCACAACTACAATCTTGTTTCTCTTTTTCCTTTTGATGCTCTTTCTGGAAAACGATAATAATTTGTACAATCGTTAAGAAACCTAAAATAATAGCTGCAGTTTTTGATAAATAGGCGTACTTCATATTTATATACTTCGTAATGTTACCGGAAATATGGAGCTGTCCAATTAATATTGTAAAGCCTAATAATATATATGCTCGAAACATAACCTACCACCCCATCGCATAAATGAGTAGTGAGCTTGCATATACAACAAGTGTAACTGTAACCGTCACGACAATTACAAATTTTGTTTTAAATGTTGCAAGCATCATAAACATATTTTTAATATCCACCATCGGTCCATATACAAGGAACGCGACAAGTGACGCTGTTGAAAATGTACTTTGGAACGAAGAAGCAATAAATGCATCTGCCTCTGAACAAAGTGATAAAATAAAAGCAAGTCCCATCATTACAGCTGATGAAGAAAACGGACCTTGTCCAATAGCAAGCAATGTTGAAGTTTGTACAAACGTTTGAACTGCAGCAGCAATTAATGCTCCTAACACTAAGTATTTTCCCATTGAGAAAAATTCCTCAACAGCATGTGTACATACATCCCACATTTTTTTACGTAATGGACGCTTATGATTCACTTCTGGGAAGTGATCATCTCTTAATTGATGTTCTTTAAACATAAATGATAATATAATTCCAACGATAATTGCTACGATAATCGCTACAATAGAACGATACCATACCATGTGCATACTACTTCCAAAAGCAACATATGTTGCAAATAGTACAACCGGATTAATAATCGGTCCAGTTAACATAAATGCAATCCCTGCGTATGGCGGAACCCCTTTTCCGATTAGTCGCCTTACAATCGGAACAATTCCACATTCACACCCTGGAAACATCATACCTAAAAAAGTAGCTAATAAAACAGACAGAAATCGGTTCTTCGGCATCCATTTTGCCACCATATCTTCTGTCACAAACATTTGAATGAATCCTGAAATAAATACACCAATTAGCACAAAAGGAAGTGCTTCGATTAATATTGAGATAAAGATTGTATTCATTTGCAGGAATGCTTTCGGTAATTGAAACAATTCCATGATGTATTTCCTCCAACTTTTCATTAACAATATGTAATTTTAACCCCATTTTATTAATTGGACAAGACTTATACGGAATTCCCTCCTTTCATATACATTACATTTTATAACTTATATTCTATTCAAAACTTTGGATTTCATAGCAAAAAAGCTGCTCTAGCACAGTTTTATAACTATGCTAAAGCAGCTTTCTTATCGTTAAAAGTAACGTTTCTTCCAGAAAACAAAAGCTAATGTGAAAGATAGTGTTACACATATTATGAGTACAATTACAAAACCATGGGCTTCACCTTCAAATGGAACCTTTACGTTCATTCCAAAGAAACTAGAAACCATTGTTGGTAAAGATAAAATAATTGTAATAGACGTTAACAGTTTCATAACACTATTTAAATTATTTGATATAACGGAACTAAATGTATTCATCATTCCACTTAAAATGTGACTATATATTTCCGCCATTTCAATTGCCTGTTTATTTTCAATTAATACATCTTCTAATAAATCTTGATCGTCTTCATACATTTTTAAAAATGTACTGTTTCGCATTAATTTTTGAATTACAATTTTATTAGCCTTTAATGATGTTGTAAAGTAGACTAAACTTTTTTCAAGACCGAGCAATGTGAAAATTTCTTTGTTTTTCATTGATTTATTTAATTGGTGCTCTAAATCGATTGTTTTTCGATTTATTTGCTTTAAGTATCTTAAATAATAAGTAGAAATTGTATATAAGAGCTGCAGTGCAAAGCGTGTCTTTTTAAACGTATAAAATTCTTTAATACGTTGATTAATAAAACGTTCAAAAATTGGATTCTCTTCTAAGCAAATTGTAACGAAACAATCTGGCATTACAATCATACCTATTGGAATCGTGTCATAAATCGAATTCCCCTCTTCATCATGCCTAACTGTCGGAATATCGACGATGATTAAGGTATTATTGTCTTCCTTTTCAATACGAGAGCGTTCTTCATCATCCAAAGGGTCTTTAATGAAATCTAAATCTACATTTAAAGTTTGTACTAGATACTGAATTTCTTCTTCTGTTGGATGAAGTACATTAATCCAGCAACCCTTTTGCATTTCCTCAATCTCTTGTAGTTTTCCGTTTCGGTCTGTTAAATAAATATTTAACATACTATCACCCCGATTCTTTTTACATGTAGGAATCTACCTCACTTAAACAACAGTTTTTGAACCGCTATTTTCAGCATATGGAACAAACGATTAAATTTCAATAGAAAAATTATTTTGAAAACGTTTTTTTAAGAAAAATCTTGTAAACATAGAAAAAGACAGAGTGTTCTCTGCCTTTAAAAAAGCTTATGTTGCCTTTATAACATATTTAGAAAGCATCCACAAGTTAAAGCCGACTGAAATCGTATAGCCAGCGTATGTTGAAATGATAAAACTCACATAATCAAAATACGGTAGCAATACAATATTTAAAACTATCTTTACGATTATTCCGATTACTAATCCTAGCACTGTTTTCTGCTGTTGATTGATTCCTTGTAGCATTGCAGCCGTTACTGTAAAGAGTGAAAATAGTATACAAGCAGGAGCATAGTACTGTAAAATGATTCTCCCCATCTCCGGATCATTTCCGGCACCAAATAAAAGAGTATATACTGGCTTAGCTAATACCATCATCCCAATTGCTGCTGGTACCGTAATCCCTACTACTAATACATTCGTCCTCGTAAAATGTTTGTACAGCAATTTTGTATTTCCTGCTGTATAAGCTTTCGTCATCTCCGGTACAAGAGACATACTAAAAGCGGTCGCAACGGAAACTGGAATGAGTACAACCATCTGAACAAGACCAATTATCGCATTAATCTTTTCTGCTTCTCCTTGCATATATCCTATTTGTATAAGTAGTTTATTAATTGTAAATGTATCAATTGTCTGATACAACGGAATTGCTAAACCAACCACAACAAACGGTATTGAATATGTAAAGAGCTCCCTATATAACGCGAAAAAAGATTTCGTTGTTTGTTGTATACTTACCATCTCTTTTTTCTTTAAGTGCCTTCTCCTTTTTACATAATAGGCACTTAAAACCGTTAATCCACCTATAGCTCCCATAAATGCACCAAACGTTGAAATACCGACCGCTAGTGAAATAGACTCTTTTAAAACATATAAAACGACAAAACTTCCTATTAAAATGGTTAAGACCCGAAAAAATTGCTCAACAACTACACTTAGTGCAGAAGGCCCCATCGATTGAAACCCTTGAAAGAAGCCCCTTAATAAACTCATTACTGGTACAAGTATTAGCGCAGAACTTACAATTTGAATGTTATTAGTGACTGCCGTTATACTATTCCCGCTTTGATCATTTCCATCGATTACAAGTTTAGCTAAATGTGGAGCTAATATATATAGTGTAAAACATGAAATAACTCCCATTATAAACATAAAGACAATACCACTCTTTAATACTCTTTTAACCGTATGATAATCATTCAATTGATCATATTTTGATACCATTTTTGAAACGGCAAGTGGCAATCCCATCGTTGCAATACTAAGCATAATTGTATAAGGACGGTATGCATACGTATATAATACGTACCCACTCGTACCTACCATTGCTGTAAATGGTATAACATATATGAACCCTAACATTTTAGATATCATCGTTGCCATCGTTAAAAATATCGTTCCACGTAAAAACGGTGATCCTTTCATCACATTCCCCCGCTACGCTTTATTATTACACATTATGGACAACTCCTTTTTTTTAGAACTGAAACAATAAAAAAAGCCAATGAAAAATCATTGACTTTAATGAGTTGTTTTTCTCTTTTTCAAAAGCTTTAAACCGAAGTAAAGAGCAATAAAGAAAACCGCACCTATAATTATGTAATGTGTGTAATCAGATGCATATTCTTTAATATGTCTCCAATTTCCACCAAGCTTTTCTCCTAAGTATATAAAAAGAATTGACCATGGAATAATCGCTACTACTGTATACAGTGTAAAGAGCTTTAACGGCATCTTAGCTAATCCTGCTGGAATAGAGATAGCATGGCGTACAACTGGAATAAAGCGTGCAGAGAATATTACACCTGCCCCGTATCGTTTAAACCAATTTTCTGCAATATCTAGATGATGCTTATTAATAAGTAAATATTTCCCGTATTTTTCAACAACCGGACGCCCTCCGTAGTATCCAAGCCAGTATAAAAAGATTTGCGCTAAAGTACCACCAATTGTTCCAGCGATAACAGCTCCGACAAAACTAATTTTTCCTTCTGCAACTAAAAATCCTGCATATGAAAGAACAATTTCACTTGGGATAATTTCAATCATTAAACCTAGCGCTACTCCAAAGTATCCTAGACTTGCAAAGAATTGCAATAACTGATCTATTATGTTTGCTAACATTTTCTTTTCTATCTCCTTTTTTCTTCACATACCATTCCATTATCACATAAATATTGGCATCTGCCAATATAATCATGTGAACCTCTTCACCTAACTTATAGACATTAAGGATAACTACACAATGTTCTTTTTTGTTAAAAGAATATGTACAACCTTTCATCAATATACCCTAAAAGGATATTTGATTCATTTAATTAATCAAGTATCCTCTCCTTATTTCGATCTTTCATAAACGCAAACATTTCTTTAATCTGCCACTCGGTATTTCTAGCGATTGATAAATCAGGTATTTCATGTTCACTAAAAAAATCTATATCTTCTGTTTCAATACTTAGCTTCTTTTCTCCGCCAACAATCTCGCAACCTATAAAAATCTTATATATATGGGTTGCTGATGCGGATGGTTGATGTTTTTCTTTATCGAATATTGCTAATAGCCTAAAATAATCTACTTTATAACCTGTCTCTTCTAATACTTCTTTCGCCGCGACTTCTGTTGGCGTATAACCAATGTCAGCCCATCCACCTGGCAATGCCCATTTCCTATCACTTTTTTCTTTCACAAATAATAGTTTTTCATTTTGAAAAACGACTGCTCTTATATCAACTTTAGGTGTTTGATAGCCTGTCTCACTTGCAAATAACTTCTCTACAACTTCCCAATCTGTCTTTGTGTAATGTGACATCATCGAAATGGAAATATCCCGTAATTGTTGGAAACGCTCTATATCATACACATCCTTAGAATACGTTAAACCCGCTTGAGCTATAGATTGTAATTGTTTTACCCAATCAATCCACTTGACCGTCATGTTTCCACATCTCCATTCTTTATTAAATAAATATTACGTCAATTCAATTGATACATCTTTATTATACAAAAAAAGAGATTGATAGTGTTCCAATCTCTTTCAAAATTAATCCAATTCATGTAAGTGGTCTTGTATATACTTTCTTCTTTTATTTATATATTCATCAATCATATCAGCTTCTTGATCAAATATTTCTAATTTTTCTTTCATATATGGATCTTGTAGTAAATATGGACGAATCGATTCACACAAACCTTCTACTTTCGGCATCATAAACGAAACGGTAAATTGTTCTTCTAATATTTCTTCTAAAATACTTCGGTATTGTTTTCTAAATACAGGTATATCTAACAATCTTGCGCTTAACGTGTTATAACCTTGAATACGAATATATTCATGATTAAGTGGTCTCCCTTGTACATCTCGCCCCCAAGTCGCATCATAATCCCACGGTATCACTTCGAATAAATTTGTTTCATCGTTATGATATAGTGCATAGTTATGAACGAAACCATCAAAGTTTTGTGTGAAAATAACTCCAGCTAACCATCGTAAATATTTATCAACATGCAAAAACTTCCCAATTTCTTTTTCATAAGCTTCCCTCGACAAAGTATTCGCTTGAAATACAAATTCACTCAGCTGTTCTTCACTATTTTCATTCGAATATTTGAATTCATAACCCGCAAAGAGCTCTGTCTTAACATCTTTATCTCTCTCACTCATTAAAGAAAAATTCGCATCATCATCTATCGCATAATAAATAGAACCACTCGGTAATCCTCTATTTTTCAAAAAGTTTTCATCAACTGATTCTAACTGTAAATATACACCTTGAATTTGACCATTAATTTTTATAAATACATGTTGTGACTTTGGTGAAAGTACACCAATATCATGAAAAAAATCTAAAGATAATTTATTTCGTATGAGAGACGGATCCATAAACTCAGAATTCAAATGAAACTCTTTCGCGCCTTGAAATTTTTTCGGTTTATAAAACATAACATGATAAGATTTTTTCTCAAATTCACGAATATGAGCACCACGGTAGACAATATCAATGTCATACTTCTTTTTTCCATATGTTAACTTTGCTGGCACTGGACTATCTGACCAAATGTCTTTTTTCAATTCCACTAAGTACATTGGATGAACAAAAAAATCATATGAAGGCAGCATGTTTTCTCATCCCTTCTCAGTTCTCTTCATTCAATGTATGCACCACGCCTTGTCCATACATCCGCTATCATCCATTTATATAAAATTACACTCTTGTCCTGTTCAGAAAGAAGCCGAATCTCATATCATGTTAAGGAAAAAGAATACCTTTTCAATTTAACACTCGATAAGGAGGATTTCTATGAAACGTGATATTAGAAAAGCTGTTGAAGAAATCAAAAGTGCAGGGATGGAGGATTTCTTACACCAAGATCCAAGTACTTTTGAGTGCGATGATGATAAATTCTCTCATCATCGATGTACAACAGGACGGAAATGTACAACAGGGAATAAATGTCCAAGAACAAGATGTACTCGCGTAAAACATTGTACTTTCGTTACAAAATGTACTCATGTAAAAAAATGGACATTTGTTACAAAATGTACTCGTGTACGCGTTCAAAAATGGACGTTCGTTACGAAAGTGACACGTAGAAAAGAATGCGTTTTAGTTACAAAACGTACTCGCAGAAAACATTGTACTTTCGTTACAAAATGCATACGCTTTGAAAAGAAATGTTTCTGGACAAAACGATGTTTCTGTAAAAAATGCGAATTCTTCCCTCACGGACACGGTCGCTCTTGCGATGATTGTGATCATGGTAAAGACTGTCACGATGACGGGCACAAGTGGAATGATTGCAAAGATTGCAGACACAAGTTTTCTTCTTGCAAGAATAAAAAATTCGATCACTTCTGGTATAAAAAACGTAATTGCTAGTTTTTTATGTCCACCAAAAAAGGTCGCTTTGCGACCTTTTTTACGTTTACTGAAAATGACTTATATCTGCAAATTGTTTTACTTCACCACAATCGTCATCAAACTCAATCACACTAAGACTAGCGCTGTGCATAAATGGATCATCCCATACATTTGCAATTTCAATACCCGCAAAATGTCCTACAAGTAATTTTGCTGCTGCCGCATGAGAAACAATCAATATATTCTCTCCTTTATGTTTTTCTAAAAGAAGCTGCATCCCCTCAATTACTCTTTTATGAACGGCCTCAAAATTTTCTCCTGATGTTGACTGAAAAAGATGTGGCTCATACCAAAACAATTGTATTTCTTCTGGGTATTGCCTCTCTATATCATCGATTGTTTGTCCTTCCCATATACCCATGTTAATTTCATAAAAATGCTCATCCGCTATTATCGGTATATCACGTTCGCCCTTTATTAACTTTGCAGTATGAAGTGTTCTTTCACTCGGACTACTATAGATCGCATGAATAGATAAATCTTTCATTCGGTCACCTAATTGTTTCGCTTGTAGCATACCATTTTCAGTTAAAGCAGAATTTTTCCGCCCTTGCATTCGCTTTGCTACATTCCATTCCGTTTCACCGTGCCTTGTTACATATACAGTTGTTTTCATTACACATTCCCCCTTACCATTTTGGCCGCAATTCCCAAGGTTCTACGCATCCTACAATCCATTCATCACATTTACTTTCAATTCCTTTTATTACCCCATCCGATATTTCTTCATGGGTAAGCCATCTTCCATATGTATCTTCTAATATAAAACCTAATATTATTCTATGATAGCTACATCGCGTACCTCCTATTTTTTTTGCAGGCATACGCGACGCTTTACTACCTAAAATATGAAAAACGCTGTATGTTTCAGACGATGAGTCTACTTCTCTACAAATAAATGATAACGCATCCTTCGCACTTGAGTGTATCCATGCGACAACTAATGTTATTGGGCCATTCCTCTCAATTGTACTTTTAATAGCTAGCTTTACATCGCCATCATTATGATAATCTAACGGAAGGCATGTGATACTTTCTGGTGTAGCACTCTCTCGCTTAACATTTTCTAATTTCACTTCATCTCGTCCAATAACAGACACACGAAATCCTTGATCACAAAGCCACACAGAAACTTTCTTTAACATTCCTGTCCCACCAATTACTAGTGCATGCAACTTCTTCCCCCCTTAGTAAAATGTCATATGAGGTTTCTCTTCCCTATAATAATTAAGTCGGTCTTGCAATGTCCCTGAATGAAATTCAAACTTGTGGCCATCAGGATCAACAAAATATATAGACTCACAATCCCTTACATCCCGTTCTCTTCCTTTTAAAATATGAACATCGTTTTCTTCTAATCGCTGCAGTAGGCATTCAAAGTCTTTCTGTTCAACAGAAAACGCCATATGCGTATAAGATTGATGAATCTCATTTCTCGGAATATGTGTTTCTTCATTAAGCGCTATCCATACTCCACATATATTAAAATATACAAGTTTTCTCCCCTTGACTAATAATTCTCCTTCCAATACTTTCTCGTAAAATGTAATAGATTTTTCTAAATTGGACACTGAAAAACAAAGATGATTGATTCCCTTTAACAACTCTAATTCCTCCTATACAAATAAAAGATGAGCGAAAATTCACTCATCTTTTATTATACTATTTCTTTGTAATATATGCCCATTTATAACTAAAGTCCCCACCAAATGTATGGTTAGCGATACCTTTTACATATGTCTTCTCTAAATAAGCCGTACTTTGCTGATAAGCAGGTGAGATTGCAGCATCTTGACCAATTAAGATTTTTTCAGCTTCCGCAAGTGCTTTCCAGCGTGCTGCATCATCTTTTAATAATTCTCCTTTTGATTTTGCTACTAAATCATCATACTTCGGATTAGAATAATCCATTTCATTAAATGAGCTTCCAGTTACAAACATATCAATATAAGTCATTGGATCTGGATAATCTGGACTCCATGCAGATAATGAGAATTCATATTCAAATTTCTTTTCTAATTCTAGCTTCTGCTTATATGGTTGTTGTTTCAAATTCACCTTTAGACCCGGTAAATTTTTCTCTAACTCTTCTTTAATAAAGTCGCCCACTTTTTTACGGCTACCGTTATCATCATTCAGAAATTCTACTGTAATTGTATCTTGGCCAAGTTCTTTCTTCGCTTCTTCCCATAATTTTTTTGCTTTTTCTGCATTATCTTTACTGTCACGGAAATTTTTATTTACAGAACGGAAATCTTTCCCATCTGGTCCTGTCGTAAATTTTTCAGGTACTAAGAAATATGCTGGTAATGATCCGTCATTTAAAATAACATTCGCAATTCCTTTTTTATCATATGCCAAATCAATTGCTTCACGTACTTTTTGATTTTTAAATGTTGCATTTTTTTGGTTGAAGCGCAAGAAATACATACGTGGATCTAACTTCGTTTTAAATTCATCTGGCTTATTCTTTTTATATTTATCAACAAATTCAGAACTTAAAATAACTCGATCTGCTTGATCACTATCATATAAATTTACTCCCGTGCTCGTTTCCTTCACAATACTTACATTAATTTCTTCTAACTTTACAGTATCTTTATCCCAATAATTAGGGTTTTTCTTTAACTGATAACTTTGTTCATGTTTCCATTGACTCATAGTAAATGGTCCATTGTATAATAATTTATCTGCTTCTAATGCATATTTATCCCCTTGTTCTTTCACATATTTTTCATTTAAAGGGAAAAATGTCGGGAATGAAGTCAGCTCAAGGAAATACGGTGCTGGTTGTTCTAATTCTACTACTAACGTTTTATCATCCTTCGCTTTCACTCCTAATTGATCTAGCGGTAATTCTCCTTTATTTACTTTCTGTGCATTTTTCACATCGAATAAAATAAATGCATACTCAGCAGCCGTTGCTTTATCTAATGCGCGTTGCCATGCATATACAAAGTCTTGCGCTCGAACTGGATCGCCATTAGACCACTTTGCATCTCGTAATTCAAATGTATACGTCGTTTTATCCTCACTAATCTTCACATCTTTTGCCATACCTGGCGTTGGCTTATTATCCTTATCTAAACGATATAGCCCTTCCATTGCATTTACAAAGGCCCGGAATGATACAGAGTCCGTTGATTTTGATGTATCCATTGAAGGAATTTCTGCTGTTTCTAGTAAGTTTAATACTTGCTTATCTGCTATTCCCTTACCTGCTTCTTTCTTTGTTGTAGATGCCTTCTCCCCATTTCCGCAACCTGCAACCAATACACTAGTTGATAATGCAACTGCAGCAATCGTTGTTACCTTTCTCTTCATTCTTCCTTCCCCCAATCTATATGTATAAATGAAAGCCAGTATAGTATAATACATATTATTATACAAAAGATTCAGATTATTTCAAATATTATTTTTTCACACACAAAAAAAGAAGCAGATAGAAAGTTCTTTCCATCCGCTTCTTTTTCTATCACTTTTACTTGCAACCCATCCTCTATTTCAAACGGATTTTGAACCTTGAATATTTCTTCCATCATCTTCAAAAACTCTTCTTCATTTTTAGATTCGCCATTAATCGTAAGGGAGTATGGTTCAATTTCACTCAATTTATAATCAACAATAAATTGAATTGTAACTTTTTGTCTTGGCATTCCTGGACTGTATCCTTGAAATTCTACTAATTCCATACCTTCCGATCCACGATAATATATCCACCCTGAATTTTGAAAATAGCTTTCAAACGATTCACCAATCGAAAAGAATGGATATTCATAAAGCGAACTTGTACGTACTTTTTGTATAATATCTCGATCAGTCGGAAAAAAGAAATGGCTTAAAAGAAGGCTAGCAACTGCTAAAATAGTTACGATTGTTGCGCCCATTTTACTCGTTCCACCACTATCACGGATGAGATAATTTTCAACCGATTCATCTTTAATTCCCCGTGCTTTTATTCGATATATACGCCTTTCTGCAAATTGATAATATAATCCATTCGCAAAAATCCCCATCCCAAATAGAATAAAAACGAGTAATAAAAACGTAAGAGGCACCATATTAATGATTGGCAATGCTACGTTGAACCCCATATAATAAGAAAACGCATCACATGCCACTAATAACAGTATAAATAAAGCAGCAGGTAAATAATACTTACGATATCCAAGCCAACCTACATTGAAAATAGCAGCCAAACCATTCCAGCTCCACCTAGCAATTCGCTTGTTTTCAAGCTCCCATTTTCTTTTGTAATACGGATATTGTCTCCCTACATATACTTCTAATTCTTTGTCTATTAACGAGCTACTTTCCCCTTGTTCATTATGCAAATCTCGTTGACAATTTGCACAATTTAACTGATCATTAGTACAAGGTCGCCCACAATTTATACATTTCAAAACGATCCCTCTTTCCATCCACACTTCATTTTAAAATACCTTCATGTTTCAATAACCACTCTTTCCTCCATAAACCACCCGCATACCCAACAAGCTTTCCACTCTTTCCTATTACACGGTGACATGGAACGATAATTGAAATTGGATTCCGGCTATTTGCTCCTCCTATCGCTCGTACAGCTTTCGTATTGCCGACCTTCTCCGCAATATCTAAATATGAAGCACTTACGCCGTATGGAATAGTATAGAGCGCATCCCATACATTTTTTTGAAATAATGTTCCCTCAGCAGACAACGGAACCGTGAACTCTTTTCTTTTCCCCTTAAAATATTCCTTTAGCTCTTTTATACACTGATCTATCATTTCATTTGTACGTTCTTCTTGTCGTTCATCAACAAATATAACAGACGTAATTCCTTTATCATTCGCTGTAATTTCCAGCAAACCTAATTCACTTTCATAATAAGCCTGATACATATGTCATCCTCCAATTCATTTCATATTAGTCATTGTAACACGAATAGACAAAATTTTTCGTATAAGCGTTTTGTTAGGGAAACAAAAAAGAGAATGATACAATGTAAGAAAATTCAATCAAGGAGGTTATTTGATGCATTCCCAACTTTTTTCACCCTATACAATTAAGGACGTTACACTAAAAAACCGTATCGTTATGTCGCCTATGTGCATGTATTCATCAGAAAACGCGGATGGCCAAGTAACTAATTTTCATCTTGTCCATTATGGAACCAGGGCCGCTGGTCAAGTAGGTCTAGTTATGATTGAAGCAACAGCTGTGTTACCTGAAGGACGAATTTCTAACAAAGACCTAGGCATTTGGGATGACATTCTAATTGAAGGCTTACATAAAACGACAACTTTTATACATGATAACGGTGCAAAAGCAGCCATTCAACTCGCTCATGCCGGAAGAAAGGCTGAATTAGAAACAGACGCTTTCGCTCCCTCAGCAATTCCATTTAGCGACGGAATGAAAATACCAGCAGAAATGAATAAACAGCAAATTAAAGAAACTGTTTCTGCTTTTCAAAAAGCAGCTTTCCGCTCTAAACAAGCAGGATTTGACATTATTGAATTACACGGCGCTCACGGTTATCTTATTAATGAATTTCTTTCTCCGCTTTCCAATAAGCGGACTGATGAATACGGGGGCTCAGCTGAAAATCGCTATCGTTTCTTACGCGAAATCATTGACTCTGTAAATGAAGTTTGGGACGGACCGTTATTTGTTCGTATTTCGGCAAATGATTATCATCCTGACGGGTTAACGGTTCAAGATTATGTACAGTATACAGGATGGATGAAAGAACAGGGGGTAGATTTAATCGATTGTAGTTCTGGTGCTGTTGTACCAGCACATATTGATGTGTATCCTGGGTATCAAGTACAATATGCTAAACATATTAAGGAACATGTTAACATTGCAACAGGCGCAGTAGGATTAATTACAACTGGATCACAAGCAGAGCAAATTTTAAAAACTAACGAGGCAGATTTAATTTTTATCGGACGTGAGTTACTTCGCAATCCATACTTCCCAAGAATAGCCGCCAATGAACTAGGCTTTGAATTACAAGAACCATATCAATACGGGCGAGCACCTGGAAACATTAAAACTAATAAATAAAACCGAGAAGTCATTCTTCTCGGTTTTATTTATTCTATCGTTGTAATTTCATTTGAATTATAAATATGAATACCCGATTCCTCACGTAGCGCCGTTATATACATTCCTTTCGCCACACCTTTAGCTGAAATTGGTTTGTACTTTTTAAAAGCTCCTTTAAATATAAACGGAAGAATACGCGTTAATTTCTCAGCCATTCTTTCTCCAAAACGATATTCTTGTCGATTTCCTACTAATAATGAAGGCCTAAAAATGTGTATGCCACCAATAACTAGCTTTTTCAGCTCCTCTTCCATTTTCCCCTTCACTTGCGAGTAAAAGAAGAATGATTTAGGATTCGCTCCCATTGATGAAATAACAAGAAAATTTTGCACGCCTTGTTTTTCAGCTAAGCAGGCAGCTCGCAATGTATATTCATAATCTACTTTTTTAAAATTCGCCTTCGACTTCGCTTTTTTAATCGTTGTTCCTAAACAACTAAATACATCATCTACTGCAAAAAACTCTTTATATTCCTCTAATACCGAAAAATCCACCTGTTTCTGCTGTAATTTCTCATGTTGTAATTGTAATGGTTCCCTTACAAAAATAGTAACCGAATCGTAGTAATCTGAGTCAAGTAATAGACGCGTTATTTCTTGTCCAACTAATCCACTTGCACCAAGTACTAACGCTGTTCGTTCATTCATATATATACATACCTCTTTATTTACTTTTCTCTCCTTTTGCTGAAAGTCGCTAATAGGAGTTTCCGTTTTATCATTTTATCATAAGTAAAGTACTATGCGTAAGCATAGTGCTTTACTTACTTCTTTTTCTTTTCTTTTTCTTCAACTGGCAATTTCGTAATTGTTGTAGCATCCCCTAAATTACTTATTAGTTTTCTTAAAAAAATTAAAACAAAAGATAACGGCAAAACAACCGCAAGTATTAAAAAGATAGCCTCCATAATGTAACCCAAGCGCTCATCCCCTTTTTTCTGCTCCCTCCCAATATATGAAAGTAACATTGTCACATATGCACCAATCATAAAAATTAATACCTTTCTTTTTGACAGATTTATAACAAAATCAAATCGTAATGATTATTATTTATTGCAACTTTCATAAAGATGTATTATACTAGGTTCGCAAGCTAAAACGTAATTATTCCGTTTTGTATTAAAATGATATTTTTCTTCTATAATTGGGGAAGATATATCCGTAAAAAAAGAAAAGAGGAGAACTTCATGCCTAAAAGATTGACTATATTTTCATTCTTACTTATTTTCACTTTAATTTTTACTGGCTGCTCAAATAAAAAAGAAGATACTGCCAAGAAAGATGGAAAACTAACTGTTTATACAACCATTTTCCCACTTGCTGATTTCGCAAAAAAAATCGGTGGTGATTATGTAAATGTAGAAGCAATTTACCCACCTGGTGCGGATTCTCATACATTTGAACCAAGTCAAAAACAGACTGTACAAATCGCAAAAGCCGATTTATTCGTTTATAACGGTGCAGAATTAGAACCATTTGCCGAAAAAATGGAAAAATCATTAAAAAAAGAAAATGTAAAAGTTGTAAATGCATCTAAAGATATCGAACTTCGTGCTTCATCTGAAGAAGAGCATCACGATCATGGAGACGGTCATAAAGAAGATGAACATCACCATGATAAAGACCCACACGTTTGGATAGATCCTACTCTGGCGATGAAACAAGCAGAAAAAATTAAAAATGCACTTGTAGAATTACAACCTGAACATAAAAAAGAGTTCGAAAAAAACTTCGCAGCACTACAAACAAAATTTACTGATCTAGACGATCAATTTAAGGCTGTTGTTGCAAATGCAAAAACGAAAGAAATATTAGTTTCACACGCAGCTTATGGCTACTGGGAACAACGATACGGTTTAAAACAAATCCCAATCGCTGGAATTTCAGCATCTGATGAACCGTCTCAAAAACAGCTGGCTGACATTACAAAAACAGTAAAAGAGCACGGTCTAAAATATATTTTATTTGAAACATTCTCCACTCCAAAAGTAGCATCAGTGATTCAACAAGAAACTGGCACAAAAATTTTACGGTTAAATCACCTTGCTACTATTTCTGAAGATGATGCTAAGAACAATAAAGATTACTTTACTTTAATGGAAGAAAACGTGAATACTTTAAAAGAAGCAACAAACTAATCAACTATATTTTCTAGGCAGCTGAATATGTCATTCAGCTGCCTTTTTATGTATTTACCCTTGACTTGACCGAAATAACAAGTAAAATTATCCATGTTAGCTTTTAAGCTATAATAATTTAGAAGGTGAGTTGGAACTATGAATCTTCACATTTGTGAAGTAACAGCAAATAATTGGCGTTCAGTTGCTGCTTTAGACGTAGCAAAAGACCAGCAGCAATTTATTGAAAGCAATGCGTTTTCTTTAGCAGAATCATTATATGAAGAAAACGGAACGTCAGTAGGCTTATATGACAAAGAAACACTCGTTGGATACGCAATGTATGGTTGGTATTCCCAAAAGCATGAAAGCGTATGGTTAGATCGTTTTATGATTGATCAGCATTTTCAAGGAAAAGGATATGCAAAACGTTTCCTTCGTTTATTAATCCAATATTTACAACAAAAATTTGAATGTAAAATAATTTATTTAAGTTTACATCCAGACAACAAGCACGCAATGGGACTATATGAGTCATTTGGCTTCCGTTTAAACGGGGATATTGATGAAGAAGGTCCAGTTGTAGGTGTTGTAATGGAGTTACTAATAGATGAAAATACAAGCCTGTGAAAACAGGCTTTTTATTATTTATTTATTTATTTATTAATGTCACATTTTCTATATTTAATTTTTTCTCCCTATGTGCTTCGCTTTTGCAATCTAGTATTATCTCCGTAAAATGCTCATCCGATTGAATTAGATGAATCATTTGATTGTTTAAACGTATTACTAATTCTTCTTCCTCATTTGTAACATCTGAAAATAAACAACTAATAATGTCTCTATCTTCATTTGTTATTTCTCCATATAATTTCACCGTATCTATTCCTGTAATTCCCTGTTCCAAACTATTTGGATACATATATTTCTCCATATATTCTCTGCTCTTTTGATCGTCCATTTGTTGTAGAAAGAATTGAAACGGCATCCCCTTCATCGGCTGTATGTATGCATTTTTCCACGGCATAGTTTTCTTAAATAAATTAAAAAACCACTTATATTGTAATGATTCTGGTTTTGTAATTTCAAATCCAGCTTCTATCATTTTTTCATACACTTTATCTATATTTTCAACATCAATTGCCAATCCGATGAGTCCTCTATGGCCAGCATAATATTTCTGAACCCACTCTTGTACCCAACCACCCCCATCTTTTGTTTTTACTCTTACTAATTCTAAATATTCTTTTCCAATCCATATGTTAGATACTTTAAACCCTTTCGTTCCCTTTCCCCATTTTGGAACATATGGAAGCCCGATAGAATGTACATTTTTAATCGTTTCCTTATTTTCTTGCATCTCTTTATTTACATTTATAACAAGATGATCGATTTTCATATTCTTCCCACCACATTTTTAGTTTTTTAATAGTTTCTCTAACCTATGAATAAATCGAAGTTGCATCTCACATTGTTCATACATATTTTCGAAAATTAGTTTCACATACGCTGGCGCGTTATCTTTTAGTCTTTCTCCTTTCCTCATCTCTTCATAAGTAGATCGTATTTCACTTTTCTGCTCTTCTAAAGCTTCTAAAATCTCCTCTCTCATACTCTCTTCTTCTGACAGAAATGTTAACGCTGTATATAGATGTTTCGGAAACATAACTGAAGTTTTTTGAAACGACTCTTTTAATAACCTTTTAAATTCTTGACTTCCCTTTTCTGTAATACAATATATCGTTTTCGACCGTTTTCCGGTCATTTCAATTGCTTTAACTTGAATGAAATTTTCATTTTCCATTTTTTTTAATGCGTGATAAATAGAAGCTGGGAAAACTTCCGCCCATTTATTACTTTGCACCATATTTAGCGCCTGCTGTATTTCATAACCAGATAGCGACTCTCTTTTAGTAAGCAATCCAAGAATCATTAAACGCACCTTTTCTCCCCCTACCCTAACAAAATACTAAACGTTTAGTATTTTCAGATTATTTTAATACAAATTCCAATTTTAGTAAACAAAAAAAAGCCTGCAATATACGCAGACTTATTTCACACACTCTTGGAAATGTTCTTGGAACCATTCTTTATTAATATTTTTTCCGATAAACACTACTTCACTTACTCGCTCTTCGCCCTCTTGCCACTCTCTATCGTACGAAGCGGCAAACAGTGTATGCACACCTTGGAAAACGATACGTTTATCTACTCCATCAATAGATAAAATTCCTTTGTAACGATATAAATACTCCCCTAGCTCTTGAACGACAGCTGACATCCACTCATTCAGTTTTTGTAAATCTAACGGACGCTCTTCACGAAGTACAAAAGATTTTACACCTTCTAAATGGTTATGTTCTTTATGAGGGTAAATTTGTAACGTATCTTTCGTTTTAAACGTTTGAATTTGTAGTAACGATGGTATATCTACCTCACAGTTAGTCGTCTCGATTAATTTTGCAGTTGGATTAATTCCTTGCAGTTCATGCAAGAGACTTTCCTTTTCACTCTCGTCTATTATATCTAATTTATTTACTAAAACGACATCAGCAAATGCAATTTGTTCTTTTGCTTCTAGTCCCTTTTCAAAATGTTTATGTATATGATAACTATCTACTACTGTTACAACGCCGTTAATTTGGTATGCAGATTGAATAACTGGATCTAAAAAGAACGTTTGAATAATCGGACCTGGGTTCGCAAGACCGGTCGTTTCAATTACTAAACCATCAAAATCCATTTCCCCCTCTGCTTTTACATCCAGTAATTGTTTTAAAGCAACGAGTAAATCTTCACGTACAGTACAACATAAACAACCGTTTGTCATTTCCATAATTTCTTCTTCAACATTCATAATCAATTGATTATCAATACCAATTTGCCCGATTTCATTTACAATTACCGCTAATTTCTTACCGTGATTTTCTGATAAAATACGATTTAATAAAGTCGTTTTCCCTGATCCAAGAAAACCAGTTAATATTGTTACTGGAATCATCCCTTACATCTCCTTATAGCTCTATGTTCCTTCATTATAGCATATAGAGAAAATCGTTTTTGTAGCAAAACATATTTATTGTATGTACAACCGGGTAACTATATAATAGTATGTAGCAAGAAAGCCTTTTCAAAATATTATTCATTCATCAAGGGGGTACATATAATGGAACGAGTTCAAATGGCCGAAACGCTAGAATTTTCTCGTATTATTCAAGGTTTTTGGCGTTTAGCAGAATGGAATATGACAAAGCAAGAGTTACTTTCTTTCATTGAAGCTTGTATGGATATGGGAATTACTACTTTCGATCACGCTGATATTTATGGCGGTTATACGTGTGAAGGATTGTTTGGAGAAGCATTACAACTCAAGCCTTCCTTACGCGAAAACATGCAAATTATCACAAAATGTGGAATCGCTCCCCCATCACCAAAATTTCCAGAGCGATATGTTGCTCACTACAATACGAGTGCCGAACATATTATAAAAAGCGCGGAGGATTCATTACAAAACTTACATACAGATTATATTGATGTATTGCTCATCCATCGCCCTGATCCATTTATGGATCCAAATGAAGTAGCAGAAGCGTTCTCACGCTTAAAGCAAGAAGGCAAAGTTCGTCACTTCGGTGTCTCTAACTTTATCCCTTCACAGTTTAATATGTTAAGTTCGTATCTAGATTTCCCGCTCATTACAAATCAAATTGAAGTATCTGCGATGCAGCTTGAGCATTTTGAAAAAGGTACGATTGATTTATGCCAAGAAAAACGAATCAATCCAATGATTTGGTCACCTCTTGCTGGTGGTGAAATCTTTACTGGTCAATCAGAACGTGCCATACGTGTACGTGAAACTTTACAAAAAGTTGCTACTGAACTAGGTGTTACTAGCATCGATACTGTTATGTATGCATGGTTACTTGCTCATCCAGCTAACATGATGCCAATCGTTGGCTCTGGTAAATTAGATCGTGTAAAAACAGCCGCTCTTGCTACAAAAGTTAACTTAGACCGCCAACAATGGTTTACAATTTTCGAAAGCTCTAATGGACATCCTGTACCATAATACACAAAAAGAAGAGCTGTTTCTTTACAGCTCTTCTTTTTCATATGTATTTCTCGTCATTGCAAATACACACATATCCCTTAATCCATTTCCATCCACCGCTACACTCGCACTTTCTAAAGTCCCCTCTAATTTAAAGCCTAATTTCTCAGGTATCGCCCTACTCTTCTTATTTAGAGAATCGCATCGAATTTCTACACGGTTTGCTTTCAGTTCAGTGAAAGCATAATCTGTTATACCTTTTGCAGCCTCTACCATATAGCCCTTTCCACTAAACCTTGAATCAATCCAATACCCGATTTCAAATTGAGGTATATCCCAATTAATACGATGTAATCCGGCAGATGCAATAAATTCACCTGTTTCTCTCGAAAACACTAGCAATCTCAAATCTTCTCTCTGTAAAAATTGAATATGTGATTTTCTTATACTCTCTTCTATTTCTTCCTCTGTTTGCTCTTTCTGTGCAAAAACCATCCAAGGTTTTAATTCTTGTATTGAAGCTTGAATTGCGTCATATACAACTTTACCATCACCTGGTTTTGGCATTCGAATAAAAAGCCTGTCAGTATAAAATTCAGAAGGAAAATCGAATAATAACGGATTCACTGTAAACACTCCCTATAATTCTTTTATATATAATAATATCCATCTCAAGTTATATAGTAAAGAAATTTCCGAATTTTAATTTTTTTATTCATTCACTTCCATCGCTACACGAACTCCTGATTCAATCGCACCTTGAATCCATCCGTGATATAACGTTGTGTGATCTCCAGCGAAGAATATTCTCCCCTCTGGCTTTACAATAGCTGGTTGTAACTCAGATTCCTGGCCAGCTTGAAATAGTGCAAATCCTCCTAGTGCATATGGATCCAATGTCCAACTTTTTGATATTCCAGAAATGAACTCATCATATACTTGACCACCTAATATTGTCGCTAAGTTTTGTAATGCGTAATAAATACGATCACCCTTTGATAACCCATCCCATAGCAACGCATCATAAGACCATGTATAGCTTCCTAACATCATAGCAGGTCCTTTCTCTCCAATTCCATGACTTGGATAATAGGCGTAACGAATCGGCAAATCCGTTATAATTCTGCCGCCTAATTGCCCTTGTTCCTCCCAAAAACGACTTTTAAACTGAATCCCTATTTTTGTGGCCGGCATATAATGTAATTCACGAATTGCTTTCCATTTCGCATGAGATATAGAATCAAATGGATCTACTTCCACAAAACGCATTGTCGAAAATGGAATCGTCACAATAACTAAATCCCCTGTAATACTACTATATTCAAAAGTTTCCTCATTTCGATAATAGGCTGTTACGCCATTAGCTTGTTGATGAAGCTTCATTAATTTTTGATTATATATAATATTTTCTTCTAATTGTGGTAAAAAAGACTTTGGTAATCTATCGTTTCCACCTACTATTTCGCAAAATCCACTTTCTTCTTGCATAATGTATAAAAAACGTAACGTCTCAGCAAAAGATCTTTCCAAAAAACCTTCTAAGTCTAATAGAACACCGATCATCTCAATTGTTACCGGGGAAAAATACGTATTATATTGATAAGGATGATACTTTAAAAATTGCCCTGTAGAGTACCTCCCAAAATCCTTTACTACAATATCCCAATTCTTCTCTGGGTTCTTTTTTATAAAATTTATAATGGGCTGTACCGCTAACAATAATAGTTCCTCAGACGTTTTCCCGACTTCATTCATCTCGACAGGATATCTTAAAATACTCGGGTCTTTTTCGTATTGTTTCAATGTCGTTTTTCGGCCATTGGCATAAATAATATCTGTGTCATTTCTATTAATAAAAGGGCTAACCTGTAGTCCAAATTTTTTTATATATGCCATTGTTAGCTTATGTGAATACGGGATTCTCATCGCCCCGACATCTAAGTATAATCCGGTATCTTCCATTCTAACCGTCTCTATACGACCACCTACACGATTATTTGCTTCAAAAATCTTCACTTCATGTCCTGCGGCCTTCAGTAAAGATGCCGAAACCAACCCAGCCATACCAGCCCCTACTACAATAATTTGTTTCGGACTTTTCGCCTTCTTCAATCCCTTATCTATAACTTTTAACGTTTCATCCATCTCACTGTTATACATTATATCTTTCTGCACAATTCCACCCCTTACTTCATAAAGTGAAGCTATAATCATTGGGTTTGTTCATACCCACTGATTATTAGTTGAACCAATCGGGCTTTTATGGGCATTAGTGGTTTAGTGCATTTTATTCATAAATCCCCTTAAACATAACGCCATAGCAATTGGAATATTCACTAAAAGTACATAAGGTATAACTCTCACATCTCTTCATGCTTCGTATAATATAGCAACTGCAACGAAGGAGTGGTTGAAAATGAAACAGACTTATGATTACCACGCTACAAAAAAACATCTAGAATTAAAGAAACAACACCTCTGCAAAAAACTTAGTAATATGAAATTATCTGAAAAAGAACGTGAACAAATAAAACTTGAGATTGATAACTACGAATATATATTAAACTTAGTCGAAATGAATCATTATGAACGAGGATTTTCTCGTTAAAAGTGGCTATATTATCATCCTCTTTTTTGTGTGAGCATTTCACTACGCATTTTTCGTAAGTAAATATATAATAGAATGTACATTAAGATTGAGAGGTATATTCTATGATCAAATTAAGTGTATTAGACCAATCACCTATTTCTGATGGCAGCACAGCAGCTGAAGCTTTTTCACATACAGTAACACTTGCACAAGAAGTTGAAAAACTAAGATTTACACGTTTTTGGGTATCCGAGCACCATAATTCTGTAAGCCTAGCAGGCTCAAGTCCAGAAATACTCATTTCACATATTGCAGCAAAAACGAATCGTATTAGAGTTGGTTCGGGTGGTGTTATGTTGCCACACTATAGTCCATATAAGGTTGCCGAGAATTTCCGCGTTTTAGAGGCACTTTATCCAAACCGTATTGACCTTGGTGTTGGTAGAGCGCCTGGTGGTATGCCAATAGCAACTCGCGCACTTCAAGAAGGTAAAATGGTCTCACTTGATCAATATCCAGAACAAATTGCAGATGTTGCTATGTACTTACATGATCAAGTACCAGAAAACCATCATTATGCAAATTTAAAGGCTACTCCAGTTATCACAACATCTCCTGAAATGTGGATGCTTGGTTCTAGCGGGGAAAGTGCAATGATTGCCGCAAAGCAAGGCGCTTCTTTTGCATTTGCACAGTTCATTAACGGATACGGTGGCCCTGAAGTAATGAAGGCTTATCAAGAGCAATTCCAACCTTCCTATTTAGGTGATAAACCAAAATCAATCGTCTCTATTTTTGTTATTTGCGGAGAAACAAACGAAGAAGCGGAGAATATAGCATCAAGCCTTGATTTATCGATTTTACTATTAGAACAAGGAAAACGGACTACTGGAACCCCTTCTATCGAAACTGCTCAAAATTATTCGTATAGTGCTTATGACCTATTTCGTATTAAAGAAAATCGTCAACGTATGATCGTCGGCGATCCGTCTTCTGTAAAAGAAAAAATATTAAACTTAAGCAAAGCATACAATGCTGAAGAATTTATGATTGTCACAATCACTCATCAATTTGAAGATAAATTAAACTCTTATCGCCTATTGGCAGACGCTTTTAATTTATAATAACGAAAAGGAGATGCATCACATATGATGCATCTCCCTTTCTTACTACCAATCAATTGTTTTTGCTTCCTATATATTCAATAGCTTCTTTTAATAACTCCTCAAAATTCTCAGGATAATCATGATTTAAGTTAGGCACAACTTTATACTTATGTTCTATATTTTTACCCTTTAATAACTGTACAAGTTGCTGCGTACCTTCAAAACAATCTTCATCTTGATCCCCGCATATTATATATCCTTTTATGCTTTTATCATGTAATATTCCAAACATGTCTTCCCATTCTTCAATTTCCGGGAGCCACGGTGCCACAAAAATAAAACCGTTCACTTTTATTTCACCTTGCGAAATGGAGTGTAACGCTACTCTTGCCCCAGCAGAAAATCCACCAATGATAATGTTTTCAAATGTATTACTCAACATAATCTTATTGTAATGTCCTTTTAACTCTTCTCTTCCTCTTTCGACATTATCCCAAACATATCCATCTGAAAATTGAGTTTGAGACGATTGAGGCAACATTAACATATAATCTTGTTCCAAAGCTGAATGCCAATAAGGTTCTACTATTTTTATATTTTCTTGATCCCCATGCATTGTTATTAATAGATTTTCATTTTGTTTGCTGTATTTATATTTCACGTCTGCTTGTTCCGATTTCTTTGCTAATTCTTCTCTTTCTTTACATAATTGAACCATTCTATGAAACTCTTCAAATTTATGTAATGGTTTTAAATCATCATCGGAAATTAAATACTCACTTCCGTACCAAAACTCATTTTCTATAATTGCTTTCTTCATTAAATGCAACGCTTCTTCTTCAAGTCCTGCTGCACTTGCTAGCGCATATTTAAAGTTATATATTTGTGCTTCATTACCCACTACACCTTTAGCATGCTCCATTATATAAGTGTACGCTTCAAAACTTCCTTTTTTTGCATAACAATCTAGCGTTTCATTTAATAATTGAATATAAGTCATACTATTTTTCATATAGAAATCCCCCGTAACCTTTTATAATAATTTTTTCTCCAATCATCCTATCATTCTAGGGTCACGGTATAAGTAGTAAAATTCTACAATTCAACTTAACAATACCTGATTCTCAGAATGATATTTAATAATTAATGTATGTATACGCATAATACACCACTCCTTCCTATCCACTAGTTATAGTATAAAATTAAATAGACTGAAAAATCAATGTTTTAAAAAAACAAAAAAAAGACAACAATATATTATTGTTGTTCTCATAACATCTATCCGGTATTCTTTTTTTTCTTATCTGGTTTACTTGAAACTAAATAATGCTTTTCTGAAATATATAAATCTCTTTTTAATATACGATTTAAATATGGTCCTAGCTTCATTCCACATATGAGGCGATCTTCGCTACCTTCAACAATTGGGAACATTTCTTTTTCTGTTACATATTGATCAACGGCCTTTTGTACGACATCAATTTCTTTAACTAGGTTTAAATTTTCTTCTGTATGCTCAAATACCTCAAGCGTTTCCTTCGTAATAAGAAAAAAGTTGGTTGGAAATGCAGGTAAATAGGGCTTTAATAAATCATAATTTACTGTGTAATCATCATTTACTAATACTGTATAAACGATATTAGCATTCGTTTCTAGAAACTTAGCCATCGCTTGTTCTAATTCGTCTTTCGTAATTTCCCGCTCTTCTTTTCCAGTTCTGAAAAAGCGAAACATCCCATCGCCTCCTTTTTACTATATTATAGCATAAAAGGAAACTGAAAAATCATAAAAAACTCTATTGAAAGAATTTTTCAATAGAGTTTTTCTTTAATCCATTTATGTTTATTTTAAGAATGCACTTAACATCCACACATGTTGTTCTAATGTCGTATGAATTGCTAATAGCATATCAGCAGATGTTTCATCACCAGCTTCATCCGCTACTTCCATACCTTCTTTCAATTCTTGAATGAGTGCAGAAAAATCATTTACTAAAGTTTGTACCATTTCTTCTGCAGGCTCTTCGCTTGTCCCTTCACTCACAGTAGAAGTTGCTAGATATTCTTTCATTGTCGCTAACGGTTTTCCTTCTAGCGCTAAAATACGTTCTGCTAGCTCATCAATGTAAGTCCCTGCTTCATTATAAAACTCTTCAAATTTCTCATGTAATGTAAAGAAGTGTGGTCCTGTCACATACCAGTGATAATTATGCAGTTTCACATATAACACATTCCAGTTTGCTACCTGCTTGTTTAATACTTCAACAACATTTGTTTTCGTACTCATACAATCCACTCCTCTTAGCATTTTTATAATTATTATCTTTTAATAACCCAATTACATTTTACCATACATTTCCTGTTTTTTTGAATGAACAGCTTATATGTAACAAAGTTTTAACAACCTTAATATTTCCCTAATATCATATAATTCATGTATTCTTTCAACTACTTCATATGTCTAATTGTCCAAGCTCACACATATGCATAATAGTAAGTCAAGCTCATCATAGAAGAAAGAGGGATAACATGGACAATCAACAATGGCAAGTAGCAAAGAAAGTCGCTGCTACTTATATCGGAACTGTCGTTGGAGCTGGATTTGCTACTGGGCGAGAAATTGTTGAATTTTTTACAGTGAACGGATTTTACGGAACCATCGGCATATGTATAAGTGGATTTTTTTTTATTTGGCTCGGCACAAAGATGATGTTACTTTCATCACAAATAGGGGCATTTTCAGCTCAAGAATTTAACAAATATTTATTTGGGGATGTATTTGGAAATGTCGTAAACACATTACTATTACTCGTATTATTTGGTGTAACAAGCGTTATGTTATCAGGGGCCGGTGCAGTATTTGAAGAACAACTCCGCCTCCCGAGACAACTTGGTATTTTCATCACAGTCATCGCCTGTCTCATTATTGGGAGCCGGGGATTACAAGGTGTTTTTGAAGTAAATACACTTGTCGTACCTATAATGATGATCTTTATTATTGGACTCGCTATCACAACCTTTATTCATGGTACAACTCCTCTTATTAACACCGTTCCTACAGAAAGTTGGAATATGAAATGGATTACTAGCCCGATTACATATGTTGCATTAAATCTTTCACTCGCCCAAAGTGTTCTCGTCCCATTAGCCAGTGAAGTAAAAGACCGAAAAGCTATTTTATGGGGTGGTATTTTAGGAGGCGCAGGGCTTTGCTTCATTTTATTATGTAGCCATTTAGCAATATTATCAGTTGAACAATTTTATCAATACAACATCCCAATGGCTGAAGTTGTAAGAAGATTTAATGCCACTTTCCACTTTTTCTTTGTTCTTATCATTTTTGGTGAAGTGTTCACAACATTAGTTGGGAATATATTCGGAATGACAAAACAAATGCAATCCATTACAGGATGGAAAAGTCATAACATTATTTACTTCATATTACTAATTAGTTATTGCTTTAGTTACATCGGATATAGCCAATTGCTTCATATTCTATATCCGATTATCGGTTGGGTAAGCATCATTTTACTACCGATTATTGCTTTTAAACAACTTCAAAAAACATGAAAAAGCATCCGTTTATACGGATGCTTTTTCATGTTCATTCACACTCTTCACATACTTCCCAATACGGCCCCATTTCTACTGCAAGATATGGCTTTAATTGCAAACGAATCATTCGACTTGGCATACGTTCTAATACGAATTGAATGCCTTCTTCCTCTTCATCTAACTCAACTTTTGAAATAGCAATTCTTTGCATTGTAGTAATGGGGCTTCCATCTTTATATAAAGTGATTTTCACCTCATCATATTCATTAAAATACAATTCAACATTCATTTGCTTTTTTAACATTTCATCAACAATTTCATAATTATCATTTTGTTCCTGGATTATATATTTCCAGCCGCCTCTATCCAATTCTATCGGAGCAGCTTGGAATAATGTCATCAAATCCTCGTATAGCATAAGATAACCCCTCTCTTACTAAAAAACGATGAGTATTTTATATACCCTTTATCTCTATCACTATCCATGTTTATTGTACCATATTTCACGAATCTTACCGCATTCATTTGCTTTATAAACACATACAAAACATATAGTATTTTTGATTCATTTTCTACTCACTAGTACGTCCCTTTACTGATAACTTATCACTTTCCTTATTTCCTTCACACTACTTATAAATCTAAAAATTTCACACAAAAGAAGAGTGATTTATATCACTCTCCTCAAAAGACTTTTCCTGTGGCTACTAATGCTAATACTATAATTAAACTGACAAATAATAGTGAGACAATTAAACTAAAAATCGGTAATATTTTCTTTTCATTCTTCTTAGATAATAATCTCAAACTAAGAATGATATTTAATGGGACAAATATAAAATAAAAATATTTAATGATTTGTAATGAACTATTTGAAAGTGTTTTAAATATAAACACTTCAATTACAAAAGCAGCAAAGAATAAAATACTTAACCAAAACGAGACATAACTAAGCCAAGAATGTCTTTTCGTTCCCCAATACACTCCCATAATAATCTCCTTTATATGTAATCTATACAATATTCATTATACACACACTTAACAAATCCCTCTATTTTTCGACAAATATTAAATAAAATAAAGCTTTAATTATTGAATCCCCCCGTTCCCCATAAGTTCTCTACTCTTACAAAAAGGGCTATTAACTAAAAGGACTGCCTCTAATAGCAGTAATACTATTTTGAAGCAGCCCTTTCTATTTACACTTTAAATCTTTCAATTAATACCTGTAACTCTTCAGCCATTTGAGATAGTGTACCAGCCGCAGAACTAATTTCTTCCATGGAAGCTAACTGCTCCTCAGCTGACGCTGCAACACTTTGTGTACTCGTCGCGTTATTTTGTGCTGTCATTGCAATTTGGCCAACTGAAATAGATACTTCATTTGCACCTTTTGACATTCCATTAGCCGTTTCAACCATCGTTTTAATTTGATCAGCAATTTCATTTGTAGATTGTAAAATCTCAGTGAAATTTTGTTTTGTTTCATTTGCAATAACAAGTCCAGATTGAACTTCTTCATTTACATTATTCATAGATTTTACTGTCTTACTCATATCATCTTGTATTTCACAAATTAATTTACTAATTTCACTTGATGATACACTAGATTGTTCTGCTAATTTTCGTACTTCATCAGCAACAATTGCAAAGCCTCTTCCATGCTCACCAGCTCTTGCAGCCTCAATTGCTGCATTTAAAGCTAGAAGATTTGTCTGATCTGCAATATTTTGAATGACTTCTAAAATATCACCAATTTGCTTTGATTTGTTATTCAATAACTGAATAACAACATCTGATTGTGAAACAGATTCCGCAATAGACTGCATTTGATTCACTGTTTTTCCTACTAACTTTCCACCATCTTCTGCTTTTTCACGAGTATGAGTGGAAGCAGTATTAATAGATGATGAACTATTTGCTACATGCTGAATCCCTTCTGTTACATCAAACAGTAACATAGCACCAGTTTCTACGCTTGCTGTTTGCGTCGTTGCACCACTTGATATTTCATCCATTGCTGATGTAATTTGTTCAGTCGCTTCACTCGCTTGTCTCACACTTGCTGTTAACTCTTCAGATGCAGCTGCAACATGCCCTGCTGAAGTATTAATTCTTCCGATTAATGTACGTAGTGAATGAGTCATCTCATTAAAACCTTTCGCAAGTTGTCCAATTTCATCATTTGAGTGTATTTGAATCGTTTGAGTTAAGTCCCCTTCGCTTATTTCTTTAGAAGTGACAACTAATTGTTTTAAAGGTTTGGTAATAGAAAGTGTCACGAAATAAATAAGCACTCCACCTACAACTAATGAAATAAACATTACAATTAACATATTATAAAATACAGGTTGAGCAGCCTCAACTACTTCATTTGAGTACATCGTCCCAGCAATTTTCCAACCTGTTTTTAAGTTTGTGGCAAATACCATTTTCTTGTCACTACCACTATAAGTGTATGAAAAAGTGCCATGGTTATCTTCGTATATTTTCGTTGCCCAAGAATCATCTGCCTTGTCACCCGATTTTTCTTGAGGGTGAGCAATTATTTTTTGTTTCCCATCTAAAATGAAAGCATAGCCTTTTTTGCCAATATTGATTAACTTCGTTGTTTTCAATAAATTATCTAAACTTAAATCTACCGCAACAACACCATTTTTATCTTCAGTTTGTTTTGCGATTGTTACGACAATATGTCCATTTCCTTGTGCCTTATATGGTTCAGTGACAACAATTCCACCTTGCTTATTCACTGCATCTTTATACCAAGAACGCGCTGTTGGATCATAATCTGCTACAATTTGTATATTTGGTTCTTGTACAAATTTTTTATCGTTTCCGGCAACATACACTTGTTCAATATCTTTGTTCAAACTAATATATTGAGATAATGTTTTTCTTAGTTCATCCTGATTATCCCCTTGATACATATCAGTATGAATCACTCGTGCAAAATTATTTACATCGTTGAATTTCGCTTCAATCATTTGATTGATTAAATTATCCAATATTTTTATATTATCCTGAGCACTACTCATAATTTGTGATTCAAAATTCTTTTTTGCTGTTTGATACGACATGCCCCCAATAATAGAGACTGCCGCAATTAATATAACAAAAAATGAAATTAATAGTTTTTTTGCTACTTTCATATCTCTAAACCAACTTACTAGTTTACGCATTATAAACCTCCTGCATTTCAATATTAAGCTCTAAAGAATAAATGAGCTAATTTTGAATATATCCATTCCTTAGTTTTTATTTTTATAACTTGTTTTGATGAACACTTTGTAAAGTTTAAACAAATTAATTCTATTTGTCTATATATATGAATAATATTAATATGAAATTTACAAATACAAAAAACCAAAGGAACAAGCCCTTTGGTTTTTTATATTTTTTTATGTTGTTTAGAAATCTTTTTCCATCTATCTCGTTCCGCTCTTGCCAGAGTAATGTTTTGTTTTCTCATAACATATGCCAATTCTCTTTGCAACTTTTTATAGCTTAGCAAGCGCTCTACAGGTATAATTCCGTTATCTATAGCACTTCGCACTGCACATCCTGGTTCACCGTCATGTTTACAATCTCGAAAGCGGCAAGTATTTGCAAGATCTTCAATATCAGAAAATGTAGTTTGAATTGCCGCGCTTCCTTCCCAAAGCTGAAGTTCCCTCATACCAGGAGTATCAATTACTAAACCGCCACTTGGTAATTGGAACAATTCACGGTGAGTTGTCGTATGTCTCCCTTTACTATCTTCTTCACGTATATCTCCGGTTTTTGCTACAACTGTTCCTATTAATGCGTTTAACAAAGTAGATTTCCCTGCACCTGAAGATCCAACTAAAGCAATTGTTTTTCCTGGTGAAACAAATTGCTGCAATGATTCTATTCCGACGTACGCTAAGCTATCAACAACAAATATTGGAACACCGATTGCTACCGCTTCAGTTTCTGCAATTTTCTGTTCCACATCTTCACATAAACTACTCTTCGTTAAAACAATAACAGGCATTGCACCACTCTCATAAGCCAATAGTAAATAACGTTCCATCCTTCTTACGTTGAAATCATGATTCAGAGCATTTACTAAAAAAAGATAATCTATATAAGTTGAATTAAAAGATTACAATCGAATGCATAATCGATCGATCACTTTTTCAGGTGTGCGATTTAATTCCTGAATAAAAGCCTGTACATTTTTTTGAATTTCATAAATCGATGAATAAAAAACATTATGAATGATGTCTGATTTGAGCCATTTCCATACCCCTTCAATTAAATTTAAATCGGGACTGTAGGGAGGTAAAAACACTAATTCTAAGCGATGACAGTGTTTCCTTAAAAGTGGTTGGATGAGCTTCGCATGATGAATACGCGCATTATCTAGAATAAGAGCTATTTTCCCGTTGGGATACAGTTCAAGTACATGCTGAAGAAAACGAAGAAATGCTTCGGCATCATACCGCTCCTCTTCTACACAAACTAACTCACCTGTTTCATAATTAAGTGTACCAATAAGTTTAACACCTTGGTGTTTCCCATAAGTAGGAATACTGCGTTGTTTTCCTTTTAAAAACCATGTATGCTGCAGTGCTTGGTAATCGCGGATCATGGACTCATCTTGAAACAGAAGATGGTCAATCTCCTCGTTTAAAAGTTTTTTTTTTATAGGCGGGGAAGGTAACTTCCCTAAACTCTTGTTGTTTCACCGGGTCTGCTTTCGCTAATGTATACGTCGGTTTTGTGTAACTAAGCCCTAAATCATGTAAAAGTCGAGACACCCCGCGAAGTGTGTAACTTACGTTCCATTCTCTTTTAATGAAAGAAGCGATAATGGATAAAGTCCAATTATGTTTAGCTGGAAATCCAACATCAACGGGTAGATGAGATGCAATCACTTGAACTAACTCCTGTTCTTGTTCAGGGGCTAATTTACGTGGTGCTCCTGTTGATTGTCCCATGAGTAAGCCATGCAATCCTTTTTCTTTGTAAGCATTCACATAATTATAGATTGTTTTTTCAGAACGACCAATCATGTTCATTATTTCTTTTATAGAAAAGCCTTGTACATAGAAATAGATCGTTTGATAACGTTCATACATTCGTTTCGTTTTAGTCGTTTTCATTGCTACAAGTAGGCTTTCTTTTTCGTTTTGGTGTACATGTGTCATTTTGCTCCGCTCCATTTGTCAATATATGTTACTTATTATATTTCGACAAACAGTAGCTGTAACCTTTTAATTCAACTTATATACATTCGTAGCTATAATTTGTTCCTCTGTTCGGTAGCCAGCCTCTTGTCTAGAAAAAGAGCTTCTCCTTGGAAAAACACGATGAATAATTGCCTTTTTCTCATTTTCTATTTTCTTTATATACACCCAATCACCAACTGCCGGATAATCCCCTTTCGTTAACACTTCATGACGAAACTTTCCAGACAGTTCCGCTACATATTCACCATCATTACAAATAATCCGATACATATGCTTATGCTCAAGTAAAATACGTCCTACTTCATAATTCTCTACAGCTTGTTCCTCAAAAAAAGAATCCCATCCGAACGATTCTAAAATATTTTGATCCAAATTGATATCCTCCCTAGTTTGAACTTAGTGGAAGGATTGTGCGCTCACTTATAGAGTATCGCCCTTTCCATCCACCTTTGTATTTGGTTTATTATTCATATACGTCAATTTCGCCATAATACATCACCCCGTTCTAATTTTAATTACTCTCATTATATGGAATATCCCATTAAAAAGCTACCTTATTTAACGTAATTTTCAAACAAATTATTTTTTAGCATTTTAATTTGTCCGCGATGACTAATTTCATCTTCTAGCACATGAAACCAAAGGTAGTGCTGATTATACACTACGCCATTAGGCCACTTTCTTTCTGGCATTAGCCATTCGTCACCCTGTTCACTCAAACACTTTAGTGTTTCTTCTCGCACTTTTTGCAAAAGTTGTACATAATACGGTATGTCATAGCCACGAATAGATTTCCCCGCTTCCCCTAAATACAGTGCATCTTCCCATATTTCTAATTCTTCTTTTGTAAAATCACGATTTTGAAAAGAAATAAGCTGATGGACTTTTTCAATAGCTGCTATATGTTTTAATAAAGCACCAATTGAATTTCCACCACTCGGCATACTTAAATCTAATTGCTCAACTGATAGATTTTTTATTTCCTGTAATGTTACAGCCCTCGTATGCTCCATCATACTTACTAATTCCCCTATATTTTTTGTATAACCATCTACACTTCTTACTCGATAATCTATATTCATATCACACACACCTTTCTGTATTCATATTATTGTATAAGCGATTCATATAATAGACTGAAATATATCGGAATTTTCTGTTATAATTAAATTGAATAAAGAATATACCCAAACAAACTTTCTCAATACGCTTATATGAAATATTAAAAGGAATCAATATGAAAAAATCGAATCTTATTCACTAAAAGGAGTGGATTCGATGGAAATGTATCAATGGCTAACCGCTGTTCTCGTTGGTGGCATTACTGGCTTCGTTTCCCATCTGATCAATAACCAAGGCAAGTTATTGCTTCCACGCCGTTTAAAAACTTTTTTTCATTTTGGATTTTTAACTGATATTTTTACAGGTAGCCTAGCCGCACTTCTTGGACTCGTTTTATTCGATGTCACCTTAATAAAAGAAATTATAAAAGTCTCCATTGTGACCGCTATTTCCGGTCAAACGTTTTTACTTCACCAAGCTCTTGGTGGTGAACAGGCTAAAAATACGCAAATTGGGAAAGTTGATGAGAAAATCCAAGAAATTGACAAACTATTACGACGTTAGTCTATACTTTCTTTAAAAATTATTGTTATAATAAAAAATAAATATTTTCTATTGCGTCGTTTGTCAGAAGAAAGGGTGTTTCGTATGACAAAAAAGAAAATAGAAGATTTCTTAACAAACACCGAAAAAGAGGAACTGCTAGAAAACTATAAATGTTTACGAGAAGCCCGCACAAAAAGCGAAGCTAACTATTTTGGTGAAGCAGTAAACCATCTATTAAATAAAGCTAAAAAACGAATTGTTGATGATGCAGGAATACATGATGAAAATGCAGCAACTGTTCAATCAAAGAGAAAAGCACTGTTTTAGCTAAAACAGTGCTTTTTATTACGGCATTTTTCACATTACTTTCATATCTATTTCACAACCGTATGTACTTCAATATAGTAAACTAGGTATATCCTTTTCCAAGGAACGATATGCCGATATATAAATCCCTATCTCTTTAGGGATTTTTTATTGTTTTGGATTTCCCCGATTTATTTTTAAAGGCTTTATGATGCAATTCCTGTTTCACTATCTTCATTAAGCTTTTCACTTTTTCTAAACAAAAATAAAGCTCCTATATATAGTAAAGCAGTAAAACTACCTACAAGTATAAAATTGTGAGATGCTGCAAATAACATTCCTGCTATTGCCGCTCCAATCATTTGACCAATATACATAGAAGCATTAGCTAGAGCGGCTCCTGTTCCTCTTGCTATACTAGACATATTTTGTAAGCGCCCCATCATAAATACAAACAAAATTCCTGTCACAAAAAATAAAACAAAGAAAAATAACTCTACAAATATAATGTTCTTTAAATGAGGAAGTATGACATATAGCACTGCTGTAAATACAATTCCACCATAGAAAGAAAGGTTATAACCAATTTTATTTACGATTCTCGGCCCAAAAATGTTACCAGTTAAATTTCCTAATCCTAATACGAGCATAGCTGTACCTACTTCATGAACTTGTAAGCCAAATTGACTGGAAAGCCACACACCAAAGAATGAAAATGCTGCAAAATTACCAGTTTGAAAAACAAAATATGCAAAATAAGAAAGTGAAACCTTTGATTCTCTAAGTAATTGTTTATAGCGCTTTAATATATTTTTTTCATTTCCACCTATTTGAACTGGCTGTATTTCTGGTAATGTAACATAAATAAGAACGACAAGTAGTGCTGATAATATACCAATAACGAAGAATGGTGTTGTATAATGTATCGTTGCTAAATATGCTCCAATTGGCAGCCCTAAAATTTGGGAGATTGATAACCCTGCTGTTGCAATCCCAATCGCTTTCACAATTTGCTTCTTCTCTATAAGTAGTGGAATAGATGCCCACACTTGCGGAGATACAAACGCTGCACTTACACCTGCTAAAAACCGAAAAATTAGCATCCATAAAAAACTAGGTGCAATTCCGCACAAAAACGTACTAATTGCGAAAAAAATCATACCTAGTATCATTACTTTTTTTCTGTTTAATCCATCTGATATAGGACCAGCGATTAGCGCAAATCCAGCATATCCTAAAGCATATGAACTAACCATCCATCCTGACAACTCAGTTGAAACATGATACACCTGTTGTAAAGTTGGCAAAAGTGGTGAAATTAAAAATGTATCCGTACCAATCATAAACATTATCATAAAGAATACAGCTAGTACTCTGTTCATTTAGACCTTCTCCTTTTATATAAAAAAGAGGGCACTACCCCTCTTTTCAACTAATCTTCTAAAATAGATTCGATTTCTTTCATAATCTTTTTATTCAATGAAACGTCCACTGCTTTTACACTTTCTCTTATTTGCTCTGCCCGTTTCCCACCAGGAATAACAGTATCAATTCCTTCTTTGTTTAATAACCATGCTAACGCTAAATGAGACACTTCTATATTATTTTCATTAGCTATACCTTTTAGCCTTTCAACTTTCTTAAAGTTACTCTTATATGTATTTTCTTCAAATAAACTTACACTTTGGCGCCAATCACCTTCATTCAATTTAAAATCTTCTGTATATTCACCACCTAATATTCCAAATGCAAGAGGTCCATACGGAATAAATGAAATATCTGCTTCAATACAATACGGCAATAGTTCTTCCCCAGCAGTACGATTTAACATATTGTAAGGCGCTTGTACAACATCTATATCTCCATATCGATTTGCTTCTTTTAATTGTTCTACACTTACATTTGAAATCCCAATCGAACGAATTTTCCCCTCTTCCTTTAAACGGGTAAGCTCTCCAATTGAATCTATGTAACTTGTTTCAGGATTTGTAAAATGTAAATAATATAAATCAATATAATCAGTTTGTAATCTTCTTAAGCTATTTTCCACAGCATTTCTTAAATAGCTTGGCTCATTGTTAATATACGTTTCTCCATTTAATAACGGCTGAATTCCACCTTTTGTAGCAAGTACAAATTCGTAGCGTTTTCCTTTCAATACTTCTCCTACCAATTCCTCTGATCTACCGAAACCATATGAATCCGCTGTATCAAAAAATGTGATACCTTGCTGAATAGCTTCTTCTATTAATCGCTTTCCTTCTTCCTCATTCACATCAGTGTATAAATTATGTCCCCCTACTGCATTCGTTCCTAACCCCAACTTAGAAATATTTAGTCCTGCCTTTTGCAATTTTGTGTACTTCATTTTTTCTCCCCCTATATTTCTATTGTTCGATTATATTCGAACAATAGAAATATACCACTTTATATGTTATAGTGCAAATAACTTAACTTATACGAGCAGGTGAAAAAATGCGTACACTCTATCATCCAAATCGAGAAGAAATTCAATTCTCTTCCGTCTTATATGCACTTAGCGATCAAATCCGTTTACAAATTGTAAATATGTTACTTGAGAAAAGCGAACAATCTTGTGGCTCATTAAACATCCCTATCGCGAAATCAACTTTATCTCATCATTTCAAAGTTTTACGTGAATCAGGTGTTATGTATACACGCCTTGAAGGAACTCAACGTTTCATTTCAATTCGTGAAGAAGATTTAAATGCTCGATTCCCTGGTTTATTAGATGTTGTAATACATGCGACAGAACCATACTAAAAAACATCTCATATTCATATGAGATGTTTTTTAGTATTTTCTATTCTTTTAATAAAGTAAAACTTTAATCAGTGAGGATTTCGTTCATCACCCACTGCTAAATCATCCATTTCCTGCAATGTTACTCCCCCCGTATGTTCCATCATACTTACAATATACATCCAGGCGCTATAAATGATCTACAAAACCATTGACACACGAAAATATATAATCCCAACAATTACTTTTTCACCCGTTAGGAATACATGCGCTTCATTCTTTTTTACTTTATTTTTGTACTGGACCCTTTGGATACTTTAAGGATTTGATTACATTTTATACACATCATTAATATAGGACCACCCACCTGTTTCAATTCCTGTAGTTGCTTATGCTCGCACTTCCCCATATGATTACCTCCCTTATCATATAATTAGGCCATTTTGTAATCACCATAACTACCAGGTCCATTCCTAATTTAAAGTTTGAATAAAACATTTAAACGCCGATACCCCTTCTTCGTCTCGTTTAAAAACACCAGCATCTTCAAGCGCCTGTACAAATTTCCATCCCACCTCTTCTCTTACAATCCCCTGTACATTTTGTTCATCTATCCGATTTCCATATTTAGTTTTTAATTGTTCTGCCCATCGTATATGATGCGATTGAATATCACTTGGAATATCAAGTAAGAATTTTTCCACTTCCCGAAGCTCTGTTTTTAAACGAGCAGGAAGTACAGCTAACCCCATTACTTCAATCAGGCCGATATTTTCCTTTTTAATATGCTGTACTTCCGCATGAGGGTGAAAAATACCCAGCGGATGTTCTTCACTTGTACAATTGTTTCGCAAAACAAGGTCCAATTCGTACATACCATTACGGTAGCGTGCAATCGGAGTAATCGTATTATGTGGAATTTCATTCACAAATGCAAATATATTAACAGAAGGATCACTATATCCCTTCCACCTCTCTAATATGTACTCCCCTGCATTTACTACTTGTTCTATGTCGTTACTTCTTAAGCGAATAACTGACATAGGCCATTTAACAATAGAACATTGGATTTCTGGAAAGTTGGTTAGTTCAAAAATTAGGTCATTCGATGAATTTGCCATTGCAAATTCATAGTTTCCACCTTGATAATGGTCATGTGTTAGAATAGATCCTCCTACAATTGGCAAATCTGCATTGGAGCCAAGAAAATAATGCGGGAATTTTTCTACAAATTTTAACAAACGTAAAAAGGCTTGGCGGTCAATTTTCATATCACGGTGTTCTGCGGACAATACAATACAGTGTTCATTGTAGTATATATATGGAGAATACTGCAGAAACCACCTTTCATCTGTAAGGTCCATATGAATCATACGATGATTCGATCGCGCAGGATGTCCAATTCTGCCCACATATCCTTCATTCTCAATACAGAGTAAACATTTTGGATAACTCGTACTTTCCAATACTTTTTCTCTTGCAATTTGTTTGGGGTCTTTTTCCGGCTTTGATAAGTTAATCGTTATATCAATGGTACCGTATTCCGTATTTACTTTATAATTTATATTTTTGGCGATTTGCTTCATTTGGATATAGTTGCTGTTTTTACTTGATTCATAGAAGTAATCTGTCGCAGCCTTCGGATTTTGTTCGTATTTTTCATAAAATAGAGCATTGATAGCGGACGGTTTGGACATAAAAACATCCATAATTGCACTTGCTAAAATCTCCTTCTCGTCCAGTACGTCCTCGATGACTTTATGTATACAAGCATATTCAATTAACTCTTCCAATAACTCCGAAATTGCTTTCTTTGCAGGTGCTGACGCTTCCACTACAAAGTCATCTAAACAAAGTAAGGAAAGGATTTTATTCCTTGTATATATTGCATCTTCTTGTTCAATCAATTGAACTTCAATAGCACTATCAATTAACTGCTGGATAGCTTGATATATCATCAGCGTTTACCTCCTCTATCCTCATAGCCGTTTGGGTTGTTGTGATGCCAGTTCCATGCATCTTTTATAATTTTATGGACAACCGTACGAGTTGGCCTCCACCCTCATGTAAGAATCGCTTTCTCCGAACAAACTATTAACACACCTCGGTTTCCCGCTCGTTTTGCAAGCTATTTTGTTAAATTATACGTATGTAAAAACTCTTTCACAATAAACATCTTGTCGTATTTTTTAGACATCTTGCTTTTCATTTGTAAAAACTCACAAAAAAAACATACAAAGGGAAAGAGATTTTTCAAGAGAAGTTTCCGATGGGTCAATGAACACAATGAGGCCTATCTCCTTGGAGATAGGCCTTTGCTTTACGATGTTACTCTAAGTATGAAACAACCTTCAACTTGAATCAAGCTCTTTACCTCAAAAACTCAATGAGCCTCTCCCCCTGGAGCCAATCTTTCAATGCGTAGATTATCTAACATAAACGTACCTGCTCCGGTATCCCCGTTTAAACTAGTTCCATCACTGAAAATTCCAACATAAGTTTGACCGTTCTCAGAACCTGTCACAGTAAACTCTGCTGTTTTTGTGTCAGTAGATGCAGTAAGAGTGTTATTCACACTCAACCCCTTTGCATTCGCAATATCTCGAACATCAATTTCTTGATCCCCTGAAATAAAGCGATATGCATTTGCTGTTGTTTGATAGTCAAATGATACTTTATATGTTACTCCAGGTTCGAAACGATAATTTTGAGGAATGGTACGATATAACAAACCTTTGTTTCCAGTGTTCACTTTAACGGACCAATTCCCACCTAATACATCATCGACTAATTTTTTACCTGCCCATCCTTTTTGCGTATATGGAGCATGCAATTCAGACAAATGAATTCTGTTGTCTTCTACACCTTCTGTGTTACCAATAACAAACGGGTAAATTCCTTGTACCACCGATTCAAAATCTTGTTTAAATTCCGTCGGTGAGACATTATTTTTTAAGGACTTTTGAACGATCCGAATATCATCAAATTTTGTGTTTCCTTTTCCAGAATCACGGCTGAGAGTTAATTTAGCTTTATTAGTTACAGCTGTAAAGCTCACTTGCATGATTTGCATTTTGCTATTGTATCCATCATTTGAGGCATGTGAATCTGCCTTAACATAGTTCTTTTGCAGGCTGCGAAGTGTGTAATTGTTAACGTCTTCTTTCCCACCTGTTACTGTAATTCCGGCCTTGACATCACTATTGTTTTCAACATATACCTCTGCTACGTAATCTTTTCCTGGTTCCAAACCAGTAAGGACACGAGAAACAGTTGTATCTTTTGATGGACTATCAATATTCAAATAGTAATCTCCACTACTTAAATTACGGTTGCTTCCAGTTTGATTCGTTCTAATGGCGCTTACAGCTTTGTTATCACCCTCAATAGTTGTATATGCACTTATTTTTCCTGTATTGAATCCAGCGTCATATATATGAGCACCCTTGCTCCAATCATAGTCAAGGATTTCCAAGCCCTTATCTTTTTTTGGTACAACAACATAAGGCGTTGCCGCACTAGCTGTCAAAGTTACCTTATTATTTACGACTTTGACTTCTTTCACATCTGTTCTACCGCGATCTGTCAATTTGTATACATAAACATTAGATATACCCTTATATTCATCTGGAAGTGTCCAAGTAGTTGTACCACCTTCCAAATTCCAGTGATACAGTTTTTCAGAATCAGAAGTTGGATTTTTAAAGTCTTGTTTCACCCAAGGAATTAAATAAGCCTTTCCATCAAGTATTACATTTCCATTCAGTGTAATAACACGTTCCCTAGCATTGTCTTTTCTAGTTACATCGACAACATCCCCATTACTTGGGTCCTTCAATTTTATTTCCTTTTCTAAGTTTGTCTTGCTTTTATCACCTTCTACATCTGTCCAATTCGTTACATAATATTTTTGTAGGAATTTAGTAGGTAAATTAGTATCAAATGTCATGCGAATAAAGTTATCGAAATTCTTATCAGATTGCCATCCTTCGAAACCAGCTAATTCAAATCCACCAAGTAATGGATGGTCAGCAGTTCCACCTACTTCAGGCCAATTCAACACCCAAGAATCTCTTTGGTGATTGCTAATAAAGCGCAGTACTTCTGAGTTAATGCCCTTGCTTTCCGGACCACCGTAGTTCTTATCAGTAGCCCAATGTTGCCACGTTGAATAATTGGCCATAGAACCACCAAATTCCGTTGTTAATCTCCAACCTCTATCTTTAAATTGATCTGCTATTCTATTTGATTCCCATTGATTTTGATACCATACATCCAAATAAATAAAGTCAAGATCTGGAGCAGCAGTTTTCAATTCATCTAGTCTTTTCGCACGCGATCCAGAATACAAATCTTTTAATTTATTAATTGTATAAGATTGATCTAACCATCCCCATCCTAAAGAACTTGGACGATCAATAAAATCATTATTGAAAGCTTTCGCTTCAGGATAAGTTTCTTGAGCATTTATATGGACACCAAATTGGGTATTATACTTACGCCCCTCTTTAATAAGCGTATTTAAATCTTTAACGCCGCCCATACGTTCACCCACATCACCATAATCTGGATGACCACTATCATGCCCTTCGTTTGCATATCCTTTTAATATTACAGCTTGCCCCAATTCATCTGTAGCAAGGGCAACCTTTTTTACATTATCTGATGTTTTTAAGAATGGTTGTTGTGCTTGTGATCCGAAATTCATTGTAATACGCATTCCAACATTATTGTTTACATCTTGGTATCCTTTAATGTCTTGCATAATATCACGGTATGCAATCGCCGCATCCTGCCAGTCTGCCTTATTATCATTATTCAAATCTTTAGCAATAGCTATTTTAATAGTTGGTTTATTCTTTTGTGGCTCTGGCATAAAATCTCTTTGGTAATAGAGTGCACTAGAACCTATTCCCATTGCTTTCGCACCATTTTTATTTACATATCGATTAGCAACTAAGTTTTTATAGCCGTCCACTTCTGAACTAGACCATACACCTGCACTCAATTCGTCAGTTGACAAAAATGCTGTATAATTTTTAGTAGATGTACCTATTTCCTCCATGGAAGAATCTACTTTTACATCTACATCACCTGTTTTCCTAACATCTGTACTAATATTCGTTAATTTAGCTTTTGCACCTTTTTGCTCCGAATTTACCGAAATAAAGTTCATATCAGCAAACTCAACTGTCTCAATTTTGGCACTACCATTATTCTTAATTTCATCGAAACTATAAATAACCTTATTATCATTCACCTTCAAAGATACTTTAAATACAGCATCAAGGTTTTTCATTTCATCCACAACTTTTAAGGTATATAGCACTTCACTATCCTTTAACTTTTCAAAGTTTACTTTAGGATAGTATAGTCCACCATTTACTTTCAATCCGTAAACAGGAGCTTCCTGTCCACTCATTACTTTATCGCCAACTTTGTATTTCACAATCCGCGGGAATACTTGGTCAATTGTGACGTCCATATACTTTGACTTTAATGTATCTTCTACTGGTGGAGTATCTGGAGGTTTTGGCGCACTATATTCTTTTATTTTGACATTTGAAATCGTAATATCGGCAGCACCTCGGCTTTTTTCAAACCCTAGTAAGCCCGCTTGATCTACACCACCTGTTAAAGTCCAAGAATCTACCTTTTTACCATCAATGTATAACGTCGCAACATCGTCCATGAATACTAAACGTAAATGGTATGTTTGTTTTGCTTTTAACGGCACGTTTGAAGTCATCGACGTCCAATTGTTTATAGGACCAAAAGTTTCACCAAAATACTGATCGTTCGTATCCCCTGTACCTACATATGTGTATGTAGATGAATTTTGAACACGATAGATTAATCCAAAGCGATTCATCTTGTCGGTATTAGTAGTAACATTCGCTTCAAAAACACCATTTTTAATCGCCTTCATTTGGTTGTAGACAATTCGATTCTTTTGGGTAGATGTAACACCGAAAGTTGCTGAACCATCTTCATTATAAGTAACTTTTCCGTCGCCTGAGATAATTTTAAAGTCTCCTTCTTCTAGTTTATTATCCGTAATGTCGACAAGTTTTTCATCTCCTGGATCCGTGCCTCCATCACCAGGTGCAGCTCCTAATTCAATGAGAACTTGACTTTTTTTATCTCCAAAAGCACCGAGTTTAACTGCTTCCTTACCTGTAAGGAGGTTATTTACATCATTAGGTAAAGTAACCGGTCCAAATAAATCTTTTCCATCTAATGTAATATTCATAGTAGTTCCGCTATAATCGATTTTTATGGAATGTGAGGTCCCAGCCTCTGGAAGTGGAACATTCGGTCTCGTTTTTAACCAATCACCTTTTCCTTGATATTTGTATTCATAGAACCATCCAAGTGAGTCGTAGCCTACAAAAACGAAGTTATTATTGTCAATATAATGAGGATAGAAACCAAATCTAGTATCTTCTCCCTTGGTTTCTGGAGTAAAGGTATACGCCATCGTTCCCGATTCTTTAGCGGCTTTATTTTGTTCTTGAAAAATTGCGGCTTTAGCCCCATTATCATTTCCAGCACCTGCTCCAAGCCTTGCATAAGACTTCCCATTTTGTTCTATTAATACATTGACTTCGTTTCCTCCAGATGAAATTGTGACCCATGGATTAGACACCTTTGCTCCTACGTGTAATGGCACAATCATACTAACTAAAAATGTCGGCACAATTAGCACAAGTGCAAGAAGGGTATTAAAAGCTCTCTTGAAATGCTTACTCTCCAATTCTTCTCCCCCTTTGAAATTTAAATTTTAGTTAAAAACAATACCTGCACATTCATTTTTAAAATATACCAAAACCTGAAAGGTACCGCTTTCACTTATGTTTAGAATAGTTTTTTTCAAGTGCCCACTCAATAAAGATATTGTTTCTTTTTTTAGATATATTGTCTTTTTAAAACGCTTACAAAATAAGGATATTGTTACCTTTTCAAGTATGTTTTTTATTGAATTTTATACGATAATTAATATTCTTCGGTTTATTTATATGTAAAGGTTGCTCTCCTCCCCTTAGTCATGATCACTGCTCCCTTAACTGTTCTTAGCTTTCACCCTAGAATTTGTGGCCATACTGAACGCAAATAAAAAATGAGCAGACGAATGTCTACTCATTTTTCTTCATTCCATTTAAAAATGGAAGAAAAGATATTGTACTAACTTTGAAGCTCAGCTGCTACTTTTACTTTAGCAAACCATGAGTTAGCTGTCTCTTTCAATACGAGATTTAATTCTTCAGTATTCCGTTTACCAATATCTTTTAACCAATCACGACCTGCTTGTTCACCGCCTATAGCAAACGGTATCACACCGTCTTTCCAGGTTGCCCGACCACATAACACTCCGTTAAAGGTAGAACCGGAGTCTTTAGCAAATTTTAATGTTTCTTGAAATAATTTTGCGCTTACTCCTGCACTCAGGAATATAAACGGCAGCTCGGTTGCTTCACTTTGTTCTTTGAAATAGGAAGCTGCTTTTTCTTTACTGTAAACAAATTCACCTTCTGTATATCCTTCCACAAAGTTCATATCTACTGGAACCTCTACTTTTAAAACATCTACTTTGTATTGTGGTTTCGAGAACTCCTTCATGGCCTCAATTACTTTATACGGTTTTATTTTTGCATATGCTTTACTTTTCACATCATCATTTTCAGCATCATAAGTCACAATCTCCAAGAAAAATGGTATGTCTTCAGCTGCACATTCAGATCCGATACGTTCCATATAGACATGTTTATAGTTATTAATTTTTTCATCTTCATTGAAATCATAGTAGAGTAAGAACTTAATAGCATCGGCACCTGCTTCCTTTAATCGTTTCACTGACCATTCCGGTAATAGATCCGGCAACCGTCCTACTTCTGACGCATCGTAGCCAGTTTTTTCATACGCTACTATTAATCCTGATTCTTTATCGCGGACCTTAGCCGCTGGCAAACCGTATTCTGGGTCCAAAAGAATCGCCGTTGCAAATGGTGTTAATTCCTCAGAAACCAATTCTTTGAAACGGATAATGCCCTCGTCTCCAACATGACTTGCACCGCCAGATGCGAGCATTTTTTTTAATGAACCGCGTTGATCAATAGCCAATGCTCCAATTATGCCATTTTCAGCAGATAAACGTTTTAGAGCTTCCAATTTATTTTTGGTTAGTTCTAACATCAACATTCTCCTCTACCAATCTATTTTTTCAACTTTAACGAGATCAAAGTAATGTTTAAACTTATTCATATTAATATAACCAGTTCCAGCTTCCATAGCATTTAATATTCCCGTAGTCATCGCTGTTTTAAGAACAGTCTCTACCGTTTGATTTTGATGTAGTGCCACAGCTAATCCTGCAACTGTCGCATCACCAGATCCAACAGGATTGACCACTTCTATTTTCGGGATCGTAACTCTGTAATATTCCTCGCCATATCTGACAAAGGCACCTTCGCCACCCAATGACACGATAGTCCACTCAATCCCAGTAAATAGTTCATGGTTTAATGCTTGCTTCAGATCAATGATTCCTGCTTCCATGTTAATGCCCAGCAGCTGAGATAATTCCGCTGTATTCGGTTTGATGGCAAATGGTTTTTCTTTATTCATCAAGGCGTTTTTCAAAGATTCCCCTGACGAATCCATAATCACTGGAATTCCGTTTTTATGACAGATTTCTAACATTTGATAATAAAAGTTAGTCGGTAATCCTTTTGGCAAACTGCCCGAAATTGTCACAAGTGAAGCTGTTGTAAGCAGCAGGCATTCAAATTTTTCTAAAAAATCCGCCCCTTCTTCTTCGGATAATGTCGGCCCAGATTCTAAAATCTCTGTTTGCATCCCTTCATGAAGAATGGCAATACAATTTCTTGATTCTTTTTTAATTTTTAAAAAGTCATTTGGAATATTGCTTTTATTTAATTCTTGAATAATGTATTCGCCAATCGTACCACCAATAATACCTGTCGCTAGGACGACTTCTTCCATTTGAGCGATCACTCGCGCAACATTCAAGCCCTTTCCACCAGCAGTTTTACGAACCGTTTCTACACGGTTGACAACATCTAACTTTAATTCATGAATCGGATAGGAAATATCGACAGATGGATTCATGGTGACAGATAAAATCATTGGTAATCCCTCTTTCAGAAAAATATTTAAGCTTGAAAACGGCACACACCATCAAGATAAGTAGCAGCTAAATCCATCGCTGGCGTCATCACAATAAAGTCAGCGGCATATCCCTCGGCAATCTTCCCACATTCGCCATCGATTTGAACACTTTTAGCTGGTGCAGTACTCGCCATGTAAATCGCTTCCTCAGGTGTAGCAATTCCCCACTCGATGACATTTTTGACAGCATCTTTTAATTGCAAAATGCTACCTGCTAAACTTCCGCTTTCCAAACGAGCCATCCCATCTTTTACTTTCACAGGAAATTCTCCCAGTTGATAAGTTCCTTCAAGCATACCTCCAGCCATCATACAATCGGATACCATCACAATCTTTTCTCTGCCGCGGACATTCATTAAAATATTTGAGGCAACGGGATGAACATGATGTCCATCACATATGATTTCGGCAAAAACATCTTTTAGATTCATGGCCGCTCCAACCATCCCCGGCTCACGATGGTGCAGCGGACTCATTCCATTGAAAGTATGAACAAAAATGGAAGCCCCTTTTTCAATCGCTCCCTTTGCTTCTTCATAAGTTGCGTCACTGTGGGCCAACGCCACTACAATCTCTTCTCCCACAGCATATTCAATAAATTCCACTGCACCTTTTCTTTCAGGTGCAATCGCAATTTTTTTAATAGAATCATTTGATAATTTCTGCCAAACTTTCAACATATCAACCGATGGATCAAAAAAATATTTCGTGTTTTGTGCCCCTTTATGCTTTTCAGTAAAAAACGGCCCTTCTAAAAAAATCCCTTTAATTTTTGCGCCTTGCACTTTCGTGTAATTGACACCAATCATTTCAACGACGTTATTCAACAATTCTACCGAAGAGGTTAAGGTTGTCGGTAAAAAGGATGTGACTCCGCAAGAAAGGAGTCCTACCGAAATTTGGTTCAGTCCTTCGAAATTATTGTCCATAATGTCGTAATTTCTAAATCCATGAATATGTGTGTCTACTAGACCAGGAGCGATCCAACGTCCTGCATACTCAATGATTTCTGCCGCTTCCTCTGGCCTATTTTCTGAAAAAACACCAAATTTACCATCTTTGATTTCCAGAAATCCAGGCCCTACGATCTTTCCCTCAAGAAAAAACTTATCTGCAAAGATAAAAATAGACATGTATTTTTCCCCTACCCTAGTTACTAATATTCGTAGATGGTAACACCTTTAACGACGCGGTTCACCGTTCCTGTCGGTGAAGGTGTATCCGGTGTATTACCTACTTTCACGGAAGCTAACAGTGAAACTGTTTGCCCAATCATGACAAAAGGTAATGCTAAGTAAGCATCTGGTACAGACTGGGCCTCTCTGCCGAATACAAACCTGTTCCCAGCATAATTGATTTCTCCATCAACCTCGATGGCACAGATATAGCTGGCAATGTTGTCCTGCTGCATTTCTTTTAACATATCTAAATCATATTGACGTGTATAAGGATGATTGGAAACAAACACAAAAACTAATGATTTTTCGTTTACAAATGATTTTGGACCATGCCGGAATCCTAACGGTGAATCAAATGCGGTGACAATTTTTCCGGCTGTCAGTTCTAATATTTTTAATTGTGATTCTTTCGCTAAGCCTTCTAAACTACCAGAACCTAAGTAAATAATTCGGTCAAAATCAAAATCTACTATCTCTCGGATGACGTCTTCCCTTTGAATAACACTTTCACCCATTTGATGAATCATCTTCACTATCTTTGATTTTTCTTCAGTCGATAAAGAATCAAAAACGAGTAATGCCGTTAACACCATGCACGTATAACTTCCTGTCATTGCAAATCCTTGATCATTCGATTTTTCAGGCATCAATAACAATAAATTATTTTCATTCCCCATTGCCTGTTTGGCTAAATTACCCTCTTTAGCACAAGTAATCGTTATCTGATACAAATCAGTTACTATTTGCTCAGCTAATTGTACGGCAGCAACACTTTCCGGGCTGTTCCCACTTCTAGCAAATGAAACGAGTACGGTTGGAAAATCCTTTTTTAAAAATTGGTAAGGGTTTGAAACCAAAGTGGTTGTCGGAATACTTAGCATTTCCAACTGTTGTTCATTGACTTTTTCTTTTAGATAAGGGGTAACTGTATCACCGACATAGGTAGACGTTCCAGCGCCTGTAAAAATAACTCGAACCCGGCTGTGTTTCGTTAATAATTTTTGCAAAAACTCTTCAATCGCTCCGCTTTTCTTCAAATACAAAGCAAAGGTTTCGGCCCATAGATCAGGCTGCCGTTTTATTTCCGCTGTTGTTATCGATGCACCTAACGAAACTAAATTTTCTTGACTTAATGTAAACATTTTCGTCCACTCCTCTACCTATTTGCCATCATTCTCTCCATAAATGAAGACCGGCGTTTCCTCATTACATACCTTCAAATACTCGTAATCCTGCACCAGCAACTCCATTATTTTGTGCCAATGTACTGATGCTCATTTGGTCCAAAAGATGTTGTTGCTCAGGAAGCTGATACATTTTCAGCTTCGCTTTAATCAACTCCAGTAGAAATGGATTTTTCACAATGACACTGCCACCAAAAACCATTTTATGCGGATCCAATAAGGAGGAAATCGAATAAAGTCCTTGAGTTAAGTAGTCGGTTACTTCATTGATAATGAACTGATATTCCGGTACCTCGTTTATATAACCAGCAAAAACATCCTTGGTTGAAATAGTATCTACCTGTAATTCCTTTTCAGCTATCCTCTGGATCCCCGGTCCAGCAGCTATTTTTTCTAATCGTTCATTGATCCCCTTTGAGAGGACAGGGATCAAACCCAGTTCTCCGGCAAACCCTGCCCCCCTAAAAAATGAGCCTTTATGAATAATAGAACAGGATATTCCCGTACTTATAGTCACATAGACAAAGGTTTCATTCCTTTTTACATGTGCTGCTCTCCATTCAGCATAAGCCGCCATATAGACATCATTGTCAACCGTGATCCTCTGGATACCAAATTGCTCCTGCAAACGGATCGAAATAGGAAACTGTCTCCAAGGTAAATTGTTTTGAAAAACGGCAATACCCTTCTCGCAATCCACTTTTCCCGGTACCCCAACGCCAATACCCTCGATATCAGCGATTGTAATCAATGATTTTCTGAGAACTTGTTCAACAGCTTCTACGACTCTACCAAACATTGTTTCACTGTCTGAAGGCGCACTTTTTACTTCCGCACGTTCAAGCAGTTCGCCCGTATCCGAAATGATTCCTGCTGCAATCTTTGTTCCTCCAATATCAATGCCGATTGCCTTTTTCATTTGTCCGCACCCCTAGGTTTGTATTTGGAGCATTGAGTAATTTTCTATAATTGTTATCGTTGAACATATATATGCGATTCCTTGATCAATTCACTTCCCCTGGTTGATTTATACATATTTCCGATTGTAATCATAAAGCAGCCCTAAGAGACCAGCTAATCCAATCAACATCATCCCCAGTTCGAATTTACCAGCTGTCTTTTGGTAGGTGATAATTAAAGACAGGCATACGATAAACAGAACAATTTTAATAATGAATAAAATATTAGCCTTCATTTGAAAAGTCCTCCCACCTAATTTCACTAGGTGCCAACGTCACTTCTTTCCTGTTTCCTTGTCCGTCGTAGACAACCGTCATTTGTTCGACCATCGAGTTGTTAACAATCGCCATTTTTTGAATAGATGGATATGCATGAACTTCACAATAAATGTTGCTCGCATGATACTTTTGAAATTCTCCTTCTTTATGGGCAGCATAGTATAACGCACGCATCAGCAGACGTGTATTTTCTTCGCTGTATGGCAGTCCTGCTATATAGACGGATCTCCCTTCTCCAAACTGATGACTAGAAAGATGAACTTCTCCATTTGAATATTCGATTATTTCGGTTTTCTCTGATAACGCATAAATGTTTTTCATTCCTTCACCAAAATCAAATTGGGTGCTGTCAGCAGAAATAAAATGATTTTGGACAGGATTAATAAAATATTTATCTGTTGATAAGCTGAATCCTAGTTCTTTGTCAACACCTAAGACGTTTGCCAATTGAAAATAATGTCCTTCATGCTGATAGGCTGTAGGTTCGCCAATGCCTATGAAACCTCCGCCATTATACATCCAGGCCCTAATGGTTGTGACTAACTTTTCATTAATCCAATTAGCCCCGCCTGAAAAAGCTGTGCCCATATCGCCGGCATTAATAATGACGTCAATATCCTCAGGCATCCCATCGTTAATGACATCATCAAAACTAATGAACGTAACTTCCACGGCAGCCCCGCTCAAGGATTCTAAAACACCTAAATAAGAATAAATTTGTTTATACCATAGTGCATGAGCAACCATATGTGTTTGCCAAGTTCTCAACTTACCCCAAGAATTCAAAATTGCAACTTTAAGACCGCTGTATGGTTTCACACCTTTGATCGTGTCATGAATTTCACGAAATTCCTCAGTAACTTTTTCAATATAGGAGATAAATTCCGGAAATTGATAGGCTAGACTTAAATAACCGCCATACCCGATACGATCAACAGGATTCCTCAGTAAAGCTCTGCGCGCCGTTAACCAATTTTCATTCGCTTCAATCGTCGGATTGTTACCTTCGTAAAAAGTATCTGGGAAGAAATAAGGTAAGAAACGCCCTTCTGTGTAACGAACATGTGGTATATCTGCAATCATACGTAGTGTGGCTCCCCCGCCCACACTGCCTACCACTGCGTCCAATCCGATATTTTCAAAGTATTTCCCATATGGTTCTGTACCAATCCAGTTATCACCAAGGAACATCATTGCTTCTTTTCCACTTTCATGGACAATATCTACAAGTTTCTTTGCTTCTTCAGCAACGAACTTATGAACAAAATCTATATAATCTAAAAAAGCAGGAGTTGGAATTCGAAACGAAGTATTGTAATAACCTTGATCAACAATGTCCTCTGGTCTTAAGCGATAGCCCTTTTCTTTTTGAAAGGCATCCAAAGCAGCAACTGAAACACTAGCACCATATCCGAACCAATCGACAAATTTTTCTTTACCAAGATTATTGAACACAAGGGTAAAATGATAGAAAAACGTTGTAAACCTGACCACATCTGTATCCGGATTTTCTGTCAGCCATTGTTTTAAATAGGTTTTCATAAATTCATTGGAATGTGGCTGTCTGACATCAAAAGGAATATCATGTGGCTTATCTCCCCAATTATTAGTAATATGATTATACATTTGGGTTGGATCCCAAATCGCATAGACTAGGAATGAAACCGTATATTCATGCCAAGGAATCGCCTTCGTAATCAAAACACGATTTTGCTCTTCGTTTACTTCCCAATCATTAACGTCAACAACTTCTCCTGTTGTCCGATCAATAACCTCCCAGTATTTTTTAGGACTGTGAACGTAATCCGGCTTTAATTGTTCCTCAAAGTATCCTTTCATAAAATCAATTTCAAGGGTATCAGTAAGCGCAGTATTGAACAAACTCATTAAATAAAGTTGCTGGCATTCATCCATGTGCTTCTCTGCGAACTCATTGTGAGCTCGAGCAACAAAATAAGTCGTATAAATTTTCGCATCCAATTGTTTAATATCATCATCTAGTTTCGTTCCATCACTATCGCGAATCGCATCTGCACCCCATCGTTCCATCAATTCTTTTGTTTCCTTAAGAAAATTTTCTTCACTCGGTAAAGTAACACGGCCTTTTTTCTTTTTCATGTAAATCCTCCTCTAATCCTTTAAACCACCAAGGGTCATTCCTTGTGTTAATTTTTTTTGAACAATGATGTATAAAATCAAAGTTGGCAGCATAACTAGAACCATTCCTGCATACATTTGACCATAATTCGCAGCAGATTTTTGAGCTGCCATCAAGCTCATTAACCCAACAGGCAACGTTTTATTCGGTCCTGGAATTAATGTTAATGCAATAATGTATTCGTTCCAAAAGGCAAGAAAATTAAATAGAATGACGGCAATAATACTTGGACGAGCTATAGGAATCATGACTGAAATCATTGTTTTGAAATATCCGGCACCATCGACCAACGCCGCTTCCTCATACGTGGATGGAAGCGATTGAAAAAAACTAGACAGCAAGTAAATGGTAAATGGTAGCGCTGTCGCCGCATATACCACAGCTAAAATAAATAAATTGTCTAGTAGAAATCCATCACCAAGTTGGCCTCGTAAAAAGGTATCTCCGTCCAATAACATCAAGAAAATTGGAACAACAATGTAGTTCACATTGATGAATAATCCAGCTTTAAAAAAAGTATTTATTAATTTGCTTCCTCTAAAAGTATATCTTGCCAACACATAGGCTGCTGGTAAGGCCACAATCAATAAAATAAACAGAGCCAACGCAGTTACCATGACTGAATTCAACATATAGGTACCCATGTTTGCCTTTTGGAAAGCATCGATAAAGTTTTGAAAATAGAAACTTTTCGGCATGGCCCAAGGACTTCCATAAAACTCCGAGTTCTTCTTCACTGAGGCTAAGAAAACCCATGCAACAGGAATAATAATAGAAATTGCTAACGTAATCAGTGCTACATATATAAAACAGCGATATATTGCTTCTGTAGTCATTCCTTTTTGAGTCTTCACTGTTTTTGGGGCTTGATAAGCTGTTTCTACAGTCATTTCTTTTTGGCTTTCCATCGTTTTTGGATCTTGGTACGCTGTTTCTGTAGTCATTCTTTTTTGTGTTTCCATCGTTTTTGGACCTCCTTAATACTCCAACACTTCCCTTTTAGTGACACCACTGATAATTGCAGATAATGCGAATGAGAATAGGAAAATGACCACCCCAATAGCCATACCGTAACCGTAAGAAGAATTGGTGTAAGCCTGCTTATACATATAGCTTAAAAACACTTCCGTCGATCCGTCAGGTCCGCCGCCAGTCATTGCTTGAACGAGAAGAAAACTTAAATTAATAGTACTAATAACGAAGAAAGTTAACGTCGTCCGCATGTTATTCCAAATTAACGGTAAAGTAATACTGAAAAATTGTCTGACCCGTCCAGCACCTTCCAAAGCAGATGCTTCATAAAAACTTTCCGGGATACTCGCCATCGCTGCCATATACATGACCATATAGTAACCAATTGCTTGCCAAATGAGTGCCCCGCCAATGCTGTAAATAGCAATCTTTTGATTACCGAGCCACATCTTTTGAAGGTTTTCAAGGTTAAACAAAGCAAGTATATTATTTAACAACCCTGTAGTTGGGTCATAAACTGCAGAAAATATTCCCGCGATAACTACAACGGATAAGATATTAGGGATATAAAAAATAATCCGAAAGAAGCTTTTACCTTTTATTTTTTCTCTTGTTAACAAAGTGGCAAATAAGATCGCCAGCACCATCGTGATAAATGTAACGATAACAATCAATACAATACTGTTTTGGAGAGATCGAAAGAAGTTCATATCATTCCATAAAATTTTGAAGTTATCGAGCCCAACAAATACCTTATTATTAGAAAATCCTCCCCACTTATATAAGGACATCCTGAATACCTCAATCGTAGGAACAATCATAAAAATGGCTAACAGGATTAGTGCGGGTGCAGTACAAACAAAAATAAAAATTCTTTTTTCTGTTGTCTTATTCATGCCATCACCTCAGTTAATAAGTACAATGGTGAGACTAGCGACTCACCACTGTACGTAGTGAAAACTAATTTATTTTAATGCAGACCGTAATTGGTCACTCACTTTTTCAACAGAGCTTTGCCAATCTTTCACCTTTTTATCACCAGAAATAACACTGTCAATTGTTCTAAATAATGTATCTGGCATACTTACACCTTCAACGGCTTTTGTTGCAGCAAATCCACCTACACCCACTTTCACTCCATTATCATAGATACTATAGAATGATTTATTTTCACCTGTCAGTTTATTAGAAAGGCCTTTGACAGGTTGAATCGCACTGGATTCCGCAAAAATTTCAACGGCCTTATCAGAATAAACAAACGTCATGAAATCTTTAGCTGCTTGTTTATTTTTAGCTGCCGAAGGAATCCACATTTGTTCAAAGAAAGTAAATGCATAACGGTCGCTACTAGTATCAATTGTCGGTAAAGCCATCATGCCCCATTCAAAACCTTTAGATCGAGGGGCTTCTTTCATTTCGCCAACAACCCACGTACCATTTGGCATAAACAACGCTTTGTTATCGAGAATCAATTGTTGATTTTTCTTGTAGTCTTTATCATTTGCATTAGCAACAGTTGTTGGTTCTGTATATTTTCCTAATTTTCCGACAATTTCGAAGGCTTTTGTTGCTTCAGCAGTTTCCCAAGCACCATCTCCATATTTCATAGCCTTATTGTATAATTCAGGTCCACCCACCCCTAATAGTAGGGAGTAGAAGAATGTATCAAAGTAACCAGTGGTAGGATAAGTAAATAAAGAAATCCCTTCAGTTTTCGCTTTATCGCCCAAAGCCCACATCTCATCCCAAGTCTTTGGTACTTCCCAACCTTTTTCCTTGAATAAGCTGGCATTATAGAATAATCCAGTTGGACTATAGAACATTGGTGCCATATAAGTTTTGCCGTCGTTATAAGGGTTAGTCGCAGGTGTACCAGTAAGCCCTGGTACCAACTTATCTTTGACTTTGACATCTTCACCATAAACATTCCTATCTAAAACATCCGTAATATCTTCTAAAGCTTTATCTTTAATCAATGTTTCTGTCAGCGCCTGTTTTCTCCCGGTTGCCAATAACACCACATCCGGATAGTTTCCTGCTTTCATATTCGAGCCGATAACATCCTCGAGATTTTTATCCACCGTCAATTTAACATCAACTTTTGGATTAGCAGCTTCATATGCGTCAATCATTTTGGTCCACATCTCTTTGCCATAAGCCGATTCAAGCGCCGCCACATGAAGGATTTGTTTTTTACTAGAGTCTGTACCGCTCTTAGAGTTATCAACCTTTGTAGTATCACTCTGGCAGGCTATTAAACTAAGAGATAATAAAGCTGTCATTCCAGAAAACAAAATCTTTTTTTTCATCTTTATCTTACCCCCATCTCCTAATCTTCCTTTCATAATTAAAGAATACAAAATAGATAACGCTTTCACAATAAACATCTTGTCCTGTTTTTTAGATATCTTGCTTTTTACTGAATATCCCACTAAAATCTTTATAATATAGATAAAAAGTCTACGAAGGAGGGATTCATTTGTCCAATGAAGTATATGAGATTCCGCAATTTCAACGAAACCATCTTCCAGTAAAACTTCTTTATATAACAAAATCAAAATACGATAAAGATTGGCATAGCACCATTCATGCGCATCACTTTACAGAGCTATTGTATATTACCAAGGGCAAAGGAACTTTTATCTTTTACAAAGAAGAAATCCCCGTCCAAGAGCACAATTTGATTATCATCAATCCAAATATCGAGCACACGGAAAAGTCTGATAGTAATCACCCACTCGAATACATCGCACTCGGTATTCAAGGTCTTTCCTTTTCATCCATAGAAAATCCTAGTCAAGTCACTATTCATAATTATAAACAGGATCAAAAAAATTTCCTCTTCTACCTTCAGCAATTGGTCGAGGAAGTGGAAAACCATCAAGAAGATTACGATTTAATTATACAAAATGTTCTGGAAATTTTGTTACTTAAGATGATGAGAAAAAAATCTTTCAATGTAGAGAAAACATCTACTCAAAAAATCAATAAAGATATTGAATTTATTAAAAACTATATTAAGCAACATTTTCACGAAAATATCAGCCTGGATACATTAGCAAGAATCAGTCATATTAATAAATATTATCTATCCCATTCCTTCAGGAAATTCGTCGGTGTTTCGCCTATTGAATACTTAATTCAAACTCGTATTAGAGAAAGTAAAATATTGTTAGAAACTACCAACTATTCGATTTCTAATATTTCAACTATTACCGGTTTTTCTTCCCAATCATTCTTTGCACAATCATTTAAACGAGAAACGAATCTATCTCCTTCACATTACAGAAACGCTATAAATTCTAGCAAAAACAAACCAGATTCTAGCGCAAAAATTTAAGAATAATTGCAATGAATCTATACTTCTTTAATATATTGTTGCTATTATTTTAGAAAGGGGAGTGTTCCTATGATTCAACAATTAAAAACATATTATGGTGAGGATATAAAAATCAATGAAGCTGTGTTGTCTGAGGATTATAGCTGGTTTTTAGTTGAAGGAAACAAAGTCGGAATTCGAAAAATCCGATTGCATCAAAGGGAACATCAATTGCTTTCATCCATCTTAACACCCATCCATACTGATACATTTTATAGAACAGAAAAAGAAAAATCGTGGTATGAAGCATTATACAAAAATAATATTATCTCTATACTATCAGTTCGTTTTTTACACTTCTTCACAACACAACCTATAGTAGAGAGAGAAGAATTTCAAGATGCTTTACAGTCTATGTTTTCTTTTACTACTACAATGATATGGGAAACTTCACAAGCCGGTGTTCTCATCTTAGAAGAAAACATACCAGAATCTGTATTGCAAACAGCCTTAGATACACTAGAAACAGATTTTTTTATATCCCTATCCTTCTTTGTTGGAAGACGCTATACGCAAACAACTGAATTTGCTTATCTGTATCAATGGGAGCAAAAATTATTTTCTGTTCTTTCTCCCTATCTATATAAGTTGAATTAAAAGGTTACAGCTACTGTTTGTCGAAATATAATAAGTAACATATATTGACAAATGGAGCGGAGCAAAATGACACATGTACACCAAAACGAAAAAGAAAGCCTACTTGTAGCAATGAAAACGACTAAAACGAAACGAATGTATGAACGTTATCAAACGATCTATTTCTATGTACAAGGCTTTTCTATAAAAGAAATAATGAACATGATTGGTCGTTCTGAAAAAACAATCTATAATTATGTGAATGCTTACAAAGAAAAAGGATTGCATGGCTTACTCATGGGACAATCAACAGGAGCACCACGTAAATTAGCCCCTGAACAAGAACAGGAGTTAGTTCAAGTGATTGCATCTCATCTACCCGTTGATGTTGGATTTCCAGCTAAACATAATTGGACTTTATCCATTATCGCTTCTTTCATTAAAAGAGAATGGAACGTAAGTTACACACTTCGCGGGGTGTCTCGACTTTTACATGATTTAGGGCTTAGTTACACAAAACCGACGTATACATTAGCGAAAGCAGACCCGGTGAAACAACAAGAGTTTAGGGAAGTTACCTTCCCCGCCTATAAAAAAAAAACTTTTAAACGAGGAGATTGACCATCTTCTGTTTCAAGATGAGTCCATGATCCGCGATTACCAAGCACTGCAGCATACATGGTTTTTAAAAGGAAAACAACGCAGTATTCCTACTTATGGGAAACACCAAGGTGTTAAACTTATTGGTACACTTAATTATGAAACCGGTGAGTTAGTTTGTGTAGAAGAGGAGCGGTATGATGCCGAAGCATTTCTTCGTTTTCTTCAGCATGTACTTGAACTGTATCCCAACGGGAAAATAGCTCTTATTCTAGATAATGCGCGTATTCATCATGCGAAGCTCATCCAACCACTTTTAAGGAAACACTGTCATCGCTTAGAATTAGTGTTTTTACCTCCCTACAGTCCCGATTTAAATTTAATTGAAGGGGTATGGAAATGGCTCAAATCAGACATCATTCATAATGTTTTTTATTCATCGATTTATGAAATTCAAAAAAATGTACAGGCTTTTATTCAGGAATTAAATCGCACACCTGAAAAAGTGATCGATCGATTATGCATTCGATTGTAATCTTTTAATTCAACTTATATATCTAAAAAAATTACATACATTGAACAACTCCTCCCTTATCAATTAATAATCTCATTACCGAAAGAAGAAAGAAAAAAATACACGAATCAATTATTGGCACACATTTCAAATGACAAAGAACTAATAGATAGCGTTAAAGTATTCTTCCAATGTAACTTAAATGTATCTCTTGCAGCTAAACAATTATATTTACATCGTAATACTTTACAATATCGAATTGATAAATTTATTGAAAAGACAGGAATTAATATAAAAACTTTCGAAGGTGCAGTAACAGTTTATATGGCGTTTCTTTCATTGGATATTTCGTAAACTTGCATAAAAGCCTCTTATTCTTTTGTGCACTATGCCGATTTACTTACGGTTTTAATAATCTTATAATTCAATTAATTCAAAAAAAGGAGTGAGTAATCATGACCGAACTTGTATTAGATCATATTTTTAAAGTTTATGATAATAAAACCACTGCTGTTTCTGACTTTAATTTACATATTGAAGATAAAGAGTTTATCGTATTTGTAGGTCCTTCTGGATGTGGAAAATCAACAACTCTACGTATGATTGCAGGTCTAGAAGACATTTCTAATGGTTCGTTTTATATTGATGGGGAGCGTATGAATGATGTCGCTCCAAAAGATCGCAACATTGCGATGGTATTTCAAAATTACGCACTATACCCACATATGACTGTTTATGATAATATCGCTTTTGGCTTGAAACTACGCAAACTTCCAAAAGATGAAATTAATCGCCGAGTAACGGAGGCGGCGAAAATCTTAGGGCTTGAAGATTACTTAGAACGAAAACCAAAGGCATTATCAGGTGGACAACGCCAACGGGTTGCACTAGGAAGAGCTATCGTCCGTGACGCAAAAGTGTTTTTAATGGACGAGCCTCTATCCAATTTAGACGCAAAATTACGCGTAAGTATGCGTTCAGAAATCTCTAAACTTCATCGCCGGTTAAATACGACCACTATATATGTGACACATGATCAAACAGAAGCAATGACAATGGCATCACGCCTTGTTGTTATGAAGGATGGGCTCATCCAGCAAGTTGGTACTCCAAAAGAAGTATATGATAATCCTGAAAACATTTTTGTTGGCGGATTCATTGGTTCTCCAGCTATGAATTTCTTTACCGGGACATTACAAGGTAATTATTTTCATATAGAAAACATCCGCTTCAAAATACCAGATGGTCAACTAAAAACGTTAAAGAATAAAGGATATGATAAAAAAGAAATCATACTTGGTATTCGCCCTGAAGACATTCATGATGAACCCATTGTTCTTCAATCTTCTCCTGAATCGACCGTCGAAATTACAGTAGAAGTTGCTGAATTATTAGGAGCTGAGACGATGATTCATGGAAAACTTGCGAGCCAAAATTTTATTGCACGAATCAATGCTCGTTCAGAAATTAAAGCTACCGATAAAATTCCGTTAGCTTTTAGTTTAACTAAAGCTCATTTTTTCGATATTGATACAGAACAACGTATACGTAATAATTGATGGATGAATTCTTTCTAATTTTGGACAGACTGGTCCCGTAAATCAAGCTCTTCTTTTTTAATCATATGCATAGCTTCTACTTCAGAAAGAATAGATGTAGCTGTGTCAAAACATTTCGTGAAGAAGATTTAAATGCTAGATTCCCCGGTTTATTAGATATTGTATTAAACGAGACAGAACCATACTAAAAAACATCTCATATTCATATGAGATGTTTTTTAGTAGTTCCTATTCTTTTAGCAAATCTATTAATCCGTTACCTTCAGATGTACGTTCATACCCTAAAGGTACAGTCCTTTTAATAAGTTGTGCGTATATTTCTGGCTCTGATAACTTTCTGCCATATTCTCTCTCGCATTGCTTAATGAGTAGTGCGAGAGCCCCAGCTACATGCGGCGTCGCCATTGAAGTACCACTTAATACCGCATATTTCCCTTCTGGATACGTAGATAGTATTTCATCACCTGGTGCTACTAAATCGATTTCTTGATTCGAATTACTAAAGCATGAAATTTTCCGCTCTAAATTAACAGCCCCTACTTCAATCACTTCAGAATAAGCACCTGGAAAATCTAATTCTTCAGTTTCATCGTTACAATCTCCATCATTTCCAGCAGCACATACAACGAGAACATCTTGCCTCACCGCATTTTGAATAGCTTCATGTAACTCTGGTACATCTTGTGGACCACCAAGTGACATTGAAATAATTCTCACTTTCTCTTTATTCGGTCCTCTCCAATTTACAGCATAATGAATAGCCTCAATAATTTGCTCATAACTTCCAGAACCGTCTCCTGCTAATACTTTTAATACTAACATTTTAGCAAGTGGTGCTACACCTAATACACCCACTCCATTTTCAGTCGCTGCAATTGTACCCGCTACATGAGTACCATGCCCGTTATTATCAAGATAAATATTGGAATTTCCTTCATAATCTTTCGTGAAATTTCTCCCACCAACAATACGATCTTTTAAATCTACATGATTTATATCACAACCTGTATCTAAAACGGCAACGACAATGTCTTTTCCTTTCGCGCTCTTTTCCCATACTTGCGGAGCATGAATCAATTGTACACCTGGTGGAATTTCATTTACTTGTTCAACCACCTTATTTACAGTAAACGGAATTAATTTAATGCCTTTTTGTTTATTCGCTGTACTACTATTCATCGTAATCCCTCCTGAAAATGTATTATTTTCATTTCAGACCACTATTGAGTACGTTTAAACTTAACATTCGTTTTATTCGTTCCATTTCCCTTCCTCTCAAATATTTCTCAATAAACAAAAGAAAAGGACCCATTAAATGGTCCTTTTCTTTTTTAGTTTTTCAAAAGAATAATATAAAGTGAAACTATAATCAGTGGGGGGTGTTCATCCCCCACTGATTATTAGCCCTCACCAATCGGGCGTTTACGGGCAGTCCGACTCCCACCTAACTTCTTTGCTTCAGCCGAGTTTTGAGGTGGGAGTTTTACTGCCCACAAATAGCGGGATAAATTAAGACTAAATCTCACTCTTTTTCAAAAACTGCTCAATTTCTTTTATTACATGTTTTGCGCCTTCTATACTAACAGTAATGTTTCCATTTGCTAATGAAATATTTTGATCTGAAACATCACCTGTTATTTGACAAGCATTGTAAGGTTGATATTTTTGTAAAATAACTTTATCTTCTTCTACAAAAATTTCAAGTGGTGATTTGATTTGTATTCCTAATACATCTCGTAATTCTTTAGGAATAACTATCCGTCCCAATTCATCTACTTTTCGAATAATTCCTGTTGCTTTCATGTTACTCCCCCCTTACTCTCTATTATTTTTTTCACCTCGCTATTTTCATTTTATCACTATATATTTGGTAATGCCTTACTCTTTTTAGAAAATATAGGACAAAAGTTAAAAAAACACATTTAACGAATATTCAATCTTTCTTTCAATTGTTTTAAATAACGAGCTCGTATAATGACGAAATACAAAACTTGAATACTTACAAAAATACTTAATACAATCGTATTCTCTTTAAACAGTGAGTACTCAAACATTTGTCCTAACGCAGTTAATGCTACTGCCCCATGTAATGTTGCAACTCCAACTGGAACGAAGAATAAAAGCGCTAAGCGGATTGTGACTACTTTCGATAATTCGCCTCTCGTCAATCCAACTTTTCGAATCATTTCAAATAAACGAGTATCGTCCTCCAAATCAGAAAATAAGCGGAAGTAAAGAAAGCTTCCTGCACAAACAAAAAATACAATACCTATAAAGAAACCTACAAATAAAATGGGTCCTGCAATTTGTAAACTTTGATTTTGATCGTACTCTTCTGCACTAAACGTTGCATGTTCTTGATAAGGCTTAATCTGATGTGTAAGCTCTTTACCAACCTCAATTTCATCTTTCGTTCCTTTTGTTTTATACATATAATCTTTTTCTTCTTTAAATCCATCTTGTAATGAATCATATTGATTATTAGAGATTACATAAACATTACCTCTTAATATTTTACTCAATGAAGACGAAGTAACTTTTTTCACTTTTAACTGTTCATTCATATTGGGTAAAGCGATTTCTTTTCTTTCTTTCATTGGTGGTCCAGGTATTTCAACTGACAAAAATAAAGCCTCTTTATTTGATACAGTATTAAATGGTTCTCCTGTTAATTTTGCATATTCCTTATAATCCGATTCTTTTATAAAAGTAGCGCTTCTTAACGACTGCTCCTCCGTTTTTTTCGTAGAAACATTTATTTTTGAAGCTTCTATATTATATTTCTTTAATCCTTTGTCAATCATTTGTATATGCTGTATTTCGCTAGTATTTTCTTTCTTAGAGTGGTAATAAAACGCAATTGGTCTGTCCATAATTTCTTTCGTCATTGATGCAAATCCAACCAATGTACCTATTGCTGAAAATGCTACTGTTGAAATAATCGTTACAATAAAGAACATTCTTGCGTTATCTCTCATACGGTACGCTAAATCTGACAAAGTAATAATATTTGTTTGTGTCCAATAGAAACGTTTACTTTTTTTACATAATCGAATAATAAAGACGCTCAACTGCTTGTACAGCAAATACGTACCGATAGTGACTACCGTTGTAACAGGAATCATCATAATAAATACCATTGCACCATGTGACATAAGCGCTCCTGCATAACCCGCACTAAGCAATACTACTGCTAATATAGAAGAAATAATTGATGCTTTCGGTTCTGGCTTCGCCTCTGCTGATCCTCTAAACAACTTCATAATTTTATTTTTATGAACCATTCCGGCACTAAATAAGGAAATGATAATAAATAATATGAAAAACATAATACTCGTTACAACTATCGCTTTCATCGGTATGTAATAGGATAAGGAAATATCTAGTTTTAATATCATTGGGGCTACAAAAATTAGTACTCCTGAAAACAGCATACCTGAAAGAATCCCGAAAATAATTGCCCCTATTCCAATCATGATATTTTCAAAGAAGATAAGACGCTTTAATTGATATTTCGTCATTCCAAGCATCATTAATATCCCTAGCTCACGTTTTCTCGTTTTTAAAAACATTCCCATAGAATATAAAATGAAGAAAAATGTAAACAAGTAAATAATAGACTGTGCAAAAGACATACTTACGAATACGTACTGTCCTAATTGTCCAGCACTTAATGCCGGATGAAACGCAAAAAATGAATACACAAAAAAGGCCATAATAGCAAATGCACTACTCAAAAAATATGCTGAGTATGTCCGTCTATTTCGCGTTACATTTCGAAATGCAAGTTCTCTAATGTTCATACTACTTCTCCGCCCTTCTACTAACTTTGCTTTTTTATATTAGTAAAATTCGGAAATACCTTCCATCGATTCAAATGACAAAAACCTTACATTATTGAAAGGTTTAAAAAAATTGCTTATACAAAACAGTTTATTTATAATAACTTCATTCATATTCATACACGCATCCTATTGTATATTCGTTAGTTTTGCGAAATAATAAAGGATAGAAGTATGTACCAATATACATATAAACTTATTTACCGCTTTAATATGAATAGGAGGAAACATAATGACATTACAAGAACAGATTATGAAAGCATTACATGTTCAGTCTGTAATTGATCCGAAAGCAGAAATCCGTAAACGTGTTGATTTCTTAAAAGATTATGTAAAAAAAACAGGTGCGAAAGGATTTGTACTTGGAATTAGTGGTGGACAAGACTCTACATTAGCTGGACGTTTAGCTCAGCTTGCAGTTGAGGAAATTCGTAATGAAGGTGGGAACGCAACGTTTATCGCTGTACGTCTTCCTTACAAAGTGCAAAAGGATGAAGATGATGCACAATTAGCATTACAATTTATCCAAGCTGATCAATCAACTGCATTTGATATCGCTTCAACCGTTGACGCCTTCTCAAATCAATATGAAAACTTATTAGGTGAATCATTAACAGATTTCAATAAAGGAAACGTAAAAGCACGCATTCGCATGGTTACACAATACGCAATCGGCGGACAACAAGGACTACTTGTTATCGGAACAGATCACGCTGCAGAAGCTGTAACAGGATTCTTTACAAAATTCGGAGATGGTGGTGCGGACCTATTACCATTAACAGGATTAACGAAACGCCAAGGACGTGCTTTATTACAAGAATTAGGTGCGGACGAGCGACTTTACTTAAAAATGCCAACAGCTGATTTATTAGATGAAAAACCAGGTCAAGCTGATGAAACAGAGTTAGGTATTACTTACGATCAATTAGATGACTATTTAGAAGGTAAAGCAGTTCCAGCTGACGTTGCTGAAAAGATTGAGAAGCGTTACACAGTAAGTGAGCATAAAAGACACGTACCAGCGTCAATGTTTGATGATTGGTGGAAATAACACATAAAAAAGAAGCTAAATGAGATTAGCTTCTTTTTTATGTGTTAGCGATATACCCCAACTCTTTTCTCTAATAAATCCTGTAAGCAATCTTCATGTTGTTTACAAAATAACGGAGGCATTTTGTCTAACGGAAAAAACTTCAAATCCAACGTTTCATCGCCGTCTACTTTTTTCTCTCCTCCGGAAATTGAGCATGAAAAGACTATCACAATTGACTGGGCTCTGTCTCCATTTGGATATGTTTGAAAATATTTTGTATACACCCCGATAAGCTCATTTATTTCCACATCATAACCTGTTTCTTCTTTTATTTCTCGAATCGCAGTTTCTGCGGCAGATTCTCCGATTTCCATTGCACCGCCAGGAAATCCCCAAGCGTTAAAATCACCTCTTTTTTGCAGTAATACTTCTCCATGTTCATTCAACACACAACCACCCGCAAAGTTTAAGAAAACGCAGTCGTGCCCTACTTTTTCACGTAATTCTTTTATATAATTAGCCATGCTCTTCCCCTTTTCATACATCTTCTATCGCTATTTCTTATCTTTTTCAAACAATTCAATAATTCGATCTAGCTGCTAGTTCATATTGATCACATGTTGTTTTTTCATAGTGTTGTTTTGCAATAATCTTTTAATGAACAGAGTAAATGATATGAAAAACAAAACGATAAGCCCGACTACTAAACAAGTATATATATCAATGTAAATATATTTTTTTCGAACAAATCCATTCAGATTCCACATCCTTCCTCTTTTTATTTTATCATACAATTCCGATTTTTGAAGCAATACATAATAAAAGAACACCTTTTACAGGTGCTCTTTTTCATTTCTTAATACGTAAATGTAATTGTCGCTAATGAATAATCTGCCATTGCACTATATGGTGCTACTTGATAAGATACACGCTTTGCACCTTTTGGCCAATTTATTTCATTTAATACTTTCTTTATATCTTGCATTGTTCCATCCATGGACTGCTTATATCGTACTTCTACCTTTTCTGGCTTAGAAGCGAATTGCTGCTGTAATTTTTTCTTGAATTCATTGTAAGTTTCCGCTCCATATTGTGCAGATAAATACTTTAAATTTGTTTCTTTTAGCATTTGTTCATATGCAGCAGTTTTTGAACTACCGGCTTTTATTTTACTTGTTAATTCACCAAAGTAACTTGTAGTTGCTGCTGGGTATTTACTTCGATCCCAATCATGGTCTTTACTTAATTGCTCGTCAGACATATTAAAATATGAATATGTTACGCGCCCAGCTTTATCTGGTACTGGATCATCGAATGTAGTATCAAGATGATACCATTTGTTTTCAATGTCCACTAAATTCCATGCATGAGCCTGTCCATTTCCTGTACCTGTTACAATATGATTTTGAATACCTGCTTCTTTTAGTAACTCATATGTTAATAATGTATATCCTTGGCAAACTGCAGAACCATTCGCTAACGCTTCATATGCTGTATACGCTTGATAAGACGTATCATAAGATACATGTTTTACAACGTAATCATGAATAGCTTTTACTTTCTCATGCTCATCCATTCCTGGTTTTACAATTGAACCGATAATTGCTTTTACATGAGATTTTACATATTGTGTTTGCTCTTTTGATTCACGATATTTCACTTGTAATGTAAACGTATAATTCCCTGGCATCCCTTTTATAGAATATTTAGTAGACGCTACATTATATTTTACATACTCATCAGCATCTACAATTTTATTATACTCTTTGTATAATTGATCCATAACATCTCTAGCATTTCTATCTTTTGTTTTATATGCGATTGTAATATTTTCATCTCGATTATCAATATGTTTTTTTAATTCTTTTCTGAAATCATTTAACAACTTTGCATCTGATTGTGCTGTCACTGTAGTCGGATTCGTAGCCGCATAAGATACAGATGACGCCTGTAAGCCTCCTATTGCTATAGTTGAACAAAGTGCGGCAACTGTCACATACTTACTTGTCTTTCCCATCTTGTCACTCCTTACATTCTATAACTATACGAAAAAGTATCGTATAGTTTCAGAGTATACAATACTTTTCAAAATAGGTCATATGAGATTATGCATATTTAACATTGTAAAAAGGTTGTTCTTTTTACAAGAACAACCTTCTTCATTAACAAGTTTGTAATACACAGCATGTATTTTCAAAACATCGATTTTTCAAATCTTCATTACTAATACAGAAATACAGCATTCCTAATTCTCCCCAAACCATATTACAATTTTTATGATCTGAATCAATTTGGAATAAAAGCGTCATTTGCTGTGGCTCTATCCCCATATATTCCCCTGTCTCATATAATACTTCCTCTTGTACAGAGAATGGCTCACCAAACATTTGATGATTATCATAGTTGTCTGGAATTAGCTCTTCAAGTAATTGCAAAAAACGATCTGAATCTGCCTCATCTTCAATGAAAAGTTCTGGTAATTTATAAGTCAGTTCAAAAGTAATTGCGCATTGAGTATACTTCGCTTGCGTTTCATTTGCTATACATAATTGTTCTACAGGGAAATCATAATAAAGTACACGTCCAGCTTTGGTTTGATCCACGTCTTCTTCAAAGTAATTTTCAATACTAAAGAAATATAACATCCCTGTTTTAGGAAGATTGTGTTCCATACGAACGTTTTGTAAATCACTTAAATTAAATTGTGCAATAAAATGTAACGGGGTTCCTTTATACATTGGATATTCAAATGAATCCGGCAAATCAGGAACTCCCCCCATTTTCGAACTACCTATCGCAACTCTTTCCTCCTGCTTTGGCACAACTTTTACACAAGGAAATACAGTATTAATAAGTTCCTCTTTTAAATGTGACAGTCCATATTTATCAATTAATACTTCAATTTTTTTATCCATAAATTCTCCTTACATTTACATACTTATTTGTATCATAGCACAAAGATTATACTCCATTTATCGTAAAATCAACAAGCCTTCAAAAACGGGCTTATCCCTCATACGCGAACAAGTTTAAAAAAGCATAGTATACATTGTTCCTACAAACACGATAGTTCATTATTTCTTCCAGTACATTTTCCCCTCGTTCATTTTTATTTTTAATTTAAGGAGGAATTCCACATGGGTTACGGATATAGTTGCGGTGGTTATGGCGGCGGTTACGGTTACGGCGGTAGTTGTGGTGGATGTGGTTATGGAGGTTTCGCTTTATTAATCGTTTTATTTATCCTTCTAATCATCATCGGAGCTAGCTGTTGGGGCGGCTTTGTAGGCTGCTAGTAAACTCAAAAACTATTGTAAAAAAGCACGTACAATACGTGCTTTTTTGCCATTTTCAAATCTTTTATTCGAAAGGAAGTATGATTGATGAAGATTGATGGTGTTTTTGAAGGAGGCGGTGTACGCGGAGTTGCGCATGTAGGAGCAATTTGCGCGTTAGCTGAAAAAGGCTATGAATGGGAGCGTGTTGCTGGAACATCAGCTGGTTCAATTATCGCAGCGCTCCTAGCAGCAGGATATTCTTGTTCAGAGTTAAAAACGATAATAACTGATATTGATTATAATAAATTTATGAAGAAAACCTTTATTGACAGAATCCCGTTTATCGGCAAAGGATTAAGCGCATGGACTACTCTTGGTATTTACTCTAATATTTTTATAGAAGAATGGATTGAAGAATTACTTCGAAAAAAAGGAATTCACTTATTTACAGATTTACCTGATTTAAATAAGCTTAAAATTATCGCTTCTGATATAAGTAATGGTAAAATGGTTGTCTTCCCCGATGATTTACCGAACTATGGATTTTTAAATTATCGCTTCTCTATTGCTAAAGCTGTAAGAATGAGTAGTACAATCCCCTTCTTCTTTGAACCCGTAAAATGGAGAACCCCAAAATGGAAGCAACCCTGTTATATGGTTGATGGAGGGATTTTAAGCAATTATCCAATTTGGATTTTCGACTCACCCACCTCTCCTCGCTGGCCGACTTTTGGGTTTCATTTTGTAAAAGATGAGATTCAAGCTGATCCTGCCCACTATAACGAGCCTATCTCCATGTTCAAAGGACTATTTAAAACAATGATGCAAGCCCATGATTTACGTCATTTAGACAAGGAATCTAAAGCAAGAACGATTACAATTCCAACAGGATCCATTACAAGTACAAACTTTGAGTTAACAAAGGAAGAAAAAGAGTGGCTTTACAATTCTGGTTATAACGCTGCAAATAAGTTTATACAATCTTGGAACTTCAGACAATATATTGATGAATATAGAAACGGAAATCAGGACCGAAAAACAAATCGGTATTTCCGTCAACTTGACTCATAATACTATTATTTTTCATACGAGAACACTTAACGCTTTCAAAAAAAATAAGCCTAGTAATATCATATATTACTAGGCTTATTTACTTCTTGCATAATTATTATACGTTGCTTAAGGATAAGTTAACCCTTCAGCTTCCTCCGCAGTAATAACTGTGTATCTATTTCCCGTTCGTAATCCTAACAATTCTGCTTTTTCAATTGCATCCTGCTTCGTCTCCGCATAAGCAGCTAAATATTTATCCCCATCGATAATTTGGCAAATTACATATCGTTTCATTATTTTCTCCTCTTACATTTTCATTAGTTGTGCAAATTTTTTTATACCTATTTCAATTTCTTCTAACGTTGCGTATGAATATGATAGGCGCAAAAATTGGTTTGCACTTCTATCATACAAAGTACCTGGATTTAATAAAATCTTTTCTTTCAAAGCTTTGTCAAATAAGCTACGGTTCGAAACGGGTACATTCAAATGTAACCAAATATAAAAACCACCTGCCGGTTCATACCATGTGGCTATACCATGACAATATTTCTCTAACATTTGTAACATAAAATCTCTGCGCTTTTTCAACTTAATTCTTACAAACTGTAAATGTTCATCATACAATCCATTTGTAAACCATTCCGCTGCAATTTGCTGGGATATAGAACTTGAACCATAATCTGTTTGCATTTTTATGTCTGCCAATCTTTGAATGACTGGCTCAGGTCCAACAATCCATCCAATTCTTAATCCTGGACTAATTACTTTAGACATACTCCCTATATGTAGTACAATTCCGTTTTTATCATATGCCTTTAAAGGCTTTGAAACAGGCTCATCAAACCATAAGTCTTGATACACCGCGTCCTCTATAATAGGCAATCCAATTTCATTACAGATTTCCATCACTTCTATTCGTTTCTTCGCATTCATACTAAAGTTCGTAGGATTATGAAAAGACGGGATTGTATATAAAATAGATGCATTAAATTGCTTCTTATATTTCGTAATATATGATGCATTTAAACCATTCTCATCCATTGGTATTCCAATTAAACGCATTCCTGCTGATTGAAATACATTAAGCGAATATAAATATGATGGTTTTTCTAATAAAATTGACGCTCCTTTCGGAAGAAGCCCCATAGAAATAAGTTGCAGTGCTTGAATTGCCCCTGAAACAATTAAAATAGAGTCAGGAGATACATATACCCCATGCCCTTTTAAATATTCCGCAATTTTTTCTCTTAAATAAAGATTTCCTTTCGGTTCCTCATACCCAAGTGTAACATTTGATTGTAAAATTTTATTAATAATTTCCTTCATCTTTTTCTCAGGTAAGAGGCTCGGCGCGAGCTCACCTGTTCCTAATCGAATTACATTGGGAGTAAATTCAGCTTGATTAATCTCTTGTACAGCAGGAAGATTTGGATAATGAAGCCCTGTTTCCACATAGGACCGCCAGTTAGGAGGGGGTGCATATGTGGCAGCACTCTCACTATTATTTATAACAATTGTTCCCTTCCGGCCATCCCCCTCAATATACCCTTTTGCTACTAATTCATCGAAAGCCATTACAATTGTACTTCGATTTACTTCAAACGTATGCGCCAAATCTCTTTGTGAAGGTAATTTAGTTCCAACTGTCCATTCCCCATTAACAATTCTTTCTTTTATATAAGATTCTATTTGTTTATATAATGGAATAGGTGAAGACATATTAGGTTTCCAAACTAACCTTTCCATCATATCACCTCACATTTTTTTGGTTGGTAACCTATCCAACCATATGGATGGATACAAACTTTCATTTCTTCTATACAATATACACTATCATAATTAATCACATTAAGTAGGAGGTAATATGATGAATGAAGCAATTATTCACGGTATCATCCTTGCATTTGGTCTTATTATTCCATTAGGTGTCCAAAATATTTTTGTCTTTAACCAAGGTGCGAGCCAACCAAATATTTGGAGAGTAGCCCCTGTAGTATTAACTGCATCTATATGTGATACGTTGCTAATTTTAATTGCTGTACAGGGTGTCTCCCTTGTGCTCCTAACTTTCTCTTGGTTAACAACCACCTTGTATTTGATTGGATTTTTCTTTCTTATGTATATGGGCTGGGTTATTTGGAGAAGCGATCCTGCAAATGATGTAAAACAAGAAAAAAGTATGCCTTTAAAAAATCAAATTATTTTCGCAGCATCGGTTTCATTACTAAATCCACACGCAATTTTAGACACAATTGGTGTAATTGGAACAAACTCTATCCAATACATAGGAAGTGAAAAATGGGCTTTCACTTTTGCAACAATTATAGTTTCTTGGATTTGGTTTATTAGCTTAGCTTTAGCTGGAAAATTCCTAAAAGGATTAGATTCAACAGGAAAAACGATTACGGTATTAAATAAATTTTCAGGACTAATCATATGGGGAGTCGGGCTTTACATGTTAAAACAAGTTATTTTTCCTAGCTAAATAAAATGAAACTTTAATCAGTGGGGGTTTCCCCACTGATTATTAGCCCACAAATAGCAGACAAAGAGAACCGCATGCTAATTACATAGCATACAATTCTCTTTCTAATTATGAAGTCGGTTCCGGTTTTTGTTTTACCATCATTGTATCTTTTGCTGGTTTAATCCAAATGATTGCTATGACGGCACCAATAATAGCGAAAATACTTGTTAAATAAAACACTTCATGATCCGTCCCTTTCATAAAAAAAGAATAAAGGGGTGGTCCAGCTGCTACACCGATAAATCGCATTGAACTATAAAATGACGTAACTGTTCCTCTCTGCTCTTTTTCAATTCCTTGTGTAAGTAGAGCATCTAAACAAGGTAGTGCAATACCTATTCCAATCCCCATAATAACAAGACAAAGAACTAGTAAATAGATTCCTTTTAGGAATAAAGGTAAGAAGACCGATACAGCAGCCAGTAAAAATCCAATATAAATACACTTTTTCATAATATCTTGTTTATCTCCAATTTTTTTACCAGCCATATATGAGCTAAGTGATAGTACAAGCAAAGGAATAGCGAGTACACACCCTTTCCATATACCATGAATTTCGTACTTCGACTCCAGTATAGTTGACAGATAAAAAAGGATTCCGAATAAAATAAGCATAATAATTGCACCTAATATAAAAATGGCAATTAACCATCTTCCCTTTTCCCGAAACGTAGAGATAATAGATTGAACAAACTCTTTCAATGGCGGGACTTCTTCCTCTTGCTTCTTCGCCTTTACTAGCACCAATAATAAAACAATCGATATTACACATAAAACTGGAATTGCCCAAAATGGTAAGAACCATACAATTGCCGCAAGAGCTGATCCTAATATGGGACTCAATACTTTTCCAAATGTATTTGACGTCTCAATGATTCCTAAGCCTGCACTAACCTGTTTTTCATCTTTGTATAAATCACCTACACATGGTATCACAACTGGCATAGCACCAGCAGCACCGATCCCTTGAATCGCTCTTCCGATAAGAATCCAAACGTAAGGATTATCAACTTTCCATGATACCCAGCCCGTTATCGCTCCTCCAATAGCTGCAATTAATAAACTTGGAACCATTACCATCTTTCGTCCCCATCTATCTGATAAATAACCAGCAATCGGTATGAGTATAATTGCAATGATAGAATAAATTGTAATTATCATGGATACTTGGAAAGATGAAATATGTAATTTCTTTTCAATGGTTGGCAGGATTGGAATAAGCATTGAATTACCTAACGTCATAACAAGTGGAACTGATGCAAGTGCAATTAAACAACAGTTTTCTTTTTTTAACATGTTGATTTCGGAACCTTTCATCATATATTTCTTACCATATAATAGCCCTGCTGGAAATTATGTTCACATTCCACCAGGGCTATTTCATCTTTACTACATTCCATTTACAACAAAAGAAATTGGATAAAATATAGCATTACTCTTATTCTTTGAATCCTGTTCACAATATATCCATACCAATTACTTGAAAATAAATAAAAAAGAAAGGAAGAATCCTTCCTTTCTCCTATAACCTTCTACATTTAGCGAGTATATCCGCCACCAAGCTGTTGTTCTGCCATCGCTACAAGGCGTTTTGTAATTTCACCACCTACAGAACCGTTTGCACGTGAAGAAGTATCAGCTCCAAGTTGTACACCAAACTCTTGTGCAATTTCATATTTCATTTGATCTAGAGCTGCTTGTGCTCCATGTGATGCTAATTGATTAGCGTTACGATTTCTAGCCATTACCGATCACCTCCTTATATATATTAAATTGTATCAAATCCAAAATTAAATACATGGTAATTTTTGGTTATTTATAAAATAAAATAAAAGAGTCTCCTAAACGAGACTCTTTCATCATTTCACCTTATGAAGTTACTACTTCTAATTTTTTATTCGTTAATGCTCTCATTTCATCTTTTAATATATCCTTCGCATTATGTCCAAACCACTCAAGTGAAGCAAAATGTTCAGTATCTCTCACTTCCCGGATGATTTCATCATAATTTACTATACCTTCAAATAATGGAACCATTCCTATACGACTTCCAGCAGCGGCATATACATTATTTGGTTCAAACACGTGTAAATACTCCGCCGATGATATATTCTTAAAATGGTAATGTTGTATCCACGGCTTTAGTCGCTGGAAACTATCTATCGGGTCTGCACCAGATTCCCATATATGAAGAAAATCTAGGTTTATTTTCAAATATGGATGATTTACTTCTTCTAACAATTTCACAGTAGACGGTAAAGTATCCGTTAACGTGTTTGGATGTGTTTCTAATAGTACATACATATTATGCTGGGAAAATTGATCACAAATCATGCGAATTCGCTTCACATACTCTACTCTCTCTTGCCCCGAGAAATCCTCACTACCTTTTTGCCCGGCAAACGTACGAATTTTATTTGTATTAAACCAATTAGCTAGTGTTACCAGCTGTTCACATTTTTCCATCGTTTTTTGAAAATCTGCGGATAATGATATGTCCAAGTAATCACTTATCATCGTGACCTCTAAATTTTTATCCTTTAAACAATCTATTTCTCGTTCTGTCGTTTCACGCTCTTGTATATATAAATTTTGTGCATGAGTCCCCCACAACTCAATTCCTTTAAAACCGTTTTCATATGCAAATTGAACAATATCAGTAAATGAAATTAATTGATGGCGAAATGAAATTGTACATAGCGAATATTTCATAGGTTTGAACTCCCTTATCTTAAATTCAATGAACTTATATTAGTTAAAACAGACTGATTTGTTTTTCATATCTTTCCATGACAGAAACTGTTTTTCTAATTCATTCTTAATCTGCAGTTCAATTGTATTCATTTCATCAAGTTTTCCAACAATCGCTAATAACATATCTTTATTTTTTGTCATTGCCATTTTAATAGCACGGTACTGTACATTTGTAAATCCTTGTACAATCTCTTCCACTCGATCACACCAATAATCAAATTCTTGCTCCGAATATTGTAAAGTTTCACGGAAGTATGCAAAGGCATGTTCATAGCTATATTTACGTATTGCTAATACGGGTATTTGCTTTACTGCCGCTACAAGCCCGGAAAGTGAATACCCATCCTCTTCATTTACCATTTTTATTATTAATTTTTTTAATTCCATAGTTAGCTCATTATCATCCTTTTTGAATGTCTCCATGAAATAACTTTCTACCATCTCTTGTGTTGGCTCCTGAATTCCTTCTATATCAATGAAATAGCCTCCACCAAATGGGTTGCCTTTAACAGAATGGAGCACTTCTTCTCTTTCCATATTCCCTTCCCAGCGAAAATCAGGATCAAGCATGAACCATTCGTCTTCTTTCTCTGTCTTCGATATCATTAAGTAATGCGGAAACGGTTTTTGATGAAATTTATTTTCTCTCTCCGGCAATAAAGACATATCAACCATTACAATTACGTAACGATTTTCCGGTTTATTTTCTACTAATTCTAAAAATGTTTCTACATTGATACTCTTATCTTTTGAATGATCGTACCATTCGTTCACTTTAATACCATACAATTTTTCATACCAGAGCAAGTAGTTATCATGGTTAATGTTTTCGGAATGATAAGAAATAATCCCGCCTTCTGTTATATCAAAATCTCCATCCCATAATCCGAAATAAAATGGACGGTAATCTATATCGCTACGCCTTTTTATAATTTCACAAAAACAACTCACTAAACAGTGAACTTTAATTGAAGTCATACTCTCATCCACTTTCCTAAAGGTTAGTTATTCACATTTACTTCGTGTAACGGCTGCAAATCTTCCATAAAATCGAGCAAAGATCCTACAGTAAGAAACGCCTTTGGGTCTATCTCATCCTCTGGAACGCATAACTTTAAATCCATTTCTATGTATACTATGAGCTGTAACATCATTACCGAATCTATATATAAATCTTGATTTAAATGCATCGTTTCTTCTAAATGCGTTACATTTTTCAGTTCCATTTTTTCTCTCATAATGCTTAAAACTGCTTCTTTTAACATTTCACGACTCATGGTGTCATCTCTCCCATCTCTAATAACTTCCGACTTACTTTCCCTGTTTTATTTTTCGGAATCTCTGCTACATTTTCAATTTCATACGGCACTTTATAAGACGGTAAATGCTGTATGCACCATTCTCTTATTTGTACTGGTTCAATACGAGAGACTACTTTTGCTTTTACTATTTCTCCCATCACAGGATGCTTCCCGCGATATACAATTGCCTCCTGAATACCTTCTAATCGAAGCATCGTTTCCTCCACTTCTATAGGAAATACCTTTAAACCGGATACATTAATAACATCATCCATTCGCCCCATAAAATGAAGGCCTTGCTCAGATTTATACCCTAAATCTTTTGTATAAATCTCCTTTCCAGCAATTTTCACTACGATTTCTTCAGGTTCATCTTCATTTGAACCTATGTTAATACTTACATGAGGAAGTGGTTTTCCTAAATCTAAATGTGTTTCCATAGCATGACATATACTAATGCAACCAGCTTCAGAACAGCCGTACTGCTGCATCATATATTTCGTCATTCCTTTTAACTTATAAAATAGCGTTTCTGGTAATGGTGACCCTGATGTCATAATTTTATGAAACTGAAAAGTCCCTTGCGGAAAACTCCCCATAATATGTAGCATAAGTGGTACTGCATATATGATATGTTTTTCGGTATTACGAACTATATTTAATGCGAATTTAGGGTTTTTATTTGTAATGATTATAGGTTTGCTACCTCTCGTAATTGCTGATAACGTACCACAAATTAATCCATATGAATGTGAAACTGGAGCCATTACAATTGGAACTTCGTCTTCTTCACATTTTAAAGCTTCATTGTAAGCAGCAATTTCCGTTTCAATTTCCGTCCATGCTCTACGAATTAGTTTTGGCTCTCCTGTTGTGCCTGAACTATATTGTAATAAAGACGGTTCTTCTTGTAACAGATTTGGAACTTCTAATTTTGTAAAATCGTTACTTTCTCCGTATAAAAGTGCAGTACACTTTGCACGCTCTGCTATTTCAATAGCTGTATCCTTTGGCGTATCTTCATGAATAAGTAGTACAGATGCTCTTTTTACTTTTAGGAAAAACACAAGCGTAATAATATCGAATGGATTTTTCAGACAAAGTGCAAATCTATTTCCTTTTGCTTCTTGAAATTGTTCCACTCCCTCGTAACCTTGTAATCTCAATTCAAAATCATTTTTGCTAAATTCTTGTTTATTAACGATTAGCATGATTTCCCCCTGTAACAACTGATTTTTGTATTGTAAGTTGCTTTGCACTATACAACGGATTTGGAACTTCATGAACAAGTGATTCCACATCCATATATAAGCGCCGCTTCGTTAATTGCTCTGCATGAAATGTAGGTGCATATAATTGTAATGCTTCAAAACGTTCTTTCAGATGCGAAAATCTTTCAAAATGATTGTCTATTTCTTCAACAAGAATGATCCAAAATTGTTCCTCTTTCAATTGATACTCATCTGCCAGCACGAAAGCCAGTTCACCTAGATTGAACAAGAACAGCGCATCTAAAACCATTTCTTGCAAACATTCAATACGGTCCATTTCAAAGAAATCATTTTTTTGACCATTCGCATATGTTTTATGCATTTTAGTAAAGTCAGGACTTTTTTCGATTTCTTTCAAAAATGGACGATAAAACTCCAGCCCTTCATGAAAATCTTTTAGTGCAATACGGACAGGGATCCCTTCTCTATGGACGAAAATCATATTTTGACCGTGTGATTCTAATGCAATTCCATGCTCTATAACAAGATGTAAAACAGGTATTATCGCTTTTCGAATGAGTAATTGCAGCCAATTTTCTATTCCATATTTGTTTAACCATGGATCAATAATTGGTGTCCCATCTTTCTCTTTTGCATATAAGCCATTAAAGGGAATTGCATCCTCTTGAGTATCCAAATACTTACGAACGCTTTCACGCCAAATACATCCTAATGAACCATATACAGATTTCTTATTCGTATCATACGTTACACTCGAAAACTCATGTAACAAAATTATGCGCGATTCATCTCGTAAATACGAATCATTGCTTACGACATCATGTAACCAATTCGATATAGCTGGTGCACTCACAACAGAATATGGTTTTAACGTACGGAGCGTTGAAGTGTTGAGTATATTCAGCGATAACTTTACATATGGTTTCTTTGGATTCGTAACATTTCTTAACGTCCTCATAGATTGTTGCGCACAATATTCATCCTCTGATTTTCCTAAATAAATAATAAATTTATCCTGTATATGATCAGCATAATTCGGGATAATGAAATTCTCCCACTGCCATGGATGAACAGGTATAAACACGTACTGTTTTGGATTACATCCCACATTATGAATTCGTTCCAAATACTCTTCTAATTTACGCTCTCCAATCTCCTCTATTAAAATGTTGTCATAAGTCACTTCATTTTTATAACCTACACTTGAGTATTTTTTATGAGCTGCAATCCATATGAGTTTCATTGGCTGCATAAACTCATATCCGTATTGAAAATTGTCACGATATTGAAAACCGATACGTGCTTTATAACTAGGATGATAGGGATGACCATCTATTAAATGACTTTCAAACTCATCATAAGATTTTTGAGTGTATTCTTCCTTATTATCTCTTTCATATTGTGCAATCGTGTCTTTAAATATCGTTTGTTCTAATTCGTGAATAAAAGAATCTAATCTGGCTTGTTCCACGTTAACAACTCGAAAAATTTCTTCCAAAAATTGCGACACAGATTGTATTTCTTGTTGTTCATCTTGGACTCTTACTATTAATGAGTCTAAAGAAATACGACCGAATGTCATCCGCTCTCTTCCATAACATTGGTACGAAACACTTTTGTCTTCTTCATCAAGTCCTTGTATAATAAACAGAATTTGTCCTTCCTTCTCAATACGAACTGGCGTTATAATCCCCTCATAAATTAACGATTCTACTAATTGACGTAACACCCTTCTTCGCACTGAAATGTAATCTTCTGATTCGAGTGCCCTCAATATTTTCGTGTGATACATGTCCACTCTTATAAATCCCTCCACTTTATTACGAAATTCCATTATTTGTATTACGTGAAATTTTAACGCTATTTAGGAACGAACAGCCACTTCTCTAACGAGCGGATTATGTACTTGTACATAAATAGCTTGCTCTAACGGATTACTTAACTCATCGACATCGAAAAATCTCGTTAGCAAATTCGCTTTGCATGCCAACTTATCCTCGTCCAACAATTCTCTTAAAAATGTAGAAGGTTCCCGGTTATATGGAAGGAATGATTCAAGTACAGACCTTAATTCAGAAAGTAGAATTTCCTCCTTAATTAACCCTGCTGTACCAAAACCGTTAATAAGTCCAAACATATGATTAAAAATTAAATAGTAACGAAACCTTTCATCTACAATATAATCGTCATATAAATTTCCAGTACGTTCTCCAATACCAGCTAGCTCATTATTAAGTATCTCTTTCATTGAATTACAGAAATAAAACCCTTGATTATCACGGAAATAATATTTTACTGGATAACCATCCTTTAGCTGAACAACGCTATTTTGCTGATGTGCCTCTAATCCAACTCCATACTGTAAATACATCCATACCATCGGCTTTAAAGAAATATTCATATATCGTCTAAACCACTCTAAACTTACCTCTTCACAGCTTCTACTTTCTAAATCTGCTAGGCGATGGATGATATTCGATAAACGATTACGTTCTCCAGGTATAGCGTCTTGAACTAACCCAGCAATTAATGTAGCGTCATTTGCATGTTCACTATAAAAAGGATTCTCTCGAATAATCACTTCAAATCCAGATTCTTGTGTCCCATAATTTAATGTAATAAAGGCTGGGTCACAAATAAAATCAAAACCTGGAAACCTTTCTCGTACTTCACCAATTGCCGTATTTAACATTTCCTTCCCTTCAAGACCACTCTCAAGTTCTTTCAATTTATTAATACGTATTGAATTCGTTACTTTCACTGGAAATGAAAACTTAAGCATATACTTCGAATCAGGATGATATAGCGTTCTCAGTGATGATGTTGCCATATAATACTTGCCTATAGGACCAACATACTCAAGCAATTCTTGATCTATCCAATCCTGTACGTAAGATTGGTGTAATAGCCATTCTGCTTGAAGCGGATGAATAGGAATTAATGAATACCCATCTTCCTTACAGTACTTCTCTATAAATTCCTTACTAACTATCTCATCATTACTTAATTCTTCTTTTATAATTGTTGTTGTAGAATCTGATAATAACGATTTTTCATTTACTATACTTTTATGTGCCCGAAAATAATGAAGCTGACATTCTCCTTTTAATTCTGGAGAATACATTGCACTTTTCCAATCCAATATACCCTGTCTACTCTTTGGGGTAGGATGAGTTAAATGCCCAAATAATAAAGACTGCTCCGCTTCTATAAAAGTTGTATGGAAACCATATAATGCAGATGTATCTTCTGTTCTACCTTTTGTAAATTCCTCAATATTTTGGCAACTACGAATGACTCGAAGCATAAGTTCAGCAGGATTCGTACCTTCTCCATAGTTGATAGACATCTCTTTTATTAAAAACGTAATAACTGTAACATAATCTGCTTTTATAACAGTTTTGCACTCTCCAATTTGATAATAAAACTGTTCTCCAAACAAATGGCGATCTGTTGATGATTTATATAAAACTTCTCCATACAAAGTAACGTTCTGTGCTGATAACCGACAACATAAATATGTGGGGACTGTATCTCTATTTAACGTATTACTGAAGATACTTTCCATTCTTTCATCCCCTGTAATCCATTCTCCACTCCCTGTTTCTCTTAAATAACAGTTTAAAAAGCTTTGTATTGTTGCATGTTCTGCGATTTGTTTCGCATGCTGCATACTGGTCCTCCTCTTTATATTAAAGCTATCGAAATTTTATTTAATAAACAATAATTGAATATCATTATCAATTATGATTCTAATTGAATATCATTATCAATTCAAGGGTATGTTTCAGAATTTTTTCATCTGACCGAATTTTTATTATTTTTCAACATATCTTTAATCTCATTAAAAACATGATTAAAAATATCTTCCTTTCAAACTAATTACTTAATATTTTCTGCATTTTTCATTATTATCGATCCAAAACAAGCAAGCAGGTATACTAAACGTATACCTGCTTGCTTGTTTACATAATATTATTATTTTATATTGAATCCTGTAATTTTTTATATAAAATATTCAAATCTCTCCAGCAATACGCTGTTTCTTCTACCTGTACTCTCTCTAAAAATTTCTTATCAATTTTTTCAGGGTTAAATTTTTCATAAAACGTTTTACAAGAATTATTAGTAACGACCCAAACTAAAAGAGATTGCATATCATTTTTTATACATTCTGATAGCAATGCTTGAAATAACTTTTGGCCTATTTTCAGTCCTTGATACTGTTGTAAAAGGTAAATTGCATATAATTCCCCATCACAATTATATGTACCGCTCCTTTCAACTCCCCCATCAATGAATCCGATTATAGTTCCATTTAATGTCTCTGCTACAAATCTAAATTGATGATTACCTTCTTTTTGAAAAATGCTTTCCCACTGTTTTTCTCGTTGTTCATATGTTATATTATCTAAAATTTCATTAGCGAATATCCCTTTATACGTTGTTTTCCAACTATCAGCGTGTACCTTTGCTATACCTGATATATCATCTTTTATCGCTCTTCTAATATGTACCTCCATCATTTTCTCCCCCTTGTTTACTCCTCATTATATCAATTTTTTTCCTTAAAAATCCAAATAAAAAAGAGTGAATTCACTTCACTCTTTTTTATCTACTTTCAACTTCAACTGAGACAACACGATCAATCTCTTTTAGAGAACTGTATAACTCAGTTGTATATAAATCTTCTGGAGCTAAAATAACCATCTCCAATTGCTGAAATGCTCCATTATCAATATCTTTAATTTTCACTCGTTTCACATGCATACCTAAATTTTTTATTTGCTTAAATATACCATCTAATTCTTGATGCTCTTTTACAGTAATTTTTATAGATAAGTCCTTTTGTCTTAATGAATACGGGCCTGCAATTTTCACAATTTGAGGAAGTACGTTAATTGCTAAAATGATTAAAATCATAGCAACCGTCGCTTGTATATAAAATCCTGCCCCAATTGCAATACCTAGTGCAGAAGCAGCCCATACCATAGACGCAGTCGTTAACCCTGAAATAACGTCATTACTTCTTCGTAAAATTACCCCCGCTCCAAGAAAACCGATACCACTAACAATTTGGGCAGCTAATCGCATTGGATCCATATTCGTATGACCCGGTACAGAATATACATTTACAGATTCAATTGAAACCATTGTAATTAAACAACTTGCTACAGAAATAACCATACTCGTTTTCACACCAAGCGGTTTATTCTTTAGCTGCCTATCTATCCCGATGAATAATCCTAAAAAGAGTGCTAAACCTAATTTGAATAAAAATTCATATGACATATTTCATTCTCCTTACTTTACAATGTTTTCCTTCGAATAATACACTATAACTCTTTTATGATATCAATTCCAGTCTTTTCTATTCATCCAGCAACAAAAGCCGAAAAAACATTTTTATTACAATGTTTTTTCGGCTTTTTCTATAGTTTTTTATCGAGATTAAGATACTCCTTTATTTCTGTTCTTTAATCTTAATCTGTGCATCTTTGTAAAATGCTAATTTACTGTCATTATACTCTTTTGTATGTTTGTTAAATTGTTCTTTCGCCTTTTGAGCTTCCACATTTAACTCATTAACAGTTTTAACTTTTTCACCAATTTCTTTTAACTTCGTTTCTTTTACTTTTAATTTTTCATACAGCTCTTTTTCATTCGCTAACGCCTTCGTGTAATCCTCATTCATTTTTTGGAATGCTTCATAACGGTTTTTATACGACTCTTCTACTGCTTTAGCTTGTTTTTGTAATTTCTTATCTTCAAGCTTCTCTATATTGCTTTGAACTGATTTCGTCTCCTTCTGAGCTTTCTCTAACAGTTCTTTCTCGTTTTTCAATACTTTCTCACGTTCATTTACATTTGCAGTAGCTTCCTCTATCTTCTTCGTGACTGCTTCATTATGTTCTTTACCCTCTTGTAAAATTTGAGAATATAGTTCTTGCCCTTGCTTTTCTAATTGCTCTAACTTTTTCGTATCATCAGCTAACGATTTTTCTTGTGTCGCTGCTGTTTCAAAAGCCGTATATAAATTTTCTTCTGGTTTTTCACCGAAACAACCTGATAATAATCCTACTGATAATGCTCCAACTACTGCTACTTTTCCATACTTCAACTTCAATTCCTCCAATTACATACGGTTATCGTGCCAGAAATTTACTGGGAAGTGATTCTCTTCATGGTATGCTTCAAATTCATAACCTTTTTCTTTTAGACCCTTTAAAATTGCTGGTACAGCAGCAACTGATTGCGGGTGAATGTCATGCATTAAAATGACCTCTTGCGGTTTTGTTGCACCAGCTAATACATTTTGAGCGATTTGCGCTGCCGCTGCATCAACTGGTACTTTATTGTATTTCCAGTCTAAAGAATCAATTGTCCAGTCCCACACTTTTAAACCATCCTCAACTACTTTATTTCGGAGACCTTCATTTAAACCAGGCATCGATCCGTATGGAGGACGTGTTAATTTAGGGGCTTTCCCAATAATATTTGCGATTAAGCCTTGATCTTCTTTCATTTCATTAACATACTCGCCATTTTTATATAACTTCGCAAAATTGTGTGTCATACTATGCATTCCAACATAATGTCCTTCTGCATTTTCACGTTTTACTAAATCAGGAAACTGTTTCACATTCGCACCAATTAAAAAGAATGTCGCCTTCGCATCATGCTGTTTTAACATATTCAATAATTCAGCCGTATATTTTCCTGGCCCATCATCAAATGTAAGGTAAGCAACTTTTCTTTCCTGTCCATTAAAACGACTTGGTGCCGTTTTATTCATTTCAACTTTCGGTTGTTCACTTGCAAGCTGTATTACATTTTCTTGTTTCGCAACAGCTTTTGCTGGTGAAGTAATTGATTGAAACATAAAATACCCAATAGCTACTGTTGCAATCGCTATTATAACAACTACTACTTGTTTAATTTTAAAAGCCTTTTCCATTCTATCGAATTCCTCTCCCTATTAATCTTATATATAAATCACCCAATATAATTATACATCTATTTATTTTTATTACACTATATAAACATACTTTATGTAAAAATTATAGTGGGAGTGTTATCAAAATTGTTGTTCCTACTCTTTCTCTACTTGTAATACTAAGCGTACCACCATGAAGATCCACCATTTTTTTGACGATAGCTAATCCAATACCTGCGCCTTCAATATGGTTATTAATCTGATAAAATGACTGCTCTATAAATGGTAGATGTTCTTTAGCAATTCCAATACCTTGATCTGTCACCTTAATCACGGCTTTTCCTTCACTTTTGGCCGCTTCAATGTAAATTGTACCTTTTTCATTTGAATATTTAATAGCATTATGAATAATATTTAGAAAAACTTGTTTTAATCTATTTTGATCTCCTACTAGTTCTACTCGTTCTAAATTAGCAACTAGTTGAATCTGTTTCTCTTCTGATTTAGGAGTTAATTGCCAAATCGTCTCTTCTAGTATATCGTACAATTGCACTTTTTGTTTATATAAATTAAAATGATTTGACTGCAATCTTGAAAAATCTAGTAACTCTTCTACTAAATATATCAATCGGTCTGTTTCACCTGAAATAATTCCCATACCTTGCTTTATTTCTTCATCTGTTAAATGATCTACTGTTTTTAACGTCTCACTCCACCCTTTAATTCCTGTTAAAGGTGTTCGTATTTCATGCGAAATAGAGGCAATAAATTCATTTTTCATTTGCTCAGCTTTTTCTATTTTATCGGCCATATAATTTAAACTATGTGCTAACTCACCTAATTCACCAGGATAATCTTCTTTAATTTGCTCCTTTAATGTACCTTCTGCAATTTGCGAAGAAGCATGAATAATAGATTCGAGAGGTTTCACAAACGAATTCGCCAATCGTCTACTTATTAAAAATACGATACCTGAGATGACAATTCCAACTGAAATAGTAAACATAATAATTTCAATAATCTTTGCATTTACATCCGTTAAAACAATCATATATTTCAAAACACCGATAGTTTGTCCTTGATGAATAAGTGGACTAAACACTTCTAACTGTTTCACGTTATCTTTCGTAGTAGTAACTTGATGATACATTTCCCCTTCTAGTAAAGAATACGGAATAACTACTTTACCTTCTACCTTTTGTCCACTGGACGACTGTATAATCGTACCGTGACGATCCATCAATTGTAATTCCGTTCCTTCTAATTGGAAACTCTCAATTATTTCTCCACTATATTCTTGCAATCGAATAAAATATAGTGAATTGTATTCCGAGAAAAAACGTGTACTTGTCTTTGCATGAGATTCAACATATTGCACAATACTATTATAATAATATCGATAAATTGAAACTGAAAATGCTACTTCAAATAATACAAGCATTAGTGTAATGACCGTCATAAAATATAAAGTCACTTTCCGTCTCATCTTATAGTTTCCTTCCACACATATCCTTTTCCCCACACAGTATGGATAAACTCTGGTTCTGACGGATTATATTCTATCTTTTGACGTAACCGTCTCATATTTACATCGACTACTTTCGTCTCGCCTACGTAATTAGTTCCCCAAATCATATTTAAAATTTCATCACGCGAAACCGGCTTCGAAGCCTGATTCATTAAATACTGTAGTATCATGTACTCTGTAGGGGTTAAATCAACTAATTGTCCACCTTTATATAATCTTTCTTCTATGATATTTAACGAAAACGGACCAGACGTGATTGTATTCGTTGTTTCTTCATGTACTTCTATCCTTCTTAATAAAGATTGTATACGTGCAATTAATTCTACTGGACTAAACGGCTTTGCGATATAATCATCTGCACCAATTCCTAGCCCCTGTACTTTATCTTCATCTTGTACACGCGCTGTTAACATAATAATGCCCATTTTTTTATTTTCTTCCCGGATAGCTTTACATACTTGAAAACCATCAATCCCCGGTAACATAACATCAAGTACCGCTACATCAACAGTATGTTCACTTAAAATCTGTAACGCTTCTTCTCCAGTACTAGCTTCTAATACATAAAATCCAGCACGTTTCAAATTTAAGACAATAAAGCTACGGATTGGTATTTCATCTTCTAAAACTAAAATTGCTGACATAATTCCCACCTCCCTACTCTTGTTGATAATCCGCTAGCGGTTTTATATATGCTTTTACTTTTTCAAATTTAGACTGCTTCGGTACTGCATATACGTGAGAAGCCGTTTTAACTGCTGCCTCGTATCCTTTTATTTTGAACCATTCTTTCCGCTTAAAAATATGGACTTCAAGCCATATTTTATTTGTAGTTACATCCATAAATTTTTGAACATCCGATGCTTCTTGCTGAACTGGGACAGTTATTTTTCCAATTAGCTCTTGAGGGATTTTGATAAAATAACCTTTATCTATATTGACATATCTTTCTTCTATCGGTTTAATTCCCTCTTCACTCCACTGTATATAACGTTCAAACATTGTGCTCTCTCCATACGATACCTCTTCCCAACCTTTTGGACGCACAGTACGAACAAATTCAATAATGCCGTCTTCATTAACGTCTTTACTTTCCACAACATAATCATTAAATAAATCTTCTTTCCCGTCTATAGGTAGTCCCTCATAATGATCCTTATCAAATTTCGCTACATATGTTATACCTGAATGAGCCCCCACTCCTGCATCAATTACAACTGCCTTTGACGTGTTAGAAATACGTCCCATTTGTATTCTTTGAATACTATTTATATAAGGATCAAATGTAACTTCTGACATTGTATTAAACTGCTCAATGAGCTCAACTTTCAATTGCTCATCTTTTTTATAAGTAACAAGACTTATATCATTAAGGCCATTTTCATTTAAATCCTCTATAAATAACTTCGTATATTGCCGATTATAAATCTCCTTCATATCATCATTTTCTTCCGAAAAAGCATACATTACATGTTCTAAAGATTCACGACTTACAGAGATTCCAATTAATAACTCCCGCTTCCCGTTCCCTGTAAAATCACCGACTTTAACGATATCTATATCCTCACCATCAAATGTATGAGTGGACTTTAGTTTCCAGCCCTTGCTGCTTTCCGCATAAATAGCTAAATATATACTCCGATCTTCATTCGGTAATTTATAAAAGACGATTGCTTCTTTTTTATTATCTTGTTTAAAATCCATTGACCAAATCATCTGTTTATCTTTATTAGACATTGGAGTAAGCAATCGATAATTAACAGGCAAATCTTTATCTATTTGCTCTCTTAATTCATTAATCCACTTTTCATTTGCAGGAGCTTCCATTAAACTCGTCGGAGCTTCAGATATTTTACATCCAGTCAATATAAAGACGATTCCCATAATGCTTATCCATTTCGGCATATGATATCTTTCCTTACTACAGATTTTAAGTATTTTTTTACACTTTTTGCTTCTCCAATATTCTCATACATATGAGTATAATTTTTCTAAAATAAAAAATCGTTACAGAAAAGTTACAATTGTATTCCCATAAAAAAAGATTGGCTAAGGCCAATCTTTTTTACTATTCATTTCGAACTGACTTTGGTGTTACACCTAAATGCTCATTTAACTTATTCGAAATATCTTTCACATTTTTTTCGTTTGGAATGTAATAATAAATACCACCAATACGTTTATCAGTACCTTCAATTTGCATTTTTTCCATTTGCAAGTCAGATCCAGCCATATTTTTCGTAATAGCAAGCATGTCATCAAACGTTAAGTTTGTTTTCATATTTTTATCCACTGCATCAAGTAACGAGCCCATTTTGCTAATTGATTGAACAGACATAGCTTTTTTCGCAATTGCTTCAATTACAAGTTGTTGTCTTTGACCACGCATTGCATCACTATCAATTTTACGCGTTCTTGCAAGTGCAAGTGCTTGTTCTCCATTTAAATGTTGGTAACCTTTTTCTAAATGGATCATACCAGCTTGATCTTTACTATCTTGTTCAGTGAAAGTAACTGGTACATCAATATCAATACCACCAATTGAATCGACAATTTGTACGAATGATTCAAAGTTAAACTTCACATAATAATCAACAGGGACATTTAAAAATCTTTCCACCGTATCTCGGGTACTTTCCACGCCACCAAATACGTGAGCATGAGTAATTTTATCTAGTTTTTTTCTAGTTGGAATATAAACACGTGAATCACGTGGAATACTTACTAGCTTAACAGACTTATCATCTTTATTAATTGTTGCTAATAAAAGTGCATCCGTTCGAACCGCTTCGCCATATTGGCTTTTTCTCATTTCACTTCCATCTACACCCATAATTAATATTGAAATATTATCCTTTAAAGGTTCAACTTCTTTATCACGCTTTGATGACTTATCAATTTTTGCATACGCATCACTTACAACAGCTTTTGCTTTGTTATATATAAACGAACCATATCCTACTCCTCCAAAAATAAGTAGGAAAAATGGAATTAATATGAACCATTTCATTGACTTTCTTTTAGAACGCTTTTTATTACTTCTCGTGTTTTGTTCTAATTCAGAGCTCATGTTCATTCTCCTCTCTTTCTCTTTTCCTAGTATAATGTATGTCTAGTAATCTTCATATTGAATTTCCTTTCAATCACCTTACATTTTTGTAAGGTTACATCATGAATCCAATATGTATTCCATTTCACATTATACTCTCGTGCTTATTTTTGGCAAGTCACTGTTTATCAACTTCAAAAATTTAACACTTCAAAGCATTCGAATTCACAGATTTACCATTCTGTTATTTAGGTAGTAAGAGCCTCGAATTTCAGTAAGAATAAAGAGTGAAATTTTTCCTGTAAAAGCTCGATTGAAGGCTAATAATCAGTGGGAGATGAACACCCCCACTGATTAAAGTTTCACCTTATTATTTCTCATTTGGTGTGTATATCATTTGCTTCCCATTATTATTAATTAAAGCTGATTTTGCTTGTATTTTCGTTTTTTCTATTTCTACATCTTCATTTGAGAAATTCACAATAATTTTAATATCCTTTCCATATGAAGCAGATTGTACTAGCTTATCTTCTGACAGATATGCAAAGTTCGTCATTTCTTCTTTTACTGCTTTTTCATGAACTTCATTCCAAACTTTCAGATGCTGTGTAATTTCTTTTTTATGCTTATTCCACTCTATTTCATCTAAATGGTACAACGGAGGAACATTATACAATAACTCATATAACATACGATTTCCAACTTCATCTTTCACCTTCAAACTTCCCCATTCCCAATGGTGCGTTGTAATAACGGAATCGTTGTATACTAATTTATATAATGGTACCGAATATACTGGATTTAAATATACTTGTTTATATTCTTCTTTCAACGGTACTTGTTTTGCATATTTTTCGGGAACATTTTGATTTGGTGACCAATATCCACCTACATAATACGGGCTTGTTTTGTTTTTTCTCATATCTTCATCGTCCCATTTAATAACTGGCGTTTCAATTCCATGAGCAAATGCAATCGTACTACTCGCAAAATCATTTCCGCCCTCAGAGCCCACTACCATACCTTTTTCTTGCGCAATATAATCCATTCGTTTTAATCTTGCTTTTAAATCTTGTTCTTGTGTCGTTATATGTTTTGCCGAATAGTCATCATAAATTTCACCTGTCGCATCACAATCGATAAACCATGAATTATATTTAGGACCATTTTGCAATATGTCGTTCATTCGCTCTTTTACACTAGGAAGTGATAATGTCGGATTTAGTTTTCGCCCTCTACCTAAAAACCCTTGCACCTTTTCTCCATTTTTCTTCGTTACAGTAGCCTCTTCGTATAATGATGGGTCAGTAAAGGAAGCTGTGTTCCAATTTTTATCCCCTTTTTCGTGAATAGAATGATAAGAATCATACGGACCAACTAAATATCCCATTTCCTTCGCTTCTGTAACGAAATTAGGCTGCATAAACCCTTGTTCCCAGTTCGGTAAACCAATCCACGCCTTTTCTATTCCGGCCTCTTTCATTTCCTTTAGTATATCCGTCCCATCTGCTTTACCCCATTTACTTACTTCTTCAACTGCATCACCGAGTACTGACTTTAATAAATGTTTATTTAAGCTATACAGCTCTGTCTTCGATAAGTGATCTACACCTTTCTTTAATAACACACTAGCTTCCTGATTAACTTTCGGGAAAATATCCTCTTTATACAATTCCTTCATAGATAATACTTCGTTTGTATAGCGTAAAATAACATTTTTTTGGTACTTATCGATAAAGTCTTGTTTACTCACCTGCTCAAATACATTCAATTCCCCAGGCTCTGAACTATTTTTTTGAATAAGCTCTTTTATATGACTAAACACCGGGCTATTTATTTGCTCTCTTAGCTTCGGCCAATTTACGTTACTTTCTGATAAACCATTTTGATTCCAAAAGTAAAAATGAGCTGCCCCATAAAGCTTTTCGATTTCTTTATTTTTTCTTGCCTTTTCTTGTAATGTTTTAAATTCACCTTTTTCAACAATATTATCCTTATACAGTTTAGCAATACTTACTGCATCATTATTTGTCACATATAATTGAAAGCCATATGTTTTATTTTTATTTATACTCGGGAATTCATGTGTGAAATCAAACCCTATTTTTGGATTTGAATGAAATTTCAATTCATTATTAAACATATTATTCGCAATATATACGATCGAATATTTAGAACCATTTAATGCAAAAAACTTCATAGAAAATGATTCAGCAAATGAATATGCATCATCCTTTAAAAACTTCTTCCAATTCTCATCATTGCTCGGAATTTGCTTACCTTCCCATAACGGAAGTGTATAATTTTCAGCCTCTACTTTCGGCCACGTAAAGCTTTCCGCACCAGTCGATTCCACTTCAATGTTTAAGTGGTCTTTTTTCTTTTCTAAGTTTACTTTTACTTTTTCATCTGGATATTCCCACGATGTACGATCCTTTTCTTTTTTTACATTCGATACCTTCATTTTCGGTAGGGGTTGTGATGCCTGTTCCTTTACACCCTCATGTTCTACAGTTATTGTGAATGTTTCTGGATTTACATCGTAAGTAAAATCTTTATACGTCGCTTTCTTTATTTTAGACTCTTGTACAGTATTATTACCTTTTACATCACAACCGACTAAAGTCGAAAATGACATAGTTGTAAGAAGACATATCGCTATCATTTTTTTCATCCTCTGCACCTCCACCAATGAATATACAGGTGCTTTGTTACAGGAATGTGGCAAAAAATAATAGAGCTAGCATATTGCTAGCTCTATTTGGAGTATTAAAAAAGGTGATATGAACAACTTTAACTCGCTTAAAAGATATGTAATACGATAACTGCTTTTTTCTTTTTCACTAATTATGAAACTAAACAAATCAAAATTTTAACAAACATTCTTTAACTGAAAAAGTAAGTGTATACAAAGTATCCTAAAAGTAGTACTAAGATGATTATCCCTGTACCTTTCCAATTCATCCCCCCTGTCATATCAACAGGACTACCTGATTCCACTCTATTGAGTCCGTCATTTAAGGAACCAGTGGGATTACTTTTTAATTCACTTTGTCTCATACGTTCTCTTTTTTCTTCTAGTGACTCTTTATTCATATAAGCACCTCCAAAATTAATACACTCTTTACTAAATTATACATTATTATCTTTCTTTTACATGTCAATTTAACAGATATTTACAACATAAAGAAAGCTAGCGATGCTAGCTTTCTTTATAATCCAATATGTTCTTCCTTATTTACAGTAATCCCTTTATGGTCGATTTCAAGCTCACATACTTTCATAGCTGTAAATACTCTCGCTAATTGCTCCGCAATTTCTTGTCGTTTCTCATATGGAGTTAATATAAAAATGGACGGTCCCGCACCGCTAAGCGCTGTGCCATATGCTCCGAATTCTTTTGCACATTTACGAATTGACGGTAATAACGGTACAAGTTCTAAACGATATGGCTCGTGAAAATGATCTCTTTCCATCATTTCACCAACAACTTCCCACTTCTTTTGACATAACGCAGCTACTAATACGTTACTTATCGCGCTAGCCTTAACTGCTTCATGAAACGGAAACACCTCTGGTAATACAGATCGGCTTTCATCCGTATTTAGCTCTTCATTCGGAATGAGAGAAATTACGCCTAATTCCTTACTTTCAATCCTTACAACCGAAACATTTTTCCCGTCCAGTGCTCCGATTACTGTTCCGCCTAAAATAGAAGCAGCGACATTATCTGGATGCCCTTCAAAATTTGTGGAAATTTGAACTTTTTGATCAGTTGTTAAGTTCAAATTGCCCAGTTGATTCGCAAGCTCTATTCCTGCTACAATCGCTGATGCGCTACTTCCTAGACCTCTTGTAAGCGGAATATTACTAGTAACTTCTATTATATGGGGCGATAAAGAAGGACACACTTTACATGCCGTGCTAACGATTAAATTTTTTTCATCTGTTGGAATTGAATCTTCAAAGGAATGGATGACTTGCCATTTATCAGCTTGCTCTTTTACTACCACATCTAAATACAATGACAAAGCTATTCCCACCGAGTCAAATCCAGGTCCAACATTCGCTGTACTAGCAGGAACACGAACGCTTAATGGTATCACGACATAATCACCCCTTTTATATGATCTTTGATTTGTTCTATATCATTTGCAACACTTGCAATGTCAAATTTATTAGAAGAAATAGCGATATCAGGATCTTTCAAACCATTTCCAGTTAATACTGCAACAACTGTTTCTCCCTTTTTGATTTTTCCAGATTGAACATGTTTAATTACACCGGCCAATGAAGCATTTGATCCTGGCTCAGCGAAAACTCCTTCAGTTTTTGCTAACAATCTATACGCATGTAATATTTCCTCATCTGATACCATATCTATTTCACCATTTGACTGCTCAGCAGCCTCTACTGCATACGACCAACTTGCTGGATTACCAATACGAATCGCTGTTGCAATCGTTTCAGGCGCCTCAATTACATGTCCTTTAACAATCGCTGCTGCTCCCTCCGCTTCAAAACCGTGAATTCTTGGTTTCTTATACCCTTTTTCTTTCTCATATTCACAGAACCCTTTCCAGTATGCTGTAATATTTCCTGCATTCCCAACAGGGATAGCTAGAACATCTGGCGCTTTTTGCAACTGGTCACAAATTTCAAATGCTGCTGTTTTTTGTCCTTCAATTCGATAAGGATTCACTGAGTTTACTAATGTAATTGGCTCTTCTGCAGCAATATTTCTTACAGCTTTAAGTGCATCATCAAAGTTCCCTTCTATTGAAATGATCTCTGCCCCATAAGCGACTGCTTGCGCTAATTTCCCGTGCGCAATCTTCCCTTCTGGGATTACGATAATACACTTCATTCCGAGACGTGCCGCGTATGCTGCAGCCGATGCCGATGTATTACCTGTTGATGCACAAATGATTGCCTCTGAGCCTTCTTCTTTCGCCTTAGCAACCGCCATTACCATACCACGATCTTTAAAAGAACCTGTCGGGTTCGCTCCCTCGTACTTCCCATATAACTGAATTCCTAATTGCTTTGATATATTTAATAATGGAATAAGAGGTGTATTCCCTTCCATTAAACTAACATCTGGTGTATTTTCACTTACCGGTAAATATGAAGCATATTGTTTTAAAAGTCCTTTATACATATTGTTTTTCCTCCTCAATACTGTAGTAACTGTTTATTTCACTTGCGATATCTTCAATCGCTCTTAACACTTGTTCAAATTGATATTTTGAAGTGTGATGTGTCACGATAACAACTTCTGCAAGGTCCCTATTCAGCGGCAACTGAATTACCTCTTTTAAACTTATAGAACAATTAGCGAAACATTCTGTTATTTTTTGTAACATCCCAGGTTCATCACTTAATGAAATACGTAAAAAATATTTAGAAACTACTTCTTCATCATCTTGTAATTCATACGGCTCTGGTTCTTTTAATACACTTTTATGTTTCGGTATTTGATTCATATTTTTAACGACTGAAATAATGTCACTAACTACTGCAGATCCAGTTGGTAACTTCCCAGCGCCCGGTCCGTAAAACATCACTTCTCCTACCGCTTGACCATGAACATATACCGCATTAAATTCGTTATTCACATTCGATAATGGGTGGTGACTTGGCAATAAAGTCGGTTCTACACTTAAATGAATAGATGATCCTTGCTTCTCCGCTTTACCAATTAGTTTCATAGTAAACCCTAACTTTTTCGCCATTTCTAAATCTTCTTTTTCAACCTTTCGAATCCCTCTAACTTGAACATCATCTAAAGAAACATTCATCGAAAAACCTAGGTTAGCAAGAATCGCTACCTTTCTTGCTGCATCCAGACCATCTACATCTGCTGTTGGATCTGATTCTGCGAAACCTAATTTTTGTGCCTCCTGTAAAGCCTCTTCATACGACCATCCATTTTGACTCATCTTTGTTAACATATAATTAGTTGTTCCATTTACAATTCCCATTATTTTTTCAATTTGATCTGAGGCCAGTCCGTCTGCCAATCCTCTTAATATTGGAATTCCACCTGCTACACTTGCTTCATAAAACAAATCGCAATTATTTTCATTTGCTAATTGTAGAAGCTCAGCCCCGTATACAGCCATTAAATCTTTATTTGCTGTTACAACATGTTTTTTACTTTGTAATGCCTTAATAATATGCTGTTTTGCTTCTTCAATTCCGCCCATTACCTCTACTACAATATCTATATTTGAATCATTTAGAACTTCATCCACATTACGCGTAACTACGATTCCATCAATACAAACGTCACGTTCTTTTTCTAAATCACGCACAACGACTGTCTTTACCTTTACTTCACACCCTGTATCAAGTGCGATTTTTTGGTAATGCTCTTTCAAAATATGAACAACACCACTTCCGACAGTACCTAAACCGATTACCCCAACATTAATTACATTATTCATCTTCTAATCTCCTCCTAAAATTTTATTTTTCGGCTCTATCAATCACCTTACTCTGCCATTTCCCCATACAGGTGGTGGTTATTTCCGTACGTACAAATCGTTTCATATTACAGCACCTCCTTTCAAAGTAATAAAAAAACACACTCATCCCTAGGAAAGGGACGAATGTGTTTTCGTGGTTCCACCCTTGTTCCAACCTAGACTTATTTTCTTCTAGATTGCTCAAGTTCAGATAACGGCTGATACCGTCAATAATTACTAGATTACTCGTTCACTATTGAAGCTCAAAGGTGGTAAAACCATTTCTCGTGTTAGGAAGCTCACACCCTTGGCTTCCCTCTCTGTAAACCGTAAAAATGATTTCATGTCCTTATCGTTACTTTTTCGCTCATATATATTTGTTAACTCATTATACTCGCATAAAAGACAAAAACAATATATTTTTTAATTATTTTAAATTTTCAATCTTAAAAGCTATAAAAAACACACTCATCCCTAGGAAAGGGACGAATGTGTTTTCGTGGTTCCACCCTTGTTCCAACCTAGACTTATTTTCTTCTAGATTGCTCAAGTTCAGATAACGGCTGATACCGTCAATAATTACTAGATTACTCGTTCACTATTGAAGTTCAAAGGTGGTAAGATCATTTTTCGTGTTAGGAAGCTCACAGCCTTGTCTTCCCTCTCTGTAAACCGTAAAAATCATCTCATGTCCTTATCGTTACTTTTTCGTTCATGTCTATTTGTTAACTTATTATAGTTATGAAAATTTTAAAAAGCAAGCCTATTTTTACTCACTATTTTAAAGATAATTTTTCATTATATTTCACAATAACATTTTACAATGACTGCTCTTATTACTTTTTTTGCAATTTACTAGCTTGCAAATCAACAGTTCATATATAAATATTCCATTTTAAAACGAGAAGATCTCTACTTTCTAAAACTATATCAATAAAGAATTTTTTAATACAATCTTTTCGTATAACTTTCTTCTAAAGAACGTGCAACGTCCTCTTCTGAAGCATTCACTTTCGCATGCTCCAGTAACATCTTCGCTGCTGAAGGTAACTCTTTTTTATTTAACCACGATTCTGGATCCCACATTTTTGAACGTATAAAAGCTTTTGCACAATGGATATAGCACTCCTCTATCTCAACAACAATTCCAAGTAACGGATTACGTCCATTCGCCTGCATTTCTTTCAAAATTTCTTCATCGTTTGTAATATATGCTTTACCGTTTATTCGGAGTGTCTCCCCAAGACCAGGAATAACAAAGATTAGCCCTACGCGTGGATTTGAAATAATATTCAAAATGGAGTCTATCCGACGATTGCCCGGTCTTTCTGGAATGATAATTTTATTATTATTTAATATATATACAAATCCAGGTGCATCCCCTCTCGGCGAAGCATCACACTCTCCTAATTTATTTGCAGTAGATAATACTAGAAAAGGAGATTTAGACAGAAAATCTACACAATGATGATCAAGTGATGAAATAACTTTTTTCAAAGCCCGCTCACTTGGTTGCCCCAATATTTGTCTTAATTCTTCCTCAGTTGAAATTATTGATTTTATTTCCTTATTCTCTATCTCCACTTATAGCCACTCCTTCTTCTTTATTTTCCCAAAATTCAATACAATATTGTATAATAAAATTTGCAGAAAGGGGAATTAAAATGACAGAGTGGTTAACGATATTTGATTCTGAAAAAAATACACTTGGAAAGAAATTACGTGATGAAGTGCATCGTGACGGTGATTGGCACGAAACATTCCATTGCTGGTTTGTAGAAAAAGATGATGAAGATATGTTTTTATATTTCCAATTACGCTCTAAAAATAAAAAAGAAGCTCCAAATATATGGGATATTACTTCAGCTGGGCACATTATGCATGATGAAGAAGTAGAAATTGGCGGTCTTCGTGAAATTGAAGAAGAATTAGGGCTTTCTTTTCAAACTACTGATTTAGCATACAAAGGAATCTTTAAAATAGATTATGAAATTTCTAATCTTACTGATCGCGAATTTTGTCATATGTATTTTCACAATGTAATACAACCTCTACCTTTTACACCAGGTGAAGAAGTAGACGATGTGATGAAAATACACGCAACTTCTTTTCTACAACTATTAAAAAGAGAGATTTCATCTTTTACGGCTATTTCTGTTTTGAGCAATAAACTGATTACAATAACATTTGAAGATATTTACCCTTATGACCTTCAATACTACGAATTTGTTATAGAACAAGGAAAAGAATTACTAAAAAATAATAGTTTATAAATAAAATAGGACCCCTAGCTTATAATATCCGGGGAGTCCTATTTTATTTATCATCATTGTTCAAGGAGCTTCAACCTTTTCTCTACTTGTATAAATAAGCGAATAATTAACAACAGCATAACAATCATAACCGCTATCATTGTATGCGGATATCTAAACAGTATACTAATAACACTTCCAATTAACATCATGATGAAACCATTTTGTTTCATCACTTCCGCACTATACCTATTACCCGCATCCCATAGTTCCTTATTTTTCATAGATCGCTTCGTACGATAACCATATGCCGCGTTAATATCTGTCGGTGGACTTTTTTGAAGTATAAGTGCAGCAAGTATAAATATAACACCAATCAATATGCTCATTCCTATGTTTACTAGTGCATCAATCAATTATATCCCCTCCTAACCTACACTTTCATTATACGACATAACCCTAAATTTCCCAATTGATAACACATTCACTTTCTTTCTTTCGATGTCTGGAACATACTTGGAAGCGTTACAAACCGAGCCCCTTTCATTTTTAACTGCGGAATGATTTTGTCTAGTGCATCTACAGATCCTTGCAAATGTCCGCCTGGAGTTGAATGCTGAAGTATGACACTACCTGGAAATGAATTCCCTAACACATTATTTGTAATCGTATCAGCACTTACACCTTTCCAATCAACCGTATCAACACTCCACTGTACAATCATAAAATTTTTCTCCGTTGCCCATTTCAATTGATTTTCAAGTATTTCACCATACGGCGGACGTATAAATTTAGGTGCATAACCAGCTAAACGATTTAATATTTCTTCCGTTTTTATAATTTGATTACGGTACTCAGCCTCATTTACTTTCGCTAAATTCGGATGGTTATACGTATGATTACCAATTACATGCCCTTCATTAGCGATACGCTTTACTACATTCGGATACCTTTCTGCATTTTCACCAAGCAGAAAAAAAGTAGCTTTTACATTATGTTGTTTTAACTTATCTAAAATTTTTGGCGTAAATACTAAATCTGGTCCATCATCAAATGTAAGAGCTACTTCCGCTTTATTATATGGACCTGAAAATGCATACGCATATTTTTCGGCCCACGAAAACGGTGTCCATGACCCACGATCCTTTTCTTTCATATGGACTTCATAATTTTGAGAAACATGTAAAGCGTATGGCAATGAGCTTATATAGTCTCCATAATAAAATGAGTTATATGGCATATAAGCATACGAAACATTTCGCTCTAATCCCCATTGAAATGGAACGAACATCTCTGGTGAATAAAAATAATACATGATAAAAACCTCCCTAAAATTTCATATGTGATTCAGCTGCACTTTGTTAGAGAAATTCTTATTCATGAACAAAAATAAGACTGTCCATAATTAGGACAGTCTTACTACTTTATACAATTAATATATCGTTGTACTATCTTTCGGCAAAGCTTTCACATGTTTTAAATAGCTCGTCACTTTGTCATCATCATCTTGCGGATATTGATAACCATAAGTGCTAGCAATTTCATTCGCAGCTTCCCTAAATAAATCTCCCATTACAAAGAATGACTCCCATATGTTTTCATATTCAGCATTAGAAAAGGTCCTCTTAAATTGTTGCCATATATCTTTTTCAAAATATTGCTCGAAATGCTTACCAAACTTCCCTGCATTAACTGTAAAGTCTGTTTTCATACCAATATGCCATTCTAGCATTACGATTAACATATCTCGTACTGGCCCTTCAAGCATCCCTTTTGCATAAGAAAGTTCCTCTCTCCATAACCCTTTTGCGATATTCGTACTACACCACCAAAATTCATTACAGCAATCTAAAAACTCTTTTTCTGTAGGCTTTTTTATTAAGTAATCCTTATCACTTGCTATAGAAAATTCTCCAATACAATCATCTTTATCAAGAAGTAGTTTACTTAAACTATCTTGTCCAACGAATGTATGTATCAAATCAACCGGAACTAACGTTAAATCGATTCGGTTCCCATCCATAAACTGCATTAAGTACGGAAATTTTCCGTCTTCATCTGCTGGAATTAATGACATTTCTTCCGGCATTTGTACAATCATTATCTCTCCAAATCTTTGAATCCAATTATGATTAGACGTAAAAGATTGGATATCTTTTACAACATATATAATATCATAATCTTGAAAACAATCTCTTTTCACATTTGGATTTACACGTGATCCATTCATGATGACTGCTCGAATTCTTTCATCCTCATTTGCTGTATTAACAATTAAGTCTAACATTTCTTTTTCAGTTCTCATCTATTCCTAACCTCCAATTTTTATATAAACTTATATTTTTATGTATGTTGGAGGTCCACGAGCTAGCTGTGTTACACAAGATACATGTTATAATTTTTGAAATTTCTTTTTCATCCCTTTTACCTCCTCACATCACTCTTTTACGACTGCCATTATAAATCCATCATACCCTTTACTTCCGACAGTTTGAAGCGCTGTAGCACTTACACGCGGTTCTGCAGCTATCAATTCATAGAAACGACGTATCCCTTGTACACGAGGATCGCTGTTAGTATTGTCAATTACTTCACCTTCACGTACTACGTTATCCCCAATAATTACGGTACCAGGGCGTGATAGTTTCAGTGCCCATTCAAAATAAGCAGGGTTATTTTGTTTATCTGCATCTATGAAAATAAAATCAAATGGTTCATACTTCTCATTTTCTATTTGCTGTAAAGAATGTAGTGCTAATCCTGTTCGTATTTCAATTTTATCATTCAAATTGGCACGTTCAATATTGCTACGTGCAATTTCGGCATGCTTTTCACTTGCTTCCAATGTAACAACTCGACCTCCAGATGGCAATGCTCTTGCAAGCCATATCGTGCTATATCCACCTAAAGTACCAATCTCTAAAATGTTACGAGCTCCTTGAATTTGTACTAATAGTTGCAAAAACTTCCCTTGCGTTGGCGATACATCATGTGTTGGCAAATTAGCTGCAGCGTTTGCTTGAAGGACTTCTTCTAATGTAGAATCTTTCGGTATTAATACATCACTCATATATTGATCAACAGCCGTCCATTTCTCAATCGTACTCATGTAAATACCATCCCCTTAAAGTTTTTTTATCCTTTTCTACCATTCACACTTGATTATACCGAAAATTTCGTTTCACACACAAAAATAAAGAAGGGACATCCACTCCATTACAGAATAGATGTCCCTTCTTTGTTGATAAATGTAGCCCTTACGGATTAGTAGACCAAAGTCCTGCTGATTTAATAAATGTACGTTTATTTAATTTCAGCTGTGCTACGATAAATTCTGCAATATCTTCTGCTTGCATTACTTTATCAGGATTTCCATCAGTTAACCCTAAATCTACAGCCATATCAGTCGCTACTGTACTTGGAGTTAAAGCCGTTACACGAATGTTATGTTTACGAACTTCCATCGCTAACGATTCTGTTAAGCCAAGAACACCAAATTTAGAAGCACTATATGCACTTGTTACAGGCGCGCCTTTTTGTCCTGCTGTAGATGAAATGTTAATAATATCACCAGATTGTTGTTCAATCATGCTTGGTAAAGCGGCGCGAGTTGCATAGTATACACCCATTAAGTTTACTTGAATGATTTTTTCCCAATCAGCAACTTCTAGTTCTAAAAACTTACCGAATTTAGAAATACCAGCGTTATTAATTAAAATATCGATAGATCCTAAACCATTTTTTAAAGTTTCAATTGCAGTCGTTACTTCTTCATATGAAGATACGTCAGCAGTGGCAATAACAGCTTTTACGCCTTCTGCTTCCACTTCTTTCGCAACTGCTTTTAAGTTTTCTTCTGAACGAGCTAAAAGACCTACATTTACGCCCTCTTTCGCTAATGCGATTGCTACAGCGCGACCAATCCCTCTACCTGCTCCTGTAATTAAAGCATTTTTACCTTGTAATAATTCTGCCAAGTATAACACTCCTTAATCATCTCAGTTGTTTATTATATTAAAAGTGTATCTATGTTTATGAAAAAAGGCAATGATGCACTTTCATGTGCGTAGGTTACTTATAGGTAACCATAGTAGCTATATATACATTTTTAAAGAAAAATAGTGTTAGAAATCTTTCCTCCTAACACTACTTCTCTTCATATTTAGGAATACGCACAATAAATTTTGTACCATTCCCTTCCTCACTCTCGACTTTTATTTCTCCATTATGAAGGTCGAGTACTTTTTTTACAATTGCTAAACCTAAGCCACTTCCTCCATAAGCACGGTTTCGTGAAGAATCGGCTTTATAAAAACGCTCAAAAACATGTTGCTTCTGCTCTTCTGATATACCAATTCCCGTATCATGAATACTTACTTCTAGGAATTCCTTATGTTCTTTTAATTGGATTGTAATCGTACCACCACTTGGAGTAAATTTAATACTATTATGAATTAAATTGATCCATACTTGACTCACACTTTCTTGGTCGGCAGTAATTTGCACTTTTTCTAAATCAAGGTCTAACTCAATTTCTTTTTCAGCCCACAGCGGTTCACTATTTAATACAATTTGCTTTAACTGTTGATCTAATCGATAACTCACTCTTTCTGGTGTATACTCTTCTGATTCTAAAAGTGTTAGCTTTAATAGATTTTGACTCAGTTTAGATAATCTCGTTGTTTCAGTTTCAATAATGGTAAGATAGTGCTTTCTTTTTTCCTCAGAAAGATTATTATCTTGCAGCGCTCTAGCAAACCCTTTTATAGAAGTTAATGGTGACTGTATTTCATGAGAAACATTCGATACAAATTCCTGGCGCAGTTTCTCCATTGCGTTCAGTTCATCTGTCATATCATTGATACTCTTTACGAGTACACCAATTTCTCCATCATACTTTTCTTCATTTCGTATTTTTACAGAGAAATCTCCTTTTGCAATTTTTTGTATCGGTTCAATAATAGTCCAAATCATTGCCTCTCGCTTCGGTCTCATTAAAATCCCGATTAATGTCCAAATAAGAACAATAAAAACAAAGCCAACCATATCACTAATTAGAAAAGTAATAAAAGGCGATACGTTTATTTCCAGAGCTTTCATGACACTAGACGATACAAAAAAGGCTATAGACCAAATTATAGTAAGAAAAGTAAAGAGCGCTACTATCGCCCCCATTACTTTTAACATCTTCATCTTACTCATTCTTTCTCTTTTTCTCATTTACTTACCTCTAAGCGATACCCTAAGCCCCTTATCGTCCTTATACTAAACTTCGATAACTCTTCTTGAAACTTTTCACGCAATCGATTAATATGAACGTCTAGCGTGCGTTCATTCCCTTCAAAATCATATCCCCATACATCTTCTATTAATTGCTCTCTTGAACAAGTTCTTCCCGCTTTAGATCCTAATGTAAAGAGTAATTCAAATTCTTTTAACGGCAACGTCACCGTTTGTTCTCCGGCGTTAACTTCAAATGTTTTACGATTTAACAGTACATTCCCAACTTGAATAGATTGCGATACTGTAATTTGATAACGTTTCAACAATGCCTTCACTCTCACAACTAATTCTAAAGGATCAAATGGTTTTACAAGATAATCATCTGTTCCGAGGTGAAACCCTTTTATCTTTTGAGATGTTTCACCTTTAGCAGTTAACATAAGAATCGGTATATCATAGTATTTTCTTAATTCATAGCATAAATCAAACCCATCCATATTTGGCATCATAATATCAAGAATCGCCATATCAACTTTCACTTCTTCTATTCTTCGAAGAGCATCTAATCCATCAACAGCCTCATATGTTTGAAAACCTTCTCGTTCCAAAAATACAGAAACAAGTTCTCTAATGTGCGGATCATCATCTACAATTAATATTTTAGGTATCAAGGAATCATCCCCTTTCTGCTTAACATACTTTTTAGCACTCTAAAATTAACAATCAGTGAAGTGTCCCCCCACTGATTGTTTTCATTCTATAATGCTCCTTCTTTAATTTTCAATTGTTGCATTGCAAATTCACGGTACATGTCGTGTGTCCGTAATAACTCATCATGTGAGCCACTTCCTGTAAGATTCCCTTTTTCAATAAAGATAATTTTATCTGCATCTACAACAGTAGAAAGTCTATGCGCAATAACTAAAGTTGTTCTACCTTTCATTAAGTTATTTAACGCCTTCTGAACAACCGATTCGGATTTACTATCAAGACTTGAAGTCGCTTCATCTAACATAAGGATTTGCGGATTTCGTAGTAACGCTCGAGCGATCGCAATTCGTTGTCTTTGCCCTCCAGAAAGCTTCACACCACGCTCTCCAACTTCTGTTGCGTAGCCGCTCGGTAAATCATGAATAAACGCATCAACATATGCCATTGCTGCCACTTTTTCAATTTCTTCATCCGTCACTTCATTCTCAACACCGTAGCAAATATTATCACGAATCGTTCCATCAATTAACGGACTATCTTGTGAAACGTAACCAATTTGACGTCGCCATGACTGTAATGAATAGGCCGTAATTGGTTCTTCTCCTAATTTTATTACACCATTAGTCGGCTCATAAAAACGTTCTAATAGCGAGAATAAAGTTGTTTTCCCACTACCACTTGGTCCTACAATCGCTGTTACTTTTCCAGATTCAATCGTGAAATCGATATTTTTCAATACTTTCTCATCTTCGTTATACTCAAAATTCACATTTTCAATAACGATCGACTGCTTTGCATTTGTAACTTTCACACCAGTTTCATGGTCTTCTACTTCATATTCTAAAATCATATTAATTCTTTCAGTTGCACCAATTGCCTTTTGGAATTGTGTGAAAAACATAGATAATTGACTCATTGGCATTATAATTTGAACTAAATATAAAATAAACGCTACAAGTTCTCCTGTTGTTAATGCGCCACTAGAAACTCGCATTCCACCATACCCTACGATAATAACAAGCAACGCCATTAAAACAAACGACATAACTGGTGAAATTAACGCTTGCACTTTTCCTTCTTTCAAACCAAATTGCAATAACTTTTGGATACCTGTATTACCTGTTTCATATTCTCTTTTTTCCGTATTTGAAGATTTCACTAAACGAATTTCTGATAACACCTGTGTTAACACACTTGTAAAAGAAGCTGTTTCATCTTGAAGTGCTTTTGAAATCTTATACATTTTCCGTCCAAGTGGCACTAAAATTAGTACAGATAATGGAATAACCGTTAAAAGTAATGCTGTCATTTTCCAATCTAAAACAAATAATACAATTAACGATCCAATAATTGAGATACCGCCTGTTAATAAGTTTGACAAATGCTCAGAAATTAATGTTTTAACAACACCTGTATCATTTGTCATACGACTAATTGTATCTCCAGTTCTATTTTGATCATAATAAGACACTGGTAAAATAAGTACCTTTTTCCACAATCGTTCTCTAAGTCCAGCTACAATTTTTTGTCCAATATAATTCAGTAAATAAATTGACAATCCTGCAGCAATTGTTTGCATAATAAAGAATGCGACTAACCCAACAATTTGTCCTGTACTAATTGAAGAAAGCGAAAAATTATCAACTAATCCTTTTGTTAACATCGGAATAAACAAACTCGCTCCAGTAGAAAGTAAACTCATTAATAATGCAAAAATAAGAATACCTTTCGGTGGATTTGTATCTTGAATAAGACGTAAAAACTGCCTCCAATTTCCTTTTTTCTTTTCTGTATTCCCAACTTCCATTGTCGTTCATCTCCTCGTTTTCAACAAAACTATGATTTCTAAAAATAGAATACGATATAAATGTAAACTGAATGTAAACACACTTTTTCTATTTTTACAAAATATACATATAAACTCATCTTTACAACAGATATAAACATCTGATATTATTACCTGGTACTTAATATTATTCTATGCAAATGCTAGACTAGGCATAGAATATATATAACGGATTTTCTTAATTAGCCAATTTAAAATACTAAATAAATCTCCAGTTACTGAAAGGAGTATCCTTTTTGCAAACAAATAAACATTCTGAAAAGGAAACAATTATTTTTATTCATGGATTAGTTGGAAATCGCCGTGCCTTCAAAAAAGAGCATAAACGATTTTCTGCATACTACAACATTATAACTTATGACTTATTAGGCCACGGAGATGATAAAGGAGAAGCTATCGACTTTTCAATACAGCGCCTCGTAGATCAATTGTTGAACTTGTATGAAAAAGAGGGTATTAAAAAAGCTCATATTTGCGCTCTAAGCTACGGCTGTTATATCTCTACGACATTTGCGCAAATGCATCCTGAGAAAGTATTAAGCATTTGTCATATTGGTGGACATTATAATAATCCTTCCCGTTTATATAATGTTTTTCAGAGATTTTGGGAAAAACGCGGGGATGAATATTCAGCTTGGCTTTCTCAGTATGCAAATACTATTTTCCCAAGTGGGATATTAAAGGCTAATCCATTCGCTGTAATTTCAAGAAATATTTATTACCGTTTCGGATTACAATTACACTCTTCCATTATTGCTGAGTCATTACGACATCGCTTAGAATTCGACTTGAAATCTAAATTAAAAGCACTTCCCCATCCTATATTATGGGTGATGGGGGAACATGATCATCTCTATAAGTCTTGTCTCTTTGATTTAAAGTCCATTCTTCCGAACGTTTTATATAAAGAAATTCCATTAGCAGGACATGCAGCAAACCTATTCCGCCCAAACTATTTCCATGATTTATATGCTAAATTTTTACATGGGAAATTAAAATAAATGCTTCTATATTTGTAATCTATCCAAATATGAAAAAGGCTTCCCAAGTTTCCCTGGAAAGCCTTTTCTCTATACAAAAAGTATAAAAAATACTTTTTCTTAGTATGCTTTTGTGTAACCTGTTAGATGTTTAGCCCAGTAAGAGTTATTAACTGAACTAATTCTTACACCAACACTTTCATTTTCTGCACTAATGAACTGACCGTTTCCTAAGTAAACACCCATGTGAGAAAGACCTGGTTTATAAGTGTCAGAGAAGTATACTAAATCACCTGGTTGTGGATTGCTAGTTTTTGTTTTAGAGCTCCAGTATCCAGCAACTGTTTGACGAGCGCCTGAATGACCAGTTTGATTTAATACGTAGTGAATGAATCCACTGCAGTCGAAACCAGCAGTAGTTTGACCACCAAATACATATTTTGAACCATTTAAAGATCTAGCGAATCCAGCGATTGAAGATGTATCTCCACCTGTTGGTTTTTGTACTTGGTTCGTGCCTTGGTTCGTGCCTTGGTTCGTACCTTGGTTCGTACCTTGGTTCGTACCTTCGTTACCACCAGTAACTACATTGTTCACTCCGCCTTTTACAAACTTAACAAAGTCTGCACTTACGTAACCAGTGCGGCCATTATGGTTAATTTTATACCAACCATTTTCAGCGCCAGTAACGTTTAATACTGTACCATTTGTTACCCCACCAATTACAGGGTTATATGTAGCTGGACCTGTACGTACTTTTAAAGCACCTGTGTTAACAACATATGATCCACCAGTTTGAACTGTAGTAGTATTGTTGTTTGTAGTTGGTTGCTGAGTTTGGTTAGATACAGCTGAACCACCTTTTGTTACGAAGTCTTTGCTTACGTATCCAGTTCCACCATTGAAGTTAATTTTAAACCAATCTTGAACTTCACCTACAACTTGAACTGTTTTTCCTTTATTTACAGAACCTAAAACAGTATGAGATGTACTTGGGCCTGTACGTACGTTTAATGAAGAAACGTTTACTGTGTAAGTACCTGTTCCTTGCTGAACAGTAGTAGTAGTTCCTTTATTGCCACCAGTTGTTACGAAGTCCCCACTTACATAACCTGTTTGACCGTTTACACTAACTTTGAACCAACCGTTTTCTTGTCCAATTACTTGAAGTACTTGACCTGATTTCACTTTAGAAATAACGTTATGTCCTGTACCAGCACCTGAACGTACATTTAATACATCAGCTGTTACTGTGTATTTTAATTCAGAAGTTGTTTCTACCGTTTTTGTTTCAGTTACAGTCGTTTGAGTTTGAGTTTGTCCATTAATTTCTTTTAGCGCATCATTTGAAACTTGTGCATGAGCAGAATCCATTCCAGGAACTGCTACGCCTGCTACAGACGCTGCTGCTAAACCTGCGATTACTTTTTTCATAAGTTGTCTTTACTTCCTTTCCCTACTATCCTCTTGAGAAAAAACTATAAACTTAATACTTTACAATATTATCAAAGTAAAATATTCATCCAGTTCCATTTTTTAGCAAGAGTTTTATTTTTCACACGTCGTTTATTTTAAACGATTGAAGTGAATTTCGTGTGAACTTCATGTGAACTTTACCATTAAACAGTGTGTTTTTGCAACGATTTTTTCAAATTTCTTATGTATTACATCAAAATTTAAAATTTCATACGTTATTTCAATATAGATTTTACACTTTCTATCTAATACTGAAATTCCATTAATCTAATACATAAACACAATATATTTTTCTAGAAAGTTCTTTTTCATGGGGCACACTCTTATCATGACAAAAAAACCCTTATTTATTAATAGTATAATATATTAGGAAAATGAATTCTCAATACTATGTATGATTTTAAACAAAGTGATGATTTGTAAGATTTCACACACGAAAATTTCATCCGACTTGAGAGCATTCCCCTTCCAAAAACACAATTGATTATTTTTCCTCTTCTAAATATGGAATTATTAGGGTTTTATTGATAGAATATATATAATCACATACAAAGAGGAGTTGCATTTGTGGAAAAAATAATAGACGATCACATAACTAATAATATCGAAATTTACTATATACTTACTCACTTATTATCATTTGCAACATTTAAAAAGGTACACACTATTGAAACAAAGAAAAATGAATTAAAAGAACAGATGAAAACAATTCAGCATACAAACTCCTACCATGTATAAAAAGGTGAACAGATTATATCTCTGTTCACCTTTTTATTTTATTTGTAAATTTTCACACGAGTTTCTAATGACTGATATTCTTTATCTCCTGCCGAAGCTACCGGTTTACCAAATGGCATTTGCGCAGTTAACTTCCAGTTTTCAGGTACATCCCATTCTTTTTTTACTTCTTCATCAATCAACGGATTATAATGCTGCAACGTAGCACCAAAACCTTCAATTTCTAACGCTGTCCAAATCGCAAATTGCAACATTCCAGAAGATTGCTGAGACCATGTAGGAAAATTATCTTTGTATAGTGCAAAGTTCTCTTGCAAACTTTCTACTACTCTACTATCTTCAAAATACAAAACTGTCCCATAGCCACTTTTAAATGCATTCATTTTCTCTTCCGTAGGTGCAAAATTATTTTCAGGTACAATTTTTCGTAACGTTTCTTTCGTAACATCCCATAATTTGTCGTGTTGTTCACCTAGTAATACAACAACTCTTGCACTTTGAGAATTAAAAGCCGAAGGTGTATGTTTCACAGCATGATAAATCACTTCTTGAATTCTTTCATCAGAAACTACTTGCTCTTTACTAATCGCGTAAATAGATCTTCTGTCTTCAATTGCTGAGTAAAAATCTTTTGCCATCACAATTCCCTCCAATTTTTATTTGAGGCAGTATCGTCTGTATGAAGCATATAACGCCTCCTAAACTTATTATTAATAAGTTCTTAACTTAATAATATCAACAAAAAAAATCAAATTCAAATGATATCACTTAAGTTTTTACTCCCAATACGTCAAAGAATAAAAAAACAGTCTATTGTCACCAACATCAAGGTTCAATAAACTGTCCGCTTTATTTTTATAACAATCTAATTTCCTTATTTCTTCACCTAATTAAGCAATTGAAATGCATAGGACATTAATTTATTTGTTTCTGTAAAACGTTTTGTTTTCCCCTTCGTCCCCATAACAACTGTAATGATGCGATTATCGCCTTGTTTTGCAGTACCTGTAAAACAATACCCTGCGCTATCTGTAAATCCTGTTTTTAATCCGTCTATTCCTTCTATATATAAAGCTTTATTATTTTTGTTTAACATTTCATTTGTGTTTGTAACATTAATATTATTAAATGCTAACTGACTTTGACGTAAGTGAGTCACTTCTAATATCTCTGGATAGTCTTTTATAAGATGATACGCTAATTTCGCTACGTCAGCTGCTGTCATTTTTGTTTCACTTCCGTCGGACTCCTGTAATCCGGAAGCATTCGCGAATTTAGCTTTATCTGACATTTCTAACTGCTGGGCTTTTTCATTCATAAGTTCAACAAAGTTTTTCTCTGTCTGAGCTACATGTTCTGCTAAAGCGACAGCCGAATTATTAGCCGACTCAATCATTAACGCATGGTATAAGTCCTTAACAGTTAATGTATCATTTACTTGCATCGGGATTTTTGCACCCTCTGTTTGTGCCGATTTCGCACTTATTTTCACTGGATCTTCCCAGCGTACTTTCCCATTATGTATACTCTCTAAAACGAGATATGCTGTCATCATTTTTGACATACTAGCAGGGGCAACAGCTTCATTTTCATTATTTTGATAAATAACTTCTCCATTACTCGCATCGATAATAATAGCTGCTTTTGCATCAATTTCTGGTGGTATATATTTTGGTGGAACTACTTTTTCAGATAGCCCTGTTTTAGGTAGCTCTGCCACTTGTAAAGGCTGAGTATCTACATTTGTTTCACTCTTTTGAACTCCTTGGAAAAAGAACCAACATATACCTAGAGTTACTACTAATAGGATTGTTAATCCTCCCCATTTCAACCGCTTCATTCTAAAACTCCTTTAGCAAACCTTTTATACACTCATGTTTAACCATAACAACAATTACTTTATATCGTCAAGGTAAAAAGCATATTTATTCATCTACAGCAATTATAATTTCAACCTCTTTCTCTTTTTCATATGTGTTACACTAAAAACAACGAAATATAAGAATATTCAATAACATCTAAGCACAAAAACACTATAAATAGAAAGGATTTATACAAATGATACTTCCAAAAGCATTAAAATATGGCGATACAATTGGCATCTACTCTCCCTCTTCACCAGTAGCCCATACTTCTCCAAAGAGATTTGAGCGAGCAAAATTATACTTACAAAAGAAAGGATTTCATATATTAGAAGGTTCACTAACAGGTCAATATGATTATTATCGTTCAGGGAGCATTAAAGATCGTGCTGAGGAACTAAATGAATTAATTAGAAACCCTAACGTTTCTTGTATCATGTCGACAATTGGGGGAATGAATTCAAATTCATTATTACCTTATATTGATTATGCTTCTTTTCAAAAAAACTCTAAAATAATGATTGGCTATTCAGACGCAACAGCATTATTACTAGGAATTTATGCAAAAACAGGAATTCCTACATTTTATGGTCCAGCACTCGTTCCTTCTTTTGGTGAATTTGAGCCTTTCGTAGATTGCACATACAAATATTTTGTGGATACTTTATTAACTGATCAACACCTTCCTTACAACATAAACCAGCCGTTATTTTGGTCAGATGAATTGATTAATTGGGAAGAAAAAACGAAAGAAAAAGATTTTCGACCGAACAATTGGATTTCAGTAATAGGTGGAAAAGCTACTGGACGTATTATTGGTGGGAATTTAAACACTTTACAAGGTATTTGGGGCAGCCCTTATATGCCACACATTCAAGAAGGTGATATTCTCTTTATTGAAGATAGCTCAAAAGATGCAGCTACTATCGAAAGAAGTTTTTCATTACTTAAAATTAACGGCGTTTTTGATAAAGTTTCAGGTATCATCCTTGGAAAACATGAACAATTTGATGATTGTGGTACAAATAGAAAACCTTACGAAATATTATTAGAAGTATTACAAAATCAAAAGCTTCCTTTTCTAGCCGATTTTGACTGTTGTCATACTCATCCAATGATTACTTTGCCAATAGGTATTCAAGTAGAGATGGATGCAACAAATAAAACGATACAAATAATAGAACAGTGGAAAATCTAACTCCACTAACTCTATTATTTTCAGCTCTAAATCTACATATTGCCTTCTATTGTTTTACATTAGAAGACATGATACTATATATTTTGGAATATGAAGAAATAAACAAAAATCATTTCAATATGCCTTATATATAATAAGAAGCTATTGATTATATACATCGAGTTTACATACGTGTATATAAAGTAAAAGAGAGTGAATATATGAAACCAACTATTAAAAACTATGTATTTTTACATGTGGCCTTCTTGATATATTCTATCATTATGGTCTACATGAAATGGGCAGCTCAATTCCCTATTGCATCAATTTCATTTTTTATTGCTTACTTCGGACTTGTTGTACTTTTATTCGGATACGCAATTCTATGGCAACAAGTCATTAAGAATTTTGAAATTTCTAGAGCATATTCACACCGTGGAATTATAATACTATGGTCAATGCTTTGGTCAGTATTCCTATTTGGAGATACGATACAGTGGAATCACATACTTGGCGCAGCTATTATTATCGTCGGAATTGTGGTGGTGACAAAAGATGAATAGTTATATGCTATTATTGATATTCGGGATAATTTTAGCCAATTACTCACAAATATTATTAAAAAAGGCTACTTTACAACAATACGATTCTAAAATAAAAGAATATGTGAATCCTTATGTTATCATCGGCTACTTTTTATTTGTAATTAATGCCGGATTAAATGTGATCGCCTTAAAGGGCTTGGCATTAAAGCAAGCATCTGCATTAGAATCATTAAGTTATATTATCATTTTAATTTTTAGTTGGTACTTCCTAGGAGAGAAAATAACGAAACGAAAAATCATTGGCAACATTATTATTGTCATTGGTGTAATCATCTATTGTATACAATAATAAAAAGATCCGTTTATCATAAACGGATCTTTTTATTATTGCCCTAAATTTTGAACCTTATCTTTCAAATCCTGAACTTGTTCTATCGTCTGCATAAGCTCAGAGTTTTCAAACTGCTCTACATTCATTTTCACTTCCTCTATCTTTTGCATAGAGGTATCAATTAATGTATTTAACTTTTCATTATACCCGACGATTTGCTGGTGAAGATCCTTCGCTACATCCGGTGGTGTTAATTCATTAAAAGCTGGTATATCTTGTTTAATTTCAGTAAGTTTCGTTTCTAGTTCTTTTCGAGCTTCTTTATCATTAACAGCCTTTTCAGCTAATGCTGGCGCTTCATTTGCAAATGCACTTATTTCATTTACATAGTCTGTCGCTTTTTGAGCATAGTCTATAGAGTTCTTCCCTTCCTCTACTAACGAACATCCCATCAAACCAATTGAAACTACAATTGAAAGTAACAGTATTTTTGTAAACTTCATTTTGACCTCCCAAATATTTTCCATACTTTTATTCATTTATAAACACTTTGTTTTCTTCTTATACACCTTATCACATCATATCTTATTTTTTAATCTTCCTTTTATACATTCTAGAAAAATCATTATTTTCCTGTTCAACATGCACCTCGAAACTATCTTCATATAAATATAAAAACAGACATACTTATTTTAAGTACGTCTGTTTTCAAGGTCAGTATGACTCCCACTAATTAAAGTTTCTCTTTATCCTCTCACATGCCCTATTACTGTTAGAATATCTATGTCTATATGTACACTAATAATATCTTCTATAATGTCCGTATATCCTTGGCCTAAAGGTGTTCCGTAATGTAATAAAATCTCTTTTTTTTCATAAACTGACTTCGGTACTGTAAAAATAAATTTCCTCATATTCCGCTCATCAGCAGGCTCCAGAATTAAAACAATGCCATCCTCTTCAAACATATTAATCACGCCTTCCAACAATCCATTCACTATGGCTCAAGTATTGCCTTGAAAGGATAGGTTTTAAACACCCTTTCTAACAATATATAACCAATTCATGATCAAGTAGCTTATACGACCTATATGATTTCACCACAAATACAAAAACACAAACCTTGAACTATCAAGAATTTGTGTTTTTTTTCATGTCATTCTTATATACCTTTATCAAGCTCGTATAACCTACGATATTTCTCATTTTCTTTCAGTAGCTGTTCATGGCTACCTTGCATAGCGATTTGACCACTATCAAGGAAAATAACTTCATCTACATGTTCAATTCCTACAAGATGATGTGTAATCCAAATAACAGTCTTTTCTTCTGTTGCAGAGAACATTGTTTCTATTAAGGCTAATTCCGTTTTAGGGTCTAAACCGATAGTCGGTTCATCAAGTACAATGATTGGTGTTTCTTGCATAAGGGTTCTCGCAAATGCTACCCTTTGCCTTTCTCCGCCAGAAAACCTCTTTCCCATTTCATGCATTTTTGTTTGTAATCCATCAGGAAGAGAAGCAATGTGTGGTGCTAGCTGCGCTTTCTCTAAAGCTTTCCATATCTCTTTATCATTAGCCTCTGGTTTACCGATCCGCACATTATTTCCAATTGTCGTATCGAATAAATGTGGTTTTTGGTTTAATACAGAAATATATTTTGACAAAAGATTCGTATGAGCTTGTTCACCATTCAATATAACTTGGCCACTCACCGGACGTAACGCCCCAGTTAACAGTTTTAGTAAAGTAGATTTCCCTGTTCCACTTCTACCTAAAATAGCAATTTTCTTTCCTGCTTTTATTTGTAACGATACATCTTTTAATACAGTCTCGTTACTATCTGGGTAACTATACGATATATGATTCAGTTCAATATCTACATGTTTTGGTGCAACGTAATCTTTATCTCCATGCAAATCCATTTCATCATGTAAAACACTTTCACTTTCTACACGATTAAGACGATGAGCAGATTCTACATACGATGGGATTCGATCGATGGCATCTGAAATAGGAATAAGCGCATTCGTTACAGATAAAGTCATTAATACGAAAGCCGCGATAACTGTAGGTGCAATCTGTTCACTTGACGCTTCATTCCCAGTCCATATAATCATTGAAATAACTACAATCCCTACTACTAAATGAATGAGACTGTCTCGAATATGATACCAGCGTTTCACTCTCTTCTCCGTTTTTAACAATTGATCATTTTGCTCTACATACGCATTAATAAATTCATTTTTTCTACCACTCGCCTGCCAATCAGATAACCCAAATACTACATCTGTCAATTGTTGATACAAACGATTTCTTCCTTGCTTCAAAGCGATATGATGTCGTTTCATTAAAAGCAGTGATACAAACGGAAGAAGAAAAACGATAATAGCTAACATACAGCCTGCAATGAGTGCAAATACTAAATCAAATGCACCGATAACAAGTACGAAGATGCTATATACAACTAACGCTAATATACTAGGAAATATTGTTCGTAAATATAGATTCTGTAAATGTTCAATATCCTCAGACAATACACCTAGTACATCACCAGTTTGAAAGCGTGAGCGGAAAAATAACGCCTGTGGTTCTACAATTCTATATAGTTTCGTTCTCATTTTTTCTAATATACGTAGTACAACATCATGCCCAACTAAACGCTCTAAATAATGAAAGACCGCTTGTCCTATACTAAATGCACGCGTTGCGACAATAGGAACATATACAGCCATTACATTTTCTGGTCTGAGAGCAGATTTAGAAATTAAATAACCTGAAATAAAAAGTAACATCGCACCCGAACTAACCCCAAGAAGCCCCAGGAAAATAGTCAAAGTCATTCTACCTTTATTTTGCTGTATATAAGGCTTAATCCAATTACTCATCGCTCTCCCCTCTCTTCCCTATGAAAATGTAATGTCTCATTCTTTAAATGTTCTTCATATGTTCCACTTTCTTTAATTTCCCCTTTATTTAAAATAAGAATATGATCCATTTGCTTCATCCAATGCAGACGATGCGTTGCAAGAAATACTAACTTACCTTCAAACAGACGTAACATCGATTGCTTTATTTCAAATTCAGTTTCAATATCAAGATGTGCTGTAGGTTCATCTAATAAAATAATTGGCTTTTTACTTAAAAGTGCACGTGCCATAGCGACACGTTGTTCTTGTCCGCCACTAAGCATACGTCCACCTTCTCCAATTCTTTCGTACATCCCATGTGGTAATGATGCAACTAGCGAACGAAGGCCCACTTCATTTATAACTCTCTCAACTTCTTCATCAAGTGTATTCGCTTCATAGAAACAAATATTATCTTTTAACGAAAGTGGAAAAATATAAGGTTGTTGCGGAATATAAGCAATGTTTTTTTGCCAATCTTCTCGAGTAGATGCGTCAATTTCCACACCATTTACAATCATATTTCCACCAGACGGATTTAGAAATCCTGCTAACACATCGATTAGCGTTGATTTCCCTGCCCCACTTTCACCAATAATGCCTATAGCACCGTTACCTTGCCAAGTAAAATCAATTCCCTCTAATATAGCCTTTTCAGATTCATCATTATTTACTTTTACATCTTGTAATTTCAAGCTACTAGAAGAATTCCATACTATATCTACATTTGAATCCTTCTTTTCTATTTCTTTTTGTTTCTGTAGAATTTCTTCTATTTGCTCCATTGCAAGTTGTCCATCTAATGTAGCATGATAATTCGCTCCAACTTGCTTAATCGGCAGAAAATATTCCGGCGCTAAAATTAAAATCGTAAGAGCTGGTAACAGTATAATTGTCCCATCTATTAACCGTATCCCTAATCCAACTGCTACAAATGCAATTGATAAACTCGTAAAGAAATCTAATGCAAAAGAAGAAAGAAAAGCAACTCGCAAAGTACGCATCGTTGCTTTTCTATATCGTTTACTCACTTTTTCAATCTTTCCTTCGTGCTGTTTACTTTTCCCTAAATACTTTAATGTTTCTAACCCTTTTAACGTATCTACGAAATGATTAGAAAGTACACGATATGTTTCATATTGGCTATCCGCCATTTTCTGCGCTGCTAATCCTAGAAGGATCATAAATATAATCACAATCGGAATCGTTACAACTAAAATGATTCCAGACTTAATATCCAGTGTAAAAACATATAGAACAATTAGTCCTGGTACGATACTACTTCTAATCATTTTAGGAATTGTTAATTCAATATAAGTTTTGAATTTCTCAATACCTTCTATCGATAAAGTAACCAGATGACCAGTCCCATTCGTTTGGACAAATCTAGGTCCTAATGTAAAATATGCTTCTATTAACTGTTTACGTAATGCCAATCCTGTTTTTTCAGCGAAACGCTCAACCAATATTTGCGATGCGCGCACCAACATTTGGCGTGCTGCAAACATAACTCCAAAATAAACAGTTTCATTTAGCACAGCTTGCACTGTTTCTCCATGAAATAAAAATGTGATTGCTCGTGCTAAAAACACTGTCTGCGCAATGATACTACACGCCTCTAAAATGCTAATAAGACTTAAAGTCACATATAAAACTCGGCTACCAGGATACGACGGAAGTCCTCTTTTTCTTTTCATTAGTACTCCAAATCTTTGTCTGACTTAACAGGTTGTCTAAATACATAGAAACTCCATATTTGACTACCGATAACAAACGGTAAAATAGCAAGAGAAAAATAGCTCATCAGTTTTAATGCATAAGGTCCTGATGCCGCATTATAAATTGTCAAATCATTTACCGCTCCTAATGAGCTAATCATGACACGCGGGAACATACCGATGAACACACTTGCACTTAGCAAAATGATTGTTAAACTCGTCATAAAGAAAGCCCAACCATCTCTTCTTCTTTTATTTAATAAAGTAGAAACAAATAGCGCTACAAAAGCTCCAATTGGAACCATTAGCCACTCTGAACCATGTGCGGTGAAAATATCTGTTTTCCATAACCCTACAGCTGCAAAAACAAGAAGTGTTATTAATGCAAAAGGTGCAATCTTTGTCGCGGCAATACGTGCACGTTCTCGTAATTTTCCTGTTGTACGTATAGTAAGAAATTGCAAACCATGAACAATACATAGAAGAAGAAACATAACTCCTCCAAGTAACGCAAATGGGTGAAGTAATTTCATAAATCCGCCTACCATATTTTTACTTTCATCAATTGGTACACCTGTCATAAAGTTTGCGATCGCAACTCCCCAAAGTATAGGAGGTAGCATGCTTCCAATAAACATGCCCCAATCCCAGAAACTTTTCCACTTATGGTTTTCTATTTTCGCACGGAATTTAAAGGAAACGCCTCTTATAATTAAAGCAAGAAGCATAAACACAAACGGAATATAGAACCCACTAAATAAAGTTGCATACCAGTGCGGAAATGCCGCAAACATAGCACCACCAGCACAAACAAGCCATACTTCATTTGCGTGCCAAAACGGTCCAATTGTATTTAAATATATTCGCTTTTCCAAATCGTTCTTTCCTAAAAACCTTGAAACGATTCCTACACCAAAATCGAAACCTTCAAGTACAAAGAACCCAACGAATAAGGTTGAAATAATTAGAAACCATAACTCATTAAGAGATAACATACTCTTCCTCCTTATCAAATGGATCATGGCTTTGATAATCCTTTTTCGTTTTCTTATTCGCATGTCCTTTAATGATACGAACGAATAAGTAAACAGTAATGCCTCCAATAATTACATATAATGATGTGAATGAAACAAGAGAGAATAATACTTCTCCAAATGTAACGTTTGGAGATACTGCATCTTCTGTTTTCATAACACCGAAGACAACCCAAGGCTGACGTCCCATTTCAGTCATAATCCAACCTACTGTATTTCCGATAAACGGTAGTGCAATTGCATATACCATTAATTTTAAATACCAAGTTTTTTCAGCTAAACGATCTTTTCTTGATAAGAACCAGCCGTACACTCCTAAAAGAAGCATGAATGTTCCACTCATTACCATCGCTCTAAAACTCCAGAACATAATATGTACTGGCGGAATATAATCCCCAGGTCCATATTTTTCTTCATATTGTTTTTGAATTTGATTCATTCCTTCTACTTGACCGCTAAATTTATCGTATGACAATAGACTTAGCATATAAGGGATTTGAATTTCAAACGAATTTTCTTTCTTCTCTGTATCAATTTTTGCAAATACTGTAAATGGCGCAGGATCTTCACTCGTATTCCATAATGCTTCAGCTGCTGCCATTTTCATTGGATGTGTCTTAATTAAATTTTGTGCTTGTGCATGACCGAAAAATAATACCAATGCTGTTGAAATTGTTCCGACAACGATAGAAACTCTGAAAGACTTCTTAAACACCTCAGTCTCTTGTTGTTTTGCAATTTTCCATGCACTAACACCAGCAATAAAGAATGCGCCTGTTGCAAGTGCCGCTGTAATTGTATGCGGGAATTGCACCCATAGTTGTGGATTTTGAATAATCGCCAAGAAATCATTCATCTGCGCACGTCCATCTGCAGCCATTTCATATCCTACCGGGGACTGCATAAATGCACTTGCAGTTAAAATCCAAAATGCTGATAACATTGTTCCTATTGAAAGGAGCCAAATACATAAAAGGTGAACTCGCTTCGGAAGTTTATCCTCACCGAATACCCATAAACCTAGGAATGTAGACTCAATGAAAAATGCTAATAAACCTTCAATTGCCAGTGACGGTCCGAAAACATCACCAACAAAACGTGAATATGTTGACCAGTTCATACCAAACTGAAATTCTTGTAAAATACCTGTTACAACACCTACTGCAAAGTTAACAAGGAATATTTGTGTCCAAAACTTTGTCATTTTCTTATAAACTTCTTGTCCCTTTACCACATACAACGTTTGCATTAACGCAATGATAAAAGCTAAACCAATAGATAGCGGAACGAAAAAGTAATGAAAAATCGTTGTAGATGCAAATTGTATTCGTGCCAATTCGAGCGTTTCCATGCTAAATTCACTTCCTTCATAATTTTTTATATCGTAATATCGATTGAATTCACTTCATAACGAACAATTCAATCATTTGGAAATACAAAAAGATAAATTCGTTTATGTACTTTCTGAAAATATAGATTGTCAGTTTTTTAGATAATTACAAAAGAACTTTCTTCATACGATTTACCTTTTCACTATTTCAGTAGTGTTTTATTCGTTAATCGAATTGTATAATATACTTACATAATAAATTCAGGTGATTTTTGACGTATTATTGACAGGATTTTGTCTGAAATATGTCTTTTGTAATTTTTTTGAATTAGATTTCTCACATTTTAAAAACTTGTTTTTCAAACATACAACAGACTCTTATATCAATTATTATTACGTTTTTCTCTTCATGCGCTTGACTTTCCTCTTAAAAAATGTCCTCAAATCAAACCTGGAAACACGCTATATTTTTGTCAAGAGAAAAATGTATTTACAAAATTCAAATTAAGAATATTGTTATTCACAAATAGAAAAACCCTTTCCTTTTTTAGACTAAAAATTCATTTTTTCGTCATTTTTCAAAACTGAATTAACATAAAAAATACCGAGAGTCAGCTAGACTCCCGGTATTTCCCAATTATTTTGCTATGTGCTTTCTAACAGCCGGCATAATTTCAGTTGCAATTAATTCGATGTTTTTCTCAATCTTATCAAATGGTACACCGCCAAAATCAATTTGTGCCATAAAACGTTGTTGCCCAAATAACTCATGTTGATACAGCATTTTTTCAATAATTTGTTGCGGACTACCAATCATTAACACGTCACGATAATCTACTGCATTAGTAAATTGTTGTTTTGGATACCCACCACCACGTAGTGCAAGCATACCAGCATGAATATGAGGATAATATTCACTAAGTGCATCTTGTGAATTTTCTGCTGTATAAAATAAACTTGTTGTAGCAATTGGTAATGTTGCTGGATCAAAACCACTTTGTTCAGCAGCTTCACGATATGCATCCACCGAAACTTTAAAATTAATGGCTGGGCCACCAAGTGTCGTAAGCATCATTGGTACACCTGCGTGACCTGCCTTAATTGCACTAGCAGGTGGCCCTCCAACAGCACGCCAAATTGGCATATTGTTATTTTTTGCTCTCGGTATAATTGTCGCATGTTCAAGCGGCGTTCTAAACTGCCCTTTCCATGTTACACTTTCTTCTTTACTTATTTTTAATAAAAGATCCATCTTCTCTTCAAATAGTTCTTCATAATAATTTACATCGTAACCCAGTAAACTATATCCCCCAATACGAGATCCACGACCAGCAACGATTTCCGCACGACCATTAGAAATTAAATCGATTGTAGCAAAATCCTCATATACACGAACCGGATCTGACGTGCTTAATACTGTTGCAGAACTCGCGATTTTAATGTTTTCCGTAGTTTGTGCAATAGCTCCTAAAATAACTGTATGAGCTTGCGTTGTAAAATGCGCTTGATGACTTTCACCGACAGCAAACACATCAAGTCCAGCTTTATCTGCTAACTTAGCTGTTTCAATTAGTTCATGAATTCTTTTTTCTGCACTTATTTTCGAACCATTATGCGGATTTAAAATGTGATCTCCAATTGAATATAATCCAAATTCAATTCCTTTACTTGTATCAATACGGTATTTTTCCATAGTTGTCCTCTCCCTTTTAATCAAGTGGTATTAATTTCTCTTCAATCTCTTTTCTTCTCTCTTCTAAAAATGGTGGTAAATCTAGCTCTTTTCCTAATTCAGCAACTGCTGAATCTACAGTAAATCCTGGTCCATCCGTCGCAATCTCAAATAAAATTCCATTTGACTCACGGAAATATAAACTTTTAAAATAAAAGCGATCGATAATCCCAGTTGATTGGAACCCTTTATCTTTCACAGCTTCATTCCAATAACTCAGTTCTTCATCATTTTTTACACGAATAGCTAAATGATGAATACTTCCTTTTCCAGGTCTTTCACTCTCTCCTTCTTGCTGTTTCACCAAAATTTCTCCAAAAGATTGACCGGCAATAGATTGATAAATCCCCTCATCATCTGAACGAGATACTTCTTTATAACCAAATAAACCTGTTAATGTTTTTGATAATTTATTTAAACTGCGCACTGTCATTTCAACTGTTCCCATACCTAAAATACGATGATTCTGCTCTACAGAAGAGTCATCCCATGCAGTCCAATATTCAGGTACCTCTTCACCGTTATTATTTAGTAGCACTAACCGTAGGCCATCTGGATCTTCAAAGTGCAGTGCGTCTCGGCTGGCGTAAGTTGTAATTTCTCCATGCGCCACTTGAAGCGACTCAAAACGTTTCTTCCAAAATGTAAGGCTTTCTATTGAAGGTACGAGCAAACCTATTTGCGTTATTGCATTTGTGCCACGGATTGTTCTTCCTACATTCGGCATTTCAAAAAATGATAATTCAGTTCCGGCACTCCCTGTTAAATCGCCATAAAACAAATGATACATAAATGGATTATCTTGATTGACTGTCTTTTTCACTCGGCGTAATCCTAAAATATCTCGATAAAAATCATTATTCGTTTTCGCATTTTTAGTCACCATAGAAATGTGGTGATGTCCTGGAATTGTATACATAAAACTTCCTCCTCTTTATCACTTGATTAGTCAATTGAATGAGTAAAAAAAATTACTCATTCGGTAATTCTTTTTTTTCACTATGCTTATGAACTTTTGTCATCAACTCGTATAGTATTTTCTGCTCTTCTTCATTTAATACATCATCAAAAAATGATGATTGAAATGCAAGTTGCTCTGGCAATGCTCTTTCTAAAGCCTCTTCCCCTTGCTCTGTAAGACTAATTGTTTTCGTTTTCCAATCTTGTTTTCGTATAATATATCCTTCTTTTTCAAGACGTGTTAACATTCGAGAAATACCGCCTTGTGTAACGGTAACCTTTTCTGCTAACTCCATTTGTGTTAATGGCTGATAAGTCCGTATTTGCAAAAGCACATCAAATTGAGCTGTCGTTAAATCAAAACGTTTTAAAAACTCATTTGACATTTGATTACTTTGGTTCGTAAATCGTATTAGGCGTAACCATATTAATGATCCTATCGTATTCTCACGCATGTTTCATCACTTCCTAGCGTTGATCTTACTATCACTTTACCACTCAAGTGATAGTAATGCAAGTAGAAATACGTTAAAAATATCTCCCAAAATCATTATTCTTAATTTTCCATTTCATTCATTGCTATATTTAAAGCTGCCACAGCTTTTGGCCAACCAACGTAAAAAGCCATATGTGTTATTAATGTAACTAATTCATTCTCCATCATCCCATTTTGTTTAGCTAGCTTCAGATGAAATGGTAATTGTTCTATATTACCCAGACTGATTAATGCCGACAATGTACATAAGCTTCTTTCTCTTAATGTTAAAGCGGCATCCCCCCACACTTCCCCAAATAATATCTCTTCACTATAATGAGAAAATACAGGTGCTATTTCTCTCATTTTCTTTGGAATATAAAATTCAATTGGTTCATTCATCATTTTTCTCCCTTCATTTTTACCAATTGTGCCATCCCTTGACCAAATGACCAGTTTTCAGCAGCTGTCTCATGTAATGTAATAAAAATGTCAGTAACTTTTACGTTGGAATATTCTGAAATCCCAACGGATATAGATTGATACAAACCTTTTTTCTGTTGCACTGTTCTTCCAGGTCCACATGTAATAGAAACATGAATCATATTCTCAGTTCTCATTTCTCCTCTTTCCAACAAATAATATGGATTATACAAAAATTGTTTTCGTTGATAAGGTAAAAACATTTGAAAATAATCATTTTCAGGGATGTTAAAATGTTCAATTAATGAAAGATGGATACATTCACCTATCTTTTTCAACTCTTCTTTATTTAATATATTTTCATTATAATAAACGTTCACAAAAGGCATACATTTTCATTCCTTTTTCTTAATTTAGCATTCAACAACATATCATCGTGAAATATGTAAAATCTCATAAATAGTAACATCGTCCATTACATCTATTTCAGGCTTTTCCTTATAAAAACTGAATTGACTATATCCCCACTTATCCGGATTATAAACTATTACATTTCCTAAACATTTTTCTATGTTTTGCACATTTTCATTTACTTTATTTAATTGCGTCCCAATCAGCGATTTACTTGGAGAAATACTTCTTGCATATTCAACAGCATATCTACTTTTTCTAAAATCATTACTTAAATTAACAATTAATGGAACACCTATATTTATTTGTTGCCACCCAAACGATTGCAAAATATTATCGTAATACCCTTCAAAGATAAATTTGTTCATCCCTTCATGACCATTCCAAATATATAAAGGTGCATAACAATTATGGAAATCCCCATACTTACCTGCCTCAGCAATTAAATAAGCCTTAAAATTCAACCCTTGAAAACCATCCGTTTTATAACCATTCTTTTTCACCCTTTCTCTAATAGTCCCCATATCATAATCTTTTGGCAAAATGACCTTATATTGCATACCAATCATGTTTATCACTCACTTTCAATCTTATATACATAATGATAAACCGATGATCGGCTGACGTAAAATAGGTATAAATTATGTTTGGTATCATTTATAATGATACCGTATAAGGGGCTGAAATGAATGGAAATAAATGATCTTATCATATTTAAAACTGTAGCTAACGAAGGATCTATTAGTAAAGCTGCTAAAGAGCTAGGCTATGTACAACCAAATGTAACTGAGCGAATCAAAAAATTAGAACAAGAATTAGAAACACCTTTACTACATAGAGATAACAAAGGTGTTTCCCTGTTACCTTCTGGTGACATTTTATTAGACTACACGAATAAAATATTAGCTCTTTTAGAAGAAGCGAAAGATGAAATTAAAACAAGTACTTCTTCTTATGTAATAGCGACGTCACAATCTATTTTGACTAATTATTTAAGTATGCGTATTAAAGAAAATTTCAGGAATTATCAAATATATATAGAAAGTAGTAGCCATTTACAAAAACTACTACAGCAACAAAAAGTTGATATGGTCATAACTTATGAGGATTATCCCGACGCAGCGTTTAAAAAAGTATTCACCACTTCAGTTTCTGTAGGCTTATTAAAAGCGAAAGAACAGTGTAACATTGACTTTTCAAAAGAACTTTTCTTTGTTAGTAACGATAAAAAGTGCCCTTTTAGAAATATGACAATACAATTTCTAAAAGAAAACAATCTATCCCAGCATCAACTTCAACAGTTAGATTCTTATTCGCTTATTGAAGAGTTTATTGTTGAGGGAAATGGGATAGCTTTTTTACCGATTAGAAATGATAAATTAGTTCCAGTTGAAAATGTCGCGGTTGAAAAACTACCTATTAACTTCTTCACAACTCGAGACTTAGAAAAAGCGATTCCTGGTGAACTATTTAATTAATAAAGAGGCTACACTTGTCGTATTTTACGGGTAAATAGATATCCTTTTTCGAATCGCTAATATAACCTTCATATACTATCGGCTTAATACAATAAAAAGGGATGTTACCTAGTTAATATGTTTAACTACTAGGACATCCCTTTTCATCTTGAAGACTTATTTTACACGTTCTGTTCCACCCCTGTACTCTTCTCCTTCTTACTTCTTTTAAAATTCTTCAACTTCTTAATCGTTCCAACTAATCCTTTTGGAAAAACTAATAACACGATAATGTATAATAAACCTAGAATAATCGTCCATCTTTCAAAAATCGGATATTCTGTTGCTAGTTCTGATAAATAATATTTAAGTGATTCAATAATTCCAGCTCCAGCAATGGCTCCTATTAACGTTCCAACTCCTCCAATCATTGTCATCAATAATGCGTTTAGCGTCATTTCAATTGAAAATACCGTCGTATTTACAAAACGCAATGTGATGACAAATAAACCACCGCTAATTGCCGCTACTACTCCTGCTACTACACTTGCGATAATTTTATAATGAAGAACTTTATATCCAAGTGCTTCAACGCGTTGTTCATTTTGTGAAATGGCCTTTAATACTTTTCCAATTGAAGACTTTGTGAAAAGACGTAACAAGATGAAAATGACGATTAGACATATAAATGTTATATAATAAAATGTAAAACGATCACGGAATATATTTGGTACACCAAATGTAAATCCATCTCCTCCGTGAGTCAGTGAACGCCATTTTTCAGCAAGTACAAAAAACAGCTGGGAAATAGCGAGCGTTAACATTGCATAAAAATGACTTTTCAAACGTAATGAAAGCATACCAATTATATAACTAACGATGGCTGATACAATAATTGCGGCTGCTATTCCTATAAAAAAATTTGTGATAGACACCCCTTGCCGATCAAATAAGAGTGCCACACCATACGCTCCTATTCCAAAGAACATACAATGACCGAATGAGACAATGCCTGTATAGCCAAGTAGAACATCAAAGCTCATAGCGAAAATAGCGAAGATGAAGATTTGAGTGAACAAAATTAACAAGCTCCGTGAATCATTTACGAATGGAAATACACTTAAACAAATGAGCATAAAAACTCCGAAGTATACTTTAATTCGATCCGATGTGCTGTTCACCGTTTCACCCCTTTTCACCAACAAGTCCAGTTGGCTTCACTATTAAGAAAAATAGTAACATTAACATATTAATTGCAAGTGATAAATCCGGTATAAAATATGCTGTAAAAGCACCAGCTAATCCAACAATTAAAGAAGCGATTGCTGAACCTTGTACGCTTCCTAATCCTCCTATTATCACTACTATAAAAGCTAAAATCGCATACTGCATACCCATCTCGGCGAAAATAACACCTGAATACGGTGCTAATAAGAAGCCTCCCAAAGCCGCCATCCCTGCTCCTAGTAAAAAGACGAAAGAAAATATCGCTTTTACATTAATACCGAGCGCTTGAACCATCTCTTTATCCATTACACCTGCGCGAATCATAAGACCTATCTTTGTTTTTTTGAGCAATAATAGTAAGGCAATGTAAATGATGATCCCAATTAAAATAACGAATAGACGATATTTAATTAATATAACGCCTTCAAATGTATAACTACCTTGTAACCATAACGGTAATTTAGCACCAATTGGATTTGGCCCCCAAAATACTTTAATACATTCACTAAGTACAAGCATTCCTCCAAGCGTCACAAGAAGCTGGCGAACATGATTTCCATATACCGGTCTAATAAGGAACCTTTCTAAAATGAATCCAAGAAACATCCCCATAGCAATTGCTCCAATTAAAGCGAGTAAATAGCTTCCAGTTGTATTAAATATCCATACACCTGTAAAAGCTCCCCATGCAAATAACCCACCATGTGCGAAGTTTAGAACGCTCATTAAACCGAAAATAAGTGAAAGACCTGACGCTAATAAAAAAATGAGCATCCCTGTTGAAATCCCATTTACAAATAAATTGATTAACACATCCATCCTTCTCACCCCGGATTCATGTTAAGAGATTCCTAAATATTTGTGACACATTTCCTTATCCTCTTTTAATTCATGCATAAAACCGTTATGAACAATTCTTCCGTTATCCATAATATAAAAGTAATCACCAATTTGACTAGCCATCATAAAGTTTTGTTCAACGAGTAAAACTGTTGTTTTCTCTTTCATTTTCAAAATGGCTATCATTAATTTTTCTATCATAATGGGCGACAAGCCTTTACTCGGCTCATCAATAAGTAATAAACCATCACTATTAATAAATGCTCTTGAAATTGCTAGCATTTGCTTTTGCCCTCCGCTTAAGAGTCCACTTTTTTTGTGCCAAAATTGCTTTAAATCTGGAAATAATTCAAGCATCCAGTCTATTTTTTTTTCCGCTTCTTCTCCCTTCTCCCTAGCAAGAGCGAATGTTTCTTCTACTGTCAGGTCGTGAAAAATACCTTGATTTTCTGGTACATACCCTATTCCTTTCCTTGAAATTAAATGTGTAGATAATCCATTTACTTGTGTACTATCATAATAAATTTCACCATGTGCGATATGGTGAAATCCCATAACCGAACGTAATGTCGTAGTCTTCCCTGCCCCATTTCTTCCAAACAGTACAGTAATCGTTCCTTTCTCAACAGTAAGAGATACCCCTTGTAAAATATGAAACTGATCTAAATACGTCTCTATATTATTCACTTGTAATAGTGCCACTATATAATCCCCCTAAATAAGCACTTTGTACACGCTCATCTTTCATCATTTCTTCGGGCAAACCTTCAGCCAATAACTCTCCATGGAATAAAACGATAAGATGGTCTGACAAACCTAGTACCATATCCATTTTGTGTTCAATAAGTACAATTGTACTCTCTGGATGTTTCTTAATATTTTCAATCACTTGTAAAATAGCCGGTACCTCCTCAACTGATATACCTGCCGTCGGCTCATCAAGTAGTAACACATCCGTTTTTAAAGCTAATAACATCGCAAGCTCTAACTTTCGTTTTTCACCATGCGCTAGATCTTTCGCTAATACATGTTCTTTCTCGTGAAGTAATACTGTTTTTAAGAAACGTCTCGCCTCTCCAACTTGTTGCTTAAATTTTGCCGAACTCGAAAAAAAACTATAGTAATCTTGCACAAATGATTGAACACTTAAACGAACATTTTCAAGTACCGTTAACTCTGGGAATATATTTGTAAGTTGAAAAGAACGACCAATTCCTAATCGAGTACGATCCGAAATTGATAAATTTGTAATCTCTTGTCCTTTAAAATATACTTCACCCTTTGTTGGAGAAATTTGTCCACTTAGTAAATTGAATAGCGTTGTCTTTCCTGCACCATTTGGTCCAATAATTGAAATGAGCTTTCCTTTTTGTACTGTTAAATTCACATCCTTAATAACATGATGCTCGCCAAAAGATACGCAAAGATTTTTCGTTTCTAGCAAATGTGTCACGAAATCCCTCCCTTTAAAGCTTTAAGTATGAAAGAAATACGTATAAAGAGGGTGTACTCCCTCTTTATACGAAACAACAGAAAATTCAGTCTATTTATTTTGAACTTTGGGTTCTGTCTCTTTCATCGTTAATTCTCGCTCTAATACTGGCACCGGATAATCAACACCATCTTGCTTTTTCAATGTGATAGAATAAAGTGTCTGCATCGCTTGGTGATCTTTTTCTCTAAACTTCATCTTTCCTTTCGGTGTATCAAATTCCATTCCTTCCATTTTCTTAATCAATGTATCTACATCTGTATCACCTTTTGTTTTCTTTAAAGCTTCTACAATTGAAATTGCCGCTGACATTCCTCCTGCTGTAAATAAATCTGGCACCGCACCATTAAATCGTTTTTTATGTTCTTCAACTAACCAATCATTCACCTTATTTTTCGGAAGTGTGTGATAATAAACAGAAAAACCTTGCATTCCTACTAACGCATCCATCGTTTTTAATGCCGGTATATCTGGTGCACCGGTAGAAATTTTAATACCCTGCGCTTCCACATTCATATCTTTTAACTGTTTCCAAGGTGAATTTGCCCCTGCCCAAACGATAAATAAATAATCCGGCTTTGAGCTAATGATATTTTGAATATTTGCAGTGAAGTCAGTCGAATTTGTATCAGCATATTGTTCGTTTACAATATTCGCACCTAATTTCTTCGCTCCAGCTTTAAATGCCGCAATTCCCTCACGGCCGTAAGCATTATCTTGTGCTAACGTTGCTATTTTTACATCTTTTTTAGCAATTGCCGCAGCACCAGCGACTGCATCTTGAGATGAATTTCTACCTGTTCTAAAAATATATTTATTCCAGTTCTTCCCGGTAATACTATCAGCTACTGCTGGTTCTACAACCATTATTTTTTCATATTCTTGAGCTAGTGGTAAAACCGCTAATGTATCACTTGAACTAGACGATCCGACTAAAAAATCGACTTTCTCTTCTTCTAATAACTTCGTAGCTTTTTTAACCGCTACATCAGCTTTCGTTTCCGTATCTTCTACAACAAACTTAATCTTCTTCCCTTCCACTTTCCCAGTTCCACCAGTTGCATAGTCTAGCCCTAATTCAAATCCGTTCACTGTTTGTTTTCCATATGATTCTAATGGACCTGTTAATGAAGCAAGAACCCCTACCTTAATCGTCTTTTCATCCTCTGTACTTGTTTTCTTTCCTGAACAAGCCGCTGTTACTAATAACGAACCTAAAACACAACCAGTAACCACCGTTCTTAGCCATTTACGTTTTTTCATCGACATTGTGATCCTCCCCATACTTTACTTTCTGATAGAATCAAACACGCCAAAGTTACCCATCCGTAATTATGACTTTTCCTTTGAATAATATAAACGAGATTGTTAGTATACATGTATCTTCTCCGATTTCCATTAAACACCTTTACAATTTCATATAAATATTTTATTCCTACCTATACCGCATTCCCAAACTATTAAACTTCTATCCTTTCTAACAAGCATTTTGAGTCTCCAATATTAATTAGCTTTCTTAAAAAATTGAATTCTTTGGAGTAAACCATCTGTAATAATGATATTCCCTTGACTATCCACATCTATTCCTTGTGGTGAGAAAAACTGCCCTGACATACCATTAAAACCTCCAAAAGACTCTAAAAAATCCCCATTTTCATTGTAAATATTCACACGATTATTAGAAGTATCTGTGACATACACCGTATTATTTATATCGATTTCAATTCCTATTGGCAAAAAAAGATCTCCTGGACCCTCTCTCCAATTTTCTAGTGGATCTAAGTTTCCAGCTCCATGATTTGCACCCCATTTTGCAAGAAAATTACCCTCATTATCAAATTTCTGAACCCTATTATTAATCCGATCAACAACATAAACATTATCTTTTGAATCAATTGCTAATTGCATAGGTTGAAAAAACTCTCCCTCTCCACTTCCTTTTCTCCCCCATTCTTTCATATATACAAAGAATGGATTAAATTTTTGAATACGATGATTTTCTGAATCAGCTATAAATATGTTTCCTTTACTATCAATAGCTATTCCAGATGGAAATTGAAAAAAACCTGGTAATACTCCAAATGAACCATATGAAGCAAGCGCTATCCCTGAATTGGTGAATTTTTGGATACGATGATTTACAGAATCAGATACATACACATTATTGTAACGATCCGTTGCAATCTGTCTTGGAACAAAAAACTGTCCTGGAAGACTTCCGAACCCAAGTGGCCCACCAGTACCAAATAAACTTCCCCACTTAGCAACAATCTTCCCAGATATATCATATTTCAAAATTCGATGATTAAAAGAATCAGATACAAAAACATTTCCATTCGTGTCTCTTTCGACATCATAAGGTCCTGCATATTGTGTATTTCCATTCCTTTCATTACCTATGGTTTTCTTCATTACCGCTGTTAGGCCTACCTCATTATATAAAAGTACACGATTATTTCCCGTATCCGTTATATAGATATTCCCTTTACCATCCGGAAGAACTTGATTAGGATAAACAAACTGGAAAAAGTTACCTGATTCATATAAAAATTGATCTTTATTTGTAAATTTCATTATCCGATTGTTATATGTATCTGCTACATATAGCGATCCAGATGTTGAGTCAAAATTTATTCCTCTTGGATGGTAGAATTGATATGGGCCTAAACCTGCAATTCCTGTTCCGATTACTCGCTGAAACTCCCCTTTTTTATCAAACACTTGAATACGATTGTTATATGTGTCTGCAATATAGACCTCGTCTTGTTTATTTACCGCGATTCCTTGTGGTAAAGCCATTTCTCCATTCGCCTTTCCATAACTCCCTATTGTTTGAATATACTGCCCATCCGGGCTATATTTTTGAATACGATGATTGTATTCATCCGTAATATAGTAATTATTATCGCTATCTACTGCAATTTCCCTAGGAAACGAGAACTGCTCACTTCCTTTACCTTTTGTGCCCCAACTTTTAATAAATTGAAACTCCTCATTAAATTTTTGAATACGATAATTCGCTGTATCCGCAACTAAAATATTACCTTCTTTATCAACAGCAATACCAAATGGCATATTAAACTGTCCCGGACCTTCACCTAAAGTTCCTATAGCATCAACAACTTCTCCATTCTTATCTATTTTCACAATCCTATTATTCCCCATATCAACAACATACAAAAATCCTTTTGTATCCCTTGCCATCGCCACTGGTGTCCTTAATAACTTAGAAGTATCTAGCTCACTCCCCATGATTTCACATATTTTACAGCAGAGGCACTTCCTACAGAAGCAAACATCCCTAGACTTACAGTTACAATGAAAAAACAACATATAATTTTTTTGATAAAATTCATGCTTACTACCATCTAATCACAGTAGCTGCCCAAGTATACCCAGTACCTGCACTAACAGCCACTGCAATATCTCCAGGCTGTAATTTTCCTTGTTCATTCGCAAAGTGTAAGCCAATACACGGATCAAGCGCTGACATATGTCCATAATGATCTAAATATACAACTTGTTCTTCTGCTAGCCCTAGCCCCTGTATCAATTCTATTAACATGGAACGTTTTGTATGCAGTGGTAACAATACTTTAATATCTTTAGGAGTAAATCCACTTTTTCTTAACGCCTCCCGAATAACCTTATCAAAATTAGGGGTTGAAACCCGGTCTAAACGTTCTTTCATACTAATAGGTTCTATTACATCAATATAATGTTGTCGATTCTCAACTGTATCATAGCTCGCAACCAGCTTCGATCCACCAGCTGGAATACGAACATCGTCATGAAATGAACCATCCGTTATAATCGCACTGCCTAATATTTCACCTTTGCTAGCTCCCTTTTTTACTAAAGCTGCACTTCCGCCATCAGCAAAATTAAACATAAAACGTGAGCGTGGATTATCATAATCTACAATTTGAGATTCTTTACATCCACCTACTAATAATATATTTTCAATTGAGTTATCGGAGTAGAGCATATCTTTTGCGACTTTAAGAGCAATGGGAAAGCAAGAACTAACATTCATAACTTCAAAGGCATAAGCATTTTTCAATCCAAGTTCATGCTGAATTTTTGGGGCACTAGACCATACGTGGTAATCTTTATGTGGACTGCCAAAATAAATGACTACATCAATAGATTGAGGATCTACTTGTAATAATATTGGCTTTGCAGCAGCAATAGCTAAATCTGATGCATGCATCGTTTCGTCTGCGACATGTTTTTCATATAACCCAAACTTTTCTATAATAATATTCTCAGGAATACCTGTTTTTTTAGATAAATCTGCGGCTGTCTCTACGTCTTTCGGGAAGAAAACACCAGTTGCTTCAATCCCAATTCTCATTAGACAATTCCTCCTTCTTTTGGCACCATCATCGTCGCTACACCTGTTAACACTAAATCTCCTTTTTGGTTATGACACTCAGTTAACAATTTCAAAACTCTCTTTTCTATCATAAATTTTTGTACTGTTGCCGTGGCTGTAATCGTATCTCCTATAAAAACTGGCGCTGTAAATTTAATAGTTTGTTCCATATAAACGGAACCCTTTCCTGGTAAATGAACGCCTAACAATTGTGATAATAAACTAGAAGTTAATAAACCATGTGCAATTCTTTGATTAAATCTAGTTTGTTTCGCATACTCATGATCAATATGAATTGGATTAAAATCCCCACTTAAACCTGCAAATAGTACAAAATCTGTTTCCGTTATTGTTTTACTACATGATGCCTGTTGACCGGAACTATACATCGTCATCTTTTCACCTACTTTTCAGTTGATTTGCTAACTGTGCTTTTTGAATTTTACCAGTTGCATTTTTAGGAAATTCCTCTAGAAACACAATTTCTTTTGGAACTTTATATTTGGCTAGATATAAACGACAATGATCAATGACTTCCTTTTCAGTTAATACACTGCAACTCTTTTTCACAATAAAGGCGATTGGAATCTCTCCCCACTTTACATGTTGTGTACCAATTACTGCTACCTCACATACTTCTGACAGTTTATTAATAACTTGCTCTACTTCAAGTGGATAAATATTTTCACCACCGGAAATTATCATTTCTTTTTTTCTACCGACAATGTATACAAAACCATCTTCATCAACTCTAGCTAAATCTCCCGTATATAACCAACCATCTTGAATCGTTTCTTCTGTTGCATCTGGCCGATTCCAATACCCTTTCATTACATTTGGCCCTCTTATTAGTAACTCTCCAACTTCACCAATCTCAACTTTATTTTTGTTTTCATCAATAAGTACATAATCACAAAACAGAACAGGTTTTCCAATTGAGCCTACTTTACGTCTTGCATCTTCTTCTGAAAGCATAAATACGGTTGGTGATGTTTCAGTCATACCAAAGCCTTGACCAAATAAAAATCCTCTATCTATAAATTCTCTCATCAACTCTTCTGAACATGGTGCACCACCGTTATAAAACCAGCGAACTGATTGTAAATTTGTAGTTTCAAACTTTGCGCAATTAATTAATGCTTGGTGAATTGTAGGTACTCCCATTACAACAGTCACTTTATATTTTTCTATCATAGAAAGAGCTATGGTTGGCTCAAATTTTCTCGGAACAATGATTATTCCACCTGCAAATAAAGTTGGAAATGCGAATAAACCAATCCCACCAATATGAAATAAAGGCAATAACACAATGGAGCGGTCATGAACAGTTAGGTCAATCGCAAATGTATTATTAAGCGCATTCCAAAACATATTCTCTTGTGTAAGTACAGCTCCTTTCGGTTGTCCTGTTGTCCCCGAGGTATAACATATAATAAAGGATGCGCTTTCATTTATCTCTTCAAAGTTGTCAATTTTTCTATCTTCTATTTCTTTTAAACTTTTAATCGAAATAACTCTTTGTACATATGTTACATTCTGCATTGACAGTGCCATATTTTGAAATGTTTCCTCTACAAATAAAACTGTAGCTCCACTATCTTTCAACTGAAATATAAGTTCATTTTCTGTTAACCGTATATTCAGTGGAACAGCAATACATTCTACCTTTGCTATAGCAAATAAAAGTACAATATATTCCAAGCTATTTTGTGATAAAATAGCTATCCTCTCTCCTTTTTGCACATTTAAGTCGTAAATTAAATATGCTGCTACTTTACTTACATACTCATGTAACTGTTTATATGTCATTTCCTCCTCTTCTGTAATAATGGCAATGCGATCTGGATGCAAATAGGCCCGTTTTTCAATCCAATAAGCAATGCCTTGCATATTTTCCCCACTCCCTTATCTCTTTCTCAATCCTTCAAATATTAATGACATCGCTGCTTCAAATACATCTTCCGGAACATCTTTCTCTTCCCAATAGCCCCATCGCATTCCTAAAAATTGACCAATTGACATAAGACAATACGCAATTGTTTCTTTATCAAGTCGTTTAAATTCTCCCGCTTCCATGCCAGCCGATAAACTTTTTAAAAATCCATTTGCTAGCTTTGCATAATACCATCTATATAAATTATCATCAACAACTACCGCCTGTTGTACAATGTTATATAGATTAGGACGATCTTTCACCCATCGAAAAAAGGCCTGAAAACCTCTTCTTTGTGCCTCTTCATAACTTGATATCCCCTTCATTTCTTCTTTAATAATTAAGCGTAACTCACGGTTAAACTTAAGAATTAATTCATCAAATATATCTTTTTTAGTTGGAAAATAATTATAAAATGTTCCATGTGCCACATTTGCTTCTTGCGTAATATTCACAATAGAAGCCTCATAATATCCTTTACTACCAAATACTTTTTCTGCAGCACACAATAACTTTTCTCTCGTTTCAAGTCCTTTTGTTGTTAAGTTTTTTACATCCACTATTATTTTTTCTGACACCTGAATCACCTCTTAGATTTGATTATAAATTTATTTCTGAATTTTACAACTATTTTAATTAGGCAAAATCCGACAAGCACTTTTCCGTACACTAAAAAAAACTAACCTAAAATAGGTTAGTCTTTTACTTTCAGTTAGAATTAAGCTCGACCTTCTCTAACCCTTCAATCAATTGTTTCTTATCTAGCCCTTCCCCTATTACTACCAAGTTTGTCGGGAAACCAAAATCTTGCTCCAATAAAGTCGGTACCCCAAACGAATATTGGAATAGATGAGGGTATTTATCTCCATGGAATTTCACAAAACCTTTCACTCGATAAATACTATCTGGTAAATTCGAAAGCCATTCATATAATTTGTCTTGATCAATCGATTTCGTGAATTGATACGTCATCGTTTGTATATGTAAATGCTGTTTAACATGAAGTGTCTCGTGTTCCCCATCACTCACAAATTCAGCTTCTTCTATATCATTTAAAGATATATTACAATATTTTGTTTCAAACAATTTCGCATGACTATTTATTGCTTTCACTTCTTCAAATACTTTGTTCTTATCTTCTTCTGTTAGTAAATCTGATTTATTAATAAGAAGGTGACTACCAAATTTCATTTGCTCATGCAGTAACTGTTGTACATTTGCACTTAATATACTTCGATTTAGCCATCTTACTGCATCTAAAACGACTACAATTGATTTCACTTCTAAGAAAGGTGCTAAAATTGGTGATACACATGCATCTAACACTTCAATTGGATGTGCAACGCCTGTTGTTTCTATGTAAATTACATCTGGTCTTTCTTGCTGATATAATGAATGCAATTGTATTTCAAGTTCTTCCTTTAACGTACAACAAATACATCCTTTTAGTAATTCTCTTAATACATTCTCTTTACCAATAATATCTGTATCTACTGAGTATTCACCAATTTCATTCATTAAAACAGCAACTTTTCTATTCTTCTTTTTCTCCGCTAATAATAAATTTTGTAATAATGTTGATTTTCCACTACCTAAAAAACCACCTAATATATGAATTTCCACTTTATTCATTTGATCAACCATCCATTTCTTTATTTCAAACGTATTCAAAGCGTAATAATTACGATTTATATTTATCATTTTATTAAAAGAATAACAATTTGTAAATATATCTACTAGCTTCACTTTTCATTTACTTCATGAGCAACTCTAATTCCAGACTCAATCGCTCCCTGCATCCACCCATGTGTCAACGTTGTATGTTCTCCTGCAAAGTGTACGTTTCCAGCCGGCGACGCAATATAAGGAAATAATTCTAGCTCTTGCCTTGGTTCAAAAGCTGTAAATGCTCCGCAAGAATACGTATTCTTACTCCAGCTAAAAGATTCCCCTTTTATAAACTCACTATAGACCACATTCCCATAAATTTGCGCTAAATTTTTCAATGCGTAACGAATACGCTCTCTATGCGGGAGACTATCCCATGTTAATGCCTCATCCGCCCACGTATAACTTGCTATAACAATAGCTGCCCCTGGTGACTGAATGCCATAACTCGGATAATATGTAAAACGTATCGGTAAATCTGTAATAGATTTACCACCACACTGCCCCACTCTTTCCCAAAATCTACTTTTAAACTCTATCGCAATTTTAGTTGCAGCAATATAATTCAATTCACGAATTGCCCGTCTTTTATAATAAGAGAATAAATGATACGGCTGGACTTCTACAAATCGCAAAGCTGAAAATGGAATTGTGACAATAACGATGTCACCAGTTACTATGAATGAATTTAACGTTTTTTCATGTGTTACTTGCATCATTACTTTATTATCTTCCTGTATAATTTTTTCTACTTTATACGACATAAAAATATTATCCTTTAGCTCTGGTAAAAATGAATTTGGTAATGCATCCATCCCGCCCGTTATCTCATAATATTTCGCCGTTGAAGTGAAAAAGATCATTTCGCGTAATACTTCAATTAAAGACATTCCCATGTATGCTTCCATATCAAGAAGTACTCCGATCATATCTATTGCCCCATCTGAATAATACTCGGTTAAAAATGAACCGAGCGAATATGCTTTATACTTTTTTTTAACAATAATCCAGTTTTTATTAGGATCTTTCTTAATATAATTAAGTATCGGTTCCAATACCTCTAACATTAATCCTTCTGCCGTTTTCCCCCTTTCTTTATTTAAAACTGGATATCCAAGTACACTTGGGTCCTTTTCAAACACATCCAATCTCGTTCTTTTGTTATTCGTATAAATTATATCTGCAGAAGTTTTATTAATAAAAAAGTTTAACGGTAGTTTAAATTTACGAATGTAAGCTAAAGTTAAATCATGAGTATCCGGAATACGCATAGGGCCTGCGTTAAAATATAGCCCTGCACTAAATGGTTCACGAATCGTATACACCCTGCCACCTATTCTGTTATTTGCTTCTATAATCGTTATCTCGTGCCCAGCCTCTTTTAATAAAGATGCTGCAACTAATCCAGACATCCCTGCACCGGCAATTGTAATCCGTTTGGGGTTATTTGTTTTGGCAAGCCCTTCATGAATAATTTGAAGCATTTCTTCCATCGATAATGGATTCCCCATGCCAATTCCCCTTTTATGAAGGATTTTACTGAATTATATTCGTTTAACAGGATTCCTATGTTTCATTCAAGTAATTGAGCGGATACATTTTCAATTACTTGAATATCTTTTATAAAATGTAATAAAATAGATATGAAACTTTAGAAGTAAGACGTATTATCTTACATAATAAAATTAATGAAATTGCGAGGAATTTTGAAATGAAAAAAGGTATTAACCGTGTTGTATTAGTAGGAACAGGAGCAGTTGGGTGTAGTTATGCTTACTGCATGATTAACCAAGCTGTAGCTGAAGAATTTGTTTTAGTGGATGTAAATGAAGCAAAAGCAGAAGGAGAAGCAATGGACTTAAGCCATGCCGTACCTTTCGCACCAGCTCCAACAAAGGTTTGGAAAGGTAGTTATGAAGATTGTAAAGACGCAGATCTTGTTGTAATTACTGCTGGGTTACCACAAAAACCAGGTGAAACACGCTTAGACTTAGTTGAGAAAAACGCTAAAATTTTCAAGCAAATTGTTCGTAGCATTATGGATAGCGGATTTGATGGCATCTTCTTAATCGCAACTAACCCTGTAGATATTTTAACTTACGTAACTTGGAAAGAGTCTGGATTGCCAAAAGAACGCGTAATTGGTTCTGGTACAACTCTTGACTCAGCTCGTTTCCGCTATATGTTAGGTGAGTACTTCGATATTGGACCTCATAACATTCACGCTTATATTATCGGAGAGCACGGTGATACAGAACTTCCTGTTTGGAGTCACGTATCAATTGGCATTCAAAAACTAGAAACGCTTCTTGAAAAAGACAACACATATAATCAAAAAGATTTAGATGATATTTTCATAAACGTGCGTGATGCAGCTTACCACATTATTGAACGAAAAGGTGCTACATACTACGGCATCGGCATGTCACTGCTACGTGTTACGAAAGCAATCTTAAACAATGAAAACAGCGTATTAACTGTATCAGCATACCTTGAAGGTCAATACGGCCAACAAGATGTTTATATTGGCGTACCTGCTGTCTTAAACCGCGGAGGCGTTCGTGAAATTTTAGAAGTTGAATTAAGTGAAGAAGAAGAATTAAAATTCGATCACTCTGTTCAAGTATTGAAAGAAACAATGGCTCCTGTTCTTTAATCATATATTTTAATCAAAAAAGCAATCCAATTTATATTGGATTGCTTTTTTATATTTTTACAGTTCCCCCTCAATTTAAACGGTAATATTATCTATAATAGAAAGGAGTGATTTCATGAATGATTCTTTGACAATTGTAATCCTCTTACTAGCTGTAGCGGCATTAATACTTTTTCTCTTTTTAATCATCCGAACATTATTTCCAACCAAAAAATATGATAAGAATCTCGGATTGATTCTTATTATTTTAAGCTTGTTAGCAATACCGATAAGTATCTTCCTTATAGGAGGATGGGCAGGTATGGGGGTTGGCATAATCGCGGTGTTTATTTTTGCTGCTGTTATTATAGCTTTAATTGCAAATAAATTTATAAAACTACCTCCTCCAAAGAAAAAATAAGAAATAACCGATGTTTTCCCCAAAAGACAACATCGGTTATTTCTATCACTTATTACTTTTAATCGATTTATCATTATTTACGTCAAGTACATCTAATAAAAAGATAAAGATCGGTATCCCGATAATAAGCCCCCATATTCCGAGGAAATGCTCTGAAAAGATAAGAATCATAAATGTATAAAAAACAGGTAAATTCGTTTTTGCAGACATAAATTTTGGATTTAAAAAATAACTTTCAAGAGCATGGATTATTGTAATGAATACTAGTATGTATACAACATACATAACTCCACCGACGTTATAGGCAATTATACACAGTGGAAACAGGGAAATAATAACACCAGCAACTGGAATCAAACCGAGTAGAAAGACCATGACAGCTAATACAAGGAGCTGTGGAAATCCTAAAATGACAAGTGCGATTACAGTGAGCACACAATTGACAACCGCAATTAAAAACTGTGCTTCAATCACCTTGCCAAACGATCTTGCAAATCTTTCGCCGAAATATGCAATCTCCTCATAAAAAATCTTTAATTTACTATCTTTAAATTTAGACGTGAATGAAATAATCCGCTCTTTTTCTAATAAGAAAAATAAGCTTAGAATAAGAGACAATAGTATTTGCAAACTTACCTTTCCTATGTTTGCTATTGATTGATAAATGACATCCACACCTTGTTCAATATATTTTGATACTTCCATTTCATTAATTGCTGAAAGTACGTATCTAATCATCTCATTATCAGGTGGATGTTGAAAAAACAATTTAAATTGATAAATTAATTGTGAAATTTGTATCGTTAGTACCGGTAAATACTTATACAATGTTGTGACAATAAAGGTCACTAATATTATATATAAACAAGCAATAACTACCTTCCTATTCACTTTCAACTTCTTTGAAATAAAACGTTGAAACCGATCCATTAAAAATGTCAGTATAAACGTAATCAAAATTAAATTGATCATACTTTTTAATCCATATAATACAAGCGCTAATATTATTAAAACGAGAAATCGTTGAAACCCTCTACTTCGAAAAAAATTTTTCACGTCATTCATTAAGATTTAACCTCCCCCTTCAATGGATGGAAATTGGATATATTGCAACACACACTTATTCATTGTAATACTATTACATTTTATGAGCTTCTATAGACAATCTTTCTTATTAATTGGGAAGAATCCTTTTTTTCTTTTTTATTGTCGGATTTTTTTATCTAATACTTTTCTAAAAACTACTTTATCAACTCTATATTTTAGGAGATCGTCTATTTTTAAACTGTTGCTCCTTAGTAGATTTTTCATATTGAAAAAAGAGAGTTATCTATTACTTAACCCTCTCTAAAAAAATACTAAATGAAAAGCTTAATTATTTCAATCTAATCATTTCTTTTTTGCATTTGCTTCACTAACAATTCCTTCACTTGGTTATACGTTAACCCTGAATTTTTGTTTAAACGCTTTACTTCCTCGACATCAGTACCTACCACTGTATATTTTTTCTCATCATTCATTTTTCTACTTCCTTTCTCACCGGATTATTTCTTATATTTCTTCCCTAAACTCTTATAAATTAACACAAATACAAATAAGGAAACTGTGCGTAATTCAATTACTAAAAGGGAATTCAGTTGTGTAAGAGAAGGAAAATATCAAAAAATGTCGAATTTATATACTTGTTGAATTTAAGAACTTGGAGGATACATTTTGAAAACATATGAGTTTAAACTTAACATTCCAACATTAGAAGAATATAAATATTTGTGTGATTCTGTTGGATGGACTAATTATATGAATTTTGAAGTAGCGGATACTTCACTGCAGCATTCTATTCACTGCATCACAGTCAAAGATAATGATCAAATTATCGGCATGGGGAGAATTGTTGGTGATGGATCTATCTATTTCTATATTCAAGATATAGTGGTTCATCCAGATTATCAGAAACATGGTATTGGGAAAGAAATCATGCATCGTTTAGTTGCATACTTAAATGAGAACGCCCCTGATAAGGCGTTTGTCGGTTTGTTTGCATCACAAGGTAAAGAATCGTTCTATGAGAAATTTGATTTTAAAGATTACTCACCAAACATGACAGGGATGTTTACTGTCATTTCAAAATAATAAACATAATAGATTTTTAATTGTAAGGAAAAACATCGATGCATATGAAGGAAATTGTTCTTACAATAAGAGTTTAAACATTACATACAAAAGGAGAGTACATATATGGCTAATATGTACTCTCCTTTTGTTTATCTAACTCTTTATATATCAAATTTCTTAATAAAATTTCACTACATCTTCAGTAGGTAAGAATGTTCTTTCCCCTGGTTCTTCATTTGGCTCACCAAATGGCATTTGTCCTACTAAACTCCACTCTGCTGGAATGTTCCAAGTTTCTTTTACCTCAGCATCTACGATTGGGTTGTAATGTTGCAGTGATGCGCCAATTCCTTCAGCAGACAATAGCATCCACACAGTATGTTGTAACATGGCATTACCTTGATGAGACCAGAATGGGAATTGATCTTTATATAACGGTGCATTTTCTTGCATTTTTTCTACAGTTGCTTGATCTTCAAAGAATAAAACTGTACCTACACCTGTATGGAAACCTTTTAGTCTTTCTACAGTCGCTTCAAAGTTTTCTGCTGGTACGCGTGATCTAAGCGTTTCTTTTACGATATCCCAAAACTTTTCATGCTCTCCATCCATTAATACAACCATACGGCCACTTTGCATATTGAAAGATGTTGGTGCGTGTAAAGCTGTTTTTAAAACCTCTTCAATTCTTTCTTTTGTAATTGCATCATTTTTTGTTACTTTACGAATTGAACGACGGTTCACGATTGCTTCTTTTAAGTTTGTTGTAGTTGCTGACATTTTAATTCCTCCAAATATTTGTTTTATAATTTATTTTGTTATTTCATAACAAGCGAATTAGCAATATCCATCTGTATTACATTGCATTCCTTCAAAAGAATTTGTTTTATTCTTTTCAATTTCTTTATCAATTACTCTCTCTAGCGTTTCTTTACTAGCAAGCCCTTGAATGACTTCATCGCCAATCATGACAGTTGGAACAGCCATAATATTCGCTTCATCATATGCACGCTGAATTGCTTCTTGATGTTTTTCTTTATATTTTCGATTTACTAATGCATCTTTAAATTCAGCTTCTGGAAGCCCTACTTCTACCGCTAGTTTTGTTAACACATCAATATCTTCAATGTTTTGTTCTTCTTGGAAAAATGCGGTGAATACGCGGTGATGATACTCATTCCCTAGCCCACGTTCTTTCGCAAATTCACATCCTTCAAAAGCTAGATGTGTATATGGATGCGGTGAAACACGTGGCAAGCGCATATCGATTCCTAATTTCTTCGCTGTAGGAAGAATGAAAGCATCCCATGAACCTAACTTTTCTGGTTCATTCCATGGATCTATTTTTGAATATGGACTTGGACGTAATTCAAATGGCATCCATTCAATTTCTACGTCTTTCTCTTTCGCTACTTCATCTAATGGACCTTTTGCTAAAAAACAAAACGGACATATAAAGTCTGAGTATACTTTCATTTTTACAGTCATAATTTTTACACCTTACCTTTATAGTTGTAATCAAAACAGTTACATTAATAATAAAAAAATATAGATAATATTTTAAGCATTCATTTTCTCTTGTAAAGATTCAAACAACTGCCCCATCGTAATATTTTTCAAAACTTCTTCCATCGCGGATTGCGCTTGAATTAATATAACTTCTAACACCACTTGAATATTCGCGCCAATTGGACAATCTGGATTTGGTTGCTCATGAATATGAAATAGTTTATCCTCTTCCACTACATTTACTGCATGATACACATCTAACAACGTGATTTCATGTAAATCCTTTAATAACCCCGCGCCACCTGGTCCGCGATTTACGTAAACAAATCCAGCTTGTTTCAAGTACGACATTATTTTACGAATGACTACCGGATTTGTATTTACACTTTTGGCCATATAGTCTGAAGTGCAAAGTGAAGATGGATTGTTTTTTAAAATAGATAAAATATGAACAGCTATAGAAAAGCGGCTACTAATTTTCATCGTAATCACCACCTCGATGTAATCATTATAGTTACAACTAAAAGATAAGTCAATCCTTTTGATAGATTTTTTATAAGCAAATTAAAAAGTGTCCCATTATGATATATGAGACACTTCTTTTTATTCTGTAAATAGCGCTTGAAATTCTTCAATAAATAGCTGCACAGCGATTGAAGAATCCTTTAATGATGGAACAGCTAAAGCAATTTCTCTCCATACTTGCGGTTCCAACTCTCTCGTTTGCACATTTTTTGGTAAATTCGTTAAAGATAATTCAGCTAATATCGCAATACCTAATCCTTCTTGAATCATATTTAAAGCTGTAGTAACGGTCGAAATTACATACTCAGCCCGAAGTGGTACGTTGGCTTGTTTAAACATATCAATAATGGGTGGTTCGTATCCGCCCTTACATAATATGATCGGTTCATTCTCTAAATCACTAATTGTAATAGAGTCCTTCTTACAAAGAGGATGATCCTCTCTTAAGATAACAACCATTTTCCCCTTCGTTAATGGGACAATCTCCATATCTTTATTAGGCAAAATAACAATTCCTATATCAACAACCCTCGATACTAACCAATCTTCAACTTCTTTAATCGTCCCTTCACAAAGAACGACTTCTAAGTTCGGATACTTCTCCTTAAAAAGATTTATCATTTTGGGTAAGAAATGCGCAGAAGCACTCGGAAAACTACCAATTCGAATCGTCCCAACTTCGTGCCCTTTCTCCATCGCAACTTCTTGTTCAATCTTCTCTACACCGTTCAAAATCTCTCTAATATGTACAAGAATTCTGTTTCCTACATCCGTAACGAGTAATCCTTTTCGTTTATCACGTATAAGAATAGTAACTCCTAATTCTGACTCAATACTTGAAATCGCATGACTTACAGCTGGTTGCGTCATATTTAACACCCGAGCAGCCTTCGTAAAACTACCTAACTCAACAGTTTTTATTAATACTTGCAGTTGTGTAATGGTCATAACTAATCACTTATACTCCTTATAAAAAAGATTCATTTTATTTATCACAGTCGATATCATATCATAGTGAGATGAATAACACCAAGGAGGTTTTACAGTGACACAGCTTTCTCGAACTAAGACAGCCATAATCCTTACGTTTCTCGTTTTCATGTGGGGAATCAATTGGCCTTTATCTAAGTTTGCCCTACATTATACACCACCCGTTTTATTTGCAGGCGTTCGAACTTTAATTGGAGGATTCATTTTACTCCTTTTCGCTTTACCGAAATACAAAGAGTTACATTTAAAAGAAACTTGGCATTTATACGTTATTTCTTCTTTACTTAACATCATTATATTTTACGGACTACAAACTGTCGGACTTCAATACATGCCCGCCGGACTATTCTCCGCAATCGTATTTCTCCAACCTGTCTTACTCGGCATTTTCTCATGGATTTGGCTTGAAGAGGCAATGTATGGCTTGAAAATTTTCGGACTTATTCTTGGATTTATTGGTGTAGGGGTTATTAGCTCTAGTAGTTTAACTGGACATATTTCTATTATCGGTGTTCTACTTGCTTTAGGCTGTGCTATCGGCTGGGCACTCGGCACAGTATTTATTAAGAAAACTGGACACCGCGTTAATGCCATTTGGATGGTAACACTTCAGCTTATTATTGGCGGACTTTGCTTAATCGGATTTGGTTCAAAATTTGAAAGCTGGTCTAACATCGCTTGGAGTATACCATTTGTAAGTGTACTACTATTCATCTCATTCTTTGTTATTGCAATGGGGTGGCTCGCTTACTTCACACTTGTTGGAGCCGGTGAAGCAAGCAAAGTTGGAGCTTATACATTCCTTATCCCTCTTATCGCTATTATTGTAAGTTCAATTTTCTTACATGAGGCAATTACGATTAGCTTATTTATCGGACTTTTATTTATTGTGGTAAGTATTTGTTTTGTAAATATAAAGCCGAAAACACTTGCTGTAGGGCAGCAAGTTGAAATGAAATAAATAGACATAAGAAAGAGCCTACTTTTTGTAGGCTCTTTCTTATGTCTATTTTGTGCACCATCACTTTAAGTACCAACAAAAAGGGAAATCTCTCTTTTTGTTATAACTATCCATATCAATAATCTTTCAGCTCTATCCCGTTAGCAGCTTTCGCTATCATTTTCGAAACCATCTTAAATCGTACAACCATAATAGTTGGTATACGCAACATTAAGTTGCGAAGAAAGATTTTGAATTTCGATTTTTCAACCATACTCCCTGCAGCCATTAATCCTATTTTTTGATTTTTCTCAACAAACTTTCTCATTTTTTGTTCATAGGCAATAAATGCACGGGCGAAGTCGCCATCTGCAGCTTTGAGTTCACCAGCTAATACAAAAGCCCCGACAAGCGCCAGGCTAGAGCCTTGACCCGATAAAGGTGATGGTCCATACGCTGCATCACCTACCAATGTAACCCGCCCCTTTGACCATGTCGGCATGTGAATCTGGCATATCTCGTCAAAATAAAAGTCTGTCGCATCTCTCATGGTCTTGAGTAGATGCGAGGTTTCCCAACCTGTATGGTCTAAGAAGGCATTTTCTACAAGTTTCTTTTCAGCCTTCTTCCCGTAATAAACAAACAAGGCTCCTCATCATCTCTTTCATCTAGATACCTTTTTAACCAAATAGTGCAACGAGTATTAAAGTATACTTCCCTTTCTTTATCACCTTTCCCATGCAAAATGATTCGTTGAGAAGTTAATATCATCACGATTCAGTTTTACGTCTTCTCCAATACGGCAGCCCGTAGAATACAAAAATTCAAATAATGATATGATTTCTCTCGTTGTATTGGGATGTTTATAAACCATCAATTTTTTGTTCCTCTCCTATTCTTCATACTTCTGTTCATTAGCCAAAGTATGAAGAATAAGAGCTTTTTTATATACAAATAATAAAGCTCAAGGAGTTGTTGACATGAATTTCATATTAAATATTTTAGGGATTTTCATTGTAATATTATTCGTTTTCCTATGTTCGCCTAATAAAAGAAAAATAAAATGGAGACCAATCAGTATTCTAATAATATTGGAGCTTTTTATTACATGGTTTATGTTAGGTACCAAATTGGGTAGTATCATAATTAATAAAATTGCGTCATTTTTCAGTTGGCTACTTTCATGTGCGAATGAAGGTATTCGATTTGCATTTCCTTCAGCTATGGAAAATCAAACAATTGATTTCTTCTTTAGCGCATTACTTCCTATCATTTTTGTTATCACTTTTTTTGATATTCTTTCTTATTTTGGAATCTTAACTTGGATTATCGATAAAGTAGGTGCAATCATTTCAAAGATTTCTCGTTTACCAAAGTTAGAAAGCTTCTTTTCCATTCAAATGATGTTTTTAGGAAACACGGAAGCACTTGCAGTTGTTCGTGATCAATTATCTGTTTTAAAAGAAAATCGTTTGTTGACTTTTGGAATTATGAGTATGAGTAGCGTCAGCGGTTCCATTCTTGGTGCTTATCTATCAATGGTTCCAGCAACATATATTTTCAGCGCCATTCCTTTAAACTGTATTAACGCATTAATTTTAGCCAATGTTTTAAATCCTATAGAAGTCACTAAAGAAGAAGATATTATTTATTCACCTTCAAAAAATGAAAAAAAAGATTTCTTTTCTACCATTTCAAATAGTATGTTAGTTGGGATGAATATGGTTATTGTTATTTTAGCTATGGTAATTGGATATGTAGCATTAACAGCATGTTTAAATGGGATTTTAAGTTTTTTTGTAACAGGTTTAACAATTCAAAAAATCTTCTCTATTATCTTTAGTCCTTTTGCATTTTTACTTGGTGTATCAGGCAGTGATGCTATGTATGTAGCTGAATTAATGGGGATAAAAATAACAACGAACGAATTTGTTGCAATGATGGATTTAAAATCAAACTTAAAGTCTTTACAACCGCATACGATTGCAGTTGCAACAACATTTCTAGCCTCTTTTGCTAACTTTAGTACAGTAGGTATGATTTATGGAACTTACAATTCATTATTTGGCGGAGAAAAATCTTCAATCATCGGTAAGAATGTTTGGAAGCTTCTTGTTAGCGGAATGGCTGTTTCCTTATTAAGCGCTATGCTTGTGGGGCTTTTTGTATGGTAAATGAATAATACGAATGTCAATTTTTTATTTCCCAATATTTCTCCTCCAATTTCTTGTCACGCCACCCTGAAACAATGCTGGTTCGCTTATGACCATCTCTAAAAAGTAAAGAGCAGAAGATACAAAAAATTATTTAATTTTAACACTTCAAACACGCATCCCTCCTCGAGGCTGCTTAATCTCTAATATTAATTAACAAAGGTCTCATTACTTTCAATGAGACCTTTCAATGTTGCCTATTTTTTACGACGTACTACAAAAATACAAGTACCCACTGACGATACAATTGCCAAAATGGATAAGATAATTGCTATTGTTTGCATATTAATGATACCTGCATTCTCTTTCACATTAGATACTTCACCATGTTCTCCTGTTAATGATGTACCTTTTGCAATCGTAGTAAGAGAATGTGGTTTCTCAGCTTTCTCATCACCTGTCCATTCAACAATTTCTCCGTCCTTATATTGCTGATATGCATCCCAAGCTATTTTTTGTTCTTTATCTGGATTTTTAGCTACGAAAGTAAATCGCTGGAACTGACCAGGTAAAATCCCATCTCCTGTTGCTTCCCATATTACAGTTTTAACTTTTCCAGCTGCATCTTTTTGTTCTTCCACTTTCCATCCTGGTACTGGCTCATACTGTTGAAACTCGACTCCAGATGGTATTTTCAGTGTAACTTTTGTTGTTGCCATATTCTTTTCAACAGGTACCTTTATTGTATAAGTTTCCCAAGAGCTAACGTCAGAAGTTGCTGGTTTTACAGTCACATGAGCACTAACAGGTAACGAAAAAATTCCCATTGCAATTATTGTTGCGATCATTGTTGTTCCTAATTTTTTTATACGTTTCATTTTCTATTTACTCCCTTTCATCTATAACGCCTCTTTACCCCGCTATTCGCCGCGCAGTATGACCCCCTACCTCAAAATTCAGCGAAAGCAAAGAAGTTAGGCTGGGGATCAACTGCCCGTAAAAGCCCAATTGGGGCGGGCTAATAATCAGTGTGGGATGCGTCCCCCACTGATTAAAGTTTCACTTTACCTGCCGCCTACTATAAATTTATAATCCGTATCAAAGCTATCAAGAGATTTTGTTAATCCGTGAACTTGTATATTCCAGTTTCCTGTCATGTTAATATACATACCTTCCGCTTCATATTCTCCCGGTGAAACTGCCGAAACTTTAAATGAACCTTTGCCCATATTCATATCTAACGATTGAGTCGTTAGTATAATTTGCTCCATATCAGTAACAGGTTGTCCATTTTCATCCTTCAAAGTAATATGAAATGTATTCTGTCCTACTTTATTAGGACTTACATTTAGCGTAAGTTCATATCCATTATCTAATTGTTTACTCTCTGTAAAAGGTCCAGTAGGAGGCATCGGTGGTGTTTGTACGTTTGTCATAAAGGCCACGATTATGAAAACGATAACTCCAATGATAAACTCTACTTTCACCGTAGCTCCTAACCTTTGCTGCGCTCGCATTCTCCCTTTCACATAATGAATAATTCCCAATATACCCATACAAACGAATAAAAGTATCTTTGCTAATAAGGCTAATCCATACTTCGTATCAAATAGTGAATGGATCGTTGGAATAAAAAATGTACTGTTAAAAAGACCTGTTAATAAAATCACTATGACAGTACCTGTTGCCCATGGTGAAAAACGCTTAATCGCATCCCAATACATAGCCCACTTACCATCCTCTTTACGTAAAAGAAGAATAATCGATGATAGACCACCAACCCATAATGAAGCTGCAAATAAATGTAGAAAGTCCATAACGACAGCAATTTCTTTAAACTTTAATCCATATGCATGACTATTGAAGGCTTTCATAACAAGTAACCCAATAAATAATAGTATTGGAATGCTCCATACTTTAAAAGACGAAAGCTTTTCACGCTTCATCGCAAAATATGTAACAATTATAAGCATACTAATAAGAGCCATTTGAGTGATCCATACATAACCAAAAACAGATAGCTGTAATGTTTCTTTTAATAATAAAGGATCGAATGCTTCTAGCCATGAAACATCAGCATTTATTTTCGCTTGCAATGGTAAATTGAAAAGTAAACTAATGAATATACCAAATAATGATATCCATATTATTTTCTTACTCCTCGACTGAACTTGACTTTCACTTCCTTTATAAAGGATAAGATTAAATAATAGAACACCGATAAATAGAGAAAAACTTGTATATAAAATTCCGCGTTCCACAATCATATCGATTTTCGGAACATAGCCCATCTCTTCTACTTTTATATCATCTGTTCCCGCTTCTGCTGACCCAATACGGAACGGAATAACTCCTTGAATTGGATGTCCATCAGCTGAAATAGCTTTCCACTGAATAGAATAGAGACCATTTTTGAGATTCTCTTTTAAGCCAGCTTCTAATAATTTTTTATTACTTTTATCTATATGAGCATCTTTTAAATCTACTCTTTTACCTGAGGAATCTCTTACAAACAATGTATTAAAATGTGAAACTTGTATATCCTCATCAAATTCAATTTTCACAACAGGTGGTGCTTTCTTTAATGTTTCATTTTCCGTAGGGTTTGATTTTACAACATACGCATGAGCAGATGCACTTTTTGGTATTAATATGATAAAAACGCATGCAATTAATAGCCATGCCCCTAACCTTCTTATTACTTTCACACTCATTTCACTTCTTTCTTTTTCGTCACTACACTTTCATTACTTTACTTCTTGAATTTTATTCTCCGCTAAACTATTAACCTGATTAAGTATAAGGATCTATATAGTATCACTCTCTATTAATTCCTCACCTCTATACTTCTAATATAATAGTAACTATCCTCACAGACATTACTTATATTTTTAAAGTCGATTATTATTATAGCACAAAATATATTTTTGTAAGTTTCTAAAAAAGAAAAGTTATCGTGAATCATTTGTGAAGAAAATGTGAAATACATAAAGTAAAACTTTAATCAGTGGTTTTTTTGCCCTTCCCCCACCTAACTCCCTCACATTCGCCAGCTTTTGAGGTGGGAGTCTTACTGCCCACAAATAGCGGGATAAATAAAAAGGTGATACGTTAGTACGTAACACCTTTTAAAAAAATATCCTTCTTTTATTTCTCTTCTGGATAATCACAGTACTCAATGATTGTTCCTTCTGTATCTGCCGGGTTAAGATATATTAACCTTCTGCTATGTTTATTCATTCGAAGTATATGCTCTAACGCTCGAATACCTTGTTCTTTAAATATGTTGTGTTTCAACATATCCTTTCCCTATTTTTAAATTTCATTTTCTTTTTTAGGGTTACTTTCAATTATTTTTAACAACTGTTTTACCCTTTTATCATATGTATGTTCGATTAGCGTTCTCTTAAGTCCTTCCATCGCAATTTTCTTTCTTTGTGCCGGATTCACTAAATATCTTTCTGCTTTCTCTATAAAATCAACCGATGAAGTAAATGTCTCAATTTGTGCCCCTGGAATATAGCACTTTTCCAAGTCTGAACGAATATCCGTCATTTGAAAAGCACCTGTACTAGCTATTTCGAATGTACGATTATTAATGGAACAAGCATTTATTTTTACTTTATTTATATTAAATGTTAAATCCTCTATCGAACGATGTATATTAATGTTAATTTTACTTTTTTTGTAATATCCCATACTATTTTTATAAACCAAAAATGGTAAAAGTAAAATTTTATCCTTCAATAACTCATAACTTTTTAGTCTATCCCAATTACATCCTATAATTAGAGTGTTTTTAGTCACTAAGTACTCTGCAATTGAATCAATAAACGCGAGCCGATTATCAAAAGCAGTCCCTATGAAACTAATATCAAATGCGTATTCCTCTTCCGTAAGTATCGGCGTATATAAAGGAGGTTCGGCCGCTAAAGGCAAGTAATATACATTATCACAGCCTAAATCTTTATAAAAATCAATACATCCTGTATCTTGTGTAAAAACATAATCATAATCAAGCACTAAGTTTTTCGTCACATCTGTAAAGTAAGGATCATCTGTAAGCCAGAGTGCAGTCTTAAATTTATATTGCTTTAATTCTTGTATCCCCTTAGTTATCCCTTCTTCAAAACCATGGAATACAATAATGAGAGACGGTTGTATCTTTAAAGCTGTTTTCACCAAATTTTCGTATGTTACCATCGTTACATTACCAATTGCTTTTGTCAAACTATTAAATATAGATTCCTCTAGCACCGGAAAATATACAGAAGCACCAGATTTAACAAATAATACGTTATAATTTTCAGCACTATTTGAAATCTCCACAGATAACCACTCTCCAATACATGAAATTAACTATTTATATTAATTGCCTAAAAATATATAGTTGGTTACAAACTACTATTCCCCTTTAACATGTTGCTATGGAAAAAGAGAATAATCAGCTAATTTTCATCTTAGTATAAGATATGACTTTCTTATAAAATGTATAACTTTTTTGTCACTCCACACAAATACATATATTTAAAGGTGCTACGTTAGTACGTAACACCTTTCTCAAAAATATACTTCTTTTATTTCTCTTCCGGATAATCACAATACTCAATAATTGTCCCTTCAGTATCTGCTGGGTTAAGGTAAATTAATCGCCTACCATGTTTATTCATTCGAAGTGTATGTTCTAACGTTCGAATACCTTGTTCTTTTAACTCTTCTAAAGCTACATCTAAATCATCTACACGATACGCAACGTGATGAACGCCTTTACCTTTTTGTTTAATAAATCGGGCTATTGGAGATGTCGTATTATTCGTAGGCGCAAGTAATTCAATTCTATCGCCATCTACTTCAAGAATAGCCACTTCACTTTCAACGCCTGGTGCCTCACTTACGTAACGATCTATTAAAGTTCCTAACAATACCTTTTCATAAAAACGTATCGTACTATCTATATCTCGAACTGCGATGCCGATATGATCAATTGTTTTTTTCATTCTATTTCCCCTACTACTTTATTTTTTCTATCCTTATTAATAGTAACAAAAAAAGTTATAGAAACAAGTCTATAACTTTTTATATTTAACCTATTTTCTTATTCGCTCTAGCTGCTGGTTGAACTTGATTTTTCACTTTTAGAACACTAATACCGTACCCGATAAATCCACCGATAATCGCTGGGAAGATCCAGCCTAATCCTACTTCCTGCATCGGAAGGAATTTAGTGAACACTTGGCTTACTACTTCAATGTTAACTCCAGCTGCACTTAATCCATCGAATAAGCTGATAATAAATGTTACAGTTAAGCTCACTTGATAAACTTCAGCTCTTCCTTTGAATAATGAATGGAAGAATGTTAAGAAAATCAATACGATTGCTAGTGGATAAATTGCTGTTAATACTGGAACAGAAACTGCGATTAATTGTGTTAATCCTACGTTTGCAACAATTGCACTAAATACACATAGCGTGACTGCAATTGCTTTGTAAGAAACATTTGGGAATAACTTATGGAAGAATGAAGAACATGCTGATACAAGTCCTACACTAGTTGTTAAACAAGCTACTGTAATCATTAATCCTAATAATACTCCACCATATGATCCAAAATAGTAGTTAGAAACTTTCGCTAATACTTCTCCGCCGTTCTCTAAATGTCCAAGCTTTGCAACACTTGAAGCACCCATATAAGAAAGAGCTGTATAGATAATTGCTAAAATAGATGCTGCAATGATTGTCGCTTTTGCACAAACGACCATAATTTGCGTTTTCGTTTTCGCACCTTTTTCTTTAATTGCATTAATGATGATGATTCCGAATACGAATGATGCAAGCGTGTCCATCGTTAAGTATCCTTCTTGGAATCCTTTAAAGAATGCGTGTGATGTATAAGCTTCAACTGGTGCTTGCATTTCTCCAATCGGGTGAATAAAAGCAACGATTACTAAAATACCGATGAATGTTAATTTAATTGGCGTTAAGATTTTTCCAACAATATCGACAATTTTCGCGGGATTTAGCGAAAAAAAACAAGTGATGCTAAAGAATACAATTGTGAAAAGAATTAAAGGTGTAGAACCTAATCCCTCTGGCATAAACGGCTTAAGACCAATTTCATAAGATACATTTCCTGTTCTCGGTATTGCAAATAACGGACCGATCGCTAAGTATAAAACTGTTGTAAACACAATCCCGAACACTGGGTGAGCACGACTTGCTAATGACTGTAAATCATCTTTACCTGAAAAACCAAATGCTAGTACACCTAGTAATGGTAATCCAACACCAGTTACTAAAAATCCAGCGTTAGCAATCCATACATTTTCTCCTGCCGATTGACCAAGCATTGCCGGGAAAATTAAATTTCCTGCTCCAAAAAATAGTGCAAATAACATTAATCCAATAACTACTATGAACGAAAACGGTACTTTATTCGCCATAATATAACCCCCATTCAAATTTCCTTATCTCATTTTCCAATTTTAACTAATTGAATTTTCTGAATATTTAATTTAAGTATCAACTATTCTTGAACTCATTATAGTTTGATATATAATATTTTGCAATACTATTTTCAAACTTTTCATTTATTTTATAAATATACATTTTTTAACATAGAAATAGACTAAAAAACCAACATGGTCATCCATGTTGGTTTTTACATTTACTATTAATTAAAATTTCGCCGCTACTTTCTTGACGTTCTCTAAACCTTCTTCAACAATTTGTTGTGATCGATCTGGATATTGATTGTGTCCTTCAATTACAACTGTCTCTGGATTTGTAATTCCCCAGAATCCAAGTACAGTTGTTACGTAATTAACTGCCATTTCCATAGGAGCCATTTGTTCTGAAGAGTAATCTGAACCACGAGCACCTAATACAACTACTTTCTTACCACCAGCTAAACCTTCTGGACCATTTGCTGTATATTTAAACGTTTTTCCAGCTTGAGATAAGTATGAAATATATGTGATTAACGGTGCTGGTACTGTAAAGTTCCATAGTGGGAACGCGAATACAACTTTATCGGCTTCTAAAAACTGATTTAAATATTGATCTACTGTAGCAACAGCCTTCTCTTCTTCAGCTGTTAACTCCATACCTTGACTACGTTTGTATCCACCTGAAATAGCGATATTTCCGTAATAAGGAAGATCTAATGCAAATAAATCTAACTCTGTAATTTCTGTATTTGGATTAGCTTCTTTATAAGTACTTACAAATGTTTCATACATTTTTGAACTAATTGCTTGCTCCACTGGACGATCGTTTGCTTTTACGAATAATACTTTTGACATTTTTTTATTCCCCTCTACTTTTGTATTTTCTTCTTTTTTACCAAATAATGAGCTAAATAGTCCCATTCTCTTCACCTAAACTTTCTTATCATATTCATTATTCATCATCATAAAAATTCTTATTCTAATAAAAAGTTCCAGTTGATACCTTAAATAAAGCTGACTAAAACTTTTTGTTATTTAATTACCTTATGTAAGTGATTGTAATATAGTCACTTACTTTAGTCAAGTGACTTTTAATAAAAAAATAAATCTCGAATTAAAAACATTAACTAAAATACAATTGAACACCAAATACGACTTTATTACTTGTATAATAAACTTAGAGAGGAAAATTCATATTTAGAAAGGATTTATTCATGAGCACTATAGAAAAGATTCAAACTTTTATTATTCTTTTTGCTGTTATATGCGGCATCATACTTGGACAATTTAACGTCATACATATGTATTCAGACAAATTTATTGTCCCCTTCTTATTTTTCATGCTATATGGATTATTCCTCAGCATCCCGTTGAAAGAAATAAAAAATGGATTCCGCAACTTAAAATTCGCTGGAACAAGCCTAGGTATTAACTTTATATGGACACCTTTCCTTGCTTGGGGATTAGGAGCATTATTTCTTTCAGATCACCCAGCACTTTGGGTTGGATTTATAATGTTGATGGTTACTCCATGTACAGATTGGTACTTAATATTTACTGAAATAGCGAAAGGAAATGTAGCACTTTCTACAGCAATTTTACCCGTAAATTTAATTTTACAAGTATTACTGCTTCCAATTTATTTATTTTTATTTGCTGGTGTAATGAAGACTGTAGCGGTTTCTGTTTTAGTAGAAAGTATTGTTATCGTAATCGTCTTACCATTTTTACTTGCGCACGCTACAAAATTCATTATGCATAAAGTGAAAAAAGCTGAAACACTTGAGAATAAACTCATTCCGTTTTTCAGCTCTGCTCAAATTGTATTTTTAAGTTTAGCAATAGTAGCGATGTTTGCCTCACAAGGTAAGTACTTATTACAAAATATGAATGTTGTTTTATTGTTACTTATACCAGTATTACTGTTCTTCATGATTAACTTTATACTAGGACAGTTTGTAGGACGTATGATGCATTTATCCTATGAAGACACTGTCAGCCTAAGCTTAACAACGTTAGCGAGAAACTCACCTGTTGCACTTGCTATTGCTGTGACTGCTTTTCCAGATGAGCCTCTTATTGCACTTGCATTAGTTATTGGGCCATTAATAGAACTACCAATACTAGCTTGTGTGTCACAAGTATTATTACTTATTAAGAAGAAGCAGCAATATACATAATAAAAAACGTCCTAATTCAGGACGTTTTTTTGTCGAGAAATTATAGAAAATGAAATAACTGATACTACAGACGTAATGAAAATAAGTCGCTATTATACACCCATGTATAATAGCGACTTTAAGGATTTTATTGATTATAGAAGATTAACTTGTCGTTACGTTAACAAAACCTTTCTAATTAAAAATTATAGGAAAAGTAAATATAACGAAAGCAGCCCAAAGTCCGTAGATTGGCAAATACTTCGTAACGGCATCTTGGATAGTTGTCGGTCCTGATTTGTTTTGTAGAAAACGCATATAGGAAAACATAATCCAAATTAGATTTGCCCAAATCAGTATGTTTACCCCTAAAACAGCAAGTCTATTAGGTGTAATCCCGTAAGAAGAAAGTCTGAATACGATGGCTGACAGAGCTACAGTATCAATAATAAGCGCAAGAACAATTAAGGCAAAATTGATATAATCTGAAATGTTCTTTTTCTCGTCTGAGTCACTCTCAACAATGGAAAATATGGTGACAGCCAATACACCAAGGAGTATTCCGTTGAACGCCATTAGGAAATTGCGGTCCAAGAACGGGTTTTTCCCGACCCATATAACCGTTATAAGATAGATCAACAATGTGATCAGGACGAGAGGACTAAAAATTTTAGATATGTATGGTGTAATATTTTTAGCAAGTTTAAGATTCGTCGATACCAAGTATGCAGCCACAATAGCGAGAGCAGCAGCACCAAATAAAACAACATTACTAAAATAGAATTCTCCTATATCCAAGTCAACAAAGATAAATAACCGCATAGTCAATACAGCTAATACCATTCCGCTCACTGCCATGCTGGCGTAGAGAAGACAATATTCCAAATTAAACTTAATATAGGCTAATCTTGTACTACCCTTTGAATATTCATTTCCCGTAAATGCAAGCCCTACTAAGACCCATAACAATATAGGAAGATGTAAATAAACAAGGATAATACTGTCTTTATCATTTAATGGCAACATATTAAGATACAACCCGGAAATTAAGAACAACGCTACAAGGGAATAAATAATACTTTTTTTCGGAGTATTATTGTAAACAAAATAAGTGACAATAAAGGGAATTACACCAAAAGCCAAGTTAATTGGAGCAATTGCACCCTGTTCGACAAAGTGGAAAATGATTCTGGTGCTTATCCCGGCCAGAATAGCTAAAAGGCCCATGAATAAGAAACCCTTTTGAAATAAAGATGTTTTTTCTGTATTTACCTTCTCCTTAAAATGCAACCTTTCATACCAAGCACCAAGAATCTGAGAACCAGGATTTTGTTCCCATACTTGTGAGAATGACTTTTTAAAAGCTTTCGGGTCTTTTCTATACATTTTTTCCAACTCATGAGGGTTATCCATATTTTCAATGATTAAATTGTTAATGTCCATATTCATACCTCCTCTAGTTTTAAAAATAACGTTGTTACCTTTTCTATGAAAAGCAGCATACTTATTTATTCTGATTTTGATTTTATTATATATTTTATTGTTTTACAATAAATTTTTATTATTTTATATAATATTTTTGTTGTATATTTTGTTTAAGTAAAAATAAAAAAGCATAACATACAATTGTCATGCTTTTTCTTTTCTATCATTATTTTTTCAAACTTAATCTGTTATAGCACCTTTCACTCGGGCAGGAGCTTTTTTATTTGTTGAAACCACTTGTCTTTGTATAAAAAAGTTCTTTACTAATAAGTAGTGTAATTACTGCGTTTTTCAAATTAGTAAAGAACTTTTTTATCTTTTATTTATATAGCTACAGTCAGTTTGAAACTTCCTCAAGTAAAGAACTTTTTTATTCCAACTCAATTCTTCGGACGATGTCTATATTACTTGATTAAAGACTATTTTTGCTTTGTTCACATCTCCTAATCAACCATTTCCCAAAATTGAGATGCTACTTTTGAAATTCTTTGGTCTTTTAATTTTACTATTACAGGCTCTAGGTGAAAATCAAATTGTTTCAATTCAAAAAGCGTTGTATGTTCTAAAAATGTTGATGTGTAATCCATTCTTGGAATAACGGATAATCCTAGCCCTCTACTAACAAGTGCTATAACCATCCTTATATCTTTACACTCGATAATGATATTTGGCTTGACTTGATGTTCATCAAACACTTTGAAGAGATCTTCATTGAAAGAGAGTCCTTCCATTGCTCCTAGCATAATGAATGGGAACTGGGCTATCTGTTCAATCGTCACATGCTGTGATGAAAACGATGTTGCCCAGCTTGTTGGTATAATCACAGCGGTTGGTTGTTTTTTTAATATTTTCATCTCATATTGTTCACTATCGCCCAATCTTAAAAGTAAGGCAACATCAATTTCTCTTTGTTCTAGTCTTTTTAATAATTCTTCTGAATTTCCAGTTACTATATTTATTTTAACATTAGGGTATTGTGTTCTAAACATACTAACATAGTCAATGAGCATATTAGAACATGTAGACGATACACCGATACTTACTGTTCCTCCTATACCTTGTTCAATTTCTTGAATTTGCTGCTTTACATCTTGAATTTGCATTAGCATTTGATTGGCATATTGGTATAGTATTTCACCTGTTTCTGTAAGCTCCCATTTTTGACGATATCGATGAATTAAAGTTGTGCCAAGATCAGTTTCAAGCTTTTTTAATAATTGACTAAGTGGTGGTTGCGCGATATGGAGCACTTCTGCTGCTTTAGAAATGCTTCCTTGTTTCACAATTTCTTTAAAGTAATATAATTGCCTGAAATCCATTGTATCTCTCCGTCATATGTTTTTTGATATGATTAGTTTATCATATATATATTTTTCATATGTCGAGTTTGGCGTTATATTTAATTCTATAGCTATAGTCTTTATATTGATAATATTAACTAGAAAGTGAGAGATACTATGAATCATCGGAACAGAACCTTGAAGCGCCTCGTCTTATACGTGCTCGGGTTATTTTTTATGTCGATCGGCATTAGCATGTCGATTCAAGCAGGGTTTGGTGTATCGCCTGTGTCATCATTAGCATATGCAAGTACGCTAACGGTTGGTTTATCGGTTGGTGTGACAATGGCGCTTGCAAATGTTTTATACATTATTATTCAAGTAATATTAAGTAAACGAATGGAGTTCAATGAATTTGTGAGTCAATTCATTATTTCGTTTTTATTTGGGTTCTTCATGGATGCAACGCTCTTCCTTGTACAACTTTTCCCCACACCTGAAACTATCTTTGCCCGAAGTGTCTATTTGATTGTTAGCCTATTTGTTATAGCAGTCGGTTTAATGGGCTATACAACAGCGAAACTGCCATTAATGCCGTATGATGCGTTAACTTATGCAATTAGTGAAAAATTTAATTTGAAATTCGGTAACGCAAAAATTTTGAGCGATTTAATCAACATTTGTGTGGCTGGTGCAATCTGTATAGTTTTCATTCAATCATTAGGATCAATAGGAATCGGTACACTAATCGCCGCCTATTTTATCGGCAAAATTTTAGGGTGGATGATACCGTATTATCAACCAACTCTTCAACAATGGATATTTAAAACAGAGAAGGCTGCCTAAGGAATCATAATAAAGTACAGGAAAAATAGATAAATCGAATTCCTCAGTCGAAATCAAACAATGAATTTTGCACCTTACAAAGTGCCAGTCCACATTAGGAATGGCACTTCTTTATTACTGCCTTTTCTTCGACCTTCTATTACTTTGGTTAAATGATAAAACAAACATCGTATTAAAACTAACCTGCCGTTTAGTTAAAGAAGGATTTTTAAACAACTTTTTTATTTGTTAAAGGACTTTATTGTAAATTAAATAACTTTATTGCTACTTAACACTATTTCATACCATCTTTTCAAACAATTATTTTAAATAATTTTTAGTATTAGTACACAAAAGTCTGTAATTATAAAATAGAAAAAGCATGACATTAAATCGTCATGCTTTTTCTATTTTATCAATATTTTTTTCAAACCTAACCTTTTACTTTGGAAAGGACTTTTTTATTCAGTAAAGCACTTTTTTATTTGTTGACACTATTAATTCTCAAACACAAAATTAATCTTATTATCTTTCCACTCTAACTTCGCATCAAACGTTTTCTCACCTTTTTTAAAGCCTTTAATTAAATCGGTCTTCTCACCTTTTAAAAGCTTTGTCATGTTTTTTTGCGAAATTGTTTTACTTAATATCTTCTTCGAGATGGTAAAGTCACATTGTGTTGTATTGTAGTTTGAACAACCGTAAAACGTCGACTTATCAATAACATCGCCATCACATTTTTTACAGTTCCCCACCTTTTTACCTGTTGTAAATTTCGATCCTTTTCGTTCAATCGATTCAACATGTAATCCAGTGAAATCCCATTTCTCCGACATTTCCACCGCATCTTCAATAATTTTAGCTGATAGCTTTTTCGTTTGTTCCATAAATGTAGCTGGTGAAGCTGTACCTTCTCCAATTTCCGCAAGGCGTTGCTCCCATTTTGCTGTCATTTCTGGTGAAGCCAGTATTTTATCACCGATTGCTGTAATTAATACTTTTCCTTTATCGGTTGCGTACACTTGGTTTTTCTGCACATCTATATATTTACGGTCTTTCAGCATTGTAATAATACCAGCACGAGTAGCCTCAGTACCTAAACCTTCTGTTTTCTTTAATACTTTCTCAAGCTCTTCATTCTCTAAATACTTACCCGCCGTTTTCATTAACGTAATAAGTTGTCCTTCTGTATAACGCTTCGGTGGCTGTGTTTTTCCTTCTTTCACTTTCACCTTTACAACTTTTCCTTGTTCACCTTCAGCTACAATTGGAAGAATCGTTTCGTCATCTTTATCGTCTTGGAAAATAACTTTACGCCAACCTTCTTGAATTTGCTGTTTTCCTTTCGAAATGAACGCAGCACGTTCGTCTACAAGAGTTGTAATCGTTGTGTAGTCAAAGATTGCTACTTCATAATGCGCCGCAATCAGTCTTCTTACGACCATATCGTAAATTTTCTTTTCATCACCTGATAATTTGCTTGGATTTGTAACTTGCTCTGTCGGTATAATTGCGTAGTGATCTGTAACTTTCTTTTCATTCACATAACGCTTGTTATTCATAATTGATTCAATTGGTGCTGGCAATAAGCCTTTATATTCATCAAACTGACTTAACTTCTGTAAAATATCAGGAAACGTCGCTGCTTCTCCTTGTGTAACATAGTTAGAATCCGAACGTGGGTAAGAAACTATCCCTTTTTGATATAGTGCTTGTGTTATATCAAGCGTCTTTTTCGGTGAAAATTTAAAAGCTTTATTCGCTGTCGCTTGCAGTGCTGATAAATTAAATAAAAACGGCGGCTGAAACTCTTTACGCTCCGTTTTCATTTCTTTTACTACAGCCGGTTTACCTTGGCAAAATGCCGCAATTTTATTTGCCATATCAGGGTCTTTTAGGCGAGATTCATTGTCTTTCTCCCATTTCCCCTCATATTTTTTTCCTTCTATATTAAAAGTTGCAAACACTTCCCAAAATGGCTCTGACTTAAAGTTCTCTATTTCTTTTTCACGCTTTACTATTAACGCCAATGTTGGAGTCTGTACACGTCCAGCTGAAAAAACATCATTCATTCCCTTTTTCTTTAGCAAAATACTAAAGACACGCGATGCATTCATACCAACAACCCAGTCAGCGCAGGATCTTGTATATGCTTCGTAATACGTATTAATCGTATCTGCTTCATCTAGTAAGTTTTTAAACCCTTGATAAATAGCTTGCTTCGTTAAAGATGAAATCCACAAGCGCTTCATTGGTTTTTGCACGTTACAAAGGTTAATAATGTTTCGTACGATTAATTCCCCTTCACGCCCAGCATCGCCCGCGTGAATAATTTCTGTTACTTGAGGGTTATGTAACAGCTGTTTCACAACGTTAAATTGCTTATACTTTGACTTTGTTACCTCAAACTGAAAACGCTCTGGAATCATCGGTAACGTATTAAGTGACCATTTTTTCCACTCTGCGTGATAATGTTCTGGATTACATAACTGCGTCAAATGACCAATTGCCCATGTACAGTACGCTCCATTTGGAAATAACTCATTTGCTTCTACTTCTAAATACCCATCTTTCCGGCGATATTTAAATTGTGAAACAAGAGCCAAACCTTGATCTGGTTTCTCGGCAATAATTAATTTCATCTTCTAACTCCCTATCTGTATTCCAGTGTTACTTTCATTGTATATATGTTTAGAGACGATGATAAAACAACAATCTTATTTATCATTCGCGGTTTGTCTCAAAAATGTGAGACCTATAATATTATACGCTGATTCTTTATGGCTTCACAATAGAAACTCATTATATAACAATTTCTTTCACATGCTCATAGACAAAAAAGACGCCAAAAAATCGAGCGTCCTTCCCTTCATTACTGCATACCGTTTTTAAATTGTGCAGATAATTTGCAGATATATATTAGCATAAGTATTCTCCATTTGAACATATGATGAAGTGAACGATAGGACAGGGAGGTATCATGATGTTTGCTTATACGCTAACTACTTTAACACTTTGTTGTATCTCGATTATTATTACATCATATATTTCTAAACGTAAGGGTACCCTAATGGAGTATATGGTATTTATTATGTCTTTTAGTATGTGTATTGGTTTAAGTATAGGTTTTTATTTAGGCATTCTCTTTAAAGGAGAATTACTACATTCTACTTTGCTTGCTATTTTGATTAGTGGGTTTATCGGTCTTTTAGTCGGTCTACGCTTTCACCTTTATACTGCCTTAGAAGGTATGTTCTCTGGATTAATGGCAAGTATGATGGGCGCTATGATTACAGAGATGTTAAACGCTCAACAAGCCCATATTATACTGTTCATTAGCCTCTTACTTACCATAACGATAACTATGTCATGTATGATTCACCTTTTATCAGAAACCTTTTCTACTTATATCCATCGCCAGTTTCTATTATCGCTCTCAATTGGCGTAGTAATTGTTCTCACTGTATTCGTAACATTCCCAGATCATACACCTCCACCTGCATCCGAGCATGATCAACATATGCATAACGCTAAAGACTAAAATACATAAAGCAGTTATCCTATGGATAACTGCTTTATGTTATTCTGGCTTATTAGGAATATTAGGGTTTGGAACATACTCAGATTTATAATCTGTATATTTCACTTCTGTTACCATCCCCGCTGAAGCATGGTGTAAATCATGACAGTGGAACATCCATTCACCCGGATTGTCTGCTACAAAGGCTACTTCATATTCTTCTCCTGATTTTAAGTTCAAAGTGTCTTTAACAATTGGAGAACCTTCTACCGGTTTTCCATCTTTACTTAACACCTGGAAGAAATGACCGTGTAAATGCATCGGATGATCGTCCGCTTTAGAGCGATTTACTAATTTTACTTTTACTAAGTCACCCTTTTTCACTGAAATTGGGTCAATATCTGGGAATACCTTTCCGTTAATTGTATATACCATTTCATTTCCATTCATTTGCGTATTCAAGTCCATATTATATGTGGCAGTATACTGCTGGCCTAACGTGAAACTACCTAATCTTTTAGCACCATATTTCGTCATATCTAATTTCGGTAATTTTTCTTTTTCATCTGCTTTGTCTTTCATCTCTTTGCTTCCATCATATTCAATAACAGCTTTCATTCCTTTTGCATCCTTATTTTCTGAATGGTCTTCAACGTACCATTTCCCAGGATTGTTAGCTGTAAATTCAACATCATAACGTTCACCCGGTGCAATTGAAATTACTTTTTCTTTTATAACTTTTGGATCATTAATTGGTTGACCATCTGTTGCAATTACTTTTAAATCATGACCGTGAACGTGTATATCATGTGATAAATAACCCGCATTAACGAGTCGAAGACGAACTTTATCACCCTCATTCACTTTTAAGGGCTCTACTAAATCACCGCTTTTACCATTGATTGTGAATAAGTCATACATACTCATATCATGACCTTCCATCTTCATATTTCCATGATCCATGCCTGCCATATTGCCAGAGTCTTTTTTATCACTCTTCATGTCCATACCGGAATGATCCATGCCTTTCATATCATCATTCTTTTTCGTATTTTCATTACCCTTAGATTTATTACCTGTTGGCCCTTTTGTCATTTCTTTTAACTGCTTATTAATTTTTTCTTTATCAGTTACCCATTCATCTAACATTAATGTGTAATCTTTATCATAATTTTCATTTGTATCCTCTACAATAAGAGCGCCATACAAGCCTCTATCTAGTTGATTTACAGAATCTTGATGTGAATGATACCAATATGTTCCTGGTACGTTCGCTTCAAATTCATAGGTGAAACTTTTTCCTGATTCAACCGCATCTTGTGTCACGCCTGGAATTCCATCCATGTTATTTGGGACAGGATACCCATGCCAATGAATAGATACTGGCGCAGGTAATTCATTTTTTAATGTCACTTTAACCTTTTCACCTTTTTTCACCCTGATTTCTGGACCTGGGGATGAACCATTAAATGTCCAGACTGGAACAATAACACCGCTACTTAGCTTTTGTTTTTCTTCTTTCGCTACTAAAGTAACTTCTGTCCCTTTTATAACTTTCAATGGCTTTGTAGCCGTTTCAGTCTGTTTTGTTTTTTTATCATTCATATTTTTATGAGCATTTGTTGTATTTGTAGTCGCAGAACACGCAGCAATTAAAGATATTACGGAGACTGTAACTGCTGTTAATACAAATCTCTTCATGGAAAATTCCCCCTTTTTCTTTTCACGATTATTATAGAAGGCAATTTTCAAGAAAATATGGAGATATAAAATAAGCAAAATAAAAAGGCGCCCAAAATTGAGCGCCTCTTCCAATCATTATTTCGTAACAACTTCATCTTCTTTTACATTTACATTATTCTCTCTCATAAACTCTTCAATCTCTTCAACTTCTCTAATGATATCTTTTGACAAGTTTTCATATCCGTCCTTCGTGACAAGAATATCATCTTCAATACGAATTCCAATTGATTCTTCTTCAATATATATACCTGGTTCAATCGTAATAACCATACCTTCTTCTAATACTCTATCTTTGTACGTTCCTACATCATGTGTATCTAAACCAAGGAAGTGGCTGACACCGTGATAATAATATTTCGTTAATTCCTCGTCTTCTTGAATTAAACCAATTGCTTTACATTCTTCTGCTAGCACCTTTTTTGTATGCTCATTTAATGCAGCGAATTTTAAACCTGGCTTAATAAGTTCCGTTGTTTCTTTTAATGCTTTTAACACGATATTATATATTTGCTTTTGGCGACTAGAGAATGTTCCACTAGCTGGGAATGTGTAACTAATATCAGCATTATAATAGTCTTTTTGAGCACCTAAATCGAGCAGTACTAGATCACCTTGTCCCACTTTTGCATCATTATCTTCATAATGCAGCACAGTAGCGTTTTTACCACTCGCCAAAATTGTATTAAATGCATGATGTTTAATGCCAGATGATTTCAACGTAAAATCAAAATGAGCTTCTAATTCATATTCCATCATGTCTGCTTTTGCATGCTTCAGTACATTATAAATACCCTCTTTAGTAACAGCAATAGCGTCTTTTATGATTTCAATTTCTTCTTCTGTTTTAAACACTCGTAATTCACAAATGTTTGGGTATACATTACCGATTGTAACGTGTGGATATTGTTCTCTTACATGTTTAGCAAACGCTAACGTTTTCGGCTCTGTACCTTTCCACTCACGAAGTTCCAAATCTAAATTCACATGTTTCACATTTTCTGTGAAAAGTGTATTTGCCATTGTCTTTTCAAAGCTTTCTATATATACAACTTTTTTTATACATGAAATTTGTTCTGCATCTTCTTTAGAAACTGTTTTTCCAACCCACTTTTCAAGCACCGGATCTGATTTTTCAATGAAGAGAGTCTCTTCTACACTATTCCCAAACTTTTTTAACATGAAAATAACATTCGGCTCATCGATCCCCGTTAAATAATAAAAATTTCGATTCGGTATAAATTTATAATGTGCATCAGCTGACATATGAGGTGCCTGTCCAGCAAATAAAATAGTAATAGATTCATCATGTAATGTTTTCGCTAATCGTTCTCTATTTCGAGCAAAAAATGTTGACTTCATAATAATCCCCCTAGTGTTCTATGTATGTTTTTAAAGATAATTATCCTCTGTTATTCATTTTATTATTGTTATAATTTTTCGTCAATTAATAGTATTCATATAAAAAGTTAAACCTCCATTATCATATGTATAAACTATTCCTTTACCTATGTTGTTCAGTTATTTTTTAGGAGCATTGACATCTTCTAAAAGATAGGATAAAATAACTATAAATTAGTAAGTAACTAATTTAAATTAAAATAAGAGGTGAACAAAATGCAAAACATTTTATTCCGTATTAACGAATTATCAAAAAAAGAAAAAGCATCTGGATTAACAGTTGATGAAAAACAAGAACAACAAATGTTGCGTCAAAACTATACAAAAACATTTCGTGGAAGCTTAGATTCCATTTTATTAAACACAAAAATCGTTGATCAAAATGGTCTTAACGTTACACCAGTCGCATTACAAGATGCTCAAATACGTTTAAAATTAAGCAAATGAAATCAAGGCTAAAAAAACAATCGTATAAAACATAAAAAGAGCTGAAATTCCTATATAGAAATTCCAGCTCTTTTTATTGTCTTTTCTAATTTAGTATACGAGCGATACATAGCAATTCTCCACGATACGATCATCGCAAAAGCAAGTAAGAAAAACATCCCGCTTAATTGCGCCAAATCAATCGATTGACTTAAATATGATTTTAATGCTACCCGTACAGCTAATAAGCCTACTAAAATAAATATGAACGCTTTTGACGGTTTCATATATATATCTTCGCCCTTTATTTCGAACTTAGATGTTTTAATAAGAAATATAGAGAAAATAAGTCCTACGCTAATTGCCTCTACTATTTCTAACGATGTTAACCGAAACTCTGGTAAGAAGTACATCGATGCGCCAGTACTCATAAAGATTGGCGGTAATATAATTTTCTTTTTCGTTACCGGTTTTTTCGCTGACTTAAAGCGAAGAAACATCACTCCAACAGCCATACAAACTGCTACGATACTTGATAAAAGTGCTAAACTCATATTCTCCACTCCTATCTATTTAAAAGACTTTTTTAGCAAAATCATAAACCAAACAAGCCCGACACTAATAATGACATGAGCTAATCCAGCCATATGGCTTAAACCGTTAAAGTCTGTTCCGTTTACTTGTAGAAGACCTCTAAATACCATTGTAGCGATAGTAAAAATTAATCCTGCATTATAAACAATAAACCATACGTGAAAGCTTTTTGTTTCTTGTACATGAAACACTTTAAACAAAGCTAATGCAACCAAAAAGAATATGAACCCTAATACTAATACATGCGTATGCACTAGCTGTAACATAGTAGATCCTTTAATTCCTTGTGCTTTTGTATACTCTCTTGCAAATACACCTGATAATAAACCAATAATTAAGTACATGAATGCTGCATTATATAATTTCTTCATTATATTCCTCCTGCTGTAGAACGACAATTCATATCGTCGTTTTCCATATCCGCTGCAATTATTTTACGGAATGTTTATGAACGGAATATGAACAGAATGTTACATTCTATTTTTTAAAAACAAAAAAGCCATTCCACAACTTTTCCTTGTGGAATGGCTTTTACTTATTTTAAATCTTCAATTGTGAAAGCACCCGGCAATAACTGTTCAACCGTCACTTCTTTTTCATCACCTTTTACATTCGTTAGTAAAACAGGCATTTTCGGATCACAAAATTCAGCAATAACTTGTCTACATGCACCACATGGTGAAATTGGTCCATCAGTTTCGCCTGTAATGACTAGGTAACTAAAGTCACGCTCACCTTCTGATACTGCTTTAAAGATTGCTGTTCTTTCTGCACAGTTACATAAGCCGTAAGAAGCATTTTCTATATTACAGCCAGTATAGATTTTACCTTCTTTCGTAACTAATGCTGCACCAACGGGAAATTTCGAATACGGAATATATGCTTTTGATAACATCTTATTTGCTTCTTCAATATATTTTTTCTTATCCATATTATTTCCTCCTCAAAGTAAATGTAATGATGATTAGTCAGTAATAACTGTATGAACTAATTTAGGAGCCACTGCTGTTTCAGCGATAGAAATGTTCTCATAAATTTTTACTTTTACATCTTCTACATTTTCGCGATTTGCATAAATCGTTACGAATGGCTCGCCTTCTTTTACTGTATCGCCAACTTTTTTACGTAACATTAAACCTACAGCTAAATCGATTTCATCTTCCTTCGTTGCACGGCCTGCACCAAGTAACATCGCAGCGATACCGATTTCATCTGCAACAATGTTTGAAATAACACCTGAAGTTTTAGCAGGTACATCAATTACATACTTCGCTTGTGGCATTTTTTCTGGATTATCTACAATTGAGCTGTCTCCACCTTGATTGCTTAAGAACTCTTTAAATTTCTCAGTTGCTTTCCCATTTTTCATAACTTCAATTAACATTTTACGAGCTTCTTCTAATGTATTTGCTTTTTTCGCAAGTACAACCATTTGACTTCCTAATACAAGTACTAATTCTGTTAAATCTTCTGGACCTTCACCTTTTAACGTATCAATCGCTTCTTTCACTTCTAAAGCATTACCAATTGCAAAACCAAGTGGTTGTGACATATCTGAAATAACAGCCATAGTTTGACGTCCTACATTATTTCCGATACGTACCATTGCATGCGCTAATTCTTTTGCATCTTCTTCTGTTTTCATAAATGCGCCAGCACCTGTTTTTACATCAAGTACGATTGCATCAGCACCAGCTGCGATTTTTTTACTCATAATTGAACTTGCGATTAAAGGAATTGAGTTAACCGTTCCTGTTACATCGCGTAATGCATAAATCTTTTTATCTGCAGGTGTTAAGTTTCCTGTTTGTCCAATAACAGCTACTTTGTCACGGTTTACAATATCAATGAACTGCTCTTTCGTGATTTCAACGTGGAATCCTTCTACCGCTTCTAATTTATCAATTGTTCCGCCCGTATGTCCTAAACCACGACCAGACATTTTTGCTACTGGTACGTCTAAAGCAGCTACTAATGGTCCTAATACTAATGTAGTTGTATCACCAACACCGCCAGTTGAATGTTTGTCTACTTTAATTCCTTCAATTGCTGATAAGTCGATCGTTTCTCCAGACTCCACCATTGCCATCGTTAAATCTGCACGCTCACGATCTGTCATATCTTTAAAAAAGATTGCCATTGCAAGTGCACTCACTTGATAATCAGGAATACTTCCGTCTGTATATCCATTAATAAAGAATTTAATTTCTTCAGTCGTTAATTCTTTGCCGTCACGTTTTTTCGCAATAATATCTACCATTCTCATTACAATCACCATTCCTTTTTATATTATATGAATCTATTAAAATAATAAGCCCACGATTGTTGCTGATAAGAAACTTACTAACGTTGCACCGAAAAGTAATTTCAAACCAAATCTTGCGACTACATTCCCTTGTTTTTCATTTAAGCTCTTAACTGCTCCAGCAATAATTCCAATTGAAGAGAAATTTGCAAATGATACTAAGAATACAGATATAATCGCTGTCGTTCTATCTGAGAAATTAAAGTTTCCTTGTGCTAAATCTGTCATCGCAACAAATTCATTTGATACTAATTTTGTCGCCATAATATTACCTGCGTTAACTGCTTCATGCCAAGGCACACCCATAATAAATGCAAATGGTGCAAATACATAACCGAGAATTTCTTGGAATGAAATACCGATTACACCCTTAAATACTGCATTAATGAATGCGATAAGAGCAACGAAACCAATTAACATAGCTGCTACTGTAATCGCAACTTTAAATCCATCTATAATGTATTCCCCTAATACTTCAAAGAATGTCTTTTTTTCTTCTTCTTGTACTTCTAACATATCCTCTTCTTCTGTAACTTCATACGGATTAATGATAGAAGCAATGATGAATCCGCCGAATAAGTTCAGAACTAAAGCGGTTACAACATATTGAGGTTTTAACAACACCATGTATGATCCAACGATAGACATAGAAACTGTAGACATTGCAGATGCACATAATGTATACATTCTTTTCTCTGGCAATAATCCTAGTTGTTTCTTAACTGAAATAAACACTTCAGATTGTCCTAAAATCGCAGAAGCTACCGCGTTATATGATTCTAGTTTCCCCATTCCATTTACTTTACTTAATGCTAGACCGATAGATTTCACAATAATAGGTAATACTTTAATATGTTGCAAAATACCTATTAAAGCTGATATAAATACGATTGGCATTAATACACTTAAAAAGAATGAAAACTCTTTTTGATTTACTAATCCACCAAATACGAAATTCACACCATCAGCGGCATATTTTAATAATTCTCCAAAACCATCTGCTATTCCGCTAATTAATATATTCCCTACGCTTGTATTTAATAATAAAAATCCCAAAATGAATTGTAATATAACCATCGTTATGATTGGGCGATATTTGACTTTTTTTCTATTATTACTAGCAAGCCATGCGATACCTAAAATCAATACGAGGCCAAAAACACCTATTAAGTATTTCATAAGCCGTCTCCTCCCATTCGTATCCGCTTACATTATTTTCAATTGTTAAAGCAATAGATACACTATACTTTGTGTATCTATTGCTTTTCACACTTTATTAATTAGTAGTTATCTGTAGCACCTTTTGCATCGTTTAATACGATTGCAACACTAGCACTTGCTCCAACGCGAGAAGCTCCAGCCGCTACCATTTTGTCTGCATCTTCACGTGTACGAACGCCGCCAGATGCTTTTACACCAACGTTTGGTCCTACTGTTTTACGCATTAATGCGATGTCTTCAGCAGTTGCTCCGCCAGTTGAGAATCCAGTTGAAGTTTTTACGAAATCAGCGCCAGCTTTTACTGATAATTCACAAGCACGTACTTTTTCTTCGTCTGTTAATAGGCAAGTTTCAATAATAACTTTTACAAGAGCTTTTCCTTTTGCTGCTTGTACTACTTCATAAATGTCTTTTTCAACGAACTCATTGTCGCCATCTTTTAAAGCACCTACGTTGATTACCATATCAACTTCAGTTGCACCTTTTGCGATAGCATCTTTTGTTTCGAATGCTTTTGTTTCAGTAGTGCTTGCTCCTAATGGGAAACCGATTACAGTACAAACGTCTACATCATGTCCAGCTAATTCTTCAGCAGCTAGCTTCACCCATGTAGGATTAATACAAACAGAAGCGAATTTATATTCCTTTGCTTCTTCGATTACTTTCATAACATCTTCTTTTGTAGTATTAGCTTTTAAAATTGTATGGTCAATTAACTTTGCAATATTCATTATCTTCACTCCTCATATCTTTTAACAACTTCATTCTAACTCTTAGTTGAACAAATGTAAATACACTTTTGAAATTCTGTTCATTCTTTTTCAGAAGGGAATTTCTTGTAATACATTGAAAGTAGTATAAGCTTGTAAATAAAGGATGTGAACCAATTGTTTAAGTCAAAATTCTTTATATTCACATTGCTAGTATGCACCTCACTATCCATATTTATTTTTTATAAAAGGGATGTTATTTTCCAAGAAGGAAACCCCATTCCATTTGCTTTGGCTATGTCTAAGATGGTTATTCAAGACAAAGAAATGGTGGAAGTAGAACCGATAGATAATCAATACCCCTACTTAGTAAAGCGTGGAAAAATGGAACCTTTTATCGATATGATGGAGCAAGATGGATGGACTTTTGTAGATAGAGATATTATGGCTAATTCACTAATTTTTGAAAAAGGAGATCAATCAAAGAGCGTTCCTTACAAATACTTTACAAGGTACTACACATTGATTTATTCATACTAAAAATAAAAGGCTTTCTCAAAATTAATATTTTGAGAAAACCTTTTATTTCTAACCTTTTTGATAATGTAACAATTCTTTTGCTGTATGCTGATCGATAATTAATACATTTGCATACCCACCGCGTAACGCACCATCAATTGCTTTTATTTTTCTATTGCCACCTGCAACTAAAATAGAACGTTTCTTTAATTTAAGTTCCTCTAACTCAATTCCAATTGTACGCTTATTAATTTCTTCGCTACTAATATTTCCGTCTCCATCAAAGAAACGTGAACAAATGTCACCGACAGCTTGTTTTTTCAAAATGTTCGTTTCATCCTTATCTAAATATCCTAATCGGAATAATAACGCTTCATCACGCACTGTACCAACAGTGAAAATCGCAACATTTGCTTGTTTCCCCATTTCAATAATGTGATGAATATGTCGATCTTGCTCTACTAATTCTTTTGTCACCGCATTATCAAATATAACTGGAAGTGGTAGATTTCTTGGTGTCGTTTGAAAAGCCTCTGCAAATAAAGCGATGGTCTCATTTGCATATGTATTTACACTTGAGTGACTAATGCCACCTTTTAATTGGACAACCTCTACCCCTTTTACATGTTGAGGTACGATTTTTCTGGCGATTTCATACATCGTCATTCCCCAGCTTACACCAACGATATCACCGTTTTTCACTGTCTTTTCCATATACTCAGCAGCATACTTACTAATATACTCCGTAATCGTTGCATATTCTGGTACTGGAGAAAACACAACATGTGCCTCTAACAAGTTGTACTTTTCTTTAAGTAAATTCCCAACGTTATCTAAATCAGCAAATGGATCAGCTATACTAATTTGAACAAATCCTTTTTCTTTTGCGTACTTTAATAATCTAGAGATCGTCGGTCTTGAGATATTTAATTTGTTAGCAATTTCTTGCTGACTATAATCTGATTGATAATATAATCTTGCAACTTCAACGCTTAATTGTTGTTTATCCTTATCCATAGTAACTTATTACAAATCCTTTCCTGTATTTCCCTTTCGTTACAAGCATTATACAGCTTTATGCAAGAAATTTCGACTATCGAATTTTATCTACCTGAACTGCTATTCCATTTAGTCTTTACAATGAAACTTTATTTTTCAGCTTCATACACTCGATACAGATGATCTTGAAACAGTTAAATGGATTTATATTTATTCTTTTTATAGTAACGATAACAAAACCCTTCAATAACAAATATTAAATATCGTTTATGGAACTTCCTTAATGTACGTTTAACAAAGAAATTCCTTAAGCGTATGAAATTCACATTTTGATTGCGAAATCCACGGCCATCAAGCTAAAGTTTTAATGTAACCCCGAAATGAAAATTTTCTTTCACTGCAGTTAATTACTTTGAGAAATTCGCGGATTTTTTCATTTTAGTGGGGTGTTTTACTTTGTTTTGTTAGCTTGATAGTGATGGGATACAGCCAACATTTTGGAAGTTTTATATGCTAAGCGAAATTTAACCTAATAAAGTCGAATTCCTGTACGTTAAGTGAAGTGGCATTACATTCACATAATCCGTATTATCTGAAATTAATAAAGTCTGTTACACTCTCTTCTTTAAAAACGTTTCCATAATATCCTTCTTGAATTTTTCATAATCAAACTGAAAAGCTACATTATGCGTTTTATAGCCTGGATTAGTAGTAAAACGAAAATCTGCAATACTTTGACCAAATCCTTCTCCTTGGTCAGGAATTACTTTAATAGGTACTCTTGAAAGGCCCACAGCCTCTTGATTCAGCAAATACCACACTGTCACAAAATCATGCATAGGACTTCCACTTATACCTGGATTAGACTTGGAGTAGAATTTATAATAATAGTCTAACATAGGTTTGATGATGAGTCCTGCAAGATCCTGTGTATTCCGGTGAAATGCATCGATTTGCTGGACCATTTCGGGTGTAACAATCGCATGTTGAGTCACATTTAAAGGAATAATTGTCAAGTTCTTTGCATGCTGCAGAATTAAGTTTGCTGCATAAGGGTCTGAGTAAAAGTTAGCTTCAGCCACAGCAGTTACGTTACCTGGATAGAAAAAAGCTCCCCCCATGCAAACGCATTCTCTTACGTTTCGCATTGTTTCTAAATTCAATACAAAAGTCGTAGCTAACGAAGAAAGTCTTCCTAAATTGATAATTGTAAGATTTTCTAAATTTGATTCTATAATTTGATAAATATCATTTAAAGGATAAACTGGATATGAAATTTCAGGGGGAATAATAGGCCCTAATCCGACTTTTCCATGTACCTCAGGGAAATACTGAATCACTATACCTGTCAACGGTACAGAAGCACCAAGGAATACAGGTATCTCTTCCCTTCCCGCAATGTACTTCAAATAGTTAATATTTCTTAATACATTTTCTCTTGATACATTTCCATAATCGGCTACAATTCCTACAAGTTGAATGTCTTTACGAAAAAAGGTGTACAGTATAGCAAACGCATCATCAATCCCCAAATCTGTAAACAGGAGAACCTTTTTTTGCATATTTCTTCCTCCAAAATCTATAGAATCCTACTTTCACTAATGATGTAGTAATCAGACTAAGCTTGTATGTATATATTTTATGTATTCTTAAAGAGTGGATTCTATTCACTTGAAATAGAGCTTTGCTCATTTAAATTTGATATTATGTTCAAGCGTAAGTTCCTGTTCTTAAGTTGATGGCATGTGGTGCTATCCCATGCCCATCAACTTAAGAATTTTTTACCACCCCAAAATGAAAAAACAAGTCAAATTCTCATAGAAAGCCACATTGATAAAACGCACAGCAAACTTATGGATAAAATTACATGCTCGGCTCTCCACAAAAAACGGGATAAAAAAATAAACAGCGGAACTAGTCCACTGTTTACTTCGCCACACCTTCATGCAATTTTTCTGTATAATCCTTTACATCTTTCCAGCTATCTTTCGCTGTATTTAAATCTTCTTTTATAAATGTAAATTCTTCTGGACTCATTCCTTTTACGTTTTGTAGTAAGTTATTATATTTCGCACCTACTGTATACCATTGATTTGATATGTTTTGCAGTGCTGTAATTGCTGCATCAATTGTTTCTGTCATATTTGTTGTTTTATTTTTCACATCAGTCAAAATTGCTACTTCTGCTTGTGCTCCAGAAATTCTATCTTTTAAATTGGCTATTTCTCTTTCTGCATTTGCGATATCTTTTTTCGCAATTGCAATCATCGGTCCGCCAGCAAGACATGTTATTAGCGCTACGCAAAGTACACCACCAGCGATAACCATATCATTACTCTTTTTGATTGAATCATTATATGTATTTATTTGTTGCTCTAATGCTGGAATACCTGCATTCGTACTAGCCAAAATTGCTGTTAATTGATTTGTATCCTCTTTAAAACTATTTGTGTCTTTCGCCATTCTATCGCGAAAAGCTTTCAAATTCCCTAATAATACATCTACCTCATTTTGATTCTTTACAATATCCGCATATAACTTTTCCAAATCCGCTTTTAATTTACCGCTATCCTTTTGATCAATCGCTACTAGCATGCTATTATAGTACGCTTGAAAAGTATTATTGTAATTAATAATATTTTGGTCCGTTTTCATAATTTGAGGCTTCATATTATTTAACCAATACGCCGCATTAATTTTTGCATCTCTTTGATGCTGAACCATATTTCCTTTAAACTCACTATTAATGGAACTTATTTTACTCAAATCAGTCTCTTGCTGATTTTGAATTAATTTTGCATATGAATCCATTGCAAACATACTTGATGTCGTTTGTGCCATTACATCTTGGAATCCTGCTGGTCCGAGAGAATAATTTTTCGCATTTTCTTGTAGTGTCTTTACGTTTTGTTCTGCTGCAAAAGGATGTAAAGGAAACGCATTACTCGTTGCGACTCCAGCAATCATTATCGTTAAAAGACATTTTTTATAGAAATTATTACGCATACTTATCACCTATTCTTTTTATGAGGATATGAAACGTTAGAGGTAAAAAGAGCTCCTGCTCACTACTGAACAGGAGCTCTCTATTATTTGAAAATCATTTATCTATACATAATGCTGAAACAGTTTAATTACTATTATGCTTTTTTCGTATCCACTACTTTAATATCTTCAGCATAAATTTTTTCTGCATAGTCTTTAATGTTTTTCCAGCTATCTTTCGCAATGTTTAAATCTTCTTTAATGAAAACAAGGTCGTTTGGACTAATAGAATCTACATTTTGAAGTAAAGAATTGTATTTTGATCCCATTGTATACCATTGATTTGATATGTTTTGCAACGCTGTAATTGCAGTATCAATTGTATTTGTTAAATACTCCGTTTGTGTTTTAATGTTTGTTAATCCAGCTACTTCTAATTGAGCGGTTGTAACTTGTCCTGTTATTTTTTGAATTTCAGCTTGTGCATTATCAAGCTCTTTCTTCGCTAATACGATACCAGCTGTACCACCACCTACAGCTGCTGCACCACCTGCAATTAATGCGACCCCTAGCGGCGTTCCTGCACCTGTCGCAATAACTACTGCACCACCGATAATTGCAATTGGGCCTAGTGCTGTCGCCACTGATGAACCGATAATAATTGCATTATATTTACTAATTGCTTCATTGTACGTTGTAATTTGATTTTGCAGAAGCGGGATTCCTGCATCTTGACTTGCTAAAATAGATGTAATTTGATTTGCATCACCCTTAAAGTTTTGCGTATCCGACGTCATTTTATTTCGGAATTTCTTCAAGTCTTCTACTAACTGATCTACTTGCGCTTTATTTTCATTAATACTACTTGATAATCTAGTTAACCCTTTTGTAAGAGTCGCTTTATCTTTTGCATCTACCGCAGCAACTAAAGTATCATAATAGTTTTGGAATTTCGTATTGTAATTGATAATATTTTGATTCGTTGAAATAAGCTGTGGCTTTAATACATCTAACCATTGCTTCGCATTTCCTCTCGCTGTATCTTGATGCTGAATGACTTTTCCTTTTAAAGCCGCATCAACAGATGATACATTACCAAAGTTAACATTACCTTGTTTAATAATTGTTAAAGCGTACAGATCCATTACTAAAGCATTTGAACCTGTTCTTTCCATTGCATCTTTTAAGCCTTCTGGTCCTAATGAGTATTCTTCATAGTCATTATAAGCTTTTGCAACCGCATGAACTGGAGCTTGTTTCACGGTGCTTTCAGCTGCATACGTATGGGCTGGCATGATGTTTCCTGCTGCAAATACTGCCATAAGTGCTGATAGAGCCATTACTTTATATGGTTTTTTTGTCATTTTTCTTCTCTCCCTATATCGCTAATTATTTTTTTGCTTAATGTACTTCAACGTTTGTAATGTAATCTTCAAATTGATTTGTTTGTTTATTCATTTCATCACTTACTTTTTTAATTTGATTGAAATGTTTTTGAAGTAAACTACTGTCTGTATATGTGCCTTCTTCAACATTCTTTTGAATTTGGATCATATTATTGTTTAAAACTTTCCAATCCGTTAATAACGTTTCTAAAGTTGTAATTTGACGATTGATTAGTTCTGTAAAGCTACTTACTTGATCTTCAACAAATGTAATTTGTGTCGCCTCTGCTTCAGTTTGTGATAACTTTTGAATAAGTGGTAGTAGCTCTTTTTGCTTTTGCTGAATGCGAAGAGCTGCTTCTCTCGTTTGACTATCGGCAGCATTTACAATTTCATTACTTAAAGTACCGATAGAAACGAAATCAATTGTTTTCGTCTGCGCAGTTTGATTTGTAATTGTAAATACTTGTTTACCGATATTAATAGAACCTTTAATAATTTCTTGAGGCCTGTTCAAAATAGTCGTTAATTCAGCTTGAATTTCCCCTTGAATTCTTTTAATATCTTCTCTTAATTTCACAATATCTCCACTTGATCCTTGTAGTGTTTTTATTGCTTCATCAGCTTTAATTGATAAGTTGCTACTATCTTTGTCTAATACCGTTTTAAATCGATTTAACTCTAATAAATCTTGCTCCATACTCTCTTGAATGCTTTGTACTTGTAATTGTAATTTTCCATATGCGCCTGTAAAATCTGCTTTTGCTTGTTCATCTTCATTTATGTTTCCTGCTAGTTCATAGAGCTTACTATAATAGCTATTAAATCGAGTGCTATATCTCATCATCTCTTGATTTAAATCGATTAGCTTCGGATTATATTCATCAATCCACTCTCGTACATTTGCCTTTGCAAACTTTTGATGATTCGTTAAGCTGCTCATCGCATTCACCTTAATGTCTGGCTGTTGTAAAATAACCAATCCGTATGCTTGTATAAGCGGTGACTGTGATCCTAACATTCTAATTGAATTGGATAATGTATTTGGAGCAATTACATTTTGTGCATATACTGTTTTCACTTCTGGTTGCGCCTCCTTAGCGTAAGCGCTTACAGGAATGAAGCAACTCGTAGATACTGCTGTAACCAATAACCCTGTAATTAAAGTTTTTTTCACTTTAACTCCTCCTATGTATTAGTAACTATTACTATCCCATTTTATTATTCTATTTTCTTGCAAATGATTTGAGATGGTTAAAAATAGAGAACGTTCTCACCGTGAGTCATGTACGAACCACCTCTCTCAAACTTTATTTCCACAGTACTTACTTATTGTTATAAAACACTTCATAACTTTTCATATGTGCTTAGTATGAATAATATTGTATAAAATTTCTGTTTCATCGCAATTTCTACATTCACACAGTGAATATATTACATGAAAATATTATTCATTTTAAGCTAAATAACGCACGTAAATATGAAATTCCGTTTTGTTTTTATTTAAGTTTTGTACTGTAAGGTCATTTAAACACAGCTATTTATCTACCGTAAAGAAGTATTTTAATTCCCTTTATTTTCAAGCCCTCATGTCTTTATTCCAAAATAAAATCCGATTAACTTTCTCAATTAAAATATCCATATATCACAACAAAAAACACTGTTTACTCATAAGTGATAATATTATTGTAATATAATTTTAAGACCTATATGCAATTATGCATAGCATATACACAAAAAGGATAGCTTCAGTTTCGTGAAGCTATCCTTAAAAAATCTTATTACTTTTTCAAATGATATGGAACTGTCGTAATAACAACATTTCTTTTATAGAGTAAATACGCACGAATGAGTAAACTAGATTGATTATGAAGAATGTTATGCCAGCCTTTTTTCGGAATAAACTGTGGTATAACGACTGTAACCCGATAATTTGATTCACTCGCTTTATATTGCACTGTATCAATGAACTTTGTTAACGGCTGAATGATACTTCTATAATGAGAATGTAATGTAACAAGTCTTACTTCTGGCTGCCACTTCTGCCATTTCTCTTCAAATTTCTTTTCCTCTTCTCTGTCAAAGGCAACATATACAGCGATAACTTGATCCGCTGAAAGTGCCTTCGCATAGTTCAGTGAATTTTCTACTACATGAGTCATACCTGCTACAGGAACGACAATTACATTCCCTTCAATCGGAACAAGTGGTTCACAAGTTTTTAAACTTAATTGATCCCCCACTGCATCATAATGCTTCTTAATTCGATGGAACAAGAAGATAATGGCAGGTAAGAAAATAAGGATCGACCAAACTTGTGCGAATTTAGTTAAAAAGAACATACTCATTACGATAAAACTAATGACTGCACCAATTAAATTGACCGTTAATCTCAAAGCCCATCCTTCAGGTTTTTCACGAAGCCATTTTAATACCATCCCAGTTTGAGAAAGTGTAAATGGAATAAATACACCTACTGCATATAACGGGATTAAATGTTCTGTTTGCCCTTGGAAAGCTACAATTAAAATAATTGAAGCGATTCCAAGTATAATAATACCGTTTGAGTAACCTAGGCGGTCTCCTCTAATCGTAAACATTCTCGGTATAAACTTATCTTTCGCAAGATTAACTGCTAATAGCGGAAATGCAGAATAACCTGTATTAGCAGCAAGAATTAATATTAAAGCTGTTGTACCTTGTATGAAATAGTACATGAAATTACGTCCAAAAGTTTGTTCAGCAATTTGTGAAACGACTGTTACTTCCTTACTTGGATTAATTCCGTAATAATAAGCTAAAAAGACAATTCCTGAAAATAAAACTGCAAGTAATGCACCCATTGCAAGCAATGTTTTCGCTGCATTGTTAGGTGCAGGATCTTTAAAGTTTGGAATTGCGTTAGATATCGCCTCAACACCCGTTAAAGCAGAGCTTCCTGAAGCAAATGCTCGTAACAGTAAGAACAAACTAATTCCTGCAACTGGTGTTCCAATCGGCGTGTGTAAAGTCGGTGACACGTGACCAGTTAAAATATTATATATCCCTACACCAATTAATATAAATAGTGCTAAAACGAATAAATAAACTGGATATGCTAAAATGGAAGCTGATTCCGTTACCCCTCTTAAATTTAATATCGTAATTAATATAACAAATACAACTGCAATAATTACACTATGTGCATGTAAGCTAGGAAAAGCAGACGTGAGCGCATCGGTACCTGCAGATACACTTACTGCAACAGTTAAAATATAATCGACTAATAAAGACCCTCCAGCTATTAATCCTGGATTCATACCTAAATTTTCTTTTGATACTACGTATGCGCCTCCGCCATGAGGGTAAGCGAAAATAATTTGGCGATAAGATAAAATAAGAGCAGTTAATAACACTAATACCCCAACAGCTATCGGAATGGAATACCAATAAGCTATTGCTCCAAGACCTGCTAATGCGATTAATATTTGCTCTGGCCCGTATGCAACCGATGACAATGCGTCAGAAGATAAAATGGCTAGCGCCTTTGTTTTATTAAGCTTTTGCTCTCCTAACTCAGTTGATTTTAACGGCCTTCCAATTAAAAACCTTTTGATAGATGAAACCACTGCTGTCCACTCTCCAATAATTTTGTACGAACTTTTCTGCTAGTTACAGCCAGCAAACTATTTCTTCAGAAAACAAAAAATGTCTACAAGCCATAGCGAAATAGACTTGTAGACATTATTTTTTTTGTCGCACAAGCTCCACCTTCCTTCTCAATATAACGCTTACGAGGTTAGCTGTCGGATTCGGGCCTATGAGTAGCCCTACCTTTTTTCAAGGATTCACCCCATCGGATTATGTACTAATCCGTAAGAACGGGTCCCCCGCACCATGCGGTTTCAGCGATTTAGAAAATTGAAACTGTGGATTATAATACTCCTTTATTTTCAAAATGTAAACAAAAATTTTAAAAAATAAAAATTTAAAATGATTGCGCATAATCCGCCCGTAAATATACATAATGAATACTAAAAAATTGATAAAGGAGACCCATATGTCTAAAGAAAAGAAGCCTATTTTTTCTGATTCATATTTAGATGCATTAGCAAATGAAATTAATCAGTTTTATGGTAACCGTGAAAAAGAAAGAAATACGACAGAAAGAACGAAAAGAAACGAATAAGTTGTCAAAAATAAAAACAAAAAAGATAGCAACATTTATATGTTGCTATCCTTTGCTCTTTTTCATACTATTTCTTTAGTTAAAATCACTTTTTCATATACATTTAAATTTTGATATACAGCGCCTAATAAAGGTGCTTCTATAGAAAATTGCTCTGCTAAATCCAGTAAATATCCTTGTAAATGTTCTCCTTCAATGAGCGAGCCTTTTTCCATATCGCGCTGCATAGATGACTTCATATCATAAGAAATTTTATCAATCGTTTTCATATGTTCCTCAACAATATTATCTTTAACTGGAGCCTCTATGGATTTCATGATTTGCACTGATTCTTCAAATAAGTTTCGAATAAAATCACGTCCACCTTCACTTTCACGAATCGGGCCTATTGGTGCACGCATTAATGTTGTCACACCTGACATTACAGTAATAAATAAATATTTGTGCCACATATCTTGTGTAATATTTTCACTTAATACAAAACTAGCTTTCGTACCCGCAAATACTTCCGAAATACGCTGCATCCTCTCTGCATCTTGAGGCTTAATTTCCCCAAATACAAGTCTGTTGGCAGCACTAGTTTGCACGACATCCCCTTCGTTATTTAATGTCGTTTCAATAAAGCATAAACCACCCATCACCTTTTCTTCACCGAATTCCTTTTGTAATAGTGCTAAATGAGCGATACCATTTAACAATGGGATTATTACTGTATCCTCTCCTACAAATGGTTTCAAATCTGTTATCGCTTCATTTAGGTGATACGCTTTTGTTGAGAATACAATTACATCAAATGGAGACGTTCTATCTTCTTTCGTTATCAATTTCGGTTGAAATGAAAAATCGCCGTTAATACTTCTGATAACAAGACCTTTTTCCTCTAATTGTTGTTTCCGTTTATTACGCACGAGAAAAGTTACATCTTCTCCCTTTTCTACTAGTCGTCCACCAAAAAAACCTCCAACGCCTCCAGCTCCTAGCACTAAAATACGCATATTACATCCCCCTTTAAAAGACAAATTCACTACTTTTAGTATACATAATATTATACATGTCTCCTAATAAATCAGCTGAATTTTCATTCTTAATTGAATGAAAAAACGGCGGTTATTTTTAATAAGATTTGGGCATGTTGTTTCTATAGCCTATATTGAAAGGAAACTATGTAAATGGAGGCAATACAAACAATCGAAGAAAAAGATGTAACAACAGCTATATTTCAATTTATATTCCCGTTTTCGTTTAAAACTGGATATGAACAAAATATGTTCCCTTTCTTACAAAAAAATAATTTCCGTCCTTTTCGACTTGATCATCTTGAAGATGAAAATACATATTACGGGCAGTTTCAAGTTTCACATCAAAAGATGGAAGCATACTATCTTTCATTTACGAATAAAATTCTTTTTCCTCATTCAGAACATCAAAAGGGACTACAGCGCTTTTCTAAAGATCTTAATTTAAATGGACATTTAACAACAAATCTTATTTCCGTTCCATTCAAGATACATTCTATTGATGTAACACTTTGTCCTTATGAGCTTGGCTTCTTAACAATTCGAACAGAAGTCAAAACCGCTCCAAACATGACATTATCAGAAGCCATCGAATTCGCTTCTCGCTTCCGTGTGCTTGAAACTAGAAATGATACAACTGAGACCATTTGTATTGAATGTGATGGAAAAAAATATTCACAAGTAGAAAAACTTATATTCGGCGATTTATTTCATGGCTTAACAGACTTCTTTGAGAATAAGAGGTTGCGGAGTTCATACTTTCAAACATTCCCCTTCTTTGAAGACCAACGAATGTATGTACAAACCTTATTATCTATTAACAAAAAGTCAGACCTTCATGTAGTTGATGTATATCGAGCTTCCAGTCTTTCCGGATTAACAGACGATGGTAAGCCGTATATTAGCGCAAATAATGTTCCTTATATTCACGATTATTTAACAAAGCATTCTTATCAAAGATGGGCTCCTAACCGTTATTTTATTATGGAAGAACATATTTTCACATGTATAACAAATGAAGGTGAACGAGAAGTCACTAAACTTGCTAGTCAAATGTACGGAGAATTTTATTACGCTTTATTATTAAACCTATTCCATAAAGTTGTTTTATTAAAGATGGCGAACGCTTATGCTGAACTAAATATTGAACAAGATACAAATGAAATAGAGAAATTAATTTACTCTATCAATTCGTTTACAGCGAATTATTTTTCTTTAGAATTAGTATCTCAATCACAAAGTGAAGATATTTTCTTCCGCTTAAGAAAACTTTTTAACATTGAAATTTTATACTCGAACGCGAAACAAAATCTTGATGGTTTGTTTAAATATCAAGAAAATGTCGCCGCTAAAAAAGATAGCCTTTTATTATTAATTTTAACTCTCTACTCTGTGGTGGGCCAAATGTTAGGGTTTACTATGATTGACCTTTTAAGAAACACAGATTCAAACAAAATATCATCGCCTCTTGAACTTTTCGCACTGTTAATAGCAATTAGCGGTATAGTCATTTCCTTTATTTTAGGTGCACAAAGTTTATACCAATGGGGTATACAGCATCGAAGAAGACAAGCATGGGTAAAACAAACTGTACTATCTGCTGTGAAAGAGAAAGATGATAAGAAGTAATGAAGTTTATTTTCAAATTTTCCATATGTGGCGCACTTCAGTAAATGAAATTTTCATCAGCGATTTTTCGAATATATCGGCGCAACTCGAAATATATCAGCGCAACTCAAAATATATCGGCGATTTTCCAGATATATCGACTTACCGACAAAAAAACAGAACCGGACAATATAAAAAAGGTACTCCACCATAAAGTTTGGAGTACCCTTTTTTATTACACGAATTTCACTTACTTCCCTGCTTCGATTTTCTCTAATGCAGCAGCTACTTGTTCTTCAGTTAATTCATGTTGTATTACGTAGCGGTTACGTGGGCTTACACGACATTCATGAGAACATGCGCGTAAGTGTTTCGCTTCGTTTTCTTCAGAACATAAAATTTTCTTGTTACATTCTGGATTTGAACAGTTTACATAGCGCTCACAAGGTTCACCAGTAAAGTGGTCTTTACCAACAATAACATGTTCTTTTTGGTTTACTGGTACAGCGATACGCTCATCGAACACGTAACATTGTCCATCCCATAGCTCACCTTGTACTTCTGGATCTTTTCCGTACGTTACAATTCCGCCGTGAAGCTGACTTACATCTTCATAGCCTTCACGAACTAACCAACCAGAGAATTTCTCACAGCGAATTCCGCCTGTACAGTACGTTAAAATCTTTTTGCCTTCAAGTGTTTCTTTATTTTCTCTAATCCAGTCTGGTAATTCACGGAATGATTCAATATCCGGTTTAATCGCACCTTTAAAGTGTCCTAAATCAAACTCATAATCATTTCGTGCATCAATGATAACTGTATCTTCTTGTTTCATTGCTTCATAAAAATCTTTTGGCTCTAAATACTTACCAGTTATTTCGTGTGGGTTAATGTCATCTTCTAGACGAAGTGTAACTAACTCTGGACGAGGACGTACGTGCATTTTCTTGAATGCGTGCCCTTCTTCTTCATCTATTTTAAATACGATACCGTCAAAGCGTGGATCGTTGTTCATTGCTTCCATGTATTTCTCTGTTTGTTCTACAGTTCCAGAACAAGTTCCATTAATTCCTTCTTTAGCTACAAGAATTCTTCCTTTTAATTCAAGTGAATTACAAAATACTAAATGCTGTTCAGCAAATTCTTCTGGGTTTTCAATTGTTGTGTACATGTAATATAGTAATACTCTATATGGTTTTGTAGTTGCCAATGTATTTCTACCACCTATCTAATTTTTAAAATCATGTATAAGTTAACGTTCATATCAAAACATATATAATAAGAAAATACACACTAAATTGTACTTAGCCTATTTTCTTCTATTTACAATTTTTTCTATAAGTTAACAAAAATAAAAAACAAGATTACACACCAAAACACTATGGTTATGTTGTAATCCCAATATATTATATATCATACAAATCCATTTCCATCAATTAATATGCTGTATTATAGGCTTTATGTTCACATAAATTTCAAAAATAGCCCTTTAATTTATTATGTTTCCCCACGTCACCACACCATAAACTCCCAATTTTTTATAACACCACACCATCCATTGCATAAAGGCATATAATTTGCACTAAGGAAACATTTATGTTCAAATAAAAATATCATCTCATACATTTAAATGTATTGAAATAATGGGTAAAAATAAATACAATAATTTCATCAAGTTAACATTTCAAAGGGGAAAACTACTATGAATAAAGATATAACAAAAGATGAACAAGTCCCTTCTCAAAGTACAACTGTTCAATCAGCACACTTAGCTTTAAGTGGCGAAACGAAAGGTTGGAAAAGACTGTTACCGTTTTTAGGACCCGCTTTTATCGCGTCAGTTGCTTATATTGACCCTGGTAACTTTGCTACAAATATCGCAGCTGGTTCACAATATGGATATTTACTATTATGGGTTATATTCGCTTCTAACTTAATGGCAGTATTAATCCAAACTTTATCCGCTAAATTAGGAATTGCTACGGGAAATAATTTACCTGAAATCGCTCGCGAACACTTTCCAAAACCTGTGTCTATTGGCTTATGGATTCAAGGTGAACTCGTTATTATGGCTACAGATTTAGCTGAATTTATCGGGGCAGCACTCGGATTGTATTTATTATTTGGAATTCCGATGTTACCAGCTGCTTTAATTACAGCAGTCGGATCATTTATTATTCTTGAGTTTCAACGCAGAGGATTTCGTCCACTAGAAGCTATTATTACAGGGATGATTTTTATTGTAGTAATAGCATTTGGGATTCAAGTTTTTTATGCAAAGCCAGAATTAAGCCCTCTACTTTCAGGACTTTTCATTCCAAAATTCCAAGGTGTAGACAGTATATTACTTGCAGCAGGGATATTAGGCGCAACAGTTATGCCACATGCAATCTATTTACATTCTGCATTGACACAACGCCGTGTGGTCGGAACAACTGACGAACAAAAGAAAAAGATTTTCCGTTTCGAATTTATCGATATTATTATTGCAATGGTTATCGCTGGAGCAATTAATGCGAGTATGTTAATTGTAGCAGCTGCACTATTCTTTAAAAACGGTATGCACGTTGAAGATTTAGATGTGGCATACACTCAGTTTAGCAACTTAGTCGGTCCTGTATCAGCTGCGTTATTTGGGATTGGGCTCTTATCAGCAGGACTATCTAGCTCTTCTGTCGGTACAATGTCAGGTGACATTATTATGCAAGGATTCATTCGAATGCATATTCCGTTATATTTACGCCGCTTTATTACAATGATTCCACCATTAGTTATTATCGCTTTAGGTGTAAATCCAACTTACGCTTTAGTCATGAGCCAAGTCGTCTTATCATTCGGTATTGCTTTTGCATTAGTACCACTTATCATGTTTACAAGCAGTAAAAAAATTATGGGTGCACTCGTTAATCACCGCATAACAACCTTTATCGCTTGGATCATTGCTGCACTTGTTATCATTTTAAATATTTTCTTACTGTATCAAACATTTATAGGGTAATGAAAAAAGGTATTCCAATAAAACTGGAATACCTTTTTTAGTGAAGTAATTCTCTTTTACTTATCACTTATGTATGTACCTCTTTTTGAAATATATTCCACAATCAATTTTATCACAAATCCAAACCTTACTTCCCTCTTGAATAATCTTTATTTTCAGATTAAATTATATAATAACAACACATTCGAGTTTCAAAAGAAATGGAGTGAAGGCATGTTTCCTATATTAAAAACCGATCGACTCATTTTGCGAGAACTTACTGAAGAAGATGCACCAGGTATACTACAATGTTTTTCTAATACTGATGTACTGCGCTATTATGGTCAAAAACCATTACAGGATGTTGATCAAGTAAAACAAATCATTAATAATTTTAAACTGAGTTACAATGCAAGAAACGGTATAAAATGGGGAATCGAATTAAAAGATAAGAAAGAACTCATTGGGACAATTGGTTTTCACGATTGGTCTTCTGAGCACAAACGAGCAAATATAAGTTATGCCTTTCTCCCTGAACACTGGGGAAATGGGTATGCCACTGAAGCGGTTTCTGACGTTTTATCATATGGTTTCCACACGCTACATTTAAAACGGATCGGTGCAATTGTCTTTCTTGAAAACGAGGCTTCAAATAAAGTGCTATTAAAATTAGGTTTTGAAAAAGAAGGTGTTCTAAAAAACTATATGTATCAAGATGATATCCCCTATGATACGAATTTTTATTCTTTATTAAAATCTGTTTAATAGAATTTATGTGTAAAAAAACCTTACTTTTAAAAGTAAGGTTTTTTCAGGTATAGCCGTAGCGGTTTTATCTTTTAAAACCAGCTTTCCCTCTTGCTTTGTAAAAGTAAGGTCAATACGTGAGATATGCGTTCCATATTTATATGGTTCTGTAATAATAACACCATTTACAAATTCTTTTTTAACAAGTTTATACATATGAGCCGCAAAAATAGCGCTGGTAGAACCCTTATTAACGGACAGGAAATCAGCTTTTCTCTTGTCGAAATTTACTTAGCATACAGTGGTCATATATTTTTAAGAATAACGGAAGAATATATAGAAAATGCTACATAAATGTGAAGTTTAATCAACTTAGGGGGGACAACCTTGTTCAATCAGACTGTAAAAGCTATACCGAATTTATTTACGATTGGAAATTTATTGTGCGGTGTTTTTTCAATTACTATGAATATGAATGACTATTTGGAAGTAGCCTCCATTTTCATTTTCTTTTCAGCTGTTTTTGATTTTCTTGATGGAAGGATTGCGAGAAAATTAAAAGTGAACAGTGAGTTTGGTGTAGAATTAGATTCCTTAGCTGATATTGTTAGTTTCGGGGTTGCTCCTGCACTTTTATTTCATTCGATAGCAACACCCTCTGTTTTAACTTCTTTGGCATTTATCCTTTTCCCAACGATGGGTGCTTTAAGATTAGCTAAATTTAGTGTTAAACCAACCATTGGATATTTTAAGGGATTACCGATTCCAGCTGCTGGATTACCATTGGCTGGCATGGCATTGTTTTCATATAGCAATGCATGGATTACATTAATCCTCGCTCTCTTAATGGTAAGTCCAATTAAGTTTAAGAAATTTTAATTGGGGTCCCGTCCATCACTATCAAGACTTTACGGAATATCGTTTATTTGAGTACGACTATAGAAATAGTAAAGGGTATGTGCTGTTGGTTCATCAGCAATAAGTAAATCAACATTGTAAGATAGTGCCCTAGCAATTGCTACTCGTTGTTGTTCGCCACTTAGCTGAATTAAATAAAATGACAGTTGCTGAATATAAAGAATATGTTTACTTTTGTTTTGAAAATCCTCTTCTTTAACGAGTTTCATGTAAAATACCGAGGTAATAAATAAAAGAATAGTCATTGACTATTCTTTTAAAAATAAGGTTTTTTTATTTACTTCTTATCAATATAAGCATTTTTATACGTATACACGCCACCAAATTGATGCTTCTCAATTCCTTTTACATAGTCCTTTTGTACATAAGCTGAGCCAATGTGATAAAGCGGTGCTATCGCAGCGTCCTCTAATAGAATACGTTCAGCCTCTTGCAGAGCTTCCCAGCGTTTCTCTTGATCTAGTACTAGCTCATTTTTCGCTTTCTTTATTAATTCATCGTAACGAGAATTAGAGTAACTCATTTTATTATTCGGATTACTCGTCGTAAATAACTCTAAATAACTAATTGGATCTTTATAATCAGGTCCCCAATTTACCATAGATATATCGTAATCGCCTGTTTGTTCTAGTTGTAACTTTTGTTTAAACGGCTGTTGTTTAATTTGTATCGTTAATCCTTGCAAATTCTTTTCTAAGTCACCTTTTATATATTCCGTCATACGTTTTGCGTTATCTTGTTCAAACGTTAAAAACTCGAGGTTTACTTGCTCTACTCCAAGTTCTTTTTTCGCTTCTTCCCAAACCTTTTTCGCATTTTGTAAATCATATGAAGAAATATCTCCGTTCTCTTTTCTAAAATCTTTTCCAATCTCTTCATTCACGTGACCAACTGGTACAAGTCCACTTGCAGGTTTTGCCCCGTTATTAATAAAGTGAGTAACAAAATCTTCTTTATTTAACGCTAATGAGATAGACTGACGCACTTTTTTATTTGCTAACGCCTTATTTTTTTCATTAAAACGTAGCATAGCAATTCCAGGATCACTCGACATGTGTAATTCCTTATTCCCTTTATACTTATCTACAATTTGCGAATTAATAGGCACCCGGTCCAAATTACCAGCTTCATATAAATTTACAGCCGTCATTGTATCCTTTACGATATGAAAGTTTATTTCGTCTAACTTCACTTTCTTTTGATCCCAATATGTATCATTTTTCTTCAATTGAAATTCTTGTTCATGCTTCCATGTTTCTAACACGAATGGGCCATTATATATGAGATTACTAGGTTCAAGCCCGTAATTGCCCCCTTGTTCTTTCAAAAATGATTCATGCTGTGGTAAGTATATAGGTAAAGCTAATAACTGTAAGAAATATGGAATCGGCTGTTCGAGTTCAACTTCTAACTTATAATCATTTATGACTTTAATCCCAAGTTCATCAAGTGGCATTGTTCCCTTATTTATTTCTTTCGCATTTTTCACCTGAAAGAGCATGTATGCATATTGAGATGCTGTTTCAGGATTAATCGCACGTTTCCACGCAAACATAAAATCATTTGCTGTTACATTATCACCATTTGACCATTTTGCATCTTTACGCAATTCAAATGTATATTTTTTACCATCTTCACTTCTTTCAAATGATTTTGCTACTGCTGGAATAGGCTGATCTTGATCATCTAGCACATACAATCCTTCAAATATGTTTTGCATAACGTGTGCTGACGTACCATCCATTGTTTTCGCAGTATCAAGAGAAGGAATTTCTTCTGATACCGTTACATTTAGCACTTGTTTTTTAGCCTCTGTATCACTTTTATTCGCTTTATTATTACAAGCTGTTAATAATAAAGATGTAACAAGTGCCATTACCATTAAATGGCTCTTTTTTAGCTTCATGAATTGTTCTCCTTAAATATAAAATATTATAAAGCGTAATATATTATAGCAGAAATACTAATAGAAAGATGCGACATTCTTTTGAATATTTATTCGTTCAAAAAAAGCTATCCTTTTTTTAAAAAGGATAGCTTTTTCAACTGACATGTAAATACTTATCTTTGTAAACCACGTTTATAACGACTCGCTTCAAATATAATACGCTCTTCATCTAATGTTTTACATTCACCATTCCAAACAACACGTTTACCGTTAATAATTACATCACTTATATCTTTTCCACTAGCAGCATATACAAGGTGCGATGACACTTCATCTGCTGGTTGTAAATGCGGTTTATTAGACGGATCAATCGTAATAAAATCAGCACACTTTCCAACCTCAAGTGATCCCGTTTGTTTCATGCCAATTACTTCCGCAGCTCCTTTTGTCGCAAGAGAAAGAGCTGTTTCAACTGGTAATGCTGTTGCGTCTTGATGAATACCTTTTTGTAATAAAGTTGCTATGCGCATTTCTTCAAACATATCTAAATTGTTGTTAGATGCAACACTATCTGTTGCAATTCCAACTTTCATTCCTGCTTCTAGCATCGCTTTTACATTCGCTATACCCGATCCTAGTTTTAAATTACTATTCGGATTATGAGCTACTCGAACGTCATGTTCTGCTAAAAATGCACGCTCATTTTCATTTAATACTACACCGTGTGCAATAACTGTTGGGCGTTTAAACAATCCACAACTTGCTGCATATTCTACTGGACGTTTTCCGTACTGTGCTTCAATATCACGTACTTCACGCTCTGTTTCCGAAAGATGAATATGAACCATCGTTTGATTTTCTACTGCAATACGTGCGCATTCTTCTAACAGTTCTGTAGAACATGTATATGGACTATGTGGTGCAACCATCGTAGTTAACATACCACTTTCGTTATAATAACGCTTCACATATTTCTCAGCTTCTTCAATTGCTTTCTTTTCATCGTCTTTCGTTCCGAAGCTAAATAAAGTTCTTGAAACAGCAGCTCGCATTCCACTCCTTGATACCGTTTCCATAATTGCATCTTGATCTACTCCAATTGGATTGAACATGTCAGAGAATGATGTTGTACCACTTTTCACCATTTCAAGTAATCCTAATTCCGTGCTAGCGACCGCAAGCTCTGGAGTAAACTGACTTTCAAGTGGCCAAATTCTCGTCTCAAGCCATGGTTGTAATAACATATCATCGCCAATACCTCTTAAGAGACTCATTACAACGTGTGTATGTGTATTTACAAGCCCTGGTAAAACCCACTTTCCTTTCATGTCAATTACTTCATCTACTTCAAAATCATTAGCGAATTCTCCGCTCTTTACATCTATAATTTGATCATTTTCTACAATGATATATCCATTTTCTATCACTTCGTTTTGTTCATTCATCGTTACGATTGTAGCGTTTACATAAGTTGTTTTCAAAAGTATTTCCCCTTTCAACTCTATGAAGTTCCCTTTAATAAGTTACCACCATTATAGTAACTTATTAAAGATTAAGAGTCAAAAGATAATTTTAATTCTTTCGTTATCTTTTCCTTCAAAATGCTATATTGTTTTTCATTTGTATCCGTAAATGCTTCTTCCCGATTTGATTTCTCATCCATATAATTCAATTTTCCATTGAATTGAGTCTCTGTAAAATCAAACATCTTTCCATCTATAAGGTTATAAAAGTGCCATACTTCTCCTACTTTCGTTTTTTTAATCTCTCCCTCGTATAAGTCTTGAACAACTAGAGCCGTTACACCACATTGTCCCTTTGCCGGATTTTCGCTCGTCCATTTTGAACTTGTTTCAATCGACCACGATTTTGTTAACATGTCATATATTTGTTTTTTCTTCACATTATCCACTCTCATCTTCCCCCGACATTAATAGTTTTACACATCATATTGCAAAAGCGGTAATAGTCGATCCTTAAAAACCGTTGACGGCGTCTCTCCGATTAACTTTGCTCCCATCTTCAAGTAATATCCTTTCGCATTCGGATCACTATCAATTGTAAAACTTTTTATTCCTAGTTCATTTGCTTTTTCTATTACATACTCCCAAAGTATTTTCCCGTACCCTTTCCCTTTGCAACGAGGATGAATGTATAAAAAATCGAGAGCTTTATCATTACGTAAAAATGAGAAAAATCCAATCTTCGTATTATCGTTTTCTAAAACATATACAAAATTATTTTTTATGTACTCTTCTGTAATTGTTAAATCTTCCTTACAAGCAAGTATGAATTCTTCACTATAGTTCCACATTGCTTTTGAATGTAGTGCGAGTTCACTTAATTCATTTGCTTCTCTTAATTCCGCTTTTCTTATCTTCATGATTCTTTCTCCCCATCTTCAATATGTAAGCTATTAATATGATTCGAAAAGTAATTAAAAAAACCTCTTATTTCCGTAGATAAGAGATTACTTTTATAAATCCTTATCATAAAACTAAAAAGTTTCACCGTATTATGGATAACAATTTTTCAAAAGAAAAAGAGAACGCCATTTCCAAAAATTGGCGTTCTCTTTTTCTTTTAACCTTCAAACTCAACCATTCATTTTACTATTTCTTACGATACTCATTTATATAGTTTCTACTACTGCTTCAAGCATTGTTCCATTTTCAGCATAATTCGTATGCCAAGAAAAAGCTTTTTCTAAAACATGAGGGGTTTGTCCACCTCTTGCTTGTGCTTCTTCGTAATAAGCTCTTAGCTGATCACGATACATTGGATGTGCGCAATTCTCAATAATCAGTTCCACTCTTTCTCTTGGCGCCAACCCTCTTAAGTCAGCATACCCCTGTTCAGTAACGATAACATCTACATCGTGTTCAGTATGGTCCACATGAGAGACGAAAGGAACGATACTTGAAATGTTACCACCTTTTGCAATCGATTTCGTAACAAAGATAGCTAGGCGTGCATTTCTTGCAAAATCACCAGAACCACCAATACCATTCATCATTTTTGTACCTAAAACGTGAGTAGAGTTGACATTTCCGTACATATCTAATTCTAAAGCAGTATTAATCGAGATTAATCCAAGGCGGCGAATGATTTCAGGATGATTAGAAATCTCTTGCGGGCGCATCATTAATTTGTCACGATATTTTTCAAAGTTGGAAAATACTTGTTGCATTTTCTCTTCAGAAAGCGTGATAGAACAACAAGAAGCAAAATTGACTTTTCCAGCATCCATAAGATCAAAAACCGCATCTTGTAAAACCTCGGAATATACTTCTAAATCTTCAAACTCTGAATCTAACATTCCGTGCAATACTGCGTTAGCAACTGAACCAATTCCTGATTGTAACGGCGCTAAATGATTTGTTAATCGGCCTACTTTTACTTCTTTTCGAAGGAACTCTATTAAATGCTGTGCCATAATAACAGTTTCTTCATCCGGAGGAACAATTGTCGATGGCGAATCTAGTTGATTCGTAAACACAATCCCCTTCACTTTTTCAACATCAATCGGAATACCGATCGTTCCAATTCGATCATCCGTTTTCACTAGCGGAATTGGAAGCCTTTCCCCTTGTTTTCCTGGTTCATATAAATCATGCAGCCCCTCTAGTTGCGCGGATTGGGCCATATTCATTTCAATAATAATAGACTTAGCATTTAAGGAAAATGCTAAGGAATTTCCAATTGAAGTGGTTGGAATAATCATTCCGTCCTCGGTAATCGCAACCGCTTCCAAAATAGCGAAATCTATATCCATAACGTCAGCACGGAGTAACTCTGCTGTATGAGATAAGTGCTGATCCACAAATAAAAAGTCTCCGTTATTAATTCCTTTTCGCATAGTTGCATCGGCTTGGAATGGCAATCTCTTCCCTAAAATTCCTGCCTCAGCAAATAATTTATCTACATCCGAACCTAAGGAAGCTCCAGTATAAACATTTACTTTAAAAGATTTATCATTCTTAACTTGGTTCACTAGCGCAAATGGGACTGCTTTTACATCCCCAGCACGTGTAAATCCACTTAGGCCTAAAGTCATTCCGCTTTCAATCCATGAAGCTGCTTCTTCAGGTGTAACTACCCGATCTTTTAAACGTTGATCCCTGATTCTATCCAAATTATTCTCCATATGTAATCCCTCTCTCAATGAATATTCATAATTATTTTACACATTAACACCATCAAAATAGGAATTTTAGTATACAATGCCGAAAATTCAGACAAAACAGCAAATCTAGGCTCTAAAGCAGAAAAATCTAGAATCCTAGAAGCTTACGGAAATAACTGGCGTATGATTGACTAACTGGTACTCTCTCCCCATTATCCATCGAAAGTAAAAAAGTAGAATGAGTATCAGGATAAATCGCTTTAATATGATTAACATTTACAATAAATGAACGGTGACATCTAATAAATGAATCTTTCGGAAGCAAGTATTCGAATTCTTGTAGCGAGTATTTATGTGTTCCTGATAACTCTTCTGAATTCACATACGTCTTTTTATCTTTAGCCTCTAAATACATGACCTTTGAAAAAGGAACCGGAACCCAGCCGTCTGTTGTTTTTAAAGTAACGACTGACTTGCCATCCGTTAAAGCTGGATAAATTGCCGTCACGCACCCTTCAATCTTGCTATTATTTGAAAATGGTACGGCCATTCCATGATAAGGAATACCAAAAACATCCCGGTTAATAAACTCAGAGGCTTTTTGCTTCGTTATCATTGCTTTATGAGCAATCGTCCCTTCCTTTATAGGATCCCCGACGCTAATCTTTAAATCAATTCGTTTACTTGGCCGATAGTAAATATATTCTTTCGTATTCGAAACTGCAATGGAAATTTCATCTGAAAATAATTCCCCAACAACATCTAGTAGTAAACCTAATGTTTTATCTTCCATACTATAAACACCTCATTCACTATTATACTACTATTATAATTTGTAAAACCGTTCAGCAATTTGAACGGTTTTACAAACAATTCAGTTCACCTTAGCTCCATAACATCTTGCTACTGCAACTGCCTGCGCTATGTCTAATTTCACATTTTTCAAATCAAAACTTTTAAAATCAACTCTATCAACTATCGCTCCTTTTAAATCTGCACCGCTAAGTTTTGCCTTACCTAATTGTGCACCTGTTAAATCTGCTTCACGTAAATCTGCTTTTTCTAAATTACATTCATATAAGTCAGCTTCAATTAAACGTATACCTTTTAGCATTTGTTTACTTAAGTTCGCGAACCTTAAATTTGTATATGACCAATCACCGGATATTATTGTTATTCCATCTAAATTCGCTTCTTCAAAATCGGATCCAGTCATTTTACATTCTTCAAACTTAGATACGAATAAATTCGCACCAACAAACTTACAATTTGCGAATGTAGTTCCTTGGTGGATAGAAGCATTAAAAAGAGAACCAGTAAAATCACATTCTATGAAATTACAATTTTTAGTAAAAACTTCTGATGCATCTACCCCTCTAAAACGGCATTTTATGAAGGTACAATTTTTTAATTCCTCTTCTTTAATCAATTCATATTGAAAATCTATTTCTATATATTCTTTATTTACAAATCCGCTCATAATCTTTCCTCCATTTCCTCAAAGAAACCTCACTTCAAAAAAGTGAGGTTTCTTCTCATACAATATGTCTATCTAACCAAGAAATCAAATCTTTAAACACTTCATCTCTATTCACTTCATGGAACATTTCATGTCTTCCATTTTCATATAAACGTAGTGTCAGGTCTTTCACACCACATTTTTTATAGTTTTCATAAACTTCTGTTACACCTTTTCCCATATCTCCAACAGGATCACGATCTCCAGAGAATATATGTATCGGAAGATTTTTTGGTGTTTTCTTGAATTCTTCTATTTTATTTACTTCTAGTACACCATGAAATAATTCTCGATAAAAACTTGTTGTGCAAATAAAGCCACATAAAGGATCTTTTATATATCTATCTACCTGGCTATTATCTGAAGATAACCAATCAAATTTTGTACGATTTGGCTTAAAGTGCGAGTTAAAGTTTCCGAAAGATAAAAAGTTTAGCATCGGGCTTTTCGTTTTGGGCCCGCGTAATTTCATCTCAATTGTCGCTACTTTATGACCGATACTTCCTAAAAGCCCTGGATTTCCACCAGTTCCTGAAATAAGAAATCCATCATATAGTTCACCTTTAAGTTGTACAGCACGTCTTGATAAAAAAGAACCCATACTATGTCCAAGTAAAAACAATGGACCTGTCTGCTCTTCTTTTATCATTTCCGAAACAAAAATCACATCAGACACAGCCTCACTCCAACCTACATTTGGTTCGAAATGACCATAGTCTTCTTCTCTTTTCACTGTTTTTCCATGCCCTTTATGATCATGAGCATAAACACCATATCCTGCTTCTAATAAAGCATCAATAAAGTCTGTATAAACACCTGCATGTTCTGTCATACCATGTGCAATTTGAATAATCCCTCGCGGATCTCCTTCTGGTAACCACTTACGCAAATAAATTTCCGATCCATCCAATGCCGTAACGAAACTTTTCTGTACGTTCATTTCGTCAGCCCCCAAATCTATTATGTATCTCAAAAAATGAATATCCATTCATTATTCTTATTATGTATTATATGCAATTGCTTCTATTATGACAAATGCATTCATTGTTTATCTTTCAAACTATTCTCTTGACGGACTTAAAATAAAATTATATAGTTACTTACATAAAGTAACTATATAATTTTTAGGAGGTTTCTACTATGATGCCATCACTATTTTTAGCACACGGTTCACCAATGCTTGCCATTCAAGATACAGACTATACACGCTTTTTAAAGACACTTGGAGAAACATATAAACCGAAAGCTATTGTTATTTTTACCGCTCACTGGGAAAGTGAAGTATTAACGATTTCCTCTTCAGATGAAGAATATGAAACAATTTATGACTTTGGAGGTTTTCCTCCTGAGTTATACGAAATCAAATATCGTGCGAAAGGCTCTTCTAGCATTGCATCTATGCTAGCAACAAAATTTAAAAATAAAGACATTCCAGTCCGACATAATATGACGAGAGGGTTAGATCATGGTTCATGGACACTCCTGCATCGTATGTATCCAGAAGCAAATATTCCTGTCATACAAATATCAGTAAATCCATTCCTCCCTGCAAAAGAACAATTTGAAATTGGAGAAGCACTAAAAGGACTTGGACAAGAAGATATTTTAGTAATCGGTAGCGGTGTTACTGTTCATAATTTACGAGTATTGAAATGGAATCAAACAACACCTGAAAATTGGGCAATTGAATTTGATGATTGGATTATTAAACATATGCAGACCAATGATAAAGATGCATTGTTTAATTGGGAGAAGAATGCGCCTCATGCACAATTAGCAGTACCACGAGCAGAGCATTTTGTTCCTTTATTTATCGCAATGGGTAGTGGTGAACAGACAGGAAAAGTCATTCACCGTAGCTACGAGCTAGGTACATTAAGTTATCTTTGCCTTCAGTTTTAATAAAAAAGGATGAAGCAAATATCGCTTCATCCTTTTTACTGTTCATTCACCTAATTAACTAACTTCCAAATGTTGTTTCTCTGATACCTCTGCATTCTTACTATGAAAATAAACCCAAATACATGCAATAAATAATAATGATGATGTAGAGAAGAAAACATATTGGAAGCCTGCGTGAGCTGCAATTTGCCCACCAAGTACTGGCCCAATCATATTTCCTAAAAACTGAAACGATTGATTATATCCAAATATTCGTCCCGTTACATGGGTTGGCGTATGTTGTTTTAGTAGAGTTTGTACGGAAGGTAATAGTCCTGCTTGTGCAATACCTAATAAAAAGCGAAGAATTAATAGTTGCCAAGCTGAGGTTACAAATGCTTGCGGAATAAAAATAATTCCGGCAGCAAACAACGCTACAACTAACGTTTTTTGAGGACCTATATGATCTGATAATCGTCCTAGCTTCGGAGCTGCTAAAATAACTGCTAATCCTGTCGCAGACATAACTGCACCTGCAATCATTTCAATATGATCTGTTCCTGGTCCTGCCAAATGTTTTACGTACAGCGTAATAATAGGTTGAATTGACATATTTGCAAGCTGAATAATAAACGTTGCTACAAATAAACTTATTATTAAATGTTTTGCCGGGACCATCGTCCATACTTTTTTCGGCTGTGCCTTTTTTGCTTTAGCAGAATGATTCTCTTCATGTAAGAAGAAAAAGACGATGAGAAAGGAAAGGAATAAGAAAGCTCCTGTAACTAGAAAAACATGGCGCATTCCGATTAACTCTGACAAATAACCTCCGAGTATCGGCCCAAGTAATGAACCGCTCACGCCTCCTGTTGAGATTGTAGAAATCGCCCAACCTGAATGTTCTTGCGGAGTTTCTGCAGCAATAAATGTCATCGCTGTAGAAAGGAAACCTGATACCGCTCCCATTAAAAACCGAAGTGCGACTAGTTGATACACGTCCGTCACAAACCCCATAAGCGTCATAATTATCGCCATACCAAGGCTCGCACGTATAAGCATCAATTTCCGTCCATGTATATCACCAAGCTTGCCCCATATTGGTGATACGATCGCACCCATTAAAAATGTCACACCAAATGCAAGTCCCGACCACTGTGCAATACTAGAAGTGCCGGTCACCCCTAATTCCTCAATATAAAAAGATAAAAAAGGAATTACTAAACTCATACCGGCGGCAGTGGTAAAACAACCTAGCCAACAAATCATTAAATTTCGTTTCCAGCTGGCCATTTTCACACCTTCTTTCTTTCGCTCCCCATTCTACACCGTTTTCTAAAAAAAGTTTAGTAATTTGCTTTATACATAATAAAACTCTATCCCCTTGCATTCTTAGCAAAGGGATAGAGTTAATTATCTCCTATGGGTATTAAACGTGCATTACAGCATCGCTCGTAAAACTCAATCGGACCTGCTTGTCCTATAATTGCATACTCATATCCGCTTTTCTTCATGTCATATAAACAATGATTCAATAACGTCTTCCCAACACCGTTCACACGATTATGTTTCACTGTACCCATCGGTCCAAACAGCCCTTTCTTTCCTCTCACAACATCATAACAAGCGAAACCAATGATTTCTCCTCCTTGTTCAGCAATAAAAATAGGTAACTCTTCTTTATATGTCCGAAATCCATAATCTAAAGATTTTAACCAACGCTCACCAAATTCATTCTTAACAAAACGTGCCAACTTTTCAAAATCAGAAGAGATCGCTTTTCTAATATTATGACTTAAACTATTACAAATAGGATCAAATCTTTTTAATGCAACCGTCAAATCTCTTGGTTCAGATGTAATTTGCAATACATCTTTTTTCATCTTTTTACTTATAACCTTATCAATAACTGTATCCCCTTGAAAAATTGCATATAAAACATGCCCTTCATTTATTAATATTTGCTGAAAACGTTCCATCCGTTTCTTCGCTACTTTTAAAACTTCTATCGTCTTATTTGAAACTTTAAACTCCCCAACATTTATGTATTCTATTTCATTTACATAATATTGTTGGAGTAACGATATCTTTGCTAAAAAATCCATGCCCACCGTGTGAAATAAATACATATGTAACTCCGCGCAAACTCCAGTACCTTCCTTACAAGCTCCTATAAATAGATGAACCGGATGGATAATACCTTTACTACACTCAGTCTCTTCTGCTGCGATCTCCAATATTTTATATGCACGTTTTGTAAATTGGAATTCCACCATCTATATCCCTTCCCCTAATGACTTATTATCAAACCATAACCATATATAATAGAAACAATTACTCCAACCATTAATATGCCTGGAAGTAAATTTGCCACTTTAATTTTAATAAATCCAAGTAAATTTAATCCGATTGCGAATATCATAATACCGCCAGTAGCAGTCATTTCCACTATAAATTGATTCATTAATTCTTTTGGAACAAAACTATTAATTTGTGTTGCAAAAACTGCAATACCTCCCTCATATAAAATCACTGGAATCGCTGAAAATACTACGCCAATTCCTAGAGTTGTCGTTAATATAATAGAAATGAATCCATCGATAATCGCCTTTGTAAATAAAATATCATGATTTCCGCGAATCCCACTGTCCAATGCACCAAGTATCCCCATCGCACCAATTGCAAAAATAAGTGTGGCTGTTACAAAGCCTTCTGATATGCTCCCTTTCCCTTTCGATCCAACTTTATTTTCTAACCAATCCCCTAACAGTTTTAACCTTTCTTCTAATTGTAGCCATTCCCCGATTACCGTACCAATAACTAAACTTAGTATGACAACAAGAAAATTTTCACTTTTTAATGCCATTTGAAGTCCAAGTACAGTAACCGCTAAACCGATTGCATGCATAATTGTTCCCTTCATACTTTCTGGAATCGCACTAAATAATTTACCAAGTAAAGTACCAAATATAATACAAATCCCATTTACAATTGCTCCTAATATAACCATTTCTCATTCTTCACCCTTCGAATTCTTTATTTCTATATTTTGGTTTATACATTGATTTACAGGTTATCTATATGTTAACTTAATATTGTGAATATTAACAAACAATTTCTACTATATAACCCGCTATTTTTTTGTTACTATACAAAGACCGATTTCTTTTAGTAGATTCATTGTTAATCTACTTGCGGGATAAATTCAAAAGGGAAGGTATTTATGAAAATTTTACTAAAACGATTTCTGTTAATAGCCTTTTTCATTACACCAATTGTTTTATTAATCAACTACTCTTTTATTTCAAAAGCGAAAGACAAACCTGATATGCAAAACAAATCTAGTAAAACAGCTTCAAAAAGCGAAAAGAAAATAGAAGAGCCTGAAATCACACTCACCTTCTCTGGTGATACAATGTTCGATTGGCAATTACGTCCCGTAATCGAAAAAAATGGGGCTGATTATCCATTCCAACATGTAAAAGAAGAAATAACAAAAGCTGATATTTCTTTTATTAATTTAGAGTCAGCATTTACAACGAGAGAAAAAAAAGTACCTGGACAACAATTTTGGATTAAAAGTGACCCATCCACACTACAAGCAATAAAAAATACTGGATACGATATTGTCAATATTGGCAATAACCATACGCTTGATTATGGACAAGATGGACTACTAGACACCATTTCTCACGTCGAAAAATTAAAACTACCTTACACTGGAGCCGGAAAAAATGCTGAGGATGCTTATACCTCTCGTGAACTAACTGTAAAAGGAAAAAAGTTTAAGTTTCTTTCCTTCGTTCGATTTATGCCTAACTTTAATTGGGTAGCTGGTGAAAATAAGCCTGGCGTTACGAACGGATATGATTTAGATCTTGTAACAAAAACGATTCAAGAGCAAAAGAAAGATGCTGATTATGTAATCGTTTATATGCATTGGGGCGTTGAAAAATCAAATCGTCCAATAGAATATCAAAAACAATATGTACCTAAAATGGTTGAAGCAGGAGCTGACGCAATTGTCGGCAGTCATCCACATTGGTTACAAGGGTTTGAGTATTATAATAAAGTTCCTATCGCTTACTCATTAGGAAACTTTTTATTCCCAAGTTATGTGAATGGAAAAAGCGCCGAAACTGGCGTATTAACTTTAACCTTTAAAGGAAATGATGTCCAAATGTCATTTAACCCGTACATCATTCGCAACAACCAAGTTTCTCCTGTAAATGAAGAAGAAAAGAAAAAAGCACTACAATATTTACAAACGGTTTCAACCGATGTAGAAATTGATGATACTGGGAAAATAATAAATAAACGTAAATAGAAAGAGAGCTAATAATAGCTCTCTTTCTATTTCTTTTAAATAAGTAAATCAAACAAAATAGGATTTTTATTGAGCTCCACAAATTGAATATTATTTTCTTTAAAACGAGTAATTAATTGCTCGTAATCTTCTTTATGTTTTAATTCTACACCGACTAGTGCTGGACCATTTTCTTTATTATGTTTCTTAATGTACTCAAATCGTGTAATATCATCTTCTGGGCCTAATCCCTTATCAAGAAACTCTCTTAGTGCTCCTGAACGCTGCGGGAATTCAATGATGAAGTAATGCTTTAATCCTTCATAAATGAGGGAACGTTCTTTCATTTCTTGCATTCTATCAATATCATTATTTCCACCACTTAGCGTACATACAACTGTTTTCCCTTTTATTTCATCCCTGTAAAGATCAAGCGCCGCAATAGAAAGTGCTCCAGCGGGTTCAGCTACAATTGCATTTTTCTTATACAGTTCTAAAATCGTCGTACAAACCTTTCCCTCTGGTACTAAAACAATATCATCAATTACCTCTTTACAAGTTTCAAATGTTAACTTTCCTACCTTTTTAACCGCTGCCCCATCAACAAAACTATCTATTTTCTCCAATGCCACATTTTCATTTTGAAGAAAAGCCTCTTTCATAGATGCAGCCCCCATCGGTTCTACACCAATGACCTTTGTAGCAGGACTAACACCTTTCACATATGTACCAACACCTGATGCTAACCCGCCACCGCCGATTGCTGTAAAGATATAATCAACTGGTTTCTCCATATCATGCATAATTTCAACCGCCACTGTTCCTTGACCAGCAACGACATACGGGTCATCGAACGGATGAACGAATGTCATCTTATTTTCATCACAATAGCGCTGTGCTTCTTGGAAAGAGCTATCAAATGTATCACCAACTAATACAATCTCTGCGAAATCACCACCGAAAAATTGGACTTGTGATACTTTTTGCTTAGGTGTCGTTGTGGGCATAAAAATCTTTGACGGAATCTTCAATAAATTACACGTATAAGCTACCCCTTGCGCATGATTACCAGCACTTGCACAAACAACACCATTTTGTAACTTTTCTTTCGGTAAACTTTGAATCAAATTATACGCACCACGAATTTTGAAAGATCGAATCAATTGTAAGTCTTCTCGTTTCACATAAACGTCACAATCATATTTCTCAGATAAAACTGTATCTCGTTGTAACGGTGTTTTAATAACGATATCTTTCATGCAATTATGAGCCATTAAGATATCTTCAATTTTCACTCTCTCCTTTACTTTCTGCACCATTTCATATCATCCTTATCTCTTTTAGATTGGCTCAATCGAAATTCGGGATTTTTAGGACTGCACCTGTATTCGCCGATGTTACCATTTGTGCATAACGCCCAAGCCAGCCAGTTTTCACTTTCGGTTCTGGTCGTTTCCATTCTTTTTTACGCTTATCTAATTCTTCATCACTAACTCTTACTTCTAATAATCTCTCCTCAACATCGATACAAACGATATCCCCTTGTTTAAGAAGTGCAATCGTTCCGCCCGCAGCTGCTTCTGGTGAAATATGCCCTACTGAAATACCACGTGAAGCACCCGAGAAACGTCCATCCGTTAATAGCGCAACATCTGCTCCTAACCCCATACCAGCAATTGCTGATGTTGGTGCTAACATTTCTGGCATACCTGGTCCGCCTCTTGGCCCTTCATAACGAATGACAACTACATCTCCTTTTTTCACCTTTCCAAGCATAATGCCCGCAAGCGCCTCATCTTGTGAATTAAAAATAACGCAAGGTCCTTCAAATCGTTTTACCTCTGTTGCTCCGCTTTTAATAACTGCCCCATCTTTCGCAAGGTTTCCTTTTAATATACGTAATCCCCCTTCCTCACTATGAGGGTTTTCAAGAGTATGAATAACTTCTTTATCTTGAATCTCAGATTCAGCAATGTTTTCTCTTAATGTTTGCCCAGTAGCAGTTATTCGATCTAGATGAAGTACCCCTTCCTTTCTGCTCATCTCTTTCAAAATTGCACTAATCCCGCCTGCTCGATCAATATCTTCCATATGCCAATTAGAAGCAGGGCTTACTTTACATAAATGCGGTACACGTCTTGAAACAGCATCAATACGGTTCATATCGTAATCTAATCCTGCCTCTTGTGCGAGCGCTAGCGTGTGTAATACTGTATTCGTAGATCCTCCCATCGCCATATCAAGTGCAAATGCATCATCAATTGCCTCTTCTGTCACAATATCGCGTGGCTTAATATCTCTCTCAATTAAAATTTTTAATTTCTCTGCTGCTTGTTTAATTAACTCCTCACGTCTTGGATCAATTGCTAAAATACTACCGTTTCCTGGAAGAGCTAAACCTAACACTTCACATAAACAATTCATAGAATTCGCGGTAAACATACCCGAACAAGAGCCACAAGATGGACAGCCATGATCTTCGATATCCTTTAATTCTTCTTCTGAAATTTTCCCGGATTGATAAGCTCCTACCCCTTCAAAAACGGAACTTAAATCAACAACTTCTCCTTTAGATGTTTTTCCCGCAGCCATCGGACCACCTGAAACAAATACAGTTGGAATGTTAATACGAAGAGCCGCCATCATCATACCAGGTGTAATTTTGTCACAGTTTGGAATGCAAATCATGCCATCAAACCAATGTGCATTTACAACTGTTTCTACTGAATCTGCAATAATTTCACGACTCGGAAGCGAATAACGCATACCGATATGTCCCATCGCAATACCATCGTCTACTCCAATTGTATTGAATTCGAATGGTACCATGCCCGCTGCACGAACGGCTTCTTTTACAAGTTTTCCAAATTCGTTCAAGTGCTTATGCCCTGGAATAATTTCAATAAAAGAATTACAGATCGCTATAAACGGTTTATCAAAATCTTCATCTTTCAAACCGGTTGCTTTTAATAAACTACGATGCGGAGCTTTATCAAAACCTTTTTTAATCATGTCACTTCTCATCTTGTCAAATCCCCTCTTACATATTTTTCACTTATACTCTCTTAATCTATTTCTTTACTAATTCTTTCGGTGCATGAATCCAGCTCATCATTTCACGAAGTTCTGCCCCCACCTTTTCAAGCTGATGATTTTGTTCTGCTTTTTTCATCGCATTATACGTTGGGCGCCCCGCCTGATTTTCTAAAATCCATTTTTTCGCGAATTCACCTTGCTGAATTTCTGTAAGAACACGTTTCATTTCCTTCTTCGTTTCATCTGTAACAATTCTCGATCCTGTTACATAATCTCCAAACTCTGCCGTATCTGAAATAGAATGACGCATATTCGTTAATCCGCCTTCGTACATTAAATCAACAATTAACTTTAATTCATGCAAGCATTCAAAGTATGCAATTTCAGGACGATATCCACCTTCCGTTAACGTTTCAAAACCAGCTTTCACAAGTGCTGTTACCCCTCCGCAAAGCACTGCTTGCTCACCGAATAAGTCTGTTTCTGTTTCTTCTTGGAATGTCGTTTCAATTACACCTGCACGTGTACAACCTACACCTTTTGCATATGCCAGTGCTACATGTAGCGCTGTTCCCGTTGCATCTTGATGCACTGCGACTAATGCCGGAACACCATTTCCTTCTTGATATACACGGCGAACGAGATGTCCTGGACTTTTTGGCGCAACCATTGCTACATCTACGTAACTTGGCGGATTAATTTGGCCGAAATGAATATTAAATCCATGTGAGAAAAGTAACATTTGTCCTTCACGGAGATTTCCTTCTACTTCTGCTTTATACACATATGCTTGCTGTTCATCCGGCAATAACATTTGTACAACTTGTGCGGTTCGAACCGCTTCTGAAACAGACATTACTTCAAATCCATCAGCTTTTGCTACTTCATATGACTTACCAGGGCGAACACCAACTACAACTTCCACACCAGAATCGCGTAAATTTTGTGCTTGGGCATGACCTTGAGATCCATATCCGACTACCGCAACTGTTTTCCCTTTTAATAGCTCTAAATTTGCATCTTTCTCATAATAAGTTTTCATATTCCATACACTCCTTATAATTTATTTACTTGCAGTACATTGATTAATTTTTTCAACTGACTGACAAGTAACGTTGCTTCATTTTCAGTACAAACTGCTGTTAGTTTCATTTCAGAAACACCACTTGTATCTCTTTCGTTTAAATTTAAAGAAGAAATATAATAACCACGCCGAGCAAAAATTCCACTTATGCGTAATAAGACGCTCGGATCGTTATGAATAACTAATGAAAAAGTATGACTCATTCTTCCCACCTCTTCATAATCATTTCGTTATTCCCTTTGTTTGGCGGAACCATCGGAAAGACGTTCTCACCTTCTTCTACACAAAAGTCAACTACGACAGGACCTTCATGAGAAAATGCTTCTAACATTACCTTTTTCGCCTCAAACGAATTTGTTGCTCTTAGCCCTTTTACACCATAAGCTTCTGCTACTTTCACAAAATCTGGTGACCCAATTCTCGATTCCGACAAACGGTTTTCATAAAACATTTCTTGCCATTGCCTTACCATCCCTAAAAATTTGTTGTTTATGATGAATACTTTGACAGGAATATTATTTTCAGCAATTGTTTGCAGCTCTTGAATGTTCATTTGGAAAGAAGCATCACCAGCAATACAGATGACAAGTTCTTCTTCTTTTGCAAGCTGAGCACCAATTGCTGCTGGAAAACCAAATCCCATCGTCCCTAATCCCCCTGATGTTAGAAAAGTCCGTGGTTTTCTCGCTTTATAAAAGTGAGCAGCCCACATTTGATGCTGTCCTACCTCTGTCGTGACAATCGCTTCACCATTCGTTAATTCACTTACTAAGTTGATAACATGCTGTGGTTTTAACTCAAATTCTTTTTGCTTATATGAAAGTGGATATTCTTCTTGCCATTTCTTCAGTTTTTGAAGCCATTCATCTGTTTGTGTATAAATAGACATATGTAACAGCATATGTAGCGCCTTTTTCACATCACCAACAATCGGATGCTCTACAGTTACATTTTTATGGAACTCAGAAGGATCAATATCAATATGTACTTTTTTCGAATGCGGAGAAAAAAGTTCTAATTTTCCTGTTACACGATCATCAAAACGAACACCTAACGCCAGTAATAAGTCACATTCTGTTACTGCCATATTTGCAGCGTACGTTCCATGCATACCGAGCATTCCTAAAAACAACGGATCTCCCGGCGGATATGCACCCAGCCCCATTAAAGTTGAAACGACTGGAATACGATTCTCCTTCGCAAACTTGATGAGTTCTTCAGATCCGCCTGAATGAATGACGCCTCCCCCGATATAAAGGAGTGGGCGTTTTGCTTTTGAAATTGATTTTGCTACCTCTCTCAGTTTCAAACTGTCTGGCAAAGGTTCTGGTTTATATCCTGGAATCTCCACTTCTTCATTAAAGAAACTTGTTACATTTGCATTTTGAACATCTTTTGGAATATCAATTAATACCGGTCCCGGTCGCCCGCTTTCGGCGATGTAAAAAGCTTCTTGCACAGTTCTTGATAAATGATTTACATCACGAACTTGGTAATTATGCTTCGTAACAGGTACTGTAATTCCGACAACATCCGCTTCTTGAAATCCGTCTTTACCAATTAAAGGCGTTGCAACTTGCCCTGTAATGACTACTAAAGGAATCGAATCCATATAAGCATCTGCTAAACCCGTAACTAAATTCGTCGCCCCTGGACCAGAGGTAGCAAAGACTACTCCAACCTTTCCAGAAGCTCTCGCATATCCTTCAGCTGCATGAATTGCAGCTTGTTCATGACGAGTTAACACGTGCTTTAAACCACTTTCGTATAACGCATCGTATATTGGTAAAATCGCTCCGCCCGGATAACCGAAAACGGTCGTTACACCTAATTTCTTCAAACATTGAATAACGTGTCCAGCACCTGTAGCTTCTTCACTCTGCAGTTCATCGCATGCTGTATACTGTTCCTCCATTTCAATTAACTCCTCTCCCTATTTACGCTAAACTTTCCACCAACCCTGGAACACGTACTCCTCTTTCTCTCGTTAATTTTTTAAATTCTTCGGTTAATCTTTTTGTTACATCTCCTGGTTTTCCATCTCCAATTTCTCTTGAATCTACTTTCACTACAGGAATTAGTTCCGCTGCAGTTCCTGTTAAAAACACTTCATCTGCTACATATACATCATGGCGAGTAAATGGCCTTTCCTCACACGGAATACTTAGACGCTCACATAACTCAATCACACTATTTCTCGTAATACCTTCTAGCGCCCCTAAGTACGAAGGAGGTGTTAACACTTTTCCATCTTTCACAATGAAAACATTATCTCCAGAGCCTTCACAAACATATCCTTGTTGATTTAACATAAGAGCCTCTAGCACTCCCGCTTGTGCCGCTTCAATTTTTACAAGCACGTTATTTAAGTAGTTCATTGACTTAATGCGTGGGTCTAATGCGTCTGGCGTATTACGTCTTGATGCAACAGACACAACGCTTAGTCCATTATCATAAAATTCCTGAGGGAATAACTTTAATTGTTCTGCAATGATAATTACGCTCGGTTTCACACAGCTTCTCGGATCAAGCCCTAAGTCACCTTTTCCTCTTGAAACAATTAATCGAATGTAGGCATCCGCGTATTCATTTTTTTGCAATGTTTGTAAAACTGCTTCTTCCATTTCATCTACCGTCATTGGAATTGTAAGTAAAATAGATTTCGCCGATTCATATAGTCGTTTCACATGTTCTTTTAAACAAAATACATTTCCTCCGTAACTACGAATCCCTTCAAATACACCGTCCCCGTATAAAAAGCCGTGATCATATACTGAAACAACTGCCTTTTCTTTTTCTACAAATTCCCCATTCATGTAAATGTACTGGTTTCCCATCTCACATCGCTCCTCTTTTTTCTCTCTATTTTTGCAATCTATTTCTATATCGATTGCTGAGATGAGTATTTTTAACAGAATATTCAGTATAATAATCTTAAAAATATACTCGTCTCAACAATCGATTACTTACATACTTGTAGCAATCCATTGCTGAGACGAGGGAATCGTGGTACCACTCAGCTTCCTTACACTTCTCACGAAATATAAGCTCTGCAAGTCCAATTAGACTTTTGTTTTTCTATCGGAAAACAACTCCGCTACTTTTTACTAACTTCAAAAGCAGTGCTCCGAGGTGATTTTCAATGATTCAATTGTTACCACCCTCACAGCCTTTGGGCAGCTCTCTGAAACAATCTTTATCATTTACTCTCCTCTTCCTCGCATTCTTTTATTCTATTTTTTAAAATAAAAACTCTCGCCTCAGCAATCAACTACTACAAATTAGTAGCTTTGATTGCTGAGGCGAGAGTTTCGCGTTACCACTCAGCTTCCTTATACTTCTCACGAAATATAAGCTTCATAGGTCCAATCAGACCTCCGTCCTTTTACCGGAGACGATGCCGCCGCCCTCTACTCAGTTTCCCTTTCGCAAGCGATGCTCCGAGGTGATCTTCAATGATTCGATTGCTACTACTCTCACAGCCTAGGAGTAGCTCTCTGAAACGACCATAATCATCTACTTTCCTCTTCTTTGCATATACAATATATAAAGTTAGAAAATTCTTAATTCACTTTTATTTGTTACACGTATTATAGGACGCGGTTCTTTTCATTGTCAACATGTTTTTAGAAAAAAATTAAAATTCATTCTATTTACTAGAAATCTATTTATTTTTTCTCAAAACAAAATCGGAATGAACTTCTTACACATACTCATACATTACTTAAGTATGTTCGCGTTACTACATAAAGAAAAACAACTTAAAAACATATACAATTTATGAGGAGATGAGAAAACTATGTTAAAAGGTAAAATAGCATTAGTTACAGGAGCAAGCCGAGGAATTGGACGTGCTATCGCAAAACGGTTAGCAAACGACGGTGCATTAGTTGCTGTTCATTATGGAAATCGAAAAGAAGATGCTGAAGAAACTGTTCATGAAATTCAATCAAATGGCGGATCAGCTTTTTCTATCGGTGCAAATCTTGAATCTTTACACGGTGTAGACAACCTTTATATTTCTTTAGATAACGAATTACAAAAAAGAACTGGTGGAACACAATTTGATATTTTAATAAACAACGCTGGAATCGGTCCTGGTGCCTTTATTGAAGAAACGACTGAACAATTTTTTGATAGAATGGTTTCAGTAAATGCAAAAGCACCATTCTTTATCATTCAACAAGCACTACCACGTTTACGTGATAATAGCCGAATTATTAATATTTCATCAGCTGCCACCCGCATTTCTTTGCCTGATTTCGTTGCATATAGTATGACGAAAGGTGCAATTAACACGATGACTTTCACGCTTGCAAAACAACTCGGAGCACAAGGAATAACAGTGAATGCAATACTTCCAGGATTTATTAAAACAGATATGAACGCAGAACTCTTGAGCGATCCAATGATGAAACAGTATGCTACTACTATTTCCGCCTTCAATCGCTTAGGTGAAGTTGAAGACATTGCCGATACTGCTGCATTTCTTGCTTCCCCAGACAGCCGCTGGGTTACTGGTCAATTGATTGATGTGAGCGGAGGATCTTGTTTATAAAAAACATATATTTTCAAATCTTTTTTATTGCGCAATAAAACAATTTATATAATACTATATAAAACATATATATTTAGGAGGATTACAGCAATGTCCGAAAAAACATACGAACTCGCAACCTTCGCTGGTGGCTGCTTTTGGTGCATGGTAAAACCATTTGATGAGCTTCCTGGTATTCAAAAAGTCATTTCTGGTTATGCAGGAGGTCATATAGAAAATCCAACATATGAACAAGTAAAATCAGGGACATCTGGACATTTAGAAGTCGTCCAAATTACATTTGATCCTTCTATTTTCCCGTATCAAAAATTACTAGATTTATATTGGCCACAAATCGATCCGACTGATGATGGCGGACAATTTTTTGACCGTGGTCCCTCTTACCGCACAGCAATTTTTTATCATAATGAAACACAAAAAGAGCTTGCTGAAAAATCGAAGCAAACGCTAGCAGAAAGCGGTATGTTTAAAGATCCTATTGTGACTGAAATTCTTCCTGCTGCACCTTTTTATGAAGCAGAAGAGTACCACCAACATTTCTATAAAAAGAATCCAGAGAAATATGCTTTAGAGCGTAAAGAATCTGGCCGTGAAGACTTTATTCAAGAAAATTGGCAGAAAAAATAATAAAAACGCATCGTGCTCTTTTAAGTACGATGCGTTTTTATCTTTGAAAAAAGTACCATACAATTAAAAGAACAACTGCTGTTAATGTCCAAAGTGCTATTTCGTTTTTCACTCTATTCTTTTTATTAGTCATTTCCGCTCCTCCTAATAGGTGTTAAACATATTCAAGATTTCCTCTGTTTAATTGTCCACCTTATATACGTGAATACATCCTTACAAATTCTTATAACAAGACCACCAATAATTCCGATTGCAATTGAAATTACTAACGTCTGTCCAAAACTAAAAGTTTTTGTATATGTTATGTAGAAAACAATACACACAAGTAAAATATCTGGTAAAGAAAATAAAAGCTTTTTAAACAATCCTTCACCTCTCATGCTTTATTTATAAATTATATCTTCTACTTTAGCTTTAAAAAGTTCCATTTTGACACTCATTTTACGGAAAAAAATAAGAACCTCTTTTAAAAAGGGATTCTTATCTACATATCCTATTCCATAATTACTCCTAAAATAGAATAATATTACTAGTGATTTATTGTAAATTAACTATTTGCCAGGCAATCGGATGTTACACCAGCTACTTACGTCGCATTGACCGTATGTATTATCACCTACTGCTACCACCGTGCCGTCAGATGTAAGGCCGACGGTATGTGCACACCCCGCCGCTATCGCTACAATATCACTCCAATTGCTTACATTACATTGACCATACTCATTCGAACCCATTGCCACTACAGTACCATCTGATTTAAGAGCGACTGTATGCTTACTCCCTGCCGCTATTTCCACAATATCACGCCAGCTGCTTACATCACATTGACCATGTTTATTATTACCGACAGCCATCACCGTGCCATCCGATTTCAGACCCACAGTATGAAGATAACCTGCCGCCAACGCCACCATACCACGCCAGCCACTTACATTGCATTGGCCATATCGATTATTACCCACAGTCGTCACCGTTCCGTCCAATTTAAGACCGACTGTATGCCAGTCACCCACCGCGACCGCCACAATATCACACCAGCCACTTACATTACATTCTCCTTCTTTATTTCGGCCCACTGCTATCACCGTGCCATCCGCTTTAAGACCAATGGTACGGCGCCATCCCGCCGCAACCGATACAATATTATGCCAATCGTTTACATCACATTGGTCATGCTTATTCCAACCCACTGCTACCACAGTACTGTCACATTTAAGACCGATTGTATGAGCATTACCCGTGTTCGTCGCCATATGGACATTGCCCGCTGCGACCGATACAATATCACGCCAGCCACTTACATTACATTCTCCTTCTTTATTTCGGCCCACTGCTATCATCGTGCCATCCGATTTTAGGCCAACAGTATGACAACGCCCCGCTGCAATCGTATCTTTAGGCCACCGTTTCACTTTTAATACCACTTCTTTCGCTAAAATGGAATCCATGTTTTACCTCCTTGCATATAAGCGACTGTATCCAAATAGATATTTTTATCACATTTTATTATAAATGACCTAACTTTTTTTATAAATCTACATCTACAAAGGAGCCTATTACTTCTTCTTCAAAAAATAAAAACCTCCAGTTTAAATACTAGAGGTCTTCTATTTTATTTCTTTAGTCTCTCAATAAAATCCTGTAATTTATCAAGCGATTTCATATTATGATTGCAAGCTACACCATCTTTGCAAATATAGTTTCCCTTTTTAACAAAAGTTCCTTGTACATCACCTTTAATTTCAACTAAAAACATTCCTACTTCTTCATGCCCATGACATAATGAACAAATGCTTTTTTTATTTAAACTTTGAAATGTTCCTTGCAGACCAACAAACTTATTTTTATCATTTTTCGCTATAATAAATTTCCTGCTTGATCCCTTGTCAATCCAGCTTAAATAAGATAATTCTTTCATATCCAGTTCTTCCATATCAGGCAGTTTTAATTTTTTTGCTTTAGGGAATAGTTTTTTTAACGTTTGTGCTGTAACTTCCTGAAACGGAATTACATACGGATTTATTTTCATTAAAAATGATTCTGCATCTTCTCTATTTTTAACTGTTAATACCGTATCAATTAACTCTTTTTGTTCATCCGTTAAATTCTCAAATACATGTAGTATCTTTTCAATTGCAAGTGATTTTAACGCTTGAATTACTCCTCTATCATTTGCCGTCGCATGTCCATTTGCTAAAATATAAGCTTGTGACTTTATAAAATTATATTGATCACTTCTAATAAAAGCTTCCATCTTTATCACTCCATACAAATTGTTGATCTAATTTTATTGTATACAATGATTACGTTTTTTGATATGTAAAAGATAACTTAGAAAAGAATATTACATACATCGATTATTCTCTACCGCTGCATTTCCTGACAAAAGAAACCATCATCTGTTTTCCATTCTGCATATAATACATCCTCAAATTTAGTAATCCCTTTTTGTTTTATTTGTTTATAAAGCCATCCTTCATCAAAACCTGCTTCCCTCAAATTATCTTTCACTACTTTTCCATCACTAATTAATGAAATCGGTAAGTATACAGGCTTATTTTTTAAACTTAAATCATTTATAGTGGGAGATTCATATTTACTTTTTTTCAGAACACTTACGTTTCCGTTAGGTTCCAAAATCATAAACTCAACTTCCCGGATTGAAAAAATATCTTTTTGCTGCCGTAGCATTTGCTGTAATTGGTTTATGTCCAAATGATTTGAACTTAGTTGTTCCCGGTCAATATATCCATTACGGATAATGATTGACGGAGAGCCTTCAAAAAAACTTCTCGTCCCTCTAAATTTTTGCGTTATTACTTCTATAATATAAATTAACACTACCCATACAAGTACTGCATATAAAATAGACCATACTTTTATTTTCGGGTCATATATAGTATTTCCGACCAATTCTCCGAGAACAATAGCAGAAATAAAATCAAAAGGCGTTAACTGCGATATTTGTGTTTTCCCTAATATTTTTGTAGCAACCAATAGAACAAAAAAACCAAAAAATAGTTCTATCGTTATTTGTCCTAAATGATTCATATATGCTCACCTTTCTGCTTTCCACTCAAATGCTCTATATTCTAGTAAAAAAACGGCACATTTTTTCTATTATCTTGCCCATTCATACACAATATATCCGATACATACAAAGCAAAAAGAGTCTAGTTCAAAATAATATTTGAACTAGACTCTTTTATCTTCATTTAGAATACACTATCTTTTTAATCGTTTCTCCGGAAAGAAAATACTCTTCTGCAAGTTGATGAATAGCACTTCCGCTTTTAAATGCTTCTTTAATTGCTTTATTTCTTTCATCCAGCTGTTTTCTTCCTCCAGATCGTGTACCCCATTTATAATGTTTTGTTTCTTGTTTTGGAATGTAAATTGTTTCACCTTGTATATACTTTTGAATTTCCATAATTAAACTTTCTGGTAAAACCGTCGCAGCTTTAACGTATTTCATTTCTGCTCGCCCCTTATTTTTTATGGTTCATTTCAATAAGGTGCAAAGCCAAATATAAAAAATGATACGAGCTCATTTAGGCGATTGTATATTACTTGTCTACCTCACGCAAAGTATCGCCATTTCCATACTTGGCTTTGCATGAGACGCTGCAGTGTCCGGCAATTGAATTATAATCGCCATTTAAACACCTCCTAATATACCTTTTTCAATTTATTATATGATAAATCTCTTCTCCTTGCATCTTCATACTTTTTAAAGATATTTTAGACTCATTATCTAAGAAGGGCTATTAGTTCGTAACGGTAAACGAACTGCAATAAAAAGGTAGCGTAATCATAGAGCGATGCGCTACCTCTCTTTTTATATAATTCCAAGTACATTTAGGAATACGATAATAATCGCAATTGGTGCAATATAGCGAAGTAAGAATAACCATAATACGAATAATTTATAGCCTTTATTTTTACTTACACCAAGCTCTTTCATTAATACATCTTTCTTCATTTTTAAAGGAACAAAGATGGAAACTAATAAAACACCAAGTGGCATTAGTATGTTACTAACCGCATAATCTGCTAAATCAAAAATTGTTTTTCCAAATGGTTTCACATCGCTTAACAAACCGAATGATAATGCTGATGGTACCCCAACAACGAAGATTAATAATCCAACGATTAAAGCCATTTTTTCACGTTTTCCTTTACCTTTTGCAGTTAAAGATGCAACGCTAATTTCTAACATCGAAATTGCTGATGTAATAGTAGCAAAGAAGAATAGTAATAAGAAAACAATGAAGAATAATTTTCCGAACGCCATTTTACTGAAAATAGCTGGTAATACAATAAATAATAGTCCAGGTCCTTGAGATGGTTCCATTCCAAATGCGAATACAACTGGGAAAATTGCTAGTCCTGCAAGTAATGTAATCACAAGCGTTAAAGCTACGATAGAAAATGCTGAACGCGGTAAACTTTCTTCTTTCGGTAAGTACGAGCTATACGTTACCATAACGGCTACACCGACAGATAGTGAGAAGAACGATTGCCCCATTGCATATAAAATGATTTCTGATGTTACGTTTGAGAAGTCAGGTTGTAAGAAGAAGCGAACGCCTTCTCCAGCACCGTCTAATGTAAGTGCACGAACGATTAATACAAAGAATAAAACGAATAGTGCTGGCATGAAATATTTATTTACTTTTTCAACACCATTTTGTACGCCTTTACTTACGATGAAAATAGTAATAAGGATGAATAATAGCTGTGATCCAACTGCTAAATATGGATTGGAAATGATTTCACCAAACGTAGCTTCGTATGCCCCATTTCCTTCCCATAGTCTACCTGTAATTGCATTCCATAAATATAGTAAAATCCATCCCCCTACAACACTGTAGAAAGAAAGTAATATGAAACAAGTTACAATCCCTAATTTACCTAACCAAGGCCATAGTGTTTTTGGTGCGATTTCGCTATACGCATCAACAGCCTCTTTTTGTGTACTTCTTCCGATAACGAATTCAGCTAATAATAGCGGTAAACCAATTAATAATGTGAAACCGATGAAAATAAGGAAGAACGCGCCGCCCCCTCCAATTCCGGCCATATACGGGAACTTCCAAATCGCTCCAAGACCAATCGCTGAACCTGCTGCAGCTAATACGAAACCTAATTTCGACGTCCATTGCTGTGAATTCATTTGTTAATCTCCTCTCTTTATCTTTTTCTGTTTTACAATCCGGTATTTATATTGTTCTATCCATACTCTTTTCTAATACGTTCACTTCCTCCCTAACAATAAAAAACGCCCCTACGTAAATACGTAGGGACGACAAAAATATCGCGGTACCACCCTAGTTATGAAGATACAACAAAAGTAAGACCTAAATAAAAAACGTCCCTACGCAAATACGTAGGGACGATAAAATATCGCGGTACCACCCTAGTTATGAAGCCACACCAAAGTTAGGACCTAAATAAAAAACGTCCCTACGTAAATACGTAGGGACGATAAATATCGCGGTACCACCCTAGTTGTGAAACAATCTTCACCACTTTATTTGATAACGGTATAAACTACCGTCTTTCATTTCCTCAAAATATGAGATTTATGAAAGATGCTCCAGGACGAACTTCATGAATAATCTATATACTGATTCACACCAACCATCAGCTCTCTGAAATAGGGAGATTTTCACTACTATACCCTTTCATTGCCCAAATATTATTTTCCGAATTGATTACTATCATTTTTATCACACATTAAAAATAGTGTCAACTTATATTTTGAATTTTTATGTATTACATTCTATTCAAAAATTCAAAATATGACTTTTGTATGAATAGTATTAGAACATTTATGGTTTATACTGTATTAACTTCTCTAGCAGGTTTATAGTAGTATACGATGAATGCAAGACAGCACGAGTAGGAGGAAAGAATTTTGTCTACTTCAAAAGTTTTAAAAGGCACTGCTTTATTAAGTGGTGCAACAATGATTTCACGAATTTTAGGTTTTATATACTTCTTCCCCTTTCAATTATTAGTTGGAACGCAAGGGGTCGCTTTATACGGATATGCATACTCTTGGTACGGTATTTTATTAAGCTTTTCAACAGCTGGTATTCCTATTGCCGTCTCCAAATTTGTTGCAAAACATAATGCACTTGGTGATTATAGTACAAGTAAAAAATTATACAACTCTAGCGTAAAATTGATGTTGTTTATGGGCTTTTTAGGATTTTTAATTTTATTTATTGGAGCACCGTACATATCACAATTTATTATTCGCTCGAAAACGCCCGATCCACAATTTATCGCCGACGTAACACTTACAATGCGAGCATTAAGTTTCGCGCTTATTATCGTACCAGCTATGAGTGTTACACGCGGTTATTTCCAAGGTTTTCAACATATGAAACCAAGTGCTGTTTCTCAAGTTGTGGAACAAATCGCACGCGTTGTCTTCATTTTAGTTGGTAGTTTTATCGTCTCAAAACTATTAGGGGGTTCAGTAGCTTCTTCTGTTGCAGTTGCTACGTTTGGTGCTGTTATCGGGGCACTTGCCAGCGTCTCTATTTTAATGCTGTACTGGAAAAAATATAACGGATTAAAGCCTCCCGAAGGTGAATTAAAGTCAAGGGCATCCGATATTCCATTAAAAAATATTTATATGGAATTACTTAGATATGCAATCCCAATTGTATTTGTCGGTATTGCAATTCCGCTCTATACGTTAGTAGATCAATATACTGTAGCTGATGTCCTTAGAGCAATGGGAGAGCCTTTAGAAACCGCTAATGCAGTCTTCGCTTATATAACGAACTATGCCCAAAAGTTAATTATGATTCCAGCTTCACTTGCAACTGGATTCTCATTAACAATTATTCCAGCTATAACGAAATCATTTACAAGTGGGAAACTAGAAGAATTACAAGAACAAATTTCAAAGATATTCCAAGTGTTGTTATTCTTCACTATCCCAGCCGCATTCGGTTTAGCTAGTATCGCTTACGATGCATTCCGCATGGTTTATGTAAATCCTGAAATTGCACTTGGTGGATCACAATATTTAATTTCATTTGCACCTTCTGCTGTATTAAGTGCGATTTTCACAGTTTCAGCTGCTATATTACAAGGAATTGATTATCAAAGAAAAACAATGATTGCATTCTCAGTCGGTATTCTCGTTAAAATTGTGGTGAACACACCGCTCTTACATTTATTCGGTGGGCATGGTGCTGTAATTGGAACAATTCTTGGATATCTCGTTTCAAATATTATTATGCTGTACTGCATCGTTAAGTTTGCGAAATTCAAAATTGGTGAAACAGCAAAAACAGTATTTCTAATTACGATTTACTCCGCAGCAATGTCTGCTGTTGTAATTGCATTAAGATCAATTATAAGCTGGATTATTCCTGGACAATCTTATATAGAATCACTGATCATTGTGTTTATATGCGCCGCAGCAGGAGGACTTGTTTATCTTTTATTCGTACTAACGAGTGGACTTGCTTCGCATATTCTCGGTGATAGGGTTCAACGATTACCCGTACTAGGAAAATTAGTAAAATAAAAAAAGAAGAGATGTAACTCGTTGTTACATCTCTTCTTTTTCACTTTGCATATTGAATACGCTTTTGTTGTTCAGCAACATTTAATTCTGGAACATATTGTTCTACTAAATGTAATACCTCTTCAATTAACACTTCTAACTCCTGTACACTATACTCCGGTTCCCCTATTAACGTATTCGCCATACGCTCATATAGATTTTCAGGTTTAATACTCATTCGTTCCACATTATATGGCATCCATTTAAATGCAGGATGATGCACGTACATTCTATTCAAACCGAATAAAACACCGAATAAATCCCTTTGCGCTTCACAAATGACATCATATAGCATAAGCCAATCTTTCCGTTTCAAAAGTGCCTCTCGATTATGCCAACGATTGCTTAACCAAAGGTTTTCTGAAATCATCCTTTTCGCCAGTTCTTCTGGAAATGCTTCAACTTTATCTTTTAGAGCATGTACTTTTACTTCTCCATACAAACTCACACCATCATGAACCGATGATACAATACATTGTTTCTCATAATTTATATCATACTGCTCTATAACTTCTGAAATAATTTTTTCTACTGTCAATGTTAAAAAGTTACTAATCTCTAGCTTAATTCCGTCTTTCGTCAAATACGTTTCCGACCATTCTTCATCCTCATAGGGATGATATGACAAAATCGTTCCACCAATATTATTAATTGGACCTAGACGCTCTTCATCCTCTGGTGGTTCTGACCATAAAATATGTAATTCAATATCTGAATGTTCATCTTCTAACTTTCTCGCTACAGATCCTGCTAAAATAATAGCTTCAACTTTCTGGTTTTGCCTATAAATCTCCGACATCTCTATCGCTTTCTCTTTTAATCCCATTGCATTTCCCCCTAAAACCGCAGTACTCCCCTTACTTTTCATTTATCTATTTCGATATTAAACATTATATTACCTTTTCAAATTTCCACTAAATCATATTTCTACCCAATAACGCTGAACAATTTCGCCAGAATTAGAAGAAACTACTTCATTTTCTAGCACACCGCCAACCTTTTGAATCGTTTTAGCCGAAGCAATATTAGCTTTATCACAAGTTATTAACACTTTCTTCAACCCTAACTTTTGCGCTTCACTTAATGCAAGTTTCAATTGTTTTGTCGCGTAACCTAGGCGACGTTTATTCGGATCGATACTATAACCGATATGACCGCTTTCCAGTAATAATTCTGGATTTAATCGATGTCTAATATTCACAAAACCAATAAGTTCTCCTTTCTCAATACTTAAAAACTGACTAGACGGCACTCGGTTAGATGGTAAGCTTTCTCCTACTTCTTGTATACTCACTTTTGCAAACCATTTATCAAGAGAAGCAAAATTTTGTAGAGAACTACTACCGTGTGGTTGTTCACCGGCATGTAAAAATGCCTCCCGATATTCCATAATTTGTTCACTATATTCATTTGTTGGTTTTAATAGTTTCATTGTGCTTCCCCTCTCTTAATAACCTACAACAAACCCCTTAATAGCTCTATTTCACCATTAAGGGGTTTCTATCATTTTTATTCAAATAATCCCATACTCAAATAACGCTCACCTGTATCAGGTGCAATACATAAAACTTTTTTACCAGCGCCTAAGCGTTTTGCAATCATAATTGCTGCGTAAACAGAAGCTCCTGAAGACGGCCCTACTAATAAACCTTCTTGTCTTGCTAAGTTTCTCATTGTCGTTAATGCCTCTTCATCTGCAATTTGAATAATTTCGTTATACACTTCTGTATTTAAGTTTTTCGGAATAAAACCAGGACTTGTTCCTACTAGTTTATGAGGGCCTGGAACACCGCCAGATAACACTGGGGATCCTTTCGGTTCTACTACTGCAATGTATAAGTTTGGTAGTTTCTCTTTTAACGTTTCACCGATCCCTGTAATTGTTCCACCCGTTCCCGCCGTTGCTACAAATGCATCAAGCTCTCCATCCATTTGTTCATAAATTTCAAGTGCAGTCGTATAACGATGTATATTCGGATTTGCTGGATTTTCAAATTGCTGCGGAATAAAACTATTTGGAATTTCTTTTTGTAACTCTACCGCCTTCGCAATTGCTCCTGGCATTCTTTGTTCAGCTGGTGTTAAAACTACTTCTGCTCCGTATGCTTTCAATAAATTAATACGCTCTTTGGACATATTATTTGGCATAATTAAAATCGCTTTATATCCTTTAGCAGCTGCATTCATCGCTAAGCCAATTCCCGTATTTCCACTTGTCGGTTCAATAATTGTATCACCTGGCTTAATGAGACCGTGTTCCTCGGCAATATGAATTAAGTTATAGGCAGCACGATCTTTCACACTGCGTGACGGATTAAACATTTCCAGTTTTACATACACATCCGCTGCGTCCTCTGGAATAAATTTAGATAATCGGACGACAGGTGTATCTCCTATTAATTCTGTAACGTTTTCACATAATTTCATAGTGCATCCCCTATTCTATCGTTTTCTTATCATTTGGCAGTAACCATGAAGTAAGTCCAATTAATGGTAAACCACTACATAATAGCATAATAAATTGAAGGCTATACATATCAGCTAATTTTCCAAGGACTACAGCACCTAATGCTCCAAGACCAAACGCAAGGCCAACAATCAATCCTGATACCATCCCTACTTTTCCAGGAACAAGCTCTTGTGCATATACAACAATTACACTAAAACTACTTGAACTAATAAAACCAATACATAAAAATAATGGTACAACCCACACGAGTGAAACGTGAGGTAGTAAAAGTGCAAGCGGCGCTGAACCGAGCATTGAAAATACAATTATCTTTTTCTTACCGAATTTATCTGCTAACGGGCCACCAAAGAAAGTACCTAATACACCAGCAATCATAAATGCGAATACGAAATACTGGGCATTTTTTATAGATAAACCGTAATGCTCAATTAAGTAAAATTGATAAAAATTCCCGATACCAGCACCGTACCAAGAACGTACAAATGTTAGAAAAACAAGAAGTATAATAACAAATTTAATATGTGTACTTACAATTGCATTTTCCGCCTCAAGTGCAGCCCTCTTTTTCCTTCTAACAGCACCAGTGGCTAATTCATTTCTATACCAATTTGATACAAAAATTAGTAATACAATTCCTACTGCTGCAAAGGCTGTAAAACCTAAAGAGCCTATTTGACCGAGCGGAACGAAAATTAATGCTGTAAAAATAGGGGCTAGAGAATTCCCTGTGTTTCCTCCCACTTGATAAATCGCTTGTGCTAAACCACGTTTGGCACCTGCCGCCATATAAGCAACGCGGGCACCTTCAGGATGAAAGACCGCGGAACCTAATCCAATAAATAAAACAGAAATAATAACAATAATAAAGTTCGGAGCAAACGCCAGCCCAATCATCCCAAGCATGCTCGAAAACATACCGAGCGGTAATAAAAATGGTGACGGCTTCTTATCTGAATACATACCAAAAACCGGCTGCATAATCGATGACGTCATATTTAACGCGAACGCAATCCACCCTACTTGCATATAAGATAAATTCATCGTTTTTTCCAAAATAGGAAACAACGCTGGTACAACCGCTTGCATCGAATCATTCAAAAAATGTCCGAAACTAATCGCAAATAATATTCGATATATCGTCGGTGTTTCCACTGTACTTTTTTGTGAAACTGCCTGCATATATGAATCTCCCCTTTCTGTACAAAATATATATTTATTACAGTAGGTGTAATAAATTCTGATTTTTGAAACATTTCTATTCTATACTGGTTTCGTTTCTTTTTCCAGAAATTCAACTTCTAAAAAAATATATTTTTTCTATATGCTTTGTCGGATTTATTTATATGAACTCTCTGTATTTTCTTTTATACTGGGACAGGACGAAGGAAAGGGGTCCAACTATGAAGAACAAGGCGATCCTAAAAAAATATTAGGATCGCCTTTTCTATTAAATAGCAAAGCGCTTATACTTCTCGTAATCACTCGTCTTACATTCTAGTTCCATTTTCGTACCTTCGTTTTCATAACTCGTAGATAAAACGTGTGCATGATTGTTGAAATAAGAAACTACCTGTCCTTGATCATATGGAATTAACATTTCACACTTCGTATACTCTTTATAAATGTGTGAGCGAACCATTTCTACAAGCTCTTCAATTCCAACATGTTTCTTCGCAGATAAATAAACGCGATCTTCTTGCACTTTCGGAATTTCAACATCTACTATATCTGATTTGTTGTATGCATAAATCGTCGGGATATTTTCCACGCCAATTTTCTTTAACGTTTCATTTGTAATATCAATTAATTGCTCATAATTAGGATTTGAGTAATCTACGACGTGAATGAGTAAATCTGCTTCCGCCACTTCCTCTAGCGTTGAACGGAATGCTTTCACAAGATGATGCGGTAATTTACTTACAAATCCAACAGTATCCGTTAATAAAAATGATTTATTATCCGGCAAATCAATATTTCGTACAGATGTCTCTAATGTCGCAAATAACATATCTTTTTCAAATACTTGTTTTTCTACAGTACCATTAAAAATTTCAAGCATTGTATTCATTATTGTTGATTTACCTGCATTCGTATATCCTACTAATGACACAACTGGAATTTCATTTTTCTTACGTTGTTTACGCTGCGTTTGACGCTGTGCAACAAGTGCCTCTAATTCTTTATTTAGAGCTGCAATCTGTTCTTCAATTTTACGACGGTCTAATTCCAACTTCTTCTCACCGACACCTTTATTTTTCGTGCCAACTCCCCCGCTCTGTCTTCCTAACGATTCACGAAGACCGATTAAACGAGGCATCATGTACTGAAGATGGGCCACTTCTACTTGCAACTGTGCTTCTTTCGTTTTCGCACGCTGCGCAAAAATATCTAAAATTAAAATGGTACGATCAATTACTTTACAATCTAAATCCTCTTCTAAGTTTCGAATTTGAGAAGGAGATAATTCATCATTAAAGATAACCATATTCGCATCGGCTTCTTTCACATACGCTGCTACCTCTTCAATCTTTCCTTTTCCAATATAATGCGACGGATTTACTCGTTGTAAATTTTGCGTCACTTGACCGATTACTTCCACATCACAAGCTTCCGTAAGATTCGCTAACTCTTCCATCGAATACGCAAAATCAGCTTCATTACCTAAATTTACTCCAACTAATATTGCTCTTTGTAATAATTCTTCCATATATTTATTCCTCCATTTCGATTACGCAAAATAAAAAACACAGGTCACTGCCTGTGTTTTCGTAAACGGATAAGGGTTCACCAAAGAAATAGAAGAAAGCAGTGCTTTCGTCCTATAACATGGTCAAAAAGTCCCAAGATAGTATACGTATCCAACAAGTGTTCACCTATACTATCCCATTCTATTTATAAAGGCAAAACAAAAAGAGGGCGTATTCGTCCCTCCCTCTTTTTCACATATAAGCTTAATAAAGGGTTCCTTTAAAATAGGCAGACCAATCCCGTTCACTCTGTACACAGACAGAGCCTTTGAGCGCTATTCAATTATCGGCACAAAGTATTGAGACGTAATCTGATTAAGATCAAAGGAAGCCCCTCCGTTCATTTTAAGTTACATAAAGTGTAGCATAAGTAATTCACTTTCACAAGATTAAACCACCTATAAAAATAGAAAGAAAATCTTTGTATTTTTACTTTAATCGTCATTTTTTGCGCATTCTTCTCACAATAAAAATAACAACAGCAATTATCAATAACAGACCTATAGAAATGATAGCCACTTGCCACCAACTTAAACTGCTTATCATTTCACCTTTTAAATCCACTTTCTTCGTCGGAACAGACTCTTTTGCAATATGACTTAAAGTATTTTTCTCAATCTCTGCCTCATCTAATCTCTTCGTTCCACTGCAAATAGATGTCTCTAACTTTTCCTCTCCTCTATAAGAAGAAAAGACTAGATACTCTCCTCCCTCTGCAAAATGAAATGCACAGCTACTAAAACTTGTATATATAATAGCTTGCGAAGAGCTTGTCCCTTTCCAAATTTTCTTCACTTCAAATAATGTTTTCATTTCTCCATCTTTCTCTTGAACTTCTAACACCTTACCTTCAAACACTACATCATTTTTTTGTAACCTCTCTTCTGGTGATGCTTTAGTACAATCACAAGCATAAGACTTCTCTGGTAAAATAAAATAAGTAAAGCTACAAATTAAAACAAGAGACAATACATATACGATTCTTTTCAAGAATCTCAAACCCCTTCACATTATCAATTTTAGAAGCTTTCCGTATATTATTTTTACGTCATTCGCCAAATTCCTCCATAGTGAATTAAACATTATCGTTTCAATACAATAAAAGTCTTTATTGACATTTTTATAACCTGATATTAGTATCAGGTTATAAAAATAAGTTAGGAGATGTTCCTATGAATTCTAAATCTCGTATTACTGCAATCGGTACTTATGTTCCAAAGCAAATATTGTCTAATAACGATTTAGAAAAGATGGTCCATACGAATGATGAATGGATTGTGCAAAGAACAGGAATGAAGGAAAGAAGAATCGCTAGTGAAGAAGAATACTCTTCTCACTTAGCCATTAAAGCAATTGAAAATTTATGTAAAACATATAAGAAAAGCTTAGAAGATGTCGACTGTATCATTGTCGCTACCACTACTGCTGACTTTGTTTTCCCTAGTGTTGCTTGCCAAATACAACAATACTTCGACATACCTCATACACTAGCTTTTGATTTAAATGCGACTTGCGCTGGTTTCACATACGGACTGCACGTCGGTAATGGCTTAATCACTTCTGGTTCACATCAAAAAGTACTTGTCATAGCGACAGAGACATTATCTAAAGTTACTGATTACACCGATAGAACGACCTGTATTTTGTTCGGTGATGGTGCTGGAGCTATTTTATTAGAAAGAGATGAAAACAAACCAAGCTTTATCGCTACTCACATGGGAACAAACGGTGACGGCGGCATTAATCTATACAGAACAAACTTATCTACTACTATGAATGGCACACCACTGCAAACAAATGAAAAAATTGTTCAAAACGGAAGAGAAGTATATAAATGGGCAACACGCACAGTGCCAGCAGGTATAAAAAATTTATTACATACCGCAAATATGCAAATAGATGATATAGACTGGTTCATCCCACATAGTGTTAACTTACGAATGATTGAATCTATTTGTGAGAAAACCGAAATTCCAATTCAAAAAACTTTAACAAGTGTAAAATACATGGGGAATACATCATCAGCCTCCATTCCACTCGCTCTAGATTTAGCTAGAAAAGAAGGAAAATTAACTAATGGAGACACACTTTTGCTGTATGGATTTGGTGGTGGTCTTACGCATTTAGGGCTTATTGTGGAGTGGGATTTAAGTTAAGTATATAAAGAGAGGTTCTAGTCAGTAACTAGAACCTCTCTTTACTTTAATTTCTTGCCCCTTTTCGAGACCATATCACAACAGGGATTAGCGATAATGCTAACACTCCTCCCGCTAATGATAATGCGGCATAACTGGAGTTAGCTACTACCATTCCTGACATCGCTCCACCTGAAGCTCCGGCTAACGCAATAAAAACATCTATTTTCCCTTGTGTTTTAGCACGTGTAGAAGGAGTTGTGGAGTCAACGATTTGTGCTGTACCACTAATCAATCCGAGGTTCCATCCTAATCCAAGTAAAGAAAGAGCAACAATTAATAATAGTAAAGAATCACTCGGTGCTATCGCAGCTATGACACCCGCTGCAAGTAAAATCATCCCACCAGCTATACTCATCGTAGTACGGCCAATTTTATCAATTAACATTCCTGTAACAAGTGATGGAAGGTACATTGCACCTACATGAAAACCAATTACAAGCCCTACTGCACTTAATCCATGACCGTGGTGTCCCATATGAACTGGCGTCATCGTCATAATCGCAACCATCACTATTTGAGTAAGTATCATAACAATTGCTCCAACAGTAACACCACGCTTATTTTCTATCATTTCTTCTGTTACTGGTCGCCCTTTATATGTATGTTCTTGTTTATATGTTTCTATTATGTTAGCAATAATTAACGGATCTGGACGAAGCATAACAAATAGGACAAGACCCGCTAGTATAAATGCAGCTGCCGATAATATGAACGGACCAGCAAGTTCAGGAATTCCAATTGAATGAGCAAACCTTCCCATTACACCTACTAAATTTGGACCTGCAACTGCACCAAAAGTCGTCATTACCATCGTAATACTAATAGCAGTTGCTCGCTGCTTCTTATTCGCTAAATCCGTTCCAGCATAACGCGCTTGTAAATTTGTAGCTGTACCTGAACCATATATGAGTAAAGAGACTAGTAATAGAATAATATTATTTGTTAAAGCAGCTAATACAACTCCAATAGCCCCTAGTCCCCCTACTATAAACCCTGTTGCAAGTCCTATTCGGCGACCATATTTTTGCGATAACTTCCCAACGAAGAAAGCCGCTACTGCAGATCCCATTGTAAACATAGCAGCCGGTAATCCTGCATATGCATCTGTTCCAAGCATTTGCTGCGCAAGAAGTGCACCTACTGTAATTCCAGCAGCTAATCCCGCTCCGCCGAACATTTGTGAAATACTTACGATTAGTAACGTTCGTTTATATAATTTTTGTTGCTCTTCTTCTGTATACATATGGTTATTTACTGAAGTTTCCGCCTTACCTAGCATTTTCTCACCCTCCTTTTAAAATTAATTCCTTTTGTTAATGTACTATAATTATTGTTTCATATTCAATGACAATTGTATTCGTTATTTGAACGACACTCTCATTGATTCATCTAATATAAATACATTCTAACTAAAAAAAGCTGTCCCATAGTTTAGTTTCACCTACTTACGGGACAGCTCCTTCTCATGTTTCATACCTACCTCTAATAATGACAAAATCTCTCTATGCTATTTACCCCCTACATCTTGCACAGATTTAATTTCCTTTTTCTCACCTTCTTTTATTTCATAGTAATAAGAAGGTAATTCTATACCATGCTCTACGAAATAATCCTCAATTAACGAAATAATTACTTTCAATGTTTTTAAACGAGCGTATAATTTATCATTACTCGCAATAATATTCCATTTAGCATTCGGCTTATCTGTTTCTTCAAACATGTCTTCCACTGCTTCGACATATTCATCCCATTTTTCACGATTACGCCAGTCTTCATCTGTAATTTTCCATCTTTTAAGAGGGTTGTTCTCTCTCTCTTTAAATCGTTTCAACTGTTCGTCTTTACTAATGTGATAGAAAAACTTTCCTATTATGTAATGATCATCTGTTAATAACTTCTCAAAATCATTAATTTCACCATACGCCCTCGTCCACTCTTCCTTTGTGGCGAACTCTTCAACACGTTCAACTAATACACGACCATACCATGAACGGTCGAATATAGTAATTTGCCCATATTGAGGAAGTTTCCGCCAAAAACGTTGCAAATAATGATACCGTTTTTCATGGGGAGCAGGCGCTCCGATTGGATTTACTTGGAATCCGCGTGGATCAAGATGTTCAGTCACTCGCTTAATCGCTCCGCCTTTACCTGCCGCATCCCAACCTTCCATAACGAGCATAACGGCTATTTTCTCTTCTTTTAAAATTTGCTGTAGTGCTAATAAACGCATTTGATATTTTTCGAGTTTCTTATTGTACTTAGATTTCGAATCAATTCTTTTCGTTAAATCTACTTTAGCAAGATGTCCATTTTCCATAAAACAAATCCCCCTTGTTGTATGACAATATTATTTTAACATATACTTGGTAATTTTTTCATATTACAAAAAACTGTGTAGAAAATCTCTACACAGCTTCCTTCTCTAATTGCACGTCTACTTCAATATTCTCTTTTTTATTTTTCACAGCTTTTATAAAGAATATAGCAGTTAAAATAACTGTAATAACCGCACCTACTATATACGCTGTATTTAGTGGAATATTAAAACCAATCTTCGCATTTAAAATATAAACGACTGTCATGAGCGTCATAAATATTGCCGGAATCAAAGCTACAATATACGGTTTTCCTTTAATAAATAAATACATCGTTCCAATCCATAGTGCAATTGCCGCAGTTGATTGGTTAGCCCAAGAGAAATATCTCCATAATAGTGAAAAATCAATCTTCGTCAAGCCATATGCAATAACAAACAATGGAATCGCAATGATTAAACGGTTTTTTAATTTTGTTTGATTGAAATTGAAATAGTCCGCAATTATAGAACGTGCCGCACGGAATGCTGTATCTCCAGATGTAATTGGCAATACAATGACCCCAATAACAGCTATTGTGCCACCAACAGCACCTAACATCGTCTTCGAAATCTCACTTACAACCGCAGCTGGTGTACCCGATTTAATTAACTCATTTAATTCACCGTAAGAGAAAATACTCATCGCCGCAGCTGCCCAGATCATCGCAATTATCGCTTCTGCAATCATCATACCGAAAAATACATAACGGCCATGTTTCTCCGTTTGAAGTGTACGTGAGATAATTGGTGATTGTGTTGCGTGGAATCCTGATAAGGCACCACACGTAATCGTCAACATTAATAATGGGAAAATAGGTGCATTGTCTGGATGCATATTTTCAAACGTTAACTCTGGAATCGGAGAGCCTTTTATTATCATCATTCCACCTATACCAATAGCACTTATTAACAATAAGGCACCTAATAGTGGATAAATTTTTCCGATAATTTTATCAATCGGTAAGATTGTAGATAAAATATAATATATGAAAATTACAGATAAGATAATAGTTATTGACACTTTTCCTTGCAATACGATATCAAGTAATGATGCTGGCGTTGTTATAAATACAGTTCCTACTAATACTAAAAGTAATAGTGAAAAAATATTTACAATATGTCTCATTGCATTCCCTAAAAATTTCCCTGCTAATTCAGGAATATGCGCCCCTTTATTTCGTATAGAAATCATCCCTGTAAGATAATCGTGAACGGCTCCTGCAAAAATCGCCCCTATCACAATCCAAACAAATGCAACTGGACCATATAAAGCACCTAAGATTGGCCCGAATATAGGACCAGTACCTGCAATATTAAGTAATTGAATCATAGAATTCTTTCGCCTATCCATAGGTACATAGTCTACTCCATCTCGATTCACATATGCCGGTGTTTTTCTTGTATAATTTACTCCAAATATCTTTTCAATAAACTTTCCGTATGTAAAATAACCGATTATCAATACGACGATTGACACTAAAAATGTAATCACTTCTATCCCCTCCCCTTCAAAAAGCATTTTCTTAGACCTATATAAGGAAACGCTTTCAAATTATTCTAGCATATTTCACTATATTAAATAAACAATTTATACAGAATTTTTAGTATATTCTTTTTATAAGACAAAAAACAGCCTCTCTTATTTACAATATCGCCTTACATTATATGGTATATTTTTTCACAAAGAGAAGATAATAACAAATAAATCCATTAAAGAATGGGAGCTCTCTAAAATGAAACGCAAAATAATAACTCTCTTTACGCTTATATGTTTAGCACTACCAATGCAAGCTAGCGCATACACATTTCAATCACTACCAATTGCGTCAAAGTCTACACAGTGGTATATCGAAATTGACAAATCTCATAACTCAAACAAGCAAGCGGCGCAACCAAAACACGGTGTATATGATACGTATAGTTTATTCGTAAAAAACATCGGTAATGATGCCTCAAATGTATCAGTGGAAATACTTGATAACACACCTACATCTAAAGCTACTTTTAATCCTACTACAATAAATAACAACGTTTCAAAAAGTCATACAAGCTTTGACTACATGGTATTCCCATTAGACTTTAATAGCCATAATTTCAAAGTCGTTATTACTTGGGAAGAAAAGAATTTCTCTTACAACGGTCATCCAGTAAATGAGGGTAAAAAAATGAAACAAACATTTGTGTTTAATGAAGAATAAGCCCTAATTGGATTAGGGCTTACTCTTTATTTACAAAACCAGATTGAATTACTTCTGTCACTTCTTTTGCAATTTCCACTGTCGTTGCTTCCATACAAAGTTTTTTATACCAAATATGTACGGATGATTTTTTATTAGAAAGGTGCTTCATTAAAATCAATCGACTATATGCCATTTCACTTCCTATAGGCGTAGCAATATACACAGTAAAATTCCTTACTTCAAATACCTTTTCTCCCAAAACGTATTTACATCCCGACTTATCTACTACTAAATCATTTAGGCTTTCTATTGTCATATACCATATCCCCCTTTTAGCCTACATAATCAATCGAACCGCCGAATACTTGGTACAGACAATGCCATCCCAATTGTTATGAGTACTAAAATAGCTAGCATTATAATTGTTATCTTGCCACCTATTACAGTAGCTAACCAACCTACAATCACATATCCTAATGGCAATAAAGCAAATGAACCTAACATATCAAGACTTGCCACTCTTCCAAATGCTTCTTCTGGTACAAGCTCTTGTAAACTTGTTTCCCAAATGAGCCCAAATATCATAATACCGAATCCTTCCATTGCCATTAAAGCTATTAAAGCAGGTGCCCCAGAAACGAAAGGCATAATTAATAGTGCTATTCCACTTATTAACACACCACCATATGCAAGTAATCCCCTCTTACGCCACTGCTGCCTCCCACCGAAAATTAGTGCTGCAATTACAGCTCCAGCACCAGAAGAAGCCATACCCAATCCATATACGTAAGCATCAAAATGGTGATGAACATTAAACAACCATGGAATTAACACAACGATAATTCCTGCATAACAAATATTTATGAAAGAAAAGACTAAAATTGTAATCCATAGCCACGGGTGGCTTTTTAAAACTAAAACACCTTCCATAAACTCTTGTTTGTAATCGATCTTACTCTTTTCAATGGTTTTTACCTTTTTGAACTTTATTTCTCTTAAAAATAATAAACATAAAAATGATAGCAAATACGTTACTGCATCCAGTCCAAATCCTATTCCGGCAGATGCAACTGAAACGATCAATCCTCCAAGAGCCGGTCCAATTAGTCGTATACCTTGATTACTCATTTGCGTTAATGCATTAGCTGCATTTCGAATTTCCGGTACAAATACTTTCGCTCTTACAGCCGCATACGCCGGCTGAAATATCCCTTCCATAAGTCCATATAATGCTACGAGTACATATAGAAGTGGAATTGTTAAAACGCCCATAAATATCAGTGTTGCAAGTAATAGCATTAATATGCAGCGAATTATATCTGTAAATAACATTAATTTCACCCGATCAATTCGATCCACGACTAATCCAGCAAACGGTAACGCAAGAATATTAGGAAGCATGTACATTGCCATAGTTATTCCCATTACAACTGTTGAACCAGTTAATGAATACACAACGACTGGCAAAATAACCATCGTTATCGAACTACCTAAAGTCGAAAGTAATTGCCCAATCCATAAAAACTTAAAGTGTGGTGACACTTTAATTGGCAATAACAATTTACCGACATAACTTAAATTTTTCTCTGTTGGTATTTCTCCTTGCATATCTCTCTCCTCTTTTCAAATTAAGTTAATATCTGAGATTGAACACAGAAAATTCAATCTTTAACACCTTTAATTATATATGAAACTGTTAAATTATTGGTAAAAATACAAAAAAGAAAATCATAATGAATCTACAAATATCACGTGTTGAATATAAATAAAAAAGGTGTTTTCATATATGAAAACACCTTTTTTATTTATAATTTTAAATTCTTCTTCAATGTCCAATATTTTTCTGGCGCATTTTCAAGTGAGAATTCTACCCAGCCATTTGGATCTTCACGATATACATTTACTTTTGTACCATTTTCTAATTTTCCAACTTCATTTTGTGTAACGTTTGGTACACTCTTTATTGGATTGTTAAACGGGAATGGAACTTGATAGTAAGATCCTACTGATTGAACAGTAGCTTTCGCATCTTTTGCGTAATCTTTATATGGAATTGTTTCGCCTAATGCATCTACATTTAATGTATTAGGGTTTTTCGGTAATCGTTTTACATTTTGATAATCTTTGTTATTGAAAGGCTTAATACGTTCCATAATATTAGCAATTTTGCCAGCCCATTCTTTATCAGTTGAATACATTACATTCATCGCAGGTAATGTGTAACCTTTGAAATACTTAGCACCTTGTTCTAAGTAATTCTTCCTCACATAATCAGCATTGTATGAAATACTTAATCCATAAGATGGTAAATATTTTGCATGTGCGAATGGGTCCCAATCATACGCTCGTAGTCCAAATAAATTATGTTTACGATATGCAATTTCTGATTTCCCGTATCCAGACTCTAAGATTGCATGTGCTGCTAAATATAAAGAGTTCACGCCATACTCGTTTTGCGCTTTAATAAAGTCTTGTCCAACTCCAACAAGCGGACTATCGGGATGATATCTTTTAATATAATTATCAATCTCTTGAGCTGTTACATTAGAAGGTAATGTTACATCTAAATCGATATATGAGGCCATGGCATTAAATAAAAATTGCGCATATTCTTCACGTGTTAAAACACTAGTTGGATTAAATGCACCTGAGCCATTACCTGCAGCAACGCCGTTAGACTCTAATGCACTAATCGCATCATTTGCCCAATGATTTTTAGGAACATCATTAAATGTATGATTAGCTATTACTTTTAGTTTAAAGGCTCTCTGTAAAATTACAGCCATTTCCGCACGAGTTAAAGATTCTTTCGGTCTAAATGTTCCTTTACCATCACCTACGAAAATCCCCATATCTGTTAAAGCTAAAATTTCTTTTTGGAACATTGTTGTCCCTTCGCTAATATCAGAGTATGGATTTTTATATTCGCTTTTCGCTTCTGGTTTTAATGTACGATATATTAATGCGGCTACTTGCTCACGATTTACAACATCCCCGAATCCAAACTTACCATTATCATATCCTGCAATAATTTCTTTTGACGTTAAATTAGTAATTGCTTTATATGACCAATGATCTTTCGGAACGTCTGGAAATTCCTTTTCAGCTGCAAATGAAGTTGCTGGAGCCATCACTACTTGAAGTGCGACTGTCACTGCTAACACATTAGAAATACTTTTTTTCATATTTTTTAACACGTTATGTATATGCTTGTCCCGTGTTAACTTGCCTCCCTTTTTAATAAAATTTTCCCTATTAAACTAACAAACTTTTAATTCAATTAATTAGTCAACAGTAAAAGTATACGTGATAAAAATAAACTAATCTACCATTATTTTATTTATAATCAGCATAATACGATATATCTTTTTATCTCGATACAAAATTATATAAGTCCATATAAAAAGCCCATCTCTATATAGACGATGGGCTTAGCAAACGATGTTTTTTTATTTAGCTAAACGATATTTGGCAACATCGAAACTTTCATAGAATATATTCCCCTCTCAAATACAATGTTTTTATGTAACAGACTAATTATAGTTTTGAAAATTATTAATACTCAATTATATTTTGTATTATTATTGTATTTTTTGGAACAAATAACTATAGTTAGAAACTATAAGATTCTTATTTTTTAAGAGGAGAGATTCGTATGAGCAAGAATTGGAAAGATATAGAACACCGTATTTATACAATGTGTATGATTCAGCGGAATAACGAAGTATTGCTAATACAGCGCCCCGATCATCTAGGCTCCCCTGGTTTCATAGGTAGATTTTCCAGAAAGTATCGTTCAGGCTGCTAAGCGAGAAGTAGAAGAAGAAACTGGATTACTTGTTTCAAATTTAACTTTTAAGGGATTAGATGAATACGTAAATCCGAAAGAAAATGTTCGATATATGGTATTTAACTAATGCACAGATTCATTTGAAGGTGAACTCCTTTTGAATCCTCCTGAAGGCGAATTATTATGGGTACCAATCGGCACAGCACTAAATCTTCCTATGCAAGATTGGTTTAAAGAGAAATTCCCATTATTTTTTGAAAAAGGTACGTTTGAAATTCAACGTGTTTGGGACCGAGACTTAAATAAACAAGTTGCTATGACAATTACCCATACATAAAAAGCTTGGAATCTCCCCAAGCTTTTCTTACTTCTCCTCTAATCTCTTAATCTCTTAATCTCTTAATCAATTTCTAAAAACTTGATTCCGAATATCCACATTTTATGGTTAGCTTCTAACCTTTGATTTGCACCCTCTTTAATAATAAATGTCTCTGCTAACGGTAAACGTATTGTAAAGAAACGAGTATGTAAATAAATCCCCTCATCCCCCTTACCATTTCTTCTCAGCTTACTAGTAATAATTAAATCATTACTCCTATTACATAATTTCAAAACCCCCATCATATTCGAATATGGTAAAGGTAATCCAATATTCATGTATGTCTCATTCTTATATGTATGTTTTGAGTAAAGAGCTACAAAAATAGATTCTCCTGCTTCATTTTTTCTTAGCCAAGCCCTTACATTCTCTCTTCCATCCTTCTCATCTATTACCCCTATGATAGAGCCATGCATCGTTTCCCACTTGTCGCCCATTCCTAAATGTATTTGTCCTACACGCTTACTCATTTTCTCATAGCAAAATGCAAACGGGCGGAACCAACGAGTCCATTTAATATGCGATTGTAACTCATACTCTTTTGTATTTTCATAAAAACGAATAATACTTAAAGGAATCTTCGCCATGTCAAATGCCTCACTATGAAAATCCTTCATTTTATCAACTAAACCGTTGTATTCCTTGCTATCTATTAAATTTCTGTTATGTAAAAATGCTTCACCAACTGTCGCATTTCCTCTTAATCTGCTCATTGGTTTCCTGTAATATTTATAATTCGGAGTACTCTTTTCAATGATCCAGCCGACAAATGCTAGTAACGCTACTCCAATTCCATTTACAACACCGTGAATCCAAACCATTTGTGCAATTGTAATCGTCATTACATATTTCAAATTCCCATATGAGTATATAAGCGAAAACATAATTGTTACCATTAGTATGCTAGACGATATGATCAGGAGAACCTTTGCACTGATAGCATTAAATTTCGTGCGCAAAACATAAATCCCATAACCATAAATAGCACATAAATATAGGAACACTGCAAAAAATTCAAATACCCTTGAGTACGTAATTCCTACTGCAACTGTCATAGGTGAAATGACGATGATAAACATAATAGCATCATATACTTTACTTCTCTTTTCTCTTTTTCTCCCAATTAAACCAGCTGATAACGGCAATAGAAATGCCGAATAATGAAAGTGTGCAGCTGTGAGTAAAACAATGTCAGAACTAAAATGCATAATGGAAAGTTTTGCTACTGAAGCAAAAAACCAGAAACCACCTAAAAACAAATATATAAACGCACTATCAATAGCTGTCTCTTCTAACGGTTTCCATCCTCTTTCTAGTAATCTACTTACACCAAATAATGCAATAATCCCAGTATACATAAGCCAAAGAAGAGCAAAAATGAAATGATTTGTTACGAAAGCTAGCATCGCACTAACTGCTGCTATTGGATATAAAAATTCTCCAAATTTATAAAATAATAAATATGATCCATTTCTTGTTTCTTTGTCAATAATACAAAATGACATCGGTATAAATAATAAAATAGATAACAATATAATTGCTTCAACAGGGTTTACATTCGACCACTCGTATATTAGAAATATAATATAACAAGCAAGCCCAACTATTATATTTTTCATATTTTTTATTTCCTCTCCACAAATGTTCCCTTATATGAAAATAATGAACCAATTAACGGATTGCGTACTTGTACATGAATTCGAAAACATTGTAGTGTTTCATCATAACTTTCTACAATTTTTGCATCTCCGTATAAAAATCTAGGTAACGGTATTTTTCTTCCGAACATGTAAAACCATTGTTTCTTTGAAGAAATATGTATTGCCCCCACCTCATCAATATAAAAATTCAATGTAGAAACGAGCATATGCGGTTTGCCAAAATAATCTAAAATTTCATTATTCTCTTCATCCAACTGCATAACAGCGTTAAAATACCTTTTCTTATTATGAAAATAAAAAGTACGATTCCACCGCACAAATTCCTTTCCATGTTCATCTCGTTCAACGGTATTATGTATTGTAAATGGCACTTCCTTCCCCCGCTCAGAGAAAAACATTCGAAACTTCGATGCAATTTTTAATATCAATTTTACGAAAAAAGAACCTCCGTAAATTTCATCCATCTTCCCTTCTCCAGTAAAGCTATTTTTTTCTGTAATCTCATAGCGTTTCTGTAATTTTGGATGAAGATTTTTATAGGTATCTCCTAATAATCTCTCATAAATATTAGCCATACATTTATCCCTTTCTCTTCCTCTTACAATTTTTTGCGCTCGGCAAATTAGTGCTATTTATATAACCGACAATCGATAACCCTATTAGAAGAAAATTTAATGTAAGCGGATTAAACGGTTGCGTAAAACTTGTGATATTCGTAACTCCTGCCACTATAGTTAAGCCTATTAACATAACAATATGTAATATAAACAACTTTCGTTTTTGAAATGGCAATAGCCACATAACACCCCATATTATTTCTAAAAATCCAACTATTTTAAGTATAGAAATACTACTTTCATTCGATCCGATTAACTCAGAAAGCATCTTCACTTCCTCTGGATGACTAAAAATCACTTTCGGTACGCCCCCTTGATATAACCATACGAAAGCAAATAAAAAGCAAACGAGCCAATACGTCATCGTTCTTCTAATTAACATACTAGGATGGAGGTCTTTTTCTAACCATAATTTGAGAGCATCAAAACTCCATGCAGTTGCCCAACCTAATAAAGGTCGAAAAACATATGAATCTATCACATTTCCTATACGACCAAGCCTTGTATCATAATCATATTGCGTCTCAAAATAAATATGTTCTTCATTCGGTGTATATTTCCAATAACCACGCCCGATTTGTATAAGTGATAATTGATTGTCTGTCCAAAATTTTAAAGAAGACATGCGCTCTCCAGTTTCTTTTCTTACTTCACCTATCGATTCTCCTTCTCCAGCTATTTCAAGTCCGAAACCAATATTCGTTTTATATAAAAACTTCTGCGGCTCCCCCTCCTTTTTCTCCAAATACGAGATTTCTGTAAAACGTGCATCCCACTCTGTATGTAGGTCCGGTTCTTGCGTATATTCCCATAATTTCTCCATTGTTGTTTTCATTTCTGTCGCTACATAAATAGGCTTTTTCTTGCCCATCCTTCCACCTCCCATGCTCTATATTTTTAATGTACATGCACCGAATTTATTTTGCTACATTTTTCACAAAATAACCCTCAAAAAAGATAGAATTTTTAAAATATATATAAAACACTTGATTCCCTGAAAAATTTAAATTATTATAAAACAAATGTTACCAACAACTTCATAAATCAAACACTCTCGCCTAAAACGTGAGATAGAGGTTGCAACGCTTATAAGTATTCTAAAGGAGACACAGAGATGTCTATGAATTTAGAAGAAAGGAAGTGTTGCCGAAATTGATAAATTTCTCTGCATTTATCGATTGGGGCTGTTTTCGAATAGAAACAGAACTGTCATATGTACAGACATGTACGTGTGAAGAGCTATCTACAAAAAAGAGATATCATTTTTTATGATATTCCTTTTTTGGCGGTTTTTTTATTAGCTCCGTTTTCTGTTTCCCTTTTCCTGTAACAGCACCATCCTCACTTATTTGAGATGGTGTTTTTTGTTTTTCTCTCTGGTAACTACAGGAATATTGGGATTTGTATATGTCCTAACCTATTCTTAAAAATGGACGAAAGAAGGAATTCGTAATGGAAACGATTGTACAAAAGTTTGGCGGTACTTCTGTTGGAAGCGTCGAACGCATTCAACATGTAGCAAATTTAATTATTGAAGAATATGAACGAGGACATAGCATTGTCTCTGTCGTTTCAGCAATGGGGAAAAGTACAGATGAACTTGTAGCACTTGCTAACGCTATTACAGAGAATCCGAGTAAACGCGAAATGGATATGCTTCTATCAACAGGAGAACAAGTAACCATTTCATTGTTAACGATGGCACTACAAGCAAAAGGCTATAACGCCATTTCCTTAACCGGATGGCAAGCTGGTATTACGACAGAATCTGTACATAGTAGTGCACGGATTACTGACATTCATACAGATCGTATACAGTCCTATCTTGCTGAAGGCACGATTGTGATCGTAGCTGGCTTCCAAGGAGCCAGTGAAGACCATGAAATTACAACACTTGGACGCGGTGGTTCTGATACGACTGCTGTTGCATTAGCTGCTGCACTGAAAGCAAAAAAATGTGATATTTACACGGATGTGACCGGCGTATATACGACGGACCCACGAGTTGTAAAAGATGCTTATAAATTAGATGAAATTTCTTATGACGAGATGTTAGAACTTGCCAACCTCGGTGCTGGTGTATTACACCCCCGTGCTGTTGAGTTTGCGAAAAACCATAATGTCGTTTTAGAAGTTCGCTCAAGTATGGCACAAGAAAACGGAACAATTGTAAAAGGAGAATGTAACATGGAACAACAATCAATCGTTAAAGGTATTGCATTTGAGGATAATATTACGCGTGTCACAATGAAAGGATTAGAACATGGTTCACTTTCAACCGTTTTCTCTACATTAGCAGCGGCACATATTAATGTAGATATCATCATTCAAAGTATTACAAATGAAGGAACTGTTCATCTCTCCTTCTCCATTCACTCTAATGATTTAAGAGAGACTTTAGAAGTATTGGAACAAAACCAAGAAGCACTTCACTATGAATCAGTAGAATATGAAAATCATTTAGCAAAAGTATCAATTGTAGGATCTGGTATGGTCTCTAATCCAGGTGTTGCTGCGAATATGTTCACTACTTTAAAAGAAGAAGATATTCATATTAAAATGGTAAGTACATCAGAAATTAAAGTGTCTGTCGTTATTGACCGCCTTCATTTAGTAACAGGTGTCGAGGCGCTGCATCAATCATTTATGGCGAAAATTGAGCCTTTAGTGCAGATGAGTTAATTTCCACTCGTAAAACTTAAAATAAATTATATGAATCTAGTTCCTTCCTATTATAAATAGAAAGCTGTTTACATTGTATAGAGTGACAAGAAATTTATTTGTCATTCAAATAATACAATTAATTCTATACAACAATCGGACCATTTAATGGCGTATAGGGTAGAAATATTTTGCAGGGAAGTCGCGGTATTGTTTGTTAACAAGATACTATATGACATACTTAAAAACACCTTGTCACATTCTCCTACACTGTGACAAGGTGTTTTTGTTTGGAAGGAATTTGTAACTTTTTAATAGTATAATTATGGAGATGATTAGATAACACACTTTTACATATAAGGAGATAAAGACAATGACAAAAAACAAATTACTAAGAATGGACAATGTCAGCATCGTTGTAGAATCCCTTGATAACGCAATCTCTTTCTTCGAGGAGATTGGTTTGAAACTCGAAGGGAGAGCAACTGTCGAAGGTGAATGGGCTGGTCGCGTAACCGGACTCGGTTCTCAGTGCGTAGAGATTGCTATGATGGTTACCCCAGATGGCCACAGCCGAATTGAACTTTCGCGATTTCTCGCCCCAGCTACTATAGCAGATCACCGAGCAGCTCCTGTAAACGCCCTCGGTTATTTGCGCGTCATGTTTACCGTTGAAGACATTGACGAAATGGTATCCAGACTTACTAAGCATGGTGCTCAGCTCGTTGGCGAAGTAGTTCAGTACGAGGACTCGTATCGACTTTGCTACATTCGTGGAACCGAAGGCATTTTAGTCGGTTTAGCGGAAGAACTCGGTAACAAGTAAGTAATGTTTTATAAAAAGTCTTTACTGAAATATACATTACTGAAGTAAAAATATTTGAAGAAAATTCTTATTCAATAAAACTTAGATTTTCAGCCCCGTCCTAACTTTAGAACGGGGTTATGATCGTTTGAGCTTTTAAAATTAAATAACTTTATTATCATTTTACACATAGATTTCAAGACTCTATACAAACAGCTTTTTAACATATTATCGATATCCAAAAATCATCATAAAACAATTAAATTATTCGTAATATCCTTTCCTAGGAAATATAACGGACTCTTCTCACTTTTCATTACATATCTTATCGCTCTTTCCCTTGAAAAAACGATCTATATTCATTCAAAATAACTTTCTTCACATCCCAGTAAAAAACCATCATGAATAACACAACTCCTAATACAACAACCTGCATTCTTTCATAATCAATGAAAGCACTCATAATTAGCAATCCAAACCCCATATAAAAACCAAATTCATTCTCTTTCTCAAAATCCTCATCTTCTTCATCAATATGTATTTTCTTTTTTGAATCTTGATTCCCTTTTATTAATTCATCGAGTGTAACATTATACATTTCACTCAGCAAAATCAAATTTTCAATGTCCGGACAGCTTTTATCATTTTCCCATTTACCCCGCTTTAACAGGCACTAAATCCCATCGTAGCTTTTAAATACATCAAGGAAGCCAGATGGGATTAACTGCCTATAAAAGCCCGATTGGTTCAACTAATAATCAGTGGGATAAATCGCTCCACTGATTAAAGTTTCACTTTATACACCGCTTGCCTTGTCAAACCAATCTTTTTAGCGACACCTTCCTGCGAAAACCTTTTTGACTCTCGTAATCTTTTAAGTTGTTCTCCTAAACTCATAACGCCCCCTTCTTTAACAAATTATTACATAAAAGGATATCAAAAAGAAAGAAACTATTAGTAAAACTCACTGTAAACCACTCGTTTACACAATAAAAAAGGGAGGATAGCTCTATGCCTGAGCTACTCTCCCTCATATTTCTATTAAAACAGATGAATGTTTTCTTTCTTACAGGCTTCACGTAAATCGTCAGGCCATACAGAAGATTGAACTTCACCGATATGTGCTTTACGTAAGAAGTACATGCACATTCTTGATTGTCCAATACCGCCACCAATTGTTAATGGTAGTACATCTTCTAATATACCTTTATGGAAATCGTACTCACGTTTGAAATCTTCACCAGTTTTCGTTAACTGCTCATCAAGCGCTTTACTATCAACACGAATTCCCATTGATGATAATTCGAATGAAGCTTGTAGTACTGGGTGCCAGAATAAAATGTCACCGTTTAATTTCCAATCATCATAATCGGATGCGCGTCCATCGTGCTTTTCACCTGAACGGAGTGCATCACCAATTCCAATAATAAAGACTGCACCATGTTCTTTCGCAATTGCATGTTCACGATCTTTCGGTGTTAACTCTGGATATTTGTCTTCTAGCTCTTGGGAAGTAATGAAAACAACCTCTTCTGGTAAATACTTTCCAAGGAACGGATATTTTTCAAATAAGTGATCTTCTAAATCTTTGAATATTCCATAAATTGTTCGTACTGTTTCTTGTAAGTAATCTACAGTACGCCATTCTTTTTGAACGATTTTTTCCCAATCCCATTGGTCAACGTAAATGGAATGTGTTGCATCAAGTTCTTCATCACGACGAATCGCGTTCATGTTAGTATATAAACCTTCACCAGCTTCATATCCATATTCATGTAGTGCAAATCGTTTCCACTTCGCTAGTGAATGAACAATTTCTAATTCTTCTCCTGAATGTAACATATCAAATTCAATCGGACGTTCTACACCGTTTAAGTGATCGTTTAATCCTGATTTTTTCGTTACGAATAGTGGTGCAGATACGCGGAATAGTTCAAGGCGTTTTGCTAATTGATCCTCGAAAAATGTTTTAACTTCCTTAATTGCGATTTGAGTCTCTCTTACTGTCATTAATGATTGATACATGGTGGTTTCCTCCTAAAATGTTTGGATGTTGTGGAAAAAAGCCAACAAAAAAAGCCCTTCTTTCCCAAAAACTGGGACGAAAGACTTTGGTTCCGCGGTACCACCCAAATTAGCAACAGAGGTTGCTCACTTATACAGTACGGAGATTAAAAAATCTCGATACTGTTCTTCTTGTAACGGCGAAGTTCCCGGCTAAGTCTACTTTCCTATAAAGGATTTCGGTTAGCGACTCCAGGAGGTTCTTCATAATAGGCTTCGTATCAGGCTCACACCGCCCCTGACTCGCTTAAACTACATCCTACTACTACTCGTCCTTTCATAGTCGTTTTATTGTCACATCTCTGAAACATTTTATTAATGATTATTCTATACAAAAAATAGATAAAGTCAACAAAAAGTTTTAAAATATTTTTCAATTCTTTATTTTATGCCTTTACCGACTGTTCTTAATATAACATTTTTATTTCCTTTGTCTCTTCAATCCAAAAAACATTTCACTAACTGAAACTAACATATACACAACCAGTAATGTGATCGTTCGAAAAATAGAATCCGCAGTATTTCTTATTATTTTCATTTTATTTGTAATTCCTTTCAGTTTACTCGCAATTTCATGATATACTATAGCATTCAAGCAGTTTGTTTTTACTTAGAGCAAACATAGTCATTTATCAAGAGTATTTTCTAATTCATTGACTATTATTAAATAAGATTTTTATATAACGGAGTGATTATATGAGCAAAACGAAAGCAAAACCGAAAAAAGGTGTAGGACAAGGTACAGGAAGTAAAGGATGGAATCGTTGGCAATCAAGTGCAAAGAAAAAGGCAGCTGCAAAGCCATACAAAAGTAAAGGTACAAAGAAATAAAATAAATAGTGGGTGATGCCCCCACTGATTAAAGTTTCACTTTATCTCTTTACTTTGTACAAAACAAAATATAATTATTACAACCAAAAAAGCTATGCTCTCATCTCTATGAAAGCATAGCTTTTTTTCCATATTAAATCATAAGAATATCGCGAATTTCTTCCTCCGTAATAGAAGATAGCTTTTCTTCCCCTGGCTCGATAATTTCAGCGATTAAATTTTTCTTACTCTCTTGTAACTCGTGCATTTTTTCTTCAATTGTTCCATGTGCTACTAACTTAATCACTTGCACAGTATTTTTTTGTCCCATTCGATACGCTCTATCCGCTGCTTGTTGTTCCACAGCTGGATTCCACCATAAGTCGTACAATATAACTGTATCTGCACCTGTTAAATTTAGTCCTGTACCACCAGCCTTTAAAGAAATCAGGAATAAATCTCCTTCCCCCTCGTTAAACCGATTGCATAGCTCTACACGCTCTTCCGAAGGTGTACTCCCGTCTAAATAAAAGTATGGAATGGCTTGACGGTTTAATTCCCGCCCGATTATCGAAAGCATCTTCGTAAATTGAGAAAATATAAGAATTCTCTTCCCTGTACTTCTGCATTCCTCCAAAATTTCTAACAGCTGCTCAAATTTAGCTGAACTCCCTTTATAATCATCAACAAACAATGCAGGATGATTACAAATTTGCCTTAACCTCGTTAAACCAGCTAATATTCTAATTTTATTTTTACGTAACGTATCTTTATCCAAATGTTTTAACGTTTCTTCTCTTAACTTCGCTAAATAAGCTGCGTAAAGCCTCTTTTGATCTGATAAAAGTTCTGATGATTGTATGTGCTCAATTTTTTCTGGTAGCTCCTGTAATACATCTTCCTTTAACCTTCTCAACACGAATGGTTTTACTCGCTTCGCAATATCTTCACGTCTTAAATCACCGAACTCTTTTCTTCCTGGTAATAATTCTGGGAAGACGACACGGAAAATAGACCATAGCTCTTCCAACGAATTTTCTACAGGTGTTCCCGTTAATCCAAAACGATATTCTGCCTGAATTGTTTTCACTGCTCTTGCAGTTTGCGTCGTATGATTTTTAAACGCCTGTGCTTCATCAAGAAATAACGTATGGAATGGCATTGCATATAACCTTATATCTCTTCTAAGTAAAGGATATGACGTAATGATAACATCAAATTTCGTTATATCCTTTAAAATTTTCCGGCGCTCCACTTGATTTCCATCAGCAATAACCGCTCTAATATGTGGAGCGAATTTTTTCAACTCGCTAAGCCAGTTGTAAACAAGAGAAGATGGAGAGACAACTAATATAGGCAGTTTCTTCTCTCGAATTTCCGGCAAAACAGAGTCTATAAAAGCAATGCTTTGCAACGTTTTACCTAGTCCCATATCGTCTGCTAAAATACCCCCAAAACGGTAATGTGCGAGTGTTTTCATCCACTGAAATCCGTATACTTGATACTCTCTCATTTCTGCATTTAACGTATTTGGCACAGCAAACTTTAATTTTTTCGGGTTTTGAATATTTTCTACTAACTTTTGAACAGACTCATCTAAACTTAAAACATTTCCTTCTTGTAGTGAATTCATCCATTTCACACTACGAATAAGAGGGACGTCTATTTCTTCTCCCTTTAAAAACTCTTTTCGAATATTAGATTCTTTTATAAACTGATTAATGTCATTAAACTCTTTACTCTCAAGTGATAGTAGAGAACCACTTGCTAAACGATAATATTTCCGTTTCTCCTCAAGAGCAACTAATACACCTTTAATTTCTGCCTCTGGAATACCTTTTATATCAAAGCGGAATGATAACCAATCGATTCTCTCTTTCCTTCTAATCCTTATAAGAGGAGCAGTATCTCCTTTATGAATGCGTAATTTGATTGCTGTCGTCGCATAAATATCAACTAAACCTTTTAACGTTGGAACAACATGATATAAAAAGTTATATTCAGCTTCTTCATTATGCATAAAATAACCGCCTTCTGTCTTTGCAAAGGCACTTTCATTCATAATTTCCATTATTTCATTTTCCTTTTTCTCATCACGATTAAAAACAGATGGCTGCCCATCCTCTTCTAACGGATTAATCGAGACGTTTCCATAATGAAATTCGAGACCTGCTAACAAGCGATTTTTCACTCGATCTAAATACAGTTTTGCTTTTAGCGAAGGCATTTCGACACGATCTGATATTACTTCATCAATTCGCACAGTACCAAGCTTCATTAATCCTGGTACAACTTTTGCTACAAAGTGTTCCATCTTATCTGCTGGAATATACAATTGTTTACTACTAGAGCGATTCATCATTTTTTGTAATTCGATAAGCCGCTTACAATCCTCAGCATTCAACTGATACAGTTTTCCTCCAAATAGAGCATAACTATACGTATCCATTACGTCTACTTGTTGTAACCCATCAATATAAAGTGTAAATCCACCGTTACTACCTTTATTAAACTCAAAATGCAAGGGAAGTAGTCCTTTTGAAATATGCAAACGACGGAACGATTGTCCACCTTGATTAAGTCTCACTAACTCTACTCTAGAAAGTAAAGAAAGCATATCCGTCCATGAAGCTGGCGGTATTAAAATCATACTATCATCTTGTTTTGTGTGTACTTCCAGCGTATCCTCATACATTTTTTCGTTATGATGAATTTTAATTAGTTGCTGAATAATCGCATCCGTTTCTTGCCTGAAGCTATGTACATCCGGTGTATATGTAAATTCATTCGAACAATGAAAAGACTCTCTTTTCTCCACTTTAGAAAGAAATTCTCTAATATGATTTACGAAATACGTTTTGGCAAGTTTCAGCTGAATTCCTAGAAGTGCCCCACCACTTTTCGTAGCTACTGGTGTACATATAAACTCAACATCTAATATTTCACGTGTATCAAAACGGTGTTGTTTACTTTTTGGTCTTAATGGTTTCTCTGCAAACAACTGAAACATCCCGCTTGTCAATTGATCATTTCCGCTCATATTTTCACTACTAGCGGGGAGCATACCACCCATTTGCTGATTATAATTTATTTGTATCAGTACTGCCGCAACATGCTGACAATACGTTTGAAAAGATGCTAATGAAGGACAACTACATTTCGCAACAACATCACCTTTTTTAGCTTTTTCTACTGTAACATGAAAATCTTCGTTCCCTTTTACTGTCGCCTCGCAAATTTCTTTATTTTCATCATAATGATTTACTATCACTTTATTTGATTTATAATAAGCTTCGCCTCTTTTATATGAGGTCTCTCCGCATACTTCTTTAATAATCGATTTGTTTAATGTAAAACTCATTTTTTACACCTCTTTAATTTAAAACCAGTTTCTCTTAACTAACATTTTACATGCTCCAAGAGAAAATATAAAATGTAGATTTAACAAAAAAAGATGCTTATTTATAAGCATCTTTTTACTCTATCTCCATCAACCGTTTCGCCTCAAAATACAACACTTGAATAAATTTCTTCGTATTAATACGTATATGCCCAGAAGTTGCTACTTCATCTTTCGTCATTTCAGTCATACGTTTTCTAACTACAGTGAAATCAAAAAATTTCGGAGCATAGCTTTCAAATTTCGGATTTGAAAAATCTGTTAATCCTAGAGAGGCCAAATGATTTAACGACTGATAAATCGCTCTGCGCACTCTTTGTTCAGATGCTTTTTTCTCTTTATCAATATCCGTATCTAAAGCTCCATCTCCTAATTTCCTCATCGTAATATAGTGGAAAATATCTTTTAATGCAGGAAATCCAAAGTCAAACGTTTGTGCTTTTTCTTGTCCATATAAATATTCCAGCATACTAAGTAAATCTTTACTTCCATTCTCTCCCGCAATACCAAGTTCTGATAATAAATAGCGTCCTGAATCCGCTATTTTTTTCCCTTCTTGCATTGGCTCATTTCGAACTTGCGGCTGTTCCCACTTGAAAACGTTATTCAATGATTTTTGAATATCATGTATAGAGCGCTCTAAACGAATACGTTCCATTACTTTTCTTACAACAGATACAACCTCAATTTTATTTAATGGCTTTGTAATATAATATTCCACTCCAAGTGTATACGCCTCACCAATAAGCTGTTTCGATTCAACTTGAGAAATCATAATAATTTTCCCTGTAAAAGAGGACGCAATATGGCGAACTGTTTCAATCCCGTCTCGCATCGGCATTAATAAATCAATAAATAAAATATCTACTTTTTTAAAATTTAGTTGATCTGCTTCAATAAAAGCACCATCTTCCGATTCTCCAATTACTTCCCCAAGATCACCATCTTCAATAATTTGCGAAAGCATAGAGCGGAAAACTTCATCATCATCTACGATATAATAAAACAACTTTATTCCCCTTCCCGCTTTAAACTGCACTCCGGTAAACAAACTACAAACTTACACCCTCTGCCAGCTTTTCGGTCTTCTAATCTTACTTCTCCTCCGAGTTCTGTTACCATTTCGTTTATGTAAGAAAGTCCAATTCCTGTTGATGGTGTTCCCGTTTGATCATACTTCGAAGTAAATCCAGGTTTAAATACTAATTTCTTATATTTTTGTACAATACCAGGTCCATCATCAATTACTTCAAAGAATATATGTTTTTCAATTTTATATAGCTTAATAATAATAACACCATTATCCTCGATTGCTTCAACTGCATTTGCAACTAAGTTGTTGAAAATTGATAAGACTGTATACACATGATATTCTGCATGTTCACCTTCTATATGCTTTGAAAAACGTATCTCTTTTTCCAACATGTCAGCGTACTTCTCATTTATTCTCACAATCATTTCCGCAAGCTCATGACCTTCTACATACTCAGCCACATTTTTATCTAATAACAATTTAGATAATCCTGCAAAAATTCTTTGATTATCCTTTTTTATTTCATGCACTTCTCCCGCTATTTTCAATGCTGTTTTACTATAATTTTCTATACTACTCAAATCATCGTTCGCTTGTAAATTACGATATAATTGATACGCTTCTTGTGTAATTAACTCCGCATTTTGCAGCGTTTTTTTCAAATGAACTGATTCCACATATAAATTAGAAAGGTGCATCAACATTTTTTCATTTTCTTTTCGCACTTGCGATTCTTTTAATTTCGTTTCATACAAATTCATCATATTTAAAAAACCAAGCGCAAAGAAACTACGAAAAATAGCAATAATGATGAGTTTATTAACTTCAGAAACGGTTATTGTTGTACCGAGCACTAACATATGATAAAACGCAAGTTCTGACATACTTGCGATAATTTCAATTGTAATCCCAAGGCAACCAATAACGATTGGCTTCTGATGAAACTTATTCACCCTACAAAGCGAAAAAAGACTTCCATAAATAAAATAATAAAAGAACACAGGGTAGCGCAAATAAAATGATTCTGTCATATGAAATGAACCTTGCATGATCCAATCAAGACATACACGGAATAAAACTACAGATATACCGACAAGAATACCTGCAGCAGCTGCTGGCATTTTTCTTAAAAATAATAATAAAAAGAAGAAAAGCGGTGTCCCGAAGCTAACACGAAACGTATCATTAAAAGGATGAAAATTCAGCTCTCCAGCAATCGGAACAACAACCATTAAAATAATTAAAAGAGACATATCTTTCTTCCATAATTGATTCCAATTCAAAGCTGCCACTTCCTATGTATTTTTTCAAAAATGAACAAGGAAAGCCCGCTTATTATTATAAACGGGCTTTTTTTCTATATTCTATCCTTTTCTACCGCTTTTATTTGGCGATACTCCGGTTCCCATATTGCTTCTTTCACTGCAATCTTAATATCGTTATCACTTAAGTTCTCTCTAGCAACACCTTCTGCAACTGCAACTTTCGCTACTTCAATTGCAACCATTTCAGAAATATTACGTAACTCTTCAACTTCTGGCAAAATAGGTGCTCCTGGCTGACTTGTATCTACCATACTTGCAACAGCTTCAGCTGCTGCCGCAAACATACCGTCTGTCATTACGCTTGCACGAACAACAATTGTACCAAGACCTAGTCCTGGGAAGATAAGTGCGTTATTTGACTGTCCAATCACATAAGTTACACCGTTATATGTAACCGGTTCAAACGGACTTCCTGTTGCAACTAACGCTCTTCCTTCTGTCCACTCGATTAAATCTGCTGGTTTCGCTTCAGCAAGTGGCGTTGGATTCGACATCGGTAATATGATTGGTCTTTCTACGTGAGAAGCCATTTCTTTAATAATTTCCTCTTTAAATGCACCCGCAACAGTAGATGTACCAATTAAAATTGTCGGTTTTACATGTTTCACAACTTCAGCAAGTCCGATTACATCATTTTGTTCCCACTCACTTACTTCAGCTTCTTTTCTTGCATATGGAATTTGGAAATCAAGAAGATCTTCCATATTATCTGTAACTAATCCATTACGGTCAATACACCAGAAACGATTATGAGATTCTTCGTCTGATAATCCGACGCGAACCATTGCATCTCTTACTTGATCTGCGATACCGATTCCAGCCGTACCAGCACCAAACACAACGACACGGTGTTCACTTAACGGCACACCAGAAACTTTTACTGCCGATAATACTGCAGCAAGCGAAACTGCACCTGTACCTTGAATATCATCATTAAATGTACAAACGTCATGACGATATTTATCTAAAATTTTTCGTGCATTTCGAGAACTGAAGTCTTCCCAATGTAAAAGTGCTTTCGGGAATTGTTTATTTACCGCTTGTACAAATGTATCAATAAATTCATCGTAAGCTTCACCTGTTATACGAGGGTGACGATTTCCAATATAAAATGGATTGTTTAATAGTTCCTCACGATTTGTACCTACATCTAAAATTACTGGTAATACACGACTAGGATCGATTCCAACTGCGGCCGTATATACAGCTAATTTCCCGATCGCGATGTTAATTCCACCAACACCCCAGTCACCAATTCCTAATATACCTTCTCCATCTGTTACAACGACTAAATCAATGTTTTCAGCTGTTGCACCGATATTTGCAAATGCTTCTTCAATACCTGAAGGATCATTAACTGATAAATAAACACCGCGTGGTTTACGATATTCATGACTATATCTTTGAATTGCTACACCAACAGTAGGTGTATATACGATTGGTAACATTTCACGTAAATGATTTGTTAAAATACGATAGAATAACACTTCATTTCGATCATGTAACGCTGTTAAGTATACATTCTTTAATAAATCATCCGGTTGAGAACAAAATTGCTCATACGCTCTGCGCGCTTGTTCATCTAATGTTAAAACTGCAGGCGGTAATAGCCCTTTTAAACCTAATTCTTCTCTTTCTTCTTGTGTGAAAGCTACCCCTTTATTTAAAAGTGGTGTTGATAATACTTCTACTCCTCTTAATGTCGTTTCTAATGAACCATTAGAAGCCACTGTAAACTTACTCATAACATCCCTACCTCTATTCATATATAACATTTCTATATTGTAAACAAAAAAGAGGGGATTGTCCCCCTCTTCTTTTAATTTTTCTTTAAAAGAGTTGCTCCTGCAATCCCTGGGTGTGTCATTTCGAATGGATCTAGAATTAACTCTAATTCTTCTTGTGACAATACACCATTTTTCACACAAAGTTCTCGAACGGATTGACCTGTTGCAATTGCTTCTTTCGCAACGCGAGCTGCTGCTTCATAACCGATATGAGGGTTCACGGCTGTAATAATTCCTACACTCTTCTCAACATACTCTTTTAAGCGATCTTCATTCGCTTCAATTCCTTGTAAGCAATTATCTGTAAAGGCACGGAAACCGTTATTCATAATGCTAATAGATTGAAGTAAGTTGAAAACAAGTACTGGTTCCATAACGTTTAATTCTAATTGTCCTGCTTCTGAAGCAAGGCAAATTGTATGGTCGTTACCAATTACTTGGAACGCAATTTGATTAATTACTTCTGGCATAACAGGGTTTACTTTACCTGGCATAATAGATGAACCTGGTTGACGAGCTGGTAGCATAATTTCTGCTAATCCAACACGTGGACCTGATGCCATTAATCGAAGGTCGTTCGCAATTTTAGACATGTTCATCATACATACTTTTAACGCTGCAGATACTTCAGTGTACGCATCAGTATTTTGCGTTGCATCTACTAAATCTTCAGCACCAACAAGTGGTAATTCACTAATTGTAGCTAAATGTTTTACAACTGCTTCAATATACTCCGGATCTGCATTTAAGCCTGTACCAACTGCAGTTGCTCCCATGTTTACTTCATATAAATGTTGACGAGATTGCTGAATTCGTTTCATATCACGCTCAAGTACGCGAGAGTATGCTTTAAATTCTTGTCCAAGACGAATTGGCACAGCATCTTGTAAATGCGTACGACCCATTTTAATAACATGATCGAACTGTTCTGCTTTTAATTCAAATACATCATGCATATAACCCATCGTTTGTAATAAACCTTCTAATGCATTTAATGTTGCAATATGAATAGCTGTTGGGAATGCATCGTTTGTTGATTGCGCCATATTTACATGACTGTTTGGACTAATATAATGATAGTCTCCCTTACCCATTCCTAATAATTCAAGGGCACGATTGGCAATGACTTCATTTGCATTCATATTCATTGAAGTTCCTGCACCGCCTTGGATTGGATCAACGATGAAATGATCATGCCATTTCCCATCAAGGATTTCTTGTGATGCTTCTGCGATAGCGCCACCCTTTTTCAATTCCAATCTTCCCACATCTGTATTAGCAAGTGCTGCTGCTTTTTTTACAATTGCGAACGCTTTAATTAAGCCCTCATGAATTTTGTATCCTGTAATTGGGAAGTTTTCTACTGCACGCATTGTTTGCACACCATAGTACGCATAATTTGGCACTTCTTTTTCACCTAAAAAATCTTTTTCAATCCGTACTCCATTTTTAACCTCGGTTAATGTTGCCATGATTCTTCACTCCTTAACGATTTCTTATGCTGCTTTTGTTTGTTTGACTGTTTCTACATATTGTTTTGCTTTCTCATCATCGAATTCGCCTTCCCACTTCGACATAACAATGGCAGCTAATGCATTTCCTAATACATTGACAGCTGAGCGAATCATATCTAAAATGCGGTCAATTCCCGCAATTAATGCGATGCCTTCTAGAGGTAATCCCATTGATCCTAACGTTGCTAATACAACAACGAATGATGCACCTGGAACTCCCGCCATACCTTTGGATGTTAACATGAGAACGAATAATAACGTTATTTGCTCCATCAGTGACATGTGTACACCGTACATTTGTGCAACAAACAATGCCGCCAACGCTTGATAAATAGCTGATCCAGTCAAGTTAAATGTATAACCTGTCGGAATTACGAAAGAGGCAACTGCCTTTGGACAACCGAACTCTTCCATCTTTCTCATTATATTAGGTAAAACAGCCTCTGAACTTGCTGTCGTAAATGAAAGAATAAGTTCTTCTTTTAAAATTTTCATTAATGTAAAAATATTTACTCCAACCATTCGTGCATTAATACCTAATACAATCACAACGAATAGTATAACAGTTACGTATACAGCTAGCACTAGTTTTCCTAAAGGAAGTAGTGTACCTACACCAAATTTTGCAACCGTAACCGCAATTAATGCGAATACACCAAATGGTGCAAATTTCATAACTTGATTTGTAACCCAAAACATTGCTTCGAGTACACCTTCAAAAAAGTTAAAGACAGGCTTTCCTTTTTCTCCAATTGCCGCAACTCCTAAACCGAATAGTACTGAGAAGAATATAATCGGTAATAAGTCACCTTGTGTAATAGACTCAAATATATTTTTCGGTACAATGTGAACAATCGTTTCAGCAAAACCTTTCTTCTCTGTTGCATCTGCTGTTTGTTTATAAGAAGAAATATCACTTTGCTGCAAATTATTCATATCAACGCCAGTACCTGGCTGGAATATATTCGCTGCAATTAATCCCATTAAAATAGCAATCGTCGTAATAATTTCGAAATAAAGAATTGTTTTCCCGCCTAGTTTCCCAAGCTTTTTCATATCTCCTACACCAGCTACCGCAACAATTAATGCTGAAATAACAATTGGTACTACAATCATCTTAATTAAATGAATAAATATATCCCCAACTGGTGTGATATAAGAAATCGCCGTTTTATTGCCATAAAAGATTGCCCCTACTACAATCCCTAAAACAAGTGCGACAAAAATTTGTGTTGCCAATCCGAATTTTTTCATATATGTTCATCCCCTTCATGCGAACGCTTTCAATTTGAATTTATAAAAGCTACTCACACATCATATAAGCGAACCTACAAAATCATACAAAAACCTACAAGTATGTCACAAAAAATTCAAATATTTTTCTTCTATTTTTCATTGACACCATTTTGTTAAAAAACGATAAAATAAACTTGATAAGTAATCAGATTGTTTCGTATAATCAAAAAGATATATACTTAAAACAAATCGAAATGAAAAGGAGTGGATGGTATGAAAAACTATACAAAGCAATTCGTCCTATCTTCTTCTTTTCTTTTTCATTTTCTTAAAAAGGAACAAAGGCATTCGCCTTTGTTCCTTTTTTTATTGCGATCTATATAGGGGGAATTGTTATGAGGCCATATAAAAGAGTCTTAATAAAACTAAGCGGCGGCGCTCTTGCCGATCAATCCGGAAATAGCTTTAACTCCAAACGATTAGAACATATCGCAAACGAAATAATATCCATTATCGACCTAGATATTGAAGTATCCATTGTCATCGGCGGCGGTAACATTTTCAGAGGTCATCTAGCTGAAGAATGGGGAATTGATCGTGTAGAAGCTGATAATATCGGTACGCTAGGTACGATTATTAACAGCTTAATGCTTCGCGGCGTTTTAACAAGTAAAACAGATAGAGAAGTACGCGTTATGACTTCCATCCCTTTTAATGCAGTAGCTGAACCATATATTCGCTTACGTGCAGTACATCATTTAAATAACGGTTATGTTGTCATATTCGGTGGTGGTAACGGGCAACCATTCGTTACAACAGATTACCCAAGTGTACAAAGAGCCATTGAAATGAATAGCGACGCCATTTTAGTCGCAAAACAAGGAGTAGACGGTGTCTTTACAAGTGATCCAAAACATAATAAATCAGCGAAAATGTATCGAAAACTGAACTATAACGATGTTGTTAGGCAAAACATACAAGTCATGGATCAAGCCGCTTTACTGCTTGCTCGAGATTATAATTTACCGGCACATGTCTTTAACTTTGATGAGCCTGGCGTTATGAAAAGAATTTGTTTAGGTGAACATGTTGGGACGTTGATTAATGATGATGTTTCGATGCTTGTGCATGAAAAATAGTATTTTCCATTAACAAAGGGTGCCTTTTATAGACACCCTTTGTTAATCATCACAAATAAAAATCAACCCATCCAACTACTTTCTCCTTACAACGCTCCCAGAAAGATAAGTTGTCAAAAAATGTTTCTGTCATCTCTTTCGAATCACCAATGTCTTGCGTTAACGCCTCATTCACTTGCGCTATGATAGGTCCACCGTGAATATACAAATTCATCTCATCATTTATATAGAAGCTACGTGCAGTTATGTTCGTTGTACCGATAACAGTTAATTCATTATCAATCAGCATTAACTTTCCATGAAACATCCCTTTTTTATAACCATACACAGTAATCCCGTTTTTAACAGCTTGATGGATGTAAGGATATGCCGCCTCTTTAATAAGAGGTATATCCGGTTTATATGACCAAAGTATTTTCACTGTAACACCACGCTTTTGCGCTCCAATTAAAGCATTCATTAATTCTTTATTTTTCGCTATAAAATATGGTGTTGTAATGACAATTGAATGCTTCGCTTCTTTTATTAATTCGATATATTTTTCAGCGACGTGATGTCCATTGTAGCTAGCCATCGTATGTAATGTATTCCCTTTACTAGCTTTGTTCGTACTTCTTTTTATATTTTCTTTCGTATCTCGTTTCCAATCTAAAGCGAATTGCTCTTCTAAATCTTTTGCTCCTTCTCCTCTTATCCGTACATGATAGTCACGCCAATATCCAAAACGCTTATCTTTCCCTAAATATTCATCTCCCATATTAAATCCACCCGTATAACCAATTTCCCCATCAATCGTCGTAATACGGCGATGATTCCGATGATGTAGAGAATAAAATCCAAATGGCAACTCAGGTTTTCTACTATATGTAAAGTGAACACCGTTCTCTTTTAATTCATTTTTCACCTTTCTGTCAAAAGATAGATCATTAATTAAGTCGACCGACAAATATACGGTCACCCCTTCTCTCGCCTTCTGCATTAATAAATTTAAAAAAGTGTAACTACTTTTATCATCTGACAAAATGTAAAAATAAGTGTAAATGGAGCTTTTCGCTTTTTTAATATCTTCAAATAACTGCTCATATAATGATTTCCCTTCTACATATAATTGAAAGTCACTATAATGAGGAGCATACTCTGTCGGCATATTTTTCCCGGCTTCCATTTTCCGTCCGAGCGTAACGTCAATATGCATCCCAATTAAAACAAAAACGAATATACCAATAATAATAGAAGCAACTCGCAATATCTTTTTTATCATTTTAATTTCCTTCCGCTCAAATTACTTTCTAACCCGTAGTGTTTCATTAAAATAAATTTTCATTCAAAATGTATTTCCCACTTTTTTGGGATGTTACAAAGTTAAAGGAGAGCAGAATATGAAAATAAGAAAAACTCCTATTATTTTTATTCCAGGTCTTTTCGGTTCAATGAGTAATATTATTATCCCTGGTACTGGTAATTGGAGCTTTGGACTTTCTGCGTTTGTTTATGAACCATTCATCATGATGTTAGAAAGTATCGGCTATGAACGAAATAAAAACTTGTTTATCTGTTTTTATGACTGGCGTCAGCGTATTACTGTTTCTACTCAAAAATATTTATTAAAAACAATTGCCTATGTTAAAAAATTTACAGGGTGTGATAAACTAAATTTAGTTTGTCATAGTATGGGTGGACTTCTTGCACGTTCTTACGTTCAAAGTGAAGAATATGAAAATGATGTGGAGCAACTTATTATACTCTGTACACCAAACGCTGGATCTCCTCCCAATTATAGTTATTGGACTGGGGGTAGTCTCCCTGTTCATGCCTCTTCTAAAATAAATATTGTTCATTTTTATATGGAACAATATATTCATTACTTAAGCACCTTTCATAATATGGATAAAGTTAAAGCGATACACCTTTACTTTCCAGGTTTACAAGATGTTATTCCTTGTAAAGATTACGGAAATTATTTATTTATAAAATCCGGCTCTTCTATTACATTTCTTCCTTATAACAAGATGAAAATGAAAAATCCTTTCCTCGATACATTAAATGCAAATAGATTTATTATAGAGAAAAGAAATATTGAAACTACACTCATTGCAGGAGATGGAGTGGAAACGATTCAATATTTACAAGTCGTCCCTTCACATTCAAAACTGGAATGGACAGACGGAAAAGTCGTCGGTGATATACTTACAAAACATGGTGATGGTAACACTGTTCTACATAGCGTTTTTCTTCTAGAGGGAAATAAATATGTTGTGCATGCTTCGCATAACGAAGCGCTCTACAAAAGCATTCCTATATTACAAAAGATACTGTAAATTACGAATACAAAAAAGGTGTGGCATTGCGCCACACCTTTTCATTAAACAAAGTTCCTTGCATCATTATTTCTTCCAAACTTATAAATCGCAATTAAGAAGAACGCTATTGCAAAGGCGAATAAGATTAAAATATTTAAATACAACTCTGAAAACGGAATTCCTTGCTGTAATTTCGAAATCGTGTCCATTAGCCAGCGTTGCGGTAAAAAATCAGCTATTTTTTGTACTGTTTTCGGCATAATATCATATGGGAAATAGCATCCCGCTAATAAACATGTCGGTACAATAACGACATTTTGCATCGCATTTGAAGCAGTTGAATTTTTCGCAAAAGACACAATGACTAAAGACAAACCAATCGCGATTAAAGCAAATATCATGAGTACACCAATCATCACTGTGAAAGGCATATTTATATTTGTATGAAAAACATACTTCATAAATAATACGGCAATTACAATCTGCACTGTTAGTATAATCATATTCACCGCGACATTAGATAATATAAATTTCTTTCCATCTATCGGTGTCGATAATAATCTAAAATACGTTCTGTTCTCTTTTTCTTTTAAAATAATTCCAGATAAATTCGCTGCCGAAAATAGCATAAACATGATAAGATAACCAATCGTTTGATTTGTCATATCCTTATTTTTCGAAGTATCTTCAAGTGTCTCTGCTTTTACTTTAAATGAACTTTTTTGATAACCAGCGTACATACTATCAAACGTACTTTGATCCGCCCCCGCCACTTTACTAATCGCAGCGATATTATCAACATAATTATATAAATATGATTTTATAAATACTGTTACTTGATCACCTTTAATCGATGAAACTTCAATATGACTCGGTTTCCCTACTCGAACACTTTCGGAAAAACCAGACTGTAATGTAATAACACCATCAAGTTTTTTTGAAGTGAGTTTATCTTCCACTTCAGATTCCTTAATTTTACTAACATTTACATGATTGAGTCCTTCTAAAAATTTCACTGTATCATTTGCGATAGGCTGATTTTCTTTATTTATAACCCCAATATTTAACGTTCCTTGCCCTACATTACCATATATTGAAAAAGAAATGAGTGTTCCTATTATCGGCAAACTTACAATAAGCAATAATCCTTTTTTATTTTTAAAAAGCGCAACTAATGTTTTTCGTATGAGCCATAAAATATCTTTCATATTACAGCCCCTCCCGTCTACTTAATGCGATAATCGCAATTAATAAAAAGATTGCTGAAATTCCAAGATTTAAAGAAATAACCGGCAGTGCTGCTCCTATGTCATTTGCATAAATAATTTTCATAATGGCTGTGTTGGCCCACGTTAATGGCGATAAATTCGTAACGACATTTTCTTCCACTACAAAATAAGCACCACCAAAAATAGAAGCTAATTGCACAACAACCATAATAATTGCTCTAGATGCCTCACCTGTTTTTGTAATAAATCCGATTCCTAAACCGAAACTAATTGCCAGAAAAACTTCTGTTAGTAAAATAATAAATATGATTCCAAGATGGTCGCCCCAATTCGCTTGAAAAACAAATTTACTAAATATAACGACGAGTAATAGACAAAGTGCATTTGCTACAAGACTACCGAGCACTTTCCCAATGAAAATTTCAGCCTTACTTATAGGTGCTGCAATTAAACGATCTCCTGTTTTACGTACTCGTTCTCCTCGAATTAAAAAACTCGCCCCCATTGCCGCATACAGTGCAATCATTGTCGTCATTACAACCGCGTAGTAATCCATAGAACCTGGTTTTTTAGCAGCTTGTAAAGATGTTTCTTTAATATAATCATTATGATTTCCATTTGAAATAACTGTGCTAACCTTACTTGGATCTACTTTTGCAACTTCTGCCGCTACATTGTACTTATCAACAAATGTCGTAAGTATTCCTTCAACAATACTTCCTTCAATACTACTTCTGTCGCTTCCGTAAAATTTCGCACCATCTTTATTCAATTCTACATATGCAGCATATTTATTTTGCTGCACTTCTTCTTTCCCATCTATACCTTCGGAAGCTTTTTTAAAATGAATACCCGATTTATCGACCTCTTTCGTAAATGCTTCAAATGATTGAGAAAAAGTGCTTCCCGCTTTATCTTTATAAAGCACTTGTATGTCTTTAATCGAATGACTATCGCTATTAAATGCGTTACTTAACGCTGTTCCTAATACAAGCATAAGCACAATCGGAAATGCTAACATAAAAACTAACGTTCTTACGTCCCTGAAATCTCTTTTAATGTGCATAACTGCAATATTGAAGATGTTCAATCGATGAACCTCCCTTTTCCTATTCTTACAATCACTTTATTTATCTCGTAAGTTTCTTCCGGTCAATGTAAGGAATACTGTTTCTAAATTCGGAGCCTGCTCTTCTAATGAACGAATTTCAATATCATGATTAATAAAGTGTTGAATAATTTTATTTAAATTATTTAATCCTGCATCAGAATTTACTTTGATTACGTTCTCTTCAATTTGAACAGCTTTCACACCGTTTATCTCTTTTAATTTTTCAACGTCTAGATTTTCTACTGACTTCACTTCAATCCAAATGTCTTTCGTATCGGTAATAATCGCTTTTAACTGTTCTTTCGTTCCTTCCGCAATTACCTTACCGTGATCTACAATTGCTATTTTCGTACAAATCTCTTCGACTTCTTCCATGTAGTGACTCGTATAAATAATCGTACTTCCCATTTCATTTAATTTTCGGACAGACTGAAGAATGTAGTTCCTTGACTGCGGATCAATTCCAACTGTCGGTTCATCCATAATAATTAACTTCGGTCTATGAGCGATTGCACAAGCGATATTCAGCCTTCTTTTCATCCCGCCAGAAAAGTTTTTCGGATAGCTTTTATGTTTATCACTAAGCCCCACAAATTGAAGTGCTTCCTCTACTCTCGCTTTTAGTTCAGCTCCTCTTAGTCCGTACAATCCGGCAAAGAATTTCACATTTTCATAGGCGGTTAGCTCTTCATATATTGCTATATCTTGTGGAACGATACCGATGTTCATTTTCGCAAATCGATTATTTTTCTTTATATTTTTTCCTAGTATGCTAATTTCACCTTCATTACTTCTTAACAAGCCAGCAATCATATTTATCGTTGTACTCTTACCAGCACCATTCGATCCTAAAAATCCAAATATTTCTCCTTCTTTAATAGATAAAGACATATTATCTACCGCGATGAAATCACCAAATTTTTTCGTTAAATTTTTAATTTCCAATGTATTCATCATTTCACCCCTATTTCGGTTTCTCTGCTTTTAGTATAAACAAAAAGAATGAACCTGCTCAGTGCAGAAGTTCATTCTTTTCACATGAGATTATTCACTTTTTTCATATGAGATGATTCATCCTCGTCCTATTCCCTTATATCGGCAACAACATTGTTACTGAAAAACCACTTGTCCCATCTACAATAATTTTACCGTTTACAGACGCTGTTCGCTCCTCCATCCCCATAATACCAAGGCCTTTTTTAACAAGAGTTGCCCCCTTACCATTATCCTTCACTTGTACTTTAACCACCTTGTTAAGTACATGAATATCTATTGAAATGACTGTCGCGTCAGCATATTTCATCGTATTTGTTAATGCCTCCGTAACATTTTCACCGATAATCTTCCACTGAATTGGAGAAATCATATCTAAGTTTCCTTTATATACGAAAGGAATGTTTACATCATGCTTACCGGCAAATTCCTCTATGAATAATTTCATACGATGAATTCCAATTTGTTCAATTGGCGGCTTCATATTTTTCAATGTAATCCGAATGCTTTCAATGCCGTCTTTCGAAATATGAATTGCATTTTGTAATAACTCAGCAGATTTCACTTTATCTATTTCCATTAATCTCTTCGCTGCTTCCATTTGAATGAGTGCACCCGTCATCGAGTGACCAATTTTATCATGAATTTCTTGAGATAATCGATTTCTCTCCTCTAACTTAAATGTGTATTCTGATTGCCTTATGTAATCTTTATTTTCATTTAAGTTTTTCGTAAGTCTTTGTATGTCTTTTCTCATTTTATCATTTTGCATTTCGAGTTTTAATAATCGTACTATATAGCGGTGGGCTATCGTTAAGGAAAAAAAACAAAATACACTAATAAGTCCATACGTCATTTGAATACCTTCACCTATAAAAATAATAGGAAGGATCATAATGAAAAAGATTAACCATTTCTTTTCTATACAATAATTTGCAATTTCATATAAGTTCAAAGGTAAAAACAAAATAAAAAACGGATGAACCCTCCACGTAAATAACATAACTACGCCAACTGATACGCAAATTAAAATCTTATTGTACGTATCTTTTTTCAATATGGAAATCATCACATTTATAGAAAGATATATAAGCAAAGTAAGTATAATCCACGGTAGGTTCGTAACATTTAAATGAATGTAGCTAAACACTATATATAAAAAGACAATAAGTTTACTTACAGTTAGCCAAAATTCCATATCATTAATCTACTTTCCCTGTTAAGTAATAAATCGCAATTTGTGTGCGATGTTCAAGTCCAGTTTTCCCTAAAACTGATGTAATATAATTCGCAATTGTTCCCTCAGATATAAAAAGTTGCTTCGAAATCTCTTTATTAGAGAAGCCTTTTGCAATTAATGCGATAATACTAAGCTCCCTTTCTGTAAAAAGGCTCTTATCTATTTTAGATTCCGCTTCTTTATTTTCTAGTAAATTACTCTTAATTTTATCAAGAACAACATCTTGCATAACAGTTTGTCCGTTATATACTCCTTTTATCGCATCACGAATACGCTCCGGATCGTTATTTTTTAATAAATAACCTTTCGCTCCGTTTTTCACTGCATCCAAAATATATTCATCATCATCAAACGTCGTTAAAATAAGCGGTTTCGTTTTTGTCTCTTCACAGATTAACTTCGTCGCCTCTACCCCGTTCATATTTGGCATACGAACATCTAAAAGTGCAATATCCACTTCATGTTTTTTACAATACGCTACAGCTTCTTTTCCATCATTTACAGTTTCTAATACTTCGAATTCTTCGTATGTATTTAAAATAATTTTCATGCCTTCTCTAATAAAAGAATTATCATCTGCTATTAATATTTTAATTTTCATGTTTGTTAGTATGGACCTTCCCCTACTAACATTCACATCCTTTCTCCGTGTAACATTTCCCACTTGCTCATTATATACTTCGCCTTACCATTTTTTCACACCTTTTTCATATAGCCCTCCTGCTAAAAATATATTATTCTTTTTTTACAACATGTGTAGGGTGACTTATCATTCTTTACGTCTATATAATAGAATGCGTCAAAAAGGAGGGAGAGACCGATTGAGGAAAAACAATTAATTGAAAAAGCACAGCAAGGAAGCGAGCATGCTTTTCGTATCCTTGTACAAACATATCGTCATTATATTTTTCAAGTTATCTTTTCTATTTTAAGACATGAAGAAGATGCTAAAGATGTTACACAAGAAGTATTCGTAAAAATTCACACCTCTCTCCCAAATTATCAATTTCGCGGATTAAAAACGTGGATGGCACGTATTGCCACCAATCACGCTATTGATTATAAGAGAAAGAAAGCTAGAGAAAACGAAGAACTCTCCTTATGTAAAGAAACAGAGGAAAATATAAAATCCTCTCATAACATTGAAGCTTTACTATTGACGAAAGAGCAAAAATTACTCATTGCTCAAAAACTAAGAGAACTTCCCGACAATTACCGTGACGTCGTTCTCGCGCATTACTTAGAGGAAAAAAGTTATCAAGAAATTGCTTTCCAAGAAAACATCGAAGTGAAAACGGTCGAAATGAAACTGTATCGGGCAAGAAAATGGATTAAAAAACATTGGAAGGAGGAAGAGTTTCTATGATGCATTATTCAAAAGAAGATTGGCACAAGTATACATTAGATGTTATAGCAAGCAATGAACGTGAATCTATGGAAGAGCACCTTTATGAATGTGATCATTGTTTAGCACTTTATATGGAAAATATTGATGAACAACATGAAAACCTTCCAATGATAAATGATTATTCATTTACGAACGAAGTTATATCGCAAATTAATTTCGAAACGTTACAGCCTAATGAAAATATGAAATCAAACCAGCTAAAGCGTACGATTATTCACTACATAATTGCGACGGCGGCTACAATTATTTTTATGGTAAGTGGTTTATTCCATTATATTTTCACAGCGACATCAAATTTCGAAAAATCTTCGAAACACAATGAGACTTCTATCTCACAGCAAATTGTAAACAAATCGGTAGACACACCAAAAAAGAACGGAGGTTCAAAGCATGAATAAAAATCCCTTTTTAGCACTTGTATTAGGGCTAATTCCTGGGCTTGGACATTTATATTTAAAGAAATTTGGACGTTTTATTCTATATAGCGGAGGAGCTTTATTTCTATTTATCGCTACAGCAGGTATTACAGTTCTCTACGGAGATCATAGAATTATTTTTCTCCTTCTATTTTTATTTACAGCTTTATGGACAATCAATTTAATTGACTTAGTCATTACTCTTATAAATCAATCACGAAAGCAAGATGCAGAACAAAATCCAGAAACCACTAAAGAAAGCGAACGATTTTACATCATTCTTTTATCAATTATTCCTGGACTTGGACATTTTCAATTAGGACTTATGCAGCGTGGTCTTACATTTTTAGTTGCATGCACAGGCTTAGGTAGCATGATTGTATTTGTTACATTACTAACTCATCAAGGAAGTTTCCTTATCTTTCTTATTACGCTACCTGTTTTATGGATTTATAATTTCTTCGATGTCGTTCAGCAACTACAGAAAAAAGAACGTGGCGAGCAACTAGATGATCGCACTATTTTCGAAGATTTTGAAGAACATCGAGAACAAGGAAAGAAAAGTAAAACATTTGCTTCTATTTTAGCAATGTTCCCTGGAGCAGGACATATGTATTTAGGTTTACAACGTCGTGGTCTTCAGCTTATGGCAGCCTTTTTACTATCTATTTATTTACTCGATTTATTACGACTCTCTGCATTTTTATTTTTAGTACCAATCATTTGGTTCTATAGCTTTTTTGATGCGTTACAGCAAACAGCAAAATACGGAAAAGAACGAGTACAAGACGAACCAATTATCGATTATTTTATAAATCATCAAAGATGGATTGGTATCGGATTAATCGCATTAGGTGTTTATTATTTATTAGATCAAACAGTCCTTCCTATTTTGAATGATTATTTTGTAACTATATTTAATATTCATCTTAGTGAACTATATTATCGCTATTTCCAAACATCTATCGTTGCGCTCCTTTTAATTGGCGGCGGCTTTAAATTGTTACTTGGAAATAAAGAAAACAAAGGTGGGACAAGCGAATGAGGACTTGGCGTGTTGGAACATTCTCAATGGGGCTTTCTATTATATCGTTAGGATGCTTTTTACTATTTTCAGTCGTAAAAGGAATTCAAGTATTAGATACACTAACTGCATGGTGGCCAGTTTTACTTATCATACTTGGAGCTGAAGTTTTACTATACCTTTTATTTTCTAAGAAGGAACAATCATTTATTAAATATGATATTTTTAGCATTTTCTTTATCGGCGTTTTAGGAAGCGTCGGAATTGCTTTTTACTGTTTATTATCAACTGGAGTACTAGAAGAAGTTCGTCACTCTATTAACACAACGAGACAAACGAGTAATATTCCAGACGGACAATTTGATATACCTGAATCTATCAAAAAAATCGTAGTAGATGCAGGACATCAACCTCTAACGATAGAGGGAAATAATACAAATCAAATTCATCTTTTGGGAACTTATGAAATAACGACGAAAGCAAATGAAAAACTCAATTTAAAACGAGATGATTTCCTTTCAGTTCAAACGGCTGGAGAAACGATGTATATCACTTTAAAATCATTACCTGTTCAGCATACGTTATTTAATTCAGCACCACAGGTGAAACCAACGCTTGTTCTTCCGCAAAATAAAAATGTGGAAATCCGTGCTTCAAATAACGAACTATCTCTTTATCCAGGTCAATTACAAAATAATTGGTTTGTACAGGAAAGCTCAAGAGTGTCTATCCATCTTGCAAAAGAGAGTGATGTATCTTTAACAGCAGTAACGAATCAAAAAGAAACACATGGAAGTACACCTTGGGAACAAGTAGAAGATTTAACGAAAAAAGAAAATAATTCTTCAGAAGAACATCCAGAATTAAACAACCAAGAACATTGGTATAAAAATTCAATTAAAACTGGAAATGGCACGTACAAGTTAAATATTGAGAAAGCTTATAATTTAAATATGAGCGTTATTGAAAAATAAGAAAAACCTTCCGCAATTGCGGAAGGTTTTTCTCATATAATCGCTTTAATTCCTTCTAACACTAATCCAATCATAAATCCGCAAACCGCCCCGTTCACTCGGATCCACTGCAAATCTTTACCGACATTATTTTCAATCATTTCGATTAATGTTTTATCATCTAACTTATCAAGGTTTTCTTGCACAAGCTTTCCAATTTTCGAATGATTTTTTTCAACAATATTAACCACTTGTTTTTGTAACCAATCTTCTATTTTTTGAACAGTCAGTTCATCTTCTTTTATTTTATTCATTTGTGTTTGTAAGAATGGAACAACATATTTATCGGCAAATTCTTCATTTTTCACAAAGGTAACTGCCCTACTCTGTACTTGCTCTAGCATCTCTTTTATTTTGTCAGTAGCATCCCAATTTGCAATCCATTTTTCTTTCCAATTCTCTAATTCCTGCAGTAAAGATTCATTTTCTTTTACATTTATAATTTCTTGACGAATTTTCGCTAATATAAGTTGTCTTGTGCTATTATCCGCATCTTGTAAGCTGTTAATATTGCTAATAATAAACTTCTGCAAAATGCCGCCAATTTTATCTTCATCTACAATATTCATAAACGATTTCAAAGTAAACTGTAAGAATCCATCTACTTTTATGTTTTCCATCGCCTTCATGCCTAAGCTTCCGAGCTGGTAACGCGCTTCATCTTGCGCCGTCCAATCTTTCACTTTTACTAATATGTAATCAAGTGTCTTTTCATCATATTCTTGCACAACTAATTGATCCACAAGAACTTGTAATATGTTACTTGTGTTAATTGTATGCAAATATGTTTTTAATTCTTTTTCAATAATAACTGCTAATTTTTCCGTATCTATTTGAAGAATCGCTTTCTCAGCAATTGTTACAATCCCTTTTTTCACAGCATCAGACTGTAACTCTTTCTCAGCAATTTGCAGTACCATTTGCGCTAGCTGCATTTCTTTTACTTTACTTGTAATACTTTCTTTCGTCAGCCATTCATTTTCTAACGTAGAAACGAGTCCCTTTGTTACCCGCTTCCGATTTTTAGGTAATAATGCTGTATGTGGAATTGGAATTCCCAACGGATGACGGAATAAAGCTGTAACCGCAAACCAATCCGCAAGTCCACCAACTAACCCAGCTTCAAATCCACCTTGAATAATCTCCCCAGCTATCGTTCCTTGAAAAGGGATAGAAGCCGCAAAGCCTACTCCCATAACCCCAAGCGAAATACCCGCTATATATTTTGTCTGTAATGACATCGTATACACACATCCTCTTATTATGTAAAATAAAGCTCTTTTGTTATATTTATTCGATATTAGTTATCCTTTATATCTATACTATAAAGAACTAATGTGAAAATAACAAAGATTTTTATGTACATGAAAAAATGAGGCTTTAGATCGCCTCATTTTTCGTTACTCTGCTATTGTTAATTCCGAACCTTTCTTATAATACCCATTCATCACATCTTTCGGAACCATGCTCCCACCAGTTCCCCACACAATATGAGTACCTTTCTTCACCTTCTCTGTTAACTGTTGCTTTTGTAAATACTCATTTTCAGCTTTACATACATTCAACGGACCTACCATACCCGCTAATGCAGAAGGTTCTAAATAAACGTTTTCCGTATCAGCCAGTTCTTTTAATAATCTATATAACTCTTCGTCACTTACTGTATAATTTCCACTTAAAAATGGTTCCATCGTTTTCCCAACAAATCCAGACGGTCTTCCTACTGCCAGTCCGTCCGCGTCTGTTACATTATCAATTCCGATATCTTGAACAGCAATTTTATCATGAAGTCCTGTCATTAACCCGAGTAACATACATGGAGAATGTGTCGGCTCTGCAAAGAAACAATGGACGTTGTCTTTATACAACAACTTTAAACCAAATGCTACTCCGCCCGGTCCGCCGCCGACACCACAAGGTAAGTAAACGAATAAAGGATGTTCTTCGTCTACTACAATCTTTAACTCTTCTAATTGATTTTGTAAACGTGATGCCGCTACTGCGTATCCTAAAAATAAATCATGTGAGTTTTCATCATCTACAAAATAACAGCTAGGGTCAGCATCAGCTTGTCTTCGTCCTTCTTCTACTGCTTTACTATAATCAGCCTCATATTCAATAACGTTCACACCTTTACTTCTTAATAAATCTTTTTTCCATTGTTTCGCGTCTGCTGACATATGAACAGTCACATTAAAACCTAGTTTCGCACTCATAATCCCGATGCTTAGTCCTAAGTTCCCTGTCGAACCTACCGCAATAGAATATGTTGCAAAAAACTCTCTACATGTATCGCTATCTAAAATGGAGTAATCGTCTTCCTCCGTTAACATTCCATGCTGAAGTGCCAATTGTTCAGCATGTTTCAACACTTCATAAATGCCTCCCCTAGCTTTTATTGAACCTGATATCGGAAGTTGACTATCACACTTTAATAATAGTTCTCCCAATATTGGCTGCCCGTAATTTTTCTCTAAAGACTGTTTCATAGAAGGTATTTTCACTAAAGGTGATTCTATAATGCCGCCCGTTTCTTGTGTTTCCGGAAAAACTTTCGCAATATATGGTGCGAAGCGCTTTAATCTCTCTTCCGCATCTTTTACATTTTCTTCATTAAGCGGCGAACCTTTTATTGCCGTTTCATACTTTTCTGTATTCGGATTTATCCAAAATACTTCTTCCGTTGCAATAAGGTTATTTAATAGTGGGTATCGCTCTTTTAATGCCTCTATCCCCTTCATTTCTCTTCCTCCTCATATTCTTGTAGCTAGCCATATAATAAATTATAATTAAATTAATTTTAATACAGTTTAACATACATTTTAGTTTAAGTTAATTATAATTTAATTTATTTAAATATAATTTAATAATCATTAAGGAGAATGCTCTATGGAAAATATAGATATTGGTAAAAAAATTGAAAAACAAAGAAAAGAAAAGGGTTTAACTAGTAAAGAACTAGCAAAGATGGCTGAAATTACACCATCTATGTTAAGTCAAATTGAACGTGGTTCTGCTAACCCTTCCATTCAAACATTAAAAGTACTCGCAAAAGCACTTGATGTTCCAACGTTTAGCTTTTTACTTGAAGAAACTAATACAGATGATTTAATCGTACGCTCTCATAAACGTAAGAAAATGATTATCGATAATTTATCATATGAAATGCTATCACCTGATTTCACAGGAAATTTAGCAACAGCAATTATGACCGTTCCGCCGAATACTGCTTCATCAGAAAATGTGCTAGAACATAAAGGTGAAGAATTAGCATTTGTATTAGACGGGAAGATTACATTATATTTAAACGAAGAAGATTACATATTAGAAACTGGCGATAGCGTAAAAATACCCGCTTATTTAAAACATAAATGGGTGAATCAATTCGAGAAAAATGCGATTGTTTTATTTTCTGTTACTCCGCCGATTTTTTAATTCATATGATGATACAAAAATATCCATGCATGGATGCTCTCCGCACATGGATATTTTTTATTTTTTTGGTACGAACAAAATCCCTAAACTAATAACACAAAAACTGAGTATTTGCTGTATTGAAAGACCAAATAGAACTAAATTTTGTTCACTAATAAGTGAAATAATGATATGAGCAATTCCCTCACAAATTAGAAAAAAGCTTATATTTTTTCCATTCCCTAATCTTTCATTTTTAATCCATAACGAGCAAATTATACCGAGTGCTAGTATAATCTCATACATGAAAATAGGATGATACAAAAATTTAGATTCATATACTTTCATCCCCCACGGCAGTGTCGTTTGTCCACCTATTTCTTGATGGAATAGAAAATAAAAGATAATACTCACGCACAATCCAAAAGGTAATGTATCAAGTAAAATCCGAAGGGAAAATTGCTCTTTTTTACTTTTCCAAACAATATATATACTCGCAATTACGCATCCTACTATAATATGTTTCATACTTCCTACAGCTAATAATGCTTGCAACGGCGATCCAAAAGCCCATACTGGATTTAATATTGCCGGTGCAAATTTCCATATGAATACAATGATGAGAAAGCCATTCGTTACTGCATCCATCATTTTTTCATATTGAATATTTTGCTTTTTCATCCTTAGTTTCATTAGAGTAAATCCAAATAGACTTCCTATTATAAGAGAAACGGGTTGTAACCTCACCATCCACTCCATCACTATGAAATCCCCTCTTAATTCTCAATTATTTTCTTAAACTTCTCTTCTAATTGATCTGGAGGTAATACACCTCGTGCATGATCTACAATAATTCCATCTTTATTAACGAAAAATGTCGTTGGTAAAGAAAATACTTTATAATCTATTCCAGCTACTCCATCCATATCTAATAGAACAGGAAATTTAAATCCATGGCGATCTGCAAATGCACTCGCTTCTTGTACTGGATCCCCGATTGTTGCATTTACCGCAAAGATTTCAACATCCCTTTTATATTTATCATACAAACGAACTAAGTCAGGAGCCTCTATTTCACATGGTCCACACCATGATGCCCAAAAATTAATAACATATGGTTTTCCCTTTGCATCATTTAACGAATACAGCTTCCCATCTAATCCTTTTAATGTTATGTTTGGGGCTTTGAACCCTACTTGTGGTAATACTTCTTTCTCTTGTAACTCCGCTTGTTTCGCTTTTCTTTCTTTTTCTTCTTTCTTTGTATTATAAAAGTTAACCCCTGCCCAAATTAGTGCCCCGGCCAGTATAATAGCAATTAGTTTCTTCACTTTTTTTCCTCCTCATTTCTAAAATCCGGTAAATCCACCAAATATACGAATAAAAAATGCTGTAATTTTCGTCATTTGATTTGTATATAATAAAACTCCTGTTACAATCATAATTCCACCGCCCATTTTCATCATGACATTGGCATATGTAACAATCCATTTTACCTTTCCAATAAAAAATGCCATCACGAAAAACGGAACCGCAAATCCAAGGGTGTAAGCTGTAATATACAGAAGCGCACTTTCAGGATTGGTCGCACCGAGCATAAGCACTGCAGAAAATATTGGTCCAACACACGGTGTCCATCCTGCTGCGTATGTCATGCCGACCAAAACTGAGCGAATATAGCCTGTCGATTTTCTTCTATATTGTACTTTTTTCTCTGCCATAAGCCACTTAGGCTGAATCAATCCAATCATAAATAGCCCCATCAAAATAATAAATATCCCACCAATTTGCTGAATCAACCTTTGATTAGATGAAAAAGTGATCCCAATCCAGCTTACCGATAAACCTAACGCATAAAAAATAACCGAGAAACCGATCATAAAAAATACTGTATGTATAATCGCTGACTTTTGCATAATTCCACGATTTTCTTTTAAATCTTGAATAGAAACACCTGTAATATATGATAAATAAGATGGATATAGCGGTAAAGAACATGGTGATATAAATGAAAGTATCCCCGCCCCTACTACTAGCCAAATTGTTAAATCCGCCGCATTCATTTTATCCCTCCTAAACGCACTACAATATGTAGTGTTAATTATTAAAAAAAGAGGCTATATGCACTCTCCGACAATAAGTACAATCGACATACAAAATAGCCCTAACGTTACATATACTGAATTTGTATGTAATGGCATATTCAGCTTAACAACTTTCTCATTCAACACTTGCTCAATTCGTAAATTAATTGCGGTTTTCGCAAACGACGCTGTAATACATTGATTTTCTATCGTCTTTATTTTAATTAACTTTAATAATGCACTACCTAGCTCAAATGAAGATTTCATTTTTTGCATCGCATATTTATCTGCTGATAGCTCTTGATATACATGATAACGCTGCAGCATCCCTTTTAATATAGGAATATACATCATCCCCTCAGCTAACAAGGTAAAGAAAAATAACTTTAATGGATCTCGACTTTTTTGATGATATTCCTCATGTAATACAATCGCATCAATTTCTTCCTCAGAAAATGCCTGAAACATTCCTTTTGAAATGACAATTTTCGGTCGAAATAATCCAATTGTAAATGCCGTAATCTGTAACGTTGATAATACGTACACTTGCTTTCCTTTTCTAGTAATAGATACGAGATTTCTTTTCAATCTTTTACTATAAAAAAATTGCTTCCAAATTCTTTTACTCATAATGATTACAGTAAATAACAGTAATCCGGCTATCATTATACGAAGTATTGATAGCTCCCTCATATGTTTTTGTAATTCAAATAAACAAAGTTGCGACAGGAAAAATGCTTTATTTTGAAAAAGAAATGGGTATGTAACGTAGTATACTAACATGCTTAAAAAAAGCACACTAATAGTCACTGCTAACAAAACGATTTTACGCATTTGCCACTTCATTTTATCAGTCCTCTTTTTTTAGCTGACTTAATTTCTCTTCTAATTTTTTTATTAAAGATGGATCAGCTTGTTCTAACTCATCTATCATGTGGTTCACAACAAGATCTCCAAATTCACCCATTAATTCCTGTGTCATTTTCTTCGTTTGATTAGATAAAAATTCTTCCTTCGTTTGTGTAGTACGATACATACCACTTCTTTTCACAATATGCTTTTCTAAATGTGCTTTCTCTACTAATCTGTTCATAACTGTCATTACAGTATTAAAATTCACTGGGGATTCTTCACTTAATTTCTGTTGCACATCTTTAATGGTAATACCTTGAGTAGCCCAAACAATTTCCATTATTTTCGCTTCAAGCGGTCCGAAAAAGTGATTTAACCCTTGCTCATTTAACTTGTAGTTTTGAGTAAACATCGTATGGCCCCTTTCACACTACAGATTGTAGTATAAAATATATAGAAGGTCAAACATAAATGATATTAACTGATACTTAAATGAATCCTAATCTCCACTAATTAGTTAGCTGTACCACGTTCGATTCATTGTAAACCTAACTTCTCTCCAAATGTATCATAGAGATAATATTCTAATATTTGAACACTAAATTTCTCATTACGCCCGAGTGCAAATAATTCCCGATCTTTAGCTACGATAGTATCTAATGGAATCGCCACATTATCCACTATTTTTGTAATTTCAATTATATTACTTTCTACGTTTACTTCTGTTTTAAATTCAATATTTTCTAATACTATATGTGAACGTCGTCCTGATGCAAAAAAAGTAAAGTGAGGATTTTTAAAAATTCCAATTTCACTCTCTAACGGATATAAATATTTATAAATTATATCTCTGTGTCCCTCTTTTATTATTTTTTCATTTTTTTCATCATCTAAATATTCTTTCACCTTCGCTGCGAACTCAAATCGAAAATCCACTCTTTCACGCTCCCTCTTTTCAGTCTACGCTAATAAATATATCAATATAATTTTACCATATTATAAAATAAGTTCCTATAAAAGTAAAAAACACTTTTGTAAAACTTCTGGTATTCCCCGTACTTTTTAAATATAAATACCCTTTCAATATTCATTAGTACGTCGTTATATTCATTTAAACATATTGTTTCCATACTTTAAAACAATATTATCCAGTATTATATATCAATAAAGTGAAACTTTAATCAGTGGGGGGTTTTGTTCATCCCCCACTGATTATTAGCCCTCACCAATCAGGCGTTTACGGGCAGTTGATTTCCCACCTAACTGCTTTGCTCCAGCCGAATTTTGAGGTGGGAATCTTACTTCCTGCAAATAGCGGGATAAACTGCTTCTAATTCCTTTCTATCTACAGCTATCGATACCTCATGTTATTTCAATATATTGTTTACTTTATTTCCCCTTATTCATTAAATCACAGAAGGAATGTAACTCCCCACTATCGAATTTTTACATAACAAATATTATTAGGTGGTGCTTTACTATGAAATTAGCTGTCATTGGTGGCGGTGATTTACAAGATTCAAATCACTTGCATATTAATGAACGACTTATAGAATTAACAAATAAACAATACCCAAAAGTATTATTCATTCCAACAGCTAGTCGTGATGATGAAGGATATATAAAGTTATTTTTAGAAACATTTGAAAAGCAATTACATTGTGAGGTTCAAATTTTACGCATTTCAACCGAAACACCTACTAAATATGAAATAGATGAGATGATCCATTCTGCCGATTTAATTTATCTTGGCGGTGGAAATTACGTTCACATGCTTGAACAATGGAAAGAACATAAACTAGATGAAAAGTTACTGTTTGCTTTACAGCGCGGGACGCTTATTGCGGGATGTAGTGCCGGCGCTATGTGCTGGTTCACATCTAGCATACGTTCAGATTATGAAGGTTCTGGTTATATAGAAAGTAGTGGCTGGAGTATTGTTAACAAAAGATTTTGCCCTCATTACAATCAATTAAATAGAATGAATGCCTTCCATACGTTTCTACAAACTCACCAAGGTAATATAGAGGGCATTGCATTAGAAGATAATTGCGCTTTATATATTACAGAAGGTTCATTTGAAATTATAGGTGCGCCAGATACAGCTTGGGAGTTTTATATGAATAATGGAAAACTCATTAGACAACATTTTGACATAACTTTAAAAAGTTATTTATAAGCATTCATCAAAAAAATGTCCCTAAGTATAATGACCTAGGGACATTTTCACATTTTCACCTTTTAACTCACTAATCGTGTAATTCGTTTCTTCTGCCATGAAAGCTTATAATACGCATACTGTAATATTAAGCTGACGATGAATGCAGCTGGATACCCAATCCATATCCCTTCTATACCAAGGCTCGTATGGTAAGAAAGATAATACGCCACAGGTACTTCAACAAGCCAAATTGATACAACACTGATTACAGTTGGCCATAGTACTGTACCACTTGCTCGCATTGTCGCACTAATAATTTGTGCATGACCGAAAATTAAGTAACTCCATAATGTAATCATGATTAGGCTATGAGCAATTTCAATTGTATTTTGACTTGTTAAAAATAGCGCTAGAATATCTCTTGAGAACAAGTAAATAAGAGATATCAATACACCGCCAATGATGTAATTCATAATAATTCCAGCCCTAACAACTTTCTGCAATCGATCAAATTGGTTCGCACCAATTGATTGTGCTGCAAAAATTGATACTGTAATACCAAGGCTAACCGCTGGCATTTGTACATAACTTGCAACTTGGTTCACAACGCCATACGCCGCTGTTGCATCTGAACCGTACCGATTTACAAATGCGATTACCGCGATTTCTGATAATGAAACTAATATCATATTAATACTCGCTGGAATACCGAGGCGTAACAATAACTTTAATAACTCCCAGTCCATGCGAAGATATTTTCTTACTGTCCCATCTAATTGTAGTGGATGGTTTTTCTTCTTTAAATACACTAGCATGACAATAAACGTAATAACTGTAGATATAACTGAAGCATAGGCTGCTCCGTAAACATCTAATTTCGGAGCTCCTAACCAACCAAAAATAAGAATTGGTAATAAGATCATATTTAGCACTGTACTTACGATTAAAAAGTAAAATGGCGTTTTAGAATCTCCTGTACCTCTCATAAATGTTGTGTATGCAAAATATAAAAATAATACTGGCATAGATATAAATAAAATTCTTGCGTAATGCACACTCATTCCAATAATGTTTTCTGGCGTTCCCATAAGGCGCATAATATCCATCGCAAAAATACTACCTATTATCGCCAACACGACTCCGATAATAAAAGTAAACGTAAGCGTCGTACCAACGATAGCTTTTAAACGTTCTTCATTTTTAGCACCAAATGCCTGACCAATTAAAATTGAACTACCAGAACCAATTCCAATTACAAATGAAACGAGTAGGAAAAATAACGGGAAGAATGCCGATATAGCTGCTAGATCATTTACGCCAAGCCATCTTCCTACTACTACCATTCCAAATAACTGTCCAACTGATTGTAATACATTACTTAAAAGTAACGGTACTAAAAACATGGACATCGATTTCCATATCGGTTTATGTTCCGTTTCTGACTTCTGTGACTCTACACCTTCTTTATTGTTATCTGTAGGTGGTTTCAAATTTCATTTCTCCTTTTATTAAAAGTTTGCACGGTTACACCCGTGTGCTCCGTACTGTTGCATTTTTTTCAATTCTACTTTCGATATTGAAATGCCCATTCCCTTTCTTTTTGAGACCTCTCATGCTTCAAGCTCATCATACTTTCAACATACATTTTTTTGTCTTTATAATGTGCTACATATTTCAATCCCTATCTCTTTGTATAGTTGTTTTTATGATGTGCTTCTATTCACTTTCTTTGCTTTGCTTCATTCTTATAATTTCACCCAATATTGGCTTCCATCGGCTGTTCTATCTAAAAAACCATACTCGATTAAATATCTTCTTAAAGTTACAAAATCCGGATATACATTTTCTAAAACTGCGTTTACTTCTTTTTCAGTATACTTTTTATTACTATCGAATTTCTTCACTAAATGACGTAATATAATTAATTTACGCTTTTGCTTTTTCGGAAATTTAGAAAGCGGCCCATCCAAACCTTCTGTAAAATGCGCTGTTAAAACTTCAGTATTTTCTTCTTCTGTAATATTGTATCGATCATCCACCATCGTAGCTGTTCTATGAATCGGTACAAATTTAGTTGGAGTTTTTGATTTTTCTTCTGACAATTCCATTAACGCTAAAAATACCTTCGCTTGCTTCATTTTCTCTCGCAATGTAAATCGATGATTGCGAATCGTCGATGTGCTTCCCCCATCCATCTCTTTCACAATCTCTTTATCATTCAGTCCCATATAAAAAAACTGAACCATTTTCTTTTGCAAATCCGTTAAGCCCGTTAACTTCTTATCAAGATTTAATAAATATTCAAACATAGACGTATGCTCATTTTGAATATGCAACTGTATATACTTCTCTGCTTCATACAAAACTTGATTTTCTTGATAAATAACCCCTTTAATAAACGTTTCTCCGCAAGCTAAACAAATATACTCCTCTGCTACCTCATCGAATACATATCCTTTCTTCAATTCATCTATTGACGCATCCCAAAACTTCTCTGAAATATCACTCACACTAAACACTCCTTTAAAAGGTTTATTTAAAAACAAACAAATTACAATAACGTTTATTATCACTACATCATCTTAACATATAAAAAACAAACATTTCAATGTTTCGTTTACCTATTTTATAAACTTTAATTAAAACATCTATTAATAAATCTTAAAAAGTATTTAAAACAACGAAAAGCGAATGTATTTATATAAATTAATTACTATAGGATGTGAAATTGAAAGAAGTAAAATATGCTATTCAATATTTAAGTGATAACAACCTCGTTCAACATGGAACCGGCATTCACTCATTCCAAAACTTCAGCATTCAATTTTAACTACAAAAAAGGTGTTTCCACATATAGAAACACCTTTTTACCTTTTATGTATTTTATAAACAACTTCCACTAAAACTTTACTCGCTTGTACAAATACATGTTTTCGCTTTCCATCCTCAACGAATCTATTTGAGCAGCCACTCATAATCATCATACAACTAATTATGACTAGCACTACATTTCTATTCTTGTTAGTCACTTTATGCCACTCCACTACTAAAAACTTCATTTAAATTTATCCTATCAAAAAATTTTACACGAATAATAAACCGAAAGAATATGCAATTCTGCATATTCTCACGTTTTATTACGATGTTGTGATTTAATTTATTTAAAGAACACGTATACCGAGGTGACTAACTTGAAATTTAAAGCGAAAAAAAATCCATTTCACGTCATTTTCATTACATTATTTATAATTATTTTTTTCATTTCACTATTCTTGCAAAATGAGAATTCTATTTTTTTCACTCTCATGATGCTGTTAAATATCGTGAATCTCTCTTCATTCTATTTCTCTCACTACAACATAACGGAATCTTCTCTTATTGTAAAACACGGTTTCATATTACGTACTGAAATTCCATTTGAAGATATTCGTCACATTAAATACTCTGGCAAAACACTCCGTTCAGAAAAATGGACTAGGCAGCAATTAGAAATTGATTATAATTTATTTGACTCAGTGACAACTTTCGTACCACAAGAAGAAGAAAAATTCATTTCACTCTTAAAAGAGAACTGCCCACATATGAAAGTAATGAATACGTCTGCTAACAAATAATATCTTTTGGAGCTTGCAGTAGTACAAGTGAAGGAGACATAAAAAGAAATTAAAGGTGAATATCAAAAAAGCCAAGATTCTATACTAAGAACCTTGGCTTCCTCTATTACTCTTTCGGAGCAATCATTTTTTTCGGATCTACAATTTCATCAAATTGCTCTTCTGTTAGTAATCCAGATTGCAGCGCTGCCTCTTTTAAAGTTAACCCATCTTTATGAGCATGCTTCGCAATTTTCGCTGCGTTTTCATATCCAATATGCGGGTTTAATGCTGTTACAAGCATTAATGAACGATTCACATTTTCATTAATTACTTCTTCATCTGCTTCAATACCAACTGCACAATTATCATTAAATGAAACAATTGCATCCGCTAATAAGTGAGCTGATTGTAAGAAGTTATAGGCAATAACAGGTTTAAATACGTTTAACTCAAAATTCCCTTGGCTCGCAGCAAATCCGATTGTTGCATCATTCCCCATAACTTGTGCTACAACCATTGTTAGCGCTTCGCTTTGCGTTGGATTTACTTTCCCTGGCATAATAGAGCTTCCTGGTTCATTTGCAGGAATAATAATTTCCCCAAGACCACTACGTGGACCACTTGCAAGCCAACGCACATCGTTAGCAATCTTCATTAAATCAGCAGCTAATGCTTTTAATGCTCCGTGTGTAAATACAACTTCATCATGGCTCGTTAACGCATGGAATTTATTTGGTGCAGAAACAAATTGTTTACCTGTAAACAGACTAATTTCTTCTGCTACCATCTCACCAAATTTAGGGTGGGCATTAATTCCAGTTCCAACCGCAGTACCACCAATTGCTAATTCTTTCATATATGTATTGCTATCTGCAATCATACGCTCTGTTTTTTCAAGCATACGGTGCCATCCGCTAATTTCTTGTCCTAACGTTAAAGGTGTTGCATCTTGTAAATGCGTACGACCGATTTTAATAATATGTTCAAATGCAGTTACTTTTTCTGCTAATGTTTCTTTTAATTTCGTAATAGCTGGCAATACATGATTTTCTACCGCAATTACACACGCTACATGAAGTGCTGTTGGGAACGTATCATTTGAACTTTGAGACATGTTCACATCATCATTCGGATGAATATGTACCTCAGATCCCTTTTCTTTCAAAATTTGATTACCGCGGTTTGCAATTACTTCATTTACATTCATATTCGATTGTGTACCACTACCTGTTTGCCACACGACAAGCGGAAAATGTTCATTCCATTTTTCTGCGATAACTTCATCAGCAGCTTCCACAATTGCTTGTGCTTTTTCTTCTGATAACTTTCCTAATTTCTGATTGCTAATCGCTGCACTCTTCTTTAGAATCGCAAATGCTTTTACAATTTCAAGCGGCATATGCTCTGTTCCAATCGGAAAGTTTTCCTTACTACGCTGTGTTTGTGCTGCCCATAATTTATCAGCTGGAACTTTTATTTCTCCTAATGTATCTCTTTCAATTCTGTACTCCATTTTTTCATCCCCTTGAAAATAAAATACCTACATTTTTCATTTTAACAGACTTCCATCCAAATGATAAGAATTCTCACTCTTATATATAAAAAAAAATACCTTCCGCCATCGCAGAAGGTATTTTTTTATGATGCTTGCTTTCCTTTTTCAGCGTCATCTACATACCAAATGAATTTGCCTGTATATCCGTAAATAACTGCCAAAATTAATGAAACAAAGCTTAACCACATAAACGGAACGTATGAGAACGTTGCTACACCTAAAATACCAGCCATAAAAATACCATTATCCGACCACGGAACCATACCAGATGTTAACGTTCCACCTACTTCTGAGTTACGCGCTAATACACGGCGGTCTATTTTTAATTTATCATAGCTATCTTCCATAATTTTCGGTGTTAAAATAAGTGAAACATACATAGCACAACCAAATATATTAGCTAAGAATGCCACGATTAATGTAGACAATGTTACATTACCTGCAGAATTTAATTTCTTCTCAAATTTTGATACGATTACTTTTAAAACACCTAGCTTTTCAAGTAGTCCACCAAAACCTAACCCGAAAATAATAACGGCTACTGAACCAAGCATACCGTTAATTCCACCACGGTTTAATAACTTATCGACAAACTCGACACCAGATTGAATTGAGAATCCGTTATACGCTGTTCCAATCGCCTCTCCTAAGTTCATTCCTTGGAAAAGAGTTGCCCAAATTGCACCAATTAAAGCTCCCATTGCAATTGTTGGCATAGAAGGTTTCTTCATCGCTAATAGTGCGATAACAATGACCGCCGGAACAAGCATCCATATTTTAATATCAAATTCCTTTAATAAAGCTTCTTTTAAAAACTCTACTCGATTCAAATCTACATTATCGCCGCCATACATCCAACCAGCTACAGTAAACATAATGCTAGTAATAATGTAAGCCGGAACATCTAATACGAGCATAGCTCGAACGTGAGCAATAACATCTACTTTCGCCATAGAAGCTGCAAGAACTGTACTATCAGAAAGTGGTGATAATTTGTCGCCGAAATAAGCTCCTGAAAGAACTGCACCAGCAACAAGTGGAAGTGGTAAGCCAAGTCCTTCACCAATCGCCATCATAGCAATACCTGCTGTTCCTACTGTTCCCCATGATGTTCCTGTCGCGATAGAAGTTATCGAACAAATAATTAATGTTGCTAATAAGAATATGCTAGGGTGAATAAACTCTAATCCATAATAGATTAATGTTGGTACAACGCCACCAGCAATCCAAGTTCCAATTAAAGCACCTACTGCAACTAAAATCAGTATTGCTTCTAATCCGTTAGAAATCCCTTTCGTAATTGCATCTTGCAATTCTTGATAACGAAATCCTAATCTTAATCCAAGCGCAATTACTAAAAACCATGAAATAAATAGCGCTAATTGAATTGGGAGATCAAAAATCGTTTGGAAGGAAAAGACAACAGCAAGAAATAGTAATAAAAGAACTATGATTTCTAGCATCGATGGTAATCTTACACTTTTCATTTTTTTCTCTCCTTACAAGTCGATAACATGACGTATGTTGTCTTACATGTATGTAATATACAATTAGCGAAGACAAAACAAAATTTTCATATTATTTCGATTTATTTTTCCAGTATAATATATTGGACACCTTTTCTATTGTAAAAGTAGATGTTACTTTTCGCAATGGAAAATATAAAAAATGTTACATTTTTATTTAGATAGAACAATTCAAGAATAACTTTTTTAATATTTGCCACAATAAGATTTTTTACTATTATCCTCACCTTTCAAGGACTACCATTTTTCTCCACAAAAAAAGCACACATCATTAAAATGATGCATGCTCCACTTTTATTTATACATATTTTGTATTTCGTCTTTATTTTTAAGTATTTCAGCAAACTTATCGCTACAACCTTTCGGAAATAACACTCCGAGTCCATATGAATGCTCAAACTGAAAATGAGGGTGCTTCGCTTTAACTTCTTCCCAAAATTTATACACGCCGAAGTCTCGAGTTTTAACTTCAATATCATGAAATAAAACAATACCGTTATCCGCAAGTTTCGGTAACCATGTTTTATAATCATGAGAAACTGCTTCGTACGTATGATAGCCATCAATATGCAACAAATTTATCATTCCATCTTGAAATCGATCCACAGCCTCGTCAAAAGTAGAGCGAATTAAATTACCTATATTAGGATAACTCATATTTACTACTTTACTTACTATTTGAAAAACACCTTCCCCATATGGACCTGTATGCTCATCTCCTGTCCAAGTATCTACAGCAAAACATTTTGTATCTAATCCTTCATCTTTTGCCCCTTGACAAAAACTGAAAAAGGAAGCCCCTAAATGTGTACCTAACTCAACTAATACTTCTGGCTTTTCAAACCTTACTAAATCATATGCGAAATCTAAATGCCCAACCCACGCCGTATTCGCCCGAATAAAATGACTATAATTATCAAATTCAAATGTTGGTTTATGGGTAACCCAGCTCATCACATATCTCCTTCTACATATATTTTTAGCAAATCAAATTACTCTTATCTTTATTTTTTTATCCTCTTGATTATGATTTAATTTTATAATTTTACCTTGCTTTATTTAACGTACTTCCTTGTATTGTAGACCTAACTACACCTCATACAATTTCCACTTAAGAAAATCAGAAATTTCAATTTATACTCCCCCATTCTGTGATATATTGCATATTGTATCCAATATATACTTTGGGGAGGAGGACTATATACCTTATGGATCCAAATCGATTAAAAGGAATTATAATGGTCATAATCGGCGCTTGTTTATGGGGGTTGTCAGGAACAGCAGCACAACAACTTTTTCAATCCGAAAACGTTTCTGCTGAATGGTTAGTTACCATTCGTCTGCTTATATCCGGAGTCATCTTGCTCATTATTTCATCATTCGGAACGAGTAGAAAAGAGATATTCGGCATCTGGAAACAAAAATCTGATGCTAATAAAATGATTTTGTTTGGCCTATTCGGTATGCTTGCTGTACAGTACACGTATTTTGCTTCTATTAAAGAAGGAAATGCCGCCGTTGCAACATTATTGCAATATTTAGCTCCTATATTTATTACTGTATACTTACTTTTCAAATGGAGCGTTCGTCCATCAAAAATTGATTTTATTTCAATTACACTTTCATTAGTAGGGACTTTTCTATTACTAACAAACGGGTCTGTTCATAATTTGGCTGTTTCTACACCAGCTATCGTTTGGGGCATTTTATCTGGATTATCTCTCGCATTTTATAGCTTATATTCAAAGGAATTGTTAGAAAGATGGTCTTCATCCGTTATCGTTGGATGGGGCATGATTATTGGGGGTATTGGTGTAACGATTCTACACTTTATTTCTACAAACGAATTCATTTTATTATCGACTATGAAATATGTAAAACTAAGTACCCTACCGCTCATCACATTTGTCGTCATTTTCGGGACACTCATTGCATTTTATTTATACTTAGACAGCATACGATACCTTACTCCGAAAGAAACGACATTATTCGGTTGTACTGAACCACTCGCAGCTATTATTTCTTCTGTACTTATATTGCACGTACCGTTTCAATCTTTTCAGCTATTAGGGGCTTTTTGTGTCATTGTAATGGTGCTCATATTAAGCCCAAAACCGGATGAAGGGAAACCGAAATTAAAGCTTGTGAATGCGAAAAAGAAAAATATACAGTGAAAGGATTGAATTCACTATGCCTGTCCCTCAAAATTATAAAAAACCAGGAAGAGTTTCAGCAAAATCAATCGTTTTAAATCAACTACAAGATTGGATTATTGAAGGTGTACTGCAACCTGATGAAAAAATAAATGATGGGGAATTGGCGGAAGCACTAGGGGTTAGCAGAACACCTGTTAGAGAAGCTTTGCAAATATTAGAGCTTTCTGGGTTAGTCGAAATGATTCCCGGTCAAAAAACGAAAATTACTCCTATTAAATTTGAAGATGTATCTATCATTTATGAGACGATGGCTGGTCTTCACTCACTTATAGGAAAACAAGCACTACAAAAAATTACTGACGCTGATATTACACTACTTTCCGGGATAAATGATGCTTTTCAAAAATCTATCAATGAAAAAGATTCAAAACAAGCTTTAGATCTAGATATTCAATTTCACAATACCATCACCTTTATTGCTAAAAATCGATATATTGAACCTTTTCTAGAAAATATGCAGCTGCACGTTTTACGCCTTGAATATTTATTTTTCCAAAACTTTGTTCCTGCGAGTCAGTCTATTGCAGAACATCACTCCATAATTCAAGCCCTACAAAAGCAAGATGAAAAACAAATGGAACAAATGATGTCTCAAAACTGGCTCCGTCCAATGAAAGAAATACAAAAAATGATTTCTATGAAATAATAATAGAGCTGGTTACACAAAAACGTAACCAGCTCATCTTTTATTAATCTATATAGCTATGCCTGAATATCTGCATAATCTTCCATGTCTTCGTACTCTTTTTCCAGTTCCTCTAAAGACAGCTCGTATAATTGTCGGTCACGAATCTTAAACACACCTGCTCCAATTAACTCATCAATTAAATGCCTCTTACGATTTTCAACAGCAAAACGGAGTTGACTACTCATCTTTTAAAAAACTCCTTTCTACGATCATTGAAAATGATAATCTTTATCAATTACCACTTTTGATTATAAAAGATGACTCTTTATAAGTAAAGTAATTTCATGAAATATTTACCTTACAAAGTATTTGTGGCCACATTATATATATGTATGTCGTGCGAAAAATGTTATGACACTTTTTCTTATCCTTTTTCTTTCATACTTTGCAAGTTGTCTCACTATGATTAAATTCACCATCAATTTCTACTTGAATGGTGACATGTTCTACATGAAACTTCTCTTTTAATACATCCGTAGCCTCTTTTAATACACTTTGCGTTTCACTACCTTTAATAATCAAGTGGCAAGTTAATACTTGAAAATCCGATGTAACAGACCATATGCGCAAATCATGAACTTCTTTTACAATCGTAATATTTAATAAAGTACTTTTTACCTCTTCAACATTTATGTGTTGTGGTGCACCTTCCATTAATATATGAACCGTATCACGTGTTACACGCCATCCACTAATAATGACTAAAATAGACACAAGAATACTAGCAATCGCATCTGCAGCAGTCCATCCGAAAAATTTAATAAATAGCGCAGCAATAATCGCTCCGACCGATCCTAATAGATCGCCTAATACGTGTAAGAAAGCACTTCTTAAATTCAAATTCCCCTTCACATCTCCGCCTCTCATTAATATCCAGGCTGATAAAATATTAATAAGTAGACCAAGTACTGCAATAATAAGCATCCCATTACTAGCAATCTCAACTGGTTCTTTAAAACGGCGAATTGCTTCAATAAAGATGTATACTGAAATAACAATAAGAACGACACCGTTACATAATGCCGCTAACATTTCGACTCGCTTATACCCGTATGTTTTTGCCGTTGTTGCTGTTTTTTCTCCAAGCTTGAACGCAAGTAAACTTAACGCTAAGGATACTGCATCACTTAACATATGTCCCGCGTCAGATAATAGCGCTAAACTATTTGTTACAAATCCGCCAATAACTTCAGCAATCATAAAGCTTGTCGTTAATAGGAAGGCAATTAATAACGCTTTTTTATTTTTTGAATGACCGTGATCATGTGAATGTCCCATACTTATACTCCTCTAAGTGCAATATCTGTATGTTAGTATGAAACAAACTCCCCATCTTTATCCCGAATTAACGGGCAGTAAGACTCCCACTTCAAAATTCTGTTAGAACAAAGAAGTTAGGTGGGAGCCCTGCTGCCCGTAAACGCCCGATTGGTGAAGGCTAATAATCAGTGGGGAAGAACAATACCCCCACCGATTAAAGTTTCACTTTATCCCGCTTCCTCTGTATACACACTTCGCTACTTTTCAAACAAGTCCTTTTTCTCAACAAAAAATAAGACTACTTCTTTTTCAGCTTCATATTGTTTACTAATGAAAGAAATTTGAAGGAGGTTATTGAATTGAAACGACTATTCCTCTGTATGGAGCGTGAACTTGTTGTAGTGAAAAAACAAAATGGTAACTATGAAACCACATATCACTTACAAGATATGCAACCTACTTGTATTACAGTTGATCCATTTCAAAAGAATCGTGTATATTGCGGAACATTCGGACGAGGTTTATGGTTAAGCGATGATGGCGGGGATTCTTGGAGGCCAATTGGGGACTCTTATCGTTACTTTGATTTTCCGAAAGAAGATGGTATTTTACATTCTTCGATCACTTCCATTACAATAAGCCCGAATGAACAAGTTAACGGATATGGCGTCGTTTATGTAGGTACAGAACCTAGTGCTTTATTCCGTTCTGAAAATGGCGGTGAAACGTGGTTTGAACTTAAAAATATGAAATCATTATTATCTTCCTATACGTGGGCTTTCCCGCCTAGACCTTTTACCCATCACGTACGCTGGATTACAGTTGATCCAAACAATCCAAATACAATCCACGTTTCAATCGAAGCTGGTGCTGTTATTCAAAGTAATGATAGGGGGCATACTTGGATTGATAAAAAATTCGGTGCTCCTATCGATGCTCATCAATTACTGATGCACCCTGAAGCCCCCGATCGCCTTTATGCATCATGTGGTGACGGATTTATGGGCGGACCTGACCGTGCATATCTCGAAAGTTATAACAGTGGAAACAGCTGGGTTTCATGTAGCGAAGGACTAGAGCATCATTATTTATACAGCATGGCTATCGATCCGGCTGATTGCAATACACTTCTCGTTTCTGCCGCACCGAGTGCTGATCTCGCTCATCACCGTATTCCTTATGAATCTTATATATATCGAAAAACGAAAGATACTCCGTTCCAGCAAGTACAACAAGGTCTACCTTCTGCAATCGGTACAGTCATTTCGATGCTTGCTACAAATCCCTTTGAGCCTCATACGTTTTACACATTAAATAATGATGGCGTGTTTCAATCCGTTGATAGCGGAGAAACATGGGAACAATTAACCATTCCATGGAAAGAGGAATATAAAACACAGCATCCCCATGCGTTACTCGTTACTAGTTCTTAACGAAAAGAGACTGCCTAGTTATTTCAGGCAGTCTCACTTTTTATTTCTTTAAGTCAATCACAATATCATCTAACACTATATCTTTACTCTTCGCTTCTTTTTTCGGCACTTCAATTTTTTTCTCTTTCCCATTAACATACTCCACCCCACCATGATTTTCAGGTGTATGAACTTGCAAGTGCACGTGAGGTGTAATGATAAGCTTTGTGGCATTTTCGTTTAACTTTTGGAATGTAGCACTCCATCGAATATTGTAAGGATCTTTGCCACTTCCCCCATTTCCTTCACCCGAATAATCATTCCCTAAATCATCCTTAACCGTCAATTCAACATCTACACTATCCCATTCTTTCCTCGCCCCCTTAGAAACTTCTTGATTGTAATAAAGAATAAATGAAACCGGCGACATTGCGACCTTTTCCATATTTGCTTTTATACCTTCTTTTTCCGAACTTCCACCAATTGTTCTCTCTTTACTATCCACTGATTTTACAGTTAACACGAAATTCCAATTTCCTTGTATTGATTTTTTCTTATCTGGCATCTCTATTCTCTCTATATTCCATCTAAAGTTTACTTTGTCCTTTTTATTACTATCATGGTGCGTCGTTGTTACCATACCTACATACTTTTTTTCAGTAACTTTAGTCATTTTTCCACTTCCTGAACTCCCATGAGCGTCCATTATATCCAATCCGCCTAATATGATAGGATCATCCCCTAAGTCTTGCTCACTTTCCAGTGAATACGTTATAGATACTGTTCTGCCCTCAGAAATTACATCATTAATTGTAACCTTAACCCCATTACTCTCCCTCGTCATATTCAACTCAGTCGAAAACTCTTTATAATTTTCATATAACCCTGTTCTACCATCATCTAAAAATCGGAATATGTCACCTACAATTGGCAATCCTCCAGCATATGTAGGAAATCCGATACCGAGTGTTGCAACTGATAATCCTACTAAAATAGATGCAGCAGCAACACCCTTCTTCCAACTTTTCATCTTTTTCTTCGTACGTATCGATTGTTTTAAATTACGCTTCACTTTTTCTTTTTCAATTTCAGAAGCCTCAATTTCCTCAAGTTCTTTTTCATCTATATCAATATCATTTAATAGTTCATAAATGTCTTTCATATTGCACTACCTCCAAAACTAATATTCGTAGCATTTTGTTGTAGTTTCTTTTTCCCCCGGTACACACGATTATCTATTGCCGCCCTGGTTAATCCTAATTTCTCTCCGATTTCTTCTGTCTTCATACCGAGTAGATATTTCATAATGAACACTTTTTGATCTAACGGTTCTAATTGATTAATAAGCTTCAATAATTCTTCCCTATCTTCCATAACGATTAATTCGTCTTCTGCCGATTTTTCCGTAGTTATATGAAACTCATCTGAAATGATTTCTACTTTTTTAGTCGCTTTCCGGTAATAATCAATTGCCTTAAACTTTGCAATCGCTGCAATCCATTTTTTAAAATCACTCGGCTCTCCATGAAACTTATTTGCGTTATTCCAAATGGAAAGAAATATATCATTTACACATTCCTCTATCAATCCATCATTTTGAACTGGAAGAAGTACTTTGTGCGTTATCCCCTTTATGAGCGGTAAGTATGTATCGACAACAAATTCTAGCGCATCTTCTTTTTGCCGCTGTAATCTTTTTATAAAATTTTTCTCATTTGATTTCATGTAGCGATTCCCCTTATTTTTTTGTAAAAGCTTTTACACCCTATATAACGTTTTGGAAATTTTTTTCTCTCATCTTTTTTTATTTTTTGTATGTAATGGGATACTTTTCCTTAGCCATTGTCTCATATAAATATAAGCTTGAAGAAAATTTTCTCAAGTCTGTAATTCAATTAGTGTAGTACACTATTTATGCAGACACTCTTTAACCTGGTGTACATTTCATTTAATTAATCTACTTTTATAATTTTAAATTAGGAGATGAGATATGTATGTGTGGAATTACAGGTTGGGTAGATTGGAAAAAGGATCTTTCAAATCAACATGTTATTTTAGAAAAGATGGCAAATAGTATTCAGCATCGTGGTCCTGATGCTGAAGGATTTTGGTTTTCTCCTCGTGCGGCCTTTGCACACCGACGTTTAATTGTTATTGACCCAGAAGGCGGGACGCAGCCGAAGACATTTCGTGCTGGTGATTATACGTATGCTCTTACTTATAATGGAGAAATTTATAATTTTCGTGAGCTGAGAGAACAGCTTCGAAAATGTGGTCATGCATTTGAAACGCATTCAGATACAGAAGTATTACTACATGCTTATTTAGAATGGAAAGAAGACTGCGTACAACATTTAAACGGAATTTTCGCTTTCGCCTTATGGGATGATCAGAAGCAACAACTGTTTTTAGCACGTGATCATTTAGGCGTAAAGCCACTCTTTTATACAGAAAGAAATGACAGTATTATTTTCGGATCTGAAATAAAAGCATTATTAGCTCATCCATCTGTTCCTGCTGAAATTGATGCGGACGGCATAAATGAAATATTTGGATTAGGCTTATTTCGAACTCCAGGATGTGGCGTCTTTAAACATATTCAAGAAGTGCGTGCTGGACATTCTATAACGTTTACACGTGATAAAAAAGTAGTTACGAAGTATTGGAATTTAGAAAGTAAGGTCCATACAGATTCAATAGAAGATACATCATCGCATATTTTATCTATTTTACAAGATACAGTAAAAAGACAATTAATTGCCGATGTTCCTCTCGTTTGCATGTTATCTGGAGGATTAGATTCTAGCGGTATTACTGCATTAGCGGGGAAAGAATTTGCAGTGGAAAATAAAACACTTCATACGTATTCCGTTGACTTTGTAAATAGCGCAAAAGATTTCGAGCTGACATTTGCTCGCACTGGCTTAGACGCTCCTTGGGTAAAACGTGTTTCTGAACATGTAGGGACATCGCATCATGATATTATTGTGAATGCTGAAGAATTAGCAAATCACTTATTCGTTCCCCTTCGTGCAAAAGATTTACCGAGTGCCGGTGAAATGGAAACTTCACTATATTTACTATTTTGCGAAATGAAAAAAGATGCAACCGTGGCTTTATCTGGGGAGTCGGCCGATGAAGTATTCGGGGGATATCCTTGGTTTCATCAAGAAGAACTATTATATGTAGATAAGTTTCCGTGGTTAACAAACTGGAAAAACACATCTTCTCTATTATTAAGCGACGTAACAACTCAATGTAATCCTGAGCATTATATTAATAAAAGATTCCATGAAGCTGTTCTTGAAGTCCCTACTCTTGAAGGTGAAAATAAAAAAGCAGCGAAACAACGTCAAATGTTTTATTTATTTTTAACCCGATTCCTTCCGTTCTTACTCGACCGTAAAGACCGCATGAGTATGGCTGTAGGATTTGAAGTTCGTGTACCGTTTTGCGATTATAGATTAGTTGAATATTTATGGAACGTTCCTTTCAACATAAAAAGCATTGATAATATTGAAAAAGGCATTTTACGTAGAGCACTGAAACCTGCTTTACCTGACGATGTACGCAATAGAAGAAAAAGTGCTTATCCAACTTCACAAGACCCACATTATTTACAAACGATCCGTAATTTATCACTCGACATGTGCAGTAATAAAAACAATCCTATTTTCTCACTTATTAATCATTCCACATTACTTGCCATTGCAGATCAAAGTAATAAAGAAATTAACAATTTTGAAGCAAGAAGTGCTATGGAATACATGCTTCAAGTAAATGAATGGTTAAAAACGTATCACATCCATATCGCGTAACAAAAAGGAGTTCAAGGATAAAAACCTTGAACTCCTTTTATATTAATTAGCGCATTGTTTATTTTCAGTGTCAATGGACCATCCAATAATTGTGGCACAATCTCTACCTTTCCACTGCAGTACATTTGTTAATACCGGTTCAATCTGCAAGCTATTTCCGTCGTGCAATATTTCTACTAAAGATTGATCATCATCAAACCTTCGTTTATCACACTCTAAAATACCGTCCGTTGCCATTACAATGTGATTCATTCCTTTTTCTAATCCCCTTACACCTGACGTAAAGCAAGGTGTATTCGCTGCAAAAATATTTTTCCTACCAATATATTCATAATTCTTCCGTTTATTTAATCGCCCTTTTCCATTCTTCGTTTTCTCAGAATGGAATAAATATGCGAAACAATCACCAACTGATAGCCAATATAAAAATTCGCCTTTTCGTAAACAAATTAAGCATGCAAGTTCCTCATCATCTTGATCACATTTTTCAATAAACAGCTTATCTGTAAATAACGCTAACAAGTACATATGCGTATGATGAAAAGCTAAATGTATAGGATATGAAAACAACTCTTTTAGTTTTTCTTTTCTTTCTGAAATCGCTTCTATTATATAATGTATATTTTTCGTTTTGTGATGTGTATCAAAAATCATAACAAATTCAAATTGTAATTCAGGATCCCACCAAGCAAGCACTGCATCTCCTCGTTCATATGCATCACTCTCTTGATTTCCCCCATATACGCCAACTGAAAGAGGACCACATTTTTCAACATGTATTTCATCTACATACATCTGTTCATGACTCATCCATTTGAATGTATTCACAGCTATCATCCTCTCTCTTGCTAAATGTATACCTTTACACATAGATTACCTTATATTTCAATAAAAATAAACTTTTGCAACATTTTTTATCCAAATAAAAGGATTTTATTTCTATATTCACGAATATATCTTACTATACGATATAAAAATAGGGGGATTTATCATTATGAAAGACATCAATCAATACTGGGAGAGCATTTATTATCACTTACGATATGAATATGAAGACAACCTTTCCCACCAAGCTATTCGTATTTTACAAATCGTTTCTCGTGAGAAAGATATAACAATTGGAAAAATTGCTTCTGAACTTGGTTTATCTCATAACACAGCGTCCGAACATGTAAAACGCCTTATTCAAAAAGGATTTATCATTAAAGAAAGAAACAAACAAGATGAAAGAGTTGTGAACCTTACATTAACGAAAGAAGGCATTGAAATATTAGAAAAGCATACTTTACTAGATAAAGAAAAGATAAAAATATTAGAACCACAGTTATCGAAAGAAGAACAACAATTAATTGAAAAAGCTTTTTCGTTATTAGCGCAGGAGGCAAAATATGCATTTCCTCGTTAAAGTAATCGTTTCGGCACTTATTATCGGCGTTATTACTGAAGTCGCTAAACATTATAGTACGATAGGCGGCTTTATTGCTGCCCTTCCTCTCGTAAGTTTACTGAGCCTATTTTGGATTTCTTTCGAAGGCGGGAATAAACAAGAATTGAGTCAATTTGCTTTAGGTGTATTATATGGATTTCCCGCATCCGCACTACTATTATTTATTGTTTATATCGGTTTAAAGAACTCCTTTTCACTTAGTACATCTATACTCTTCGGCATATGTGCCTGGTGTATCGTCTTTACTTGCCAAAAAGTATTTCAAGCTTAGGGGGAATTACTATTAATAGATCAGTAGAGATATTTGGACAAACTGTAGAAGTATATATGAAAGGTAGCAGTAAACAAACTGTAGTCATTCAAACAGGAATGGGATGCTCATTTTATGATTGGCTTCCTATTATAGAAAAGCTTTCACAAAAATTTACAGTCATTTCATATCATCGCCCAGGTTACGGAAAAAGTGAGCTAGGAACTAATCCACGTACAACAATGCAAGTCGTAAAAGAACTACATATGTTACTACATAAACTAGATATTTATGAGCCAATCATTTTAATCGGTCATTCCTATGGAGGTTTATGCGCACAACATTTTGCAATGTTACATGAAGATAGGCTGCAAGCACTTCTTTTAGTTGATTCTACTTCCATGAACTTACACCGATTAGATGAACTGCATTTACCGGTTTCTGATCAAACTGATTCTGATGATATGTGGCTACAAAAATATCATACCTACTCCAACATGGATGCAGAAGCACTTTATAATGAACTAAAATCTATGCTCGTCAATACAACAAAACAGCATATCAAATTTTCTACATCTCCTTCATTATATAAAGCGATAGCTTCTGAACTGTCCGAGTGGAAAAATTGTGCTCGCTCAATAAAAAAACAAAATAAAACATTAGAAATACCATTAATCGTTATCGGTAGAGATCCTCAATATTCTATTGCACAATTGATTGAGGGCGGTATGCCAAAAGAAGAAGCTACACAACTTGAAGATATGTGGCAAGAACTTATTCGTGAACAATTAAATCTCTCAATAAACAGCCAGTACATTTTGGCTGAAGATGCTGGTCACGGTATAGAAAATGATCGCCCAGATACTATCATTGAAGCCATTCACTCATTGTAAATAAAAAAAGGAAGCAACTAAAGCTGCTTCCTTACTTATCTATTCATAATCTTCTTCGTCATCATCAACTTCTTCATAATACGAACTCCCATTGCTTACATATATAGGACCATTCGCAACATCAATACGTAGTACCCATGCCCATGGCACAGCTAAACGTTTATGTATTGCTCTCCAAAAATTCATTGATTTTCTTTCGTACTCCTGGAACTCCTGAAGTAACTCTTTATAGGAGGAACCGTCTAACTGAATATTTGCTTCTAATAAACGAGAATGGGCATAGTACTGTAACTCTAGTTCAGCAGCAATCTCCATTTCTTCTTCCGTTGCCATACCTATAATTGCTCCATCTGCTGGTGCGATTTCATATACGTTGTGAACTTCAATAAGCCCTTCTTTCTCTTTCTCAAACATGTAAACAGCCTCCTTTAACCAATATTTTTTATGTTACAAAGTCATACTTCTACAATACTTTCTCTCTTTCCTCTTTTTTTGATAAACTTTTACAAAATGTTTATCCCGCATTAACGGACAGTAAGACTCTCACCTCAAACTTCGGCGAATACGAGGAAGTTAGGTGGGAGATCAACTGCCCGTAAAAGCCCGATTGGTTCAACTAATAATCAGTGGGGGATGAACCTCCCCACTGATTAAAGTTTCACTTTATCCGATGACCTGTTTTCTCCATTCTTTCAGCAGAAATGAAACGATTATTATCAAAAGTTAATTTATACACATCAGGCATATGAAGTGTTTTCCAAAACTGAAAATCATATTTCAAATCAAAATAATTCATTAGTAATACCATAATATTCCCATGAGTACCTATTACAATATTCTTACCTTTATATTTTCTTAATATACTTTGCATACATATTACAGCACGCCTTTGCGCTATATTACTTGATTCCCCGCCTTCGTATGAAAAAGTCCAGTCTTCCCACACTTTCTGAATAGCATCGTTAAAATCTGTTACTGGCTCTTTACTTAATAACCTCTCTCTTAAATCTTCTTCCAGTTGTATTGATAAATTATATGTATTCGCTATCCCTTGCACGGTTTGAATCGCCCTTTTGTACGGGCTAGAGATTACAATATCAATATGTTTATCTTTTAATAAACGTGTTACATTCTCTGCATCACAATACCCTTTATCAGATAAAGGCCGTTCCCGTTCTTCTTTTGTATATGTAGAGTGGGCATGGCGAACGAAATATATTGTCGTCATTTTTCAACTTCCTTTCTTATTTTCAATTTATATTCAATGAGGTAAATAAGAAATCCTGTATCATAAAAAGAAAAGGACACTTTCTAAAAAGCGCCCTTGTTTACATAATAAAATTATTTCATTATAATTTCCTTCTAAACTCTTCATTTGTTACAGCGTCTTGTATAAAATAATCTATATTATTTCTCAATTTTTGGTATGCAACTTGATCTTCTATATCGTTAAACATAATTACAACTTCTACCTTATTCCCCTTCTTATCTGTAGTATACAGACTTTTTGTCAATACGAATGCGGTAGAGCCACCTTTTTGCCCAGCAAATTCTAACTTACTATTATTAACTGTTCCTTTGAAAATATTCTCGATTTCTTCTTGCATTGATTTTGGAAAATAATTTCTACTATTTATCTTGTCCATTATACTCATATAATCTTTAGCGTTTGCACCCACTAATCGATCTGACCAAATCCGCTGAAATTCCATATCTACCTTTAATGGGATATCCCGTTTTTTCCATTCTTCTTCATCTTTCATCCATTCATGAATTTGTAACACATGTTTATTATATTCATCCTTTGACATGTTACGTATCATTTCTAACGATTGATTTTCTGGCTCATGAAGCTCTTTTTCTACATACCCTCTCATATATAGTGAAGCAGTATACGAAGAGAACTTGTCATGACTAGTAAGCTCTAACTCTTTTATACTTTCATTTACTCTTTCTATTCCAAGCTTATCTAACAAATATGTTGTATTTGCATTAGAACTATAATGAATCATCCCTTTAGCGACTTCTTCTAAAGCGATCTGTCCATTTTTCACTAATTCTCTCGCTTTGGCATCTTCTAACCAGTCTGGATGCGCTCCGCCATCAGTGTTTTTAACGTAATATTTTTCTAGCTCATGCAATGAAATTTGTTCATCTCGACTTATTTTTCCTTCTGACACTTGTTTAGCAAATTCAACAGCTATTACGATCTTTGCCGTACTCGCTAATGGCAATTTTACATTTTCATTTATAGATGTTAATACTTCCCCATTTTTTCTAATTAGTAATGAACATGTTTTATCATCTTTATGTTCTTTTATGTACTTTAATACATAATCAGGATCTTCTTTTGACAAATAGTACTTCATAATAACAAAGAAAGCTATAACGGCTACTATAATGACTCCTGCAACAATTCCTATAATCTTTAATATGTTCACAATATGCCCCCTCTAGAAATTCCCTTCTATATAATAATTATAGCGAATTGAATTACAAAATTAAACAAAACAGAGTAACTCTTCCTAAAATAGAAAGAGTTACTCTATTTCACATGATGTTATTTGTTCGTTTAACGTAACGATTATATTTGAGTCGTGACTTTCTTTAACGCTATTTAGTCGATTTGAATTAGGAGGATCAATTACAACTGACTCCTTAATTGGTCCTCCTAATTTTTCTGCACTTACACTGTATCGTATGAAAAACATGTATGTGCCTAATCATTCACATAACAAAAAAACATGCCTTCATGATGAGAGCATGTTTTGTGATATCCTTCACATTGTTTCGTTAAAAAATAAACGTTTACTTACCATGATGTAACATTAAATCACTTAATTCTTCTTCAATGTGATTTAATTTCGCAACGCATTCTTTCCATTTATGAATATAACGTGAAACCCCAACGAAAAATAAAACGATAATTGTAGAAAGAATAATACCATACACGATTGCTACAGTACTCATAGTTACACTTCCTTATAATTAGTAATGTTGTTATTAGTTATATTTTTATTATAAACCTTTTTCTTTTAAAATACTTCGATTTCAACTTTTTGTAACAAAATTGATTTTTCTAATATTTCGTTCATAAAAATGGCATATTTTTCACAAATTATACAAAACTTCACCATATGTACTATTACCATATGAGTTATATTGTTAAATAGGATAAAGTGAAATTTTAGTCAGTAAGGGGTATCTATCCCACACTGATTATTAGCCCGCACCAACCAGGCTTTTACGGACCGTTACTGTGGGATAAAGGGGATGAAATACTATGACAACTTGGTTTATTGTAATGTTAGTTGTATTTGGGGCATTTAAAATTATCGTTTCTAGCCTTCCTAACTCTGTTATTGAATCCATTATTAGCAAGTACGAAACACATCCACAACTTGAAGAAGAGAATGTGACTGTTACAATCAATGGAAATAACTTAGAAGGCGAAAAGAAATCCAAAATTATTCATGATTTTAACGAAGGTTTATTTTTAGACCGCTATTATGCACCACCACACAATGAGGGCACTCCTTTAATTATCAATGCAAAACGTGGCAAAAAAGATTTTATCTTTTATATTTATAGTCATGAAGAACATGTCGACGTTGTAAAGCAATATAAAAAGAAGGTAGTTGCTTATAGTTTACGCTCTAAAAACCTTCAAAATACTGATATATTCGTATCAGCTGATTTAGCTTAATACTCATATATTAGAAAAAGGAATCCATATGTCTACGGATTCCTTTTTTCCTATACATGTTAAGTCAATTCTACACATTCCATTGTAAGTGAATATACATTTTTATATCCTGCTATGCTAAGCTTTTTCTGTAATCGATCCGTATCCTCTTTCAAGGCGTGTACTAGCACCGTATGTTCTGGTAATAATTTATTTAACATCGCCTTAACATCACTTATACTTTGATGAACCTTATACGGAACTCGTCCCACTCTACATCCTATACCTACCTGCTCTTTCATAACCTTTTCTGCAAAACTCCCTTTAGCAGTATGTCCCGTAAAGATAATAGAATTTCGTTCTTCCTGCCGAAGTTGTTCATAATATAACTGCGCTCGTTTCGTTTGCATATTCGCATCACTCATTACAACTATTCCGCAACTATTTTGCATACAAATGTCATTATCCATAACTATTATGTTTTCTTTTAAACTTTCCATAATCCACTCAAGTTCTTCATTATTTTTTATCCAACCTTTGTATATGAACATCTCTTCAAATCCAACCAATATTTCTTTATCTACTATAATTGGAAGTTCTTTATATCTTTCATATAAATACAATACGATATCTTGCGCCCTACCTAGTGGGGGCAATGGTAGTAATGCTATCCCTTTATTTTGTGCAACTCGTTCAATTTCCGCACATAGTTCGTCTATCCGTTCATTTTGCGAAACATCATCAGTGTGATAAGCAGCATCTACGATTGCAATTTTTATATCGCGATACAATTTCTCAGGTAAATTAGCTCGTAGTATATTAGACTCTGCTGAATAATCACCAGAATAAAATACGTACGTATCACACATATCTACTAAAAACCAAACAGCTCCTAATACATGCCCACTATACCCCCATTGAAACCGCAATGTAGGAGTAACCTGTATCCATTCATTTGGATTACTCATCTCATCAATACATACATAATTTAAATCTTTAATATTTTGATCGTTATACGGTAAATTCCGCCCTTGTGTCAGATTGTAGTCTCTCCATTTCCCATAATAAGTTGGAAGTTGCTCCTTCGTATAACGAGTCGTCCAAATTTTTTTCTTATATCCATACTTCGCTAATAAAGGTAAACCCATCGTATGATCTTCATGAATATGTGATAAAAATACCGCATCTAAAAATGGAACAATTTCTCTCTCTATTTTTGGATAACTATCCACATATGATCGATTAATACCACAATCAAATAATATTTTTGTCTCCTTATTTTTTATAAAATAACAAGAGCGGCCGTATTCTCCTGCTCCTCCCCATACTTCCATCCTCATCATGCTACCCCTTTTCGTTTTTGCTCCATATGTTGCAGAAGTAATAAGCATATTGTTGTAAGTCCAACAGAAACAACGGCCATCGCCATTCCTATAGATACTTCCCCTTGTTCAAATTGAGCAAAAATAAACGTTGCTGACGTTTCTACTGATGGAGGTAGTACGAGAAGCGACGCTACTAAGAGCCTGTTTATAGTCTTATAAATATGTTAGGATGTATGCAAAAACAGGAGATGAGTGTATGTCTTATCCAAGTGATATCAGCCGTGAAAAATTCGAGATCATTCGTGAGGAACTAGAAACGTTTAGCAAACGCACAAGTCCGCGAAAGTATGACCTTTATGATGTGTTCAATGCACTACTCTATGTTCTGAGTACAGGCTGCCAGTGGCGTGCTTTACCAAAAGATTATCCCAAATGGCAAAATGTTTACCGCTACTATGCAAAATGGAGTAAATCCAATGCCGAAGGTAGTAGTCTATTAGAGACCTTATTAAAAAAATTGTTGGGCAAATAAGGGAAGCAGTGAATCGCCCCAAAAGCTCTAGCTTTAATATTGTCGATGCCCAAAGTGTTAAGAATGCAGATACGGCTGAACAAAAAGGTTATGATGGTGGTAAGAAAGTTTCTGGTATTAAACGACATATCAGTGTAGATATTCTTGGATTTCCCCATGCAATCCATGTTACCACTGCCAATGTCACAGATCGAAAAGGCGCACTCGAAATGTACGAGCAATATCCTGAATTGAAAGAAACCATAGAAGCCATCCTCACGGATGGTGGGTACACAGGAGAAAAGTTTCAAAAAGAAATTCAAAAGCTATTGAATGCTGAAGTACAAGTTGCCAAGCGGTCCGAATTGCATCAATTTCAAGTGATCCCTAAAAGATGGATCGTAGAGCGCTCATTTGCTTGGTTAGAAAAATACAGACGATTGTTCAAAAATGTAGAGAGAAAACTAGAAACAAGTAAACAAATGGTTGTCCTAGGATTTCTCGCTATTTTAATAAAAAGATAAGACTATAAACAGGCTCTAACTCTCTTATCGAAATCGTAAATGTCATCGCCCACCCAGCAAGAATTCCTGGAATAATAAGAGGCAATATTATTTTTCTAAAAATATAAATATAATTCCCAGAAAAAATGCTTCCCGCCTGTATAAGAGAATCATCAATTTGTCCGAGCGAAGCTTTTACATACTGCACCGTATAAGGTAGAAAAAGAACCACATACGTTACGATAACCATGACAGGTGTATTGTAAATTGATATAGGCATATATGGTGAATTCCAAAATAAAATAAGCCCTACAACCATCACTATTCCTGGTACCATATTCGGTAACATACCGCACATATCAAGCCCTTTTTCAGAGGGATTTTTCCCCTTTCGAATCATAAGTGCTAAAAAGACTCCAATAATTACAGCAACAATCGCTGTTACGAGTGAAAACAGAAAACTGTTCCATAAAGCTTCTAGTCCTGGAGACCCAATTGTAAACAATGCCTCATAATGGCTTATTGTAAAGTTATTTACATGTAAGCCACCGCCTCTTAATTTTGATAACGACGCAATCAGTATAGAAAAGTATGGGATTCCAATTGATACTATTAATAAACCAATTACATAAACCCACGCTACAACACGTGTAACTATAGACAAAGTATACCTTTTAGATTTCACACCTTTTCCACTAACCATTGCATATGAATATTTTCGATTTAATACATTTTGCATATACCAAATGAGCATACACGCACTAAGTAATAAAGAAGACAATGCTGTTGCACTACTAAAATCAATCGGCCAACTCGAAATAAATTTATGAATTTCTGATGTTAGCACATGGAACCCTATTCTCCGCCCAAATGTAGCCGGCGTTCCAAATTCAGCAATCGTCTTTACGAAAATGAGTAAAGCACCCATTACATAACTTGATACTAATAACGGCAATATGATTTTTCTTAAACGATAGAAGAAGCTTCCGCCATGAACTGCTGCTGCTTCTTCTTTACTACTCCCAATCTGAAGTAACGTATTTTTCAACATGAAATAAAGGAATGGGAATAAATGCAGACTCATAATTAAAACCATACCTCCTAAACTAAAAAACGAAGATGAAATCGTCTTTAGCATCGGAAAAAACTGTTCGAAATAGCCGTTCGGTTGCATGAACAAAATCCAGCCCATTGACCCAATATACGGCGGCGTCATAAATGGAATCATAAAAACAATATCCAACTTACTATACTTTCCTACATCTGTTTTGCTCATAATGAACGCTAATGGAAATGCAAATATGGTAGCTCCTATTACTACAAGTACCCCGAGAAGCATCGAGTTTAGAAAAATCCCAGCTAATCCACCACTCTGCATCACTTCAAAAGGCTTTGAAAAATTCCAACTACTATTTTCATATACACTAGAAAGTAAAATGAGAAAAAGCGGAATGACGATTAACATCGCCACAAGTAACAACGCTACCGTCATTCCAACTTGTCTTACTGATACGAATCGATTTACCATGTAATCACCATCTTATTGAAATACTTTCTTAAACTGTTTTCCTATTTCATCCTGTTCTTTCTCAACTGTTTTCCAATCAATATTTAATACTGGAATCTCTTCCACATTTGGTCTATTTTCAGCTTTTATATCTGTTCTACCTGGCAATAAGTACGCTTTAGAAACTTGTTTTTGCACATCATCTGATAATAAATAATCAATAAACTCTTTTGCACCTGCTACATTTTTACTATCCTTCATAATGCCTGCCGCACGTGGACTAATGACTGTTCCGCTTTTTGGATATACGATATCCACAGGTTCACCCTTTGCTTTTGCACTGTACGTCATATAATCAACACCCGCAATTACCATATCTTTCGCACCTGTTACAACTGGATCTAACGCTTCTTGGTTTGCCCCCGCTACTGTAACTTCATTTTTCTTAAGCTGTTCAAATAACTTCCATCCATCTTGTCCATTCTTTTTCACGTATCCTGTTACAAAGTCTAAAGCCGAACCTGAAAGTGCTGGATCTGGAAGATTCACTTTGCCTTTCCATTCTCCTTTCGTTATATCGCTCCAATCTTCAGGCGCTGTCTTCACATTTTTTGTGTTGTACACAATTCCTAATGCTGAAGCACTATACCCGAAATAATGTCCTTTATCATCCGACCATTCTGGACGAAGCTTATCAGCTTGTTTCGCTTCTTTATAAGCTAACGTTTGACCATCTTTCTTTAATCCTTCCATCGCTGGTAAAGAAGCGAGTACGACAACGTCAACGACTGGATTTTTCTTTTCAGCTTCCATTCTCGCTAAAATCTTACCAGTTGTTCCTTGAAACATTTCCACCTTTATACCGCTTTTCTTTTCAAAGTCCTTTTGAATTTTTTCTGCTAACCCTTTTGGCCCTGCACTATATACAACAATTTTCTTTTCATTAGTATTTTTATTTTTTGCATCTACATTACCTGTCTTTGAGCTACAACCTACTACTACAGCAGAAAATAGTAAAGTGCATACAAATAAAGACTTAAGCGAACTGAATTTCTTCATACGATTCTCCCCCTATATGATGAATACATTTTTTGGGTACATGTAACGATACCGGTTTACCGACGCTTAGCTTACTGTTGTGATAAGCTGTCCATACACCTAATGTCCCCATATTTACTTTTACTTCATAACGTTCTCCTACATAAGTAACGTGCTGAATTTCACCTGTATACGTATCGCACACTTCATTTTTTGTCCAGTTCACGTGCTCTGGACGAATCATTTGTTTATTCTCTACAAGCCAATTTGCCTTACCAACAAATTTTGCAACAAATTCATGAGACGGTTTCACATAAATATCTTCTGGTGTTCCTTTTTGTAATACTTCTCCTTGCTTCATAACAATAATTTGATCTGACATTGACATAGCTTCTGTTTGATCGTGAGTTACATACAATGCCGTTAAACCAATGGAATGAACGATATCCATAAGTTCTAATCGCATTTCTTCTCGCAAAATTGCATCAAGTGCACTAAGCGGTTCATCGAACAAAATAAAATGAGGTTTTGTTACAATTGCTCTAGCAAATGCGACACGTTGCTGCTGTCCACCTGAGAGTTCATGCGGATACCTTTTCTCCATACCTTGCAAACGAACTTGCTTTATCGCATCTTCTACCTTTTCTCTTAATTGATTCGTTTGCTTTGTAGCCCTTAAACCAAATGCAACATTTTCAAATACAGTCATATGCGGCCATAAAGCAAAATCTTGAAATACCATACCGATATTCCGTTCATGAGGAGATGTTTTTATTTTCTTTGTCGAGGAATACATGCACTTATCTCCAAAATATATTTCACCTTTATCTGGTTCTTCAAGCCCTGCAATCATTCTAAGTAAAGTCGTTTTCCCGCATCCTGAAGGTCCTAAAAGTGTAGTGAATTCGCCTTTTTTCATTACAATCTGTAACGGCTTTAAAGCCTGCGTTTTTCCAAATGCCTTTTCTAATCCATGAATTTTAATATCCATCGTTTCACCTCTCTCCCCTCATTCTTAACCTGCTTTCATTCTATCTGGAAGATTTATACTGAATGTTAATGTACTGTAAAGATTAAATTAAAAAATCTCTAATAAACTATTTATTTCTATAGATTTTTTCTATAGTTAGAAGAAAAAGGGGTCAACTTATCATGAATCTCTTAAAATTAGAAATTGTAGTGCTTATTAAGAAATACAAAAAGCTTACGATTGTTGCAGAAAAACTTGGTGTTAAACAACCTACTATTACCTTTCATATAAAAAGCTTAGAAGAGGAACTCGGTGTGTCTTTATTTGAATTACGTTCTGGAAGATATTTCTTAACAGAGGCTGGAGAGGCATTGCATCATTATGCTTGTAAAATAGATGCACTTATGAAAGAAGCTAGGCGGGTCACACAAGAGTTTAAAGATTTTAATAAAGGCGCTATAACAATTGGTGCTAGTTATGTACCAGCGACTTATCTTTTACCAGAAGTTGTACACCAATTTCAATGCGAATTTCCCAATATAAAAATAACACTCATGGTAAAAACAGCTCCTGAAATTCGAACGATGCTACAAAATCATGAAATTGATCTCGGGATAATTTCTGCTGCACCATTTGATGAACCACTTTTAAAACAAACGAATATAATACCTGATACACTTGTCCTTGCTTTTTCCAAAGAACATCATTTTTCTAAAAAAGAAAATGTATCCTTACAAGATATCGAGAAGGAGCGTATACTATTGCATCGTAACCCATCTACAACCCGAGATTTACTTACACAATGGACGTTAGCACATAACATTACATTCCAATCTGAAATTGAATTAGATTCATTAGAAACGTTAAAACAAATTTTAAAATATGGTAATGGTGTCGCCTTTATTTCTAAACTTGCTATTGAACAAGAAGTACAGCGAAATGAGCTATGCTATATACCGATCCCTGATTTTGAATTTCAGCGTAATATTTATACCATTCATCATGAGGACAGGTGGGATTCTAAAATAATTTCTTTTTTACTACATAGCATTACTTCTTTTGCAGAAAAAAATTAAAAGGCTGTCGTTATACACGACAGCCTTTTAAACTATAACTCTATTTATTTTTCTTTTCCTCAATTTTTACTTGTGCCTCTTCAGCCTTATCTAATGCTTCTGAAACTTTCTTCTCTTTTTCTTTTACATCATCTATACTATCCACAGCTTTAATCAATTTATCGATTCCTTCTTCATCTATCTTTTTTCGTTTCGCTACTCTTTCATTTACTTTTTCTTCAACATCTTTTGCTTTTTGAAGCATATTTTCTGCATTTGATTTCACAGCTTTCTCAAGTGCATCGTCTTTTTTCTTTTGTAACACTTCATTTGCAATGTCTTTCGTTTCTAAATACTTACCGTCTTTTAATGCTGTCGCACCGTGATCCAATAACTGAGCGACTTCTTTATATGCCTTCGCTTCATTTCCTGATTTCTCTTTTTCTGCTTTTTCAAACCACATAATCGCATCACTATATTTTTCATTTTTCAATGATTGCATACCTGTTTCAATATACGTGTCATAATTGCTACATCCAGTCATTACGACTAACAGAAAAAGCATAACAAAACTTAATTTTTTCATGATGTTTTCTCCTTTTCTTTGCCTGCTCACTTTACTTTAACATACATGAAAAAGAGTTTCAAAAACTAAAATACTAATTTGGTCATTTTTATTTTATTAAAATTTTCTTTTAAGCTGACACATTTACTTTTCTTTTCGCCATATGCTGCTTTACTCCAACTAATACAACTAACAATAATCCTCCACCTATTGTCATCATAACAATGCTAGTAGGTAATATATCTAATAATAATCCATATACAATCATACCGAGCGGTGCGATTGCAGTAGCAATTGTTTCAAGTAGGCCGAACACACGCCCTAAATAGCTCGGATCTGTCGTCTTTTGCATATGTACTTGCATCGGAATATTTACAATCATAATTGATATACCAGTTAACATCATAAAAGCAATATAGTAAATAAAACTTGCTACTTTCGGAATGGTAACTAACAACGGGAAAACTGTACATAAACTCAAACCCGCAAATAAAAACAGTCCACTATAAATAGAACGAAACAGATTATTCACTTCTTTACGCACTGATAAAGCAATCGCACCCATTAACATCCCGACTGCTAACATTCCCTCTACAGTACCGAGTTGCTTTGAAGATAAATGCAATGTATGGACGATAATGTATGGAAGTGCAACTGTTAGCCCACACGCAAAAAAGTTTACCCACAATGCTATTTTCATTAAACCATATATTTCATGCTGTCGTTTTACATATGAAAAACCTTCTTTTATACTCGTCAAGAAATGCTCTTTACTCTCAGCCACTTCTTTTTTATATAAATCAAATACAATAAATAATTGCAAAATAACCGCTAAAAAGAACGTAATACTATTTAACAAAAAGAACGACTTAATTGAAAAGAAACCAAATACAACTCCACCAATAATCGGACCTAAAATATTTGATAAAGAAGCTGCCGTTTGATTTAAAGCACTCGCTTTTTGAATACGCCCCTCATCTACTAAACTCGGAATAGACGAAGTTAATGCAACAGAATAAAAACTTGCACAAATTGATAATAATGCTGCTGAAATATAAATAAAAAGAAGTGATGGTCCAAATATAGTAGCAAGAATAAACATAATAAGCATCGTTAAGCTACTTAATAAATCAGTGCCAATGACAAGCCATTTTCGATTAACACGGTCTGCTACAGCACCTGCAATCGGACCACAGATCATCCTTGGAAGTGATCCGCAAACGAGCGTAGTAGCGAACCCCATCCCTGAACCAGTTGTCTTTAATACGTATAACCCCATTGCGAACGTATAAATACCTGCCCCTAGCAAAGACGTCATCTTTCCAATCATCATTAAAATAATATTTCTCGTTGCAATCTTCATTTTTGAATCATTTGGAACTATACTTACATCCCCCATTATGACACTCTCCCCTCAAAAGTTAAATTGTGTTAAACTTATTATATAATTAACTTTCAAATTTTTACAACAAAAAGTTAAATTGTATTTAACTTTTTTAATTATAAAGGAGCAATAATATGGCAACTCTCGGAGAAAAAATTAAAGCATTACGAAAAGAAAAAAAACTTACACAAACAGCACTAGCAGGTTCCGAATTGACAAAAAGCATGCTTAGTCAAATTGAAAATGGAAAAGCTACACCTTCCATGAAAACATTACAATATATCGCTGAAAAACTTGGGTGCGAAACGAGTTTTTTACTAGAAGATGATGATGTAGAAATTGTAGAACTCATTCAACAAATGGATCAACTTATAAAGGCTAATAAATGTGATAAGGTGTATGAAACTTTACTTCCTATCGTTCAAAAGGAACTCCCTCCCACTTTAAATACTGCCCGATTATATAAACAATTTATTACTGGAGCAGCTATAATGAAAGATTACAGCATTGAGTCTTACGTTGAAAAAGCAACTTCTATTTTTGAAAAATATACTTTATACAGAGACAGTACTGAAACAAAATTAACATTTTCTTATACGTTATTCTCACGTAAAAAGTATGAGGAATGTTTGCAGCTTATTGCTCGTATTCGAGATGATTATGAAGCGAACCATTTAGAAATGGATCTTATTATACATATCAGATTGTGCTTAAAAGAAGCCATTATTTTACTCGCATGTGGCAAATATGAGGAATGTGAAAAAATCATATTAGAAGCATTAGCATTTTCAAAAAAACATCAAGTGTATTATAAAACAGATGAATTTTATCGCATATTATCTTATCAAAAAGTCATGACGGCTGATAAAGAACAGTATTTACATTACATTAAGAAATCTGAGCAATTCGCCATTTTTACAGAAGACACTTTATCCGTTGCGATCGTAGATATATTAAAAGCGTATTACTACAACACGATTACTAAAGAATATACAATTGCATTAGAACATGTAGAACAATTTCGAGAAAAACTAAAAGACGAACCGATTTTCCAAGAAGATGGGTTGTATTACCTCGAAACTGGAAAAGCTTTGTACGGATTAAAGAAATACGAGGAAGCTCTGGAAGCTTTTCAACGTGCTAAAATACCAGATTATATGATGCATCCACTTGATCAAGCATGGCTTACAACAGCAGGTGCATATCGTGCCCTTTGTTATGTAAAACTTAACGATAAGCAAAGAGCGCTTGAAGAAGCAATCGAAGCAGCTCAAAAAATACAACCTTATCCGGATTCCATCTTTTCATCATTTATTAAGGGAACATTACAAATAATACAAAAACTTTAAGAATGTCTCGAAATGGTATATTACCCCTCCTTTTTTGCAAAGATAATAATGATGGGAGGAATATAAATGAATATACAACGAGCAAAAGAGCTTTCTGAGTCCTCAGAAGAAGCTAATGTTAGTTTTCAAGGAATGCCTGTTATGATTCAACACGTTGATGAAAGCAACGAAACCGCCCGCATATATGATGCAACGAATCCAGAACGCGAATTAACAGTTCCAGTTAATAGCTTAGAGGAAATATAAGCAATGCCACTTCAATTTTCTGAGGTGGCATTTTTCTTCCTTTAGATTATTTACTATAAATTTCTTCTATCCTCTATTTTACATGGGATGAAAAAATAAGAATTTTCTACTTCTTTTCTTTTTGTGACCTGCTAAAATACAAACTATGGATTAATTATTCGCACTACACATTAAGGGGGAAAGACAATGAAATCTGATTTAGAAAAAAACAAACCTTATTATGCGGTTATATTCACTTCTAATTTATCAAATGATACAACAGATTATAGTACCGTTGCCGAAACAATGGAGGAACTTGCGAAACAGCAACCTGGATTTCTAGGTGTAGAAAGTGCACGAGATCATTCGGGACTCGGTATCACAATTTCTTATTGGGAATCACTTGAGGCAATTGAAAATTGGAAACAGAACGCCTTACATAAAGAAGCGAAAAAAAGAGGCCGTGAGCAATGGTATGAAAACTTCCACTTGCGCATATGCCTTGTTGAGAAAGAATTTAAGTTTCATAGAGGTAGATTGTAACGATGAAGAAAAAATTAGCTCTCATTGCTGTTCATGAAATATATGGTGTGAACGACCATATGCATCACGTCATTGATCACTTCACTTCATCTCATATAGATGTATTCTGTCCTAATCTTCTACAATTACAACAGCCATTTCATTATAATAATGAAGAAAAAGCATACCAATATTTTATGTATCACATTGGCTTTGATGGTGGAAAAAAGCAAATTGAGGGACTCATTCATAGCCTTTGCAATCGTTACACACATATTGGACTTATCGGCTTTAGCGTTGGAGCTACCATCTCATGGCTATGTAGTAACAATCCAAAACTAGATTTTATTATTGGATGTTACGGTTCTCGTATACGCGATTATGTTCACATGAAACCTGCATGTGCTACATTACTGATTTTTCCTGAAAAAGAAATTAGTTTTTCAGTATCCTCCTTAACGAAAACATTACAGCAACAAGATAATCCTTTATTAGAAATAAAACAAATACAAGGTGAGCATGGATTTTTAAATCCATACACTGAAAAATATAACGAACACTCTACAAAACAAGTATACAATTTAATAGACTCATTTCTTATGAAACCACTCTTATAAAGGAGGTTCAAATGCCCCTTACATTACTCTTACTTATTTTCATAATCATTGCCTTTATATCAGCGCTAACTCTCATTTTTATAACAGTTAAAAATGAGAAATTTTTAAAACGCCCCTATTCACAATCCATTATCGTTTGTATTTTATTTTTGACAAATTGGATACTATATGTAACAACTTTTTATTCGTTACTCCCCAAGAAAATGAGTGAGTTCATATTTTTACCCATTTGGTTTTTCCTTTGCATTTTAGGATTTATCGTCTTCTGGCGCGAATGGAGAAATAATCGTGTGTTCTCGATATGTATCGGTTTTCTTTCTTTTATTAGTTTTCTATTCGGGGCGTTGCTGTTAGTTCTTTCAGGAATGTAAAAGAAAAGGAAGAAAAGCACGATATCAACTTTTCTTCCTTCTATTTTTACCTTTAGATTTCACTGTCACTGATTCACAAGGTGTATAATAAATTTGAGGTGTCGCCTTATCAACAAACATCATAAACGTAATGAAGCCGATAATAAAGAAAATAAATAACGTTAACAAAATTGCTCCTATCGTTAAAAGTATCATAACACCACCCCTATATCTTTTTTGTTATTACACCTTTCGCTATTATGCGAGCCGAATCCTTTCTAGAAAAAGAAACGTAACAAAATAATCACAATCACTCCAGTTAATACGGTGCCTAATAGACTACGAGTATAGATTGCGACAAGAAATGTTGGAATTGCCGCGATAAGATAATCCCACTGCATCGTCTCATGCATAAATAATACTTGTGCTAAAAGTGCTGCTAATATCGCAATTGGTATGTAATTTAACCATTTTAAACCCCAGTCTGGAATTTGTAGTTTACTAAATACGAGAAGAGGCAAAATACGCGGCACTAGTGTGACAGCTCCTGCCGCTAGTAATAGTAATAATACATCTAATCTCATTTCCATTTTTCAATCAGCACTCCAATCGTCGCAGCTAGTAGTGTTGCAATAATAACCGCTATACTATCTGGCATAAATAAGTGTGAAACGTATGCGATAATAATCGCTACAATTGCTACACTTAAATGAATTGCTAGTTTCGGTTTACTACTTATTAGCTGAAGTACAAATAATCCGATGAACATCGCTGGTAATGCATAATCCATCCCGTACGTATGCGGATCTGGTATCCACTCACCAAACAGCCCGCCAATAATAGTAGCAAGAATCCAATTTAAATACGCTGTTACATTAAGCCCGATCATCCATCTTTCGCCTACATATCCTTTTTGCACTGCGTGCTGCACTGCAACGCCGAACGTTTCATCTGTAATTTGAGAACCGATCATTACATTTTTTAATAGAGGAAGTTTCGCAAAGTATGGTGCAAGGGCAGCACTCATTAAAAGGTGGCGTAAATTAACAAAAAAAACGGTGAAAATGATTGCTGAAGCAGGGGCACCGGCTGCATACATACCAGCTAATATAAATTGGGCAGAACCTGCATAAATTAAAGTGGACATAAACGCAATTTCAATGATGGAGAAACCTGCTGTTTTTGCAATTACACCAGCTGCTATACCGATGCTTAAATAACCAAATACAGTTGGTAAACAATCTTTTACTCCTTGCTGAAATGTATCATCGCTCTGCAAAGCTACATGTGCCTGAGCTTTACTCATCCTTATCATCCTCCATTCCTTCCATCGTTCGTTTTCCTGTTACGACATGAACTAAATCTATATTTTCACGCCATAACGTATCTAACTTATCAGCTCCAAATTCCTTCGTGATTTCTTCGACCATAATATCGTGCCGCACATACTCTGTAGCAACGAGAACTAAAGCTGGGTCATACGTTGTAACGGCCCATGAAGTGCTATCATTTGAGAAGTTGGCTATTAATACTTCCTCTCCATCACGAGCAATAACAGTTAAATGACCACCCATTCTCTTTTCAACAACGTGGGGCGTCATATAGTTATGGTGAAACGTCGCGCCTATTTTTGTATCCGGAGCACCAAATAAGATTGAAAATATATGTACACCTTCCTTTTCCTTTTGATGAATATATGGCTCAATTTCATGCACTTGTTCTTCCCATACAGAAATCCATAACTCTTCCTTTGCCCTATTAATTATATTGCATATTTCTTTTACAACACGATCATTTGAGCGAATATGCGAAATTACATCTATTTGTCGCTCTTGTTCTAAACAATTTAATTTCTCATCTAAAAATTCAAAGGACTTCTCAAAGTCTTTTCGCATTCGATTCATTAATTCGGTAGCTGGTACCGGTACATATTTCACTGGTTCTGACGGAACGATATGCACCGCTCCTTTATCCATCAATTTACCGAGCACTTCATAAATCATAGAACGAGGTACTCCTGTCTGTTTACTCACTTCATACCCAGTTACTGGAGAATGTTTTAATAGTCCAATATACGCTTTACATTCGTACTGGGAAAAACCTAACTTTTGTAATTCCTTTATAATTTCATCCATCAGTACCCCTCACAATCTATATAACTCTCATTTCAAAACGATGCATGTATGTTAGTAGTTATTAGTATACCTACTAATATAAAAAAACAGACCTATAAAGTCAATTGATAATTCTGAAATTTAATCCCAAAAATAAAAAGCCTTCTTATGAAAGGCTTTTTGTACGTAACACTCCTGTTATTTTAACTGCAATGTTTTTGAGGTATGTCCCTCTAAATGCTCCCGTAAAGTAGAACCTGTATACTCTTCCCTAAATACACCGGCCTTCACAAATAAAGGAATGACCCTACTTAAGAATAGATCCAATGACTTTGGAGGTCCTCCTGGAATAGCAATAAATCCATCTAACGCTCCTGCCTCAAACCTATCCATAATTTGCTGGAATACGTCTTGTGGTGTACCAATCGCAACCCAATGAGCGGAGCCAACAACTTCTGGTCGTTCTAGTATTTGTTCAAGGGTTGGTTCATTTTTAATGATGAAGTTCCGTAATAATTCGGCATGTGTTTTACTGCGAACGGTTTGATCCCGACTTGACAGCATCTCTTCCGTAATCTTATTTTCTAGCGGAATCCCTCTAGTGTCTAGTCCGAGTACCATTTCAAGTAAAGCAAATCTCTTCTCGATTGTGAGATGTTGATGAGCTTGCCTATGCATCTCTAGCGCTTCTTCATATGTATCACCTATAAAGAAATATAATCCAGGTAATACACGTATATCATCTTGCTTTCGCCCATGCTGCTTTGCTCTTCTTCTTAAATCTTGACGCAGTTCCATTCCTGACTCCACATCTGGCGTTGCAGCAAAAATTGCATCCGCAACAGAAGCAGCGAAATTCCGGCCAGACTCTGAAGCACCCGCTTGAAATAATGGCATTTCTCCAGAAATGTGCTGCGGTATATTAAGTGGACCTTTCACCTCAAAATGCTCACCACGATGCTCAATAGGCTTTACCATCTCTCTAATTACATCTGCGTTATCTTCTTTCAAAACCTCATAAGGATGACTCCTCCAAAGTTTTCTTACTAACTCTGTACATTCTGCCGCTTTCGCGTATCGTTCCTCAGATGGTGGCATCCCTGCCTCACCAAAGTTTTCAGCACCGTCAATTGATGTGACAATGTTCCATCCTACTCGGCCATTGCTAATCCAATTTAAAGATTGTAGTTGCCTCGCTAGTATGTATGGTGGATAAAATGATGTTGAAGCTGTCGTAACAACTCCAATTTTTTCTGTTGCATACGCAATAGCAGTAAATAATAATGTTGGATCTAAAATTACATTCCCCTTATTACGAGCAATTAAATCTGGATGCGCCACTAAATAGTCGGCTTTAAAAACAAAATCTAACTTCGATTTTTCTGCTTGTTTCGCTAACTCTACTTGTTCATCAATTCCCGAATTAAACTCACTCTCTTGCTCTTTCTTTCTAGAAATTAAACATAATCCAATGCAAAGTTGTTTTTTTGTAGACATATACACACCATCCCCTTGTTTTTAATTCACTTAGTTAAACAAATGTTGCTGTCATTATGAAATTCCATTCTTGTGAAAATAGATAAAATGATATTGATAATCATTATCATTTTATGATGTAACTGTAATAAAAGCAATAATAAAAAAGGACTTCCGTTAACGGAAGTCTCCTATTTCAATATTTCATTTGCTTCTTTTTCATAAATTTTATCAAATGAAGTCATAACACGCTGCGATGCTTGAATCATCTTTTGACTCGTCATAAGATTTGCCATCTCTTTCGTCATATCTACATTTGAATTTTCTAGCATATGATTTTTTACTGCCCCTGTTCCGTTCGGTAAATCAGCAATGTTTCCTTCTGCTAGTGTAAAGCTTTTATTCTCTCTTTGCATTAGACGTGCATTCGCTTCTGCATCTACTGTTTTTGTTTGCAACTGTGCAATTACTATTCTCTTAATATCTGGTTTTTGCAAAGTTCCATCGTTAACTTCTCTATAGATTTCTCCATTATTAGATACGAAGAAATCAACATTTTCAGGAATACGAATACGTTCATTATTTACATCCATAACATAAGCACCTGAAGATGTTTGTAAATAACGATCACTATTCACTGTAAAACTACCATCTCTCGTTAAAAACGTTTCATCGTTTTTAGATGTAACGAAAAATGATGTTGTACCGGCTGTACCGTCATCTAAAAAGAAATCTGTAGCACTATTTGTCATTTGTATATTTCCTTGTACTAAGTTCACATGCGTTGCGGCTGGTACTACAGCGTAATCGACCGAACCGATATTTGTCACAGCTCCATCACCACGGCGATATGTGTCTTGTACATCAAATACTTTAGAAGTCATATTTTCTGCTTTAAATCCTGTCGTTTGAGCATTTGCAACGTTATTCGAATGAACATTAATGCGCTGCATGTAATTCATCATACCCATAGAACCTATATAAAGACCGTTCATACTCGTTTGAATAAGGCAGTTGCCTTATCCTTCACCTCTTTTCTATGATGTTTGCAACATTTGTTTCGCTAAATGTTCAGCTGTAGCGATATGTATATGTTGCTTCACGTCTTGTCCGTCTGTCATTAATACAATTGGAGCTGATGATACTGCTGGAATTTTCAACAATTCACCACTACTTGCTGTTTCATCAAATTTCGTAAATACGATACCATCAATATGAATAGCTTTAAAGTTCGTAATGATTTCAATCATGTCTTTACTTTTCATCGAAGCTGATAACGTTAAGCAAATATAGTCTGGCTCTACTTGTCCCATCGTCTCAATCATTTCTTCAACCGTTTCTGACGTACGATAGTTTTTCCCAGCTGTATCCATTAATATATAATCGACGCGCGCTTCTTCTTTAAAATAAGTGAGCGCCCTTGTCATTGCGGATTCATCTCGCACAGCAATTACTTCTGATCCAGTTGTTTTTACGTAATCCTGTAATTGCTGCACTGTTCCAATGCGAGAGTGGTCCGTCGTAATAAAACCGACCGTTTTTTTCTTACCGTGAAACTGCCATGCCATTTTCGCAAGTGTAGTCGTCTTCCCAACGCCAGTTGGACCGATTAATGCAATTGTTTGCACTTCTTTTTCAAATACGTTTTCCGTATTGAAATGAGACCTCATATCTTCCAATATATATCCGATCACTTCTTCTTCTGTAATCATCGTCGCATTCTCAAACTTCACTTTTAACTTTTCAGCATATGCATGAATGAAGTATTGTTCTACATCGTTTTGCTCTAGCATGCGAATTACCTTTTGAATAATAAACGGTACAGATTCTTGCTTTTCTTTTTTTACAACCACTTCTTCTTTCTTGACGGGAACGACTTTTTTCACAACTTTTTGCTTTTTCGTTACTTTCGCTTCTTCCGTCTGTTTCACAACGACGATACCTTTTTCAAACAACTTTAATAGTTTCTCTTTCTTTCTTGCCCATTCTTCACTATTTCCTGTTTGCATCGCCGCGTATGACATAGAAGTTGTTACGTTTTCTAAATTGTGCAAGACCGATTGAATTCCATTTACCTTCACTATTTCTTCAGAAGATTCATTTACAACATCCATTAATTGGTCATGAAACTCGGCTATGCCTTTTTTACTTTCTTCCTTTTTATCTTCAGGAAAAGCGACTAGCATTTCATAATTCTTCTTCCAGAAAAACGGGATGTTTCGTTTTACACTTTCATCGACAACGTAATAATAATCTGTACCATATTGGTCAAATAACTTTCGATACAATTCATTTTTCGAAGCTGCTTTTATTCGCATTAACGCTTCTTTCTTTTCTGTACTTTCCATTACTTCACCTCCTACTATTCAATATAGGCAATTTGATCTACAACAATTTCCGGTGCTAATTCGCTAATACAAAGTACTTGCGCTTCTACTTGATAACGCTCAAGAAGTCTTACAATCGCAAATCTGAAATCTTTTCTACGCGTTAATAATACTGGTTCTCTTCCCATTAAACGAGCTTGTTTAAAGACACGCTGTACTTGTTCAACAACACGTGTTTCTAAATCTAAATCCCAGTTTAATAAGTAACCTTGGTATGAATTATTTACAACATCCGCATCTAACTCTATTGAATCTGAGAAGAGCGCCGCATAAATTTTACCGTCAGGATTTTTTGCATTTTCACAGATCACTTTTGAAATACATTCACGGACGAATGACGTTACACCGTCTACATGATTTTGATAAATTTCTTTTCCGTCAATAATACCTTCGATAATAGTTGGTAAATCACGAATAGAAATACCTTCTTTTAGCAGTTGTTTAATAACATTTTGAACGAGTGATAAGTCAATTTCCTTCTTCTTAATCTCTTCTAATAAAACGCCGTTATCATTTTCAAGCGAGTTAATTAAATCTTTTACATGTTGACGCTGAATTAACTCATGAAGATTACGTCTAACGACAACATCTAAATGCGTAATTAATATACTAAGCGGCTCTAATACTTGATAGCCTTTCATTTGTGCATCTTGTACCATATGCTCTAAAATCCAATATCCATCTTCACCGAAAATCGGATCTTTCGCTGGTTCTGCATCTAAATCGGCCATTACGTTCGGTGTTTTCAGTGCTAATAAATAACCTGATTTTAAAACACCTTCAGCTGCCTTCGCACCTTTAATACGAATAATGTAACGTCCACGTGGTCTAAAACTCGTATTATCTTTAAAGTTAATGCCAGGAACGTTAATACCAAGGTCAGTAATAATCGACTTCCTCATAAGAACAACTTTATCACGAGCTGTTTCCCCGTTAATTTTCTGCTTTACAAGTGCTGCTAAATCTAAACCGAGTTCTACAATAATTGGATATTTATCTGTAAATACTCCAAATGAATCTTCCACTTGTTGCAGTTGCTCATCCTCGCCTTGAATCATTTCTAATTCTTTTTGAAGCTCGTCTTCTTTTTCTTTCTTTATTCGGTTTTTATGGCGAATTCCTAAGAGCCTGTTTATAGTCTTATAAATATGTTAGGATGTATGCAAAAACAGGAGATGAGTGTATGTCTTATCCAAGTGATATCAGCCGTGAAAAATTCGAGATCATTCGTGAGGAACTAGAAACGTTTAGCAAACGCACAAGTCCGCGAAAGTATGACCTTTATGATGTGTTCAATGCACTACTCTATGTTCTGAGTACAGGCTGCCAGTGGCGTGCTTTACCAAAAGATTATCCCAAATGGCAAAATGTTTACCGCTACTATGCAAAATGGAGTAAATCCAATGCCGAAGGTAGTAGTCTATTAGAGACCTTATTAAAAAAATTGTTGGGCAAATAAGGGAAGCAGTGAATCGCCCCAAAAGCTCTAGCTTTAATATTGTCGATGCCCAAAGTGTTAAGAATGCAGATACGGCTGAACAAAAAGGTTATGATGGTGGTAAGAAAGTTTCTGGTATTAAACGACATATCAGTGTAGATATTCTTGGATTTCCCCATGCAATCCATGTTACCACTGCCAATGTCACAGATCGAAAAGGCGCACTCGAAATGTACGAGCAATATCCTGAATTGAAAGAAACCATAGAAGCCATCCTCACGGATGGTGGGTACACAGGAGAAAAGTTTCAAAAAGAAATTCAAAAGCTATTGAATGCTGAAGTACAAGTTGCCAAGCGGTCCGAATTGCATCAATTTCAAGTGGTCCCTAAAAGATGGATCGTAGAGCGCTCATTTGCTTGGTTAGAAAAATACAGACGATTGTTCAAAAATGTAGAGAGAAAACTAGAAACAAGTAAACAAATGGTTGTCCTAGGATTTCTCGCTATTTTAATAAAAAGATAAGACTATAAACAGGCTCTAAGAAGATAATTGTTCCACCAACGAGTGCGAATGGTAGAAATGGTAGCGGAGTAAAAATACCCATTGCTATAAATAAACCACCAAGCGCATATACAACGACTTCATGTGCTAATAACTCTTTAAAGATTCCTTCTGTTACTGTATCCGGTGAACCGTCAAATACACGTGTTACGATAATACCGGTTGAAATTGCAAGCATTAACGAACCAATTTGGTTTACGATTCCGTCACCGACAGTTAACTGTGTATAATGAATAGCTGCTTCAGCAAAACTCATTCCTTGCTGCATCATACCGACAATTAAACCGAAAATAATGTTTACGAATAAAATAACGATCCCGAAAATAACGTCCCCTTTAATGAACTTCCCTGCACCATCCATCGCCCCGTAAAACTCTGTTTCCATATTTAATTTTTTTCGTTTTGCTTGTGCATCTTTCTCAGTAATAATGCGCTGGTTTAAATCAGCATCGATAGACATTTGTTTCCCTGGTAAAGAATCCAGTGTAAAACGTGCTGCAACTTCAGCTGTACGAGATGCACCGTTTGCAACGATAAACTGGAATATGATTAATACTGTAAAAATAACGATACCAATTAATAAGTTCCCGCCAATTACGAACTGGCCGAACTCTTCAATAACATGACCGGCATTTCCGTCTGTCAAAATCGCTCGCGTCGTCGATACGTTAATCGATACGCGGAAAATTCCGATTAATAACAACATCGTTGGAAATGACTTTAATTCATCCCACTCGTTAATACTTGTCGCTCGCATATAAATAAGCACTGACATACTTAGTAGAAAAACGATAATAATATCAAGTATAAATGGTGGAAGTGGAATTAAGAGCGCCACTACGAATGACGCTGCTAAAAAGATAGAAAAATAAGTTCTTGCAGAATCTATCTTAAACAAAGAGATCTCCTCCAAACGCGCTATTATACTTCAAGTTCATTCGTTTGAATTAAATAGCGCATAACTTCAATTACAGCTACGTATAAATCTTCTGGAATCGTCTCATCTTCCTCGACTTGATAATATAAAGAACGAGCGAGCGGACGGTTTTCCACCATCGGTATTTCTTGTTCACGGGCAAGCGTTCGTATGTATAATGCGAGCTCATCTTCCCCTTTTGCAACGACAATTGGCGCCGCATCAACTTGTTTATTGTAACGAAGTACGACTGAAATATGCGTCGGATTATTTACAATAAACGTTGCACCATCCATCTTTTTTGCAATGGTCCCTTGCAAGATGGCATGCATAAAGTTTTTTCGTTTCCCCTTTACTTGTGGGTCCCCTTCATTATCTTTATGCTCTCGTTTTACTTCTTCTTTTTTCATTTTAATATCTTGTTCGTACTCCCACTTTTGATAAATGAAATCGATAATGGAAAGAACGATTAAAATAATTAAAATAGCTAAAAAGATAAATTTAATTTGCCTAATAATTTCAGTAAGTGACGCAGTCCAGTTAAATCCAATCATACTGACGATGTTCTCTAAATTCTTTTTAAAAAGAACGTCAGCGACGTAACCGATTAATCCCATATAAAACAGTGATTTCAAAATATCTACTAAACTTTTACGACTAAACAATCTCGTAAAATAGTTTTTCGGATTTATACGTGATGCTTTCGGCTTAATGACTTTAGAAGAAAATAAGAAACCGACTTGAATCATATAATTGAATAAATGAAAAGCGTATACGAGTATTAATATAGGAGCCGATACTTTTAGTAGCAAAATCCCCATTAAATAAAAATACTCGGTCGAATCTGTATTTTTTCCGATTTGATCAAACAGCACCGCTACGGAATTGGCAATCTCATAACCGAGCCAATCTCCAAAGAAATAAACGACAACTGCTAATACGAGAATGGAAAATAAATTATTTAAATCTTTACTCCGGGCAATATTCCCTTCTTCACGCGATTTTTTACGCTTCTGCGGGGTGGCCTTTTCTGTTTTATTATCCTTTGCCATACGCGTCCCCCTACTTTGTTAAGAAAAAGTTAAATAGTGTCGTATACTCTTCCAGTAATACATCTGTCATATTTTTAAACACATAACCGAGCATCGGTACACTCATCGCAATAAATAAAATACCACACGTAATTTTAATCACGTATGCATTCATAAAAACGTTTAATTGCGGTGCATTTTTTGCGATTAAAATAAGAACAAAATTAATAATGAATAAGCTGCCCATAAGCGGCAAAGCAATTTCGACCGCTGATGTAATCGCAAATAATAACGTTGCGATTAGACTATCTAAAAAACTAGTCGTCAACAATTTTGAAATCGCCTCTGTATATTGAAACGACTTTAAAATCGTGGCAATGAAATAGTTAATGCCACCAAGTGAAATAAAAATAATGAGAAAAAATATATCAAAAATTGTTGATAGTAAAGTAGACTGTGATCCTGCATTTACATCAAACAAACTTGCCTGTGATAAGCCGATATCAAAATCTAAAATATGTCCGGCCATTTTCGGAATGTTCCACAGCATTTCTACAATTTTTGAAAGTGATGATCCAATTACAATTTGCGTTGCTGCATAAGCAGCTACATCCCAAACTGTCTTTATGTGAGAGACATCAACTTGGTCGGCAACTGTAATCGAAAGACCCAGTCCAAATGTAACCTTTGCCATTGCAGGAATCGATCGTCCTGAAAAGAACGGTAAAAAATATAAAAATGAAGTAATGCGGCAAAACGCAAAAAACGTCGCCGCCCATAATTCCATATTCATTTCAATTCACCTATCTTAGTACGAACGCAATAGCGATGGAATTTTATCAAATAAATCTAAAATAAGCGTCGTTAACTCTTGAAACATCCATGGACCTAAAATGATAATAACGAGTACAATACTCGCCATTTTCGGTAAAAATGTCAGCGTTTGCTCTTGAATTTGCATCATCGCCATAATGACAGCGATAATAATAACGACAATCATACTTACGCCGGCAACCGGCATTAAAATCATAACCCCTTTATAAAAAAAGGTTTGAAAAATATCTATAATTGGTGACGTATTCATTTATATGACTCCTATCACATAGCATCAAACGCTTCAGACGACCGTTTTAAACATAATATCGACGATTTTTGTATATCCACCTAAATATACGAAAACGAGTATTTTAAATGGTAAACTTAAAATCATCGGCGGTACCATCATCATCCCAAGGTACATTAAAAGTGTACTAATAATTAAATCAATAAAGACAAACGCTAAATAAATGAACATCCCCGTCAATAACCCTTTTTGAATTTGCGTTAACGTAAAGGATGGTACGAGCGTAAATAGTGAAAGATCCTTTAAATCTTTCGGCAACTCTTCTCCACGCACTTTCAGCATCATTTTTAAATCATGCTTATACGTATGCTTCGACATATAATCTTTCATAATCGGAGCTGTCGTCTCCGCAGCTTGACTTACTGTTATTTTTTCTTTCGTCATCGGGTCCCACACATCACTCTTTAACTGACCAAGCACTGGCTGCATCGTAAATAGCGATAAAAATAATGCAAGTCCAACAAGCACTTGGTTCGGTGGTAAATTCATTACCCCAAGTCCTTGACGAGTAATCCCAAGAACAATCATAAAATAAGTGAAATGCGTAAATAAAAGAACGATAGAAGAAGATAATGATAGAAGGATAACGAGCGCGAATAGTTGTACACTTGAATTACTCGTAAACTCTTTTCCATTTTCGAAATTAATAAAACCGTTCGGGGCTGCATACGCTGGATTTATAAAAACAAATGAAAAAATAATAGAAAATGCGAAAATAACGGCAAATAGCGATAACTGTTTCTTTATTCTCATGATGGATCCTCTACTTTTTTCGTTTCACTCTTCACCGCATCTTCTAGTGCTTGTTGAAACTGATTTCCTGTCCCTGTTAATTGCACAGATTGCACACCGTTATTACTAATAACAGTGAACACTTGCTTCCCGTCCACTTCAAACAAAAAGGCGCTCGTTTGATGATTTAAATACACGCCGTCTTTCACTTGAATATGGCCATTTTCACCTTGCTTAAAAAACTGCTGTTTACGCGTCTTTTTCGTCATATAATATGCACCATAGCCGAGCGCACCAAACAGTAAAACGACTTGAAATAAGGTCGTCATATACGACATATGACTCCTCCTCTACTCTTTATCCTGCATTTGATTTTGCGCCTTCATAAGCGCTGCATGTTTCTTGTCAGCTTCAATTTCAGAAATAATAATGCCGAACTTCTCATCCATTACTATCGCTTCACCAATACCGACTTTTATATCGCTTAAATATACATCTACTTTATGTCCTAAATTTTTCTCTACTTCAAGAACATCGCCAATTTTTAATTGCTTCACATCACCAAGCGTAATAGATGATTTCCCAAGCTTTACACCAAGTTCAATCGAAATATCTGAAACGGTATCAATATGTGCCTTCCCCGCTTCATTTCGCTTTCTTGCAAATTTTTCCAACCCCATTAATGACACAGGAGATACTTCATGTTTCATATGGATCCTCCTACTCTATAAAACTTTTAAATAAGAGCGCCTTACGCGTTCCATCTTTCCCTATAAAACAATTAAATTTATGTTTTCCATCTACATAACCACGTAGTTGGTCTGTTACTTTCGTATGAAGCGGAATTATATCGCCTTCTTCAATTTGCTCAATCTCGCCCATTGTCATCTTCTGCTCACCAATCGCAACGTGTACAGACTTATACACTTGATTTACTTTCACTTCTACTTCAGATGTATACTTTTTACGCTTATCCGAAGAATGTTCGACAATATTTTCAGACGTTAACTTATCCATAATTTCTTCAACAGATAAGAATGGAATCCCGATACGAACTGTCGTATTCCAAAAATCTGTTTTCATATTTACGTTCAGTAATGAAATAATATCGCTCGCTGTCGTAATCTTCAGCGCATTTGGATCTGTCTCCGTCGTTACAAATTTCGGCTTTATCGCAACAACGCTTTCAAATGATTGTTGTAAATTTTTACAAAGAAGCGCAAATATATTATCAAGCGTTAAAAACTCAAACGCAGTTAACGGTCTGCGCATCGTAAAATTACGCTTACTATCTCCGCCAAGCCAGCATTCATGAATATAGATAACGAATGCTAAATCAATTTCAATTACGATTTCTCCAAGCTCTGGAAGGCCGAGATCAATAACGCAATATAAATAGTAATCTTTCGGCATTTTCTCCACATACTCACTCGTAAACGGAACTTGCTCAACAGTCGACGGCTCTAGTTCAATCGGAATACGCATACGAGCTGAAAACGTCTGTGACGTCTGTTTTCCAAAAGTCGACGCAATCGCTTGCAAACTACGTAAATGCTCAACACCGAACTTCTCCGGTCTATTAAAATCGTACTCTTGGAATTTATCTTGTTTCCCTGCTTCTTGTGCGAAAGCTGGCATTTCCTCGCCTTCATTTACCGCCTTCAGCAGGGCATCAATTTGCTCTTGGCTTAATTTATCGCCACTCATGAAAATCCCCTTCCCTACCTTTTCAATTCAATAATTTCAACGTACATTTTTCCATTCTTCGTCAAAATATTTCCGGTTCCAATCTCTTCATTCTCAAGCATAATAAGCACCGTATTTTTCGTTGAATTTTCAAGACGATACAATGTACCTTTCGTAATATGAAGCAGATCTTTAATTTTCTTTTTCGTATTTCCGATTTCAAAATAAATCGTTAACGGAATATCATCTTGTAGTTTCAAATCTAGCCAACTCCCCTATCATGTTCTCTATTTATATAAATGAAATTTCTTATTTCGAAACGTCTATATTCAATATTTTCTTTATATATCCTTGCGTTTCTTTAAATGGTGGTACGCCTCCGTACTTTCTCACATTACCAGGGCCTGCATTATAAGAAGCAAGCGCCAATACGAGATCACCGTTATTTTTCTTTAAATAACCGCTTAACTCTTTCACGCCACCTTCAATACTTTCAGCTGGTGAAAATGGATTTTTTATACCCATCTCTTTCACATTTGCTGGCATAAGCTGCATGAGCCCCATCGCCCCTGCATGTGACACCGTTTTCGGATTAAAATCAGACTCCACTTCAATCATTTTTTGAATTAACGTTTTCGGAATTCCATATGTATGGCTAGCGCGATCAATAATATCCTCATACTTACCTTCATTGGAAGAACGTATTTTTTGAATATTATATTTATTCGTTAATCCCCACGTATCAGCAGGCTCGTTTTTCGTTTCGGGGAAACGTCGCTCAAACTCTTTTTGTGCAACTTGCACTTCATCTACTTGTTTCGTTTCAGCTTTCTCCGTCTCCTCAGGCTTGCTCGCTTCCTCTACTTTATTAATAGATTCTTCCGGTTTATTAACAACCGTTTCTATTTTCGTAGATTGTACCGGCTGACTCATATCCTCTACTTTTACCGGCTGCGGAGTAACCTTCGCCTCTTTCACAGGTTCACTCTGCAATTGATCTTGAAAACGACTACTAACGAACGCCTGTGGACTACTTAACTTTTGCTGAATTAGTCCTTTTTTATACGCAAGAACTTCTTTTACAATATTTCCAACTACCATAACATCACCTTTTCTGTAAATGAAGATAATCTAATATTAGGTTTTTTTAAAAAAATTTGCAATAATCCTTTGTAATAAAAAAACAACTAAATTGTTAAATTGTTATTTTTTTATATTTATTAATTCAAATTTTAAGTTGACACTTGATATAGCAAGACTTACAATAAATTCGAAATCGATTTTTTCGCATATTACCATTTTTAAATTTGCAGAAAAATCAATATAAAAAAATGGGGGTTCTTCACATGAGAATCAATACAAACATTAATAGCATGCGTACACAAGAATACATGCGCCAAAATCAAGACAAAATGAACGTTTCTATGAACCGTTTATCAAGCGGTAAACGTATTAACAGTGCAGCTGACGATGCAGCTGGACTTGCAATCGCTACTCGTATGCGTGCAAAAGAAAACGGATTAGGTGTTGCATCTCGTAATACACAAGATGGTATCTCTATGATTCGTACAGCTGATTCAGCAATGAACTCAGTATCTAACATCTTACTTCGTATGCGTGACCTAGCAGTTCAATCTGCCAACGGTACAAACACAAACGAAAACCGTGGTGCACTAGAAAAAGAATTTTCTGCATTAAGAGATCAAATTGATTACATTTCAACAAACACTCAATTTAACGGAAAAACATTATTAAATGGTGATAATGGATCTATTAAAATCCATAGTTATGATGATGGGCAAGCCAAAACTGCTGCAAAAACACCAGCAGCTCCTGTTGCTGATCCTGGTACTACTGATTCTGATACTACTGATTCTGGTGCTACAAATCCTGCTATTAACGGCACTATCGATATCAAACTAGCAAATGTTACCAGTGCTAATTTAGCAGGTGATGGAAAGAAACTTAGCGAAATTTCTATCTCAGCAACAAACGCAGGCACTGACGGAACAGCTGCCGCTCAATCAGCTGGTACTGAAGGTGATAGTGATACTACTGCTATCAATAACGCTAACAATGCAATTAAAGCTATCGATGGCATGATCGCATCTATCGCAGGTAGCCGTGCTGATTTAGGTGCTACATTAAACCGTCTAGACTTCAATGTAGAAAGCTTAAATAACCAAGCTTCTAACATGGCATCTTCTGCTTCTCAAATCGAAGACGCTGACATGGCGAAAGAAATGTCTGAAATGACTAAGTTCAAAATCTTGAACGAAGCTGGTATTAGCATGCTTTCTCAAGCAAACCAAACTCCTCAAATGGTTTCCAAATTATTACAATAATCCATTTGAGTTAGTTTCATGAAAGAACCTCTCTATTTATAGATAGGTTCTTTTTATCTATATATATCTAAAACAATAAATTCCCCCTTATCGCTTAGGTAGAAAATCCATCCATGCATAGAAGCAGGCAGTCCCTACTTTCCCCCTCTGTAGTAAAAATTCCATTTTTGTTTTCGTACCCTTTTAATAACTTTAAAATAATGACTATATCAATTTATAAAAGAACATATTTGGCAGCCCTAAGAAAGAATACGCATTTAATTGTTCTTAATGTAGTTTCACAAAACATTTCTAATTTACTACAGCCGTAAGCAATTCATAAAAGACAAAAGAGAGATACATATACGCTATGTATCTCTCCTCTTATTTTGTATACTAGTCTTCATAATAAACAATATCCTCCGCTAAAGAAGTAAACAGCTCTCCAACGAGTGAATCTTCATCATATACACATGAGCCTTTATTTTCTTCACGCTTCGCAAACGGTATTTGGGCGATTACTTCTGTTTGCAGTTGTTCCGCTAACAGTTCGCCACCGCCCTTTCCAAAGAGGTAGTTTCTTGAGCCATCTTGTTCTTCGTAATATGCCATGTTTTCAACGATACCTAAAATATCGTGTTTCGTATGTTTTGCCATGACTCCTACTCTAGATGCGACAAATGAAGCTACATTATGAGGCGTCGTAACGATTATTTCCTTCGCTTGTGGGATCATTGCAGCGACATCTATCGCAACGTCTCCTGTTCCAGGTGGTAAATCAAGAAGTAAATAGTCTAATTCTCCCCAATGCGTGTTCGCAAGAAAGTTTTGAATCCATTTGTTTAACATTGGTCCGCGCCACATAACGGGATTATTTTCTTCTGTGAAGAATCCCATCGACATAATTTTAACACTGTGACTTACGACTGGAATCGCGGTTTGATCAATCATTGTTGGCTTTTCATTCGTTTCCATCATAGCAGGGATACTGAACCCGTATATATCTGCATCTAAAATTCCAACCTTTTTGCCCATACGTGCTAAAGCAGTAGCAAGGTTAATCGTCACAGTTGATTTACCAACTCCTCCTTTTCCACTCGTTACAGTAATAAAACGCACACCTGAATCAGGTCGAAGCATACTAGGCATTCCTGTTTCTGTTCTAGCTTCTTTCTTTAAAGACGCTGTTAATGCCGCGCGTTCTTCTGGTGTCATAGAACCAAATGTTAAGGAAACTTTCGACGCTCCAATGTTTCGAAGGGAGTCTTCAATATCTTTTTGAATTTTTGCTTTCAACGGACAACCTTGAATTGTTAAAACTACTTCTAGCCCAACTTCGGTACCATCTATTTTTATATTTCTAACCATATTTAGTTCCACAATACTTTTGTGTAACTCTGGATCTTCTACATGGCTTAACGCGTTCATAATCTGTTCGTGAGTAATCATCATTTACATTCCTTCCATTGTAATTATTTTATCTTGTGAAAAGAGTCTCCGCTTTTCCCACCCGTTTTTTGAACTAAATACGTTTCTTTCATGACCATCGTTTTATCAACTGCTTTACACATATCGTAAAAAGTAAGAGCTGCAATCGATACGGCCGTTAATGCTTCCATTTCTACTCCTGTTTTCCCACTACATTTTACTGTCACTCTTATGATTAACTCATAGCCATCAGTTGTCTTTTCATAATGAAACGTAAAGTCTGTTCCTTGGATTAATATAGGGTGACACATAGGGATAATATCCGATGTTTTTTTAGCACCGATTATGCCGGCCACTTGTGCCACTTGAAGCGGGTCACCTTTTTTCAACCCACCACTTTGAATTGCTTCAAATAGTTCATTCGATAATGAAATTGTACTTTGCGCAATAGCTGTGCGTGTTGAAATATCTTTTTGAGAGATATCAACCATTTTAGCTCTTCCTTCTTCATTCCAATGCGAAAATTCACTCATAATGATCCTCCTTAACATATAAAAAATTTGATATTCTAATAGAAAGAATTAACCTCCACTTACAGGCGGGATAAACGCTACGATATCTCCGGCTTTTACAATATCTTCGTCCGTTACAAATTCTTCATTAATCGCAACCATTACTTTATCTAGCGTCTGTAATTGATAGTTATTTTTCAGCCATTTTTTTAATTGATGAACATACATTTCTCGTTTTTCTATTATTGCTAATTTCTCTGAACCGACTTCTTCTCGTAAATTTGCGAACAGTAAAATTGTAATCATCTTCTTATTCTTCTTTCTTCGGTTTTCCTTCTTGATATGGAGTATTTTCGAGCTGATCTTCAATCCACTCCGTTCCATCTTCCCAGAATTCTTTTTTCCAAATTGGGACGATTCTCTTTATACGTTCAATTGCGTATTCATTCGCTTCATAAGCTACTTTACGGTGCGGTGACGATACTGCAATGACAACTGCGACATCCATTATTTCTAATCGTCCAACACGGTGCGTGATTGCTATTTTCGCATCTGGCCACTTTTCCTTAATTTCTTCTCCAATTTCAGTAAACTTTTTTACTGCCATCGGCTTATATGCTTCATACTCAAGGTGTAACGTTCGCTTTCCTTTCGTTAATTCTCTAACCGTTCCAATAAAAGTTGTAATTGCTCCTGCTTCTCTTCTTGCCACTTTATCCGTTACTTCTTCCACTACAATCGGAGTATCTACAATTTCAAATCGTGCTTGTCCCATCAAAACCTCTCCCCACTTTACGTAATGTCCAAGGCCATTCACTACCTTCGTTATCTTCTAATAAGAGAACGTCTACAAACATCCCTTTCTCATATCCTCTCGTTCCGCCTAGTAGTACGATAAAAATGTTTGATTCTGCTAATGAAGAAACGGAACTAGATTTATCAAATCCTGATGGATAAGCGATTAGTTGTCCTCCGTTATACTTCAGCTTCGCTCGTACAAATCTTGTAAATGGATTCGGTTTTAGAAAACCTTCTCCGAGTATTGCTTTTTCTCGCTTTACATGCGGCTTTTCACTAAACATATACGTACGAATGCTAGGTTTTACGAATAATTCAAAACCTACGTAACAAGCAGAAGGATTACCTGATAATCCGAATAATAATTTTCCTTTTAATTGCGCTACGGTGGTGACACTTCCCGGCCGCATAGCAACTTTGTTGAAAAGAACTGATGCACCTAACTTTTCATATATTGCTGGCAAATAGTCATAATCTCCTACCGAAACACCACCAGTTGTAATTAACATATCCACTTCACTTAACGCTTTTTTCACTGCTTCGTAGCACGTATTCAAATCGTCACTCCACTTCCCGAAGTATTTTACTCTTCCACCTGCTCTTCGAATTTGAGACGATATCATATACGTATTACTATTTCGAATTTTCCCAGGTTGTAGTTCTTCATTTACATCGAGAAGTTCACTCCCAGTCGCTAATAGTCCAATGACAGGCTTTTTCGCAACAGGCACTTCGCTGTAACCGAATGTAGCAAGAAGAGCAGAAATACCTGGATTAATGTAACAACCTTTTTTTGCGAGAACTGTTCCTTTACGTGCATCTTCACCTTGAAAGGATATATTGTCCCCTTTTTTAAATGAGCGTTTCACTTCCATATAGCTTTTTCCGATATTCTCATATTGACGATGACGAGTCAGTTCTAGCATGACGACCGCGCTACATCCTTTCGGAATTTGTGCTCCTGTCATAATTCGAACTGCTTGAAACGCTCCTACTTCTTTATGGAATACGGAACCTGCTCCAATTTCACCAATTACTTCAAATACAATTGGATTCTCACGACTTGCTCGCGAAGTATCTTCTGCCCTAATAGCAAATCCATCATATGGCGAGCGATCGAAAGAAGGGACATCGTGATCCGCTACTAAATCGTCTGCTAATGTTCGCCCGTATGCTAATTCAAGTGGTACTAGTTCTTTTACACCACAATTAGCAAATCCCATTACTTTACGGACAGCCTCTTCAACTGTAATTGGCACTCTTCTTTCCATCATTACCCATCCCTTTCTATTAGCCTAATAACCGATAGTATAGTTGTTTTGCTTTTGGGATTTCATTCGTTCCATGAATAAATACACGGCCATCTTGAAAAATGACCATGCGGTAATCGTCTAGTTGGCAAGATAGCAAATATGGATTTCGATCTACTTTCCCGTGTTTTTTCAATACTTTTTCTAACTCATCAAAGTTGTAATGACTATTATGCGCCGGTCTAATTTGAACTGTATTTCTTCCGCATAAAACAGCTGTCTTCGTTTGATTTTCGTATGATAAATAAGGATAACTTCTATTTGTTCCGCACGATGGACAGTCTTCCGTTTTGATTTTTCCTAGTTTGATAGAATGATGTTGATTACTCCATATATCAAACATTAAAAAAGTTTTTCTAATTGCTGCATAATCTTCTACTAAAATTTTGAATGCTTCTGCCACTTGATAAGCAGCAACGATTTGAACAGCTGGACTAATAATTCCAACTGTGTCACACGTCGCCCCTGTAACAGGAACACTTTTCAACACGCAATGTAAGCACGGTGTTTTCTTCGGAATAATTGTATAGCTCATACCATACGATCCGACACAAGAACCGTAAATCCAAGGAATATTGTGTTTTTGTGATAAGTCATTGATCATGAACCGAATATCGAAATTATCTGTTGCGTCAATTATGAGATCAACACCATCTAATAAAGCTTCCATATTATCTACTCTTGCATCCATTACAAGAGCTTGAATTTGCACGCTTGAATTAATTTGTTTGAGACGATTCTGTGCTGCAATTGCTTTTGGCAACTTTTCTATCGCATCTTGTTCGGCGTAAAGTTGTTGTCGCTGTAAATTACTCCATTCTACGTAATCCCGATCAATAATCGTTAATTTCCCGATACCTGCACGTACGAAGCTTTCTGCACTTGCACTTCCTAACGCACCTGCCCCTATTATTAAAACATGCTTATTTCTAATCATTTCCTGCCCTTTACTTCCAATAGGAGTGAACAACTGTTGTCGTGAATACCGCTCTATCATGAGGCAGCCTTCCTTTCATATACTGTTATTTTTTCAAGACATCTTTCTCAATAGTGCTTTGTTTCTGATAACAAGAAAAATAAGCGAATCCAACAAATCCAGCTCCACCAATTACATTTCCGATAAAGACTGGAACAAAGTTTTTCGCAAGATCCATCCACGTAAGATGCCCGGCAAAAATAACTGCTGAAATGACGAACATATTCGCTACTACTTGCTGAAATCCAATTACGACAAAGGCCATAATCGGAATCCAAATTCCAACAATCTTTCCGATCAAATCGGTTGTTCCGTAAGCTAACCAAATCGCCAGGCATACGAGCCAATTACAACCAATCGCTAAAATTAATGTTCTCCCGAAAGATTCATGTAACTTATCTTGAGCTATCGCTATCGTTTTATTTAAATACGCACCCTCAGTTAGCCCGCCAAGATGACCGAAACAATACGCTACGAAAAGTGCACCTACAAAGTTAGTTAAAGTGATCCAAGCCCAATTGTTTAACACATGTTTCAATGAAATTTTCCGTGCATAAAGTGCCATAGACATTGACATCATATTTCCTGTAATTAATTCTCCTCCTGCTAACACAACGAGCATAAGTCCGATAGGAAAAACCGCTCCTCCTATAAAATTGACTAAACTTCCCCATTGCTCCGGTACATTACCGAGAACACGAATATTAAGTAAAAATCCTAACGAAATGAATGCTCCTCCTAAAAAGCCAAGAATAAGCATTGCGGATAACGGTTGCCTTACCTTTTGAACACCGGATTCAATCACAAGCGCAGCGATTTGTTCCGGTTTATGAAATGCCATAATCGTTTCCTCCATTTTTCTTAATTAAAAAAAGCAACTTCAAAAACCCTTAAAAAATTAAGGATTTTTGAATGCTGCTTAATTTCTCTGCATGTCTCTTACAGAAATATCAATCATCATTTTTACTATAATCATAGAAAACCTGCAAAACTTGCAAGCTTTCCATTATTTCCTGTAACAAAAAGAGGCTACGAACAACCTTCTTTCATAGTGATTTCTCAACCACCAATATGGGACATTTCAATTTTCGGCATTGTTTTGTTACTTGTATTCGTTAACCGTTCTTCTGAATAGCGATCGGAACGATTATTCCAAATGTCACGAATAATATCGGTAATTTCCTCATCCGTATATCCAGTACGAAGTAATTCTTTAAGATCGTTTCCTTTAGAAGTAAACAAACAAGTATATAATTTTCCTTCTGCGGAGATACGAGCTCTTGTACATGATGAACAGAACGAATCCGTTACAGATGAAATTATTCCTATTTCTTCATCACTACCGATATATCGATAACGTGTCGCAACTTCACCAGGATAATTCGCTTCCATTTTTTCAAGCGGCATCACTTTATGAATCATTTCTAATATTTCTTGCTTAGAAACTACTTCGCCTAATTCCCAGCCGTTATAATTACCGACATCCATATATTCAATAAATCGTAAAATATGCTTATTTTCTTTAAAGTACTCTGCCATCTGAACGATGTCTTGCTCATTTTTCCCTTTTTGAACAACCATGTTCATTTTAATTTTCATTCCGACTTCCGCTGCAGCCTGTATTCCTGCAAGAACCGTTTTCACTTTACTTCTATTCCCATTTAAATAAGAGAAGCGCTCTTCATTTAATGAGTCTAAACTAACTGTCACACGAGATAAACCCGCCTTATATAAATCTGGAGCGAATTTTTTAAGTAATGATCCATTTGTCGTTAAACCAATATCCTCTACGCCATCAATTTCGTTTAACCGCTGTATGAGTTTTGGTAGGTCTTTTCGAAGTAAAGGCTCTCCCCCAGTAATACGTAACTTTCTTACACCTAAAGAAACGAAAATACGTGTAATCCTTTCAATTTCATCAAAAGATAAAATTTTATCATTAGACAAAAAAGAATAATCACGACCAAATATCTCTTCTGGCATACAATATCGACAGCGAAAATTACAGCGATCGGTAACAGAAATACGTAAATCCTTTAAAGGACGATCTAATTTGTCTAATGTGACAGATTTCATGATTATTGCCTCGTTTCTACTTATTTTATATTTACAATCCGCTCTGGATGCGTATATACATTTAAAGATTTATTACGAATGAAGCCTAATGTAGTAATCCCTAACTGCTCCGCTAGCTCAAGTGCTAACTCAGTTGGAGCTGATTTTGACAATATTAATTCACAGCCAATTTTCGCAACTTTTAATAGAATTTCAGAAGAGATACGTCCACTAAAAACAATAATTTTATCGCCAATCGAAATGTTATTTTTTAAACAATAACCGTAAATTTTATCTAAAGCGTTATGTCTTCCGATGTCCATGCGACTTAAAACAATTCCACTCACATCACATAAAGCTGCATTATGGACACCGCCTGTATGTTGAAAAGTGGCTGCAGATTGCTGCATATCATTCATTAACCGAAAGCAATCCTCAGCAGAGATCTTTACGCGAATATCATTCATTTCTTTCGCAGTCAGCGCATCATTTGCAAACACAAACCCTTGCCTACTCATTCCACAGCACGAAGTAATATAACGTTTGTTTTGCATGTCACGATAATAAGGATTGATTTTCGTCGTTTTCACATGAACATACCCTTCTTTTTCCTGTACCCATATTTCATCAATATCTTCATACTTTCGGATAATGCCTTCAGATGCTAGAAAGCCTATTACCATGTCTTCAATATACTCTGGAGTACTAACCATTGTAACAAATTCCTGGCCGTTAATTTTAACCGTAACAGGAAACTCTGTTACAATGCTGTCCTCTATATATTTAAATTCGCCTTGCTCATATTTAAAAATTCCCCGTTCCACCTGAATCGATTTCACGATGAGTATCCTTCTCTCACGTTATATTTTTATCAAAGACAAACACTGAAACTGCAATATCTTCATCTACTTTCATATCAGAAAACAGATGAACTAACTTCGCACCAACAAGTTCTTCTAAATGTTCATGAGGATTAGCCGCATACACTTCTTGAATCATTTTCGTTCGGGCCATATGAACCATTTCCGCTCCATCCATAGTTCCCGAAATGAATTTCTCTGTAGGTGTCAAATTCCCATAAAGTGTAGCAATCGCCATGTTTTCGGTAAATACAGTATGAATTCGTTCCGGCCCTTTCCCAAATAACTCTTTTCGAAGCTTTCGGATCATATCATTAAATTCATGTACCATTTTTGACATACTCTCATTCCTCCCCTGTTCCTTACCAATAACTTATCACATATTCTTTCATCATAACTATTTTAACAACACAACCTTTTCGTCTAAACTATTCACGAAAATAATAAGACGAAAAGGTTCATTTTTAAAAATCACTTCAACATGCATACAACGTATGAAATACTATTATTGTTGCTTACCTACTCTTCTTTTAATCCTTTACCCATACCTTTTAAGAAATGAAGCCCGAATCCGATAGCACGGTTAATATCTGGATCCTTTAGTACTTTCATAAGATCGAATACACCAACCTTTTTATTACTTTGCAGATGCTCATTACCTTCTTCCAGCCCTACTAATAAACTACCTATAAGCTTTTTCGTAAGTTCTGGGTCAAGTTCTGTTAAAGCACCTGCAGCGCCCATCATATTATTAATTAAATTTGTAACAGGTTCACGAGTAACTTGACCGAGAATAATTTTTGCGATTGGTTCTTTCGCTTTCAACATTGAGTTTGCCGCTTCCAGCATCCCAATGTCATTCAGTTCACCTACTATATTAAACATTTGATTTAACGCTGCTTCATTATTCGTTAACAGTTCTTTTAAATCTTCGAGTTTTTGTTGTTTTATTTCTTCCTCAGTTAGCTCCTGCTTCTGAATCGCTTGAATAGGTGCTGCCATCTTCTTTTCTCCTCCCTATTTATCTGTTAAGTGTACGTACCCTGGACGAGCCCACTTACGATTTACCTCAATACCTTTTTGAGGATGGCGCTTTTTATTACGTGGATTCGTTTTCGACATCGGATTTTCACCTTCTACTTCTAACACTTCCATAAGTACTTTCGTTTGTTTATATGCAGGCGTATTCGTACGTTGATCGACAGCGGGACCTGTTAAGAAATTAATCGCTGTTTCGTTATCTGTCGAGTTCATCGGTAAATACAGCTCATTCGCTTTTACACGATCCGTTACAAGTGCACGTAATTTAAGTGCTCCAAAAGGAGATACAAGGCGTACTAATGAACCTGTTTTCACTCCGCGTTCTTTTGCAAGTTCTGAAGAGATTTCAACGAAAACACCCGGAACTTTCGATTGAATACCATTTGATTTATTCGTCATATTACCTTCATGGAAATGTTCCAGCATACGACCATTATTAATATGGAGATTGTATTCTGCTGGGAATTCAGCAGGACGTACCCAATCAGCAATTGCAAAACGAGCTTTTTTGTCTGGGAAGTTAAATCCATCTTTGAAAAGAAGCGGCGTATTCGTTCCATCAAAACTTCCCCAATGGAAACTGTTCCACCCTTCAAGCACTTCATAGTTTGCATGTGCAAATAATGGTGATAAACTTGCCATTTCAGCAAAGATTTCACTTGGGTGATTATAATTCCAGTTTGCACCTAATTTATTGGCAATCTGCTGTACAATCCACCAGTCTGGTTTCGCATCATCTAACGTCGGCAATACTTGATATAATCTTTGTACACGACGCTCAGTATTTGTAAACGTACCTTCTTTTTCAAGAGATGGTGCTGCCGGTAATACAACATCAGCGTATTGAGCCGTTTTAGAAAGGAACACATCTTGAACGACAAAGAATTCAAGACTTGATAACACTTCATGCACATGATTTGCGTTCGAGTCTACAAGAGCCATATCTTCCCCAACAAGATACATTGCTTTCATTTTTCCTTCTTCAATTGTATGAAGCATTTCAATGTTATTCAGACCTGGTTTGTTATCAATTTTTACTCCGTAAGCTATTTCAAATTTCGTACGTTCTATGTCGTCAGTAACGTGCTGATATCCCGGAAGCCAACCTGGGAGGGTTCCCATATCACAAGCACCTTGTACGTTGTTATGACCACGAAGTGGATATGCACCAGCACCTGGGCGACGATAATTTCCTGTTGCAAGAAGTAAGTTTGAAATCGCAGCAGAAGTATCTGAACCACCAGTATTTTGCGTTACACCCATTCCCCAAAGAATACACGTACCATCTGCATCACGAATCATTTCTGCCATTGTAACGAGCGTTTCTTTTGAAATGCCTGTAATCTCTTCTGCATATTCAAGCGTATATTCCGCGAGACTATCTTTGAAATCATCAAAGAAGTTTACATTCTCATCGATGAACTGCTGATCATGCCAACCTTGATCAATCATATATTTCGTAACAGCCATTAACCATACTTGGTCTGTTCCTTGCTTTGGACTAATAAAGATATCTGAACGCTCTGCCATTTCAGTTTTACGAAGATCTGCAACAATTAGTTTTTGACCGTGAAGCTTATGCGCACGTTTCACACGAGTCGCTAATACTGGGTGACCTTCTGTTGGATTACAACCGACGATAATAACAAGACCCGATTGCGCAATATCTTTAATCGTTCCTGCATCTCCGCCCATACCAATTGTACGGAATAATCCATCTGTCGCTGGCGATTGACAATAGCGTGAGCAGTTATCAATGTTATTCGTTTCAAACACTTGACGCGCTAATTTTTGAATAACATAATTATCTTCATTCGTAATTTTAGAAGAAGAAATAAAGCCGATAGAACCTTTACCGTGCTCTTCTTTAATAGAGCCCATTTTATTCGCCACTACATCAAGCGCTTCTTCCCAAGTTGATTCAATGAACACTCCATTTTTACGGATTAAAGGTTTCGTAAGTCGTTTTTCAGAATTAACGAAATCCCAACCGAATTTTCCTTTTACACAAGTAGAAATTGCATTAACTGGCGCCTCAGAAGTTGGTTGCACCTTTAAAATTTTGCGCCCTTTCGTCCATACTTCAAATGAACAACCTACACCACAAAACGTGCATACTGTTTTCGTCTTCTTCGTACGAGTGTCGCGCATCGCAGCTTCTACTTCTGACACAGCGAAAATACCACTATATCCAGGTTCAACCTCTTTAATAAGATCAACCATAGGCCCCATAATGTCAGGTTTTAACCCTGTCATAAATCCAGCTTCACCGAGCATCGATTTCTCCATTAATGCATTACAAGGACAAATTGTTACACATTGACCGCAGCTTACACATGAAGAATCATTAATATCTACTCCTTCGTCCCAAATGACACGCGGGCGCTCTGCCTCCCAATCAATAGATAACGTTTCATTTACTTGTAAGTTTTGACACACCTCTACGCATTGACCACACGCGATACATTGATTCGGGTCATAGCGGTAAAATGGATGGGACATATCAACTTCGCCTGCATCAACTTTTGGTTCGTAAGGATATTTTTGATGCTCAATTTCCATTAATTCGGCCGTATTATGCAATTTACAATTCCCGTTATTGTTGTCACATACTGTACAGTAAAGCAAATGATTTTCCAATAAACGGTCCATCGCCTCATGTTGCGCTGCCTTCGCACTAATAGAAGATAATTCGATATTCATACCGTCCGTCACTACTGTAGAACACGATCGTACTAACTTTCCATTCACTTCTACAATACAAGTATCACACGTTTGAATAGGATCCACTTCTGGCACGTAACAAATTTGTGGATGTTCAATTTCGTTCTCATTAATAATGCCCAGTATAGTTGAACCAGGCTCAGCACTATATTCTTTGCCGTCAATTGTAATATGAACCATGCTGTCGTTCATGGTTACTCCCCCTTTTTGAGAATAAAAAAACTCCACCACGAAAATATACGCACCACACTTTTGGCACGTTATCATCATGGTGGAGTAGTTTATTAGCACATCTTGCTAAAATACCAATCCATTTATTCATAAATAAAATGATAGATTCATAACAGGTCATATCACGATTCCATCTTTAACACTATAATTATAGCGTTAAATCGGAAAACACACAATATAATTATCAATAAAAAGGACAAAGCACATAATGCTCTGACCTTTTTATTACCTTTCAGGATTATTTTTGGCTGAATTATTTCCCGGTGCAAACCAACCAATTAGTGCGATAGCAACTAATACTCCATAGAAGATTAAAGTCCACGTTGTACTGTGCGGAAAATCATGGTCTAAAATACCAATATCCTCATGGGCCAGTGTAATTACAGCTAATTTGACACCAACCCAAGCAACAATCGCATATGCTGTTGTTTCCAATGCTGGCCGTTTCTCAAGTAATTGTACAAACCAAGTTGCCGCAAATTTAATTAAAATAAGTCCAGCAATCCCACCAAGAAGTACAACAATGAACTGTCCTCCATCCATACCTCCGAAATCGTCAAGCGGTGAATCCGGAAGCCCCAAAGCAAGAGCAACTGCGGCTAATATTGAATCAATCGCGAAAGCAAGGTCAGCTAATGCAATTTTACCTACTGTGAACCAGTAGCTTTTACCTGCGGCTTCCTTTTCATCTTCCTCATGAATATTTTGATTGTCTTTTCCAAATTGCGCCTGAATGACATGCTTCAATCCTAAATAAAGAAGATAGGCGGCGCCTATTGCTTGTATTTGCCAAACATTTGCAATAAATGAAATCGCAAATAGGGCTGCAAATCGAAAAACAAAGGCCATAATGATTCCGTAATTTATAGCTTTTTTTTTCTCTTCTTCAGGTAAATGTTTCGCAATAACCGCTAGGACAAGAGCATTGTCAGCCGATAACAAGCCTTCTAATCCAATTAGAATTAATAATGCCCAAGCGTACTCTAGCCATATTGACTCCATCCGCTTCTCTCCTTTCTAAAACAAAAATGAGGTAAAGACTTTGCTAACAATAGAATTTCCTATTAGGCAAAATCAAATCCTAAAAATGGCGGCTACAATATTTTAACAGTTACTTTACTGTCCCCTATTTGTTATAATTTCAACAAAAAAAGAGATAGATTGTGCTTTTCATCCGTATCAAAACCGCAAACTAATGATATGACCTCTTTTTCCAAGTCACATCCATATCTGGTTTATTGTTGACCACACATCATTTATTTCAGTTTCACTACCAATGTTTTTACAAAACACATATTTTTTAGAACATTTTCATACAAAACAAAAGGGAAATACATAGTGTATATGTATTTCCCTTTTGTTTTGTACCCATTTTTATTATGATATAGTCATAAGATCGCTACTATCAACCACAATTTTCATTTTTCATTTTTCCGTCTTGAGCGTTATATAATCCCAGCTTATGTAAATCTTGTTTGCACTCTTTTACGAAGAAAGGCAACGTACGAATTTGATCGATATCAGAGCTCGCAATGAAATGAATTAAATGGTGCGTCATTTCTTTAATATCATGTACAAGGTCTTCCTTCTCTCTTTTCAACCTTTCATTTTCAGTTCGTAATGAATGTACCTCACCTTCAAGACCTCGAGCATTCTTTTCTTCTTTCGAACGCTCTGCAGCCATACTAGAAAGCTTATAGATTCCCTCCATAAACTGATGTAATTCATATTCTTTCTTTTCACGGGATTGACTAATTGTCTCAAAATTATCAACAATACCAGATATAACAGTTACGAGATTCTTTTCGTCCTCTTCACTTTGGAAATCTTCTTTTACTTCCTGTTTTCTTTCTTGTTTCGTCTCAACAACGGTAGCCTTTACAGGTGTATATTTGCGTTTTCGACCCGGCTTCTGTTTTTCAATATTTTCAAACGGGATTTCTTGTTTTTTTAATTTATAATACGTATTCTGTAATTGACTTTCTGTTTTTGGAAATAAATTCAGTTCATTTTTACTAACATATTTTGAAATATTTGCGATATTTAAGCCTTGCCGCTGACAAAATTGATATACTTCATACAGTAATTCTAGTTCAGACTTTAACCATGTAATTCCTGATTTTTCATATACTCGCATACCGCCATTTTTTTCTATATCTATTTGAAATAATACCATTTTATTATATAAATCGATTAGCTCTTCATACTTTACTCGGAATTGTTTCTCTATTTTTTTAAATTCCGCCTCTAATTTCATATTGTTCGTTTTATTATTTGACATGTTTTGTAAAAGTTTTAATACATTGATTGCTGTGTGGTGATACATACTCTGTGTCACTCCCCCTCATCCTTTCACAATTCTCATCTGACTCCCATGTCTTTTAAGAAAATAGCAATTTTTACATATCCATATTATAGCATTTCGAAATTGTCTGTCAAATAATTAACATACTAAAAAGTATATAGAGTATATAAAAATAGAATAGATTTTTAAGTAAATCATACAAAATCTAACACGATGTTATATCGATAAAATTCATTCAATTCTATTATATGGTATTCCTAATATAATTTCACCGAAATTTTTTGCGCTATCGCGAAATATTACTAACACACTCCAGAGATACACTCTCTTATATTTTCAAATAAAGAAATCCTACCACTTATTAATTAAACCAATCAATAATCCCTAAATAAGAACAGCTAAATCCTTGAAAGAGAGTATTGTCATAAACACTCTAGAGACGTTTGATTTTTTATACCTGTACATACTAAAAAGAAACTAGCCAGTACTATACGGCTAGTTCCTCTTTTCAGCTAAAAATGTATTTTACGCCGACTCTTCCAACTAAAAAACGCTTTTCAAAACCTTTTACAACACTAGCTGATCAACTAAACCAATTAACTCTTGAATATCTGGCTTACTCACTTGAGCATCCGCCCCAACTGTCTCACCTTTATAGAATAATTCGTTTGTAATTAACGAAGAGAAAATAATAACTGGTAATTGCTTCATTACTTCACTATCTTTAATTATTTTCGTTAAATGATGTCCATCCATTTTTGGCATTTCAATATCTGTAATAAGCAGATGAATATGTTCAAACATTTTTTCATCTTGCTCTTTTGCTAGTTTTTCAATTTGTGCTAATGCTTCTGCACCATTACTGAAGAAATTCATTTTCGTATATCCAGCTGTTGATAATGTTTCTTCTAATATTTGGCGAAGCATCGCTGAATCTTCCGCAATATAAATAACTTTTTCAGCTCGATCTGTTTTTTGTTCTAATCCTGAAAGTGTTTTATTCTCATAACCTTTGTTACTAATTTCGCAAACAATTTTCTCATAATCTAACAATAAGATGATTTTCCCATCTAGTTTTACAATTCCTGACGTCGTTTGTTCTAGTCCCATAGATAATGAAGCTGGTTCATCAATTTGTTCCCAAGAAATACGTTGAATTCGATGCACTTCATCAACACGGAAAATAACTTTCATTTGGTTTAATTCCGAAATGATAAATTTCGTTTGATCAAGTGGCTTTGTAGATCTTAAATTAAGGGCTGTCGCTAAATTAATAACAGGTAAAATTTCACCGCGTACTTGAACAACACCTTCAACTGCATGATGAGATTCCGGCACAGTTGTAACAGGGAATGGATTAATAATTTCACGCACTTTCATTACATTGATGCTAAATAAATTTTCACCAACAGTATAAGTTACGATTTCTAATTCGTTTGTTCCACTTTCTAATAAAATACTTTGTGCTTGTGACATAAAAGTGTCGCTCCCTTTCCATTAATTCTGTATATCTATTTATTAATCTTTATTAAACCTCAAAAGTCAATTATCTATATAAAAAATATATATAATTGAGTGAGCTTACAGTTTAAAAATAATAAAAACAGTGGTAAAGCTTAATCTTGTATAAACGAAGCAAGTGCCTCTAATAACACTTCTTGCGCTCCTACAATTTCTGTTGGCATCGCTTCCCATTTTTTCGAAAGCTCTATTTCCACTCTCACTCTAAGCTCTGGATTCATTTCTCCTAGCACATAATCCTTTGTCGCTATATCAACATCAAGGAGTGCAAGTGCATATAATTCCGGATCGTTTATTTTTTTAAATAATTGTTTCAATACCGCCGGTGCTATATGTTTTAATTTTTCAATATGAATTTCCTTATCCGAAAATAGTAACTCATATTGAATAAACGTAACATTTTCTTTAATCACTTTAAAATAGCAATTATTCTTTTTATCATTTGCAAAATAACCGTTCGGATCTGCAATAATACCCTCTACTTTACGAATTAAATCTGGCAAACTCCTCGCCGTCATTATAGTCCGCTGCTCAACCTCACTCGGCGAAATGAATGTAACGCGATACTTATTCTGCGCCATCCTCCTCACCTCTCCTTTTATATAAACTTAGTCTAATTGTACAATATAACACAACTATCTTAAATTAATCTAAATAATCTATTTCAAATCACTACTTATAGACCCTATCTTCAAAGAGAGAAGAGGCACCACCACAATTGACTTTCGGCCTTCTCAACTAACCTATCTCATTCATGGCTCATCGCCTCTTCAACTATCTTAGAACCACTCCGTATCTCTCGTTTTACAACATGCGAGCCACTCATAGACACTAACCGCTACTAAACATCGCTGGGCCTTCTCTCAAAACCTAAAAAAAGCGTTTAAGAACTTTTATGCCCCTTTCAACAACTCAATGTTATTAAACCAAAAAGCAAGCTGCTGATCCGTAATATCCGGCAACATAACGAAAAACTCACGGCACTTCATCTCATCTTTAAACAGTTGATACTTCCAAGCGCCTTCACTACCAATACTTACGAAATAAAACTCGTGTATACGGCCAATGATTACTTGTTTTTCACCAAACAAATATGGGGGCACTTGTTTGATTTCAAATTGATCTGGTAAATATACATGCTCTTCTCGTTCTATTTTTAACACTTGCTCAGCAAGCTCACGTTTATTTTCGAAAAAAGGCAATTGTAAAATTCGCTCTTGTCTTGTCATACGAATATAAAACCCTTTCTACTACATTACAATTTTTCTTTACTATTTATTATCGGATTAAGTTTACAACTTCATTTAATACTTCATCTGAAATTTTAATTACTTTCGCATTTCCTTGGAAACCACGTTGGTATAACATTAAATCAACAAATTCTATAGATAAATCTACGTTTGCACCTTCTTGTGCACCACCACGTACTTTTCCTGCACCATTTTGACCAGATACACCTAGTGCTAAAATACCAGTTGTATTTGTCGCTGTAAAGTTACCATTACCAGTTTTCATTAGGCCGCCTTCATTCGGGAGCATCCCAACAGCTAATTGACCTGCCGCTTTCATACTTCCATCAGAATATTTTACCATCACATATCCACCGTCAGCAATAAAACAATCTTTAACAGTTGCCGCTGGTCTACCATCTACGTTTGTTACTGCTATTGTTTTCTCTGTCGGGTGGTTTGTTAATTTACTAAAATCTATTTTTACTGTTCCACCATTAAATGGAATATTCGCTTCAGGATTTACTGGATCTGGCTTCCCTACTGCATCGAATGTCACATTACCACCTGCGCCTTGAATCTCTGTAAACTCAGTTTCTTTTTTCGAGTCATTGCGCATCTTTACTGTATATTTGTAATTATGTTCACCATCTTGTGTAAACTCTACGCGCATTGTCCATGTATTACCAGCATCATCGTATGCAGGCAATTCTTGCGTAATGTGTTTTGCATCAGCTGGAATGTTCCCTCCAACTATACCTTTTGACGTTCGAATACCACCGATTGCTGATCCCATTGGAATTTGTAGTGGTCCTGGGATACCAGATAAGTCAACATTACCAGTTGATGGATCGGCTGGATAAGCGAATACATATTTACCTTCTGTATTCGTAATATAGTAATTCAAGGATATTGTAAAGGTCCCTTTACGTGTAAATTCCATATTTCCAGCTTTTGAATCACCTACAACGAAGAAACCATTACCTTCCATTGCTGCTTGTGCTTTACCACCCGTTAACGTAATTGTACCATCGCTATAATCCGTAACCGTTCCGCTCATTTTCACACCGTTACCGATACTTTTTGGGTTCGTCCCTGCGTATCTATCGTCACCTTTTGCACCAATTGAATTGTTGTACAGTAAATCATCAAACATTGCTTTTTGTTTTTTATAACCAACTGTTTGTGCATTGGCAATATTATTTGAAGTTACACTTAATGCATTTTGTGTTGCATTCATTCCTGTAATACTTGTATATAACGCTTTAATCATAATGCATGGACACTCCCTTATGAATTTGTTGTTTTTACTTCTTCAGTTATTTTTTGATCATCTTTCTTTACATCTTCTGGATTCGTTTCTCCAATCGGTTTATCAGATACTCTTTCAACGAAACGAAGAGATACAACTTTATTATCAATAACAAGCTGTACATCGTTATTTTCTGCAAGGCGAACTGTCTCTACTTGACCAGTCACTTTGTTCCCTTCACCGTCAATACCCCTTACATACTTTCCTAAAAACTTCATTCCGCCATCAAGTGCTGTCGAATACATCGTCGTTCTTAAAGAGTCAACTGCCTTTGTCATATTTTGCACTTGTTCCATAAGAGATAACTGCGCTGTTTGGTTCATCATTTGATTCATATCCATCGCATTGAATGGATCTTGATGCTGAAAACTCGCTAAAAACAATTTTAGAAAATCATCTTTCTCCATTGCACCGGGAGTTTTTTGAGTACTTGCTGATACTCCGTTTGTTTGCCCTACTGGCGACTGTACACCGTTAACAGGTGCGTTGCTTTTTTGCGCTCCCGCCTGTAACGGAATATGATTTGTACTCGTTGTATTTAATCCCACTGTTGGCACGCTTTATTCCTCCAATAATCCAGCAAATTCTTTCGATTCTTGTTTCTCTTGTTTCGTACTTGCTAGTTTTTGCTTTTGTCTTTGCTCTTGTTCTCGTTGTTCTTTATGATGCTCATCTTTTTCTGAATAACTAATTTGAATATTAATTTCTTTTTCTTTTAACTTTAGCTTCAATTCGTCAAAAATCATTTCAACACGTTTTTTCGCATCGTGTTTTTCCATTTCTACATGGACATCAATTTGATCTCCATGCTTTTTCATAAATACAGTTAATGTACCAAGCTTCTCTGGATTTAGCTGGAATAAAACACGTTCTTGTTTCACTACAAACTTTTGCAGAGCTTCTACTTGTTCTTCCATCTTCTTGCCTAAGTCAGGTAATGTAAACTTCTCAGCTCCACTATTTTGTTTTCCTATTTGGCCAGTACCCGTTGCTTTATTTAATAACTCAGCTCCGGTCGAATTTGAGTCATTTAACTGATCGGATTTTGGTAACTCTACTTTCACATCATCACTCTCTGCTTTCGAGGGGTCTACTTCCTTAGACCCCTCTTGTTTCTTTGCAATATTACAAGTTTCTGATTCTACGACTTTTAATACTTGCAATGTCTGCTCTGGCATCGTCACCTTGTTTAACGCCATTTGCATTGTTTCTTCTAAATATATGATATTTTTAATATTAATGTTCGAAAGGATTTCTTGTAATTGTTGTAATTCAGCTGTAGACAATTCGTTCAGTTTAATATTTCCGTATTCTTTATATAATTCTTGTATTTTTTGCATGTATTGATATAACGATTCTGGCTGCACACGCAATTGCTCAATTGTAATCATTTGCTCAGATACAGCTAGTAATAATTGTTCTGTCTCTTTTTTTTCTTCTTTCTTTTCAATCGGCTTTTTTTTCGTTACCTTTTTTTTTGCGAGAAGATATTCTTTCTTCTCTTTTTCTGGTGCTTCTTCTCGTTTCGATTTCTCCGTTTTCGGCTGTTTTTTATTTTCAATTCTCATCGCACGATCGAATGAAGGATTTTCATTTTTCGATTGTACTTCTAGCCCTTTGTCTTTTTGCGGAGGTAAACTTTGCTGCACCGGTAATACAAATTGTATCACTACATCCACCTCATCCGTTCATACTCATTTTTAAATCAAGAAGCATTTTTTCTTCTAACTCTTCTTTTACTTTCGCAAGCTTCTTACAATCTTCTTGATACATTTCATCAATGACACGTTCTTTTTCTTTTATTTTCTCTAAAAGGCTTTCATTTTTTTGAATAAAACCTTCTGTTTTTTTAATTTTCCGATTCCATTCTTCTATTCTTTCAGGTGAAAATGTATGTGAAGACAGCATACCTACCATAATACGTTGCCCAGTTTGTACGACTTTACTACGTGATTTCACAACATGCAAATCATATTCTTTTTTTTGTTCTATTTTTCTTTTTTCAGCTGTTAGTTCGTACACTTCTTTCAAGATTTGTTCTTTCTCTTGATTAATATGCAATTTTATCGTGTCGTACTGCTGTTTATCCACCCTTTTTCATAGCCCCTTCCTATTATAACGTTCCTTTTTTCTATTATATAGTTTTTTCACAAAAAAACTGTGAAATATTAAAAACAAAAAAATAAGACCTCGAAGGGCAAGGTCTTATACAATATGGTGCATTGCTGGGACAACATCTTCAAAATGAAAGCTATCAGCTCGACCTTGCTTTAAAAATATATTTATATCTTCTACTCTATTTTTACATTCAAAAATATAAGTATTTTCTTCATTTTCTTGAATTGTTCCTAATTTAAAATACAATTCATTTTCTTTATAAATAGATAAAATTTTTCTCATTTTATTTGCAAGTTGCCAATGATTCGGCGATACGATTTCTTCCATAATCCTACTTACCGAATCTAATACAGAAATGGCAGGATAATGACTAAGAGTTGCGAGCTCACGTTTTAATACAATATGTCCATCTAAAATACCACGAGCTAAATCTGGTACAGGACCATTTAAATCATCACCATTAACTAACACTGTATAAATACCTGTTATTGATCCTTTTTGTGTTTTTCCGGATCGCTCTAATAACTTTTTCATATAGCTTTCCATTAACAGTGTTTTACCACCGATTGGTAATTCCTTGACTGCAATGTCTACACTTCGGCGAGCGTCGGCAAAACGAGTAACTGAATCCATCATAAGTAATACATTATTTCCTTGGTCTCGGAAATATTCGGCAATCGATGTTGCAAGCTTTGCCGCCCGAAGTTGCATAAGGTGACTTTCATCTGACGTCGCTACAACAACGACGCTTGTTTTCATACCTTCTTCGCCTAATTCTTTTCGTATAAAGTCTTTTACTTCCCGGCCACGTTCACCTACTAAACTAATAACGTTAATATCAGCTTTTGCATTTTTCGCAATCATCCCAAGTAAAGTAGATTTACCAACACCCGATCCAGCAAAAATACCAATCTTTTGTCCGATACCAATCGTTAACATAGAATCAATCGATTTAATTCCCGTTTCAAATACGTCTGTAATTTCTTCACGCTCGAACGCATGAATCGGCGGTGCATCTAATTTTATTTTTTCCACTGGAATATTTTCAGCATCTTCGTTTAACACTTCTCCATTTGCACTTAACACTTTGCCAAGCAAATGATTACCACGGGGTACAACGACATCTTCTGCACTTAATGTAACTGAATCTCCGTAACACACTTTTTCTGTTTGTTCAAATGGGAGTAACATATTGTTTTCTTTTTCAATTGCAATCACTTCACATAAGATACTATGCTCTCCAACGAGACAAACATCTCCAATCTTCGCTTTCGGTCCCTTCGCTACAAAAAACTGCTCTTGTACACTATGAACTTTGCCAACTTTCGTATAAAACGGTGTTTCAATAAACGTATTCCATTTATTATGTTCGTTCATGAACTTTCTATTCATACATTTTGCTCCTCAAACAACTTTTTCTCTTCCCATTTACGACGAAGTTTCGCAAATATTGGTGCAAATTTAAATTCAAAGAACTCTTTCTCTTCCTCCAAAACAAACTCACCAAACTGTAAAGAAAAATCATACTTCCATTCTACTAATTGTAGTAACCAATACTCTTTCGTATTTTCTTTCTCTTCTTGTATACGCTCAAATGTTTCTGGATGAACCGTTATAATTAACTTTTCAAATGAAGCGGGTAATGTTTGAACGATCCCTGTTAATATTGGCAGAACGTCTAATAATCGTGAATCTATCGCTTGATTCACAATTTTTTCTGCTAATTGAAAAGATTGTTCCCATAATAATTCCGTCCATTCGTATGCTATTTCTTGTTGCTCCTTTTGAAACTGCATATGCGCTGCTTCTATCTGTTCCATTTGTTCATGAATATGCATTTGAAACTCTTCTTTAGCCTGTAACAACTGCTGACGTTCGTGTTCTAGCGTTTGCTGCTCTTTCCTTAGATGGTTCATTTCAATATGTAATGCATCATGCTGCGCAAGAAGCTCTGCATGATTCACTTGTATTTCCCCTTCATCATGAACTCGTATTGGTTTTGGAAACTGTAATTCATACGTTTCTTCAGAAAAAGAAACAGAATTCTTCGGAATTCTGTTTTTAAATAAGGACATCATCTTCACCTCTTTGAATGATAATTCTTCCTTCTTTCTCTAGCTTTTTCACTGTACCTGTAATCATTTGCTGCGCTTTTTCAGCATCCGTCATCTTAAGCGGTCCTAAGCCATCTAACTCTTCTAGAATCATCTCTTTACGGTTTGAAGACATACATGTAAATAATTTCTCTTTAATTTCTTCTTTTGCAATTTTAATTGCTTTCGCAATAACACCATTATCTGTAATCTCTTCTAACACACGGCGAATCGCAAGATCTTCAAGACCGAGTAAGTCTTCAAAAACAAACATATTTTCTTTAATTTTCTCAGATAATTCATAATCGACTTCATCAAGCTTTTGAAAAACTGTTTTTTCAACGCCTCGTGAAACGTTATTTAAAATGTTCACAATCGTTTTCAAGCCATCTGTTTTGTTAATAGCACTAAATGCCATATTATTTAATTTTGCTTTTAATAACTCACCAATTTGATTAATTAGTTCACCATCTACTTGCTCTAGCTTCGCAATGCCCATTACCGTTTCTACACGTTTATGATCTGGTAATCTCTCAATTAATTGAGATGCTAGTTGCGGCTTAATATAAGAAGCAATAATTGCTATCGTTTGTGGCGATTCATCATTAAGCACTGTAAGAAGTGGCTCTAAATCTGTTAGTGAATTTAAGAATTCAAATGGATTATCTTTTTTGTACCAAAGGTCTTCTAATAATTTTTCCAACTCGTCTTCTGGCATATTTCTAAATATACGACGAATGTATTCTTTATCTGGAGTCACTAAATTCAATTCTTTTACATTTAGTTCATATAGAAACTCACCCAGTACATTTTCTAATGTTTCTGGTTTATGTACACGAAACTTCGCAATTTCACGAAGTAACACTTCTTTTTCCTCAGCCGTCATATATTCAATGACTTTTGCTGCCACCTCTTCGTCTAATGTACGAATGAGAATGGCAGCTTTTTCTTTGGAGGAGATTTCATCTAACATTGTTTTTCCTCCCTTACTATCCGTTTAGCCATTTTTTAATAACTTTTGCCGTACTTTCTACATGCTCTCTCGTAGCTTCCTGCACTTGTTCATCTAATGTAGGTTCTATCGATTTTACTGGCTCTGGTTCTGGTACTATTTTTTCCTCAGGAATTTCCATAATACTTTCACTACTTGCAGCAACTTCCTCTTCTGCTAAGTATTCATCATATTCCTCTTCTTCTTTCTTTTTCTTACGTCTTGCTAAGAAGAACCATAATAGGCCACCAAGCGCTAACAAGCCACCTGTAATTCCACCGAATAACCACCAATTAATACCACTTTCTTCTGGTTTTTTCTCTTTCTCTACTTTCGGTTGATCGAACTGAACAGTTACAACGTTAACTTGACCATTTATAAAGTTGCCGTTCGGGTCAACTTGAAGTCCAGCTGCTGTACCAATTGCTTCTTTAAACGTTGTCATATCAATTCTTCGTTTTACTAACGTATCGTTATCTACCCATACAACAACATTTGTTTTCGTTAGCTCTGGATGTTTCTTGATTGTTTCAACTGTTTTATCTATTTCATAGTTTTCAATTTTGTTACTGTTATTATTCTCATAGACGACCTTACCATCTTGATTATTGTTCGTACCGTAGTTTGGCACTTCACCGTTCGCTGTAATACCAGCACTTTGCTTTGGGTTATCTTGTGCCGTTGAGCGTTCTTCTTGCTCTTGTTTACTACGAAGTACACCTTTATCACCATATTTTTCTGACTGACGTGTAACTTCATCGTAGTTTACAGACACTTTCGTGTTCACTTTATATTCATTTGGTTTAAACATCGTCATTAACGTTGCATCTATATCTTGTTTTAATTTACCTTCAATTTGGTGTTGCATCTCAACTTCTTTTTCATAAGAAGAATTATTAGAATGCACCGCATCTGCTCCTTTTGAGATAACACCTTTTTTGCTATCAATAACACTTACTTCTTCTGCTTTCACACCCGGAACGGCTGCACTAATCATTTGCTGTATACCCGCAACTTGATCGGCTGTTAATAGTTGTCCACGTTTCACACCAACAGTAATTGCGGCTGTTCCCTTTGCCTTCTCTTCATCAAAAATGGTTTCTTTTTCAGGTAATGTAATTTGCACATTTGCCGTTTCAATTGTCGCAAAGTTTCGGACAATATCTTGCTCCAATTGCTTTTTCGTACCGACAAGCTGCTTCATTTTTTTATCTTGCTCGCTTGAACCGAGCGAGCTTTCTAATAGAATTTCCTCACCGCTTTTTGAATTAAACGGTAATCCCATTCCATTCATTTCTTTTCGAATCCATGGAGCATCGTTCTTTTGCACTCGAATCGAACCATCGGCTGCTAATTGATAATCAACACCTAGCTTCGATAATTCTGCTGTAATCTCTTGCTTATCTGCATCATTTAAATTTTGATATACAACAACATATTTATCTGGCAAGGTGAAGTATAAAAGTGCTCCTGTTACAATTGCTAAAAGCGCAGCACCAATGACTAACTTATGCCACGTTTTTAACGATTGGAAAACATTTTTTATCTTTTCCATTTAAACACACCCGTCCATTTTCCTAAATTTGCATATTAATTAGTGACTTATAATTCTCAATAAGATTATCTCGTACAAGAGTAGCCGTTTTCATTTGTGATTCAGCTTTCTTCTGCTGAATTAAAACGTCATGCGTTTCTCCTACCCCTTTTGTCAATAAATCATATACCGCAGTTTGTGTATTGTTTTGCGTTTTATTCATATCTTCCAATAAATCAATAAACCTTTTACCTTCAACTACAGATGTTTGTGAAGTTTTCAGTGCTCCAAATGGCTGTGTATTTAACAATGGTTGGATTTTCATATTTCCCCTCTTCCCTCTTATCCTCGGCCGATTTCTAAATCTTTATCGAGCATTTTTTTATTTGCATTTAATACACTTGTATTTGCTTCATACATTTTTTGAGCAACCATTACATTCGTCATCTCAGCTGTCACATCAATGTTCGGATAACGTACATATCCTTCTTCATTTGCATGTGGATGCGTTGGATCATATACTAGATTTTCATTTCGATCTGTTTCAATACTTTTTATTTTCACTCCGTTAGCAGGAACTCCCTCTAGCATATTTGCAAAATTATTATTTGATTCTAGCACCACACTTCGGCGGTGATACGGCTCTGCGTCTGGTGCTCCCGTCGTATTCCCATTTACGATATTGTTAGAAGTAACTTCCATCCATTTTCTCGCTGTAGTTAGCGCTGAGCCACTTGCATTAATTGCTTGGAACATTGTTGTCTCTCCTTCTACTCTTAACGTCCACGTGCTGCTTGGTTAATTGCGTATTGCGTATTAATCGCATTAATTGAGATACCATATAATTGGTTTGTTTTCATTAAATCTAGCATTTCTGTCGTTACATCCACGCTATTTCCATCTTTATTCGTTTGCATTGATTTCGTTTGGATCTTTGCATATGTATTTTTCATATTTGCTGTCGGTAAGTGCATTTCATTCGTTTGATATAAGTCTGAATTACTCTTTAAATCCGCAGCATTTTTTTTGAATAGTGGATTATTCATATTCATTTGTTCAGCAAATGTTACATCTTGCGCTTTATAGCCCGGTGTATTCGCATTTGCAATATTACTAGAAACAGTATTTCGCTTCGTTACTAAATAATTCATATAATGACTAACATCACTAACTAAGTCCGGCATATTCCACACCCTTCTTTTTTCCATCATACCGCTTACGACATGATCATCCACTGATGGAAGTTTCACTTCATTATTTATTTCCTTATATGTATTTATTAAAATATTACCTATTTTGTACCCTTTCATATTTTATTCCATTTTCCCATTGTTGTCTTTAGAAAAATACAAAAATATATAAAAGAATATAAAAAACTGTATTCACCTAGTAATCTATATAATATTTCGATATAAGAACAATAAAATAACGTTCATTTTTTTAGATTATTGCTATTTTTCCATTACAGTCATAAAGTGAAACCTCAATCAGCGGAACGTCTTTATTCAAACAACAGAATGGATCCCCCTTGTAATAAGAGGAACCCGTTTCCATACTTTACAATTAATATTTACCGTAAAACGAATTAGCTTTCATTCGCCCATCATTTGTCATAATCATTTCTTCCAAAATCTTTTTCTTATCTCGAATATGTTGAGCTGCCTTTATTATTAATGGACTCACTTCCGCTGCAACATCCGCTCGCATCTTTTCATCCAAAGTCACCATCCAGCGATTTAACATAGCACTTTTCTCAGCAAATTCTTCATCTGACACTTGCAATTCACCGATTTCATTAAAACAGCCGACAAACGCTTGATAAATATCATTGTTCATTTTCAAGTGCTCCGCGGTAACCATCTATTAAATCTTGTAACACTTTCACAATCGTATCAATGTCTTTTGCTTCACGCGTTACTTTCATCGTCTGAATTTGAATGCTAATCCAATCGTATAAACCGAATAAACTATCATACAAATCTTCAGTAATCTCAGGATTTAATTGAAGCTTTAGCTCTTCAAAAATACGTTCTAATTTTTCAAGAAGCGTATCTCCTTCTTGGAGTTTAAAAGTATTTAAAAGCTCTTCTAAATTACGAAACTCAACGATACATCTTTCATAAATAAAAATTGTATTTTTAATTGGATTACTCGTCATAATGTCATTTTGCATATAGCGTTGCCATGCTTGCATACGATCACTTCCTTAACTTTCATTAATCATCACTTTTTTGCTTTGTCATTGCTTTAATTGTTTTTAGTTGCTGATCTAACATCGATAACTGTTGTTCTAACTTTGAATATTTATCAATAATGGTCTCTTGTTTTTGTTTATTCAGCTTATCTATTGCATCAATTTTTTTATCTAGCTCTTTTATTTGCCCCTCTATACTTTTTGACCTCTGCCCTATTACACCTTCATCTCCTAAAATACCATCTAGTTTTTTTTCTATCTCATGCCCTAGTCCATTAAAGCCAAAGAAGAACTGTTTTGCAGTTTCTGGATTCTCCTTAAAAGCCTTACTTAGCTTTTCTTCATCGAGAACCATTTTTCCAGTCTTATCGACTTCAATTCCAAATGAAAACATAAATTTATCATCTTGTTTGTGTCTAAATACATTAGCCATAATATTACTAATAGAAAATGCAATATTATTACCTTGCATAGCTCCATTTTCGCCGGCAAATAAATCGAGCGTTGAAACAGCCTTATTATATTGATCTCTCATTTTTTTTATCATATTGATTGATTCTTTAATGTTTGAATCTTCAATCGTAACCTTAATTGGTTCAGTCGTTTCCTTTTCCAAATTAATAGTTAATCCTGGAATTGTATCAATTTTATTAGAGGGACTGCTATCAGTCATACCATTAATTATAAATTCGGCATTTTGAGGCGCTGTTACTTGTTTGGCAATTACATTTTTTCCATCTATCATTTCTGAAGTTACCAATCCAATGTCTTTTAATATTCCACCTTCACCATCAACTAATTTAATTTCTCCATTTTTCCCAGCAGTAGTTGATGTGAAAAACAACTGTCCACCTAATGAATATACAGACACTCCATAATTTCCATTATTCATTTTATTAACAAAATCCTTATATGTCATCTCTTTAGTAAGCTTAACTTCTTTATCGTTAATACGAAATGTAGCATCTTTTCCAATTTCCGAATCCAAGTCGATTATATTTTTAGGATTTTCAGAATCAGATTTATCTATGAGTGTAGTTGTAATCTGATGTCTTTCCGCTACTTTTTTAACATTAATCGTATACGTTCCTGCAATTGCGGAAGCATCCGCTTGAACATTAATAAATCCCTCTTTAGACACCCCCGCTTTCTTCTCATTCCCTTTAAACGCATACATCTCCTTGAATACTTGCATAAAACTACCGAATTCTTTTTTCATACTCGCATATACATTTCGTTCCGTAGCTAAGGTTTGTTTTTGATTATTGTAAGGTGTTTTTTTCATTTCTAAAGCCTGTAATTCTAAATTTACTAGATTAGAGGTATCAATAATATTGTTACCAAGATTCCATATTTGCTGTCTTCCACCTAAATTTGATACTGAAGTTCCCAAATTTTTCACTTCTTTTCTACATATAATCTAAAATACTTGTCTTACTCATTGTACTAACAGCTTTTAATGTTGCCTCATACGTCGCATTTATATAAGCTAAATCTGAAATTGCTACCGCTAAATCTACATCTTCTGTCTCTTTTCTATTTTCTTGAAGAGCTAGATTTTGTTCACTTAATATCGTCTTAAATGTGTCCACTGTATTTAATATTGAACCTACTTCAGTCGTACGATTCAATATATTATCTAGACTTTTTTTATTTTCTCCCATTACAGATTCCAGTGCATCTTGGTCTCCATTTTGCATAACATCTCTTATTTTTGTTAACGTTTTAATTACGGGTTCCAATAAATCTTTTCCATTGCGAAACATTTTGAGTTCATATCCATCATTTAATTTCCAGGTAACGTCATTTTCCCCACCTTGATATGTACCATCTTCTGCAAATGGTGGTTTTGAAGCACTATCTCCACCAAAAATATATCGCCCTTGTTCTTGTTTATTCGCTAAATACACCACTTGTTTTAAAAGCTGATCAATTTCTGCAGCGCTTGCTTTTAGTTCATTAGGACTATTCGTCCCGTTTACCGCTTGCAAAGTTAATTGATCCACTCTCGTTAAAGATTTCACAATACCTTGTAATGTATTTTCCGTTTGACTTAACACATTTCTAGAATCTGCTATATCCTTTTGCATCTGTTCAATATTTGCTAACGAATGTTGAATCGCAAATGATTTACTTGCTGCAAGTGGATCTTCACTCATGAGAAGATTTTTTTTACCGGAAGTTACTTGATTTCGGTGATATTGCTGTTGCACATTCAAATCCATCATCTGATTCTTTGCCCAGTTTGCATTTTGAAACGTCGATACTCTCATCCCTAGCTTCTCCTTTATCTATATTTGACTTGGCAAGGGGAAGTAACTGCCACTTTGTACGGTTATTTTCTTTCTTACCATTCAACCATTTCATTTCTCTGATTTTACACGGCTTGATCCACTAAAAGGCTCTGTGCGCTTCTACCCTAGATTGGATCCATATAAAAGCTTTTCAATTCTTCTACATGTTATCTAATAATCGAAAACAGACTGTCAAATACTTCATTCATCGTTGTAATAGCCTTAGAGTTTGCCACGAAGTATTTCTGGAAGGCCATTAAATTAACCATTTCCTCTTCCATATTGACGCCTTCTATACTCATTTTTTCTTGCTGAATACCTTCTAATAAATCTTTATGAATATTTCGATAAACATTCACCGCACTTTTATCAGAAGCTACACCAACTATAAATTGGTCTAACGCTTGTTTATAAGAAAGACCTTCTTTATAATCTCCATCTGTAATTCCTGCCAGTTTACTTGCTTTTTCAGCAGGAATTTTCATTTTTGAAACATCTTTTGCGAATTCAGGATTTAACTGAATATCTTTCGCATGATCTCCAACGAAGAAATCTTTTCCCATCACTGTATTCACTTGATTTTTCACAGAACTCATTAAGTCTTCAATATTTTTCTTATAACTAGCAATCTTCGCTATCGTATCTATTGCCGATTGAATTGCTCCACCCGTTAAAGGAATATCCGAGCCATAAATCGCAACAGTCATCGGTTCGTTCCCTTTATTTAATTGAAGTGGATATGTGTCTTGTCCATTTACTGTTAAAACGCCATTAATTCTAACATTCGAGATATTCGGATTTAAAGATTCATAAGACACTTCTATATTGGCATATTTAGACATCTCTGTAATAATGCGATCACGTTCATCAAATAGTTGATTAGGTACTTGTGTCCCTGCTTGTCCAATTTTTTTATTCGCTTCTGCTAAACTAGCCCCAAGACGATTAAATTCATTGACATGCGCTTCAATATCTTCTGTCGCCTGTACTTCCGCTGTATCTAAGTTTTTCGCAAGACGATTTACTTGACTTGTGAACTTTCCAGTCTCAGCAACTAATGTATCATAGTAGTTTGATTGTTCCGGATTTTTCGCAACTTCACGAAACGCATTAAAAAAACCATCCATTAAACTTGATAATGAATTTTTCCCTGTAGTTCCTACCATAGACTCTACTCGTGATAAAGTAGAATTCATATATGCGTAGTACGAGAACTGTGACAACTGATCATTAAATTGCTTCGTTTTCACTTCATCAGTAATTCGATCAACACCTAATGCTTGTACACCATAACCAATTCTCTGTCCTGGCGTATGACCGTTACTAGCTCCTGCAGAACCTAAATTCACGGCTTGACGCACATAACCAGGTGTATGAATGTTAGATAAGTTTTGTTTCGTCGTTTGTAATCCCATTTGAGCCGCTAGCATACCAGATAGCGGCGTATTATAATCAGATAACCTCATAATGCTTCACTTCTCCTTTACAATAGTTCATTCATAAAGATTTGCGAATTATTGTTTTTCTCCAAATTGTATTCAGAAACGGAATCTACAATAATCTCTATATTTTTTAATAGTACGTTTAAGTGATATTGATTTTTCAAAAGAACCATTTTTACATTTTTTTCTAATTCATTTAAACTTTTTTGTATTTCTTCCATTTTTTCAATTTCTTCCGGTGAAAAATAAGAAAATAGCGAACGCATACGCAATGGTTCAACTTTCTTTTCTTTACAAAACTGAACAACCATCTCCTCAAAAGAGCGAGATAATCCTTTTACACCTTCTATGTATTGTAATTGTTCCACTTGCAGCTTTTGAACTGCATTTATATTTTTATGTTTTAAATTCTCATATATTTGTTCTCCAAGCGTTTGAATATTTTCATATGCTTTTTGAATAATAACAAGCTTTTCATATAATTGTATGTACATATAGCTTCCTTCCCTTTTACAAAACTAAATTTACAATTAAACCATGAATTTCTCCAATTTGATTTAACATTTCTAAATGTCCTGTTTTCGTATTAATTAAATTCATAACATCTTCCAATTCATTTAATCCCACTTCAGCTTGTTTTACAATTGTCATTTTCTGCGAATATCCATAACGCGGATGACGAGACATAACGTCTTTATATTGCAGTAAGTTATCAACATAAAAATTCAAAAATGATTTCACAGTATTTTTGTATTCCATGATATTATCGAGCGTTAACTCTAATTCAATTTTCTCTTTAATTTCCCCAATATTATTAACTAACGCTTCCATTTGTTCTAACAATTTATCTTTTTTCGGATCTGCATGCAAATTATCCGAAAATGCAAGTCCTGTCCTGACATTTGCTTCTTTCGGTATTTGAGTAGCAGGCGGTATATGCGATAAATTCGGATTGTGCGAGACAGAACGTAGCATATATATCACCTATTTATTTTTTTATTTCTTTCAAAACTTAATCGTAAAATCCAGTTATTTATAATTATACTCTGAACACTCATATTTTGCAGTTATTTTTTATAGAAGATATGTTACAATTTAGCATGAGGTGGCACAAAACTATGAATATTTTTCTTTGTGGTTCAAATCAATTAACAGCATTAGATCAAGAAGAAATAAAAAAATTTTTAATTGACTATGCTCACAAACATAAAATTTGCATATTATGTTATAAATCTATTGAAAATGAAGTTCTTCATTTTTTCATTGAAAACGAAAGACTCGCTCAAAATTTATGCCTTTATACGCTACAACCGTTACATTTATTAACAGGCGAATTTCAAGAAGTCGTTACTTATTTAAAAAAACACGGAGCTGAATATATTGCTTTTGATCATCCTTCCAACTCCATTTATCGATCAGATTATATGTTTTTTGTAAAGCAAATCGTCGAAGATACTGATTTAGTTCTCTGTTTTTATAATGGGGATAAACATACGTCTGTCATTCCTATTGACATTGCAAACGAAGCAGGAATTGACGCCGTTATTTATGATTTACCAGGCTTACATGAAAAGCAGATGAAAAAAAGCTTTGAACAAAAAATTCGTATGATGTAAAGGGGGAGGAACAATATCGTTATTTTTCCTATTGTAAATATGAAAACTGAACAAGATTATAATCATTTTATTACAAGTTTTAAACAGCTATTTAATATGGATATCGCTTCCTATAAGCAAGATAGAATGCGCAGAAGAATCGATGCTTTCATTTCAAGAAAAGGTTTTGACAATTATACAAACTTTTTAAATAGTTTACGCACTGATCAAACATTATTTTTAAGTTTTATTGCCTACATTACGATTAATGTTTCAGAGTTTTTCAGAAACAAAGAACGCTGGCAAACGTTAGAAACGAAAGCTTTACCAAAACTACTTGAACAAAATAACGGTAAATTAAAAGTTTGGAGTGCTGCTTGCGCTGCCGGTGAAGAACCGTATACACTTTCTTTAATCTTATCGAAGCATCTAGCTCCGTTTCGTTATGAAATTCAAGCTACTGATCTTGATTATCATGTTTTAGAAACTGCGAAACGTGGTCAATATACAGAACGCTCTTTAAAAGAATTACCTATTGATTTAAAACAACGTCATTTCACAAAAGAAGATGATACATATATATTACATGAAAATATTAAACAGCAAGTCACATTTAAGCAACACGATTTATTAATGCAGGCATTTGATACGAACTACGATTTAATCATTTGTCGAAATGTAATGATTTATTTTACAGAAGAAGCAAGAATAAAGCTCTATGAAAAATTTAGTCGTTCTTTAAGAAAAGGCGGCGTACTATTCGTTGGTAGCACAGAACAAATTTTAACACCCGAACGCTACAACCTTCAGCGTTTTGATACATTTGTCTATGAAAAAATATAGCAAAAGGTCGTCATAATTGAAATGACGACCTTTTTTATTATAGAATACGAATCAATATGATACCTATAACCCATACAAAGAGAAATAGAGCTGTAACAGACCATTTAAATTATTAGCCCCACTCTTTATTACTCTTTAAAACTAAAAATAGTACAAATAATCCTGACATAATAGCAAACACATTAGAGGCTTGTACTCCCTGTTCACTTTTTTCTTCTTTTTTCTCTTGTCGTTCTTCTATTTTTTCTTTCTTTTTAGAAACGACTTGATTATCATTTTTGCTTTTTGTATCTTTATGAGCCTTCCCATTATTTACTTCCTTATTGTCTGTCAACGGCTCTTTTATAACATAGTTGATTTCCTCTTTCTCTTTCAACGGCTCTTTTATAACATAGTTTACTTTCTCGTCTTGCTTTGGTATTTGAACAACTGGAAGTTTTTCTTCCGGAAGCGGAGTCTCCATTTTCGAATCTTCCTGCTTCTCAGTTTCCTTCTTATCTTCTAGTTTATTTTGATTCGTATGTTCTTCTATATTTTCATCATCTTTCACTTTTGGTTCGATAATAGAAATGATATATTCACTCTCTGTCACAAGCTTGTTACCTGCCGCATCTGTTACTTCCACAATAAGTTGATGCTGACCAATAGGTAATGCTTCTGTTATTTCAATTATTTTCTGCCAATCCATGTCGTGTTTATTATAGTCTAATAAAAATGTAATATCGGTACTTTCTTCTTTTCCCTTTAATATAACCCGCACTTCTTTAACAACCGATTCTATATCTATCGTCTTTACTCGTATATGAACAGATTCTTCCTTTTTCCGTTCAATAAAATTCTCGTTCGCCTCATCAATAGTAACCTTCTCTAACTTCGGTAATTCTTTATCTATAGTGGGTGTTTCATTATTTATTCGAATGAGCGGAACATTTAATTCATTCTCTACTACTTCTTCCTTCTCATCTCCTTTATAGCTTTCAACGAACTGAAGATTCCAATCACCTTGCAAATCATATATTCCGACTTTGTAATTGGCGACCCATCGTTTCGTTTCTTCTTCATACTCGAAAGATATTACTCTTTCCTGCCTGTACTGCACACCATTTTGTTGTAATTGCAATACACCTTTTACACTTTTAATATTTTTTTCATTTGGCTCTACAGTAATTCGCAGTTTTTCGCCAACCTTTAATTCCTGCTTATTAACTGTAATGGTTCCTCGGTCTGTTTCTTTCTTTCTTCTCGTTGTTCTTTCTCATTCTCTATTGCTTTTCTTTCATCTTCAACCGGGGGCATTTCCGTTCGTTCTGGCTGTTCCCGATTTTCTATATGTTGCTCCTCTTTCTCATTCAATTCACTTATATTTTGCTCTTGTCCAATTACTTCTTCCGCTTGCCCTTGCAATGGGAAGAAAGTACATATATATATAAATAGCAAACTCACTAGAAAAAACTTTACATTTTTCATCTATTTGTTCAAACCCCTATAGCGATTTCGTCACTTTTACTCCGAAAAACCCATCTACATTTACAAGCTCTCCATACGCAACCAATACGTCGTTCACATAAATTTGAATCGGTTCATCAATATCTTCATCCAGTACGACCGCTTCGTTTTCTTGTAGACTTAAAATATCTTGAATTGTCCTCACTGTACTTCCAAATACAAATTTAACATTCATTTCTACATTTTGTAGAATAGATGCATCCATATACACTGGCTCTACCTGTTTAACTTCTTGATATTCCATCGGCTGTATGACTGGTGCAGGAATTCCTTCCTCTTCAATAACTTCTTCAACTATTTCTTCTTGCTCTTCCACCATCGGATAAAGAAGTCGTCTAACCATTTCTTTTGCTTCTGCAATTGGTAGTATTTGATACATCTTTGACTGAAGAAGGTCACCAAATTCAATGTTAAACGTAATTTGAACAAGCTCGTCCACTTCCATCGCTTCTCCCCAATACTCCATTTCTTCTTTTAACGAAACAAATTTAACATCTGGTGGTGTCATATCCATCTTTTCTTTAAATATTTCTGACATTGCTGTTGCAGCATGCCCCATCATTTGGTTCATGATTTCTTTAATACCACTTAACTCTAATTCACCTAGTTCCTTCTCCGGATCAATTTCACCCGTTCCCATCATCATTAAATCTACCATCGTTAAAGCAACGTCTTTTGTAAACACGAATACGTTCTCATTCTTTAATCCTTCAACAAAATCGACATTTAATATAACAAAAGGAATTGGTACTCCATCATAATGACGAACATTAATTGCCTCTACATTTGGTGTACTAATAGAGACTGGTTTGTTTAAAAGCGTTGATAGTACTGTTGAAGCTGATCCAATCGAAATATTCGCAATTTCCCCAAGTACATCTTTCTCTTCTTGTGTTAACTGCTCTTTCTCAATCTGTTCTTCTACAACCTCAGCTTCCATAATTTCCGCTTGCTTTTCTATTCCTTCTTCCACACCACCAGATAATTGTAATAATTTTTTTATCATTTGTTTCGCATGTTCAACTGAAACAATTTGCACAAGTTTAGAATCTACAAGATTATCTATTTTTAATTCAAACGATACTTTAATAATTACGTTACTTCCATCAATACCAGAGATTTTCTCCATCTCTTCCTGAAGTCTCACAACTTTAATTGTAGGTGGTGACATATCCACTGTATCCTGGAAGAACTCTGACATAGATGTTGCTGCGAATCCCATCATTTGATTCATTGCTTCTTGTACTGCACTTAGCTCTAGTTCACCGAGCTCTTTCCCTTCTTCAACTACCCCTGTTCCCATCATCATTAAATCAGCAATAGATAAAGCGACGTCTTGCTTTAAAACAAGAAGATTTTCCATATCTAATCCTTTTGTGAAATGAATATTTAATACAACATGCGGAATTTCAACATCACTTGTATCATATAAATCCACCAATTCTATATGAGGAGTAGTAATACTTACTTGCCTATTCAAGATGGTTGATAATACCGTCGAAGCTGAACCAAATGATATATTTGCAATCTCGCCAAGAATATCGCACTCTTGAGGCGTTAAATGCTCATTTTCTTTCTCTAGTACAATAGTGCTCGTATCCCCTTTTGTGTGTTGCTCAGGCATTTTCCCTGCCTCCTCATTTCTGTTTTTCTTTTATGATATAAACTTTCGATTACACTCGTTTTTTTACCAAACTTATTAGCCACATTGTGAACATGTATTTATTTCCACAACATTTGTAAACGGCTGTTGTCACACACTTAATTAACAGTTCTAACTAAAAAGCTCCCCAATCGTATACAAGTAGGGAGCTTCCTTCATTCCTATTATAAACCTTCTGGGTTTAAAATGAGGACCACTCGTCCATCACCGAGAATTGTCGCACCCGAGAAATAGTTAGAACTCTCTGCAAAGAAGTCACCTAATGACTTTAAGACTATTTCTCTTTGTCCGATAATCGTGTTGACAATAAGTCCATAGCTGCGATATGAATTGCGAACAATTAATACTGGAACCATTTGACTATCATATGATGCAAACGCATGACCTTCTGTTTCCTCACCAAATACAGTGCTTAAATGTTTCACTTCAATAATTTGATTGCGATAATTTAAAACATCTTTTCCTTGTAACGATTGAATGTCTTCCTTTTGAATTCGAATCGCTTCGACTATATTACCAAGGGGGAACGCATAACGCGTATCATTTGTTTGAACAAGCATTGATTGAATAATTGACAAAGTTAATGGAAGTTCAATTCTGAATGTACTTCCTTTTCCTTCCTCAGAATCAATAATTAAATGCCCACCTAAACTATGAATTGTATGTTTAACAACATCTAATCCAACACCACGTCCAGAAAGATCCGACACAACTTCCGCTGTACTAAACCCCGGTTGGAAAATAAGATCATACACTTCACGATCCGTTAATTTATTTGCCTCTGTTTCTGTTATAACACCATTTTTAATCGCTTTTTCTAATACTTTCTCTTTATAGATACCGTTTCCATCATCAGTAATTTGAATTACGACATGATTCCCACTATGGAACGCTTCTAATTTAATAGTACCTGTTTCGTTTTTTCCAGCATCACGGCGTTTTTCAACTGTCTCAACCCCATGATCAATTGCATTGCGAATTAAATGAACAAGCGGATCACCAATTTCATCGATAACAATTTTATCAACTTCAGTACCTTCACCTGTAATTTGTAAATCTATTTTTTTTCCTAAATCTTTCGCTAACATGCGCACCATACGCGGGAAACGGTTGAAAATTGTTTCGATTGGTACCATACGCATATTTAATAGTACATTTTGAATATCTTTTGAAATATCCCCTAATCGATTTAAATGCTCGATTAACTCTTTATTTTGAATTGTTTCTGCTAATTCATCAATTCGTCCTCGCTCAATTACACTTTCTTCAAACATATTCATTAATCTTTCGATTTTTTCTAACTGAACACGAATAGAACGATTCTCTACTTTAGCATTTTTCGTTTTTGTAGTACTTTTCGTTAACGTATTGCTTACTTGTTGAGTTGGTAGCTCTAAAGGTGACTCCAACTGTGCAGTTTCAACCTGCTGAAACGCTTCTTCCACGGGTACGGCTTCTTGTACTACTATTTCTTGCGCTTTATGTTTCCCTTGTTTCACTTCTACTTTCTCAATTTCAGAAACGTGAAGAACTACTTGTTTCAACTCTTCAACACTACGATCCGTATTCATATATACTGTAAACTCAAATCCAAAAGCGTCTGCTTCAATTTCTTCAATGCTCGGAACCGTTTTTTGTATTTCCCCTAATTTTTGTAACGCTTCCAAACACATAATGGCACGTACAGCCTTTAAAATAGCTTGTTTTTCAACTGTTATGTGCACTTCATGCGAAACTGTATCATTGTTGTTTTTACTACCTTGCTCTGCATTTTCCATAGAGGCGTCTGCATTTCCATTCAATAATGCTTCTAATTTAAATTTCGTTGATATGACATCTATATTACCTATTCCGCCTTGCTGCACATCTGCAACCATCTTTTCCAAATTATCAATGCATTCAAAAATAACATCAATAATATTAACATTGACCATCATATTACCATGACGAATTTCGTCTAAAACACTTTCCATCTTATGCGTTAAATCCGCCATTTCTGTAAATTCCATACTCGCAGACATACCTTTAAATGTATGAGCTGAGCGGAATATTTCTCCTACGACTTCCATATCGGCAGGATTCCGTTCTAAATTTAGCACATTTTCATTTAGCGACTGTAAATGTTCTTCTGCTTCTTCAAAAAATATATTTAATAGATCTGTTTGCATTTTAATCCCCTATCTGTCTAACAAACATTTCATTTATGTATAACGATTTAGTGTTTTAAAAAATAAAGAAGGGACCACATACCTATCTACTATCATTGTTTTGATTCCTTGTGGCACCCCTTCTATATTAGCTGTTTGCTACTTTTGTTAAAGCTTCGATTACACGATCCGCTTGGAATGGCTTTACAATAAAGTCTTTTGCCCCGCCTTTAATTGCATCTAATACCATACCTTGTTGTCCCATCGCGGAACAAATGACAACCTTTGCACTCGAATCAATTTTCATAATTTCTTTTAATGCTTCAAGTCCGTCCATTTCAGGCATCGTAATATCTAGTGTTACAATATCAGGTCGAAGCTCTTTATACTTTTGGATTGCTTCTACCCCATTTTCTGCTTCACCGATAACCTCAAATTCAGAATTACTTTTCAACAAGTTTTTAATCATTGTTCGCATGAACATCGCATCATCTACAACTAAAATTTTATGTGCCATTCTTTTCGGTTCTCTCCTTACTATGTATAAAAATATCTTAATATTTCACCTTATCATTCTCACTCATTATACAAAATAAAACGATAAAATTTAATATTTTTTTAAAAGAAATTCCGTATTTTTATTATTTTATTACTAAAATAGAAATATATTATTCCTTAATATATTACAACGTGGCGGTTCTTCTCCCAATTTTGTGGTGAATCATTTGGCGCTACTGGTTTTGTGTCTGCATATCATACCGATGCTAACCTTTTATCATCCACATTATATACTTCAATTAAATGATGAATCATATTAGCTGCACACGCCGAAGATAATTCCCAGTTGGAAGGGAATTTTTCATTATGAATCGGTCTACTGTCTATATGTCCTTCCACAACAATTGGATTTGGTACCGATTGGAAGAACCCTACTAATTGACTAATTACTTCTTTCGTTTCCGGCTTAGCATTCGCATCACCCTTATCGAATATTAAATTGTCTACTATAACGATGCTAACACCTGTATCTTCTCGGTATACATTCACTTGACTAACACCATTATTATCCACATATACTTTTAACTTTTTATACAATTCATCCATGTGCTTTTTTGAAACTGCTTTTTCATCATTTTTTCCATGTGAAATTTATCTAATAATGTTGCGCCTTTTCTTAACTCATACACTTCAGTTTCAACATCTTTCATTAACACTTTTTTTAATTCCGCTTCATCATAGCCGCTTAACATTAAACGAATTCCCTTTTGAATAAAAAGATTGTCTACTTGCTCTCCATCAACTTCTAATGAAAGTAACCCATATTTTTTCGACTTTTTTTGAAAAATCAACAAACAAATCAGTTAACTGTTCTAAATCTTCTTCTCTTCTATGTAAAACAATAAAAATACTTTTCATATATTTTTTTATTTCTCCAAATCTATATACCACAACGATTGTCGCTGTTATCCCCCCTACGACAATTAAAATAGATGAGACATCTAAGAAGTTTTTAAAACCTTTTATTCCACCGCGCCAAACATGATTGCCGCTATTACAATCACAAAACCTACTATAATACCAATTGGGCTAGAAATATCAAACTTCCTTTTTTTCTTTGTGGTCTAGCTAATACTTGATTTTCGTCTCCCATATTCCTGCCCTTTCTTTTCATTTTTATAAAATATTTTTTCATTTTAATAATGCGTTTTTACATATAATATTCATTATTCGTTTATAATCTATCTATCGCAATACAACAATATAATTGACACATTTCATTTCTATACTAGAATTATAATATAGCAATGTGAGGAGGATTCCTATGGAACATAATATTTTACAGGTCATTGCATTAGCAGAAAAACTAAAATACGAAATGCGACACAGTTGGCTTTCAAACGGACGTCAAGAAAGTGTTGCAGAGCATACTTGGCGTATGTCCTTAATGGCTATCTTAGTTGAGCCTTATTTGGATCAAAAAGTAAACATAGAAAAATTACTTAAGATGGTCATAATTCACGATCTTGTTGAAGCAGAAGCCGGTGATATCCCCGCCTTTGATACGATGAATAGCCGTGAATTACAATTACAAAAACAAAAAAACGAACAAGAGGCTATTTTAAATATTAAACGTACACTAGAAGGTTCTCTTGGCGAAGAATTATACGATTTATGGATGGAATTCGAAGCGAAAGAAACGTATGAAGCAAAAGTTGCTAACGCGCTTGATAAACTTGAAGTGAAAATTCAGCATAACGAAGCTGATATTGATACTTGGCTACCAATTGAGCATAAAATGACTTTCCAAGTTGGTAAACATACAGATTTTGACTCTTTCTTATCTAAATTACAAAAAATCATTGAACAAGACGGAGAAAAAAAATTACTCGCTGCTGGCATTGACGTTGAAGCATGCAAGCAGTAACCATTTAATTATGAACTAAGACACTCATTTCGAGTGTCTTAGTTCATAATTGTTGATATTGCCTGCTTATAAATAAGTTGTTGTTTTCCATCTACTAACATTAATACTGTAAATCTATCTACTCCAGCTACTTCCCCTACTATTCTTACTCCGCTCTTTAAGAATATAGTAACTGCACCTTTTTCTTCTTTTATTTGTTTATACAACTCTTCTTGTAAATGTTCCAATAACTGTTCTCTCCTTTATCAGTAAATAATCCTAATATAAAAAATTAAAGATTAATCACTTACATACTTTGTCTTTTATATTCATAAACTTATTAATTAGTATATCTAAATCTCGACTAAATAACAAAACTTTATCATGATCTAATCCATGCCTAGCAACAAGTTGAATTAACTCTTTCTTTTTGTGTTCTATTTTATTGTGTAATTGTCCCATCTCCATCTCTACACTAAAACTCCCTTTTCCCATAATATTACTTGTAAAATTATAGTACATTTTTACCGATAAAAAAATAAAAAAATGGTTTTTTTTACAAATTTTATATTTATGAAAAGAAATTTTAATGTAATTGTAAGCTACATCCACCTATTATACCTTTCCATATTGTTTTACCCTTTTCAAAAAGTGCTATGAAACTAAGTGTATGCCATATCTAAATTAGCTCACAGGCTCTTGTCTAATTAAAAGTAAGACTTGCTCCTTTTCCAAATAAAAAACATATCTTATAAAGTAATCCATTAGTTATATAGATTAATTTCCTAAAAAGGAGGAAAAAACATGAGCTTTGGTGGTAGTTGCGCTGGTTTCGGCGGTGGATTTGCTTTACTCATCGTACTATTCATCCTTCTAATCATTATCGGATGTAGCTGTTGGGGTGGCGGCGGAGGGTTTTAAATATAATACGTATCCTTTTCGCTAAACTCTAAATGAATGAAATATGTTAACTAAAAACTATACGAAAACAGCTCATATTTGAGCTGTTTTTTCATACTTTCGTATGAATTTATGTCCATCTTTTTTGTGATTTCAACTAACAAGAAATCGTTTACTATGGAATAAGAAACATTTTTACTAAGGAGGATTATAATGATTAAAGGTCTTTATGAAGCACATTTACCTGTCTGTAATTTAGAAATTTCGATACCTTTTTATGAATCACTGGGGCTAAAATTATATAAAAGAGACAAAGATATCGCCTTCTTTTGGATTGTAGAAAATGAAAGTTGGATTGGCCTTTGGGAAGGAGAAGAATACAAAGTTACTTATCATCCATCTTTACGACATATCGCTTTCCAAGTAAGCTTACACGATTTAGAAGACGCGATACACTGGCTCAAACAGAAAGGAATTCCAGCGCGAAAAGACTTTGGAATGGAGCCAATTGAGCCAATCGTTTTTCCAGAATTAGCACATGCCTCCGTATATTTTAACGATCCTGATGGAAATAGCTTAGAATTCATTGCACAATTACCTGTTGGACTACATAAAGCAGAGAAAATGTATTTAAGTGAATGGAAAAAGCATGTACAAACATCGCCAATAGATAGGGAGTAATTTTTATGTCAGTGCAATCAGTTTCTTATTCCACACTGCTTAAATCAAATAAAAACTTCAAAAAACTATTTTATGGTCAAATGTTAAGCGTACTTGGAGATTGGTTTCATACTGTAGCTTTATTAACATTTGTCTATAGCATAACAGAATCTCCATTTATGATGGCGCTCACTTTTATGAGTAAAGGATTACCTCAACTCCTTCTTAGCCCATTCATAGGCGGAATTGTAGACCGTTTTTCGAAAAAAAAGATTATGATTTTCACCGATATTTTACGAGGAATTATCGTCCTCACTTATTTATTAGCGATCTATAAAATCGAGATTATTTTCATTTCTAATATATGTTTATCAGTACTTTCTTGCTTATTTGAGCCCGCTAAGCAATCAACTCTAAAGAATATCGTAAACCAAAATCATTTAGTAACCGCTAACTCTCTTTCTAGTACAATTAATGGTTTTATGTCTATTATGGGGGCTTCTTTAGGTGGGATTATCGCACAAGCTTTAAGTATTGAGGTCGCTTTTTTAATGAACAGCCTATCATACTTTATTTCAGCCTTTATTATTCATAGAATGAAGATCCCTTCTCGTAATACTTTTAGCACGAAAAAAGCGTTTTTCACTGATATAAAAGATGGTTATACATACATAATGCAGCAAAAAATCATCTTAACTTTAATTCTTGTCGGAATTTCATGGGGCATTATTGGAGGGGCTTATCAGCTACTTCTAACAATCTATGCCGAAAGAATTTTCCACTCTAACATTGGAATTTTATATACAGTTCAAGGAGCTGGGCTTATGATTGGTAGTCTTCTCGTTAACTTATATATATCTAAAAATGAAGAAAAAATGAAAAGAGCATTTGGTTGGGCCTACTTACTACAAGGAATTTTCTTTCTCGGATTCATTTTATCTAATCAACTTATTATCGGTATCATTACATTGCTCTGCATGCGCATAGCAGGAGGAATCATCGTTCCACTGGATACGACATTACTTCAAACTTACACGCACGAAAATATGATGGGTAAAGTTTTTTCATTTCATTATTCTATTTATGGTTCACTTATACAGTTATCTATGTTCATTACTGGATGGCTATTAGAAATCCTTTCTCCTCAAATTATTGGTAGTTTACTAGCTATATGCTGTATTTTTGTTAGTTTTATATGGCTTTACCTGTTTTATTGCGGGAAACTTAGTGAAGAATCTACTATCACTTAATAGCATGTCTATGTACATGCTATTTTTATTTATGTCGAAATACAGAGAAAAAAGGAGATTTATTTTCCTTACGTTCTAATTTTTTAGAATGTACAATAAATTTAGATTATAAGAAAGGAGATGCCATAATGTTTGATGATAGACTTACTATTTCAGCTGAGCAGCAGAAGCTCATTTCCAATGCAACTCGTATTCAAATTCTTCACCTTTTAAAAGACGAAGTACTCACTGCAAAACAAGTAGCTACTAAACTAAATAAAACTGCTGGCAGCGTACATTATCACGTTCAAATTTTATATGATGGAGGGTTACTTGAATTAGTAGACACGAAGGAAAAACGCGGAATTATTGAAAAATATTATAAAGCAAAAGCGGCTCATTTCTATATTGAAGAAAGTGGCACAGAAGGAACGAATACAGGTAGCCATATTGTATCTCATCTATTTTTAACTCCGGAGGAATTACAACAGCTTACTTGGGAGATTACACAAGTTTTATTACGTTGGGAAAACAAAACCGCTCGTCAATCAAACTCTGAAGAGGAATACGCTATTTCCTGCAGGATTAAAAAACAATGAAAGAAAGGGCCATTTGTTTATGAAAAATAAATTATTATTATTGTCGGGAACAGGAATTTCTCGTTTAGGTGATTTTATGTATCTCATCGCTCTAAACTTAATGGTGTTAAATAGTACAAACTCCCCTGCTGCTGTAGCAGGATTATGGATTGTTGGCCCAATTGCCACCGTTGTTACAAAAATATGGTCTGGTAGCATAGTAGATCGATTAAACAAACGGTCCATTATGCTCATCACAGATATCATTCGTGCAGCTCTCATTGGCTGTATTCCACTATTTGATTCTATTTGGGCCATTTATATTTTTATCTTTTTAACTCGCATTGCTACATCATTTTTCGATCCAGCTTCATTTACTTATAAAACAATGCTCATACGAGCTGAAGAACGCGCTCAATTCAACGCTTGGAATAACTTTTGTACGAGCGGGGCTTTTATTATCGGTCCAGCTCTTGCTGGAATACTTCTCACCACGTACTCAGCAACCTTTGTTATTTACTGCAACTCACTTTCCTTTCTACTTTCTACCATTCTCATTTACTACTTGCCTAACATTACATTACAAACAAAGCAAAACGAAGAGGTTGCAAATACTTTCGTACAAACATTACGAAGTGATTGGAAACAAGTCTTTTCATTCGCTCGAACGGAAACTTACATAATTCTCATATTCGTTTTATTTCAAGCGACTATGCTTGTTTCTATGGCACTCGATTCACAAGAAGTTGTATTCACAAATCAAGTACTGCTTTTGTCCGACATGGAATATAGCATGCTTGTTAGTATAACTGGTGCCGCTTACGTTTCCGGTTCATTTCTTGTCTCTCTCCTTGCCAAACGATTACCAATTCAACATTGTATCGGATTCGGTATGATCTTCACAGCAATAGGTTATGTAATTTTCGCCTTTTCAAATTCATTTATCGTCGCGGCAGCTGGTTTCATTTTACTTGGCATTTCTTCATCATTTGCAGGTACTGGCTTTATCACATTTTATCAAAATAACATTCCTGTACATATGATAGGACGTATCGATAGCGTGTTTGATTCCATAAAAAATTTCATCCAAATCTTTTTCGTTTTAGCAATTGGGGCATCCGCACAATTTCTTTCCGTTCAAATTACTGTAATAAGTAGCTCATTACTCATTCTTTTCCTTTCCTGTTTATTAGCAATCCGGGTAATGACTCCTTCACGAGAAAAATATTTTAGAGCTACAGGATCATCATTAGAATATTAACTGCAACATAAAAAGCGGCTTTTTGGCCGCTTTTTACATTAAATATTTTAAAAATAAAAGACCGGATGTTACTATGACTAGAACATTGAAATAAATCATCCAGCCTTTCTCAAAATCTTTATATTTCTCTTCTTTTACTCCATGCTGTCTTAATTTCATAATAATCATAGCTAGTTCTTGTTCGTGCTCTATACTTCCAAATTGGATATATTTTTTATTATATTTAATCCCGTATACGTTTTTCATTTTTTTATGTTGTGAAATTGCTTGAATATCTTCTATTAACATACTGTATTCATTTACCTTTTTAAAATAACAATCTAATCCTTTCATCAGCAACCTTTTATTTGTTAAAACGATATAATAGTAAAAAGTTGCACCTACAGTATAAATATTCGGTATTACTTTTGTATTTACCATGCATCCCTCTCCTACTAACAGTTCATTCTCAATTTCTTCATTTTCTTGTAACTCTTCGCGAATTGACTCTTCAAGCATTTGTAAAGTTAATTTTTTTAGCAGTTCACCATTTCTTACATAGTACTTATCTATATTTATAGAAGCATCCGCCTCTTTCTCTAAACGTGTAATTTCTTCCTCTGAATATTGGAGCTCATTTAACATCGATAATAATCTTTTATCCATATTACACACTCCCTTTCCACAGTTTTTGAAGTTTTTTCTTCCCACGAGAAATTCGATTGTATATATAATCCGCCGTTACTTTTAATTCTTTCGCAATATCGTCAATGGAATGTCCATCAATATACCTCTTTAAAAAAATATATCGATCTTTCTTATTTAAATCTTGAACTATTTCCATAATTTCTTCTTCTTGTTCTATTTCATACCTATCATGGACACCTGTATCTATTTCTACGTCTTTATCGATTGTATTCTCTTTATATACTTTCTTTTTATATTCCAATGCCTTCAATTTAGTAATACCAATCATCCAAGATTTTAAGTTTCCCTTTTCTGTATCAAATTGGTCGATATTAAACCAAATGACAGTAAATACATCGTTATAACAATCATCCACATATTGTTTTTCAATAGGGGTACTTAATGATTTATGAATAATGTACAAAATTAATTTTCCATATTGATCAATCACTTCTTTCAAAGCATCTTGATCATGTTTTTTCATAGCTATAATTAAATCCTCTTCAGAATTGAAAATCATAAGCATCTTCCTTCCTCAGTTCCTCTTTAGCAGCTGCTTTTACTTACTATTGGCATTTCATTCTCATTTTCTATCACTTTTGTAAAAATTTATTAATTTTTATTTCTACGTATATGATAACAAACAAAATACCTAAGTTCAGAAAGAATCGACAGCTTTCTAAACTTAGGTATTAATATAAAGCTATTCACTTAAACTAAAGTTTCATCGCAAAGTCCCGTTATATTTTTAAAGTATTGTAAGTTCTCATTCACTTCAAATTCATTAAATAAATGAAGCTGCCTCACTATTTCAACTGCAAATTCAACATATGCAGACCCTACCGCTGTAATAACCTTACCATCCACAGTTACATCTTTCTTTTGTTTATATTTCCATTCATGTAGATCTGCTAAGTGTTCTTCATCTGGAGTTAATGATGTTGAGAATTTCTTCTTATTAAGTACGCCTGCTGCATGTAGTAAAGATGTCCCTGCACAAATACCCGCTATCCATTTATTTCGCTTATGTAATTTGTTCACGATAGATAACAACTTTTCATTTTCTAAATGATCAAAAATATGTCCTCCTGGTACAATAAACACTTCGTAATCCACTACTTCAATATTCTCTATAGAGACATGTGGTTGACACAAAAATCCGCCTTCTCCTGTAACTGTTTTTCCGTCTACCGTTGCTGTTATTATTTCGAACTCCTTACTTGTCAAAAATAAACTCGCTATATTCACTTCAAATTCTGCAAAGCCATCAAATAAAAAGATTAAAGCTTTTTTCATATTATCGCCTCCCTCTATACCAATTCGAAAACAATCACATTTCTCCTCCAAAAAAGACAAACCCGCATCACAGGTTTGCCTTTTTACTCATTTCTTATTTAATCCTTTTTCATTTAAAAACTCTTTCATATGCATTCTTTTCTCTTTGGACATAAATGAACTCATTGATTCTGTCCATGTTACGTTTTTTTGATTTAACGATCTTTCTTTGTAATACGCACTCATCGTTTCATCGTATTCGTTTAATAATTCAGCATATTTCGTTTCATCATATCCATTTTCATGAAGAATGGCCGCTACCGGTAAACGTGGTTTAACTCCATGTTCTTCATCTGGCACACCGACTGTCATTCCAAACACAGGATATACTTTATCCGGTAAATGAAGCAATTCACTCACTTCTCTCGGGTTATTACGAATTCCACCAATATAACAAATACCGTATCCTAATGATTCAGCTGCAAGTGCTAAGTTTTGTGCAAAAAGTGAAGCATCTACCGTCGCAACGATAAAGTCTTCCACTCCTTCATGTTTTATCTCTGTACCATGTTTTTCACACGCCATTTCAAGTCGTTTTAAGTCTGCACAACAAACAAAGAATGCTGCGCAGTCTTTCACATGACGATTCCCGGATAATTCAGCTAGTTTACTCTTTAGTTCCTGATCTGTTACATATATAACAGAATACGCCTGTACAAAATGTGAGGAAGCCGCATGTTGTGCAGCTTGCACCATTCTTTCTACTACCTCTTTTGAAATTGGTTCTTCTTTATATTTACGAACTGAAACGTGTTGCTCCATTTTATGTATCATCTCACTCATAAAAATCACTCCTTTTTTCTCTTCATAATGAAAAATTAACACATCTTTTTCAATATTCACAACTTATAAGCATAAAAAGAGCAATTCTTTTTGAATTGCTCTTTTTTTACAGTATCTTTTATTATGGTAAATGAAATTATATTAGCGACAATTTCAATATATTAACCTATCGCTAAATAACTTCGGATTAATATGCTGTTATACAATTCTTGTTACGCTGCTTTCAAAACTTTAATTCCTTTAACGATATTCCAAATGAAATAATAAATCCCTACTAAAATAAACACTGCATACGTTATAACCATCCCAATTCCAACGCTCTCAGACTGATTGAAACTTAAACCGTATACCCCTGATAATGCTAATCCTCCAAATAAAATTGCGTATGGAAAAACATGTGACCAAAATGCTTTTTTTGCATGATGTTTTACTTCGTCTTCCGCAACGAAGTAAACGATAATTGGCAGTAAAAACGGTGCAAAAAAGATACTAAAGTAACATAGCGAAGATAAAATATTATTCCCTTTCATCCGATTCACCTCTAAAGTTTTTTGTTACCTTCATTATGTCAGGAAACCACTTTAGAAACTATCGCTTTACCTTTCATTAAGATGACAGTTTTGTAAGATTTTCCTCAAAATAAATCCCGCCTCGAATTTCGGGCGGGATTACTTTTACTATATTCGATTCATAAACCAATATTGCGTAATCGCTAAATATTCTCGAACGTTCGATTGAATAATAATTGGTTTCGGTGTTTTCGCCGGAAGACCTTCTAATATCAATCCTTGTTTTTCTGCAATCTTTTTCGCTCGGAACATATGAAAATCGTTCGTTACAATCATCCCTTTTTTCAGATGTTCAGGGATAAGAGGTTTTGAAAATTTAATATTCTCATCTGTGCTCGTCGAACGGTCTTCCATTATAATGCGGTCTTCTGCAATATTTTGTTTCATTAATCCTTGTTTCATCGCTAATGCTTCTGTAATATCTTCACCTTTTCCTTGGCCTCCAGATACGATAGCAATTGTTTTCTCATGTGATTTTAAATACTCAGCTGCTTTATCAATACGATATTGCAATGAATAAGAAGGTTTTATTCCATTTACTTTCGATCCTAGTACAATTATATAATCCGCATCGTAGGTGGCATTCATATGCCCATGCTTATAGATGTTATATTGTAAAAACCCCGCATACACGGCGAAGATCATTATAACAACTAAAATGTACTTAATTATTTTCTTCTTTCTCATATCCATATACTCCTATTCCCTTTACTTCCTTCATCATAATATCCATTTATTTGTTTGTATACAGCCAAATTCCAATTCACCCTAATTCATCCTATAAAAGGTAATATTTATACTACTTTCGGGAATAGTAAGTACAACTTCGCACGAAGGAGTGTCCCTATTGCTTCTCTTTTTATTTAATGTATCGTTCTTTTTCATCTTATTTTTACTATCACTTAAGCTACTTGGTAAATCTGCATTGGCACAACTAACTCCTCATGATTTTGGGGCTATTATCTTTTTATCTTATTTAGCTTTTCAAGCCATACCAGTCGCTGGTGCTTTACAAGCATTTCTCGGTATGGTTGTTATTACATGTTTGCATTTACTACTTACAAAATTAAGCTTACTCAACAAACTAAATCGTTTTATTCTCGGACACCCCATTATTTTAATTAAACATGGTGATATTATTTTTGAGAATTTACAAAAAAGTAGATATCCAATACCCGAATTGCTTTCTAACCTTCGCGTCGCCGGATATCCAAGTGTTCATGAAATTGAATATGCAATTTTAGAATCCAATGGATCTATAAGTATTTTGCCAAAGAGAGAACTCGTACCATTGACTCCAAAAGATATGAATATAGATGTTAAGTATGCAGGGTTACCAATTGCTCTTATCGTTGATTCACAAATTCAATACGATAACTTAAAGTTAATCCATAAAAACGAAAAGTGGTTACATGCAGAGTTAAAGGAGAAAGGCGTTACAAATATTAAAAACGTGGCTTTTGCGTCTGTTCAAGAAACGGATGGGTCTTTTGCGATTAGTTTAAAAGAATGAAAAAAATCCCCTTACTTGCTCAAGGGGATTTTCTTCACTATATTGCTTCTTTCTTTCCTGCCATATTTAACGGAACAGGATGTTTCATACGATTCATCGTAAATACGATAATTGCTGTCAATACTTCCGCAACTGGCATAACGAGCCAAATTCCGTTTATTCCAAATATCTTTGGCATAATCCATAACAACGGAATAATAAATAGTAACCCTCGGCTCATTATAATAAGTACCGATTTTTTCGTTTGTCGCACTGATTGGAAGTACTCTCCATACACAATGTTGTAGCCTAAAAATACGTATTGGATAAAGAACAAGCTAATACCTGTTAACGTTAACTCCAATAGATCTGGCGATTGGACATCAAATAGACCAATGATATATTTCCCGAAGAATAATCCGACAATTATCGCAATGCCTCCGAGTACAACCGCAATTTTCACAGCAAACTGTAATCCTTCACGCAATCTTTCTGATAAATTTGCACCGTAATGGAAACTTGCGATTGGTTGTAATGCTGCTCCAACACCGAAGAATAATAGTAATGTCATCGCATGAATGCTATTCACCATCGCATAGGAAGCGACTCCTACTTCTCCTGCATATTGAACGAATGCGATGTTAAAACCAATCGTTACGATTGCTACTGTACTTTCTGCTGTAAAACTCGGGAAACCAATCACCATAATTTGTTTAATCGTATCCCATTCAAAATGGAATTTCGTCCATTTTAAAATACTACTTTTTCTAAAGAAGTGAGATAATAATACGAGGAAACCAATCGCTGCTGAAAGAATAGTCGCTGAAGCAGCACCTGTTACGCCCCATCCAAAGATGAAAATAAAGATATAATCAAATACTATATTTAATACAGCCGTGACAACAAGACCCGCCATTGCTAAATTAGGATTTCCGTCATTTCGTATAAATGTACTTAAAATATTTTCTAACACGTATATCATTCCAAATGTTAATAACACGTGTAAATAGTCTAACGCATACGGTAAAATCACTTCATTTGCACCGAATAAGTATGCTAAATCTTCTATTCTCCATACGCAAATAGCCGCTAAAACGCCTACGATAATAACTGCTACTGTCATAGATTGCGTAAAAATAGACCTTGCTCTTTCAAGTTTATTTTCGCCTAGTGCAATCGAATATAATGTTGCTCCACCCATTCCAATCCATAATGAAATGGAGAAGAAAATCGAAAATGCTGGAATAGCCACGTTTACTCCTGCTAAACCGTTCGCTCCAACTCCCCTACTAATCATGACCGCATCAATCACAATATTAACTGACATTAATACCATTCCGAGAACTGCTGGTATTAAATATGAAATAAATAAACTTTTTATCGGTTTTTCTCTTAATTTTTCTGTTGCTTCCATACTAATATGCTCCTTTTTTCAACGCTCTGTTCACAGTTTAAACCTTCAAGTAACTTGAAGGTCAAGAGAGAATTGAAAAATATATAAGCCTATTTTTTATTTGTCTTTTTAATAACAGGTATTTGAATTTCCGTTACTTGCTCCTCCGGATTTTCTGTTACGGACCAATCAATTAATGCAAGTTCCAGTGCATCTCCGCACACTTCATATCCTTCGTTATCAATGTGCCTTAATAATTCCATATACGTTGTGTCTGTTTCTTCATATGGTCCATGGTGATAAGAACAAGCAAATATCCCTTCTTTTATTTCATCTGAAGTATGTACTTGAAAAGGCATGTAATCTAAAAGAATAAACACACTGTTATATGCTTGAAACTCATTTTGCATTAATGCTTTTTTTGAGACTGTTACACCGATATCTCCTGAAAATAAACTATTATCGATTTGCTTCATATTTTTTTGCAATGAATGGATATAATACTCAAACATATCATCCGTTGTATTAGGCGCAACTGCAATTGCTGTAATTTTTCGTTTCGGTATCTTTTTATAAATAATTTGATTCGCTTCAGATTTCGTCGCTTTCTTCATTAAATGGATTTTATGCTCCATTTTTGCCAAAGCATACTCAATTTCTCTTTGCTTCTTTAACATCATTTCTTGTTGCTTTTCAAGTAAATTAAGCGCATAAGATGGATTCCGCTCATCAATATATTTCTTAATTTCCTTTAACGGAATATTTAACTGTCGTAAAAATTTAATCGTATCTAACAGTGAAAACTGATCAATTGTGTAATAACGATAATTCGTTTGCGGATCGACAATAGACGGATGAAAAATTCCTTTTTCATCATAATACCTTAATGTAGATTCCGCGATATTATGCATTTTTGCCATTTCTCCAATTGTAAAGCGTTTATTTATTAACATATTCCATTCTCCAATTCATTAAAAATGTATCCTTATTTCTTCTTATTATATATTGATTCCCTCCATATCTAAATCGAATCCCATCATGAAAATCTGCTATTTTTTCATTGATTTTTTATAAATTTTATTATATATTGATTACAGGTTCAAATTACGAGTTCAAAAGAACTTGTAATCAGACCCTTTGTTTAATGGGTTTTACATATTTTCATTAGGCAAATTCCGAGAAATCGTTTAATAAAAATACAAAGTGATAAGGAGAGGATCAAATGGAATTCGAATTTTTCTTTCAAATTGCACTTATTTTATTAAGTACAAAGCTTGCTGGTGACCTTAGTGTTAGATTAGGTCAACCTTCTGTACTCGGTAAATTAATTGTCGGTATCGTTATCGGTCCAGCTGTATTAGGTTGGATTGAAAACTCAGAACTTCTAACACAATTAAGTAATGTTGGTGTTATTCTTTTAATGTTTATGGCTGGACTTGAAACAGACTTAGAAGAATTAAATGCAAATCGTAACTCTTCTTTAGCAGTTGCACTCGGAGGTATCATTCTTCCATTCGTAGGTGGTTATGTTTCCGGTCTTGTTATGGGAATGGAACAAGGGAACGCTGTATTTTTAGGATTACTTCTATGTGCGACAAGTGTTAGTATTTCCGTTCAAACACTTCGCGATTTAGGTAAGATGAAAACACGTGAAAGTACAACGATGCTTGGAGCAGCTGTATTTGATGACATTCTTGTCGTTATTTTATTAGCATTCGCAATGAGCTTCTTAGGTACAGACGATGTTAACTTAACAATGGTTATCTTGAAGAAAGTTGTATTCTTCGCCTCTATTATTTTAATCGGATGGAAAGGTGTTCCAGCGATTATGCGTTGGTTATCACCACTACGCGTATCTGAGTCTATCGTGAGCGCGGCTCTTATTATCTGTTTCTCATTCGCATATTTCGGCGAATTATTAGGAATTGCTGGTATTATCGGTGCTTTCGCAGCTGGTATCGCAATTTCTCAAACGAACTACAAACATGAAGTAGAAAAGAAAGTAGAACCAATCGCTTACGCAATGTTCGTACCAGTATTCTTCGTAAGTATCGGTATGAATATTACATTTGATGGTATTGGTAATCAAATTTGGTTCATCTTAGCATTAACAGTTATCGCTGTATTAACGAAACTAATCGGTTGTGGATTTGGTGCACGCATGACTGGATTTGATGCAAAGTCTTCTGCAATTATCGGTGCTGGTATGGTCTCTCGTGGTGAGGTTGCACTTATCATCGCAGGTACAGGACTTTCTTCTGGACTATTAGCACAAGATTACTTTACAGCTATCGTTATTGTCGTTATTTTAACTACAATGATTACACCACCAATGTTAAAATACACTTTTGGTGCAAAAGATAAAGCAATGAAAGCAAGTAAATAAGTTTAATATAATAAAAGGAGATTGCTATTTTATAAGATAGCAATCTCCTTTTTCATTTTCTCTTTAAACAATTTCATTCTTTTTTAACCATTTTTCAAAAATGAAGCGAGCTTCTTCATCATCGATATCATCACGAAATGAATATACTTTAATTCCATAATCATCGATATATTCACCTAGCTTCATTTCCTCCACTTTCTTATAAAAATCGTCTGCCTCATAGTGCGGAATATAAGCATCCCAAACTGGTTCTTTTATTCTTTTGTACGCCGTCACTTCTAAATCATATCCATCTTCATAATATCCGATGTGATAATGCTTGTTAGGATCATATTTCTCCATAAAAAAACCCCTCCTACTAAACAAAAGCGAGCTGTATTGCAGCTCGCTTCATTCGTTAAATGCGTTCCATCGCTGTCTTCAACGTTCCAACAACAAAAGCAATTTCTTCACTTGAAATTACAAGCGGTGGTGCTAACGTTAAGACGTTATTATATCCTGCTGTCGTCATGCCGTTTCGTCCTATAATTAACCCTTTTTCTTTACAAGCATTTACAACACTTGCAATTTTGTCGTTATCAATTGGCTCTTTCGTTTCTTTATCATTTACTAGTTTAATTCCAACTAGTAGACCTTTTCCTCTAATATTCCCAACAAGTGGATGTTCTCCAATTTCTTCTTTTAATTGCTCTAATAAAAGGGAGCCCATTTGTGCAGAGCGCTCAATTAAATTTTCATTTTCCATAATCTCTAAGTTTTTAAGCGCTAATGCACAAGCTGCTGGATTTCCACCAAACGTATTAATATGGCGGAAGAATTCATATTCTCCCTTCCCTTTAAATTCTTCATATATTTCTTTTTTCACAGCTGTTGCTGATAATGGTAAATATGCACTCGTAATCCCTTTTGCCATTGTAATAATATCTGGCTTCACATCATAATTCATAAATCCAAATGCTTTTCCTGTACGTCCGAAACCGCAAATCACTTCATCGCTAATGAGTAGTGCACCGTGTTTTTGACACGTTTCATGAACAGCTTTCATATAGTCTTGTGGCGGCATTAGAATACCTCCACCTGTAATAATTGGCTCCATAATAAATCCCGCTATCGTTTCACTTAATTCCCATGTCATCACACGATCTACTTCTTTCACACACTCTACATCATAAATATTTTGTGATTCCATTTCTGGCATACGGTAACAATCTGGAGGCGTTACGTGTAAAAAACCTGAAGCAAATGGCTCATATTGATATCTACGCTGTGCTTGGCCAGTTGCCGCCATCGTTGCCATTGTATTTCCATGATAACCACGATAGCGTGACATAAATTTATAACGATGTGGTTCACCCTTTTGAGCATAATATTGCCTTGCTATTTTAAAAGCCGTTTCATTCGCTTCTGATCCACTATTAGAGAAGAATATAACATACTCTCCACCAAGCCACTCATTTAACTTTTCAGCAAGCTTTATAGCTGGCTCATGTGATTGTGACATCGGAAAGTACGATAATGTTTGCAATTGCTTATAAGCTGCCTCTGCCAGCTCTTTTCTTCCGTATCCACTATTCACACACCAAAGACCACTCATACCATCTAAATATCTTTTTCCTTGTATATCTTCAACCCAGCACCCTTCTGCTTTTGCCCCTACCATTGTACTACTTGGACTAAAGGGACGCATTCCGTGCCAAACATATTGCTCATCTTTTGCTAATAATTCATCGGTTTGTTTTGTCTTCATCATTTCTTCCACCTTCCATAACAACTTATTTTTCACAAAGCTGCGCTGGTACCATGATGAGTTAAATTTCTCCCTGCTTATTTTCATTCCACAAAATTATGACAAATCCTACTTACAATACAGTAATATTTATAAGAAAATGACAAAAGAAAAAGAGCTTTTCTTATAATTCGAAAAGCTCCTCTATTTTAATGCGAAGATGCGTCGCTAATACCATGACCAGTATTAGATTTCACAAGAATTTCATCAAACTTCGCTGCATCTTCTTTCTTACTAGAGAAAACAGTTCCTAAATATGCTGCAAGAAATCCAAGCGGAATCGAAATAATTCCAGGTGTCGTATATGGGAATATCGCTTCCCCAACAAATATAGCTTTCCCTGCTACAGGATTCCATACATTAGGACTTAATGCTACAAGAACAATTGCTGATACAAGACCGACAATCATACCACAAATTGCTCCTGTTGTATTAAAACGCTTCCAATAAATTGTGAATAATATTACTGGTAAGTTTGCACTAGCAGCAACTGCAAATGCTAGTGATACTAAAAATGCTACGTTTAATGTTTGCGCAAATAAAGCGAGTATAATAGATACTATCGCTACTCCAATAGATGCATAACGAGCCATGGAAACTTGTTCTTTTTCCGTTGATTTTCCTTTGCGAATAATCTCGTTATAAAAATCATGAGCAAATGCGGAAGCTGCCGTTAATACAAGACCTGCTACTACAGCTAAAATTGTCGCAAAAGCAATCGCCGATACGAATGCGAATAAGAAATCTCCACCTAACGCTTTAGCTAATAAAGGTGCTGCCATATTACCGGCTGGATTTGCTTTAATAATTGCTTCATTTCCTACAAATGCAGCTGCACCAAATCCTAAGAAAATCGTCATAATATAAAATGCACCTATTAACCACGTAGCGTACACAACAGATTGACGTGCAGTTTTTGCATCACGTACTGTGAAAAAGCGGACAAGAATATGCGGTAATCCTGCCGTACCAAGAACTAGTCCTAAATTTAAAGAAAGTGTATCAAGACCATCTTTATACTTTACTCCTGGATTTAAAAATGATTCCTTCAGTGGAGTAGCTGTTTTCATTTGAGCGAACATTTCAGTCACACTGAAATTAAATTTGGAGAAAACGATAACAGAAATAATAAACGTCCCTGCCATAAGTAGTACAGCCTTTACAATTTGAACCCAACTCGTAGCTGTCATTCCTCCAAAAATAACATACACAGTCATAAGTGTGCCCACGATTAATACAGATGTCGTATATTCGATACCTAATAATAATTTAATAAGTGCACCCGCACCGACTAATTGGGCAATCATATAAAAAATCGAAATAGTCATCGTATTAAGCGCTGCAATACCGCGAACCTTTTTCGCATCAAAACGTGCCGCAATCATATCAGCGAGCGTATACTTCCCTAAATTTCTAAGCGGTTCTGCAACTAGATATAATACAACTAAGTAAGCAACTAAGAAGCCTATACTATAAAAGAAACCATCAAACCCAGTTAACGCTATTGCTCCAGCGATACCAAGAAATGACGCAGCAGACATATAATCCCCAGCAATGGCCAGACCATTTTGCCAACCAGTTAATCCCCCTCCAGCCGTATAAAACTCACTCGCATTTTTCGTTTTTTTCGATGCGAAATACGTGATAACGAGTGTACCAAGGACGATAATTAAAAATAGTGCAAACGCAGTAGTATTCAAATTCAGCCCCTCCCTTGTTGCATATTTTGTAGAATTTTTCGCGAGATTTTATCAAAGGATTCTGCCTTTTTGCTATAAATCATACATAATGCCCATGTCATTATAAATTGTGCAAAAGCAAATACCCACGCCCAAGTAACATCACCAAATACCGGTGTATTGAGCACCTTTGAATACGATGTTAAAATAGGTAGTGCAATAAAAAAACTTAAGAAGAAAATACTCATTGGAACGATAAACTTCTTTTTCGTATTTAACAGTAATTGAAATTCTTCTGACCGAACAACCTCTGTATAATTCACCTCATTTTGCAACTTACGTGCTGATGTATCATCTCGTTTCATTCTCTAGTCCCCTCTCTTACTTAAAATATAATTCCCCCTTGCATACCTAAAAACTAAATTTTATAAATATTCAGAAACTTATTTCCATTTTAGACAATCCATACATTCCTGCAAAGATTTTTCGATAGACATTTTTCGTCATTTTCTCTTAAATTTTTAATATACTTTTTCAAAATAAAGCGAAACCTCAATTATCCCTCCCTCATTAAGACAGAAGTAGTGCTTATCGCACTACTTCTGTCTTTGTCTCCTTTTCTAAATTACGAGCTGTTTCACTTAATTCAACGTCTTTTCCATCTTTAAGTGTTCCAAATATAAAATCGAATACTGGATTTGAAACTCCGAACCAAAACTTTTCGTTTTTATAATGGTGTAATATGTGCTGTTTTTTTAGCCATCTTCCAAACTTAGTGAAGGGACGAATCGGTTTATGTGCAATATAATGTTTCCATTCATAAACGAGGAGCATGATAATCATTCCTATTCCAAATGAAAGTGTAACAGTAACACTTTTTGTAATACCATACGATATAAGTAAATATATAGTAAAGCTAGGTATACTAAACCATACAGGCAAAAATAAAAGTTTCAAATCATCTGGATATACATGATGATCATAATGTAATCTTCTTAACATTTTTAATAAAAATGCGTTTTTAGGCGGCTTTAAATGGAATAAAAAACGATGCGTCATATATTCGTTAAAAGTATAAAAAGCAATCCCAAACACACACGCTAACATACCGATCCATGTGAAAAATTGCATTTTTAAAATAATGATGAAAATAAATAGAATACTATACATAATAACAATATCATGTTGTAAAAAGAACTCCTTTACCACTCTCTTCATCTTTCTTCCCCCTTTTCCCAAAAAACAGCCGTAACATATCGTTACGACCATTTCTTTTCTATTTTATTCTATTCACTTTACAAATTTGCCTGCTGCTCTATTGTCGAGAAAAAAGTGTTCGAACCAAATATATTTTGCTTCGGGATAATGTGTTCTACTGCAAACACCGTTACTTCACCCCTCTGTACTTCTCCAATAATAAGCCCAAATATTTCATGATTTACCGCAAACGTTGGTTGTTTCGTTTGCAGCAACCTTGCTGCATTTTTAAATACCGCTTCATATAATGGGTTCCTGTCAGTAATTTCTTTTCGGATTTTTGGTGCTAGTGTGATGATAATTTCTTTTCCGTCAATAGTGGTTCGATACATAAAAATCTCCCCTTCAATCTTATGTGAACAACTGTAAAGCTTTGTATGCAAAATGGATAGAATATCCTACTAAAATAATACCTGCTCCGGCTGTAATATAGCCAAGTGCTTTTGGTTTTAATAAAGTTCTTCCAAAATGTACAGAAAAAGCAATATTTAAGTTCCACAAAATAATACCAATAATAATGCAAAGACTGTACAAAAAAGCTTCTTGTTTCGTTACCTTTGTAAGCAATGAGCTAAGTGTACTTCCGTATATGCCAAACCAAAAAACGAGATTTAATGGGTTGGATATCGCAATTAAAAATCCCGCCATAAAGGATTGTTTAAGTCCACCTACCTCTTCTTTGTTATATTCCATATTCGAGTGGGAGATTCCTTGTTTTACACTTTGAAATCCTAAATAAAATAACAGGAAAAACCCAGTGCAGTACATAAAAGCTTGTACATATGTATACATAAAAACAGAAGATAAACCAAAATAAATAAGAAGCATAAACAAAATATCAGCAGTCATTCCTCCGATTCCAACAATCCACGCATGCCAAAATCCACGTTCAATTCCACGTTTTAACATTTCAATATTAATTGGACCTACCGGTGCAGCTAATGAAATACCCAATACTATTTGTTGTATAATTGCTCCAAACATCGCTCTATCCTTTCTACTTCTTTTACTATTAAATAATGATGCAAATATAGAAAATAGACTAGCTTTCATAAAAATTATTCACTAATACAATACCCTTTTTTATCCAAAATATACAAAAGAGCCATCCAGTTGATGGCTCTTATTTCTCTATCCTATGATGAAAAGGACATTTACCTTTAATCGGTTCTATATCATCTCCAATAAAATATTGCTTCCATTCACGATGGTCAGGATCGCCATAGTGACTAATGTTAGGATGCTTCGGCAGCTGATCCCACTTTTCAACTCGCTCACGAACCATTTGTCTCGAATATGAGCCTTTAGGACGATCTCCTTCTAAGCCCTCGAAAATAGTTCGTGGTTGGAATCCAATAACGAGAGAATTTCCTAAATGCCTAGTCTTTCGCTGTTTATAAGCCGGTGCATTTCCAAACGCAAATATCGGTTCACCACCAAATGAAAATTCCCATAAATAATGATCTGGATCTTCAGGAATTTGCTTCGGCCATGTTTGATCATCGTTTTCATGTAAATATTGTAGTACTTTCCAAAAATAATCTCGATAATATTCGATTGATTTCTCTTCACATTCCGGTTCTACAAAAAGAAAAAAACCTCTTCTTACAATTGGCCGTTCTTTCATTAACTCCAAAAAAGATAACATTGTATTGGGTAAATGTCCCCAATCATTATGAGAGAGAAATGAATAACGAAGTTCATTCTTTTTCAAAGCTGTTAAACCGAAATAACACGGAAAAGTTGCTTCTAGCACGACATTCGAAAAATCATGAAATTCTTTTGCAACCCAATTCGGTATGTCGACTCTATTTTTCATTCCTTCATTATCTAATAAATAAGACTCATTCATTCTTTCACCTCATTATGTACAGCTTTCATTTAAGAATATTACATACGCGGCTTGTCCTATACCTTATTAAAAATTTGAGCGGAAAGTTATTTAAAAATACAAAAAATAAAACCGCTTACTTGACTAAATTCTACCAATTCGTGTATATTTAAATTAATCATTTAGCAGAATATTCGAGAATATAGCATTTTTAAATTATATTTTCTTTTTAATGAATTTCACTAAATGAAAAAAAGTAATCGTTTTTTAGGAGGAATTGTAACATGCAAGGAAAAGTAAAATGGTTTAACAATGAAAAAGGTTTTGGATTTATCGAAATGGACGGCTCTGATGATGTATTCGTACATTTCTCTGCTATTCAAGGCGACGGCTACAAAGCTTTAGAGGAAGGTCAAGAAGTATCTTTCGACATTACTGAAGGAAACCGTGGACCTCAAGCTGCTAACGTAGTAAAACTTTAATCCAACATATGACAGGAGGTTACCTTACTTGGTAACCTCCTTTGTTATTCTTTTGTATATTTCCGTTTTACAGAGCGAAAACTATGTGAAATGTGCAAAATACAAAGGAGGCAATAACAATGAGTTCACATGTAAATGATTTTGAAGAAGTAAAATTCCGTGTAGAAACAGCACAAAAAATGGTAGGTTCTGCAACAATTTCAATGGATCCGGACACATTAGAGCATGCCACTACTGCAGTAGAAGCGGCTCGTTCTCAACTAGAAATTATGAAATCCGTTGCGACGGATTTAGACGAACCGTTTCTAATGAATGAAGAAAAAAAATTAAGTAAATGTGAGCATCAATTACACGAAGCGAAGCACTAAAAAACATCCAGAGAAAATTCTCTGGATGTTTTTTCATGACAATTGCTCTCCATACTTTTTTAATTTCTCTCCAACCGTACATTGCCGTATACAAAAAGAATGGGCATAGTATTTACTATGATTTTTCCGATTATGATTCTGTAAGAAACATCCTTCACAATACGTCTCTAATAAGTCATTTACCTCTGTAATGAGTTGCTTTTTATTCACCTTTGCACCTCTCTATTCGGTTATTTCTTTATGACTGTCAATCGCCGTCCCTTCTAATGCTTGCGTTGCTAATTGATGCGCCTCTTTATTTTGTTTTCTAGATATCGGTTCACAAACAAGCTTTAATTTCATTTTCTTTGCTTTTTGTTCAATTTGATCTAAGTAATGATTTAAATGTTCATCATAGCAAGGCCATTCACCAGCTAATTGCTGCAGTACAACTTGAGAATCCCCCCGAAGTGTAACTGGTTCATATTTAATTCCTAATTCCTCGAGTATATTCATCCCGTATAATAGTGATGCATACTCCGCTTCGTTATTGTCATATATGCCTTCTATGTATGCATTGCGACGAATTCGATAATTTGTATTTCCTTTTTTATAGTATACACATATACCAACCCCAGCTTCTTTCGTCTGTACATCATAACCACCATCAAAATAAACTTGAATTTCTTGAGGCTCTTCCTCCACTTGCTTACTCAGTTTTTTCATTTCTTTTAATGACCATTCCGCGTCCATTTCATCAAAAAATAATAGTTCTTTCGCTCTTCCTGTTTTCTCAAAATCCTCCGCAAATTGAAGTACTTCTTCTATGTTCATGTACTCTGTTGTTAATTCCGTTTGTAAACCACGCTTTGTTTTATACAACCAATGAATTTTATATTTCATACTAGATTCCCCTTATATAAGACTTCTTATATTTATTTTATTATATTTTATCAAGAGTCACAGTATTATATTCAATATAATCACATACAAAAAGAGCCACCCTATATAAGGAACGGCTCTTTCACCTATTACATAAATCTTTCAAATTGTACTCGCTTATTAATCCAGTACATTACAGGCATACCAATCGCCATTACAACAAATTCACCAACTGCACACGTTAGCCATGTTAATAAAAATGGCAGATCAAATGCAAGATGAAGTTCGATTGCTATCATAAACATTGTGACTGTAAAGATCACCGTATTAAAAATCATGCGAGCCCAAACACCTTTAATAAAGCGCATAGAAATAATAGTTGCAAGTAGTGCAAGAATCGATTGTCCTACTCCAAACACTAAATCGTAAGCGATCATAGGTGAGAAAAAGAGATTCGTTAAAAATACACCTAATACAATCCCGTAAATTGCTTTCTTATTGAATACAACGAGATGATTAAACATCTCTGAAATACGAAACTGTACATTCGTAAAGCCAAATGGCTGAATAAGCATAGAAACAGCAATATATAATGCCGCTAAAATACCATTACCGACTAATGTTCTTATATTCATGACAAAATCTCCTTAGTTTTTTTACGTGGGATGGTTTCGAACCACGTTATTCGTTTTTAAGCAACAAGAGTATATTTTACGCAATAGGCACTCTTTCGTCAATAGATTCCTATCATTTACTACCTTTTTTCTTTTGGACAACGTATAATAAAACATATGAAAGATTTAGGAGGTTTCACTTCATGACAGCAACAATTCAAAATGAAAAAGTGATCGTTTCCATTTCTGACAAAGGTGCAGAATTACAAAGCGTTCGCTTAAAAGAAGATAACACTGAATACTTATGGCAAGGCGATTCTACTTATTGGGGGCGCCGCGCACCAATTTTATTCCCAATTGTCGGCCGATTAGTAGATAATACATACTACGTAGATGGTAAACCATATTCTTTAACACAACACGGCTTTGCTCGTGATCTTACATTCTCTGTAAAAGAACAAAGTGAAACGAATATCACTTATATTGTTACTAGTAATGAAGAAACATTAAAAAAATACCCATACGAATTCGAATTACTCGTTTCTTATGAGCTAGACGGACAAATCGTTCATGTAACATATGGAGTAAATAATCCTACTTCAAAAGAGATGTTCTTCTCAATCGGAGCACACCCTGGTTTCAACTTCCCCTTATTAGAGGGCGAATCATTTACAGATTATCATTTATCATTTAATGGTTCTGAACGATTAGAAACAAGCGTATTAGAAGGACCTTACCTTTCAAGTAAAAAGCAATTAATCGCTGAAAATACGAATGAATTACCACTTACATACGATTTATTCAAAAATGATGCGCTTATTTTTGAAAATATGAATACGAATGAAATCTCTATTCGTTCTCATAAACATAATAAATTTGTAAAAGTAGAATTTGACGGCTTCCCATTTGTCGGCGTATGGACACCAGGCGAGAACGCACCTTTCTTATGTATTGAACCTTGGTACGGGATTGCTGATGAAATAAATCCAGCAAAAGATTTCAAGGAAAAAAAAGGAATTCAATCTTTACAAGCGAATGAAACATTTACATGTCGTTATAGTCTTACAATCGGCTAAGTACTCTATCCCCTACTTCAAGGAAACATATAAGTAGGGGATAATCTTATAATTTGGAGGTTTCTCATTTTGATTGAAGTATATATTGATGGTGCATCAAAAGGAAATCCTGGTCCTTCTGGTGCAGGAGTGTTTATTAAAGGGGTTCAACCAGCTGTACAATTATCATTTCCCCTTGGGACAATGTCCAATCATGAAGCAGAATACCACGCTTTACTTGCAGCATTAAAATATTGCACGGAGCATAATTATAACATTGTCTCTTTTCGTACAGATTCGCAACTTGTCGAGCGAGCTGTTGAAAAAGAATACGCAAAAAATAAAATGTTTGCACCACTATTAGAGGAAGCACTGCAGTACATAAAAAGTTTCGATCTCTTTTTTATTAAGTGGATTCCAAGTAGTCAAAATAAAGTCGCTGATGAATTAGCTAGAAAAGCTATCTTACAAAATTAACGGGGGTATGAGTGTGAAAAAAGATTGGATTGCTCCTCTTGCTTTATTATTTGTCTCTTTTATTTGGGGAGCTACGTTTGTTGTCGTTCAAAATGCTATGTCTTTCGTTGGTCCGTTTACTTTTAATGGTATTCGCTTTTTATTCGCCGGAGTTATTTTATTATTCGTTCAAATGATTTTCTCAAAAAAATCTTCAAAACAAGATATAAAACAGAGTAGTCTCGCTGGATTAATCGTTGGCTTCTTTTTATGTGTTGGCTATGTATTACAAACATTCGGCTTACTTTATACAACTTCTTCAAAAGCTGGTTTCTTAACAGGGCTTAGTATCGTTATGGTACCAATTTTGTCTTTTATCTTTTTAAAACAAAAAGCTACCATTTTTATCGTACTCGGTATTGCTGTAGCAACAGCAGGTTTATACTTATTAACGGCTGGTGATTCTTTTCAATTAAACATTGGAGATATACTCGTTCTTGGTTGTGCAGTTGCTTTCGCTGCCCATATTCTTGTTAACGGCTTCTTTTCTAAGAAAATATCACCTTTATTGTTAAGCACGTCACAAGTATTAGCTGTTGGTATGTTTTCTTCTATTTGCGCCTTTTTGTTTGAAGATTGGGAAAAATTATTTTCAGTGTCACTATGGACGAATCAGTCCTTTTTATTCGCTCTCTTTCTAACTTCCCTGTTTGCGACATCAATTGCTTTTTTCATTCAAACATCTGCACAAAAACACACTTCTCCAACGAGAGTAGCAATTATTTTCGCAATGGAGCCCGTTTTTGCTGCATTAACAGGCGTTCTAGTTGCAAACGAACAACTTTCTATTTCTGCCATTATCGGGTGTCTATGTATATTCCTAGGTATGGTTTTTGTTGAACTTCCTTCAAAGACAAAAAAAGAAGCGCGGGCTGCGTGAAGTTACGCTTGTAACTTCCGCATAAAAGCCTTAGCGCTTTTTTTATCTGTAATTTCTTCTTCTTTCAATCGTTCTAATAACGCAACAAAATAACTCCCATCAAACTGTAATTGATGTTTAATCGTCGCTTCTATTGCTGCGTTTACAATTCCATCAGATGCACCCGTATATCCCTGTCCGAACATAATAAACCCTTGTGCTTCCTCTGATAATTTAAATCCTTTCGTATGTAAGAATGAAAGATAATCTTCTACTGTTTGCATGATATTCCCACCTACTCAAAAATTCTCCACTTCTTATCATACATGTTTTTACACGCTATGAGAATGAAATTTATTTGACAACTTTGTAAATCTATCGTCTACTTCGTAGACAATAGAGGATTTCCTTACAATATAAAAGAATATGTAAAATGGAATTTATTTTATATTAAAGGGGATAGCGAATGAAACAAGCACTATTAATTATCGATGCTCAGCAAGAATTAATTGATGGAAATGAACAAGAAAATGAAGTTTTTCGTAAAACCGTGCTATTATCTACACTAAATACAGCCGTACAAAAAGCAATAGATTCAAATGCCCTTATTGTTTTCGTAAGAGATATCGATGTTGCTTCTGGTAGTGGTGTAGGATTTGAAGTACATAATCAAATTAAAGTACCTCAGTCTGCAATCCTTATTAATAAAGCAGCAACAAACTCATTCTATGGCACTTCTTTACTTGAACTTTTAAAAGAAGAAAAAATTAATCATATTGTTATAGGTGGATGTAAAACAGAACATTGCATTGACACCGCAGTTAGAACAGCTACTGTACAAGGATTTGACGTTACATTAATTAAAAATGGTCATTCCACAACTGATTCTGACGTATTGTCTGCAGAGCAAATTATTGGTCATCATAATAAAACTTTACATGGGCATTATAACGTCGATCATTTTTCTATGGTGAGGGATATCGAGGAAGACCTCTTTCAACCTACTCATGACCAATATCGTGATTAAATTACCTAAAAAAGAATCCTTACGTGAAAAGGATTCTTTTTTCATCCAAAAATTTGTGCCGCAATACTATATAGCTCATTATTCCTTTTTAATAATTCATCGCTATTTTTCATCATAATTGGTGGTGTATTAGCCTTTTTAAAACCAGTAATCTCTAATTCTTTCATGAAATCTTTCTTTCCTTCTGGTACATCAATTCTTAATTTTCCAATATGTCCTTTTGCTAAAGAATGAACAATTCCCATTGCCATTGTGTCATTTTTAGCAACGATTGGTCCTATTATTTTATTTTCTGGTGTTTGTATACTTAGACCATAACCTATAATTTTTTTCTTTCTATCTTTAATAACTACACATTGTTCACTCTGTGTAATTCTATACCTTAAAAATTCTTTACGATTTGCTCCAAATGCACCTTCATCTATTTGTACTATATCTTCAAAATCTTGCTCTTCATAGTTAATGATATACTCTTCATTTGTTTCATATTTATGAAATTCATTATACACATTACATATGTATTTAGAAACATAACTCACCGCTCTGAATCCTAGCTTTTCATATAAAGGCTTTCCTTCATCCGTAGCAATTAGCATAATTGGAGTATGAGTTGATACGCTCTTAACGCATGAATCTATTATCGTTTTTCCGAGCCCTCTTCCTTTATAATCTGGATGTACAATCACCATTCCGATAGACGCTAATGCCCCTTCATATAATATAATTGCTGCACTAGCAATTACTTCTCCCTTTCCATTCCGCATGCCATATACGATACCTGAACTTAAAATGGTGTCGATTTCTTCTAAACTATAATCCCAGCCTATCCTTTCCGATAGACTAATAAGACATGATATATTATTTTCTCCAAGCTTCTCCACTACATTCACACAATAGCTCTCCCTTCTTTGTCCCTTCTCACTACACTATAACACCCCTTCACTTTGTGAAGGGGTGTTATAAATCAATCTTCATTCAATTATTAGAACAACTATATGCTACATGTCGTTTCTCAATTCGTTCTTCTATCTCTTTCATATTCTCTTTATTACTTAATAATGATTGTTTATTTTCAGTTAATAATTGTTTAAAGGATTTTCTCACTTTTTTTCGCATGTTTATTTTCCTCCTTGGGGGATGGTTTATATAAAAGATAAGAAATTATCTGTGTGTTCTTATAATAATTGATTGTTGTGAAATCTATTTGAACTTCATATGAATATCGAGTTTATTTTCTGACAACTTTGTGAACAAAAAAAGAAAGGTAGATCAAAAATGTATTTGATCTACCTTTCCATACCTTTTAAAGCATATTAATTAATATTTCAGGTCTTCCCCAGTTCATTTCGTTGCAAACGAATCGTAGTTTTTCTTCATCCATTGTGTGCACCCCTTCTTCTAACGAGCATGAAATTGGAACTTCACAATGAATTTGCGCTAATTGTAAAGAGATATTTAAGTTCTCTAAATCACTTTCAATTTTTGTACGCTGTGCTTTCGTTAATGATGCTATATTTTCTAGTACTGCCGATACTGTACCATGTTCTTGAATAAGCTTATACGCTGTTTTTTCACCAATACCTTTTACACCTGGATAATTATCACTTGTATCTCCCATGAATGCTTTTGCATGGACAATTTGCCAAGGTTCTACACCTTTCTCTTCCATGATTTTCTCCGGTGTATAATACTCATAATTTCCAATTCCTTTACGAAGAAGCATAACTGTAACGTTCTTTTCAACAAGTTGCAGTAGATCTGTATCTCCAGTTAAAATATAAACTTCCGCTTCGTTACAATATTGTTTTGCAAGTGTACCGATACAATCATCAGCTTCATAACCTTTCATACCGATGACTGGAATAGATAATTTCGCAGTCATTTCTTGCACTAAATCAAATTGTGGAATTAATTCTTCCGGCGGTGCTGCACGATTTGCTTTATAATTCGAGAACGATTCTGTTCTAAATGTCGTACTTCCCATATCCCAGCACGTTACAATGTGTGTTGGCTCAATTGCTTGTGTTGCCGTTAATAAATGTTTCATATAACCATGAATCCCATTCGTTGGGGTACCATCTTGTCTCTTCATAAATTGTCCGTAGACACTTGTTGCGTAAAAAGCACGAAATAATAGTGCCATACCATCAACTAATAATACTTTTTTCATAATACCTCTCCTACTAACAAAAAATAATAACCTCACGTTATCACGTAAGGTTATATATAGATTACCATTCTACGTTTTTGTTCAACTTTGTCTATTATACATTGTTTTTTTATATTTAGCATCATTAACAAATTAAGACGTTCTACCACAACAAGTATGAAGTATTCCTGAATACGTATTTTTACCTGTCGAAACAACTACAGCTTTTGCAGTTCCCCCAACAATATACGTACCTTTGAAACATACATTTTCAAGTTCAAGTGGATTATAGTCTTTCATCCGTTTTAATGGAATAAATCGTTTACGTTCTAGATGATAGCAGCTTTCAAATTTCTCAATACTAGCATCGTTTCCTGTCAGCATAGATTCATTCACTAATAAATCATTTGCATAAATAATACGTACATCTGCTGGTACTGTATCGCCCTCTGAAAGAAAAATCATATCCCCAGGTACAAGCTCTTGTACTGGTAGCTTCATCATTTTCAATTCATTGTTTAGCCCTGTTAGGCTAGATGCTTCTACTCTAGAAACAGTAACTGTTTCACATTGTAATTCATCACGTGCATTTTGTTTTGAAAGACCTGGAATCATTTCACTTAGCTTTATCATCACTTCCGCAATACGCGCTCTTTTTGAAATTAATTCATTTCGGCCGTATACTTGAATTCGTTTTTGTGCTTCTTTCACAGATAGTCCGTCTCTTGTTGTTTTAAAATACGCAAATACAGATTTTACATCTCTCGTTGCAATTTCAATTAATAAATCTTTATTTTTTTGGAGCATTATTTGTTCTTTTATTGATTTTTTACTTAGTTTATATGACGTGTTACCCACAGTTTTGTTTGCATATAACATATTATCGTCTCCTCCTTTATACCATAGGAAGAAACGCTTTGTTTCTCAATTTATCCACTTTAGCGTGAAAGTGTCTAGCGCTGGAATACTCAAATAAACGCTACATTATGATAAATATAAAGGGAGGAACAAGTCGTTTCCTGCCTACATCATATATTTTTGATTTGAAGCATATGGGTAACGGAACCGAGTCAGAATTTGACATGCTCCTCACCTCCTCATTTATTTTTTAGTTATAATCTATACTATGAAATTAGTCATAGCTTTGTAACAAAAAAGACCTTTACTCATAAGAGAGCAAAGGTCATTGCATACACAAATAAACGATTCCTAATATAATTAGAAATCTACGGACCTCTCCCTCACCGAGTTTTAGCACTGTATAGCATAGGTTCATTACCAGCTACGTTAAGAAAAACCTTAATTCGATCATTCCTGTTGACCCATTGGCGTCTCTCGACATTTTTGGGCAGTAGCATTTCTCTATACAGGAGCCTCACCTAACAGAGACTTATTTTCATTACATAGAAAATGTTACTCTTATTTAAAATAGATGTCAACACTTTGTATGGAAACTTTTCCTTATTACAACAACTACCTCTTGTAGAGTACACTAATACGCATTCGACTACATAAAGTGAAACTTTAATCAGTGGGAGTTTTGTTCATCCCCCACTGATTATTAGCCCTCTCCAATCGAGCTTTTACGGGCAGTTAATCTCCCAACTAACTTCTTTGCTCCAGCTGAATTTTGAAGTAGAAGTTTTACTGCCCACAAATAGCGGGATAAATTATTTGAACATATATTGCAAAAAATTAGCACATAAAAAATAAAATCCTTACGTTAAAACGTAAGGGTTTTAATATGTTACACAACCAGCAATTACAACTCCGATTGAAAGTGATAAAAACATAAGGAATAGACCGACTGCTTGATTATCTTCTTCGAGGCTTTCATTAATGTTAAAACGTGGTGTAAGCCATTCTGCTAAATAAAATACAACAATCTGTGCTAATATCCCAACTGCTCCCCACGAAACCATATCCAAAAGTGAAATAGAATTAGCAGCTGTTGAATATAAAACGATAGCTAGCCCAAGTACTCTTCCTCCAAGTACATAGCTTACCGCTTTGTTTCCTTGAGCCATTAACTTGAACTCTTTCACTTTCGTTGTTACTTCCATAAGAAAAAGGCCGATAGATAACAGTGCAAGTGATACTCCTAAATATAGTAAAAAATTAATCATTTATTTTCCCCCTTCTTAATACCTACCGGTAAATAATAAGATTCATTCCCTGTAATTTTTCCTCCAGCACGTATACCGATACCGCTCGCTTTTCCAGCAATTAAAAACGCCCCAAATACATATGAGAGCTCTTCAATCCCTTTTTCAGTTTCCAGAACAACTACTGGAAGCTCTGTATATTCTTGAAATATCGGTAGTGACGTTTTATATGTTTCATGCACATTTCGAATTATAATACTTGCGTCTTTATCACGAATCGTAATCGTATCCCCTTCCCTACCAAACGAAGGTTTTTGAACGAAAGAATTCTTTTCCAAAAATAAATCCGGCTCTAAATATGTAGGTAACATGTATTCTTTAATCCACTGTTGTTCCTCACTTGTGTAAAAAGCACCTTCTTCTGCTAGTCCCCAAATAAGACATTGAATTGATTTAGGTTGAAGTAAAAAAGCTGATATAGGATTTATAATAAAAAGCTTTCCTTCTTTCACAAGTTGCAAAAGTTCCACTCCTACCAAATCCCCTGTTTCCGGATCTTGATCTTCAATCAAATCTTCAATCGGATATGTTTGACGATACAAAACATCGATTCGTACACCATCTCCATCTACTAAAGCATCATCAGTAATTCTAAGCTCCGACATTGGCATCACTTTATTTTCAACTCGACATAACTGACTCAAATACATAGTCGTATTCCAATCTTCTATATGTTCATGATGAGAGGTAAAAACGACATTTGGAGTCTCTATCCCTTTTGTTGCTTCCATTACAGCCTTTGTAATACCAGAAGACAGTAAACGCTCGTCATTTACATTTGGGTTATCATAGCCTAGTTCTTCACAAACTTTCCCATTCATTTGAAAGCATTCTACAATAAAAGTTGGTGTATCACTATTAAACTCAAGCATTTTAATACAATTATCATCTGTTAAGGCAAAATCAAATCGTGAAATAACAGATTCAGGATACAGTCCTTTCAACCTAATAAAAGGCAAGCTTGTAGGTGGAAAACCAAATTCTAGCAGCTGCTCGTCAGATAAACTCCGAAGAATTCTAGCAGTCTTAAAAAATATTTCCCCCATTCGTTCAGTCGCTACTTGCAACTGTTTCATAGTTTGCTCTGTTATTGGAAAAACATGAAACAAACTATACTCACTTTCATATAAATCCGACCAGAAATTTGGATAATTCGAATAAAATTCTTTTCGTCTCTTTATGTATTGCGACATATTTTAGCCTCCAAATCCACCCTTTGAACCGCTTCCAATTCCACCTTTAAATTCTGACGAAGATTGATAAGATTTAAACTCTGATGAATTTTTGAAAGTGGATTTATTTTGATAGTATTTACCACCATAAAAGTAATGTCCTCTATAACCAGAACTACTATCTTCACACTGCCATACACCCAGTTCATCATCCCAATCCCAATCAGAACAACTATTATCATTCGGCTTTGGGGGAATATCTTGCGCGCAGCCAAATAAAGTGCCTGTCATTAGAGACGTTAAGACACCGCCTACTAACCATTTTGTTTTTGTCACCTTTGCACTCCCCTTTATAAATTATATTTCTATTATATAAGAAGCCATGATAAAGTAGAAGAAAAAGGAAGAAGAGGGATAAAATGCGATTAGAATATCGACTCCATGATGAAACTAAGCTATATCCTGCTTTATGGAACTACACAAACATTTCTATCTCTGAAATCGTCGCACGAATGACTTGTGAATATTTTATAAAAGATAGCAATACGTATATTGTTACTGCCACTTCAGTAGATCCAGACGGAGCAGCAGTTATATATGTTCAAAAAGAAGCGTTTTCCAATGACCCTTCAGATCCTACATACTCCCACATAGGTTTTGAAATTAGAGAGCTAAAGGAAACGAATTCTATTATAATAGAAAGTAAAGATGTGTGGAATTACGAGGAAATCTTACCGTCCCTCCATTCAGATATTATATATATTCAACGGGATGGAATGCATTTAGAATTCACCCTAGATTCAAGAGAAATTGATGAAGACCGCAAGTGCTATATTTATTATGGGAATTTCACCGGTGAATCGAGATAATATGAACATATTTATTCAACAAAAAAACCTTACGTATAAAACGTAAGGTTTTTATATAGCCCCACATATGCCGTTATCTATAGATGTCCATAAACCTGCTCTCACAGGTGGATGTTCTCACAAATGTTCGTAGCTTCCTTCTTAAAAAGATGGCCTGCTATCTACATTTAAATATTGAACTTCCGTATTATACTTATTGGTTTAAGACATACACAAGCTACGTACACCGTAGGAATTTTATATAATGTTAGTTGAAATAAGACCCCCGCACGTGCCGCTCCTCGTAAATGTCCAAAAACCCGCTACTCGCAGGTGGATGCCCTCACAGTTACCGTACATCTTCCTCCACAAGGAAGGCTTGATGATGGTCGCTAAATATTGAGCTTCCGTATAACTAACATCGGTTTTAGACATAAATAAGTTACGTACACCGCAGGATGTATTATTCACTTGTCGTTATATTATCACATTGTTTCCAATGTGTAAAATATATTATTTTTGAAGCAATCTCTTGCTTGTGACCTTATTTTAATACAAATTATTTTTGCATGCAAGTGATTAATCTTCTTCTTTTTCAATTTGATTTTCTGGATAAGAAATCCAATCACTCCAGCTACCTGCATACAATTTAACATTTTGAAAACCAGCTAATTTTAATGCAACTATATTTGGACACGCTGTAACGCCAGAACCACAATATACAATTGTTTCCTTCTCTTTATCGAGATTTTGGAAACGTCCTTGCTGTTCCTCGTTGTTTTTAAAACGTCCTGATTCTAAAATTCCATCTTTCCAAAAATAGTTTACTGCTGTTGGAATATGCCCTGCCTTCGAATCAACGAGTTCTTCAGCACCAATATAACGTTTTGGCTCTCTAGAATCAATTAGCGTAATATCTGTACCTGCATGAATATTCTCTTTGACCGTGTCCATCGTTACAAGCATATGATCTTGTATATTTGCTTTAAATGTTTTTCGTGCAACAACAGGAATTTCTGCCGTTGTACGTAATCCATTCTCTTTCCAAGCCGGAAGTCCAGCATCTAATATATATACTTTTTCATGTCCTACATAGTTTAATAACCACCATAAACGAGAGGCGTTTGCACCAGCTTGACTGTCATACGCAATTACTGTCGTATGTTCATCAATACCAGCTTGCGAAAGCTTGTCTACAAACTCCTCAATATTTGGCAACGGATGGCGGCCACCATGTTCTGTTACAGGACTTGATAGATCTAAATTTAAATCAAAATATAACGCATGAAGAATATGTTCTTCCTCATACTTTTCTCTACCCCAATTAGGATTCGCTAAATCAAAACGACAATCGATTATACGGACGTTCTCATCTTCTATATGCTCACGTAACCATTCGACTGTAACTATCATCTTTAACGACCTTCTTTCTCTTGCAAACGACTTACATACTCCATAACCATTTCTTCTGTAACATATTTACGCTGTAGTGTAACACCATTTTTTGCAAGATCATTAATTTGCTTTGTTACAACATTAATGACATCAACCGAAAATTCTTTCCCATTTGACGCAAGAGATACGGCTGCTTCAATAGCTGCTTCACGCTGCGCATCTAATTGTAAACATGCTTTTACACTTTCATTTTGTTTACGAGAATGTGCTGTAATTGCTTTATGTACTTCCATCTTCTCTTCCCCCTAAATAAGTTATACGTTCTGATTCAATTCCATTGCAAGCCGAATCATATCACGGCATACAATTCCATTTTCAATAATCTCTTCTTCATAATGCTTCGAAAAGTAATCAAAATCAATAGAAAAAATACGAAATCCACATTTTTGATATAACGCAAGTTGTGAAACGCTAGAATTACCTGTCCCAATTTCAATCTTGTACATGCCATATCCTTTAGCTGTTTCTATCGCATGCAGCAACATGTTCTTACCAATACCTCTCCCTTGCATATGTTCTACAACCGCAATATTCATAATTTCCATCGTCTTTGGTCTTGTTTCCAACAACACATATACACCAACCACTTTCCCCTCTACTTTAGCTACATATACCATTCCTCTCTGTATATATGTAGCGATTTGCCGCTCGCTTGGATCAGCAAGCAAAAGTAAAGACTTTGGCACATTATCTTTAGAAACACGATCTAATACAACATCCATAAAAATTCCCCCTTCTCCATTGTTCTAAACCCTCCTTGTCTACCATAAGTAATAGAAAGGAGGGATTCACCATGGACAACAATGAGAAAAAATGCAACGTCATCTCCATTGATGGAAAGAAAAAGAAGAACGACACATATTCCTATCCAAAATTAGTAGTCGAAAACAAAACATATGAGTTTTCTTCATTCGTCTTATGCGGTGAAACACCAGACGGCAGACGCTTAGTTCTTACTCATATGATTTCTACTGATGAATTCGCAGGGTTCGTAAAATCTTTAGATACTGTATTACAAAAGAAAATTGAACGAATCTTTTTTTCATAGCGACTATATAACATAAATTTCTTTTTCTATTTCTATTAACTGCTTTTGAAGCTCTTCTTTACTTTGCTCATATAGTGTCACATCAATTGTTTCAGCTAAAGCAAATAATATACTTTCATAATATTTCTCAACATCTTGCTGCATCACTTTTTGGAATAAATTCCATTTTGTATCCCACTCTTGCTTATAATGATGAACAAATAAATCTTCTTCATCAGCTACATAGTTTGATACGAAAGGTTCTAGTACTCCTTTAGCGTCTTCTTGCATAAAAGCTTTATCATTTTTTTCAAAAAAGCTTTTCTCATTTTTAAAATGCGCTAGTGCCTTTTTGAAATCTTTTATTTCTATTGAAGGAAATGGCTCTTTATGTGTAATAACTTTATATTCATAATCTACTGTTCCGCCCAGAGAAATCGATTCATTTTCTCCTTTGCAGTTCACAACAATTTCATCCTTTGCACGCTTCATCGCTTCATCTATCCATCTTTCAAGGCGTAATGATGTTGCACGCATTTCTTGTAATAAATCATGTTGAATAAATGAAACTAATTCCATTACACACTGTTGCAACTGCGTTTTTACATTCCCCTCTGTTCGAAGTGATGCTGGATTAATAAATTCAGTAAACACATCGTTATAGCGCAGGAATAAGCGTTGTTGTACGTAATAAAGCAATTCTTTCACTTCATTTTGCATTGCTTGTTCTTCAGCCAGCACACTATATGACGAAATAATATGAAGTAGCTGATCACGCTCTGCTTCATATTTTTTTGTTTGCTTCGCTTTCTCATCATTTCCCTGCTTTGCGCCATTTATCATATTTACTAGAAGTTGATTTGCTCCTTGCAATGCACCATATAAAGCATGCACAGATACAAGCATTAAATCCCTCATCATAAAGAATGTAAATGATTCTTCAAACTTAGCAATCCCAGAGTTTTGTAAAACGCCATACTTTTCTTTGTCAATACTTTCCCCTTGTTTTTCCTCAAGCGCACATAAACTTGAAATTGCAAATAAACGTGGATTTCTAATACCATATTGCAAGAGCTGATCTGCAATATAACCTTTTACCATTTCAATTTCTTCTTCAGACTCTGCTAAATCGGCCGCATTAATTAAGAAGAACATTTTATCAAGCGCAAACGTATCCTTTACACGACCGAGCTGAATTAAAAATTCACGATCTGCACGAGAGAAAACATGATTATAGTATGTTACGAATAAAATAGCATCCGCATTTTTAATATACTGGAATGCAACATCCGTATGGCGGGCGTTAATAGAATCAGCTCCTGGTGTATCTACAAGAGCTACTCCTTGTCTTGTTAAAGCACAATCGTAATAAAGCTCCATATACTCAACAAAGCATGATTTTTCTTCATTAGCTACATAATCAGAGAATTCTTCTAACGTTACTTGTACTTGTTCCCCTAAATGAGCGGCAACTGCCTCATATCCTTTTTGTACCGCTCGTAAAAAGCTAAATGTTGTTTTTTGCTTCCCGCTCGGTGAAGGATATTTCATAATTTTATCAATTTGCGTTAACGCTTCATCTAACGTAGTAATCTCATAATGAAACAGCTTATAAACAGCTTTCACATCTTCTAATAGTGCTTGCTTTGATTTAAACTGAACAATCACTGTTCCGTGTGGTTTTTCCTCTGTAACCGGCAAAATTTGATTAATCGTTGCTGTCGTTGGGTTTGGTGATACAGGAAGCACCTTTTCACCGAGCAATGCGTTAGCAAATGATGATTTCCCAGCACTAAAAGCTCCAAATAATGCTACTGTAAATTGCTTCGTTTCTACACGCTGTCTTTTTCCAACTACTTCTTGCTGTAAATGTTTCAGTGTAGGCAATGGATCTAATATTGTTTCAGCTTTCTTCACTTTTTCTAATATACGCTGAATATTTAAAGCTGCCGTCCCTTTAATTTCTTCTTCACTAGCCATTTCGTTATCATTTACGATTTCTTGCTCTTGTAGCGTAAACTTCTCACTAACAATTTGTTTTTCACTTTGTAATATTTCGTCTATTCGCAATCCATCTGGTATAGAAATATGTTCATTCCAAACATCTCCTAAATAGCTCTCATATTCCTCATACGCCTTAATGTATTGTAATTTCGTTTCTTTTGCTGTTTGTAACATCGTGTATTTTTCAATCTCTTCTTCAATACGAGCAACTTCTATCTTCGCTTTTTTCTGCAATGTACCCGTACTTTTCCCAAAGATTTGCTGAGATTTCATAAAATATCTTTTTTTCAACTCATTTGCAACATCAGCTGTATATAGAAGTAAGTAATCACCGGTAAAGCCAGCCCCTTGTTTAATTGTTTCAGCCAATAATTCTGGCCCGAAAGCAATTTCTAGAGCATATATGTCCTTCCCGATTTCCTCTGTAAATAATCCCTCTTCTTTTAAGAAGGTTACAATGAATTCTTTCACATGAAAATCAAGTTGCGTTTCAACAGTCTTTTGAAGGGCGGAATGAAAAGCATCTACACGTCTCTGTTTTTCTTGCTCCGTCTTTCCCTTCGCAAATAGCAAACCAACTTTAAATTTCGTTAATTTCGTTTCTAAATACTCATTTGCCAATTCTCTCATTTCAAATGGCATTAAATACGCGTTATCTAATATAGCTTGTAAACCTTTAATAAATTCATTTCTTACATCAGATTCTTTACTCGATGCTCGATTTTTATTTTCAATTAACTCTTCCTTCTTTTCAACAATCTCTGAAATCGACAGTGGTGAGACTAATTCTTCCTCATATTTTATAAGCTGTTTTTCATTTTCAGAAAGAATAAATGAGAAATGTTCTTGCAGTAAATATTCTGTTTCTCGCTCCATTCCCTTACTTACATACTGCTCTTTTTCTTTCATGATAGAAGAGATTAGTACTTCTAAACTTTGAATCTCATTGTATGGATGATTCATCATTCGCAGTGATGTATAGAAAATACCATCTACTTCAATATCCCAGTTAGCAAAAGATTGTTTTACACTTTCTTTATACTCCTCAAAAGATAGTTCATTTTCTTTATGTTTATCTATTTGGTTTACAACGAGATAAACCGTTTTATTACGTTGTTTCAATTCTTTAACAAATTGTAAGTTTACTTCTGATTGGACATGGTTATAATCCATCATGTAAAAAATAACATCTGCAAGATGCAGTGTTGATTCTGTTGCTAATTGGTGAGCATCATCTGTAGAATCAATTCCTGGCGTATCAACTAACATAACTCCGTCAGGAATTGGTGCATCATTTCGATAAATATGAACACCAATTACTTCATCACCGTCTTTACATATTTGTTTTAATTCTTCCGCTGAATATGCGCCGTCATATTCATACTGTTCTCCAGACTTAATCGTAACAACAACGCGATCAGAACCTTTTTCAATTTTAACGACATTAGCACTCGTTGGAATTGGACTTGTCGGTAGTAATTGCGCTTTATATAGATGATTCATCATTGTCGATTTCCCTGCCGAAAAATGACCACAAAAAGCTATCATAAGCTGTTCTTGTTTATATTTTTGAATCACTTCAAACAACTTCAAACTATTCTCTGCATCTCCATGTTTTTGCCACTCTTCATAAAAACAAACAAGTTTTTTCATACCGTTTGTCTGTACTATGTTTGTCATCCCCTTGTTCCCCTTTATCCAAGATGTATATACTTTATCCCGCTATTTGTGTGACAATAATCATTTAGGACTGGGCATCCCAATGATTACAGTTTCACTTTACTATCATACTAAATTTTCAGCATATTCTCATTAAAAATAAAAAAATCCCTTTCATTCTTTTTACAAATGAAAGGGATTTTATGTAATATTATTCATTTTATTGTTCCTACTCCATTTAATACATACTTTGTAACACCAACATATATAGCAATCGTTCCTGCAACAAGTGCATACACCATATTAACACACCAACCTTTTTTTGATAATGATTATCACTTTTGAATACATTTTATCATTAAAGAGAATCATTATCAACAAATTTCTAAAAAAGAAAGCTCCTTCGGGAAAAGGAGCTTTACTGCCTGTTTTAAAGAAGTTTAAAACTTGTTGTGCACTCTTATTATATCTCATCCTACATAACTTAACAGTTAAAAAAATTGGAAATATACCCTATACCCTCTATCTTACATTTTGTATAATAAAAGGGAATTACTTAACAAGGAGGGAAAAAATGACACAAAATCTTACACAAGGCGAGAGGATACACTCCATCGATATCATTAGAGGAATAGCTGTACTAGGTATTTTTCTTGTTAACTGGCCAATTATCGCTGGTGTTGATTCTCGAGACATTTCAGGCGTTTATGAGGGGTTAGACAGCTATATTCGCTTGTTTTTTGACATGTTTATTCAAACGAAGTTTTATACCATTTTCTCATTTTTATTCGGATTAGGTTTTTACATCTTTATGAGTCGGGCTGAGGCGAAAACAGATCGTCCAAAAACTTTATTTGTTCGCCGTCTTCTCATTTTATTATTATTTGGTTTCTTGCATTATGTTCTTTTATGGGACGGGGACATCTTACATACTTATGCAATCACTGGGTTTTTCTTATTCTTATTTTATAAGAGAGAGCCTCGTACTATTTTAATATGGGCATTAGTTTTACTAAGTATTTTTCAATTTTTCATGCTAATCGCTAGTATAGTGGTTGCCTTAGTACCAAAGGCAGAGTTAGGGTTTTCCTTACCAATCATGCCACTTGAAGACTGGGTGTCACAAATACAAAATCGTTTCCATGCATTTTATTCTGAAGGAATTGGACTAAATATATTCATGCTCCCAGAAACAGTTGGACTATTTTTACTTGGTTTATACGCCGGCAAAAAAGATATTTTCCGCCGCACGAAAGAGTTAGATCCAAAGCTTAAAAAATGGCAAATCATTATGTTCATTTTGACACTACCAATGTGGTTCTTCATGGTCCGTTACTTCTTATCAAAACCATCTTATGAACCATTTTATATGCAGGCCTTTACAATGTTTAGCGGGAAAACATTATTCATCTTCTACATTTTCACGCTTATGCGTTTATTACAACAAGAAAGATGGCAAACATTATTACGTCCGTTCCAGTACGTTGGGCGAATGGCGTTAACAAACTACCTTTCACATACAATTGTTACATTACTTGTATTTGGTCTATTGCTCAAAAATTATTATCCTGCTCCATTATGGGTAGGACCACTATTTTGCATCGGCTTCTACACGTTACAAATCTTTATTAGCCGCTGGTGGCTTTCTCATTACCAATACGGGCCACTTGAGTACATTTGGCGCCTTGGTACGTACGGGAAAATGATGCCACTTAAAAAGAAAAGCAAGGTCTCATAATGAGACCTTGCTTTTTTACGCTTCTCTTACCGCACTTTGCATCGAAACAGGCTCTTCTTTTACTTTCACTTTACGCTGCGGCACCATATTGAATACGATATTTAAAAGTACTGCTGACGCACTTCCTAGAACTATTCCGTTATCCGTTAAAATACGAATATTTTCAGGAAGCTGTGAGAATAACGTTGGAACAACTGTAACTCCAAGCCCGATTCCGACAGAACATGCAACAATCAATAAGTTTTCCTGTCTTCCAAAATCAACACTACTTAACATTTTAATACCATATGCCATAACCATACCGAACATTGCTAACATCGCACCGCCAAGTACTGATTTCGGAATAATTGTTGTAATGGCTGCAATTTTAGGAATAAATCCAAGAACGATTAACATACCACCGCAAGTATAAATAATAACGCGATTTCTTACTCCAGTTAATTGAACAAGCCCTACGTTTTGAGAGTATGTTGTATATGGGAATGCGTTGAAAATACCACCTAATACCATCGCTAATCCTTCTGCACGATACCCTTTTGTTAATTCTTTTTCACCAATCTTTTTATTACAAATATCAGATAATGCAAAGTATACACCTGTTGCTTCTACAATCCCTACACAAGCAACGAGAATCATCGTAATAATTGGTGTTAATTCAAATGTTGGAGTACCGAAGTAAAATGGTTGAATACCGTGGAACCAATCCGCCTCTCCAACAGCTTGCAAACTTACTTTCCCCATAAAAGCTGCAACGATTGTACCGAACAATAGACCTAGTAAAATAGAAATTGAACGAATAAAACCATCAAAGAAACGATACATAACGATGATAAATAATAATACACCAAATGCTAACGCTAAGTTCTCAAGACTACCGAAATCTTTGCTGCCTACTCCTCCAGCCATATCATTAATAGCGGCTGGAACAAGTGTAACTCCAATTACTGTAACAACAGATCCTGTTACAACAGGTGGGAAAAGTTTTACAAGTTTCCCGAATAGCTTTGCAAAAATAACAACGAATAATCCAGCAGCAATAATCGCTCCGTAAATAGAAGACACACCGTATTGTTTTCCAATTGCAATCATCGGTCCAACAGCTGTAAATGTACAACCAAGTACAACGGGAAGTCCAATACCGAAAAAGCGATTTGATAATGCTTGTAAAATTGTCGCAACGCCGCACATTAATAAATCAATTGAGACTAAATATGTTAACTCTTTTTGATTTAAACCAAGTCCACCGCCCACAATAAGCGGAACGATAATTGCGCCCACATACATCGCAAGCATATGCTGCATACCAAGCGATGCGATTTTAAATGGATGTTGCTTCATCGTTTATTTCACCTCCGCAGTTTCTTGCTGTACAAATGTAACTGTGCCGTTATCAAGTGATGCAATTTCTGCTAGTGATTCAACACGAACGCCTTGTTCACGAAGCTTCTTTCCTCCATCTTGAAATGCTTTTTCAATAACAATTCCAATTCCTGCAATACTTGCTCCAGCTTGCTCTACTAAACTCATTAAACCTAAAGCAGCCTGACCATTTGCTAAAAAGTCATCGATAATTAAAACACGATCATTTTCATCGATATGATTTCGAGATAATGAAATCTCGTTCGTTTCTTGTTTTGTAAATGAATATACGTTTGCAACGTACATATTATCTTGTAACGTTAACGATTTACGCTTTCTTGCAAAAACTACTTTTACACCAAGTTCTAATGCAGCCATAACTGCTGGTGCAATGCCTGAAGATTCAATCGTCACGATTTTTGTAATATTATCTTCTTTAAAACGTTTAGCAAATTCTTTTCCGATTTCTTGCATAAGTACTGGATCAATTTGGTGATTTAAAAACGCATCTACCTTTAATACGTCACCAGATAAAACCTTTCCTTCGTTCAAAATCTTTTCTTGTAATACTTTCATGTTTGTTCCTCCTCTTATGCAATAAAAAAACTCCAAAAGCCGCCACCACTCGTTACAAGTGAGAGACGCGCTTTTGGAGTTTCGCAAAAAAAGAATGCTAAACAAGCAAATATATTCGTCCTCACTCATAGTCAAAGTATTTACGGTACTTCGGTAGAAACTTGCAGGCCATATCCCCGCGATTATATGAGTGTAGCTAACTATTTATTTTATAGATGGATTATAACGTACTTTTTGTACTTTGAAAAGCATTTATCGAAAAAACACGTACGAATTTTTAAAAAATACTATTTTCGTTCGAGTTTTGTAAACTCTTTCATTCCCAATTACAGCTTCGTTAAAATGACTGGTCCATCTTTTGTAATCGCAATTGTATGCTCGTATTGAGCTGATAATTTCCCGTCCATCGTTCGTGCAGTCCATCCATTTAAATCTACTTTAGAATATCGCATACCTACATTTACAATCGGTTCAATTGTAATTACCATACCTTCTTGTAACTGAGGTCCTTGTCCTGGCTTTCCAAAATGGAAAATTGCTGGTTCTTCATGAATCTCTTTACCAATCCCATGCCCCGTAAAGTCTCTTGCAACAGAAAAACCTTCATTAGATACATAGCTTTCAATTGCATAACCAATATCTCCTACATGATTACCCATTATCGCCTGATCAATCCCTTTATATAAAGCACTCTCTGCTACTAACAATAAACTTTTGGCTTCAGCAGAAATATCCCCCACCATATAAGTCCATGCAGAATCTGAAAGTGCACCATTTAAGTTTACTACCATATCAATTGTCACAATATCTCCCTCATTTAAAGGAACATCGGCCGGAAACCCGTGACACATTTCGTCGTTTACAGATGCACATATCGCATAGGGATACCCGTTGTAACCTTTCTGTTCAGACGTTGCACCATGCTTTTTTAAATACATTTCAACAAACGTATCAATCTCTTGTGTCGTTATACCTGGTTTTATCATTTTCGCAATTTCTCTATGACATGAAGCAAGTAACTTTCCAGATTCGTGCATCAAATGTATTTCATTTTTCGTTTTAATTGTAATCATACTACCTCTACCTTTCCTCGCTAAACCTACTATTTGCTACTAAAATTCTATCATACACATCCTCTTCCAAAATTTCAAAATCAAATAAAAAACAGAAGGGTCCCTACTGTTTCTTAATCATTTTTACATATATAATTCATTTTCAAAAACTCAAAACAACTACCATTTGTTTTCTGTATAAACGTCCCAACCGCTTCAAACCCTGCTCTTTTATACACTGTAATTGCTCTTTCATTAAATGTCGCTACTGATAGTGTTATATAGTTACAACCATATTTTTCTTCACTAAAATCTAGTCCAGCTTTTACGAACTTTAAACCGAATCCATTTCCAGTTATATTAGGTCTCATTCCTAGTCCGATATCAACCGTTCGACTATTCATTCTGCAAAAGCTAAAAAAGCCAATAAGAGTACCATTGTCCTTCACAGCAAATGTGTCGTCCCCTCTACTCTCATCATGTAAAAATTCAGCTAAATCTTCTTGATCTGCCTCTATATCATAAAAAGAATACTCCCCTTCATAATGCCAGTTGTATGCAATTTCTTCCGCTTCCGTTTGCGACATTACTGTAAACATATAGCCCATTTCTCTCACTCCCTCATAAAAAAGAGCTGCAATTAAGCAGCTCCTGTTTTATAACTCATAAATCTCTTTATATTTAGCTTCTAAATAATCAGCTAAGTAGTTCGCATTTAACCCTTCACCTGTTACATCTTTTAAAATTTCAAGTGGCTTTTTCGTTTTACCATATTGGTGAATGTTTTTTGTTAACCATTCACGAATTGGTGTCACATTCCCTTTTTCTAGTAATGCATCGAAGTTCGGAATATCTTTTAGCATTCTTTGTTTAAATTGTGCTGCGTACATATAACCAAGTGCATAAGATGGGAAATAGCCAAATGAGCCGCCAGCCCAGTGCACATCTTGCAATACACCTTGTGCATCATTTTCTGGACGAATTCCTAAATATGCTTCCATCTTATCATTCCAAGCTGCTGGTAAGTCCTTCACTTGTAATGTGCCATCAAATAATTCTTTCTCAAGCTCATAACGAACCATAACATGAAGCGGGTATGTAAGCTCATCTGCTTCTATACGAATGAATGACGGCTTCGATTCGTTAATTGCATCATAAAACTCATCGACTGACATATCATCAAATTGACCATCGCTATACTCTTTTAATAAATCATAATTTTTCTTCCAGAATGATTTATTACGGCCGATAAAGTTCTCAAAGAATAATGATTGTGATTCGTGAATACCCATAGATGTACCACTGCAAAGCGGTGTACCCTCAAATTGTTCTGCAATGTTTTGTTCATATACTGCATGACCACATTCATGAATTGTTCCAAACACAGCCATACGGAAATCTTTTTCATCATAGCGTGTCGTAATACGAACATCCCCTCTATTTAAGGTAATTTCGAAAGGATGTACTGTTTCATCAAGACGACCTGCTTCAAAGTCATAATTCAATTGCTTTAATAGTTCTAATGTAAAGTTCTTTTGTTTTTCTTTTGAAAATTGTTCCGATAAAGCACTTGTTTTTAATCCTTTTTTAGACTCAGAGATTTCTTTTACAAGCGGAACGATACGCTCACGCAATTGACCAAATACATGATCTAATACTTCTACTGTGATTCCTGGCTCATACATGTCTAATAGTGTATTATATTTATATGTTTCGTAACCCCAATATGTAATAAATTTCTTTTTGAATTCAACAATTTTCTCTAAATACGGACGGAACATTTCGAAATCAGATTTTTCGCGAGCTTCTTCCCACACACTTTCCGCTTTCGCTTCTAATTTCACATACGCTTCATATTCAGCTTGTGGAATTTTCTTATTTCTATCATATTCTGTACGACACTCTTCAGCCATTTTCTTTGTCGTTTCAGAAAGTTTATCTTCACGTATTAAAGCTTCTAACTCCGTTAAATAGTTTCCCATCTCATCTGAAGTCGACATAACAAACACTTCTGACGAAAGCATACCAATTACTTCTGAACGCTGATCCACACCTTTTTTTGGTGCCCCTGTTCTTAAATCCCAAAACATTAAGCTTAATGCTTCTCCGTAATTCTGAATCTTCTTCACATATGTTAAAAATTGTTTTTCTACTTCATATGTAGCAACTGTCATCGTATAAAAACCTCCCTTTTCTACCTCAAACTTAATTCGACATGGAAATCTAAATTCCTTTTATAATAGAAAAAAAGCTTGGCAAGCGCCAAGCTTTTTCCTTATAATTCTTTAGCTTCTACTGGTAGTGCATTTTTCACTGCTGCAATCACTTTCTCATCTTCTGTATCAGATAAGAAGATTGATATAACACCTTTATCGTCGCTCGTACGAATTAAACGCCCAATTCCTTGGCGAAGACGTAAAATCATATAAGGCACATCTACATCCCAGAATGGATCATTCACATGTTTACGCTTCGCTTCAAACACAGGGTCGTTTGGAGGGAATGGTAATGACCAAATGATAACATGTGATAATGATGAACCAGGAATATCTAAACCTTCCCATAAATGAACGGCACAAAGTACAGTCTCTTCTTCATTTTGGAAACGAGAAACGAGCTGACTAATTTCTTGATCCCCTTCATATAGGAACGGAACGGACATTTGTTCTTTACTTACATATTCTTTAAACGCTGCAAGTTCTTGTGTTGTACGGAATAATACAAGTGTACGTCCATTTGTTTTCTGTATATTTTCAAGTGTATATTGACACTTTCTTTCCCATTCATTTTCTTTCGTATGCGATAGTAAGTTTACTGCCATTTGCTCCTCATAATCAAACGGTGAGGCAACTGAGAATGATAAGTAATCTTTTACCCCTAGGCTATTTGCTGTAAATGCGAATGAATCGTTATTAGATAATGTAGCAGACGAGAAAATATACGGGATTTTCTTCGAGAATACTTTCTCTTGTAATACTTCTTCTACTGCACGTGGCATAATCACTAACGTGAAGGCTCCATCACCTTCTTCACCCCATGTAATTACATTTTTCTCATGCATGAACAGACGAAGTGAATGTTCTAGTACATCTAAATGTTCATCAACGATATTTAAGTCATATGTGTTTACTGTATGCATTTCACTTTCAAATACTAATGCGTCACCGACTTCACCGATTTTTGCGTAAAGTCTATTCGCCTCTGCAGTTACCTTTTCTGTCACAGTAATTTCTAAACGATCAGAACCGGCAATTTCCTTTTTATTCTCTTGTAACACATCAAAGAATCGCTCTGTTTGCCAAATTGTTTCTTCCACTAAATGTGCAAACTCTTCACGAATATCATTTTGTAACAATCTCGTTAAAAGTTGCTCCATCATCGTTTGCTTTAAACGATATGTTAAAGCTTTTTGAGCTGCATACTCTACAAGATGTCCTTCATCAAACACAACGCAGCTACTTTCAGGCAGTAATGGGATTTGTCCTTCACGTTTACGAGCATCGTACGTCCAAATATGATCCATATAGAAGTCTTGGGAGCAAATGATTAAATCTGCCGCTTTACGATAATGTTCACGAGAAAGAGTTTGTCCACAACGATGACGAGAATCACAAGTGAAGCAATCTTGGAAGTAATCCCAATTTACTTTTGACCATTCCTCATCATTTAAAAGCGGAAATTCTTTCCTGTCACCATAGTGAGTAAAGTTTTGCATCGTACCATGATCAAATACAAACTGTGGTAATTCATAATATACGTCTTCAATTACTTCTGGAGCACGTCCACTCATAACATCTTCTAGTTTTCGTAAACATAAATAATTATCCATTGATTTCGCAAGTCTTACATCAACAGATAGTCCCAATGCTTCAGATAACTTAGCAATGTCCCCTTCTTCTTTCACAAGCTGCTCAATTAACGTTTCATCTGCACAAGCGATAATAGCTGGCTTTCCAGTATAACGTGCATAACAAATTGCATATAGAAGATATACAATTGTTTTCCCTGTTCCTACTCCCGCTTCTGCGAACATAACCTTTTTCTCTTGGAAAGCGCGCTCTAACTGAAATGCCATAAAAATTTGTTCATCACGCTCTTCAAAGCCTTTTTCCGGAAGGATGTCGTAAAACACATCTCCAATCCACTCATTCAACTTATCATAAAAATTATCTTGTTTTCCTACTTCAAATGGTAATCTCTTCTCAGTAAACATCCTTAGCCTCCAACCAAACAGTTTTTCTATAAAAAGATATAGCAGCTGTTACACATATGTATACAGCTACTTTCCCCTGTTACAATACATAGAAATACACGAAAAAAAATTTCCCTTTCGAAAAAGGAAAATTTTTTTCTATATTAATGACTTTAAATACCGTTTATCAATCGCTGTTTCATGTGAAAGAGCTGATAAATATTCTTCTTGTGCTTTTTGTATTTCATCTACAATTGCACCTTGACTATCCACTTCTTTTCCGATCTCATCATACGTACGGTGAATAGCTTTTTGAATCATTGATAATTGGAAACTATCCATATCACTTCCTCCTTTACGCATTACATAATAGCCAGTATATGCGTGCTGGAGGAGTTTTATACTATGAGTTACGCGGTGGACGTTTTCCGAAGTATTGGTAGTAGTCTGTACGAATAAAACCGTTAAACAGTTTACGCTTTTTCGATGCATCTTTTCCGTAACACTTCTCAAATGCTTCATAACTTGTTAATAAATACATTGACCACGTATCTAATGGGCGGAATACCTCTCCCATTTCTTTATATAATTTTTCAACAAGCGCTCTTTCACTTAAACGTTCTCCGTATGGAGGATTCGTTACAACATAGCCATAATCCTCTTTTGTTGTGAAATCTTTTACTTGCATTTGTTTAAATGATATAAGATCTCCTAATCCAACTTCTTCTGCGTTATCTTGAGCGACTCTTATCATACGATGATCGATATCTGACCCAATGATCTGCAGTGGTTGATTATAGTTTGCCATATCTTCAACTTCTTGGCGAGCCTCACGCCAGTTTTGTTTACCAACCCAGTCCCATTCATCCGACGCAAAGCCTCGATTAAATCCTGGTGCGATATTTTGTCCAATTAGTGCCGCTTCAATTGGAATTGTTCCAGATCCACAGAAAGGATCAACGAACGGACGATCAGGCTTCCAGTTTGTTAACTTAATTAAAGACGCAGCTAATGTTTCTTTTAAAGGCGCTTCACCTTGTTCAAGACGGTATCCACGTTTATGAAGACCCACACCACTCGCATCAATTGTTAACGTTGCAATATCCTTGAGCATTGCAATTTCAATACGGAATAAAGGACCATCTTCTTCAAACCAAGTTGTACGTCTATAAGTTGTTTTTAATTTCTCAACAACAGCCTTTTTAACAATACGTTGGCAATCTGAAACACTAAATAATGTTGATTTCAGAGATTTTCCGATAACAGGGAATTCTCCGTTCTCTGGAATGTAATCTCCCCAGTTTAACGCTTTTGTTTTTTCAAATAACTCATCGAATGTCGTCGCTTTAAATTCGCCGACTTTAATTTTCACACGATCCGCAGTACGCAACCATAAATTCGTACGACAAATTGCTTTTTCATCCGCTTCAAACGTTACCTTTCCATTTTCCACTTCACATTCATAACCAAGATCGCGAACTTCTCGGGCAACTAATGCTTCAATACCCATTGCCGCTGTTGCAATTAAAGTAACTTTTCCCATTTGCATTCACCTCTTATGTATAATCAAACAATAATTAATAACATGTTGTCCTATTAATTATTACATATTACGAATTTTTTCTCATTTACCATTTTAACTCACAATTTATAACTTCATACAAATAAAAAGCCCTCCTCTAACAAAGGAGAGCTGAGTTATTTCATAGTTGGTTCATAACGTTCTGTAAGCCATGTTCTGTTCCTTTGTACTGCAAACGGCCCACGCCTCGTACTCCGGTGGTAATCATCTATCTACAGGTTACGAAAACCTGTCCTTTCCCATCGTTCATTTCCTTGGAAAAGATTCCCCTACCATTATTTGGGTTTCTCGCTCGTGGGGTTTACCTCGTTCCACTCCTATCATTTCTTCAAGGACTTCGTCACTGTGGCACTTTAAAGGTAGTCAAACCATATCCGAAAGGACTTAGGTTTTTTCCCTGCCGTTAAACTAGCCTTACAGCCAGAATACCCTAGCTTATGACTTGGCTAGGCACGAACACTACAGCCATCTCAGGCCGTGCGAGCATGGACTTTCCTCTACAACGTTGGCGTTGCAGCGATTACCCAAACGTTATGACAAACATTAGTATAGTGGAAACAAAAAGATTTTGCAATGTTTTTTTCTATGTAAACTACTTTAACCTTTTTGTTACCCTAATTTATTCGTATAACTTACTTCCAAATACAGCTTTTTCTAAATTAGATAGACGTTTTAAAATATCCGTATTCGTATTGTTATATACTGGTTGTGCAACTGGTGTTTGTACTGGTTGTTGCGGAACTTGTGTTGCCGCTACTTTCTGCTCTTCTAATTCACGTTTTAAACGAGCATTTTGTTGTTTTAATTGATCAAATTCCTTATGAAAAGCTTCATAATCTTTAATAATCATATCAAGAAACTTATCTACTTCTTCTTGTTGATAACCTCTCATACCTGTTTTAAATTCTTTTTCTAAAATATCTTTCGCTGTTAATTTAATTTTATCCGAAATCATTTTCTTCACCTCAAATTTTTGCCAAAGCTTTCATTAACTAAATTTTTTCAGAAACAATGCCTTTTGTCAATCAAATATGCGAATACAATATTACATATTAATCTGCATTATTCCACTGTTCCTCTTCCATTATATCTTGTAAATCAGAAAAAAGAATGAAATAACTGTGATAATTTTCTATTTCTCCTTTTTTCTTAGCCGCTTCTACTATATATTTAGGGCTCCCAGGCTTTTCTTCATCGTATACAGCTAAAAGTGCGTCACTTTTTGCAATAAAAAATTGATTCTTTAATTTAAATTGCTCTGGGCTTTCGTACTTCCGTTTCGTAATACTATCAATGTGATCTGCTTGCGAAAGAATAAATTCGTAATATTCACGGTTATCTTCCTTCCAGCCTTCTTCTTGTTCTAAAAATGGAGTAAATACCGCTAATTTTAAATCTGGATATTCTACTTGTATTTCAAAAACAACTTCAGCAGCCCATAATTCTACACCTAACTGGCCGCTTATTATAACCCACTCTAAACCATCTTCTACAAAAGCAGTTAATTTACGACGCAGCGCCTTTTTTATACATTCTACTCCTGGATGATCATTTTTAAATATTCCAAGTTCAAATGGCTTATATCCTGTTACTGCAATAACTTTCATATCAACACTCCAATTACAAAAAAAGAACTAGCATTTCGCTAGTTCTAACATATCATTTACCTTTTAAACATTCCACCAACATTTGGTCCTACATTCGGTCCAAACGGTGACACATTCGGTCCTGGTCCAAATGGGGATACATTCGGTCCTGGTCCAAATGGAGATATTTGATGCCCGTGGTGGTGGTGATGGCCATGACCACATGGTCCACATCCGCCGCCAAATCCACCAACAAATCCTGGATCACCAGGGTCTACAACATTTACGTTCGAGTTTGTTTGTGGGAAGAAGCCTTGATTTTTAATTTGTTGATGGTGTACATGTGTTGTATGCGTTGGGAAAATGTGTGGCACCACCGTTGTTGAAAAAGAATGTGTTACGCATTGTTTTGTCGGATGAATGACAGGAGCAGTTGTACAAATAGGTCCTACAGGCTTATGCCCTCCAAAGCAAGGATGACAATGATGCATAGTTTTTTCTCTCCTCTCTCTTAAAAAAAATCTGACTACACTTTACAATATGAGAGAAGAGGTTAAGCCGCTTGTTATATACACCCATTTATTTCACAGAAATTTGACTATTGCCCTACTTCATACATAATACTATTATAGATACCCCCCACTATTATTTACCAAAAAAACCTCCAACTTGTTTCACAATACCCGTCACTTGATTCATTGCATTCATCATTTGCCCAGCTGTGTTCATCATTTTATTTACATCATAGTTGCCATCTGATGTTTTAAATTGGGAAACAAAACTAGAAAATTGACTCGGTTGCTGTTGTTGCTTTTGTTTATTCATAGTTGGATACGGTTGTTTTGGTGGATAAAACATCGCTTGTTGATTTCCATAGGGAGATGGTGGCGGCATATAATATTGTGAATTCACATAAGGTTGCTGTTGTTGATTCATATAGGGTTGTTGTGGTTGCTGCTGTTGTTGATTCATGTAGGGTTGTTGTGGTTGCTGCTGCTGATTCATGTAGGGGTGTTGTTCTTGTTGCGGTTGTGGTTGCTGCTGTTGTTGATTCATATAGGGTTGTTGTGGTTGCTGCTGTTGTTGATTCATGTAGGGTTGTTGTGGTTGCTGCTGCTGATTCATGTAGGGGTGTTGTTCTTGTTGCGGTTGATTCCCAAACGACACTTCAAATGGTTGATAATAATTTTGGTTCCCATAATGAGGCTCGAAAGGATACATATTATATCGTAAATATGTATCCTCATTATATTGGTACATATTTTGCTGTGCATATGGATTTGTTTGCTGATATACATTAGGTTGTTGAAACATGCATACTCTCCTCCTTCACATAAGTTTCTACATATAGAATATGTACCTATAAAATAAAATGTGTGACGGAGTATCTGTCTGTTTTTGTCGGAAGTTTAAATTTTTAAAAAAATTAGAAAGTAAACCCTTCCATGCTATGATAATAAGGAAGAAGATTCTCATGGGGGAGGAATCAACATGGTATTAGGGGATTTAAAACAAGCGTTTTCTCAAAAAAAGGGGTACTGTACAGAAAGTTCAAATGAACTGCTAGACTTTGCGAGACATTGTTATCTCGAAGGAAAAATATGCATCTCAGATTACCGAACATTAATACGTGAATTAGAAATAAACGGCGCAACAAAACCTACAACAGCGACAGAAGCCTAAAAAAACAAGAGGGTTTTCCCCTCTTGTTACTTACATTGATCTACGATATTTTGCAAAGTATACGAAATAGCTTGATGAGTTTCAAAGAAACGTTTACCTTTTCCCTTATTAACAAAACATTGTAGCACATTAGTTTGTAAATTCTCATACACTTGATCGATTTGTTGTACATGTATATACTTAGGCTGCTCTTCCTTTATCCATATATAAGCTAATTCTTTCCACACCTCTAGCTCCGCATCTACCATATCAACAAATGGCTTCATATCCTTATAAAAATCATATTCATCCATTTCTCTTTTCTTTACATTGGCTTCATCATTATACTGCATTAACTTCTCCGAAGACTGGATTAATGCTTCATATTTCATTTTATTCCCACCTTATTATGCACTCACTACGACGTTTTGAAATGTCTTTACCCAGCTCCCTTTTTCTTCGTGATGCACTAATTTATTTTCCATATGCTCGATATGCATTTCTGTTATTTCTATCTTATTGCATATTTTTTCAACTTTATCCTTCAATGCGTGATTCATTCTAATCCCAATATTCATTTCCAGCAAATCGAGAGAACTTAACATTTGATCCATTTTTTTCATAACATCTTCCTTCTGAACCATCGCCATATTTAAAACGCCCCCTTCTTTGCCTTTCCTTTGTCATGTAATTTCGCCGATTGATTGGTTACTCCTGCTCACATGACAAAACTAGTTGATATTCGTCAAAGAAATCATTTTGTATGCCATTTTTAGAAATGGTAACAATACAAAAAGGAGGTGTATTACGATGACAAAAAATAAAAATGAAAAAAAGAAAAAACAAAACAAACAACAAAACAAACCTGAGACTGGTAATCCAAAGCTTGATGGTCCAAATTACCCCGCTACATAAAGTAAAACTTTAATTAGTGAGGGTTTTGTTCGTCCCCACTGATTATTAGCCTTCACCAATCGAGCGTTTACGGGCAGTAAGGCTCCCACCTAACTTCTTTGCTCCAGCCGAATTTTGAGGTGGGAGTTTTACCGCCCACAAATAGCGGGATAAAATGACCCTTTAACCAAAGCGGCTTTTACAAATAGCTAATTTCCAGTCTAACCTTCCCTATTTGCTTTCGATAAGTGCTGAGGTTAAAGTCGTACTGCCGGCAAATAGCGAAGTAAAAAGTAATTTGTTGAAGAACATATTACTTTTAATCAAGAAGCCCCGCCTTCATGTAGGAAGGCGGGACTTTTTGATTATATCATGAACTCATCTATTCTTTTAACAAAACTACTTAATATAGAAAGAGTATGTATTTGCTCCCTCTTCATTCTATACCATTCTGTTATATTAATTCCCCCCTTTGGTTTTTCAAGTACAAATAAAGACTCCATTTCCATCCCTTCACTAAACCAATCTTTTTCAATTAATTTTTCGTGAGCGACAATAGCGTACACATCTCTAAGAGCCGGTGTACTTGATTTTCTAATCTCTCTTATATTGCATTCATAATCCATCCTTGATCCCGTATGCCTAGTTTGCAATGCAAACTTATAAAAAGAATCTTTATACTTTGAATGAAATAATAACCAAGCTAACTTCTTCCCAAGTTCTATACGTTTTTGTAACGTTTCAAATTGATAAACCGAAAACCCATACATTCTCCCTTCCATCATCGGAAAAACAACTGCACTAATGTGAAGTATTTCTTGAAATTTGAACACCGCCGTATCAAATACATGTTTTTGAAAGTATGTATTCTCGATTACTGGTTTTTGAATTTTATTTTGTTCATTAATAATAAGTGCCGTCATAAGCCTATTGATATCTTTTTCCTCCCAGAAATATGACCATTCTTTTTCCATAAAAATTGATATGTTGAAAAATTGCAACAAATGAAAGAGCGGCTCACATCGCCTTTTACTTTCTTCATACAATAATAGTTGAGGAAATGCATCTAAGAAAATGATCCAATTAGCTTTCTCATAACAAAGAAATAATCGTCTCTTAACTGTTTGAGGTAGAAGATTAGAATAATATTCTCCTTCTAAATCTGTCATATTCCATCCCCCATTCCTTGAGACCATACTTGCTAAAAAAGACCACCTAATTTCTTTATTTCTCAAATAATATTCTTGGTAAGATTGTGTACGTGAAATGTTATCTACGTTAGCTACATCCGTTCTCTCCTTAATATTAAGAACTATAGCTTTCTCCTCTTCTGTACACAAAATATCCTTACGGTTTTGTTTAATTTTTTCGTAATCGTTCCAGCTAAACATGAATAAGTACCATACCTTTCTTGAAAAAGGTCACATCTTTTTTCATTTTTTGATATAATCACCTTTGTAAGTAATTCTTAACAAGTTGGGAGTGGACACAATATGACCATTCGTTACCCAAATGGAAAAAGGTACGATCAAGCTTCACAACCTCATAAAACACCAATAAAAAAACATACTTACAGTAATAGAGGTATGTCCCTTGAAGAGGAATTGAATGAAACCAATCAATATTACTTAACCCATAATATTGCATGCGTACATAAAAAACCTACACCTCTTCAAATTGTAAAAGTAGATTACCCCGCTCGAAGTGCTGCAGTGGTAAAAGAAGCGTATTTCAAACAACCTTCTACAACAGATTACAACGGTGTATACAAAGGGAAATACATCGATTTTGAAGCAAAAGAAACAAAAAACAAAACCAGTTTTCCACTTCAAAACTTCCACCTTCATCAAATTGAGCATATGAAGCAAGTAATCGCTCATAATGGAATTGCATTTGTTATTATTAAATTTACACTTTTTGATGAATTTTATTTATTAGATGCAAAACATATTATTGCATTTTGGAATCGTCAAAATACTGGTGGACGTAAATCGATTACAAAACAAGAAATAGAAGAGCATGGATCTTTATTATCATGCGGTTATCACCCTCGAATTGATTATATCCGCGTACTAGACACGGTTTATTTTTCGTGATAGAGTCATCACTAAGGCTCTTTTTTCGACTTTTGGGGGAGAGAATGAAAGGTAGGAGAAAGTATAATGTCAGATAATTATCGTTCTCGTACAGAACGAAATCATGTAAAAAATCAAACGAAAGAAACAAATAAAGAAGAAAAACCAAAGAAAAAAGGTTCCTTTTTCAAGAAATTCCTTATAGGTTTTCTACTTCTTAGTATCGTCGGACTCGTTGCCGGCGTTTCAGCTTTCTTTGTTATGGTAAAGGACGCTCCGAAATTAGACAAATCAAAACTTGTCAATCCTTTATCAACAAAATTCCTTGATAAAAACGGGAATTTCTTCTATGAATATGGTGCTGAAAAACGAACCCATGTTACATATGAACAAATTCCAAAAGTAGTTGAAAATGCCTTCCTTGCGACTGAAGATTCACGCTTCTATGATCATAGTGGAATTGATTTTAAGCGTACTACAAAAGCAGTTATGGAAAATGTCACTGGTGGTTTTGGATCACAAGGTGGTAGTACAATTACACAGCAAGTAGTTAAAAACTATTTCCTAACGATGGAAAAAACCGCAAAGAGAAAAGTGCAAGAATGGTACTTATCTTATAAATTAGAGCAACAGTACTCTAAACATGAAATTCTAGAAATGTACTTAAATAAGATCAACTTAGGTAACCGTTCGTATGGTATTGCAACTGCAGCAAAAAAATACTACAACAAAGACTTAAAAGACTTAAAGTTACATGAAGCTGCAATGCTCGCTGGTTTACCCCAAGGTCCTAACATTTATGATCCAACAAAACCAGAAAATGTTGAACGAGCAACAAATCGTCGTAATGTTGTACTAACATTAATGAATCGTCATGGCTACATTACAAAACAAGAAATGAACGACGCTATGCAAATCTCTGTAAAAGAAGGTCTTCTTCCATCTTCAGATGCAACTGAAATGCCTTATCAAGCATATTTAGATGCCGTTTTCAAAGAAGTAGAAAAAGAGATACCTGATGTGAATATTGGCTCTGATGGTTTAATAATCCATACAAATCTCGACCTTGAAGCTCAAGATTATGCAGATAAAATAATGGATGGAGATCTTATTAAATATCCAAATGATCAATTCCAAGGCTCATTTGTATTTATGGATACGAAAACTGGAGAAGTTCGTGCAGTCGGTGCCGGTCGTAAAGAAAACAAATCAACATTTAAAGGACACAACATGGCTATCGATTTAAAACGTCAAGTTGGTTCAACAATGAAACCTATTTTTGACTATGGTCCAGCTATTGAAAATCTACAATGGTCTACGTACCATCAATTAAATGACTCAGAGTACACATACTCTGATGGTACAAAAATTAAAAATGCTACAAACAGTTATAAAGGAGATGTCTCCCTACGTGACGCACTAAAAAAATCTTTAAATATTCCTGCTTTAAAAACAGCTCAAGCGGTCGGGCTTGATAAATCAAAAGAATTCGCCAAAGGTCTAGGCATGACATTTAAAGATGATACTGTATTTGAATCAACTGCAATTGGTAGTAATGAAGGCTCTCCGTTAGATGTCGCTGGAGCTTATGCAGCATTTGGAAATGACGGTATGTACAATAAGCCTCATTTCGTTAAAGAAGTTATTTTCCCAGATGGGAAAAAGAAAAGCTTTAAGCCGAAAGAAAAACGAGCAATGCACGATTATACAGCTTACATGGTTACCGATGTACTTCGTGATGTCGTAAAACCTGGTAGTGGTGGTACTGGCCCAACGGCTTATGTTCCCGGTTTTGACGTTGCTGGTAAAACAGGAACACAAAACTTTGATAAATCTGTTATTAAAAAATACGATATTCCAGCAGATGCAAACAGAGATAGTTGGTTCGCAGGATATACGCCTCAATATACAATGGCTGTATGGACCGGTTATGAAAAAGATAGTGCAGAAAATTACATTGGAGATCGTTCTACTAGAATTGCTCAGCAAATGTTCCAAGTAATGATGAGCAAATTCGCTACAGATAAATCTAGTTTCGAGCGCCCTTCTTCTGTACAAGAATTAAATGGAGAACTGTACATTAAAGGTGCGAAAAAAGATGCAGTTAAAGAAATTAAAGTAGATCCACCTAGTGGCCTTAATGTCGCTTTCGATGGTGCTAGCACAGTGACACTGAACTGGTCTGGACCATCATCAAATGTTGATGCATACGCAGCAAGCTATAAAGCTACTGACGGTTCTAGTGGTAGCTTGTCAGTAAGCGGTACGACAGCTACTCTTGGTGGTATTAAACCAGGTGTTACTTACAGCTTCTCTGTAGTAGCGAAAAAGGGGACTGGAACAAGTCCTGCAATTGGTGCATCATTCACTGCGCCTGGCGGAACTCCAGATGCGAAAAAAGCTGAGGAAGAGGCTAAGAAGAAGGCTGACGAAGATGCCCAGAAAAAGGCCAATGAAGATAAACTAAAACAAGAAGAAGCTACAAAAAAAGCTGAAGAAGATCAGCGTAAACAACAACAGCAACAACAGCAACAACAGCAACAACAGCAACAGCAACAACAGCAACAACAGCAACAACAGCAACAACAGCAACAACAGCAACAGCAACAACAGCAACAACAGCAACAACAGCAACAAGAACAACAACGTAAACAGCAAGAAGAAGCTCAAAAGAAAGCTGCTGAAGAAGAGGCTAAGAAGAAGGCTGACGAAGAAGCTAAGAAAAAAGCTGAAGAAGAAGCTAGAAAAAAAGCTGAAGAAGAGCAGCACCACCAGAATACCGGAGGAGATACACCTCACGCAGACGGAGATGTTGTTACATCAGAGTCTTAATAACAAAAAAGAAGTCCTTACTCTTAACGAGAAAAGGACTTCTTTTTTGTTATCATTTTCTTAACATGTAGCTTTTCTATTTCAATATACAACTGTGCTAATTGAATATACGAATGATAATTACTCGGTTTCTTTATAATAAATGAGTATCGTTCTATAAAATTAACAGGTTGTGCTTCCAATTCATTCGTATTTACTTGCATCTCATTCAAACTATGAACAGGCTTCTCATTTAGCCAATATACAACCGATAGCAAGTGTGCTGCAAAAAGAATCATCGGACCCTCAGCTTCTTGTTTTTTTCGGTTTCGAAATAGTGTAGCAATTTCTTCATGCCTGCTTTTCCATACATTTAACACCGCTGGAATACTTGTTTCAATTTCATTCCACGGCTCATATTGTCTTTCAATATCAAATATAAAGTAAGTATTTTGTATTATTTCTTCAAAAGACTGGTCTGTATTATACGTAATCGAATTTGCACTCTTTTTAAAAAATGGTACGTACCGAAACTCTTTCGGTATTTCTATAACTCGCTCCATCCTTTATTTCCCCTTCATTCGTTTCTTTCCTTCACGACATATTTCTAGTAATCGGCACTCTTCACATTGTGGTCGCTGCGCCTTACAGTAATAACGCCCAAAGAAAATCATACGATGGTGTGTAACTCCCCACTCATCCATTGGAATTTTCTTCATCAATGTCTTTTCCACTTCTAACACAGAATCTTTCCATCTACAAATTGCTAACCGTTTACTTACTCTCTCTACATGCGTATCAACAGCAATTGCTGGAATTCCAAATGCTACCGAAACAACTACATTCGCTGTCTTTCTCCCTACTCCAGGTAATTTCGTCAGCTCGTCACGGTCTTCTGGAACTTTCCCGTTATAATCATCTAGTAACATCCGGCACAATTTTTGAATATTTTTCGCCTTATTTCTAAATAATCCAATGGAACGTATATCTTGTTGTAACTCTTCTAAAGACACACTTAAATAATCTTCTGGTGTTTTATATTTTTGAAATAAGTTTTTCGTCACTTTATTCACAAGTGCATCTGTGCATTGTGCAGATAATGCCACTGCGATTACAAGTTCAAATGGATTATCATGAATTAATTCACAATGCGCTTCCGGATACATATCCGCCATTGTATCTAAACAATAACGAATTTGCGTTTTGTTCAACATATCTTTCCTCCTACACTACTGCTCCAACCAATTATAAAAAGGCACTTTCCCAGTAAATTTCGTCTCTTGTTTTGTCGTTTGTTGTGTGCGTTGTTGATTCGCTCTAAATTTCTGGCCTTGATTTTGCGCTTGATCTACCGTTTTAATTCCGTTCTTTTTCCACTCAAACAAAATACGATCAATATACCGGAAATTAAGTTTACCACTCATAACAGCTTCACGAAGAGCCGCTTGAATTAAATTTGGATGGTGTTGATCTTGATCTTCCCACATCCCTAATGTTTCACATTCAAATGGCGAAAGTGGTCTTCCGAATTCTTTTTCAAATACTGTATATAAATTTACTTGAATTTGTTTTTGTTCTTTTTGCTCTTCCTCTATAGATTCATTCATTAAAAAGTGCAATATTTTTTCCCACAGTGGTTGTAAAGAATAACTTTCACACATCATCGCTTCAGATCTTTGTCCACCTTCTAGTGCTAAAAAACCTTTTTGGATTAAAGTCTGAATCACTTCCATGCATTTCATTTCTGTTATCGTCATCCGTTCTGAAATCTCTGAAGGAGTCGGGAACGAATTACCTGATTCTAAAAATGTGTGTACATGAAGTACTACCATAAATTCCGTCTCATTTAAACCTAGCTTTTTATAATGCATCATAAGCAATTTAGGAATCGCTATGCTTCCCTGCTCAAACCATTGTAACATCATTTTCTTTTTCATCACCAAACACCTCGCTTTCTAGTATAACACACCTTTAGCCATTTCTTTTTGCCACAATTCGTCAAAAAAACCTCCCTATATATAGGGAGGCTTTTTTCCATTTACTACAAGAAACAGACGATTAAGCCTGTACTTTACTCTTCATGAACGTATGAATTCGTTCTAATGCTTTCTCAACTTGCTCAAGAGATGTCGCATACGATAATCGAACGTTATTTGGTGCACCAAATCCTGTACCTGGAACAAGAGCCACCTTTTCTTCTTCTAATAATGCTTTTGCCCATTCATCAACTGTATCATACCCAGCTAATGCTACGGCTTCTTTTACATTTGGGAATAAGTAAAAAGCACCTTGTGGCTTAATGCAAGTAAAACCAGGAATTTGAATTAATTTATCATAAATAATGTTCAATCTTTCTTCAAACGCTTGACGCATTGTTTCTACAGGTTCTTGTGAGCCTGCATACGCAGCAATTGCACCGTATTGAGCAATTGAAGTAGGGTTTGACGTACTATGACTCGCTAAGTTCGTCATCGCTTTAATAAGCTGCTTATTTCCTGCTGCATATCCAATACGCCAACCTGTCATAGAATGTGATTTAGATACGCCATTAATAATAAGTGTTTGTTCTTTTAATGCATTAGAAAGCTGGGCAATTGAAGTGTATTCCGCGTCACCATAAATTAATTTTTCATAAATCTCATCTGAAACGATTAAGATATCATGCTCTAAACATACTTCTCCAAGCTGTTGTAATTCTTCTTTGCTGTAAATCATCCCTGTTGGATTGCTCGGTGAATTAATAATAACTGCTTTCGTTTTCTCTGTAATTGCCTCACGCAGCTGCTTTGCTGTAATTTTGTACTCATTGCCTTCTAGACCTTCCACATAAACTGGCTTACCACCAGCAAGCTTTACTTGCTCAGGATAACTTACCCAATAAGGAGTTGGGATGATAACTTCATCTCCTTCATCAAGTAACACTTGGAATAATGTATATAATGCATGCTTGGCACCATTACATACAATAATTTCAGATGGATCATACGCAATTCCTTGATCACGAGTAAACTTCTTCACAATTTCTTGTTTTAATGCTTGTAATCCACCTGTTGGTGTATACTTCGTATGTCCTTCTAACATCGCTTTATGCGCAGCATCCATAATATGTTCTGGCGTATTAAAGTCAGGTTCTCCTGCTCCTAATCCAATTACATCATGACCTTCTGCTTTTAATGCTTGTGCCTTTGCTGTAATTTCTAAAGTTGCAGATGGTGTTAAAGCAGCTACTCGCTTTGCTAATTTCATTTGTAGTTCCCCCTACATCTATTTTTCAATGCTGTAGTGTCCAGCATAAACCCCATTTTGAAACTCTAAATAGTAATACGTATAACGATCTTCCTGATCAATATATGTAATTTCCCACAATGGAATATCGTTTTGAGCACCTAATTTTACTTTTATAATTTCTTTTGGTTTCGGCTTCGGCTCAGCACCTTCTCCTGTAGCTTGTTCAGCCAATTTTTGCAAAGCTTCTTTTTCAGAAATACCTTCGCTCTTTTTCTTCACAAGGACATTTCCTTTTTTATCAGGCACCCAAACAATAATTTGTTCTCCTTTTTCGTCTACACCTTGTACGACTGTATATGAAGAATTCCCGTTATAATAATCCACAGATTTTACCTTTGTAAGCTTTGCCTTTTCTTTTGCAATTTCTACAGATTTTGCCTCTTTAGGGATTTTCTTTTCCATTGCTTTATTATAAACATACGCCCCATATATTCCGCTAGCAACGATTACGATAACGATTGCAAAGATCCACTTTTTCATTGTATCACTACGTTCTGTAAATCGTAAATACAGCTGTTTCTTTATCTTTTTCGTCTAATGCTAATCCGAACATGAGGTCCTGCTCTTTTAACGTACGATTCAAACTATCAACGATTTTATACAAGTCAGACGAATATTTAATACGCGTCGTTGATAGGACTTCGATTTTCTTATCCATGAAAAAACTCCTCCGTTACACAAAAATTTCTAATTATAGAAGAACGCAATGCGGTTACAATAAGAGTACATTCTTTACAACCCCTGCTTCATCACCCATCTATTATAGCAGGACATGTACAGCAAAAAAAGGTTTCAAGTCGAAAACCAATACATTTTGTATACAAGAAGTAAGAAAAATAAAATTCCTCCTACCCACATTTTTTACGCCTGAAGTTTAAATGTACTTCAGGCGTATTTTTATTCCAATTTTATTCATTTGGCCATTCCTTTAATTGTTCTAACAATTCTTCTAGAGGACCTTCATAGAGCGGGACAGTTGGGATTGATTGTAAAAATCGTTTTCCATAGGAAGAACTTGTCAAACGACGATCTAATACAAATACAGTTCCCGTATCTGTATTTGTTCTAATAAGACGACCAAACCCTTGTTTGAAACGTAAGATTGCTTGCGGAAGCGCCAACTTAGCGAATACGTCTTCTCCTTGATTTTTTAACCACTCTCCTTTTGCTTCCATCATCGGCTGATGAGGAGGGGTAAAAGGAAGACGGACAATGACAAGACAACTCAGGGCATCTCCAGGTATATCTATCCCTTCCCAAAAACTACTTGTTCCTAACAAAATCGATTTGTCGAACTCCTGGAATTTGCGGATTAGACGACTTCGGCTCTTATTATTCACACTTTGCGTTAATAATAAATATCCTTCTAATGCCTCATCATTTTTCAAATTCGTATACGCCTCTTTCAACATTTCATACGAAGTGAATAAAACGAGCATTCTACCCTTTGTAGCTTTCGCTATTTTCGCAATATGTGCCGATATAGACTCAATATATTCTTCATTACTTGCTTTCTTAATAAAAGGCACATCCGTTGAAACCATTAATTTCATTTGTTCTTCAAAATGGAATGGTGATGGAACATTTAATGTATTGGGAGCAAAATCATGTAAACCTAGCTCCTCTTTTATATAGTCGAATGAATCATTAACTGTTAACGTTGCTGATGTGAAAATAACACTCTTTTTCTGGGTTAAAAATTCATCAGCAAATCTTTCACCAATATGAACAGGCTGCGCATATAAAACTGTTGAATGAATCGTTCCCTTCGTTTCAGTCTCCATCCATGTCACGTATGAATTTTTTTCTAAGATGAGTAATTGTAAAGATTGTACCATCTTTCTCAACAACTCAATTAAATGCATAAATTCACCTGTAACGACATGCATCTCCCATTCTAATTTACTTTGCAATATATCAACTTGCTTCTCAAGTGTAGTCAATAATTTTCTTACATCATACACAAATCGATTTGTTAACTCGGTAATGCTATCCCATAACTTACCTTTCTCTACTTCCGTGTTATATCGATAAATGAGCGGCATATTGCTCATCCCTTGTTCCTGCTTTGTTTGTTTAAATACGAAAGTCCGTAACATTTGAAATAGTTCATCCGCATCAAATTTCAATTCCTTCAAACTATGACTCACCATACGGAAAGTCGAACGAGATGCTTGCTCTGATTTTTTCATCATTTTATATACTTTAGAAAGTACATCATCTGTTTCTAGCGTACCAAGACGAGATAAAGCTAATTGAAAATACATGCATGAGAACTGTTCACCTAATGTTCTACTCGCCGCTTCTTCTATATGATGAGCTTCATCAAAAATAATATGTTCACATGAAGCAAACAGTGGTTCTTCGCTTGAAAAATCTTGAAATAATAAAGCATGATTTGTAATAACAATATCCGCAAATAATGCTTTATTTTTCGCTCGTTGATAAAAACAACGACTAAACCAGTTACTTTGCACCCCGCCTGGACTATATGCATCACTACAAATACGGTTCCAAAGTAATTTTCCGCCCTCAGGAATATTTAATTCATCACGATCCCCAGTTTTCGTTTGCAATAACCATACTAAAATTTTTGCCTTTGTGAGCGCCATATCATAATTTTTCTCTTCCTCTTGCAAAGCATATTCAAATTTGTGTAGACAAAGATAATGCTTTCTTCCTTTCAGAAGAGCTACTTCAAATGAAAATGGCATTATTTTCTGTAATAACGGTATTTCTTTTTCTAGTATTTGCTGTTGCAGTTGTACAGTTTGTGTACTTATAATGACAGGTTCTTCTTTTTTCTTTGCAAAATAAATACTTGGAAGTAAATATGCAAGAGTCTTCCCCGTACCTGTTCCTGCTTCAATAAGTGAAAACCTAGAATCTCTTAGTGCTGTATATATTTCCTTCATCATAATTTGTTGACTTTCTCTTTTTTGAAACTTTGGCATATTCAATTCAAGTTTATCCATTGTCTTATGTAAGAAAGCATCAAATTTAGATGAACATGTTTCACTGAGACTTAAAGAATAATTCCGCTTTCGAAGCGCAACATTTCGATACACTTCATATCCTTCTGCCCTTTCTTTACCATCCATCATTTTCTTTAAAATATTTTCAGAAAGTACATCAGCTATATCACTTTGGAAAACATCACTTAATTCATAAAGCGATTGCAACGTGACAAGTGGTAACTTTTCAATTTCATTTAAAAATTGTAAAAACAACTCCGCTGTTACAAGAGCATCACTATCCGCACGATGCGGTTGATCGTGCTCTAGTTCATGTTGCTTAGCTAAATCACGTAATTTATAACTATCAGCTGTCGGCAAAAGAATTTGTGCCAACTCAACTGTATCAACTTTTGGGCAATGTATTTCTGTATATCCAGCCAGTCTTAATTCTTCCGTTAAAAAATTCCAATCAAAGTGAACGTTATGTGCAACGAAAGCCGCACCTTGTAATAGCTCAACAATCATCGGGGCTACATCTTGAAATAACGGGGCTTGCTTAACCAAACTCTGATCAATCCCTGTTAATTCTGTAATAAATGGTGGAATCTCTCTCTTCGGATTAATAAAAGATGAAAAAATCTCTAATATCTCTCCATCTTCCACTACAACAGCCGCAATTTGGGTGATTTTATCCTTCCCATCCTTCCAGGAGTTCCCTGTCGTCTCTAAATCAACAACGACATAACGCTTACTCATATATGTAACACCTCAATTTCTTACCTATCAAACACAAAAATTATATAATGTTACTATACCACGTTTTATCTCATCTTAATGAAAAGATGCACAAAAAAGCTATCTCCAGAATAGAGATAGCTTTCCTACTTATAATATCGTACCCGCTTTTTCAGCACCTAACATTTCAATAATTTGATTATCATCGTCTAACACTGCAATTTTTGGCTCTTGTTTATGAACATTTTCTTCTGCCACTAAACCATAGCAAATAATAATAACTTTATCACCTGGTTGTACAAGCCTTGCTGCTGCACCATTTAAACAAACAACACCACTACCGCGTTCTCCTTTAATAACATATGTCTCTAAGCGAGCACCATTATTGTTATTTACAATTTGTACTTTTTCATTTTCTACAATATTTACTGCATCCATTAAATCTTCATCAATTGTAATACTACCTACATAATTTAAATTTGCTTCTGTTACTGTTGCGCGATGTAACTTCGCTCTCATCATTGTGCGAAACATAGATGCTCCCCCTTATTTAACCGTTAATGTTATATTGTCAATTAATCGTACATTCTCAAATTTAACTGCAATTGCTAAAATGATTCGTCCTTCAATTTTATCCATTACTTGTAGTGAAGGATATGCATATAAATCAGCATAATCTACAGTGCCTTTCGTATATGTCTCAATATACTCTTGCACAAGAGTTGTAATGATTTCTGAATTACGTTCGCCTGCCTCAATTTTTTCTTTCGCTATACATAGACTGCGGTATAAATGAGGAGCCTCTTCACGCTCTTCTTGTGATAAGTACACATTACGAGAACTTTTCGCTAATCCGTCCTCTTCCCTTACAATATCCACTGGTACAATCGTAACTTGAATATTAAAATCAGCAACAAACCCTTCAATGACAGCGACTTGCTGTGCATCTTTCATACCGAAATAAGCACGCGTTGGCAATGTGATATTAAATAGTTTCATTAGTACAGTCGCAACACCGGCGAAATGACCAGGTCTTTGTTTGCCGCATAATACGTCGGTACGCTTCACAACTTCTACTGTTGTCGTTTGTTCTGCTGGATACATCTCTTTTACACTCGGATAAAATAAATAATCAACACCATTTTCTTTTGCTACATTTTCGTCCCTATCAATATCACGTGGGTATCTATCTAAATCTTCATTTGGTCCAAATTGTAGTGGGTTTACAAATACACTTAAAACTACAATTTCATTTTCTTCTCTTGCCTTACGCAATAATGTAGCATGCCCTTCATGTAAATATCCCATCGTTGGAACAAAACCGATACTTTTTCCACTTGCATGCAGTTCGTTTGTAATTTGCTGCATTTCTTGCACTGTAGTTATGATTTTCATTATTGTTTTCCTCCGTATAACGCTAAGCATTCTTCCTCTTTCATTGTGAACGAATGTTTTTCTTCAGGAAATTGCCCTGTCTTTACTTCAGTAACGTATTGCGAAATCCCTCGCACAATTTCCTCTTGAACAGACGTATATTGCTTCACAAATTTCGGAACACGATTTACGCCGTACGAAATAAGATCATGGTATACAAGAACTTGCCCATCTACTTTTTGTCCTGCTCCAATTCCAATTGTAGGAATTGTTATTTGCTCTGAAATAAGTTCTGCTAATTGCATTGGCACACACTCTAACACAAGTGCTATCGCACCAGCTTCTTCACATTTCCTTGCGTCTTCTATTAATTTTTTTGCACTTTCAGCATCTTTCCCCTGTACTTTATATCCACCTAGCACTCCTACAGATTGAGGAGTTAAACCTAAATGCGCCACAACAGGGATTCCCGCATTCGTCAAGTAGTGAATAGTTGATATAACTTCTCCAGCACCTTCTACCTTTAATGCATGTGCACCACTCTCTTGAACAATGCGACGTGCATTAACCATCGTATCTTGCAATGAGATATGATAAGACATGAATGGCATATCAGTTACAATAAACGTCTCTTTCGCGCCGCGGCGTACAGCTTTCGTATGATGAATCATATCCTCTACTGTTACTGGAACTGTTGAATCATATCCAAGTACAACCATTCCTAGAGAATCACCAACTAAAATCATATCGACTTTAGCTTCTTCTGCTAATTTAGCAGATGGATAATCATACGCCGTTAGCATTGTAATCGGCTCACCTTGCTCTTTCATTTTCAAAAAATCTGTTTTTGTTTTCAAAAACTACTCCTCCTTTATACAGGAGAGAGGAGATGGCCGAAATCATATAAAAAACCCCTCTGGCCATAAAAGGGCAGAAGGGTTGTGTGTTAGTCGGCATTATTCATCCCTCTGTCCCAGTCCGTTATTGGATCAAGGCAGAATCCAAAGTATTATTTTTTCATACTGCGTAAAATAATGGTGCAGTTCGCTTTGATACTGCCCATATTCGAACTAATTATAGCAAACTCTGAAAAGGAATTGCTACATTTTTTCGAAAAAATAATTTTCTATCCTTATTACGGTATGTGAAATTTATTAATGTCTAAATGACAAAAAGAAGCTCCAAAATAGGAACTTCTTTTACTTAATTTCTATATCCGCAGAATGAATGTGATGTACGTGTCCTTGATGATCCTCAAGCAGCAATACACCATCCTCTGTAATCCCTTTTGCTAATCCATTAATCGTTTGCTTCATCGTTCGAGCTGTAATTTCTTTTCCGATACTTATTGCGTAACTTTCCCAAAGAATTTTTATAACAGAGAAACCATTTTTTAAATACTCTTCATACAATTTTTCAAATTGTAAAAAGATTTGTTGCATAAGTTCTGCACGAACAATTGGCTTCCCTGACTCAATGGCTAACGAAGTTGCAATGTGTTGAATTTCCTCATCAAAATGCTCTTGTTTTTGATTTGCATTAATACCTATTCCCATAATTACAGCATTAATTTTATCTGGATCAGCTTGCATCTCCGTTAATATACCGACAGCTTTTTTACCTTGAATTAAAATGTCGTTTGGCCATTTAATCCCTACATTCACACCCGTACATTTTTCAATTGCTTGCGCCACACTAACAGCCGCTAATAAAGTAAGCTGTGGTGCATGATGAACTGGAATAGATGGACGCAAAATAATACTCATCCAAATTCCAGTCCCTTTTGGTGAATGCCATTTTCTACTTAAACGCCCTCTACCTGCTGTTTGTTCTTCTGCAACGACGATTGTTCCTTCTTCTGCTCCTTCATAAGCAAGTCTTGCTGCAATATGCTGAGTAGATTCAACTGATTCTTCAAAATAAACCGTTCTACCTATACGCTCTGTTTGTAATCCTAATTGAATTTCATTAGCAGTTACCTTATCTGGTTTACTAGCAATTCGATAACCTAAGCGGCGTACAGCTTCGAGTTCATATCCCTCATTACGAAGATCCTCCATATGCTTCCATACAGCAGTTCTAGAACAACCAAGTTTATCACTAAGTGTTTGACCAGATACAAATTCACCATCTGCTTCAGAAAAAACTTGCAATAACTGCTTTCTTATAGTAGATTGCATTTTTCTAGCCACTCCCTTATATTCTCTTTCTTATTGACTAAATCTCCTTGTACGATTGCTTCTTCAATGTTTTGAAGCACTTCGGCAACCCACGGACCTGGCTTTTTATCTGCCCAGCTTAATAAATCATTACCAGTCACATTCATTTCTTGACGATTTTTTATCGGCAATGCATGAAATAATGATTGTACTTGCTTAACAGACGCGCTATTATAACTTTCTATTATCGCTTCATATACTCTTTCCGCCATTTCAGCGATGTGAATTCCAGTTTTATAAAGAAGGACTGTATCCCATTCCTTCTCCTTTCTAGAACGAATTGCTAATAAAACCGCTACAATATCCTTAATCTTTTTATTCGAGAACTTCCATTGACGTAAAAAGACAGATGGATGCTCTTCTCCGATACAATATAAGAAAAATGCCCACGCCTCAATGTCTGTTTCAAAAGAATCCCATTTATACAGCGTAGCTTTCAAGAGTCTTTCTTCTGACATTTGTAAATATGGCAAATGAGAAAATAGCTTCGTTTCTACCAATTCTTGAAGCCCTTTCACACAATACGTACCCGTCAATAACTTTTCGAACTCAACTGTAATTCTTTCAATCGCTATATGTTCGAGCAAATGCCCATACGTTTCAATTGCTTGTTTCGTCTTTGTTTCCAAAGAGAAACCTAACGTACTTACGAACCGAATACCACGCATCATTCGCAGTGCATCTTCTTGAAAACGGTCTGCAGCATCTCCAACCGTTGTAATTTCCTTCAGACGAATCGCTTCTTGCCCAGCAAATAAATCAATCATTTCGCCTTCCTCTGTCATTGCAATTGCATTCATCGTGAAATCACGTCGTTTTAAATCCTCTTCTAATGAACGGACAAATTGAACACTACTAGGTCTCCGAAAATCTTCATATTCGCTTTCTGTTCGAAAAGTAGTTACCTCATACGGTTCACCATTTTCTACAACAATTACAGTTCCATGCTCAAGACCAACCGGAACATGTCTTGGGAAAATAGCCATTACTTCTTCTGGTAAAGCAGATGTTGCGATATCGATATCTCCAATTGGTCTATCGATAATAAGATCGCGTACACTTCCACCAACGAAGTAAGCCTCATGTCCGTGCTGTTTTAATATCTCAATAATTGAACTAGCTTTTTTAAATCTTTCCATTATTGTCATCCCTTAGTATGTCATAATAAATCGCCTCATACTGTGAAACGATTTTTTCCGAACGAAACTGCTCATATACAGATTTCATCGCCCGCTCTCCCATATTACGGTGAAGTTCTTCATTTTCTAGTAGTTGAATTGCTTGCTTAGCTATTCCATCTGTATCTCCAACTTCACATATATATCCTGTTTCACCATGTTGAATGACCTCTGGAATGCCCCCAACCCTCGTTCCAATACTAGGCACACCACACGCCATCGCTTCTAAAATAACGAGACCAAAACTTTCCTTTTCTGATAAAAGCAGCATTAAATCACTCATCGCAAGAAGCTCTGCAACATTATCTTGCTTTCCTAGGAATAAGACACGTTCCTCAATATGTAAACTTTTCACCAATTGTAAAATAGTACAGAACTCTGGTCCATCCCCAACAAGAAGCAATTTCGCATCTACTCCCTTTACAATTTTGGCAAATGACTGTACAACATCCTGTACACGCTTAACCTTTCGGAAATTTGAAATATGAATCAACACTTTTTCATTTTCTCGTATACCATATTCTTTTTTTAATTGAGACATATCACGTTTGAAATACACACGTTCGTCTACAAAATTGTATACCGTCTCAATTTCTTTATCTGGTTTTACAAGTTCATTCGTTTCTTCAATTAACGAATGTGACACAGCAGTAACTACATCAGATTGTTCAATACCAAAGCGAATTAAATTATTTAACGAAGGATCGGAACCTAACACAGTAATATCTGTTCCATGTAAGGTTGTAACAATTTTAATACGCTCTCCAATCATTTGTTTTGCTAAATATGCACAAATAGCATGAGGGATTGCATAATGCACATGTAAAATATCAAGATTTTCTCTTTGAGCAACCTCGGCCATTTTACTTGCTAACGCTAAATCGTAAGGTGGATATTGAAATACTGAATATTGATTTACTGCTACTTCGTGAAAATAAATGTTTGGATACACTTTATTTAACCGGAATGGTACACCCGATGTAATAAAATGAATTTCATGCCCACGTTCCGCCAATTGCTTTCCTAATTCCGTTCCAACAACACCAGAACCACCTACAGAAGGATAACATGTAATACCTATTTTCAATCTCATTTACATCCCCCTATTAAATCAGCATGTAATAAAACCGGTTTCTTACTCATAAATCCTTCGGCATACATCACTCCAACTTCTTTCCCAAACATCTTCTCACGAGCAATTACTGTTTCAACGTAACCTTCAGTTAATGGCGTCTTAACACCATCACTTCCTGTTGAAAACTGACTTTCATACGCTTCTAACGCCTCCACCTTTTTAGAAAGGTATTCACTAATATCTATACAAAAATTCGGTTTATGAAAACCATTAATCATATAATTATAAAAAGACTCTACACGGTGCGGCGAAATCTCCGGCATATATTTACGAATTCCCGCTGAGAAGATAGCTTCTTCCACAAGTTTCGCGCAATTAGCATGGTCTGGATGACGATCTTCGTAATATGGTGCGAAAATTAGCGTTGGTTTATATGTACGAATAACCTTTACAATTTCACGTATATATTCTTCTTTCATATACAAACCACGGTCTGGCATTGCTAAATTAATTCTCGTTTTTACTCCCATAATACGAGCAGCAGCTTTTGCTTCTTCTTTTCTTAGTTCTACCGTTCCATTTGAAGAAAGATCAGCTTCTGTTAAATCGCAAATGCCTACTTCATATCCTTGCTTCGTATACTTTGCAATGGTACCTGCCATGCCGATTTCAACATCATCGGCATGAGCACCAAACGCTAATATATGTAATCCACTCATAATTGTTCCCCTCATTTTCTTAACTTTCGGTAATCTAAATCTCCCCGCTCTAATGCATGCATTAGCATTTCAGCACTTGCCATATTCGTTGCTAGTGGGATGGCATATACATCACATAAGCGAAGTAACGCATTGACATCAGGTTCATGCGGCTGCGCTGTTAGTGGATCCCGGAAAAAAATCACCATATCCATCTCATTTTTTGCAATCATTGCACCAATTTCTTGATCGCCACCAAGAGGACCAGATTGATATCTTGTTACAACTAAACCAGTTGCCTCCATAATACGAAGGCCTGTCGTTCCTGTTGCAAAAAGTTCATGTTTTTCAAAGATTGGTTTATATGCGTACGCGAATGAAACCATATCATCTTTCTTTTTGTCATGTGCGATTAAGGCAATTTTCATCCGTTGTCTCCCCTTTAGTCGATAATATTTTCTAAACCGTACACAAGATGATCAAGGTTCATTACTGTTTCAATTGATAGTTTTACACCTGACATAAATGATGCACGATTGAATGAATCATGACGAACTGTTAACATTTGTCCATCTCCGCCGAACATTACTTCTTGGTGTGCAATAAGCCCTGGTAGACGTACGCTATGAATGTGAATACCGTCCACATTTGCACCACGTGCTCCTTCTAATTGTTCTGTTTCATTAGGATGCCCTTGCTCTTTTGGTACACGATTTTGACGGATTAATTCTACTGTTTTTACAGCCGTACCTGATGGTGCGTCTAATTTTTGATCATGGTGTAATTCAATTACTTCAACATCTTGGAAGTACTTCGCTGCCATTTGTGAAAATTTCATCATAAGAACTGCACCAATTGCAAAGTTTGGAGCGATAATTGTTCCTACTTCTTTTTCTTTTGCATTTTCTGTTAATTGCTTTAGTTCTTCTTCAGTAAATCCAGTTGTACCAATAACAGATCGAAGTCCACGTTCAACTGCAAGTGTCACATGTTTCTTTCCAATTTCTGGTGTTGTTAAATCTAACAATACATCTGCTTCTACTTCATCTAAACAAGTATGTAAATCCGCGTAAATAGGTGCATCTAGCGCTGGCATTCCAGGTAAATCAGAAATTTTTTCTCCGCCATGCTTATAATCAATTGCTGCTACTAAATTGAAATGCGCTGTTCTTTCCATTAGAAGGACTGCTTCATGTCCCATACGTCCTCTTGGTCCAGCGATAATTACTTTAATTTCTTTCATGCTTCTTTCTCTCCCTCATCAATACGTGTCCAGCGATCTTTATCACGTGTATTAAATTTATTCATTACAATGTTATGCGCTGTTTCTAAATCAATATTTAAACTATTTGCCATACAAATCATAACAAATAACACATCTCCAAGCTCTTCTTCAATACTTCGTTCTATCTCCGTCGTTTTCTTCGGTTTCTCACCATAATAATGATTAACCTCTCTTGCAAGCTCTCCCATTTCTTCAGTTAAACGAGCCATCATTGCAAGCGGACTAAAATAACCTTCTTTAAATTGACCGATATATGCATCTACTTCCTTCTGCATATCTTTCATCGTTTTTGCTTCCATACTAGTCACCTCTTATTCCTTCCTCTTTCATGTTAGCCAATTCATCGCGATTTGACAAATATTATTCTCTCATATCCCTATTTACGACTCTTTTTTGGATAGACTATAATAAAGTGAAACTTCTTTTACGTGATTTTTACAAAAAATTAGCCTGAACCAATCGGGTCCCTACGGCTGGTTCGTCCTTTTTTTCCTTCGCTTTTCCCTCTACCAGCCGTTGGGACGGGGGAAAGTGAAACTTCTTTTGCAATGTTTTTCTGCAAAAGATTAGTTGAATCAATCGGGTCCCTACGGCTGGTTCGTCCTTTTCTTCTTCGCTTTTCCCTCTACCAGCCGTTGGGACGGGGGAAAGTGAAACTTCTTTTACGTGATTTTTGCAAAAGATTAGCCTGAATCAATCGGGTTCCTATGATATTCACTATTTTTATTAGCAGCTAGAAATAACTTATTATGTTTTGCCGTTTAAGCGGAGCAATTCCAATCATTACATAACTAGGGGGATTTCTATATGAAAGCAAACTTGAAGATTCGAAATATCATTTTCATCTTAATCGGTTCCGCTATTTTTTCTTTCGGTATTGTGAATATCAATATTGAAAACCATCTTGCAGAGGGTGGGTTTACCGGCATTACGCTATTATTATATTTTCTATTTTCGCTTGACCCTTCCTATACAAACTTAATTTTAAATATCCCTATATTTTTTATTGGTTGGAAGTTACTCGGCCGAACAACATTTTTATATACACTAATCGGTACATTTAGCGTATCTTTATTCCTATGGATTTTCCAACGCTACGAAGTACTCAACTTACATTTAAACTTGCAAAATGATATGACACTGGCTGCTTTATTCGCAGGGGCATTTATCGGTATAGGACTTGGGATTATATTTAAGTATGGTGGGACTACTGGCGGTGTTGATATTATCGCAAGACTAGCTCATAAATATGTTGGCTGGAGTATGGGGAAAACGATGTTTATGTTTGATGCGGTCGTTATTATTGTCTCTATTCTTACATATTTATCATACCGCGAGGGCATGTATACGTTAGTTGCTGTTTTTATCGGGGCTAAGGTTATTGATTTTATGCAAGAAGGAGCTTATGCAGCAAAAGGTGCAACTATTATTTCTGATAAAAACGATGAAATTGCTGCAAAAATTTTATCAGAAATGGAGCGCGGAGCTACCTTTTTAAAAGCAGTTGGATCCTATACAAAAGTTGAACGAAATGTACTATATTGTGTCGTTGCAAAAAACGAAATCGTGAAATTAAAAAATATCATTACTTCTGTAGACCCTCACGCCTTTGTTGCTGTAAGTGATGTACATGATGTCGTCGGTGAAGGATTTACACTAGATGAAAATAAAAATCCGTTACATAATTAAATTCAACTAGAAAAGCTCTTTAGCTTTTCTAGTTTTTTATTATACATCTTTTAAGTTTCTCCAAATCCTCATAAATGAGCTCCAATAAACTCCGATTATAAAAAATTGAAGCTGGATGAAAGGTCGGAAAAATATAATATTCTTTTTCTGTCCATATAAATTCTGTACTGCTACTATCTTTCAATTGCTGCACGGGTTGCTTTAACAATTCACCATGAACACTCGTAATTTTATTATTTTTACCAACGAAACGCTGCAGTGCAATATTACCAAGTGTCACAATAACAGGCGGATGTATAAGTTCCAACTCATAGTCTAACAAAGGTGCATGAGCAAGTATTTCTCCTTGATTTGGTGTTCTATTGTACTTCTTCTGTATTATTTCGCCATTTCGTTCCCTTTTCTCTCTCCATTTATAAGGTCTACTCCGAACCGCACTCGTAATATATACCTCTTCCCTTGTAACGTGAATACATTCTAAAAACTCCATTAAATGTTTTCCGGCTCTCCCGCTAAACGGGATACCATTATGAATTTCCGTTTCACCAGGTGCTTCTCCAACAAGCATTAATTTTGGATTTCTAGGACCTTGTCCACTTAAAAAACCTTCTAATTGGTATGTAGCACTTCGCTCCCTCACTTGTTTAACTAAATGTTCTGGGTATTCTATGTCTGTCACCTTCTTTCAACATTCCATACTTATCTTTTTTAACTAGTTCTATACCCCATATTATTTCTATTATTTCCATTTGTAACATGTTATAAGATTCATTCCACGAAACAAAAAAAAGACTATCATAATTGATAGTCTTTAATCGTCGCTACGCTGCATACCAGTATAAATTAATACAAGGCGTAATAATTCAAATACTGCTACAGCCGCTGCTGCTACATATGTTAATGCTGCCGCATTTAATACTTTACGAGCTTGACCGTACTCATCTGTCGATACGATACCAAGTGCTTCAATTTGTTGCATTGCACGTTTTGAAGCATCAAATTCAACTGGTAATGTAACAAGTTGGAAAATAACACCTGCTGCCATTAAAATAATTCCTAGTAACAACAAACCAGACATTTGTGCAAATACACCAATTAGTACAAATACCCATGACATGTTTGAACCAAAATTAGCAACTGGCACTAACGAATGGCGTACACGCATGAAGTTATAATCTTTCGCATCTTGAATTGCATGTCCTACTTCGTGTGCTGCTACAGCTGTACCAGCAACTGAATGTCCATAATAGTTATCTGTTGATAATCGAACTGTTTTTGCGGTTGGATCGTAATGGTCCGACAAATGACCCGGTGTTTCTTCTACAGCTACATTGTACAATCCATTTTCATCTAAAATTTTCCGAGCAACTTCCGCTCCTGTCATACCTGAAGTTGAATAAACTTGTGAATACTTGCTATAGGCACTACGTACTTTTGACTGTGCATACAACGGTATGATCAAAATGATCGCGAAGTAAATTAAATAAAACATCATAAACCTCCATTGAAGTTTTAATTATAGTACTTCTCATTCTATTTTTTTCTTACACCATTGTCAATAAATAAACCTTACAATCCGTATCTTTATTTATACACATTATCTATCTTTAGAATGCAAGTTACTTCTCCGTTTCTCTCTCTCTCCTTTATACTTTCTCCACCCAACATACGTTAAAGTGAACAAAATAAGTCCTCCAGTAATGGTCATAAACCAAATGAGAGAGGGCGCAATCTCATCTTTTTTTACTGTATGAAATATTTTTTGTAAATCACCTTTAATAATCCCTAGTTGCATTTGTCCACCTTTTGTTTTTAACATAACGTTACGAAATTCATCCAAATAAGATAAATGTGCATTTACACGCTGCGCTTCGTTTTCTGGCAGGGCAATCATTAAACTCGGATAAATAATATTAAATTCATTTAAAAATGTATTTAGCGTCTGTTGGAACTGTCCATCATCTTCTTTTTTCATCGCTTTTTCTACTTGAGAAAAAGCATCCATAATCTTTCTTTCTCTTTCCATCCAAAGTGGCTGATATTTAGATACTTGTGCATCAACAGCAAGTTGTAACGCTAACATATTATCAACTTTAACTTGCTTATCTAAATCTTCCACAAGAGATTGTTTCGCCTTATCGTATGCCAAAGAAACGACTCTAATTTGTCCCGGAGTTACTTTTGAATTATTTTCATTTTCCTTTGATAGAAACTGCTCTGAGAAATGGTGCAGTACTTGTATTGCCTTCTCATCTTCATTTTTCTTTACTAACTGTAAAGAGTCATCTAGCAATCCAGTTAGTTCACTCCACTCTTCAGCATATATACGTACTGGAAACATTATAATTAGAAATGCTATCAGTCCAATTAATGTTCTCTTCATCCCGGTCCCCCCTATAACTACTAGTACAAAATATGTGGAGTTGGACAAGAATAGAACAGAACAAAACCAAAAAATATATTATCTTTATGAAAGCAAAAAAATTCTCTTTAGACAGAGAATTTTTTCTTTGAAACCCTTTTCTTTTTCACTAAATATTTATACACACCGTAACAAAGTATGCTTCCACTTAAAATCAATAATAAAATAACACATGCAGCATGCATAAAGAATTCTTCCGGTAACGTTAAAATAATCGGATCTGTTTCAATATCAAACATCCAATAATCATTGCTAAATAAAAGCTTATGAAATAATACAAAACTCTTTTCAAAATTAATAGCGATTGGTAACATCAGTGCTATCGGAAATATGATTGTTAAAATCGATCCGTGCAGTAAAAACTTTTCATTTTTTCTTTTTAATAAATAAACGCCGCCTATTACTGCAATCGTAATTGTCGCATACATCACATATTGAATCTTTACTAAAATATTTTTAACATCTACAAAATGAATGCGACCATTTGTAGACATATCTAATGTAGGAAACTGTAATGCTCCGTCATAAAACGGAGATAAATATGTAATCAGCACATCATAGTTTCTTTTAATTTCATCTTTCGTCATATCCGCTAAGTCTGGAATATTTAAGAAATCAATTTCAAAATAATACAGCCATTTTCCATATACAACTACCATTGTCGCGAGAGCGAAAATAGAAAATGCTATGCTATATGAAACAACTAAAGTGATCAATCGATCCAATATGTTTATACCACTCTTATTTTTCTTCATTTTCTCCCCCTAAATGTTCTCACCATCATAAAGAAAACTGTTTTCGGTTCTCACGTAAGCAATAATAATATGTGATACACAGTACAACAATACTTAGCCAAAACGTAAAATAACCAATTTCCTCTACAAATAAATGCATAATTCCGTATCTCGGCATTTGCCAAAATAAATAATCAATTGCATCATTATGTAACGTCCATATGCCAGCTACAATGAAATGCCATTTTTTTATCCGATAAAACGGAGCATATAACACTCCCTGCACCGCCATTGCAAAATGAGATAACATTAACATATATCCCATAAGACCAATAGGACCTTTTACATAAATCATAATTGCATTTACAACAACCGCCCAAATACCATATTTTATTAAAGTAACTATCGCTAGTGCCTCTATTAATCCCCAGTTCTTCTTTATCAAAAAAGCGATTAGAACAAAGACAAAAAAGAGGCTCGCCATCGGGCTATCTGGTACAAACGGCCAAAATATTAGGGACGTTTCTTTTAATTGATTTCCATACCATATAAACCCGTAAATTGTGCCTAATATGTTAACAATCAATAAAAATAATAATACTGAGCGCTGTCTTAACATTGCATACACGTAAACCAATCTGTATGTCCAACACCTTTCAAGCAAAGTAATTCATTCACTAAATCCTACTCTATTATAACAAACTTCCTCTAACTAAATAGAAAAGCTGACTACAAAATTTGCAGTCAGCTTTTCTATTATTTTTTATTATACTTTGCAACGAATTCCGAAAGCTTTTTCAGCTCTTCATCCGTTCCTTTAAATACACCTTTAGGCATTGCACCTTTACCATCTTTCGCAATTTTAGCGATTTCTTCCGGTTTTAAAGTTAAGTTTTGTAGAGCCGGTGCTGCTGCACCACCTTGTAAGTTGTCACCATGACATGTTAAACAAGTATTTTTTTGCATGAGTTTGTAGCCGTCATCATTTTTATCAACTGGTGCTGTTTTTACAATTGCTCCTTGCTTTTTTGCAGCTTCCCAATCATGGTGTGCTACAGATTCCCAAGTTAAGAAAATGATAGATGCAATTGCTAAAAGCATAAATCCAGTTGCTACTGGACGCTTAAATGGTGCCCTTTCTGGGCCACGATCAAGAAATGGTGCTAACAATAATGCTCCAAACGCGATACCTGGCATAATAAACGCACCAATTACAGTAAATGAACCCGAAGCATATGAATACTTTAATAACTGATACAAGAATAAGAAATACCAATCTGGAAGTGGTATATATCCGGCATCTGTCGGATCCGCCATTCTCTCAAGTGGTGACGGATGTGCCACTGTTAAACATAAATAACCGATTAAAAAAACTGCACCAACCATCCATTCTTTTAACAAGAAATTCGGCCAAAACGCTTCTGTTTTCCCTGGATATTCCGAATAATCTTTTGGAATATTTGGTTTCCGAGCTACTGGTACCCGAGAATCTCCTACAAACTTCATCCCTTTGCCGCGATGCATAATCTCCCTCCTTTAGTTCTTTCTCCTTTAATTTAGCAATCTCTTATAGCGGACCGGAAATACCTTGTTTGCGAATCATGATGAAGTGGAAGGCCATTAAACCTAGAAGTGCTGCTGGTAAGAAGAAGACGTGAATAGCAAAGAAGCGAGTTAATGTTTGAGCGCCAACAATTTCGGAATGACCAGCGAGTAATGTTTTAATATAAGGACCAATGAGTGGCGTTTGCTCTGCAATTTGAATCCCTACTTTCGTAGCAAATAACGCTTTCATATCCCACGGTAATAAATATCCGGTAAAGCCAAGACCTAACATAACAAAGAAAATAAGAACACCAACAATCCAGTTTAACTCACGAGGCTTTTTATACGCACCTTGGAAGAAAACTCTGAGTGTATGTAAAAACATCATTACAATTACGAGACTAGCACCCCAGTGGTGCATACCACGAACAATTTGCCCGTAAGCAACTTCATTTTGTAAATAATAAACCGATTCCCAAGCGTTTTTAATATCAGGCACATAATACATCGTTAAAAACATTCCAGATAAAATTTGAATTACAGTAACGAAAAAGGTAAGTCCTCCAAAGCAATAGACGAATGCAGAAAAGTGATGTGCCGGGTTTACATGTTCAGGTACTTCATGATCAGCGATATCGCGCCATATTGGTGTAATATCTAATCGTTCATCTACCCAATCATAAATTTTATTTAGCATCTACTTTCCACCCCCTCTTGGCTTCGCTTTTCCTAAATACAACGTTCCATCTTTCACTTTAGACTCATACACATCAAGCGGAGCAAGAGGCGGTGTGCCTTTAATGTTAACCCCATCTTTTGTATAACGGCCCCCGTGACACGGGCAAAAGAATTGATTCGGATGTGCTTTGTCCGAATTCCAGTTAACTGTACATCCTAAATGTTTACATACCGGAGAGAACGCAACAATGTCTCCGCTTTCATCTTTATGAATCCAAGCTGATTTTGGCTCTTCAGACTTGTACCAACCATCAACCTGCTTCACCTTAAAGTCAAAACGCTTCGGCTCTGTTGTAATATCTTTTACTTGTGCAACAGCAACCATGTCCGTTCCCGCTTCTTTTCTTAACACCGGATCAAGCGCAAATCGCGTCATCGGCATTAAAATACCCGCTGCCATAAAGCCTCCTACCCCTGTAAGTGTGTAATTTAAAAACTGTCTTCTTGACACACGATGTTCTTTCTCGCTCACGAAAATTTCCCCCCTCTATCAGAAATTGTCCCCTCGTGAAAAATAATATAAAAAATAAAAACTAGGACACTATCATGATATAATACCCTCATGCACAGGTCAATATCATACTACTCATAATAATAAGAACTTTCTGTTTATTATTACTTTCCCCATCTTTCTTCTAACATTACCATAATATTTTTTATATGAGCGTGAATGACTTCTCTCTTCGCTTGATCACTAAATTGCTCTAACGCCAATGAAGGAAACCAAAATAAATCCCCTTGTAACTCTTGCATATCTTCTTTCCATGAAAAATCACTTGTAACATAAGCAATATGCTTAAAACCTTGGCTTTGCAAATGATCTGTCCACTCTTGCAAACGTACTTTTTCTTTCTTTTGACTTTCTACTAAATACGTAAATGCAGGTAGTAAAAGCACTCTTCCTTTATATTCTCTTTCCAACTCCATACTCAACAATTCTATAAATTCACCTTGTTCTACTACCATTTTCATTTCTTTTGCTGCTGAAATTGATAAAAGAGGTATTACTCCTGTATCTACATACTCTCTTGCTTGCTCAAACTGTTCCACGTCTTTTACAATCCATTTCACATTTCTCCCCTCCCTCTAATCAAAATGACAGAACTTTCACTTTATATATATTAAACCATACTAAAAGAGGTAAAAAAAGAAAAACTACCCAAATTAGGTAGTTTTTCTTAAAAAGAGTCTGAAATTTGTAAAAAATTAATAATCCAAATAAATTCTATAAAGTCTTTAACTCCGCTGTTAACCTATGAAACGCTTCCTTATCTTGCTTATCCAACGCTTCATCAATTTGTTTCAAAAGACGTTCTCTTCTAAACGAAAATACACTCTCTTCTAAAAATCTCTCTGCAAGTAAACGATCCTTTTCATTTACTTCAATATGCTTTGGTAAATATGGATTGTCTTCTAATACAGCTACATAATTTGCATTTTGGAACGATGATTTAAAGTTGAGTTGAATATAAATATCCTCATCTCGATTTAAACGAATATCATGAAACGACTTTTCAGCATCTGTTGTCATTACATTTTGTTTAAAAAAGTGAAACGGTGTGTCTTTCACGCAATTTGCTGACATCACTAAGCCACGCGGACAATATTTTGCATGCTCTACGAAGTGGACTTTATGCATTAATTGATCGTGACTCATTAAATAATTTAAAATCCATACACATTCACGCTGTTTCAGTTGGTAGTTATTCAAAAACCATTTTACAAAATCCTTCTTCTCGTTTACAGAAACAGGGGTATTCATAGCAATTAAGTCCCTCCTCTGTCTTTCTCTTTTCTTTTTAGATTCAAGAAGCGGCATTCAGTTTCCTTCCAACTTATGAAAAATCCTCTAAATTATATAACAACTCTTCAATATGAATTTGTGTCGGGTCTAGTTGTAATAACTGAACAAACACTTCTTTGGCCTCTTTTCGCATTCCTTCTTCCAATAAGAAATAGCCGTACTCTTCCAAGAAGTCTGGATGATTCTTAAAAGAAGTATATGCACTTTCATAGTGTTTTAATGCATCCGAATACATTTCTAATTGTTTTTTTGCAAACGCAAGATCCCAAAGTAATTGTGTATCTTGCTCTCCACTATCAATAGCACGCTCTACAACTGTAATTAACTCTTCATACTTTTCTTGTCCTTTTAAGATATACGCATATTTTAATATTGCACCTAAATGTCCTGGATCTAACTCAAGCGCTTTTTGAAGTACTTCCTCTGCCTCTGCTACTTTTCCTAATTTAGCTGCAATGTTCGCTAATTCTACATAAAACGGAACAGCAAGCTCATCTACTTTAATTCCTTCATGAAGTGTTTCATAGCTTTCTTGAAGCATTCCTTCTTTTTCATAGCTTTTCGCTAAATACATGTATAGTGATGCATACTCAGGGTCTAATTCTTTTAGTTCTTGCCAAGCACCAATTGCTCTTTGATATTCTTCTCCTTGATATAATGTGAACGCATATCCAAATAAGGAGTGAATATCTTTTTGTTCCTCTAAGCCTGCTTCATAGTAAGAGATCGCCTCTTCCCAGTTTCCAATCGCACTTAACGTTTCTGCAAGGCGAAGTGCAATGACAACACCACCCATTACTTTATGCTCCGCTAATAGCGACTCGTAATAAGTGATTGCCTTTTGTTCTTCACCTTTACTACTATATAATTCTGCTAATCCAAACGTAATAACAGGCTCTTCAGGCATTATTTCTTTCGCCTTCAATAGTTTTTGCTCTGCTACATCATCAAAACCTTGCATTTGGAATAAATCCGCAACAAGTAATAACGATTGAACATATAAATCATCATTTTCTGGAATATCATGAAGTACTTCAATTGCTTCATCTTCTTTGTCTAAATCAATATATAATTCTGCTAAAAATACCGTAAATTCACTTTCTTCCGGATATAATAAACGTAAGTCTTCAGTAATTGCTAACGCCTCATCCGTAAATCCAAGTGTATGATAATAGCGAGCGATATCATACTTCTCTTCATCATTCGCAACTTGTAATTGTTCTTTTAATAATTGTAATCCTTTTTCCGCTTCACCATTTTCAATATATGTAACAGCCTGTTCAAACTTTTGCATAAACGTCTCCTTTAATTCAAAAAATATTTCTCTTCTGTTCACTTATCATAAGCAACTAGGTGTAAGAACGCAACCTTTTGAGTGAACTGCCTCTTCCTATACTTTCTCTTATAGCGCAGCTAATTGTTCAAAAAAGTTCGGATACGATACAGAGACCGCATCGCTATTCTCTATTTTTACTTCTCCATCTATAATACAAGATGCGATTGCTAGCATCATCCCAATACGATGATCGCCGTGACTATTAACAGCATTTCCTTTTAAATTTTGTTTACCATATATAATCATACCATCTGGTGTAGCTTCAATTTTCGCACCTAATTCGCCTAATTCATCTACAACAGTATCGATACGGTTTGTTTCTTTTACTTTTAACTCCTCAGCGTCTTTAATAACAGTAATTCCTTCTGCCTGCGTTGCCAATAAAGCAATTACAGGAATTTCATCAATTAACCTCGGAATAAGCGATCCACCAATCTCTATTCCTTTTAGTTTCGATGTTTCAATCGTAATATCCCCGCACGGTTCAAACTCTTCGTTTCTAATATTATCGATAGAAATAAGTGCACCCATCTTTGTTAAAACATCTAAAATCCCTGTTCGCGTTGGATTTAAACCGACATTTTCCAATACAAGCTTACTTTTTTGGACAATTGCACCAGCTACTAAGAAAAATGCAGCCGAAGAAATATCTCCTGGAACTTCTATGTCTGTCCCTTTAAGTTGTTGGCCACCTTGTAATGACACGGTACGTTCATTAACATCTACTGTACAACCGAATGCACGTAACATCCTCTCTGTATGATCACGAGACTGCATAGGCTCTGTTACTGTAGTTACACCTTCTCCTTGCAAACCTGCAAGTAAAACTGCTGATTTCACTTGTGCACTTGCTACTGGTGAATGGTAATGCATACCTTTCACCTTTCCACCACGAATAGATAAAGGTGTATATTGTCCATTTTCTCTACCATCAATTTGAGCGTTCATCTTACTAAGCGGGTCTGTAACACGTTTCATAGGACGTTTTCCAATTGATGCATCACCGATTATCGTACTATAGAACGGCGTATTAGCTAAAATCCCAAGCATAAGACGAATAGTCGTCCCTGAATTCCCCACATCTAATACTTCTTTCGGTTCTTGTAAATTATGTAATCCTTTACCGTAAATCGTGACATCGTTACCACTCTGTTCAATCTTGACACCTAGTTTTTGAAAACATGCAATTGTACTTAAACAATCTTCTCCTAATAAAAAATTTGATACTTTCGTCGTCCCTTCTGCTATCGCCCCAAACATAACAGAGCGATGCGAAATAGATTTATCTCCTGGAACAACAATTTTCCCATTCAAACTATTTTTTCGTCCTACTAGTTTCAAAATGTATCCTCCTCACATTTTAAATAAGTTATATGTACAATAGTTCTTCTTATACGTCTACTTCTATTGTAACGTTTTCTTTCTTGAACGTGCAAACAACTCCCCTTATTACAGTTCAAATAAAAAAGACTCCTATACTAGGAGCCTTCACTATTTATTAAGAATACGTCTCTTCTTTTTTCACTTGTTCTTTTACAAGTTCCGTAAGCAACTCAATAATCTCAGCATTTTCTTCTTTAAGCCCAACAGTAATACGAATACCATCATGTATACCAAATGCAGCACCAGAACGAACGATATATCCTTTTTTCATTAATCGTTCGAAAGCTTCATTACCAGGTATACCGAGCTTCAAGAAAATAAAATTCGTTTGGGATGGATAGTAGAATACGTTATATTCCTTACAAAATGCATAATATTGATTTAACCCTTCGGCATTTTTCTTCACGCACTCTTGTAAAAACTGTTGATCTTCTATTGCCGCTAATGCTACTGCTTGGGCGATAGTTGATGTGTTAAATGGTAGTCTCGCTACCTCTAGCTGCCCTATAAGCTTTGCATCCCCAATCGCATATCCAATACGAAAAGCAGCTAATCCATATGCTTTTGAGAATGTGCGTAGCACCATAAGATTTTCGTATTTTTCAAGAAGAGGCAATGTTTGCGGATAATCTTCTGCCCCAGCATATTCATAATATGCTTCGTCCATAATAACGAGCACTGACTTTGGAACTGATTCTAAAAATGAAAGTAATTTTTGTTTTTCTACATATGTACCTGTCGGGTTATTCGGATTACAAATCCATACAATCTTCGTTTTGTCATCTACTTGTTGTAACATCGCATCTAAATCGTGAATGCCATCTTTAAGTGGTACTTCACGAACTTCCGCTCCTTCAATAACAGCATGGTGATGGTATTGCGAGAACGTAGGGTTCGCCATTACAACATTTGTTCCATTATGTAGCAAAGCACGACTAATCATTTGAATGACTTCATCTAGCCCACTACCAAATAAAAGTTGTTCCGCCTTTACACCTAAATGCTCTGCTACTTTCTCCCGAAGTTCAAAAGCCGCCCCATCCGGATAAAGTGCATATTGATTGGCTAACGAAGTTAATGCTTCTGTCACACGCGCAGAGCAGCCAAATGGGTTTTCATTCGACGCTAACTTCACAATTTTTGACAATCCATATTCTCTTTTTACTTCTTCAATATTTTTCCCAGGTACATATGCTCTCAAAGTTAACAATTGCTCTTTTACTCTCACTTTTCTTCCCCCAGTCATTGATATGATTTATAATTCCTTACTGTCATCTTTAATCATAACCGTCACCATTACGAGAATACCGCTACATATGCATTTCATACCTGTTCTACAACTTTTCTAGACCATATCCTTTTGAAATGCTTCTAACGCAATATGAACAGTCTCATCTGAAATAGATACGACATTCACTACCCCATATTCCTGCATAAGTACCATATGAATTGTTCCTGCATTCGCTTTCTTATCTTGTTTCATCAGTTGAACGAGGCGCTCTACATTCAAATCACTTGGCATTTTTGGATAGCCGTATTTCAAGAACCACCGCTTCATCTCTTCATAAGCAAGATCAACCTTGTACACTTGCTCACTTAAAAATAAGGCAAATAACATCCCAACCGCTACTCCGTCACCGTGAGTAATATTTCCATATCCTAACTCTTTTTCAAGAGCATGTCCTAACGTATGCCCAAAATTCAAATGGGCACGTACACCTTTTTCTGTTTCGTCTTGCGACACAATGTTCGCTTTCACAGGAATTGCCTTCGTTAATATGTGAATTAATTTTTCATCACGAAGATCCGTTAATGTTTGAACTTCTTCTTTTAACCAATGATATAGCTTTACATCACCAATAAGAGCATGCTTTATCACTTCTGCATAACCTGATCTCCACTCTTTTTCAGGAAGCGAATGTAAAAATGGCGTATGATATACAACAGCTTCTGGCTGATGAAACGCACCAATCATATTTTTTCCTAGTGGATGATTAATTGCTACTTTCCCGCCTACTGCGCTATCGTGAGCTAATAAAGTCGTTGGAACTTGGACAAAGCGAATACCACGCATAAACGACGCGGCAACAAAGCCAGCTAAATCCCCAATCATCCCGCCTCCAAGTGCGATAATTAAAGAATTTCTATCTAATTTATTTTCAAGAGCCGAAGTGTGAGCCGCATAAAAATTTTCAAAAGACTTCTCTTTTTCACCACTCGGTACAACAAACGAAAACACGTCCTGCTCTACTTGTAATGCATCAACAACTGTCTGTAAATGTAGTGATGAAACAGCTTCATCAGAAATGATCATTATGTTAGATACAGCAGGATTCATCTTTTGAATAAGCGTTGTTAAATGTGACAATGCTTCTTTTCCAACATGTACATCATATTCTTTTGATTTCGTTTGAATATGTATGTTCTCCATTAAAATCCCCTCGCATATTCATTATGTTTCTCAATATTTTCACGTATAAGATCGATACGATCTAATCCAAATTGTTCAATTAAAGCTGTCGCGAGCTCCCAAGCGACAACAGCTTCAGCCACAACGCTAGCTGCCGGTACTGCACAACTATCTGAACGTTCAATACTCGCTGTAAAAGGTTCTTTCGTATCAATATCAATACTTTGAAGCGGTTTATATAATGTCGGTATCGGTTTCATCACACCACGCACAATAACCGGCATACCAGTTGTCATACCACCTTCTACTCCACCTGCATTGTTCGTTTTTCTTCTGTACCCTTGCACTTCATCCCAAAGAATTTCATCATGCACTTCACTTCCAGGTCTATGCGCAGCTTCAAAACCAATTCCAATTTCAACACCTTTAAAAGCGTTAATACTCATAATTGCCGCTGCTAATTTTGCATCTAATTTTCTATCATAATGTACATAGCTACCTACTCCAATTGGTATACCTTCTACAACTACTTCAACAATACCGCCGATAGAATCACCATTTGCCTTCGCATCATCAATTGCTTGCATCATCTTTTTACCGACCTTTTCATCTAAACAACGTACAGGAGATGATTCTGTAGTACTTTGTAATTCCGCAATAGAGTTATACGTAATATTTTCTGCCTGTACACCACCAATTTCGATAACATGTCCCGCTACTTGTATACCTAATTCCGCTAATATCTTTTTTGCAACTGCACCAGCTGCAACACGAACTGTCGTTTCACGTGCTGAAGAACGCTCTAATACATTCCTCATATCTCTATGACCATATTTAATCGCACCATTTAAATCTGCGTGTCCAGGTCTAGGTTTCGTAACTTGCCTTTTCATTTCTTTCTCTTCCTGCTCAGTTAACGGCTCTGCGCCCATAACCTTTGTCCAATGGGTGAAATCACGATTTTCAACAACAAGTGCAATTGGGGATCCCATCGTCTTCCCATGCCTAACACCACTTACAATTTGTACTTGGTCTTTCTCAATTTGCATGCGTCTACCGCGTCCATATCCTTTTTGTCTTCTAGCTAATTCTTCATTTATATCATTCGCTACTAAAGATAACCCTGCCGGAACACCTTCTAAAATTGTCGTAAGTTGCGGACCGTGGGATTCACCAGCTGTAATATATCGCATACGTTATTCCTCTTTTCGCATATGTATTTATCCCGCTACATAAATAGCAATGGTATCTTTCATCATTCTATAAGAAAACATTGAAATTATATAGTAAAAGGACTACTTACTTTATCCTACTTGTAATCATTCTATCATTTTCATAACGTTATACCTTTTACTTTACATACCAATATATCATAACAGTCCTAACTTCGTAACAAATCAAAATAAAAAAAGTGCAAGAAGAATACCCCTATTCTTCTTGCACTTTTTACTATTATCACAGTTATTAAAGCGTTTACAAATTATTTTAAAATAATTAGTAAATCCATTGATTCATTAATTTTGAGTAGTCTACTAATTCTTCTTCCTTAAAGAAAATAGCAATCTCGCGCTCTGCACTTTCTAAAGAATCCGAACCGTGGATAATGTTTTTCGCAACAGTTACACCGAAATCTCCACGAATTGTTCCAGGAGCAGCTTCATGTGGTCGTGTTTTACCCATCATATTACGTGCTGTATCTACTACACCTTCACCTTGCCATACCATTGCGAATACAGGGCCAGATGTAATAAAGTCTACTAATTCACCAAAGAAAGGTCTTTCTTTATGCTCACCGTAGTGTTGTTCAGCAATTTCAGGAGTCACTTGCATTAATTTTGCACCAACTAATTGAAAGCCCTTTTTCTCAAAACGAGCTACAATTTCCCCAATGAAGGCACGTTGTACACCGTCTGGTTTTACCATTAGAAATGTTTTTTCCATAAAAAATCTCTCCACTTCTGAATTATGTATGTAATTGTATATCCCCACACACATATTAACACCCTTATCACAATTGTGCAATAGTTTTGAAATAGAGAGATTATTTTATTTTTTAGAAAAAACACTAAAATTTTCGTTTTCCAATATACTTTGCGACATTTTGCAAAGCATACTTCGCCTGTCCACGTGGGAGTGGTTTTATTATTTCTAATGCTTTATGTAAATAACGTTCACTAAACGAAAATGCTTTATCAATAGCTTCGCTCGCTTTAATATCATCAATAATTTCTTTCATTTCACTTGCTGCTGTATTTTCATTCACAGAAATAATTTTCTCACGAAGAACTGGATCTTCCATGGCATACAAAGCAGGTAATGTAATGTTACCTTGTAGTAAATCACCACCAGCAGGCTTTCCAAGCTTCTCTTCTGTCGATACGAAATCTAAAATATCATCAATAATTTGATAAGACATACCAACAAAATATCCATACCAAAATAGACGATTTACAGTATCACGATTAGCACCAGCAGCAATCGCTCCCAACTGACAACTCGCGGCGATTAACAATGCCGTTTTTCGTTTTATCCTTCTTAAATATGTTCTTAAATTTTGATCATAGTTATACTTATCTTTAATTTGTTCGATTTCACCTTTACAAACTTCTAAAATTGTATGAGACAACGCTTGATGTGCATCTGGAATTTCTATATTTGTTATACATTCAAGAGACTTCGCAAACAAGTAGTCCCCTGTATACATTGCAATACGATCTCCCCATTTCGCATTCACTGTTGCGCTACCGCGTCGCAAAAACGCAGCATCAATGACATCATCGTGAACAAGAGAAGCCATATGAATAAGTTCTAATGCAACCGCAACATGCTTAATTGCATCTAACTTATAATCACCAAATTTCCCTGCAAGCAAAACAAAAACAGGGCGAATCCGCTTCCCACCTGCTTCAATAAGCTGTAATGCCGCTTCTTCTACTAACGGCTGCTCAGAAGCAACTGTCTTCTTCAATTCTTTTTCTATAACATTAATATCCGATCGTAAAAAAGAGTACATAAGTTGTAACTTCATATTGTTCACCTTAACCTAAAACGTCTTTTTCTATTTTGATTCTGGTTTAAAACCTAAATGCATAGCTGCTACACCAAAAGTAAATGGTTTCACTTGCACATTCTTAAGCCCAGCTTCTTCAAACATACTCGCTAACTCTTTCATCCCTGGAAATGTACTAGCGGATTCCTGAAGCCATGAATATTCTTTATAACTTTTTGCAAACATCTTTCCAAATAACGGCATGATATATTTAAAGTATAAGACATACCCTTGACGAAAACCAATCATTGTCGGCTGAGATGTTTCTAAGCAAATTACTTTTCCACCTGGTTTTACTACACGCGTCATTTCTTTTAATACTTGCATGTAATCCGGAACGTTACGTAGCCCAAAACCAATCGTTACATAATCAAACGTATTATCTTCAAAAGGAAGTTCCATTGCATTTCCATGCATAAGTTCTACTTGCTTTAATTCTAAAGCTTCTACCTTTTGTTTACCGACAGCTAGCATATTTTCGCTAAAGTCTAAACCGTAAACCTTTCCATTTTCCCCTACAGCTCCTGCTAGCGCAATTGTCCAATCAGCTGTTCCGCAGCAAACATCGAGTGCCTTACTCCCAGGTTTCACATCCATAATTTGCATCGTTTCTTTGCGCCATACCTTATGCCTTTGAAAACTAATTACAGAATTCATCACATCGTATTTATCAGAAATTTTCTCAAATACGTCATGTACTCTTTCTTCTTTTGATTGTTGCATGCTCGTACCTTCTTCCAATGTAAAGTTGCTTATGTCCTTGATTTATCTCTTAACATAGAAATTATTTCATTAACTTCTGTATGATTCTCTAAAAATTTTTCTTCCTGCTTTTTCATTTCCATAAGCCATTCATTAATAACTGTTTCCAGATTTTTATCATCATCCAATGAGATTTTTTGAACCGCTTGAAAAACAGGTGAATTTTGTTTATCAGCATACAATTGACACTCTTTTTGAAGACGATTTTTTCCTAATACATAAGTTATATATGTTTTCCAATTGGATAAATGAAAATGATCACATGTTTTTTGCAACAGCGCAGATTCAATTATTACTACACTTTCCATTATGTCTTGAATCGTCACATGGGCTTTTTGATATAGCATAATTTTATGCTCATTAATCTCCTTAATTCCTTCAGCAAGTGCGCGAATTAAGATAATATCACAATTCATTGACAATAAATAATAGTATAGACCACTATAATAATCGCCTGCAAGCACTGTCAATTGACGACGCTTATGGAATCCACTCGTCTCTTCGTTTGCTTTATTTGATACTTTTTCATGTGTATCAAGAGCAATTTGTACAAGCATAATCGTTACTACATAATGATCAATTTGTTCTTTATGTATATTTGCATCCTTTAATGCACCGTATAACAGCGCTATTTTTTCTTCATCAATAAATGGTTCTTCAATATAGTTTATAAAATAAGGATGGCGTAATTTCTCCATCAATTTCTCTTTAATACCCGCATACCCTCCGTAGATGTCACACACAAAAAATCACCCTTGTTTTCTAATTCATAAAATTTATTATAACACATACATTCTATTTTCTATAATCAAAACTTGGCTACTCCTGCCAAACTGTCACCGAATGCATCCTCAACTTTCATTCATACGAATCATCTTCATCACTAACAACTACAAACATTCATTTCCACAAAAGGCAGAAATAATTTTCAACTTTTATATTCTTGCTCTTTAATACTAAAACTATATCATTTATTTGCAAAAAAAAAAAAGAAAAGCAGTTTCCCGCTTTTCTTTACTTCGTCTTAATAAACGATAAAATTTCACTACGTGCTGCTGCATCATTTTCTAACACGCCGCGCACTGCAGTCGTTACTGTTTTTGCACCAGGCTTTTTCACACCACGCATCGTCATACACATATGCTCTGCTTCTACTACTACCATTACACCATGCGGCTCTAGTACTTCCATAATAGAGTTAGCTACTGTTGATGTAATACGTTCTTGTAGTTGCGGACGACGCGCAATTGTGTCTACAGTACGAGCTAATTTACTTAGTCCCGTTACTTTTCCACCTTGCGGAATATATGCAACGTGAGCAACTCCATAAAAAGGAACAAGATGATGCTCACACATCGAATAGAATGGTATATCTTTTACTAGTACAAGCTCTTCGTGATCTTCTCCGAATACTTTGTGTAAATGCTCTTTTGGATCCTCATGCATCCCCGAGAATACTTCTGCGTACATTTTCGCAACACGTTTCGGTGTATCAAGTACTCCCTCGCGATTTGGGTCGTCTCCGATTGCCTCTAAAATAAGACGTACTGCGTGTTCAATTTGTTCTAAATTAACTTTTGCCATCCGCTAGCCCTCCCGAAAAACCTAAAAGTGATACGAACACATTCTAGCATATTTATGTTTTTAAAAGCAAAAAGAAGAGTTTCCAAAAAGGAAACTCTTCTTCCCTGTTAATATGTAAGGATTATTTAACCGCATCTTTTAACGCTTTACCAGGTTTGAATGCAGGTACTTTACTTGCAGCGATTTCAATCTCCTCACCTGTTTGTGGGTTACGACCTTTACGAGCCGCACGCTCACGAACTTCGAAGTTACCGAATCCGATAAGTTGTACTTTATCACCTTGTTTTAAAGCTTCTAAGATAGAATCAAAAACAGCGTCCACTGCTTTTGTTGCGTCCTTTTTAGAAAGGGAACTTGCTTCTGCAACAGCATTGATTAAATCTGTCTTGTTCATGCCATTCACCTCCTCCCAAAGATAAGACTGTATAATGATCATAAAATGAGTCTTACTTTCATTTGTAGGCAATTTTTACAAATTCTATACTACAAAGATGTAGATAAATCATTATCAACGCCTATATTATACGATTCTCCTTTATAATTCAATATTTTTAAGGAAATTGTTACTCTTAAAATGTGAAAATCTGATGAAACTTGACAATTTACAACAAAGTATTAGATAATGACTGTTTATTTTACTATTACATACTCCAAAACAAAAAAAAATCCCTCTACAATTAGAGGGATTTTTTCTTATAATATAATCGCAATCAATCCGCCAGACCCTTCATTAATAATTCTTTCTAGCGTTTCTTTCAATTTATAACGCGCATTTTCTGGCATTAGAGATAATTTCGCTTGAATTCCCTCTCTAACAATCGAGCTAAGAGAGCGCCCAAATATATCAGAATTCCAAATTGATAGCGGATCATCTTCAAAATCTTGCATCAAATAACGAACTAGTTCTTCACTTTGTTTTTCAGTACCGATAATCGGTTCAAATGTTGATTCTACATCCACTTTAATCATATGAATAGACGGCGCAACCGCTTTTAATTTAACACCGAACCTTGAACCGTGACGAATAATTTCCGGCTCATCTAAGCTCATATCAGCTAATGCAGGCGCTGCTACTCCATATCCGGTTTGCTTTACCATACGCAGGGCATCCGCAACTTGGTCATACTCTGTTTTCGCATGAGATAAATCGAGCATAAGCTTCAATAAATGATCTTTCCCTCGAATTTCTACTCCCACTACTTCTTTTAAAATTTGATCATACAATTCATCTGGCGCATATAAATCAATCTCCGCCACACCTTGCCCCATATCGATGCCAGCTAGACTTGCTCGATCAATAAATTCATATTGACTAAACTGCCAAACGACACGGTCCACATCACGAAGACGTTTTATATCCTTTACAGTCTCTTGAACTGCTTCCTGATAACTTTGGCGTAACCAATGTCCTTCATTTAGCACCATTACCCAGCTTGGAAGGTTTACATTCACTTCTAAGACCGGGAACTCAAATAACGCTTCCCGAAGTACATTATACACATCTGTTTCTCTTAAACTCTCTACACTCATCGCAATTACTGGAATATCATATTCTTCTGATAAACTTTGACGTAACTGCTCTGTATCTGGATGATATGGCTGTACAGTATTGATAATCATAATGAAAGGCTTTCCTACTTCTTTTAACTCATTTACAACGCGTTCTTCTGCCTCTATATAATCTCTTCTTGGAATTTCACCAATTGTTCCATCTGTTGTAATAACAACACCAATTGTTGAATGCTCTTGAATTACTTTACGTGTTCCGATTTCTGCAGCTTCATGGAATGGAATAGGCTCTTCATACCAAGGAGTATTAATCATGCGTGGGCCATTCTCATCTTCATAGCCTTTTGCTCCTGGAACCGTATACCCAACACAATCTACTAATCGAATATTCACTTCAAGACCTTCATCTACTTCAATAGAAACCGCTTGGTTTGGAACAAACTTCGGTTCCGTCGTCATTATTGTACGACCAGCAGCACTTTGAGGCAATTCATCCTGCGCTCTTTGACGGTCTGACTCATTTTCAATATTTGGAATAACAACAAGTTCCATAAATTTTTTTATAAATGTTGATTTCCCTGTTCGAACAGCTCCTACAACTCCAAAATAAATATCACCGCCTGTGCGTTCCGCAATATCTTTAAAAATATCTACCTTTTCCAAGTGATTCCCTCCCTCAATATTTTTGGGAATAATTCCGCTTTTATAGTCAACTAATACCTTCTCTAACGTTGCCTATAATATCTGATATAATATAATGGTATTCTAGAAGTTCGGACAATATATCATATAATTTTGTCCAATTTCATATGACTATTTAAAAAATACCTTTTGTTTGCATCACAAGTTGTATAACATAAAAAACCTTTCTTCTAGAACTTATTCACTAAAAGAAAGGTTCATGACTTATGATTTTAAAAAAATTGGTTCTCCGTCTTTCACTGTATACGGTAAAGAATATGCAGGTACAAATGGGGAATCTTTCGATAATATATTCCGAATATCTTCTCCTTCCTTAAATTGTCCTTCATTTTTTTTCAACGCTTCATATAAGTCGATTCTATAATCAACAAACACTTCACCTTTTTCATTGATTACAAGAGGGAGCCCTTTTCCAGAATATGGGCTTTTTATTTGCGGTACATCCTTATATCCTAGTTTTTTAAAATCTAATTCATAGACACCATCTGCAATTACTTTTTTAAACGGTGGATATTGATGTTCATCACGATACATCCTTAACTTTAATGCCACTTCTTGAATTTGTTCCGCCATCCTAACATCAATTAACTTTACTGTCGGATTTGTTTCAACATCTATTAATACATATTGATAAACTCCCCCGCTTTCATACGCATTCCCTGGTGCCTCTTGCATGTATCTCGGAGCAATTTTTTGAAAATCAATTGGATATTTTTGATAAATCGGCGTACTCATATCACGCGTCTTAATTGGCAATAAACCATTCGTTTGTTCCTTATATGTAGTAATAGCTTTTTGAACAACTTGTAACTGATCTTCATAAGGAATCGCATTTTGTTTCATATTTTCTTTCGGATACATACACCCTGTTAAAATGCTCATGCAACAAAATATTAAAATAATATGGATTTTTTTCACTGACAATCACCTTTTCATGCGAGTATAGATTATTCCCTATAACGTCCTTTATTGTTCCACAGGCCCACTAAATACAACAAGAAAAATAACAATCCCCGACACAATCATGAGGGTGTAAGCTACTAACGCTGTAATCCCTTTCAGAAATTTATTCTTCATTTTATGTCTACTTAATAAAATAAAAGCTACTGCAACAAACATAAATCCCATTGCCCCTAAGGAAAACCACATTTTTATAAGCCCTTCCGACATATATACACCCCTTTACTTTCAATCTATTTTTATACTATTTTAACAAATTAAAATCTTTAAACAAATATAATTCACCATTTTACTGCAAATTAACAAAATTTATGTACAAAAATAAAACCGAAGCGCATTATTTTGCGCTTCGGTTGACCAAATATGCCCTTAACAGCTCTATTCCCATTCTTTCATGACTATCATATGCATTCGCTAAACTCTTTGTTTCTCATATTTTACTTTTTAAACATTTTACTTAACGAACCAAAATCAGCAGGCATATTATTGTTAATGATTGCTTTTACAATTTGATCCTCTTGCTCTTTCGGCACTTCACGTCCTGCCATTAGAGCAACTTGATGAATCAATTGGCGAAGCACTGTCTCATCACGTAAGTTCGCATTTTGAACAGACGATGCTAATTTAAAAATATCTTCTTTATTCACTTTCGCTTCTTTTTCAATGTTATTAAAAATGTTGTTATCCATTCTTTTCACCCTCTCCTCAAGTTACTCTTCATCCTATGCAGGAATAAAAAATTGGTGAAAAGACCCATAAAAAAATAAAAGACGGTAGAAGTACGAAATGTACTTCTACCGCTTTCTTTATAACAAATCAGGTATCGCTTCAACTTCATGTTTTCGAACACGTCCCATCAATGAGCCTACTGCATCTTTCACATTATTCCCATTGAACAGCACGTCATATAAAGCAGCTGTAATTGGCATTTCAACTTCCATTTTCTCTGCCAATTCATGAGCAGCTTTCGTTGTTCGCACACCTTCTACAACCATACCCATACTTTCTAGCACTTCTTCTAAAGAGTGCCCTTTTCCAAGCATATTTCCAGCGCGCCAATTTCGGCTATGCACACTTGTACAAGTTACAATTAAGTCTCCCATACCAGTTAGACCAGCAAATGTTAGCGGATTTCCGCCCATTTTTCTTCCTAAACGAGCAATCTCTGTTAAACCACGTGTCATTAATGCCGCTTTTGCATTATCACCTAATCCAAGACCATCTGTTATCCCAGCAGCTAATGCGATAATATTCTTTAACGCACCACCAAGCTCAACTCCAACGATATCCGGATTTGTGTATACACGGAAATAGCTATTCATAAACAGATCCTGCACTTCTTCAGCCGCTTCCATACGCTTTGCTGCAGATGTAACAGTTGTCGCTTGACGTAAACCGACTTCTTCAGCATGACTCGGTCCAGACAGTACAACAACATCTTTGATCAAGTTCTCTGGAATTTCTTCCTCAATCACTTCCGAAATACGTTTTGACGTACCTGGTTCGATTCCTTTACTCGCATGAATCCAAGTAATCGGTTCTGTAACAATTTCTTTCATTTCTTGTAATACATCTCGGTACGCTTTCGTCGGTACTACTAGTAGTACTGTATTTACATCTACTAACGCTTCTTCTAAAGAAGAGTAGGCTACGATTGTGCTTGGCAATGTAATCCCTGGAAGATATTTACTGTTCTCATGTTTCGTATTAATTTCATTCATGAGTTCAGGACGGTTTCCCCAAATACGTACATCATGCCCATTGTCAGCTAATACCATCGCTAACGCTGTTCCCCAGCTACCTGCTCCTATTACTGTGATTTTTGTCATAAAATCACATCCTCTCCATTAGTCTCTTGCTCGAGCGATAATGTGAATCGGCGTTCCTACAAAACCGAACGCTTCACGTAAACGATTCTTTAAGAAGCGCTCATATGAAAAGTGCATTAATTCTGTATCATTTACAAACACAACAAATGTCGGTGGTTTTACCGCAACCTGTGTCGCATAGAAGATTTTCAGACGGCTACCATTATGAGTCGGCGTTGGATTCATCGCTACCGCATCCATAATTACATCGTTTAATACGTTCGTTTGTACACGGATGCTATGGCTTTCATTTACCTCATTGATAACCGGTAATAACGTTTGTGTACGTTTTTTCGTTTTCGCAGATAAGAATACAATCGGTGCATAATCCAAGAATTGGAAATGAGCACGGATGTTTTCTTCAAATGCTTTCATTGTTTTTTCATCTTTTTTCACTGCATCCCATTTGTTTACAACGATAATAACAGCTCGTCCTGAATCATGAGCATATCCAGCGATTTTTTTATCTTGCTCAATAATTCCTTCTTCTCCGTCTAAAACAACTAAAACAACGTCAGAACGTTCAATCGCTCTAAGTGCACGAAGTACACTATACTTTTCTGTACTTTCGTATACTTTTCCTTTTTTACGCATACCAGCTGTATCGATGATTACATAATCTTGATCATCTTTGCTATATGGTGTATCAACAGCATCACGCGTCGTTCCTGCTATATTACTTACAATTACACGTTCTTGACCAAGAAGCGCATTTACAAGTGATGATTTCCCAACATTTGGACGTCCAATTAAAGAGAAACGGATTGTTTCATCGTCATACGCTTCTTCTTCAATCTTTGGAAAATGATTTGCAGCTTCATCTAACAAATCACCAAGTCCTAAACCGTGTGTACCTGAAATCGGGAATGGCTCGCCAAATCCTAACGCATAAAAATCATAAATATCACTACGCATTTCTGGATTATCAACCTTATTTACCGCAAGTACAATTGGTTTTTTAGAACGATATAAAATTTTAGCAACTTCTTCATCCGCTGCAGTTACACCATCGCGACCATTCGTCATAAAAATGATAACATCTGCTTCATCAATCGCTACTTCCGCCTGTTGACGAATTTGTGTCAAGAACGGCTCGTCTCCAATATCAATTCCACCTGTATCTATAATGTTAAATTCATGATTTAACCATTCTCCCGCACTATAAATACGGTCTCGCGTTATACCTGGTATATCTTCTACGATTGAAACTCTTTCTCCAACAATTCTATTGAAAATAGTAGATTTCCCTACGTTCGGGCGGCCTACTATCGCTATTACTGGTTTCGGCATATACTTTCATCCTTTCAACTTGCTTCTGTTTATTATGTAAAAAACCCTTCTTTGTGCAAGAAGGGATTTGCATTCCAGAATAATTCTCAACGTATCAAAACACCTCATATTATACCACACGTTGCTAATGTTTCACAATAATATATACATTCTCTTGTAAGCGATGCGCAATACCATCTAAAATCGCCTCTAAATTATTTGCAACAAATTCCAATTCCTCTGTCGATTCACAAGTAAACAAAGGAGCACCACCTGCAAATTTCTCCGGTTTTGTTGTAATAACCGCGAGAATAACACTTTCTAACATCATCTCTTATCTCCCCTTCCTTTCGGAGCTTCTGATGACATATGAACGGCACTCTCTAATGTTGGTACATTTCCAATTACCCCTATCGCTTTTTCTGCATCCTGATCTTGCGGCAGAACAAAAATCCCAACTCTCCCATCCTCTAAATCACGCTTCGCTAACGGTACAAGTGCCGGCGTTCCAGAATCTCTATATATTCCTAAAGCAACAGAAACATCATGTAAAATCGCTTGACGTTGTCCTAAGTTCGAGATTGTAACCATCGCATCTATCGATTTCGGTTTTAAAATAAATCCCATCCCATATTTCATAATTTCTTCTTGCCTTGCTGGCAATCCAATATTCATAATGTAAATATTATCAATATAAAGTCCCGCTCCTTCAAAACGAAGTGGAACGTGCTCAATTTCTACAAGATCATGAAGCCTTTTACCTGACATTAATTTTCTCGCAATTAAAAAACTTATCATACCAGTAATTACCCCGGCAATCCACGAATGGAATCCTATATACGCAAACGTTGTTACAAACGACGTTAACATTGCCAAATAGTTACGACTTTCAAAAACTAATGCAATCCCTTCAATGTATGTATTACCACGTGGTACGAGCTCATATCCATCTAATTGTTGAAGCGTATTTCTTTCCATATTACGCACATCACGAAATTGCGTCGCTGCTAACGTAAGAAATGTAATTGCAGAAAAATCTTTTTTCAAAATAGACGGAATCGCAATTGCCCCTAAGGCAGCCGCAATTAATCCCATCGCAATATGAATAATTTTCCCGTGAAGCCTCGTCGGATATTGCCTCGTATCGGTACGAAGCATTAACACCCTAGTTACCGTCCCGGCAATTACGCCACATAAAATGGCTGGTGTATATTCAGTCATGTATTACCCTCGCCCTTCTTTTACGCGTTTTCCTCTTAAATCGTTCCATATATACTGATACTTTTGTAATCCATAGTAAAATCGCCATAAATAAAGTAGAAACAGCAACAACATCAAAAAAGGCTAAACTGCCATATTCATAAGGAAAATGTAATTTATGAAAAATAAGCGTCACCAACAATTCTCCTTGTAACATCCCTATATACAAGGTGCACAATCTTAATATGCGATCCCCGTACAATAAAATTGATGCATACACAAGTGCGCCACTTAGTAGCAACAACCTATCAACCACAATCCAAATCGGATCATATACTTCTAACAAATGAAAACTTGTATATAACATTGCAATAATAAGCGCCGAAAGTAGGGTGTATAATTTTTTCCAAATAGAGTATAGCGTGATGCCTACAAAAGAAATAATACAAAGCAAAAGGGCATTTACCGATACAGTAAAAGAAGCAATCGTCACATTTAACGGAGAACAAATAATAAAAATTAATATACAAGCACTTATCTTCCAACGAATAGGTTCTTTTTTCATAAAAAAGGTCACGACAATCCATCCTATCCAAGCCACAAAATAAAAAGTACTCCCATCCATCATTTCACCTCCTATGTTTTCCATTATGGGAACTTTTTATGAAAGTTAATCCTACCTTTTCTTTGTGCATAGTTTTTCTCATAACAGCAAAACTTTTAATAAGGAGGTGGAACTCACAATGGGTAAAGATCGCCAAGAACGAAAGCTAAGAGAATCACGCCGCGTTGAATCTGATCGCGACCAATCACTTCAATATCCTGGTGCAACTAGTCTTGATACACCAGAGCAAGCTCGAAAGCAAAATCAGCACTAAAAATAAAAAAGACGGTTTCAGCATTGTATGAAACCGTCTTTTTTCGTAATTATTTTAATAAATTCCATTCATGATATAATTCTTTTGTTTTCGTATTAATATCTCAATCACAATATATTCTCTTTTTTATCATTATAATTATATAGGGCGATATATCACTTCATCGTTTTATAAAAAAAACCAACCACACGGTTGATTTTTTTATCTCCTACTATAATGCGTAGTATCAATCCCACGCTGCATTAACCAATGATACGTTTCGCCTTTTACAACAAGAGGTACAGATTGTAATTCTTCTATCTTCTTTACCCCAAGAGCTGTCATAATGAATTTTAAATCTGTATGTAGAAGATCAATTTCATCCACTAACTTCTCGACACCATCTTGCATTAAAATACGTAAAAAGTATCCGGCTAACGCAGTTGTATTCGCCCCTAATGCGATCGCCTTCGCTACGTCTAGCGCTGTTTGTATGCCCCCAGATGCAATAAAAGAGAGGTTATTATTTGTAGAGGTTGCTTCAATAATCGAGGAAGCTGTTTGTATGCCCCAGTTATTAAAATAAGAAAGCATTCGCTGTCTTCTTTCATTTTCAACAGCAGCAAAATTCGTACCACCTTGTCCACCAATATCAATTGCTGTTATACCTATACTCGCTAACTGCTGTACTGTTTCCTTACTCATTCCAAATCCCACTTCTTTTACAATGACAGGAACTTTACTGTTTAACACAATTTGTTCAATTCGCCGAAGTACACCCGTAAAATCACGGTCTCCTTCTGGCATCGTTAACTCTTGTATGACATTCAAATGAATTTGCAGTGCATTCGCTTCAATCATATCAACGGCACGCTTCGCCTGTTCGACAGTTGCCTCACTCCCCAAATTAGCAAAGAAAATACCATTTTGGTTTACCTTTCTGACGATTTTATACGAAGCCGCCTCGCTATCATTTTTTAAGGCTGCCATTTGCGAACCTACAGCCATAGCAAGGTTATGATGTTTCGCTACATATGCTAATTGCTCGTTAATATGTAATGTTTGCTCTCCTCCACCACCAGTCATCGCATTGATAAAAATCGGCGAACTTAGTGAAAGTTCGCCGATTTTTGTTTCACATGTTACAGTGTCATAACTTGAATTTGGCAAGCTTTGATGCACAAAATCAATATCATGAAAGCCATGCGCACGAGACTGACCAGTAGAGAGAGCATATTCAATATGATCTAATTTACGTTTTGCCCTTACCACTTGTACCCCTCTTTATTTCTTTAATTTTTTCAGTTGTTCACCAATAATATCACTTAACTGGAAAGTAGCAGAATCAGCATTTGGCTCATATTGGCTATAATCTTCTGTTACATTATTTTCTTCAAGCGTTTCTTTTATGCTTAAAGAAATACGTTTTTCTGCTACATGAACTTCAAGCACTTTTACTTTTACTTCTTGTCCCATTTCTAATACTTCATTTGGATTTTTCACGTGACGATTTGCAATTTGAGATACATGTACAAGCCCTTCAACACCAGGTAAAATTTCAACAAACGCACCGAATGTAACAAGGCGTTTTACTACTCCCTCACGAATATCTCCAGCTTTTATTTCGCCAGCAACATTTTCCCAAGGTCCTGGCTGAGCTGCTTTAATTGATAAAGAAATACGTTGTGTATCGGCATCAACAGATAGCACCTTTACTTTCACCTTTTGACCTTGCTCTAATACCTCAGAAGGTTGTTCTACACGTTCATGTGAAATTTGTGAAATGTGAACTAAACCATCCACACCACCAACGTTAACGAAAGCACCAAAATCCGTCAATCGTTGTACTGTCCCTTCAACAACATCTCCTTCTTTTAACGAAGAGATGGCTTCTTTTTTCTTAGAATCTAGTTCTAGTTCTACTACCGCTTTATGCGAAAGGATTACACGATTTTTTTCACGGTCTAATTCAACAATTTTCACCGCTAATGTTTTCCCTTTATAGTCAGCAAAGTCTTCTACATAATGTACTTCTACAAGTGAAGCTGGGATAAAACCACGAACACCAAGGTCCACAACTAATCCACCATTCACGATATCTTTTACAGTAACATCAAATACATAACCAGAATTAAATTTCTCTTGTAATTCTACCCACGCTTTTTCTGCGTCAACAGCTCTTTTAGATAAAACAAGATCATCATCTTCTAATTTAATAATTTTCAATTCAAGTGTTTGATCTAATTCTACAACATCGCTTGCTTTTTCAATATGAACGTTAGCTAATTCACTAATCGGAATTACGCCATCTGTTTTGTATCCAACATTTACAAGCACTTGTTTCTCTTCAGCTTTCGTTACAGAACCTGTAACAACGTCACCAACTTGTAATTCTTTTGAATTCATAACTTCTTCATTCATTTTCTCTACCATGGAAATACCTCCCTACAGAATTGACAAAGCATTTTTATGTATATACGAAATGAAAACAAATGTTTTCATTTGCATGTTTAAGAATTTATCATCACATATTCTGTTTCAATACAGTTCACAAGAAACTATATTAAACCTATATAAATAGTATACAGCAAAATCATCTTGATGAAAGTATGATTTGAAATATAATAGCGAATATATTCTGACAGTTTTTTTCCTCTGTAACTAACTTCTTACAAATTAGCCCATTTGTCAAGAAAAGAGACTTATAATTCACGTATCCTTTACATTTCAAAAAAAATAAAGAAAGAGGATAATCCTCTTTCTTTATTTCGCAAATACTCCTGCAACAATACCCATAATTTTTTGGACAACTTCTTCAATTGATAAAGAAGTTGTATCTAATTCCAATGCATCATCAGCTTTTTTCAAAGGAGAAACTTCACGTTCTGAATCTAATTTATCACGCCTAGCAATTTCTTCTTTTAACTGCTCTAAATTAGAATCGAAACCTTTATTCATATTTTCTAAATGTCTTCTTTCTGCTCTTTCTTCTACGGAAGCAAGCATAAAGATTTTCACTTCAGCATCTGGTAGTACATGTGTACCAATATCGCGACCATCCATTACTACGCCGCCCTTTTCAGCTAATTCTTGTTGACGACGTACCATTTCTTCACGAACAAGACGATGCTTCGCTACAATAGATACGCGATTCGTCACATCAGGCGTACGAATCACTTCAGAAACATCTTGTCCATTTAAAAATACAAGTTGTGTATTTTCCCCTTGTTGAAATTCAATATTCACATTTTTTACAACTTCCATTAACTTTTCTTCATTTTCAATATCCACTTTTTGTTCAAGGGCTGCATATGTAATAGCACGGTACATTGCGCCTGTATCAATGTAAACATATGAAAGTTTTTTTGCAACAACTTTTGCAACTGTACTTTTCCCAGCAGCTGCTGGACCATCTATAGCAATCGAAATTCGTTTATCCATTGTAACACCTCATTTTTCACTTATAAAACAAAACGAAAAGCAGGTATTCTCCCCCTGCTTCTTCCCATTTGCTTCACGTCATTAAATCCTCAATTATTGTAGCATAATCCATCTTAGAAGAAAATGAAAACTACTTATTCACCTGTAAGATTTCCGCTTTATTTTTCGTGATGACACCTTCATAATAAACAATTTTTGATAAATATTTTACAGAAGATTTATGTATAAAGAGCAACTGTACAATAGAAAGACAAATAAATTGAATCAACAATATGCGAATAATAATTTTCTCCACTTTTTTCAAAAAACTCGCTCCTTTCCTCTCTATATTTATGCATCAAGTTTCTAAAATTTATTTAAATAAAACTCTACCTAATAGCCACTTTGTACAACGCACATAAGACAATTAAGTTTATTGTCATTTTCTAAGCGTACTTTTATACATTTTCATTGTCGAATTTACTCAAAACATGTTATGTTCTAAATGTATTTTTCAACTTGAAAGGGGTATAGCATTGAAAAGAATCCTAGTTTTACACACAGGTGGAACAATTGCAATGGAGGAAGATAAAGAAACTGGGGTCGTACAACCAGGTGAAAAAAATCCTCTTTTAAAATTCATTCCTGATTTAGAAGGCGATGTTGATTTAATTGTTGAAGATGTGTTCCATCTACCATCTCCTCATATGACACCGAGCGAAATGTTACAATTACAAGTCATCATTGATGAAAGAGTAAAACAAGACAACATTCATGGCGTAGTAATTACACATGGTACGGATACATTAGAAGAAACAGCTTATTTCTTAGATTTAACAGTACAAGCAACTATTCCTATCATTGTAACAGGCGCAATGCGTTCTAGTAATGAATTAGGTGCTGATGGCCTATATAACTTCTTATCGGCTGTAAAAGTTGCTAGTTGTAATGAAGCTGCGGAAAAAGGTGTTTTAGTCGTATTAAACGACGAAATTCACTGTGCTACAAATGTAACGAAAACACATACAAGTAATGTCGCGACATTCCAAAGCCCACAATACGGACCAATTGGCATGGTAACAAAACGCGGTGTTGTATTCCATCACGCTTTAGTACATCACGAAACATACTCAGTAAGTAAAGTCTCTAAAAACGTAGTTGTTCTAAAAGCATATGCTGGCATGGATGATACATTGTTAGCAGCAATTGAAAACCTTCCAGTAGATGGAATTGTTATTGAAGCACTTGGACAAGGTAATTTACCTCCAAGAACACTTCCTAGTCTAGAACGATTAATAAACAAAGGCATTCCTGTCGTATTAGTTTCACGTTGCTTCAATGGTATCGTTCAAGACGTATATTCATATGAAGGTGGCGGCAAACAATTAAAAGATATGGGTATTGTTTTCACATACGGTTTAAATGCTCAAAAAGCGCGAATTAAATTACTAGTCGCACTAGAGAATACAAACTCTCATAAAACAATCCAAAACATGTTTATGCACAATTAAAAAAGAAGCTGTCGAATTTCGACAGCTTCTTTTTATTGTTCTCTTGATGCAACGGTTTGCGCAATTGCATCCCCATGAAATCTACCGTTCTCGATAAATATTTCATTTGCATTATTCCCAGCAGCAATTACACCTGCAATAAAAATATTTTCAGCGTTCGTTTCCATTTTATCCTCTGTATAAATCGGACGTCCTGTTTCTTCATCAATCCGAACACCCATCTTCGTTAAGAAGCTATGATCAGGATGGTAGCCAGTCATCGCAAATACAAAATCATTTTTGATTGTACGTGCTTCACCATCAACCGTATATGTTAATGTATGTTCAGTGATTTCTTTCACATGAGCCCCGAAATGCATTTGAATTGTGCCGTTTCGTACTAATGCCTCAAATTCCGGCAAAATCCACGGCTTAATGCTCGGCGAGTACTCACTTCCACGATACAGTACCGTTACACGCGCACCTGATTTAACTAATTCCAACGCAGCATCTATACTTGAGTTTTTCCCACCTATAACTACCACATCTCGATCAAAATAAGGATGTCCTTCTTTAAAATAGTGAGCTACTTTCTTCAGTTCCTCACCTGGAACATTCATATAATTTGGATTGTCATAATATCCAGTTGCTACAACAATATATTTCGCTATATATATTTCTTTATTTCCATCACGTTTTGTCGTCTCAACCTTAAAAACTTCTCCATCTTTTTGAACTTTCTCCACTCGTTCGAAAGCATTTACGCGTACAGATTTACGCTTTACTACTTCGCGATAATACGCAAGTGCTTGATTTCGAACCGGCTTACGGTTTTCGGTAATAAAAGCTACTTCACCAATTTCTAATTTTTCACTAGAGGAAAAAAATGTTTGATGAGTTGGATAATTATAAATGGCATTTACAATGTTTCCTTTTTCAATTACTAACGGATTAATCCCTACCTTTTGCAACGAAATTGCTGCCGCTAATCCGCACGGACCGCCTCCAATTATGATAGCTGTTTCTTTCTGCATACTCGGTTCACTCCTAGTCTTCTACCTCTGCACTATTTATAAAAACAAGAAAAAACCTACTTACAGCAGTAGGCACCTATCTTTATTGTATTCATTTTTCTTATGTTTGTCATCTAAACGAAACGTACATCCGATAGACATCTGCTAAAAACTGCTGAAATTTAATACCTTGTTTCCCTAATACATTTTCAGGATCAATCTTTCTAGCTGGATCAAGTGTTTTATGTGATACGATATCTTTTTTCGGATTCAAGCCAAAGTTTTGACATAAATAAGCATGATACCATGTAAAACGAGTATATGCTTCCCAAAAGTTAACATCACCGCCATAGCAAAGTTCCACACCAATGGCAGCCTTATTCGCATCATAACCATATAGATCATTATCCGTCGGCACACCATATCGAACATGATATGCAACCTCATTTATAGGGACAATTTCCAATATTGTTTTGTCATCTATAAATGTATGCGCCGAAGCTTTCGGTTGTATTTCATTAAAGTAATCTCGATTCCCTATCGCATTGCTACCAGGATTCCCCGTATCATGACTTACAATAAACCTTACTTTAGAAAGAGGAATTCCCGGTCGTGAACTTCCATATCCAATATAGTTACGCTCTATAGGAAACATCGCCATTACTACCAACTCCCGCTTTAGAAGATTACCTTACTTCCTTATATGTATTCGGTAGCAATGTCCTTATAGCATATTTCTTATGCGAAGATAAAATCGAAAATATTTGATGTGAATACCATAAATAATAAAATACTTACAGCCACTCCATAAAAACCGTAAAACCAAACACAATCTTCTTTCGTATCTAAACCGAAAAATTTATTTACTGATTGTAATAATGTGCCACGCTTACTTTGCTTGTTTCGTAATACTTCCACTCGTTCTACAACATCCGCTGGCATCATAAATCTTTGGTCTACTGTCATTTTCATCATTTATCTCTCCTTAAAATCATTTCCGTTTTGTTTATCTAAGGAGAGTATAGCACGTTTGTTCGCGTAGAACAAGCGTTCTTTTTGTTTTTATTTTATTTTTCAGCAAACCAAGTAAGAATTGAGATTACAACGGCGATAATCGGCCCTACTACAACCAAACCAAATATTAAAAACAGTAACCCTTCCCCGAACACCCGAACGATACTTGTTTTTCTGGCTTCCATCGTTCTTGCAAGTTCTCCCTCTAACCTCTTAACCTTTTCTTCTAATTGTTCTACTCGTTCCATCATTTCATTTTCCATATACAACACCTCAATTTAATACTTCAACAAAAAAACGTGATCCCCTCGAAAGGAAATCACGTTTTCTCAAAACATTATATATTATACCCAACCTCTGAAGCGACTAGCCTCAGCCATTTTACGAACACCAACCATGTATGCAGCTAAGCGCATGTTTACTTTACGAACTTGTGATGTTTCATAAATTGAATCGAATGATCTTACCATTACTTTTTCTAAACGTTGTTCTACTTCTTCCTCAGTCCAGTAGTAACCTTGGTTATTTTGTACCCACTCAAAGTAAGATACTGTAACGCCACCAGCACTTGCTAATACGTCTGGAACAAGTAAAATACCACGATCTGTTAAGATTTTTGTTGCTTCTAATGTAGTTGGGCCATTTGCAGCTTCAACCACAATTTTCGCTTTAATCTTATCAGCATTTTCTTCTGTAATTTGGTTCTCAATTGCAGCTGGAACTAAAATGTCGCAATCAAGTTCTAACAGTTCTTTGTTTGAAATTGTATTATTAAATAGTTTTGTTACAGTACCGAAGCTATCGCGACGATCTAGTAAGTAGTCAATATCTAATCCATTTGGATCATGTAATGCGCCATAAGCATCTGAAATTGCAATTACTTTCGCGCCTGCATCATGCATAAATTTAGCTAAGAAGCTACCAGCGTTACCAAATCCTTGAACAACAACGCGTGCACCTTTAATATCAATGTCACGTTTTTTCGCAGCTTCACGAATACAAATTGTTACACCTTTTGCAGTCGCTGTTTCACGTCCGTGTGATCCACCTAATACAAGTGGTTTACCTGTGATAAATCCTGGTGAATTAAATTCATCGATACGGCTATACTCATCCATCATCCATGCCATAATTTGTGAGTTTGTAAATACATCTGGAGCCGGAATATCTTTTGTCGGACCAACAATTTGGCTAATTGCTCGTACATAACCGCGGCTTAATCTTTCTAATTCACGGAAAGACATCTCACGCGGGTCACAAATGATTCCACCTTTACCTCCACCGTATGGTAAATCAACAATACCACATTTTAAACTCATCCAGATAGAAAGTGCTTTCACTTCATTTTCTGTTACGTTTGGATGGAAGCGAATTCCACCTTTCGTTGGACCAACAGCATCATTATGTTGTGCACGATATCCTGTAAATATTTTAACAGTCCCGTCATCCATACGAACTGGAATTTTCACTGTCATCATACGAATTGGTTCTTTCAATAATTCATATACTTCGTTTGGATAACCCAATTTTTCTAATGCTTCATTAATTACAATTTGTGTTGAATTTAACAATTCAAAATGTTGTTCCCCTTGTTGTTGTGTTTTCGTTTGAGTTCCCTTTTCGGCTACCATAGTAAGTAAACCCCCTGTAATTTCACTTGTTTAGTAAACCTTCATTGCCTAGTATACACCGTTAAATTTGGAATGCAATAGAAAACGCTAACAAATATATACAAACTATTTCGTATTGCAAGCGTTTTCACTATTATTATAGTCCTTTTATTGCTTTTAGAAAAGTAAAATACTTAAATATTTAAATATTTTTTATTTTCACCAAAACACATTCAATAAAATCAGTATTTCATCAAGAAATACTGATCAAATTTTCAACTACAGGTCGGCTAGTCTTGTTGCCTAAACTTCGCTTTATAGATTTTAGATTTTCCAATCTTCAGCTGAATAAAAATAAAACCTCAAGCTACGTTACATTAGCTGAGGTTTTGCTTTTTCACAAAGTAATTGTATATTTGTTCAATTGCTTGAGAATCCATTAATTCTTTACCATATTCCATTATGCGATAAATTGTTGCCGTTGACGGATTACCATATTCTGCTAAAATAGCTATAAAATCCGCCTTCAATAATTGAAATTGCTCTTCTTCTTCTATCCAAAGATAAAAACGATTATCCCATGTATACAACTTCCCATCAGTTACACCAAGGTTATATAAGCGATTTGACAAATTGATTACATCATCTAATGTAGCAAACTCGTAAAGTATATGTTCACTTTCATCAAGAGTCACTTGCATTTCAATAAACTCGTCACGGAACTCATCTTCTGTGTCCACTTCTTGATTTTCTTTTGTCACAATTACAACCATACCTTGAGCTTGTAGAGAAAATACTTCCACAGCAATCGGACCATCCGCTTCAAACCCTAATTCTTCATTTGCTTCTTGCATCATATCACGGAATAGTTGCTGTACTTTCGGTGCATTCCTCCACAAATCTTCTTTCGTTAATCCTCGTTCTGATAAATCATCAAATGTTAGGAAAATTTTGATCTTATTGTAATTTAAACGTTCCAGTCTCATCTCATACCCTCCCTACGTAACCATTGCATCTAATTTTTATTATATGAAATAGAAAATAGATGGTTCTTTCCGAACGACTATTCTGACATTCTTAACCATCCATCCCATTCTTCTTTCGTGTTACCAATAAGGATATTTTGAAGATTTAATTGATCCCCAATACTTTTTCTTCCTATAAAACCAACAAAGAGATTTTTATTTTTTGCTTGCAACAAATCAATAAATCTTACTGCCTCTTCAAGTTCTCGTTCATCATCAAAAGATATAAACAAATACTTAGGTTGCAATTGTTCAATAGCTAGTAAAATACCTTCTTCATCTAAACTTGTCCCCATATACATTGCTTGATATCCTTTTATTCGTAAATACGTCGCGAAAATAAATCCTTTTAATATATTATTTTCTAAAACGAAAACTTTGTTAACGGAAGAATACACTGATGCATTATGATAAATCATTCCTAGACGTGTTTGTAAGAATGATACAACATATTTGAATTGTGACATTGTAATCTCATTATTATTTTTTAAAATTAACAACTTGTTTGCCACTTGAAGAATGATACTTATAACAACCTTTTCCGTTGAATATATACTAAAAACCTCGTTTAATAATGCAGAAGTTGTAATTTCATCAAATTCTAACAAAGCTTGTAGTATATCGTCCACTAAAACAACTTCTTTATCAGTAATTTTTTCTATTTGAATGTTGTTCTGCAACCGATTCCCTTCTAATAACTGAACGGCTTGTCCAATCATCATCCCCTCAGAAACTTTGTTCATTAACCATTTCAAAATATAAATATGCTCTTCTGTATACAAACGATGCCCCGCCTGATTTCTCTTTGGGGCAATAATATGATAGCGTCTTTCCCATGCGCGAAGTGTACTCGGTTGAATTCCGAGTATATTCGAAACAGCTTTTATATTATAGTTCCCATTTGAAGTTGGCATTATTTCCCTCCACACAACGTAATGATATGCGTTTGAGAAGGTGCCCGAAAACGCAGAGGAAGCAATGTTGTTCCATACCCATTACTAACAAAGAGTGTCATATTAAAATGCTTATATATACCACCCTTTAAATATTTTTCAGATGGAAACAACCGAATTTGCCCTCCATGTGTATGTCCACTTAACACGAGCGAAATTTGTTCTTTACCAGACATTTTCTTTATTATATCAGGGTTGTGACTAATTAAAATGCGAAAACCTTCTTCTTTACAATCAGCCAATGCTAAATCTAAACGATCTCGTTCTAATCCAACATCATCGATACCGAGCAAGCAAATTTTCTCTCCTAACTCAGACTCAAATACAACTCTTGTATTATCTAATACCTTCACATTATTTTCTAACAATAAAGCATCTAATTCGTGATTTTCAATTTCATAATCATTATTTCCCCATACAAAATATACAGGGGCTACTTCTCTTAATTTTTGAATATTTAAAGATATTTGCGATAAAGGTACTCCTTTTTCAGCTAAATCACCGCCAATAATTACGATATCCACTTTCCCTTTCACTCGTTCAATTAGCGAGCTAGAAATGACCCTTCTATGAATATCCGAAATAAAAAAAACATTAACTTTTTGAAAACTTTCCGGAAATTCTTTGAATACTAATGTATGTTCCAGCACAGTATTACGCATCGCTTCTTTATACATTCCAAGAAGACATACAAAACCAATGCATATGAGAGTACATAATAATATAATCCATGTCATATATTTTTTACTCTCCCTCCTCGTAAAGTATAGTCCTTCATTTTATATGCAGTTATTATTTATCACTCATTTAACTAGCTCTCTTACTTCGCAGACTTATCTTTTATAGGAATTTTTAATTCTTGTCCTACTCTCACTTCGTCTTCTTGTAAATCATTATACTTTTTAATTACTTCCATTCCATTTTCATCTGAGAAATATTGCTTCGCTATACTTTTTAAACTTTCCCCATCTTTCACAATATGAGTTGCTACTTTCTCAGACTGCTTTTGAGATTCCGTCTTAGCTGAATCAAAGAAAATTACTTCAAACGCACTTTTCCCAGCATTATTACTATCACTTTTCACCTGTGTATATTTATCTGTATACCATAGAATACTAATAGGTAACAATATGAATAAAAATGTTAAAACTCGGACGAAAATATGATTCATTTTAAATTTTGGTTTTTTCTCTTTATTTCTATGAATTTCACTACGCGGCGGTAAACCTTCATCTTCTTCCACTCGCTCAATTTCTAACTCCTCTTCAAAATCAGGAATTCGTTTTCTCATGTTGTTCACCACCACCTTCCATTTATTTTCTTAATTGGAGTCCCATTATAAAATCAACAAGAAAGTGTGCAAAGATTGTTATAAACAAATTGCCTGTCCACTCGAATACATAACCAAAAACAAAGCTAATAAAGCAGACGAAACAAAACAAAAAAGGCTTCGTTATATACCGAATATGTAACACAGCAAAAATTAAACTCGCTATTACAATTCCAAAATGAGTCTGCACTACACCTCTAAATAAAAACTCTTCCGCAAAGCCAATAATAAACGTAATAACGAGTAAATGCATGACAGAGATTCCTTGAAACATTCTATCGTTAATGCCACCATCATCAAACCAAGATTCTGGAAACACTCGCATTGCAACATAATCTAATAACACAATACAAATCGCTAATAAGCCACCTAGTACAAGTATAGAAATCGGTTCCCATTTCCACAAACTATAAACTTCTCTTTTATCTTGAAATAATATGTATGCTAGTAAACAACCGATACCAATAATGATTAGTTGTGTTATGTATAGATTCAGTCTTATTTCCCTCGGACTCATATCTTCAACATTTTGCCTTTGAATGTTCATCATTCCTCCATCTTCCCTAGGCCGAAAAGCTTTTGTAACTCTGTTTCCCAATTATAGTCGAAAACTGACTGTTGCGCTCGTCTTTTTTTATAATCTGTTTTTGTAATACCACAGTAATCACAACAGTTTTCTATCTCTTTTTCCTTTCTATAACCGAACTGTTGTAATAAATATTCACGCCTACATCCTTGAACTTGTATCCATGACTTCATATTTTCTAGCTCACTATATTTATTACGCAGTCTCACTTCCACTTCCGCTATTAATCTGTGCATTATTTCATCTGACAAGCTCTCTAGCAGAAGATTTCGCTGTTGTATGATTCCAAGATGTTCGAGATGATAACGGATAAAACGCCAATATTGTTCATTAAATCTTGCTGCATTATAACAAATTTCTTCTACATCTTCTATTGGTAATACTTTCGTTTGAAACATTCTTTCTTGTAGTAACGAAAATAAAAATTGTATTTGTGATTTACTTGGCAATTCATCTTCAATGATTGAAATTGGCAAATCATGATCCAATGGACTACATAACAAAATGGCTATACTCGGTTCACCATCTCTCCCCGCCCTTCCAATTTCTTGTAAATAGGAAGCTACATTTGTCGGATATTGAAAATGAATAATATATCTTGTATTCGCCTTATTGACCCCCATCCCAAAAGCACTTGTACATATTACAATTTGCAACTGGTCATTCATAAACTGTTGTTGAATTAACATACGCTCTTCATGTTCCATACCACCATGATAAAAAGCTACACCTGTAATTCCTTTTCCTCTTAAATACTCGGTTAAACGCTCTGTCCAGGCCCTACTTGAACAATAAACAATACCAGGTCCTTGCAAATACATTATATGCTCAAAAAGCGCCTCTTTTTTTTCTTCTATCGTTTCCACAAATTGCACTTCCATCGCAATATTTGGACGATCAATTGAATACACATGCTCAGCGACATTTTTTAGATTTAAACTTTCGGCTATATCTCGCAGTACATCCTTTGTAGCAGTTGCTGTTAATGCTAGTACATTTGGAGAGCCGATACTCTCAATTACTTTATCTAATTTTTTATAATCTGGCCGAAAATCATACCCCCATTGTGAAATACAATGCGCTTCATCTACGACAAATAATGAAATATGTATTTTTTTCAATTCTCTTATTAGAAGTTCCGACTGCAACATCTCTGGTGATACGAAAACAAATTTATAAAAAGATAGCTTTTTCATTGCTTCCCTTTTTTCACTTAACGTCCGAAAACTATTAAATGCAATAACTCGATTTTTCACGACATACTTTAATTGCGTAACTTGGTCTTCCATTAAAGATAATAATGGTGATACAACAAGCACCGTACCCTCTTGCAGCAGCCCCGGAAGTTGATAACACATCGACTTCCCCCTTCCAGTCGGAAGCATCGCTACAACATCCTTTCCTTCCAATAAGTCCGTAATAACTCCTTTTTGCCCCGGACGAAATTCAGAATATCCAAACCACTTATATAAATATTCCTCAAGCTTCATTAATACCCTCCATCCGTGCCAATACAAGACGGACTTCAAAATAAGAGATTCCCTCTCCAACCGCTTGCTTCAACACACGCAATTTACGTGTTTGTAATGCTTCAATTACTTTTGATACTTTTTCTATTTTTTCTTTTCCCATAAACATCTCAATAGAAAATTCTTTTTCTCGTAAAGCAATCTCCACAAAATGATCTTCTATCGTGGCAACCTTTAAATTCCGAATTGTCGCTATTTCTTCTAAAGAGCGTCCTTGTCTCCAAAAATTATATGTTTTTTTCGTTGATAAGCTAAATAAATCAGCTTTCTCATTTGGATAAGAAATAATTTCAGCTAATAATGGAAATTCATTTTCTTTATTGCGAACTTCTTGAATAAGGAAATGAATTGTACCCCAGAATAAAAAGTACACTCGAAATATATCTTGTTTCGTAATTTCCGCTAATTGTTGTAAAGTACACCCAATACGTTCATAGCCAGTTAATCGATATGTTACGATTGTCGCTTCTACTGAATTATTTTTTTGTAAAAGAGTATGCATCTCCTTCCACAATCTTTTAGCCAATTCATTTCTCGTATATGGTATTCCCGTGAGAAAACGTTTCACCCACATCATTATTTCTGTATCCTGTTGAATTGGAATAAATTTCGCATTTGCCTGTTGTATATTCGAAATGGTTTGAACGATTAATGCTAATCTCCTCCAAAACGTTTCACCTATTTCACCATAGTGTAAACCATGTAAATACGTCGGAAAGGCAAATTCATCTTCCCATTTGTTTAATTGCATATTACCAGCAGTCGTTAACACGTATGTATTATCATGTATAGATTGAACTAAATCCGTCTGTAACAACTTTGCAACTTCTTGATCATAATCAGCTCTATTTAATGATTTATAAATCCCAAACAAAAAAGAAATTTGAAACATATTCCCATCTTGTAATGTTTGCGACGATCTCTTTCCTTTTAACAAATAATAAATCGAAGAAACGGTTCTTTCACCATTCAATTGTTTTAAACAATATAATAAAGTATATTGTAGCTGCATTACCGCTTCCACCTTTCAGTCTAACTTCATTCCTTTTTCAATACGATCGCATTTAACTTATCATATTCACACTACATGCTTGTATATATTCTATTGTATCAAACGAAATAACATTTAAGTATTTTGAAAATCTTATGAAATAATTCAAAAACAAGTTGACACCCTAATTGATAAGCATTATCATTATAATTTTATGTTGAAAAGTTTTAAAAACCGTTTTACAATAAGGTTATAATTTTTTGACGAACTTTTCACATACATATTATCAGGAGGGAAAAAAGATGGCAAAATATACAATCGTTGATAAAGATACTTGTATTGCATGTGGTGCTTGTGGCGCTGCTGCACCAGACATTTATGACTATGATGATGAAGGTATTGCATTTGTAACATTAGACGATAACCAAGGTATCGTTGAAATTCCAGATGTATTAATTGAAGATATGATGGATGCATTCGAAGGCTGTCCAACTGACTCGATTAAAGTTGCTGACGAATCATTTGATGGCGACTCTTTAAAATTCGAATAGTCTTTTATTAACTTCAAAAAATACCCCTCATATGGATGAGGGGTATTTTTTGTTTTCTATTTTCATTCTACTTAATAAAAAACCATTAGTAGTCCATACTACTAATGGTTTTATTTTACCCCGCATCAACGGGCAGTAAGACCCCTACCTCAACAACGAAAGTAAAGAAGTTAGGTGAGGGTCGGGCTGCCCGTAAATGCCCGATAGGTGAAGGCTAATAATCAGCGGGGGATGAACAAAACCCTCACTGATTAAAGTTTCACTTTATATTTTATGCATTATTCATTTTTGCAAACACCCATACTTTCAGGCGTGAGAATAACACTACAAATACAATTGTCACTACAATTCCTTTAATCAAATTAAATGGTAAGATTGCCGTTACAACCGTTGTTTTTATAGCATCACTAGACATAGCTGGTGAATTTAAAAACCAAGTGTAAGCTGGGAATATGATGATGTAGTTTAATACACTCATGATTAACGCCATTGTAATTGTCCCTAGCATTAATCCTGTCGTTAAACTCTTTACAGTACGATACTTTCTAAATAAGAAAGCCGCTGGTCCAATAAATAAACATCCTGCAATAAAGTTTGCAATTTCTCCAACTGGCACTCCCGTTAAACTTCCTTGAATCCCGTAATGTAAAATATTTTTTATCGCTTCTACAATTACTCCTGCAATCGGCCCAAAAATAATCGCCGCAATTAAAGCTGGCACATCACTAAAATCAATTTTTAAAAATGGCGGAAGCCCTGGGAATGGAAAATCCAACATCATTAGTAAATACGCAATACTACTTAGCATCGCTACACTCACCATCTGCACTACACTGCTTTTTTGTTTCATCTTTCTCTCTCCTTTTCCATCGATCTTCTCATGGAAAGTGGAAAGGTTCTGCTATGCCTATTTTTTCATAGAACGAAAAAACCCTTTGCGATTTACACAAAGGGAGAATTTTAAGGCACATCAAACAGACGTTCAAATATTTATCTTTTTTGAACGCTTGAACCTCCATCTTCTCCCATCCAGACTATACTGTCGGCTTTGGAATCACACCAAATCCTGCCTTAACGGCTCGCGGGCTTAGAACGAAATTATTAACTGTTCATCACCGCCGGTCGGGATTTTCACCCTGCCCCGAAGATAGACCGATATTCTATTTTCCACTTCATTATACAACAACATAATCGTATTGTGAACAAAAAAAGTGTAACTTATTAAAAATAAGTTATTAATTTTATATAACCAAAGATACAATCAATATATTTTACAATACAACCCATATTTTTTATAATTCGGTATTTCTCTTATGAATCCCCTAGTCATATATCGTTAAAAGTGATAAGATGTTGAATTGTTAAGATAAGAACATTTTCTGAGTTATGGAGGAAATGTCATGAAGAAAGATAAAAGACACTCTATTCGAGAAGCAATGAAAAAGAACTTAAGAAAAGAATACTTTTATTTAAAAAAAGAATTACTTTTCTACTGTCCAATTGATCTAGGCACATTCTCACAAGAGACATACTACGCTACTTTTGACCAAGATGGCATAAGTATTTATCAGTACGATAAAAAAACAGAAAGTAAATTAAAATTGTGCGAGCGTCATCCATGGAAGAGTTGGAATAAGGTAAAAGTTGATCACTATTTAACAACTTCTCAATTTATTTTCCAAGGTGAGCGAAACTGGATTTTATCCCTTTTCCAAAAAGGAAAAGAAGCTCAAAAAATAATTGAAGAACATACATCTTTACAAATTGAAGTTGTTTCCCGTCCTTTTTCCAAGAAACTTCCTGGTTTCCGTTCTAATACACCATTGAATAAATACATCGGTAGCATTTGTTACACTGCACTTATTGCATTTTTATTAAAATGGATGATTCCATTTCAAGCACCACAAATCGCCCTGTATTCTCTTTCAATTGGCTTTATGCTTCTTGGTTTACTTTGTCTTACAATTGGTCTAATCGAACCAACTATCGTACTATTCCGGACAAAAGAAAAAACAAGAACAAAAGTCTTTTACTTATATAGCTACTTAGCTATTTCTGGATTTATATGTGTCTTTATTTTTTGGTAAAAGAAGCCGTCCCAAAAGATTTTTTGGGACGGTTTTTCGTTAGGAATAGGTTACTCTTATCTTCGTACGTTATTGCTAAGTCAACATTTCTTGTCGAAACATCGATATAAATTCATTTACTATCGTATTCTCAAAAATCTATTCAAAAGTTATACTTTGGGAAGTTTCCTTTACTTAACGTATAGTTGTTGGTTCGGATAGATTCGCTCTTGTCGTAATCCATTTCTCACTTTGATTTCCTCAACTGTCATACTAAATCTTCGAGCAATACTAACTAAAGTGTCACCTTTTTGTACAACATATAATGATGATGACACGACTTGATTTTTTTGTTCATTTAAAACAAGCAACGGATTCATCGCATTCCTTTTCTCCACCGTCCATCTTCCTTGATGCACTTCTAAATGTAAATGCGCTCCTCTCGATTCTCCTGTATTCCCTACCTCTCCAATTCGCTCTCCTTTTGAAATATTATCCCCTTGAACTACATATCTCTTATTTAAATGCGCATAAACAGCCTCATATTCTCCATGTTTAATAAACACAACATTTCCATAACTACTTGAAAAATAAGACTTTGTCACCTTACCATTTTGAATAGCTGCAACAGGCGTTCCAATGGACGCAGCTATATCAATACCATAGTGTTTCCCATGTCTTGTCCCAAAATAATCACTTACCTGCCCATCAACAGGCCATATCCACTGATTCTCTTCAGCGTAAATATGTAATTGAGATAAAAATAATATACTCAATATCACCACGCCACATTTTAACGCTTTCATATACATCCTCCGTTTTCTAATAACCGTCATACCTTCTCTATTGTGGGATATTACAGAAAAAAGTATACAAAAAAAGGAAGTGAATTACTCCACTTCCTTCTCTTCTTTATTGCGAAAAACAAGTGCACTGCGGTTATATTCCACATCTTTCACTTGTAAACGCGCATTTATTACTCTAGCTACCGCAAACAAATAATCAGATAACCTATTTACATACTTTAGAACAATTTCATTGGTTTCTCCTTCTTTTTGCAATGACACTATACAACGTTCTGCTCTTCTTATAACTGTACGTGCAATGTGTATTGCAGCTGATCCCTCGCTACCACCTGGTAAAATAAAACGTTCTAATGGCGGCGCTTCTTCTGTATACAAATCAATTCTTCTCTCTAAATACTCCACCATCTCTATCGTTACTTTATAGGGGATTTTCTTCTCTACTATTGCTAAATCTCCTCCACAATCAAATAGTTCATGTTGAATATTTTCAAGCTCGTTATAAATGTCACGAAAACATTCCTCTTGCAATTTTGACAGCGCGTATCCGATATGAGAATTCGCCTCATCAATTGTGCCATAAGCTTCTACACGTATATGATCTTTATCCACTCGGCCACCTATTACACTCGTTTCCCCTTTATCTCCTGTTTTTGTATAAAGTTTCATTTCATTATGACACCTCTCTTTTTCATACTGATTATTAAAGAAAAAACTCTACCATTCTTTATTTAATTGAACTTACAAAAAAATAAAAAAACAGTAGAGCTTTTATTCATTATCACTTTTAAAAAACATATATATCTAAATTATACGATTTGGTAAATATACAGAGAATGTAGTTCCTTCTCCAACAACACTGGATACAGAAATCTTTCCATCATGACCTTGAACAATATTTTTAGCAATCGCAAGTCCGAGTCCAGTTCCAACCTTTTTCCCACGCGTTCTCGCTTTGTCAGCTTTATAGAACCGATCGAACAAGAATGGAATATCTTCTTCTGGAATACCCGCACCTGAATCCTGCACTTCAAAAGTAAGCCCACTATTTTCCGTATTAATTACAAGTGTAACATGTCCACCCGCATTTGTATGACGGATTGCATTATCAATTAAATTCGTCAATACCTGCTCCATACGATCTGCATCAAACGGATATTGTTCAATTGGGCTTTGGAAATCAACTGTTAATTGAACTTCTTTATCCTTTGCAATCCCTTGGAATTTACGGCCAATTTTTTCGACAAATGGATGAATATCTACTTCACCAATATGTAACTCTACGTGACCACTTTCCATACGAGCTAAATCTAATAATTCATTTACAAGCTTACCTAAACGAACAGATTCATCATAAATGATTTGAACAAACTCATTAATTTCCTCTTTCGTTTGCACAATATCATCTAAAATCGCTTCACTATACCCTTGAAGCATGACCATTGGTGTACGAAGTTCATGTGATACATTCGCGATAAAGTCTTGACGCATCTTCTCAAGGCGACGTTCTTCCGTCATATCACGCAACACTGCTACAGCCCCACGAATTTTCGTTTGATTGTAAAGCGGCGTCATAAGAACTACGTAGTTACCTTTTTGCAAATTAATTTCAACAACTTGTTGTTGCTCACTTTCTACAACGAGATGGAATAGTTCAACAAGTTCAGAAGGTAGTTTTTTACTTAGCTCTATCTCTTTTTCTTCTTGCCAAACTTGTAAGAAATGTTCGGCCGGTGGATTAATAACTACGACTTCCCCTTCTTGATTTAACGTAATAACCCCATCTGCCATACTACTCAAAATACTAGCTAACTGTTCTTTTTCTTGCTGCAAGGCATTCATATTAAACTTCAACTGTTTCCCCATTTGATTTAAGGCCGTTGCAAGCTCACCAATTTCATCCTGAGAAACCATAGGAGCCTTTGCATCAAACTTCCCACGTGCCACCTCAAAAGCAACCTCACGCATTTTACGAAGCGGTGCTGTAATTCGAGTAGATAAGAAGAACGCAAAGAAGGTTGTTAATATAATCGCAATCCCAGCCGATAAGAAAATAAAATCAGTCGTTCTCTCCATACCTTGTATCGGCACTTGCAATGATTCATATACGAACACTGCACTTTGATTTTTTGATTGCACCGGTTTTCCGACGATCATAATATCATTTTCAGTATTTTTATTCTTCCTACTATTAGAAGCTTTTCTAATGTTATTTTTAATTTCTTTTTTGTCTTTAAATACAGCAGCTAATTCTTTATCTTCTTTTAAATCATCTATCGTTAGAGTAACTAACCCTTCTTGTTTCGGAGAAGAGGAAATCTCCTTACCATCTTCTACAATAATGATTCTTGAAAGTGGATCAGAGAATTTATACGCGATATTCTCAATCGTTTTTACATCGGCACCTTCTTCAATTAACTCTGAAACACTAGTTGCAACTTTTTGAAGCCTAGCTTCACTCATATCAACATAATACGTTCTAAAAAACTGCGAAAGTAAAATCGCAACAAATCCAAGAACAAACGAAACGAGAAGTAATATGGTCATCCATAACTTCCCTACTACACTTCTCCAAAGCATCAGTCGTTCACAACCTCAAACTTGTAACCAACGCCCCAAACAGTAACAATCATCTTCGCAGCATCTGGTGATTTTTTACTTAACTTCTCACGTAAACGCTTTACATGCGTATCAACTGTACGTAAATCTCCGAAGAATTCATATTGCCATACTTCTTTTAACAATTGCTCACGGTCAAACACTTTATCTGGAGCTTTCGCTAAGAATAATAGTAATTCATACTCTTTCGGTGTTAAATTCACTTCATTACCATCTGCTGTAACACGATGTGCGTCGTTATCAATTGTTAAATGTGGGAACACAGTAACATCTTTCGTCGTTGTATCCTGTGTAAAGAATGTTGTTGGTACAGCACGGCGTAATACCGCTTTCACACGAAGCACTACTTCACGAGGGCTAAATGGTTTCACGATATAATCATCAGTTCCTACCTCAAACCCTTGTACCCGATTTACTTCTTCACCTTTTGCTGTCAGCATAATAATTGGCGTCGCTTTCTTCTCACGAACCCCTTTGCACACTTCGATACCATCTTTACCAGGCATCATAAGATCTAATAAGATTAAATCATAATCATTTTGTAAGGCCATTTCTAAAGCTGTATCACCATTATCTGCTTCTTCAATTGTGTATTGCTCTCTTTCTAAATACATTTTCAATAAGCGACGAATACGATCCTCATCGTCTACAATTAATATTCTTGATTCATTTTCCATTTCTACCCGCTACGCATTTTAGCGCAACGGTTCACACCTACCCTTCTACAATATAATGTTGCACTTATTCTCATTTAACAAAATATTTTTTAAACGTTTCACTTTCCATATTATGCTTCACAAGAATAATAAAGTTTGTTCATTTTTTTTCCAAAACTATGTATTTTTTTTGAACAGTATATAATGTCCTCGACATCATTTTACAAAATCAACCGCTACTTTGTCATGTTTTTCTCAAAAAAGAAGAAAAGTTGACAAAAATAAAATAGGAAAGTGACATACACTCTCCTATTTTATTTCTCTATGCATATGAATGTAAACCCGCAATAATTAAGTTTACTACAATAAAGTTAAACATAATTATTGCAAAACCAATTACTGCAAGCCAAGCAGACTTTTCTCCATGCCATCCTTTAGATAAACGTAAATGTAATACCGCAGCATAAAAGAGCCATGTAATAAGTGCCCAAACTTCTTTTGGATCCCAACCCCAAAAGCGCGTCCAAGCAATTTGAGCCCAGATCATTGCAAAGATTAACGCTCCTAACGTAAACACTGGGAACCCTATCGCAATAGAACGATATCCGATTTCATCTAGTAAATCACTATTCGTATTCTTTACTAACGGCTGAAGTGCCGCTGATACTCGTTTGCGTAAAACAAGTCTTAATACAATATAAAGTAGTGTTCCAACTATCACTGACCAAATAACAGTATTTAATTTTTTTGCGTTTACAATTGCTGGAACTTCTACTGTCGGCTCTAATTTATTTTCTGTTATTAACTTCCCTTCATGTGGTCCAACTAAAGCTGGAAGATTATACTTCATCTCGACTTGTTGTTCATTTTTATCAATCCATTGAAACTTTGCTTCGTATTTCATACTAGAGAATACCGTTGTTACTCCAATAAATCCAACCGTACAAACAAGTGTGAAAACTACTGTTTCTAACCAAAATGTGCGCTTACTTCTTGTTGATTGATCTACATTTTTCAGTAAATACATTACGCCCGTAATAAAACTAATTGCTAAAATCGCTTGTCCTGCTGCCGCTGTCGTTACATGAATATGTAGCCAATTACTTTTTAAAGATGGGATAAGCGGTGATATTTCTCTAGGAAACATGCTTGCATATGCAATTAATAAAAGCGCGATTGGCAATGCAAACAATCCGATAATACTTACGCGATACATAAAATACATAACAATAAAAGCGCCAACAAGCATCATCCCGAAGAAGGTACCAAACTCGAAGAAATTACTAACTGGTGCATGTCCTGAAGCGATCCATCTCGTTATAAAATATACCGTTTGGGCTACAAAACCTAAAATTGTTATTGTTATACCTATATTTGCCCACTTGTTACCTTTTTCTTTAATTGCTCCTCCAAAAAATAAAGTTGCGATTAAATATAAGATGAACGCAGCGAACAGAAAATTACTACTTATTTGCACCATATCGTTTCCCCACCTTAACTAATTTTTTTATCATTCATTTTATCGTTTGGTTGCGGAATCGCTGTTCCTTCTAGTACTCTTTCAATATCTTTCTTTAAACCGAACCAATTTTTATTTGTATGACCTGCAACCCACCACTCATCATTGACGCGTTGTATCCAAATACGGCGATGGTTCCAATACATACCTTGAATCACACCAACCATAAATATAAATCCACCAATACCAAGAATCCAAAGCGTTAAATCTTTTCTTACAGTAAGTGCTGTTGCATTTTGCATTTCCACACCTGCAAATGACATTTTATATTTATTGTTCCCGTCAGGTTCTATATTTTGCTGAATACCAACAAAGCTCACTTCACCATCTGGTGTTTCTGGGGTAAACATTTTAAAGACGAATGCAGGATTGTTTGGCAATTTTGTCTTCGTATTCGGCTTTCCATTTTCATCAAAATAAAAATCAGGAAAATAGCTTAATAGTTCTAGAGAATACCCGTTTCCTAAATCATATTTTTCTGTAGGATTCGCTAAATTCACTTTAATCGGTCCCCACTTTTGATTATTTGTTTTATTTTGCAAATGGAAGGACATACTTTTAAATTCACTTTCCTTATAATCCACTTGATAAACAGCAAATTGGTCAAACTTCAGTGGTTCATTCACTCGAATTTCAGCTTCTTTTACCTTTTCTAATTTAGGCTTTTGACCTGCTATATTTTCCCCGACCGCTTTATATAATACGGCATTCGTTTGGAAATTTTTCGCGATCATTTTATCACCAATACGATCAATCGCCTCATCATAAACTTCTTTATCCTTACTCTTATCATAAACTTCCTTTATAAACTTTTCGTTTTTCAAATAGTATTGTCCATCAGTTCCTGGTATTTCTTTCGTTTCACCATCACGTAACCAAAGGGCTTCGTCCACGTACATACTTGGTAAGAAGCGCAGCATTGAACCCAATAAAAAGATAATAAGACCAATATGATTCACATATGGACCCCAGCGAGAGAAACGTCCTTTTTCTGCTAAAATATTACCGTCTTCTACTTTTACATTATAATTTCTCTTCTTTAAATTCACTTGAATTTTGTCTAAATCACCCTCTTGCGGCGAACCAGTCCCGTACAATCTCTGTCTCTTTAAAAAGCCTGGGTGTCTTTTCACCCCTTGTTTTTTTAAAGCTTTATATAGAGGAATTACACGGTCTAAACTACATATAACAAGTGAAATACCAATGGAAGCAATTAAAATCATATACCACCATGATCCATATAAATTATTAAATCCTAATTGATAGTATAATTGCCCTAAAAAGCCATACTCTGTCTTATAATATTCAGCTGGTTCGATTCCTGGAGTTATGTACATTTCTTGAGGAAAGATAGTTCCTATTGCCGATGCAGCTAAAGTTATTACGATTAACCATACACCTACTTTTACAGAAGAGAAAAAACTCCAGATTTTATCTACTATCGTTTTTGTATGTGTGAGAGATCTTCGTGCGCTTCCCTCATATCTCATATCTAGTAATTTCACATTCTCATTGCCTTCAAATGGTTTTCCGCAAGCTTCACAAAACACGGTTCCTATCGGATTAACATGTCCACATTCACACTTAATTTCTTTCAATACTCTCACCGCCCCTGTATCTATATGTACTATTGTATATTCTACCTTTAAGTTACCGCAATACTCAGAAATTTCAAATCGAAGGCGCTATACGTAAGCACCTCATATGTAAAGGCTTTCTTTATTACGGAGTAATTTTCTTTAAATACCCTTCTAACTGTTCTTTCGTTTGTTCACCTATAATTTTCTCCACTACTTTTCCATCTTTATCAATCAAAAAGCTTGTAGGTAATGGTCCTACTCCATATGTCCCTATAATCTTTGTTCCTTTATCAATCGCAACTGGGAATTTTAAACCATATTGGTTTACAAAGTTCTTTACTGCGATATCCGTTTCATCTGCATCTAACGCAATAATTTCAACGCCTTTTTCCTTATATTTCGGATATAGCTCATTCATGTAAGGCATTTCTTTTTCACAAGGTTTACACCAAGTTCCCCAAAAGTTTAAAAATACACCTTTTCCCTTTAGGTCTTTTAATTCAATTTTCTTTCCTTCCAAATCCGTCACAACAAAATTAGGTGCTTCTTTTCCAATTTGCATTTTCTCTTTATCAGCGAAAAATCCTTGATAGAGTGTAAATCCTACAGCACCGCTTAAAATGAGCAGAATGATAACACGAAATAATAAGCGATTTTTTTTCATATTGTCTCTCCTCTCCTCGATAAATGTATGTATTGAATAAATCACCAGCAGAGCACTCCACTGGTGAAATTGTAACTCTATAGCTTATCTTGGCTTTGTAGAAGCAAGCGCGCGTAATTGTTTCACCTCATGTGGCGTCAATTCTCTCGCATCACCAGGTCGCAGGCTCCCTACTTCTAAGAAAGCATAACGTTCACGTTTTAATTTCACAACTTTACAGTCTAACGCTTCAAACATACGACGTACTTGACGGTTACGACCTTCATGAATTGTTAATTGTACAATTGCCATCTCTTTACGCTTGTCCCAAGAAATAATTTTCACATTTGCTGGTGCTGTTTTCCCGTCTTCTAATGTAACACCTCGTTCTAACATGCGAATTTTCTCACCTGTTAATGGTCCTTTAATTTTTGCAACATATGTTTTGTCAACTTTATATCTCGGGTGCATTAATACATTGGCGAAATCTCCATCGTTTGTCATCAATAATACGCCAGACGTATCATAATCTAGACGTCCGATTGGGAATAAACGTTGTGTAATTTCAGGGAAAAAGTCTGTTACAACATTTCTTCCTTTATCATCTGATACACTTGAAATTACACCAGTTGGTTTATATAGTAAAAAATAAACAGGTTCTTCTTTTTCAAGAGGGATGTTATTTACTTCTACTTTATCTTGAGGAGTTACTTTTGTTCCTAACTCCTTCACTATTTTCCCATTAACTTTCACTTTCCCTTGCTGAATTAATTCCTCAGCCTTTCTTCTCGATGCAATACCTGCTTGCGCAATCACTTTTTGTAATCGTTCCATTTCTTTTTTTCACCTCGAATTTATCTTACCTTACATTAGAAAGACTTGGCAACCGCATACGTTTTACGACTGTTCACCTCATCTCACTTAAACAACATAGCGATGATAATAAACATATAAAGGTCAAATCATGTTTTTATCCTTTATTATTGTCCATATTTTTCATATTTCTCACAATAAAAGTTCATCATTTTGTCAAAAATACTGCATAAAAAAACCACCATTAAGCTACACCTTAATAGTGGTCGTATACGTATTATAAGCGAAATAGCTTAAAAAATGAATAGTATTACTGAAACAATAAAGAAACAAACACAATTGAGCAAATAATCCCGATTAAATCTGCAAAAAGTCCTACTTTTAATGCATCTCCCATTTTTCTAATACCAACAGCCCCAAAGTATACCGTTAAAATATAAAATGTCGTATCTGTACTACCTTGCATCGTAGAAGCTAATCTTCCAATAAACGAATCTGGTCCATATGTGGCAATTAAATCGGTTGTAATACTTAAACCGGCAGATCCCGAAATAGGACGTATAAGCGCAAGTGGAACGATTTCTGCTGGGACATGAATTAAATCTAACATCGGCTTCATTACAGATATCATTGCATCTAAAGCACCTGATGCCCGGAAAATAGAAATGGATACAAGCATTCCAACCATAAACGGTAAAATGGAAACTGCAATTTGAATCCCTTCTTTTCCTCCCTCAACGAACGATTCATACGTCGGAACTTTCTTTATCGTGCCATATAAAAGGATAAAACCAATTACACAAGGGATTACCCATAATGAAATTGTATTTACAATACTCATTTTTTCCGCCCCTTTCTACTCCTTCTTTGGTAAAAATAGCGGTCAATCCAAATTGCTCCGATCATCGAGAGCACTTGTGCAATGAATGTTACCCCAACAATTTCAGTAGGATTCGCTGATTCATAAGTCATTCGAATCGAAATGACTGTAGTAGGAATTAAAGTAATAGCTGATGTATTTAATGCTAGAAACGTCACCATAGAGCGACTGGCCGAATCCTTCCCTCCATTTAATTCTTTCAGTTGTTCCATCGCTTTAATACCGAGAGGGGTTGCTGCATTACCTAGTCCAAAAAAGTTCGCCATCATATTCGATAGAATAAATCCCATTGACGGATGATCCTTCGGTATTTCTGGAAACAATCTTTTTACTATCGGCATAAAAAGTGTAACTAACTTTTTTAACAACCCTGCTTCCTCTGCAATTTTCATTAAGCCCAGCCAAAATACTAAAACGCTAATAAGTCCTATGCAAATCGTTACCGCATCTTTTGACCCGTCAAATACAGCTTTAGTTACTTCTTCCATCGTTCCGTTTATCATGGCATACACAACCCCTATGACCGCCATCGCTGCCCAGACGAGATTAACCATCGTTCCCAACACCTATCATGTAAGAAAAAATTTCTTTCACATTGTTCCAGTACATACCCGTTGTAGCTACTAACTTCCGTTTACTATAAAATAAATTCCGTTCTCCAACTTTTTCATTACCAACATAAATGTCTGTCTTCCCAACCTTTACTCCATCCGTAAGTTTTGCACTTTTATCCAGTTCAACTTTTAATACTACGCTCTTTTTTTCCTCTTCAGTTAACGGTACCGAAAAACTATTTTTCGTATAAACATGATTGGCATATTTCTTTTCATTTATTTCAGCAATTGCTCCTTGTCCTAAAACTTTTGTTTGCTTGAAACGGTCAAAACCTTTGTCAAACAGATTCATATGGTCATCCCAATCACTAGAAGCACTCAAAGTTACAACAATTAAATCTAGTCCGTCTTTTGATGCCGTTGTAACAAGCGTTCGTCCTGCTTTCTTTGTAAAGCCTGTTTTTCCTCCTGTTGCAAATTCATAATAAGATGTCACAAGCTTATGTTTATTTTTCCACGGATAATCCCAAGAATCTGATTTATACGTTTTGGTTCCAAAAATCTTCTTAAAGGTCTCGTTCCCCATGGCATATTTCGTTAAAAGTGCCATATCATAGGCCGACGAATAATGTGATCCATCTCCATCCAAGCCATGAGGATTTGAAAAGTGAGTATCTTTCATTCCAATTTGTTTCGCCTTTTCATTCATTAAATATACGAACCCTTCTATACTCCCTCCTACATTTTCAGCAATTACTTGCGCTGCATCATTACCAGACCTAAGCATGAGTCCGTATACTAAATCCTCTAATTTTACCTTTTGTCCAGGCTTTAAATAAATTGCCGATCCTTCTACTCGTACTGCTTCATTACTAACCGATACTAGTTCTTTCATTTTTCCTGATTCAGCAGCTAACAATGCTGTCATAATTTTCGTTATACTAGCAATTTTTTGTGGCTCATGTTCTAATTTCCCATAAAGTACACGACCAGATTGCTGTTCCATTAAGACTGCGTTACGAGCACTGACACCACCGTTCATTTTTGCATATGTAGGAATCGGCATAATGCTTGCGTACATTATAATTAGCGTAATTATTATACAAATCCGTCTCATATTTCCCCCCACGTCCTTTTGGCACTTTTTGTACAAGTGTATGCTTGGCCTTTTAAAATATGAACGAAATCTTCCTTCCACCTCCAATAAAAAAGACGCATGGGATATGCGTCTAATACGGCGTCCATTCAATTTGCTTTGCACTTTCAAACCTCTTTTCTACATCAGGCCAATTTACAACATTCCACCAATTTTTAATATATTCATCTTTTCGATTTTGATATTGTAAATAATACGCATGTTCCCATACATCGAGTACAAGGAGTGGTATCGTATCCCACTGTGTAAACAATTGATGAAGCGTGCTTTGCAAAATTTCTAACCTTCCTGAACGGGGTACCCATACAAGAATCGCCCATCCTGAGCCTTCCACTTTAGAAGCTGCCTCTGTGAAATGCTTTTGAAAACGCAAAAAACTTCCGAAATCTTGCTCAATTTGTTGTGAAAAAGCCCCTCTCGGACTTCCACCACCATCTTTTTTCATGTTATTCCAAAATATCGTGTGTAAGTAATGACCTGATCCATGAAAAGCCGCTTCTCTTTCCCAATGCTTAATTAAATCAAATTGATTTGTTTTTCTCGCTTCTTCCATCATCTTCTCTGCTTTATTTAATCCTTCCACGTAACTGCGATGATGTTTATCATGGTGTAACATCATAATTTCTCGTGAAATGTACGGTTCTAACGCATTATATGGATAAGGTAATGGCGGGAGTGTATGCCCCCCAATCGGAACAGCTCGTTCGCTATCCCCTCTTTCACTTAGTTCATATTCCTCTCCTTCTTGAATAAATACTTCCTGTAAATGGTGTTGAATATGTTCTACATCATCACTTATTTCATACATAAACTCGGCATCTGTGTCGTATTCATGCTCTTTCATACGCTCTAATAACGTTTGAATTTTATAAGCAAGCATATGGACATCATACACTTCCATTGCACGGCTATCTAATACTTGAAGAACACTTTCACACCAGCTTTCTACTTCATGAAAGTAATCTGTAAATACACCTTGCTGACTCATGTCACACCTCCTTGATGCTATCCACTTTAACTATATTCAATTAAAATCCCTTATATAACTGGACAAAAGGAAAAGAAGCTAAGTGTCCTTAGCTTCTTTTCCTTAATTAATATTTGTGCAACATTTTTGTTTGATAATCTGTCTCGTAATATTCTAGTTCTTCACGCATCAATTGAAATTTACCTTCTAAATCCTTCATCATTCGTTCTATAGATCCAGGTGGTGTTTGCTGAAAAACAATAGAATTTTTCCCTGTATAAGCAGAACGACTATTTTCATACCAATGATCATTCTTTGGCGAAAAAAACTCTGCAATTACTTGATGATAAATCTTATATAAAACTTTTTCAGCTGCTGTCTTTCGAAATGGCTGGCTATTCAGCAAAACAAAACATGCATCAAGTCCTTCTTCACAAAAAACAAGAAGTCTTCTTATTGACCCTAATATCCCTTTATAATATTGCTCGTTTCCTGTTGGTGTTTCCTCCAATAAAGAAGGTAACGTATGATAATTTACATAATTAGTTATTAAGGAAATGACATCTTCTAAAAATATAGAAACTTGTTCTGTTTGATTTTCAACCATCAAATTAGACATGGCTTCTCTCTCCTTTGCCGTTTTACGCTATTTCTACTCTTTTATTTTTATGTAATTCAGCTAATATTTCTTGTACTTTCACCACTGTTCCTTCGTCAAAGTATCGTTGAAAGTCTGTTACTTCATTGAGATACAAGCGCTTCTGCGCGCGTAGCTCTTTATTGTTCACTAAACAAGCGATTGCTACAATATCTCGTAAATATACGTCTTGTTCTTCTACTTTATAAACTGGATTTCCTTCAAAAGGGGTAATTTCTTGTAAAATTTCTTCAAAATATCGAACATATAAGACAGAAAAGGTTTTCTCTTGATTATTTAATACATATGTCACTTCAGATCTATTAAAAAAATCTTCTGATGTATTCGGTTTTTCTTTTTCTAGCTCATATCCTGCGTAACCTATTATAATCATCTACTTCCCCTCTCTTCCTTCTTCCACCTTATTTTAACCCAATTTTCCGATAAACGAAATATTCTTTTAAATATAACCTATATAAAAAATAGCTTCCCTATACAGGAATTTACCTTTTTATTTTTCTTGAAGTTTGTCATAATAATATTATTGTCTCAGTTTTCTTACACAAGGAGAGTTGTATTTATGTCGTTTTCATGGAAACGTTTCTTACAAATCGGGAAAATACTCTTCCCATTTGTTGTCTTAACAATTGTTTTCTTTCAAGCTAAAAAAGAATTAGCAGGTATTTCTTTTTTAGAAGCGATTGAAACAATTAAAAACATTCCAACTGGTGGAGTATTTTTAGCGATTACACTCGGTGCATTTGCCGTTTCAACAATGTTCTTTTATGACTTTGTTATGCTTCGTTACTTAAAAGCCGATATACCTGTACAAAAGATTTTCCGCATCTCATGGATTGCAAACACTTTAAATGGATTTATCGGTTTTGGTGGTCTTGTTGGTGCCGGTGTACGTACAATGTTATATCGTCCGCACATAAAAGATAATGGGAAACTTATTAAAAGCATCGCTTGGATGACAACCGCTTTTATTAACGGATTAGCCATTCTTTCATTCCTCGGCCTTATTGGAATATTAGACACTAGTTTTATTCTGCATGAAAAACCGTGGTTATGGCCTGTTCTTATCTTCTTTGCTCTTTTCGTTCCTATATATATTGGATTTTCTAAAATTAAAAATAGAAAAACAAAACAGCTAGACGGACAAGAGGATGAAGAAGCAGAGAAAAATCCAACAGTTTTATATTCATTAGTTTCATTAGTTGAGTGGGTATCTGCTGGTATCGTTATGTACGTCATTTTAATATTGTTTGGAATTGATATTGAATTTCAAAAGTTTTTAGGTGTTTATGTAATTGCAGCTTTAGCCGGTGTCGTAAGTCTTGTCCCTGGTGGCCTTGGTTCATTTGATCTTGTTTTCTTAACTGGACTCGGACAATACGGTATTGATACAGGTGTATTACTACCTGCTATGTTATTATATCGCCTTGTCTATTACATCTTACCATTCTGCCTTGGTCTCATTTTTGCAGCCTTTGAAATGACAGGAGCAGCCATTAAAAAAATTGAAGATAAACCATTTATTGCACCTGCATTAGAAACAACTGGCGTAATTTGGACTTTACAACGTGATTTTTTAGGAAAATTAGGTTCATGGGCATCCGCTGCTTTAACAGTGTTCGCTGGCTTGATGGTTATTCTATCAACAATTTTACCAACTAGTATTAACCGAGCTCACGCCTTACATATTTTAGCACCCAAGCACCTTATTCAATTTTCTTTTAGCTTATCATTAACATTTGGTATTCTCCTCCTGATTCTTTCGCGAGGAATATATTACGGAACAAAGCGTTCATACTATATGACAATTGTTTCTTTAATTGGAGCAGCAATCTTTAATACCCTAAAAGGAATTGATATTGAAGAAACCTTTATTTTATTAATCGTACTTGCTGTGTTGTATATGCTTCGTAAAAGATTTTTACGCGAGAAAATGGAAGTCTCTCTTTCTGATATCGTAAAAGTATTTATCTTCTTATTGCTTACGTTATATTTATATAAAAACTTAGGCATTTTATTTGCAGGCGCAAAAGAAGCATTCCAACCCGATTTTGTCGTTCGAAATATTACACAGGTTAAACGAAGTGCATTAGCAGCCGCCTTTTTCGTTCCTACTTTTTTACTTATCGGTTCACTAATTGCCAATCGTTACCGTAGTGAATTTCCCGGGCAACCAGCTAATGACAAAAGGTTAGAAAACTTCTTAGAGGAACATGGCGGGAACGTACTTAGTCATTTAGGTTTTTTAGGAGATAAGCAGTTCTTCTTTAGTAGTGACGGAAAAGCACTTCTTCTCTTTTCAATTACTGGAAAACGTCTTGTTGTACTTGGTGATCCAATTGGTGATCCATCCTCCTACCGTACCGTGTTGCAAGAATTTTTAGCTGAAGCTGATCGATTTGGGTATATTTGCGTATTTTATCAAATTGAAAGTAAATGGATGAGCTTATACCACGATTTCGGCTATAACTTCTTTAAACTTGGCGAAGAGGCTGTCGTTGATTTAAACACGTTTACAATAACAGGAAAAAAACGTGCTGGTATGCGAGCTACTTTCAACCGTTTTGAACGAGAAGGTTATACATTCTCTATTCATGAGCCACCATTCTCAGACGAATTATACGAGGAATTAAAGAAAGTGTCTGATGCTTGGCTTGGCGGAAAAAAAGAAAAAGGATTTTCACTTGGATACTTCGATCATGAGTATATTAGCCGTGCCCCTATCGCTACTTTATCTGATGCAGAAGGAAAAATAATTGCCTTTACAACCTTTATGCCAGTATATCAAAGTGGCATATTATCTGTTGATTTAATGCGTTATTATCCAGACGCTCCTAGCGGCATCATGGATGCAATTTTTATCCACTTATTCCACTGGGCAAAAGAAAATGAATACCATTCCTTTAATATTGGTATGGCACCACTCTCAAATGTCGGTTTATCAACGCAATCGTTCTGGTCTGAACGAGTTGCCGCTGCAATATTTAATAACGTTCGTTACACATATAGCTTCAGCGGTTTACGACATTTCAAAGAAAAATACAAACCTGCATGGAGTGGAAAATATTTAGCATTTCGAAAGAATCATTCTTTACCAATTACAATGCTCTCTGTAACAAAATTAATAGGAAAACGAAAAAACAGCTAAGTACTTAGCTGTTTTTTCGTTTTTGCACTTGTATACTAAACTCTTTTGTATATTTTTTACCATTTATATAGAAATCTCCCCATATTTTATATGTTCCTTCTTCAGGAAATGTAATTCTATATTGTAATTGTTCATCCATATCAACAGGAATAGCGTATAAAAAATGCTCCCTTGTCTCATCAACGATATAAAGAGCGTTGACTTCACCTCTCCCCGAATTTAATTTCAGCTTTTCTCCCTTTTTCGCTTGAAACTGAAATGTTAATGTCGTTGCCTCATTCGGGTGTAATGCACCGAATAAAAGAGACACTTGATGCTCTCCTATATTTTTTGTAAGTACAGTATCAACAGGTAGTTTCTTTTTATTTTTGTCCTTGTTTTTCTCCTTTTTTTCTTCACCAAAATCTTTCTTAGAAAATGATTCCACGGACTTGTTTTCATCTTCATACAAAAATATCGTGTACTCTTCACCTTTCGCTACATCTGAAGATAGCTTATACGATCCATTTCCAGCAAATATAGGCTTCGTTTGTTGTATGTTTTTCAAATTCCCATCTACTATCACTGCTCGAATTTGATCGTTCACACCACGAACTTCATTATTCATTTTATTTAGCAATTGAAACGAAATATCGATTTTTTCATTTCCCTTTTTATTTTTCACATCCCACTTCACTTCTTGAACATCTCCGGTCGTTTCTACAGTTTCTTGATATTTTTTTATGTAAAATCCTCCTGCCACAATAAGTACTAGTGTAATAAGCCCAATGACAAGATTTTTCAAAATATCACCTACCATTTTTATTGTCTTTATCCATGCAAAACCTCTTAAATATATATTCTAGATTATGATTTATGAAATCCTCCTCTTTTGCACATATTACAAATAAAAAAGATTTTGATTGAAAGGAGTCGTAGTGTATAATGCAAATGATATTGATTTCTATCAATACATTATAAGGAGGATTTTTCATGAGTGTACATATTGAAGCAAAACAAGGCGAAATTGCTGAATCTATTCTATTACCTGGTGATCCATTACGTGCAAAATATATTGCTGAAACATTTTTAGAGGATGTTACTTGTTATAACAACGTGCGTGGCATGTTAGGTTTCACTGGAACTTACAAAGGAAAGCGTGTATCTGTTCAAGGTACAGGCATGGGTGTTCCTTCTATTTCTATTTATGTAAACGAATTAATTCAAAGCTACGGAGTGAAAAATTTAATTCGTGTTGGGACATGTGGTGCTATTCAAAAAGATGTTAAGGTACGTGACGTTATTATTGCGATGACGGCTTGTACAGATTCTAATATGAACCGCTTAACATTCCCAGGTTTTGATTTTGCTCCTGCTGCAAACTTTGATCTTTTAAAGAAAGCTTACGATGCTGGAACAGAAAAAGGATTACACGTTCGTGTTGGTAACGTATTAACAGCAGATGTATTTTATCGTGAGAGCATGGACATGGTTAAAAAACTTGGAGATTACGGTGTATTAGCAGTAGAGATGGAGACGACTGCTCTTTACACATTAGCAGCTAAATATGGTGTAAATGCATTATCTGTATTAACAGTAAGCGACCATATCTTCACTGGTGAAGAAACAACATCTGAAGAGCGTCAAACTACATTTAACGAAATGATTGAAATCGCTTTAGATGCAGCAATTCAGCAATAGTACACTAAAGAACTTGTCATACGTCTGGCGAGTTCTTTTTTATGCTACAATACTTCGACAGTCACTGCACCTTCTCTTTATGTGACTTTCTATAAAAAACTACTTTAGAGAGAGACAGATTTCTCCCCTCTATTTTTTTGTAACCTTTGTTATAATTAAGAAATCATTTATATTACAGTATTTTTCATACGAGGTGAAACAGTGAAGAACAGAAGCATCGTCTTTAAACTATTTTTATTAACATCAACTTTATTTACAATCATATTTCTCCTTTTTTTCCTTGGACAATCTCTATTTTTAGAGAAGTTTTATATTAATAAGAAAGTAAAAACCGTTCAGACGGCTTTTGAAAAATTCGTAAATAATTATGAAAAAAGCGCCCAAGACTTTGAGGACACTAGAAAATTAAAACAAGAATTTCATGATAAAACAAATGCTGAAATCCAATTTTTAGATTCTAACGGAATTATTAAAAGTGAAAACAGTTTTTACATTGATGTGATTAATCCTAACAATAATAAAACCTATTCCATCCCCCTTAACAACCTTTTAACACCTGAAGAATATAATAAATTCGTAAACTTAGGATTAAAAAAAGATGGAATAATTTATGTAGACGGACTACTCCAACCGAATAATATAATAACACCTCAAGAATTAATAACCAATAATACTAGATGGGAAAATGAACAATTCAATTCAGATTTTCAATCCATTAGTGGTAATCCATCTAAAAATAAACTTAAAAATCGATATAATAATACGGGTTCTCCAATCCATTTTACTGGGATAATATCTAAATTACAGCTTCCTTCCAAGACTGAGATTCGTCTTGCAAAGGATTTTGAAACATTACAAGCTGTTCAATATTTTGCAAGAACTATTAGGCAAGGTACTTCTAATTCAAATCAATTAAACACGTATATTTTAGATAGTGGGGAAAATATAAAAAACAGTGTCTTTGTAAAGCCTATTATGGAAAACGGAGAAATTAAGGAGTACGCTTTTGCGATAGCATCTTTACAACCCGTTAATGAAGCGATGCTCGTTTTAAAAGATTATTATGTCTATGCCTTAATTATCGTGTTTCTCGTTATTATTTTGTTATCCTTCTATTACTCAAAAATCATTGTTAAACCATTAATTAAGATAAATCGTGTTACAAAAAAAATGGCCAACTTTGATTTTAGCGAGAAGTTACCTGTTGCAGCAGATGATGAAATTGGTGGATTATCAAGCAGTATTAATACACTCTCTGTAAATTTAAAAGATCGAATCGACCGATTAAATGTTGCCAATACAAAATTACAACAAGATATTGAACGCGAACGTCAATTGGAAAAAACGAGAAAAGAATTCATTTCTGGTGTATCTCATGAATTAAAAACACCACTTAGTGTTATTCGTAGCTTCGCTGAAGGTATTCAAGATGGCGTAAGTAAAGATACGACCTATTATACAAATGTTATTTTAGAAGAAACAGAAAATATGAATAGACTTATTGTTGAAATGTTAGAATTAGCAAAACTTGAATCTGGTACGTACAAACTAGAAATGTCGACATTCTCAATCGGTGAATTAATTCAACAAGTCTATACAAAATTATTATTTAGCATGGAAGAAAAACATTTACAAGTGGACATCCATGTTGACTCATCTCTATTTGTTAAAGCAAATCGTAGCCGTATTGAGCAAGTAGTTGTGAACTTGCTTAGCAATGCAATTCGATATACTCCAGATGGTGAAAAAATACACGTCTCTGTTGTAGAAACGGAAGATACAGTGAAAATCGAAATTGAAAACACAGGCAATCCTATTCCAGAAGAAAGTCTTGAAAAAATTTGGGATCGCTTCTACCGTTTAGATGCTTCTCGTAGCCGTCATACTGGAGGTACCGGTCTTGGGTTATCTATTGTTAAAAACATTTTAGACTTACACCGCGCTGAATACGGTGTGTATAATACAACTAATAGTGTTGTATTTTATTTTAATTTACAAAAAGTAAAAGAAGTCAAATAATTTGTCTTAATTTCACTAGGAGTTCACATGAAATTCACACTCTCCCTTTATAGTAAGAAACAAGTTAATCCTTTCCTTTACACATACAAAAGAGGAGAGTGCGTGAAATGAAACAAGCAGGACAACCAATTCAAAACGAAAAACAATTAGAAACTATCAAAAATATACTTTTACAATCTTCGAAACGTGATGGCTTATTATTCGTATTAGCTGTAAATTCTGGCTTGAAAGTAAGTGAAATCTTACAATTAAAAGTTAGTGATGTAATCGATGAAGACGAAAATGTTCGCCATTCCATTTTATTTTACAATGAAAAAGTAAAGAAACATAAATGGTTTGCTGTAAATGAAGACTTACAGCACGCAATCGAAGATTACATGAAAGAACGTAAAACTTGGAAACGTAATGAGCCATTATTAAAGTCTCAAAAAGGGACAAAGTCTATTACGAGACAACATGCATGGTACATTTTAAACAAAGCTGCAAAAGAAGTTGGATTAGAAGGGATTAGCTCACATACACTTCGAAAAACTTGGGGCTATTGTGCATACAAATCAGGTGTTGATATCGCATTTTTACAACATTTCTTTGACCACAGTACTCCATCCAAAACTTTAAAGTATATCGGTATTGCTTAATAACTCTTATACATAAAAAAGGTTACCATTTATAAATCTGGTAACCTTTTTTATGTTTCATATTCTCTTTTCTTGTCTCTCCTATACTGTAGTGGTACTCTAATAGTAAGGGGGAGAAATTATGAACACATTAACAATTGAATTACCGAAAGAAACGGCTGAAAAACTTGATTTATTAAAGAAAGCTTATCAAAAGAAAACAGGTGCTACTATTTCTGAAAGCACTCTCGTTCAAACACTTATCTCAAAGGAATTTATCCAAGCGATAACTCCTTTTGATTTACAACAAATCATCAATGGAAAAGAACAGCAGTAATCGCTGTTCTTTTTTTATTACTATTTAAAATATAAAGTGAAACTTTAATCAATGGAGGTTTACGGGCAGCAGGGCTTCCACCTAACTTCTTTGCTCCAGCCGAATTTTGAGGTAGGAGTTTTACTGCCCGCAAATAGCGGGATAAAAAGTTTTTTACTTATTTTCCGAAAAAGCATTGACAATGATAATGATAACCATTATCATTTGTTATGAAGCCAACAATTAATGAATCAACCAAACGCTCAGTAACATTGTTACCCCTCTTTTTCATATAGAAAAGCACTGTACATTCCCCCTGTTTGTGCAGTGCTTTTCTTGTTTGTATTTATTCAAATAAATTTAATTGCTCCGGTTTCGGTTCACCATATGCAATATTCAACATTTCCATCAATTGTTTTGCATTATCCGCGGCATCTCCACCTGAATTATTATTAAACAATACATATATATCCTTTGTCTTCTTTTTCAATCGCTCTAATCGTTCTACCCATTCCGCCAACTCTTTATTATTATAACGATATAAACAGCGAACCGCTCTCCAATTTTCTCCTTTATCCAACCAACCATGAACATTTCGGCCATGAAAACGTATTAACGCCATGTCCGAGTTTGTTGCCTCTAATACAAGCGGTACTGATCCTATTCCTGCCTGAGGCTCATCGCAAATTGTATGAATCCATTTTTCTTTTTCTAAAAACTGTAACGTCTTATCTCTCATTTCTGGATAAAACCATGTTTGATTTCGAAATTCTATTGCACATGGTAAATCTTCCATTTTTTCTTTCGTGTATCGAAGTAAATCTACATTTTTCACTTTACAATCAAACCATGGTGGATATTGGAATAAAATCATTTTTAATTTATTTGCTTCTATTAAAGGAAGAATGGATTGTTTATACACATCAAACATCTCATCGAACGTAGAAAAAGGGATTTCCCCTTTCATATGCCCTGTCATCCCTTGATAGGCTTTTACTATAAAAGAAAAATCTTTCGGCGTTTCCATCGCCCATTTTATATAATTCCGCGCAGGTTGTATCGCATAAAATGAACTATCTACTTCCACAATGGGAAAATGTTCACTATAAGTTCGCAATTTATTTCTATTTTCATAGGGATTTATATATAAAGAAACATGATCTCCCCATCCCGTTACTCCAATAAAAAGCAAACGAATTCCTCCCTTCTCAACTTCAGCCTACACTCATTCTATATTACTTCACAAAAATACCATCCGACCAATTTCACAAAGTAGCTCTTTCTTTAAGAGTATCCGTATAAAAATATGATATACTAGATGGAAGAATTTTTAAATTGAGGGGTTATTTATGCTTCAAGACGATATTATTTTATCTCATGAAAATCGAATAAAAGAATTAGAAAATAAAGTACGGTTATATGAAGAGCTTGTAAATCAATTACCACATCATTTCACATATAAAAATCCACATATTGGTTTGCAAATAAAAAAAACGAGAACATCTCATTCTATTCAACCGATACAACAAAAAGATAAAGAGCCTATCTTTCAGCTTACTTGCGATTCACTATTTTTATTTGAACAACTCGAAAAATATTTTGTTCATATTTTCGATGCGTTTTCGCATCACGTCACTTTTATTGATAATAAAGGGAACATTACATTATGTAATCAAGCTGCAGCAGATGATTTTGGTGTCATACGAAATTCTATAATTGGGAAACCAATTCAACAATTATTAAACTTACCTGAAGAACAAATTAAAGCTATTGAAACGTTAAAAACAGGAACCGAAATATATAATGAAGAAGTGTTAGACAAAAACTACGGCATCGTAAACAACCGCATTATTCGTGATTATAATGGAGAGATTTTCCGAGTTATTAGTGTATTTCATTATTTAAATGCAGAACGTGATGCCGAAAAGTTTTCTCTAGCTGGACGAATTGCAGCTGGGATTGCACATGAAGTACGAAATCCCCTTACAACGGTACGTGGGTACTTGCAATTTCTACAAGATAGCGTTTCTCCATCCAATAAAGAATTGTTTAAAAGTCTACTCATTCCTGAACTAGATCGTGCAAATAGTATTATCACAAAATTTTTATCCATTTCAAAAACGCGTGAATTTACTAGAGAACCTTTTCCGATCAATACGTTTTTACGCGAATATATTCAACAACTACTTGCTAGTGAAGTTTTTTTACACAACATTTCTATTGACTATGAATTTTCTACGGAATTAGATGGTGTACTTGTCAATATTGATCGCCATGAACTCGTGCAAGTTTTTTTAAATTTATTTCAAAATGCTGTCGATGCTCAAGGTGAAGAACCTCTTTCTATTCAAATTACTAGTTATCGCTTAGATAATTTTGTTCGTATTACTTTCAAAGATAATGGAACCGGCATTCCTCCAGCTATTCAAGAATATATATTTGATCCGTTTTTCTCTACAAAAGACTCAGGAACGGGACTGGGATTATCAGTAACGAAGAAAATTATTCAAAATCATAACGGTACATTAAAAATGTCTAGTAATCAAAACGGTACAACTTTCACTATTTCCATTCCAATTTTACCTAAAGCGAACTATGAACGAATTAATCATTAAAAAGGTTGTGCTGTTCCACGAACTGCACGCAAATTGTTAGATATAATTTAACAATTTGCGTGCAGTTTTTTTATTCTAGCCTATTCTTTTTTAACTCATATAAATCTTTCTCTATCTCTTCATTGTTCTTTGTTTTCACAATATAGGTAAACTTCTTATTTTTTTGAAATAGTAGTTTGTCCCTCAAGAATTCAGTTTAGTTTTCATTTTATTATATAGTAACGACTATTTATTCTATAAAAGAAAGGGATGAACAAATGTCCAACAAAAATAAAGGGAAAGTATTTTATGGTAATGATTGTTGCGAAGTAAGAGCTTGCAGCTATATTAAGATCTCTAAGGCAGAACTAAAAGAGTATGCTAGACTCCTTCAAGCTCTTGGTCATAGTATTCAAGCTGTATTTCAAAACCCTTCTCAAGAAAACATCGATAAACTAATTGCTCTCCTGAATAATCTTCAAAAATTCCTCAGTTGCTTAGATTTATCACCTGCACAAGAAAAAATTGGTAGTTCTATTATCGCTAACTTATTAACTATCCTAAAGTCCTCACCCTTCTCATGCGGAGCATTGTACGTTGAGCTACAAAGTTTGCTTAATTATTTATTGTATATTGCTAAGTTATTCAAAATCGATTGCTGTGCTATCGATAAACTAGTTAAGCTCATTACAGAAATTCAAGCTATCCTAGTTCAATATGGATCAGATTGCCTTGGTGGAGGAACAATAGGACCTACTGGACCTACTGGACTTCAAGGACCACAGGGTATTCAAGGCGCTCAAGGTGCTCAAGGACCTGCCGGTGCTACTGGTGCCCAAGGTGCTCAAGGCGCTCAAGGTGCTCAAGGACCGGCGGGTGCTACTGGTGCCCAAGGTGCTCAAGGTGCTCAAGGACCTGCCGATGCTACTGGTGCCCAAGGCGCTCAAGGTGCTCAAGGACCAGCGGGTGCTACTGGTGCCCAAGGCGCTCAAGGTGCTCAAGGACCGGCGGGTGCTACTGGTGCCCAAGGCGCTCAAGGTGCTCAAGGACCGGCGGGTGCTACTGGTGCTCAAGGTGCTACTGGACCGGCGGGCACACCAATTCCTGTAACTATAGCAGCAATAGGAAATTCTAATCCTCAAACTATATCTCCTGGAACAAACATCCAATTCAATCAAGTTTTCGAATTAAATAATATAACTTTTAACGACACTTCAGATACTTTAACTATTCTAGAAACAGGAGTATACGATATTAGTTTCTCAGCATCTACAACCTTCCCGGGTTCTTCACCATTTGGATTCGGTATTTCATTCGACGGTCAACCACCTACTCGTAATTTTTCAACTAACGTTATCGGTAGTGCTGTTTCTTTCTCTACAATCGTTACTTTACAAGCTGGTACAACAATCGCTGTACAACCTACAGCAAATACTATTTCTATTCCTAACACTGGTGACACAACAGCTACACTATCAGTCTTCCGAATTTACTAACTTTTAGTTTTTATCTTATTTTTGAAAGACCAATAATATTTGATTTATAGTAATTTGTATTACTTTGATTGTATGTTAAATCTCTCTTTTAATAAAAAGGAGTACTTATTTTGGAGGATAAGTACTCCTTCTTTACGTTTCTTTACTTCAAATTTACTTTAGCTTAATTCTCTTTTTGTATGATAAATAGTGAAGACAAAGACATGAAAGAGGGATGATAATGAGAATTATATCACTGACACGTTTTTGGTTTGTTCTTATGGTATGCATAATTTTATGTATAGGATTTCTTTTAACTCTAAAATATTCAAACATTTCAAAAGCAGAAAGAAAAACAGTTCCATACGAACTTCTGTATACAAAACAAAACAACATCCCGTATTCCTCTTCCACACAAAATGAAAAAAAGGTTATAAAAGGAATGCTTATTACAGAAGCTTCTAGTTACGAAGCGCTACTTCAAATTGCTGAAACGATTAAAGATCAGTATACAAATAAAAAAATTGATGAAATCACACTTTCTATCCACAATAAAAATAATAGTAATTATGAAGAAGAATTACCTTACGAACCTATTAGTAAAGGTACAGTAATCGTCACATACGATTCTCAATCCTTTGGCAGTACGAACATTATACTTAACGAGTAATATCATTTATCCCAATTGATATGTACTAATAACTAGTAAAGGTAAACAAAAATCTCCACCGATTAAAGTTTTACTTTATTTTCCATACGAAAAAGAGGCGAATTTCGTTATTCGCCTCTTTCTTTTACCAAAATGATGGAATCCACTCTTTCACTTTGTCAAACCACTCTTGTTGCTCTTTTTTTCTTTGTTGTTCCTCTTCTTTTCTTTTTTTCTCTTCTTCTTTCCTTCGTTTTTCTTCCTCAATCATTTTTAATTGCTTTGTATAATCCGCTTCAGGTATTAGTGATAACTGAAATGCCTTTTGAGCTGGATTTCCATTCGCTTTCTTCATAATGTCCCGGAACATTGTCGTTGTAATTTGACTTCCCCCCGGCACATAATGCTCACTATCCGTTTTATCATACCCTACCCAAATCGCACCTACTAAATCCGGTGTGTATCCAACAAACCACGAATCCTTCGCACCAGCGCTTGGTCCATTCACAAGCTGGGTAGTCCCCGTCTTGCCTGCGGTATCGATATTATTAACTTTCGCTTTTTCACCCGTTCCCCTTTCAATCACACCTTTTAATAAGTATGTCATCTTTTGGGCAACTTTCTCGTTCGTCACACGAGTTTCTTTCTTATACCATTTTCCAATTGTTTCTCCTTCAGCATTTTGGATTTCTCTAATGGCATGAGCTTCTACTTGGACACCATCATTTGCAAATGTGCTATACGCTTGAGCCATTACAAATGGAGAAGTCCCTACATGCATACCTCCTAAAGCAATCGGATACGTACGATCTTCAGGCTCTAATGGAATACCAAACTGCTCTAAAGATTTCAATCCTTTATCTAATCCAATTTGCTCTAATAACCAAACTGCTGAAACATTATATGACTTTGCCACTGCTTCATACATCGTCACATTACCATGGAACGTATGATCACTATTTTGTGGTGCATATTCTTTAATATTAAATGGTTCATCTTTTAAAACATCGTATACTTCATATCCTTGTTCTAACGCTGGTACATACACTGCAAGAGGCTTTAACGTTGAACCGGGCTGCCTTTTTAATTGTGTTGCATGATTAAACTGTAAAAATTGATAAGGACCTCTGCCTCCAACTAAAGCTGGAACACCGCCAGTTTTTGGATTCATAAGGACCACTCCAGTTTGCATAAGCTGATCTGAACCACTATCTTTAAAATAACTATCATTATTCACAACATCTTCAACCGCTTGTTGTTTTTTCGGGTCAAGTTCCGTATAAATACGATAACCACCTGCTAAAATTTCATTTTGTGTTAATTCATACTTGTCCATCGCTTCTCTAACAATATAATCTACGTATTGAGAATATTTCCCCTTATATTTATCATCAACACCACGTCGTAATACAAGACCTGATTCTTTCTCCTGGTTATATTGTTCTGCAGAAATATATCCTTGTTCCTTCATTAAACCTAATACGACATTACGTCTTTCAATGGATTTATTAAAGTTTTTATACGGCGAATACGCAGATGGCGCTTTAATTAATCCTGCAATCGTTGCAGCTTCTGAAATTGTTAAGTCTTTTACCTCTTTATCAAAATAAGATTTAGCTGCTCTTTTTATCCCCCAAGCACCTTCACCAAAATAAATTTGATTCATATACATTTCTATAATTTCATCTTTTGAATAAGTACGCTCTATTTTTTTTGTTAAAAAATATTCCTTTATTTTACGTGAGTATGTGCGATCTTGTGTTAAAAATACATTTTTTGCAAGTTGTTGTGTAATTGTACTACCACCAGCCACAACTTCACCAGCTGTAATGTTCTTAAATACAGCGCTTATGATTCCACTATAGTAAATGCCATGATGACTAAAAAATTCCTTATCTTCTACTGCAACAATTGCTTGAACCATAATATCAGGAATATCTTTCCTTTTGACCCCTTCTGTTTTAGAAGAAGCTAATTTAGTCGCAACTTCATTATTTGCATCATAAATTAAAGTCGGTTGTGGCACAGCTTGTTTTAATTCAGATATATCTTGAATGGAAATTATTATATTTACAGCAATAAATAGAGTAACGAGCAAACTTCCCAATACAATTAATGAATTGCGTAGTTTTTTCCTCTGATTGAACCACTCAAGCGTTTTTTTAAAGTGAGTGTTCTTCAATTTCATTCGTTCACTTCCTTCGTTTGTTTACACGCTTCTTTTTAAAAGGAAGAATATACCTCCTTTTAAATTTATTATAATAACGTAGTCTTTCCTATAGTGTAAAGCTTTTCTTTCACATTCATACTTTTTACAAGAAAAGGACATTCTACAAGTAAGATATTCACCATTAGTATTAATATTATTAATGCAACAATGTGAGTTATGTTAAGTTTTTGTAAACTTTTCGATAAAATGTTTTAAAAAACGACAGTTTTTTGTTAGAATTGACTAGCCAATATATTTTACATATATTACTTTTGTGGGGGTAACAATAATGGTCTTTAAATCAAAAAAAGATAAATTTTCTGAAATGCTAATGAACGTTTCCGAAAATTTAAAAGAAGGCGCGCAGTTTTTCGTGGAGTATAAAATTAAAAATGCTAGCGATTTAAAAGAGTTTTCTATGCGCATGAAAGAGTATGAGTCGAAAGGTGACTCATTTATTCACGAAATCATTATGGAGCTAAACAAAGCGTTTATTACTCCTATTGAACGTGAAGACATCCTACAGCTTGCAATGAGTATGGATGATGTATTAGACGGATTAGATCACAGTGCTGGTCTATTCGAAATGTATTCTATTACAGAAGCTGATGAATACATGATTAAATTTGTTGAAGCAATTAATCAATGTGCGATTGAGATTGCAAATTCTGTTGAATTACTGTCTAAAAAGAAATTAGTCGACATTCGTACAAATGCGATTAAGATTAAGGATTACGAGTCACAATGTGACGATATTCGCCGTCACGCGATTAAACACTTATTCTCTCGTGAAAAAGATCCGATTAAAATTATTCAATATAAAGAGATTTACGAAGAGCTTGAAGAAGTAGCTGATAGCTGTCAAAGCGTTGCAAACGTATTAGAAACAATTATTATGAAGAACGCGTAAGGAGTTTGATCATGGATACACTCTTGATACTGACCGTTTTAGTAGTCATTTGCGCTTTAGCTTTTGACTTTATCAATGGATTTCACGATACAGCAAACGCTATTGCAACGGCTGTTTCAACGAAAGCTCTAAAGCCTAGACATGCAATTATTATGGCAGCTATTATGAACTTTTTAGGTGCAATGACATTTACAGGTGTAGCAAAAACGATTACAAAAGATATCGTTGACCCATTTGCTTTGCAAAATGGTTCTCTTGTAATTTTAGCTGCTTTGCTTGCAGCAATAGCTTGGAACTTAATTACTTGGTACTACGGTATTCCAAGTAGTTCTTCGCATGCAATCATTGGTGCAATCGCAGGTGCAGCAATTGCTGCTGCTGGTTTTGCCGCTTTAAATTTCAAAGGGTTCATAAAAATTATTGAAGCTTTAATCATTTCACCGATTATCGCTTTCGTTATTGGTTATATCGTATACAGTATTTTTAAAGTAGTCTTTAAAAACTTTAACTTAACAAAAACGAATAAGAACTTCCGTATATTCCAGATTTTCACTGCAGCATTACAAGCTTATACACACGGTACGAATGATGCACAAAAAGCAATGGGAATCATCACGATGGCTCTTATGGCCAATAACTATCATACTTCTGACGACATTCCGTTCTGGGTACAATTATGTTGTGCAATCGCAATGGGACTTGGTACTTCTGTCGGTGGATGGAAAATTATTAAAACTGTCGGTGGACAAATTATGAAAATTCGTCCTGTAAATGGTGTAGCTGCCGATTTATCATCATCACTTGTTATTTTCGGTGCAACATTCATTCACTTACCGGTTAGTACTACGCACGTTATCTCTTCTTCTATTTTAGGGGTTGGTGCTTCTCATCGTGTGAAAGGTGTAAAATGGGGAACTGCAAAACGTATGTTAATTACATGGGTTATTACACTTCCAATTTCAGCTTCTTTAGCTGCGTTATTTTACTCCTTATTACACTTAATCTTTTAATTAAAAGTCGTCTTCCTTATTTTTCTAGGAAGACGACTTTTTTGTGAACAAGCCTATTTCTTATTAAAAAGCGTGTATAATGATTGGTGGATAAGTTATATAGAGGAGTTGGCAATTTTGGAATACATCATGTTACTTTTCATCGGATTAATCGCTGGGACAGTCGGGAGCCTAGTAGGGCTTGGGGGCGGAATTATTATCGTTCCGTTATTAATTGGATTACACAGTTTATCACCACAGCTCGCAGTAGGAACTTCTATGGTAACAGTCGTTTTTACAGGGCTGTCTTCTACCCTTACATACATGAAACATAAACGGGTAGATTATAAAAGTGGACTTATTTTATTTATCGGGAGTGGCCCTGGTGGTATTATCGGGTCATGGGCAAACAAATTTTTAAACCAAGATACGTTTTCTTTATACTTTGGGATTTTTCTTATATTCGTCTCCATTCTTCTTATGCTACGAGACAAATTACAACCTCTTTCCCTATCAAATATGACTGTAATTAAACGATCTTTTACAGATAAAGAAGGAAATACTGTAGACTATCAATTCCCACCATTTCTCGCTATCTTTATTGCCTTTATAGTTGGATTTATATCCGGATTATTCGGGATCGGTGGTGGCGCCTTACTTGTGCCAGCGATGATGCTCCTTTTTGCGTTCCCAGCACACATTGCTGTAGCAACTTCGATGTTTATCGTATTTTTATCAGCAATTGTAAGTTCTGCAACTCACATCTCCCTTGGAAATGTTAGCTGGATCTATGCATTAATTTTGATTCCTGGTGCATGGATTGGTGGAAAAATCGGGGCTTATATTAACACAAAATTAAGCGGTAATGCCGTAATTAATTTATTACGTATCACATTAATTATTCTTGGAACTAGATTAATCATTACTTCATTTTTATAACGCGTTCTTTCTAGAATGCGTTTTTTCTTATACACATGAATATAAAAAGGCTCCTAGGAGAACAAATAAAACTAAACAAACACTTAATAGCATAAAATTTGAAATATGTACTTTCTTCAAGTTGATCACTCCTATAGCTACGACTCTTATCTTTATGATAGCGAAAAAACCGGTCGCATGCAGTTACAAAGTGCTAACAATGCAAAATCATTTATTACAAATTTTATCCTTATATTTCATTTCTTTGTATAATCTATCGATTCAATAAAAAAAGATGTCATATTGACATCTTTTTAGTGAAGAAGTGACCATCCCATAAAGTCTTCATGTACTTGGCACGCCCTCTTATCGTTTCGATCATATAATTCAGCATAACTATCTGTTTCTTCATCATAAGCCATCGTATAAATAATTTGGCCGTCTATTTCAACGGATAAAACGACTCCACCTTTCATCTCTTCTACATGAATGATAGCATTCGCCGGAATTCTCATATCCGTCATCTTCATCGCATCTAACAATATACTAAACCCCCTACAGCGTATTCATTGCTAGTACTATTACACACTAAATAGTATACTACTGTAATAGCATACATTTCGTCAATGAAATTGCTGTTTAAAAAGCATAGTGTCTTTATACATTTACGCTAAAATATAAGAAATAGAAATGTTTTAATGGGGGGCTAACATTGATTCTACATAAGGGAGATGTATTATTCCGTCAAGGTGAGGACGGTCCATTATATTTTATAAAAACAGGTTTATTAAAAGTTATTCGGTTAGAAGCAAACGGAACACCATTTTTATTTAATATTATCGTTCCTGGTGAAACGATACCTCACCATTCTTTAATTTCACCGAAGGAATATCACGGTACAGCTATCGCTTTAATGAAAACAGAAGTTGAGCCTATAATTAGCAATGAATGGTACGATCAACTCCAGGCAAATCCTGCATCTTATGAAAATATCGCTATGCAATTGCAATCGAAATTAAGAATGATGCAACAGCGTATCGATCAATTGACAACTGTTTCTCCTAAAGAGCGCCTTCATCGTTTACAAGAGTGGTTCACCTTATATTTAGGTGACATCCCTATTTATGAAATATTAACACAAACTGAAATTGGTCAGCTCATAGGTGTACGCCGCGAAACAGTAAATCGCTTATTAAGAGAACAAGCAAAAAACGAGGTAAAATAATACCTCGTTTTTTGTTTAGCAACGTTAATCTATTGTAAGCTTGCTGCGGGACCGAAAAATTCATAATGAATGTTCTCTTGTTTAACACCCAAATCAATCAATGTAGCATTTATATGCTTCATAAATGCTACTGGGCCACAGAAATAAAATTCTGCTTCAGTTGTTGGAATAATAGTTTGTAACCATTCACGTTCAATGAATCCTTCTTTGTCAAAATTCTTCATTTCCACATCTCGCTCTGTCGGTGAAGAATAGCAAGTATATGCTTTCACTTGTTCATACTCTTTTTCTACTGTCTCAACATGCTCTTTCATCGCATGTGTATTACTATTTATCGCTGCATGAACAAAGCATACATTACGCTTTAATTCTTGTTCGATTAGCGTATTTAACATACTCATCATCGGTGTAATACCTACTCCACCACTAATTAGTACAACAGGTAATGTTGACTCCATATTTAACACGAAATCTCCCGCTGGTGCACTTACTGGTAAGACATCTCCTTCTCCTACATGATCATGTAAGTAATTAGATACTTTACCATCTGGTGTATCTACACCTTTTTCTTTCTTTACACTAATGCGATAGTATTCTTTTCCAGGAGCATCAGATAAGCTATATTGACGATTATGCGTATATGTTTCACCTTCAATATTTATTTGAATCGTTACATATTGTCCTGGGATGAATGAAGAAACTTTCCCACCATCTTCAGGTTTTAAATAAAATGATGTAATAACGTCACTTTCCTTCACTTTTTTAACAATCACAAAGTTGCGGAAATCTTTCCATCCACCTTCTTTATGTGCAGCCTCTTCATACATATCCGCTTCAATGCTAATGAATGCATCAGCAATGACGCCATACGCTTCTCCCCATGCATTTAAAACTTCATCAGGTGCGCCTGCGACCTCTTTAATCGCTCGTAGTAAGCATGTACCTACTATTGGATAATGCTCTGCTTTAATACCTAAACTTCTATGTTTATGACCGATTTGCTTTACAACTGGAATAATAGCTTCTAAATTATCGATGTACATTGCAGCTGCATAAACCGCATTTGCTAATGCTTGTTGTTGTCTTCCCTTTTTCTGGTTCGTATGGTTGAAAATATTCAATAACTCCGGATGTTCCGAAAATAAAATTTGATAAAATCTCGTTGTAATTTCAACGCCTTTTTCCTGCAATAACGGTACTGTTGATTTTACGATTTCAATTGTTTTTGCACTTAACATTGTATCCCACTCCTCTATTTCTTTAACTGTTTTTAGTTTAACTGAATTGTATAATACATATTGTGATTTTAATCACTATTAACACGGTGTTTTTGTGAAAAATATATGAACATTGCACTTACAAAAAAAAATAAGCCAACTAGAATTCTAGCTAGCTTATTATTTGGACTGTATTGCTTGTTCAATTACCCTTATATCTTTCCCATCTCCAAATTCTGTATACCCCCAGATGTTCGTTTCACCTCTATATTTATTTACGATAATATCTAAGTCATGGTATACACGATGGGCATAAACTACATACTCAATATTTTGAAGTTCCACACCTTTTTTTACAATTTCATAGCTTCTATTTACATCGCGTTTTATTGTTTCATTCTTTATTTCTATATGTATATTTTTTAAAGACGATTCTTGTTGTTGAAACCATTGTTTAAATTGGTTCCAGTCCCCTTCTGTATAATTCTCTGCTTTACCATAATTTAAGAAATTATTATAACTTTCATGTGTCATACGAATAAAATCTAGCACTTTTGTCTCTTCTTGCACATCATCTATTTGAGCTATTGTATTTACCTCTGCAGGCTTATTCGCATAATGTAACAGCACTTTCATAAGACTATAGCTCGCAATGATCATTACGATAATAATCCCGAATACACTTAACAATTTCCTCATATTACAGAACTCCTTCTCTACTAAAGATGTTACAATGTATGACTATACTTGTAACATTCTCTCGTAGAAATGTAATTTCTGTATAAATCCTTCCTATCATTTCGACAATATTTTTCTATACATTTCTCCTTGGCAAATGTTCTTGTAAAACAATATACCCTTCATAAGCTGTGTAACCGAGTATAGCCATTAATCCGATATAACAAGCAAATACCATCCATTTCGTTTTCGTATCCACTTTATAATAGTTTTCCTGTTGTCTCTTTTCTGTATCCCATTCCTGTAATTTTCTTTCCGACATTTCAAATGCTTCTCTTATATGAATTGTATGTGTTTCTTTTTCATCTTCATATGGGACGTAATCCAGCGGCTCAAACTTTGGTAAAAGATACTCTAGCACTTCAATCTTTTGAAGCTCTCCTGTTTTTAATTCTTTCTCTCTTTCTTTTTGCCTTAATACATTTATTTCATGTTGCATCAAATATATATTTCGATGCACTGCACCAGTTTCTTTTAACTCCTCTTCAAGCCTTGCAACATATTCTTTCATTCCATCAATTCTATATCCTAATTCCTTAATTGGCCCATCTCTCTTTACTACTCTATATAATTCCATACAGCCGATAATAAAAATAAAACCTCCCAAAATACTTTTGAAGTAAATAGAATATCCAAGTAGTAAAACAAGCCCCGCTCCCCAAATTTTCGTACTTACAACTGAAATAATCCGCCCGCCATCTAACGGAGAAACTGGAATTAAGTTAAAGAAATTAATCATACTCCCAAGTAAAATAACAAGCGCCCAAAACGGCTCTTTCGTTATTATATAAAGTGGGATTGCGGGTAAAAATGAAAGTAATCCGAAAAGAGGCCCCATATATGCAATGTAAGCTTCATCTTTTGCATTTTTCGGCATCTCTTTCATCCCAATAAGAGCTCCCATAAATGGTATGAAGATTGCTGGAGATGTTGGTATGCCTTTTCTTCTAGCTGCCCATAAATGCCCCATTTCATGAACAAACAACAAATAAACGAGTGCTACTCCAAACTTCCAACCATATATAACTGCGTATGCACCAAGCGATAAGAACATACTAAATACTGTTGAAAACTTTGCTAACTTAAAAATCGCAAATATCCATTTTAACTTTGATAGTAAAAACAACCCTATTGCGACGATAACTCCCCATAATCCTTTTTTATTATTTTTCATTTCCCTCTCCTTTATCTCGATTTACTGAGCCATATACACTCATCAAAACTTATTCTTTTCTCTATTATGACATATTTTTTTCTATTGCTAGAAATAATGTTTATTTCATCCATTTTTAGCCAAAAATATAAATGAAAGGAGGCATGCACAAATGAAATTACAATCTCTTATGATAGGTGCTCTATCGTTTTTAGCTTCAACTCTTATTTTTTATACCGTTAGCTACTACGTATTATTATTAGATTGGTTGCCAAATCACTTATTTATTGCTCTTATCATTCTTTCCGCTCTTATGATTTCTTTTCTTATTACACGAAAATCAATGAGTGAGCCATCTGCAAAAGCAAAGTAATAGAGAGGGGAGTCTTTCCCCTCTCTTATCATTTCCTAGGAAAATCTATATAGACTTTACGATTCACATTTATCTCGATTAGTAAAAGCTAATAATCAGTAGTGGATGCCCTCCACTGATTAAAGTTTCACTTTATCTTTGTAAATTCATTTTTTCACCATACTCTTTAACAATTTGAATAATGTTTCGAAATGCTCCTACTTTTTCTTTCTTACTATTTAATATTTGCAAACCGTAATTATCATAATAGCTTTCTAGTGCTTTTAATTGTGATTCTGAAGCATCTTTTATGGGAACAGTAACCTTCAATTCATACTGTTTATACCCTTCCTTTACTTTTTCAGCTGAAATTATTTCACTTTCTTTTGCTCCAATTACTTTTTGAACCTTTTCCGGGAAAATCAATTGCAAATAATATTCTTGTTCCTTCGCTAACTTATTATATAGTGATTGTGAAATCGTATATCGTACTGTATAATTCATTTTTTGATCACCCGCTTTAATATGAAACGCGGTAATCTGCAAATCTTTTTTCGTTACTTCTGTTAAAGGCCCTACCTGCATCTCATCTTCTTTTTGTTCTGGAATTTTTGGAAATATAGCCAAAAGTTTTTCCGTATCTTTTTCGTTCAGCATATACATAGCTTTTTTATATTGCATCCATCCCCGTCGATCTTCTCCTCTTAACCATGCATAATACGTTTCTATTTTCCCATCTCTACTAATTTGTATTTCATATTCTGGTTCACCAAAGCTACCTGTTACTTCTTGTTTTTCTGCTTTGTTTATAATATCCACCACTAACTCCGCATCCATTTTCTTTAATTTTTTTTCTTCTGTACCTTTTTGTATAACAATTACTTGTAATGGTTCTTTCACTTCATTCACTGTCTCCTCTACTTGTTTCGATTCTTTCTTTTGCTCGGCTTGACCACACGACGCGAGTAAAATAACACATAAAAAAATTAAATATTTCCCTTTCAAATCAATTCTCCTTTTCCAATAAGAAATTCTTATAATCCTCATACATAAAACAAAAACGTTACATTATATAGAATGAGCTATACTATACACTGAAGGGAGGATTTTACAATGTCCATTAATTTTCATGATGCAAATAATAGGTATACGTATGCAAGTCGTAACGCACATATTTCATGGCAGGAAACAATAAACAATATTGTAGATGTGCAAAATAAACAAGTAATTGATATAGGTTGTGGTGGCGGCATTTATACGAAAGAACTTGCTCTTATGGGAGCCAAAAGTGTTGTTGGGCTTGATTTTTCAAAAGAAATATTACAAGCTGCAAAAGAAAACTGTAACGGCTTCCCAAACATTTCATTCATTCACGGTGATGCGCACAACATTCCATACCCTAACGAAACATTCGACCTTATCATTTCGCGTGCCGTCATTCACCACTTACAAAATATCCCTATTTTTATACGAGAGGCTTCTCGCATATTAAAAAAAGGCGGTATACTGATTTTACAAGACCGAACTATTGAAGATTGTACAATTCCAGGAAGCCCTGAACACATTCGTGGATACTTTTTCTCTGTATTTCCAAAACTCATTGAAATAGAATCAAAAAGAAGACCAAAAACCACTACTATACAGCAAGAATTACAACAATATTCTCTTCAAGCGTTCCCCATACAAACACAATGGGAAGTACGAAAAACACATAATTCTGTAGAAGCATTGCTACAAGACCTATCTCCCCGAACCGGACGATCCATTCTATATGAATTAACAGATCATGAACTTTCTCAACTTCTACTTCATATCCAAACAGCATTACAAAACGTCTCTCCTATTATCGAAAGAGATCGTTGGACCATTTGGAGCGCCATGAAATTGTAAGGAAGGAAGCCTCACAAAATAATGTGAGGCTTCCTTCTTTCATAATCTAATTTTGCAACACTCTTGATATCCTCCACTCCTGGCCTGTGCACTTCCACACTTCGGACATACTAAATATCTAGACTGATTTGTCAACAAACTACCTTTTTGAAAGAGTAAAACTTCTGCTTGTTTAAACGAACGCGAATAATATAACCACATAAAACCAATTATAGCAATAATGCCAAATAATACTCCCATCGCAAGCATTTCAGTCACCTCTTTTGGTTTGTTCTTTCCAGCAAGTGGATTGTTGTATTATTCTCTGTAAATTCTAACAATACCTTCTTTACTCCTATAAATATCGATTTTCTCCATAAACTTTACAATTCCCTATAATGTTTTACAGCATTTTTACAAACAGCATTCAACCTTATATTCTCAGCTATATTTCTACAGGTAAATATATTTCCCAAAAAATATGTTGACTTTCTAAAAAAAACATGTGAAAATACTGTCAGAATACTTGAATAAAAATTCATTGACGAGAACGAGTACGTTATAGGACTGTTCCCCAGAGAGTTGGCGATTTGCTGAAAGCCAACGTTCAGTGCTTAACCGAAAATCATCTCCGAGAAGTAGAACCGAATGCTGAAGTAAGTTCTTACCGGATGTCCCCCGTTACAAGGAACACGTATCATGTTGTACGTTGCAAAGCCGTATACATATAGATTTATTTCTACATGTATAAATTAGGGTGGTATCGCGGGTAAATATAACTCGTCCCTTTCTTTAGGGACGAGTTTTTTGTGTTCTTACCATGAATTTACAAAAAGGAGGAAAAACAATGAACACTGTATCAAAAAAACATGTTTTTTTCACAGGCCTTATGCTATTTTCTTTATTTTTTGGGGCAGGAAATTTAATTTTCCCTCCAATGCTTGGACAAAATGCTGGTGAAAACTTTTGGCCAGCGATGATTGGCTTTTTACTAACAGGAGTTGGTTTACCGTTACTTACTGTTATCGCTATTTCTTTATCAGGAAATGGAATGCAGCAACTTGCAAGTCATGTTCACCCATTATTCGGAATTTTCTTTACAGTAGTTGTATACATTGCAATTGGTCCATCTATGGGCATTCCACGTGTTGCTAATGTCGCTTATGAAATGGGAGTTAGTTCTTTCTTACCAGAAACCATTCGCTCTAGCAGCCTAGTGCTATTTTTATACACAGTCATCTTCTTTTCTATCGTATTTTGGCTTAGTTTAAACCCTTCTAAGCTCGTCGATCGTATCGGAAGTGTATTAACACCTATTTTATTACTCTCTATTTTTTTATTATTCGTTAAGAGTGTATTTACACCCCTCGGGCAATCTGGACCAGCCATGCAAGAGTATCAAACTTCTCCAATTTTCAAAGGTTTTATGGAAGGATACTTAACGATGGATACCATTTCAGCACTTGCATTTGGGATTATCGTTGTAAATGCAATTCGCTCAAAAGGTGTGAGTGATCGTAAATCAATTGCCATCGCAACAGCAAAAGCAGGACTTATTGCCGCTACTGGTCTCGTACTTGTATATGGTGCACTTGGCTGGCTCGGTACAACTAGTGCCTCTCTCGGATACGCAAAAAATGGGGGACAGCTACTTACCGTTATCGTACAACAATTATTCGGTCCATATGGTCTAATTCTATTATCTCTTATCGTTACACTCGCTTGCTTAACAACATGCGTTGGACTTGTATCTGCATGCAGTCAATACTTCTCAACATTATTGACAAAATTTTCATACAAAATGTTAGCAAGTGTCATTTGCTTGTTAGGATTATTAGTTGCCAACTTAGGTTTAACAAAAATTATCGCAATCTCTGTTCCTATTTTACTTGTTGTATATCCAGTTGCAATTGTACTCGTGTTATTATCATTACTTCATAAATATTTCGGTGGCTATCGATCTGTTTATGTATGTGCTTTAATCGGAACAGCGATTGTGAGCGTTTTTGACGGATTAAAACAAGGGAATATTCCTGTTTCATTTATCACATCTTATTTTGAGTTTATTCCATTGTATAATGAAGGAATTGGCTGGTTAGTACCAGCATTAGTTGGGGCTATTATCGGTTTTGCTATCGCAAAATTAAGTGGTGCAAAAACTGTACCATTAACGGATAATTCACCTGAATCAAAAGCATCATAAAAAAAACTCCCATTTTGGGAGTTTTTTTACATTTGATAAGAAGTATGATTAAAGCTACTCACTTTATAAGCTTTCGTATAGTAATCAATATTCGTATCCACTGTTTCTACTTTTACAACATCATAGCAATCTTCTTGCTTTACTAGAAATAAATAATATTCTTCTGTCGCCTCGATAATTGCGATACGATCTGTTTCAATATCATATTGTTCACAAAGTGCTTGCAACGCATTCACATAGTTACCTAATTTTTTCGTTTCATCCATTCCAAATATCGTTTGAACTAACATACACTCTCTCCCCTTTGTATGTACTGTTAACAATATAATGATAACGCTTACAATGTTAAGCGTCAACAAAAAGCTTTGACCATATATAGTCAAAGCCTCCTTCTTATTTCGTCAATTGATGTCTAAACGCATAAATAACCGCCTGTGTCCTGTCACTTACATTTAGCTTATTTAATATATTACTCACATGTGTCTTTACTGTTTTGAGGGCAATAAACAACTCATCTGCAATCTCTTGATTACTTTTCCCCTCTGCAATTAATAACAAAATTTCAGACTCCCTTTCTGTTAACTCCTCATGCAAAGGTTGTTCTTTCTTCTGACGCATACGAGACATCATTTTGCCAGTAACTTTTGGCTCTAATACCGTTTCTCCATCATAAGTAGCTCGTACAGCGTCTGCTATATCACTCGCTCTTGATGTTTTTAATAAATAACTTGTCGCCCCCGCCTCAATAACAGGATACAACTTCTCATCATCTAAAAAGCTCGTTACAACCACAATTTTCGCTTCTGGCCATTCCTGAATAATAGCACGTGTTGCTTCAACACCGTCCATCTCATCCATGACAAGATCCATCAAAATAATATCCGGTCTTAATTGCAGTGCTAACTCTGAACCTTTTCTTCCATTTTCAGCTTCTCCAACTACTTCAATATCTGGCTGTGTTGATAAATATGCTGATACACCCATTCGAACCATTTCATGGTCATCAACTAGTAATACTTTTATCATGACTCTCCCCCTCTCTCAATCATAATCGGTACTTTCACTTCTATTTGCGTACCTTTATTTGGAAAACTAAGCACTTTTAATGTACCACCAATTTCATGAACTCGCTCTTGCATTGATCTTAAGCCGTATGAACCTGCCTTATTAACCCCAACTTTAAAACCAACACCATCATCAATAATTTTCAAAATCGCATATTGATCAATTTTACGTAGGCGTACTTCGGTTTTCTTTGCCTTCGCATGCCGTAAAGTATTAGACAACGCCTCTTGTACAATACGGAATAAATGATCTTCTACACCTTTTTTTAATTGAATTGGTTCAATTAACCATTCAATTTTCATATGTTGCTTTCTAGACAGTTCTGTTAATAATTCTTCTATACCCTCTGTTAGTTTCTTACCTTCTAACTGCACTGGGCGTAAATGAAGGAGCAATGCTCTCATTTCTGATTGTGCATTTACAACCATATTCTCAACAAGCTGCAACTGTTTTTTCGTCGTGTCTGGAATTTCAGCTACTTGTTCATTAATAGCTGACATCATCATCGACATTGCAAAAAGCTGCTGACTTACAGAATCATGCAGCTCTCTCGCTAATCGATGCCTTTCTTGAGAAATCGCTTCTTGTCTCATCTCTTCATTCCAATGGGCTCGTTCATTTGTTACTTTTTGAAATAGCCCAGCTTGCTCCTCTAATCGACGAGCCAGAACGATTACTTTTCGTTCCACTTCATGAAATTCATCATCCGCAGTAAACGAAACATCACTCGGAAAATTCCCTCGTTCTACTTCAAATAGAAAAGTATTTAATCCTTGTATACGCTGCTCTATATAATAACCGATTGCATACCCTACAATTCCTCCGATAAGAAGACTAGTACTCATAATAAACAAGCCAATTGGAACAGAAGCAATGGATTCTTTCCATAGTAAATCATAAACTTGTTGTTCGCTTTTCCATACATATACAATTGTACAAATAAGTGCGATACTCACAGAGGACAACATAGAATAACGAATATACATCCACGAAATATTCTTTTGTTTTTTCATTATACTTTCCTCACTTCCGTATCGCCTACGACAAGCGAAGAAATAATTTTTATACGGCGAGGAGCTTCTTTATACTGTTCTGTTCTAAACGTAACATTACGGTTAAATCCTGTTTCTTCGTGTCCCGGCAAGAGCACTCGCCCAACAATAACAGAATGATTTAAAGACAGTTCGATATCATATGGCACATATAAACGAATATTACCAACGACTCCCCGAATAACAATTACCGTTTCTCCCTCTGGAATCATCGCAGTTGTTAAATCAATCTCGACATCACAAGCACCATATTGGACATTAATATCCTCAAGTTCATAAATATGATCCATCATTCGTACATTACCTACGAACATATTTTTTATATACGGTTCTGTACGATATATTTGTTTTTCTTCATCTATATATCCCTTTTCTTTAATTTCAACTTTCATTGCTTTTTGCTGATGTCCTTGTTGAATAAGTTGATAACCAATTAAAGCTAAACAAGCAAATACAACAAGTACGAATGCTGCTGATGAAAATAAGAAGAATAAGAATACAATACCACCGACAAATAAAAATACATTCCCTCTTACATAACGATTTTTCTTTCGGTAATGCCTTCCAAACATAATCATAATAAATGCAAAAATTAGACCACCTGGTTCAAAATGTCCGAGTATCATATCAAGAAAAAGACCGAATCCAAATATGATGAGGAGCATCCCCATTAATTGTGTTTTTGAAAAGTGCTTCTTCATTTCAGCTCCCCCCCCCTCTTTGTCACATATACATAGAAGAAAAGGCATTGCTTTCCAACACCTTTTCTTCTATCACTATATCATAAGCCTGTTTTATTATATACTACAATTATTTTGTTACTTCTTTCGTTAACGATACTTCATTTTTCTCTTTCATTTCACGCTCAAGTTTTGCAATTTTCATATCAAATGTATCACGCTCATGCTCTTCATTTATACGAAGCTCTAAGTCACGAATGTGATCTTCAATCTCTTCGAATCGTAAGAACGGATTATTTTCATCCATTTTATGAATAGCAGTATTCATACGGCGGTTTGCATGCGCCATATTTTCACGTGCCATTAATTCCATACGCTTTGCGTTCATTTCTTTTAATTTATTTTTCATTTCTGAAAGACGACGCTCTAACTCATCAATTTGCTCTACAACACCAGCATACATTTCTTCTAAGCGAGTTACTTGCCCTTCATAATACGCTACTTCTTCTAATGCACGTTCATGCAATTGTAATTCGCCTGCTTCTTGTGCGATGATAGCTTGCTTTGATCTTTTATTAACGAAATAACGTGCTTGCTCAAGTTCACGAGCGAAGTTAGATTTTAATGTTTTATGACGCTGAATTAACTTCTCAATTTTTGTTATTTCACGCTCACTATCGCGTAAATATTGGTTTAACATAGCAATTGGATTTTTTCTTTCTTTCTCATCTAACACGTTATGAAAATCAGCTAAAATTGCATCGCGTACACGTCCGAATAAAGATTGTTTCATTATAAATCTTCCTCTCTTCTACTTTATAATTTGATTTATTTTATATTAGTTTTTCATTAACTTGTTCCACTCATCTTCAAAGTTGCTATATGGTTTAGAACTTTCTGGAGCAGAATCAACAACTACATTTTTTTCTTTCTTCCACTCACGGTATCCGTAGTATAAGACTACTAATGCTGCGATACCGATTAATGCTGGGGAATGAGAAAGTGCAATGGACAAACCGATTAAACCAACAATACCCCAAGCTAACTTCCCAAAGAATGATTTAGCTCGCACAAATGATTTATAGCTCCAGTACACAACTCCTGCTCCAATGGCGAATCCTACAATACCAGCAAGACTACCAAGAGCAATTAAAGCCAAAATACCGGCTGCGATAAACGCTAGAAATTGTTTCATCTTGTGCTTGCCTCCCTTCGATTTGATACTCTTATCTTAACTATTTTTTCTTTTTTCCATAACGAGCTTAAGAACCGTTTTGAACTCAGACTTAAGACTGAGTTCAATTCAGCCTTTTGTAAAAACATAAGGTAGGATAGGATAATTCCCTCTTTTATCACGCATAAAAAGCCGTACAGAGAATATTCTCTGTACGGCTTCTGTTACTACGAATAACATCCATATTTAATTATGCTGTTTTATGATACTTTTTCTTTTCCGCCACTTTAGAAAACCTCGGGAAACCAATTAATATAGAAATAATTCCACATACTCCAACCAAAATTGGATAAAATGCGTATGGTAACAATTCAATTGGAGATAACGCGGCAAACCCTGCCGCAGTTAACATTTGAGCACCATACGGAATTAATCCTTGCACACAACATGAGAAAAGATCTAATACACTCGCTGATTTACGTGGATCAATTTCATATTGATCCGCAATGTTCTTCGCAAGAGGACCAGTAAAAATAATTGAAATCGTATTATTCGCTGTACACATATTCGTCATACTCACTAAACCAGCAATACCGAACTCTGCTCCTTTTTTCGAACGAATGTTACGTGTTAAAAGATTCATTAAATATTGAATACCACCATTATATTGGATCAGTTCAACCATACCACCGATTAATATAGCAAGTAATACTAACTCCATCATACCGCCCATTCCAGTCGTTACACTTTTAAAGAAACTTTCTAACGTGTAACTTCCATCTATAAGACCGATAGCACCAGATAATACAGTTCCACCAGTTAACACAATAAGTACATTCCAACCAAGTAACGCTGTAATAAGTACTCCTGCATATGGTAAAATCTTTATCCAGTCAAAACTATGTGCTTTAACTTGTGTATCACTTCCTAAAGTAATTATTACTAATAGAACAATTGTAATAATAGCCGCTGGTAATACAATTAAAAAATTTGTTTTAAACTTATCTTTCATTTCTGTTCCTTGTGAACGAACAGCTGCGATTGTTGTATCTGAAATAAATGATAAATTATCACCAAACATCGCTCCGCCAACAACAGTAGCCATCGCAAGTGCAATTGAGATATCAGTTTGCCCACTAATACCTACAGCAATTGGTGCTAACGCTGCAATTGTTCCCATTGAAGTTCCCATCGCTAATGAAATAAATGCCCCGATAATAAAAATTCCAGCTACGATAAATCCTTGCGGCAAAATAGATAACGCTAAGTTAACTGTAGAATCAACTCCGCCCATTCCTTTAGCTGTTTCAGAAAAAGCACCTGCAAGAACAAAAATTAATACCATAATCATAATATCCGGATTTCCTGCACCTTTAGCGAATCGCTCCACTTTCACATTAAAGCTTTCTTTGTGATTCATCGCTAAAGCGACTCCTACAGCAATTGAGATTGCTATAAGTATCGGCAATTTATAGAAATCACCTGTAATAATTCCAGAACCAATAAATAGCGCCAAAAATATACCAAGTGGTAATAAAGCTAAACCATTTCCTCTCGTTTCTTTCAAAGTACCATCTCTCCCTAGTTTCAACCTTTTTTCTAATGAATAACAAAAGACCTCTTCCAACGAGAAGAGGTCTTATACATCTATAAGAAACGCTCTTCTCATCTTTCAAGCACATGCTTGCTGGATTTGGCACAGCACTCTAAAATCGAGTCCGCTGCCGAGGCATCGTAGGGCCAGTCCCTCCGCCTCTCTTTATAAGAAGGTTTCATATTTATTTTTTAATAATAATTTCTTCCCTAACTTTACTCGCTTACAAAACAAAAGTCAATTATTTTTTGTATAGATTTTTTTGGTAATTATACAAAAATTTGAATACAACAATCATTTTAACTTTTTGATTTCTTCTTCCAATATTGAAATCCAATAAAATTCACTCTTTTTTATTGTAGCTATGATACATTTCGTAGTGTACCAAGCTAACTCATACTCTTCTTTTGTAACATCGCCACTTTTATAAGCATTCTCTAGCTCATCTTCATCCAATACATACATTTTACCATTCGGTAATAACACTACATCTAAATATAAATCATCAAAATAAGGTAAACCACGATCGTCTACTTTAAATTCTTTCGTCACATCGATATAATATTGCACTAATTTTTTTTGATCGTCTAACATAGCTGTAATTGCAAAGTTTTTCCCGTTTATAAAATATTGAATCCATGTATACCCATCACCTGCAATGCAAAGTTCTTTACTATTGTACTCTTTATAACTAGGCTCTCTCACCTTTTTTATGTCTAGTATTCCTAACATTCCCTCTTCTACTTGCTTAACCCTATAATCCTTCTCTATTAGTCGCTTCCACGAAGAACCGTCACCATATTTACGTTTCATTACGTCCGCTCCTCTTCTATATATAGAAAAGCCCCCACATATTATGTGAGAGCTTGTTCATATTATAATTAAGCTGCTTGACCCTTTTCAGATATCTCTTTTAAATAGGCTTGTCCTTTTTCAGCGTCATATTGACCTTCCCACTTAGACATAACTACAGCCGCTAAAGAGTTACCTACAACGTTAACTGCTGTACGAGCCATATCAAGAATACGGTCAATACCTGCAATAAACGCTAAACCTTCAGCTGGAATACCTACTGTACCCAGTGTTGCTAATAATACAACGAATGATACGCCCGGTACACCTGCGATACCTTTTGATGTAACCATTAATACAAGTAATAACGTAATTTGTTGTGTAATGGATAATTCAATACCGTACATTTGCGCTAAGAAAATTGCCGCAATCGCTTGATATAAAGTTGATCCATCTAAGTTAAATGAATAACCTGTTGGAATAACGAAAGATGTAATTGCTTTCGGACAACCGAACTTTTCCATTTTCTCCATAATTTTCGGTAAAACCGTTTCTGAACTTGCTGTAGAATACGCTAAGATCAGCTCGTCTTTTAAAATCTTAAAGAATTGGAAAATATTTATTCCAAAGATTTTCGCTGTAAGTCCTAATACGACTACAACGAAGAATATCATTGCCCCATATACTACAATGAGTAATTTCCCTAATGGAATTAATGAAGCTAATCCGAATGTAGAAACTGTAACACCAATTAATGCAAATACACCAAATGGTGCAAACTTCATAACTTGGTTCGTTACATAAAACATTGCATCTGCTACACCTTGGAAAAATTGTAGAACTGGTTTGCCACGCTCACCAACTGCTGCTACACCTAAACCAAATAATACTGAGAAGAAGATAATAGCCAGCATATCACCTTCAGCTAATGATTTCATAATGTTCGTCGGAACAATATTTACAAACGTATCCGCGAACGAATGACTTTGTACTTGCTCTGTCGTATGTGTATATTTAGAAATATCTGTTTTTGTTAACTTATCCATATCAACGCCTTTTCCAGGTTGGAAAATGTTTGCTATTAATAGACCAACAGCAATTGCAATCGTTGTAATAATTTCAAAGTAAATAATTGTTTTTCCGCCTAGTCGGCCTAACTTCTTAACATCGCCAACACCAGCAACCCCAACAACAATACTTGCTACAACAATCGGTACAACAATCATCTTAATTAATCGGATGAAAATATCACCAATTGGTTGTAAGTACTTCACCACTTCTGGATTGCCAAAGAAAATCGCCCCAACTGCAATACCAAGCGCAAGACCAATTAATATTTGCCATGCAAGTCCTATTCTTTTCATACTTGTTGTAACCCCCTCGATGTGTCACTCTATCTATCCCTCATTCTATCTATATCTATAAAACTAAGAAATTAAGAGTATTACATATTATTCGACAATTCACTACATTTTGTCCCTGTTAAAAATCATAAATCAAAAATTAAAATCTGACAACAAAATAAGTTTGCACGAATGCAAATAATTTTCTTGACAAAAACAAACCCCATGTCAGAAAACCTCACATGAAATCGATTCCTCACTAGTGATTGATAGGTTTTTAAAATACTGTTTCATTATGGAAAACTCCATCATTTCCCATGATTTTAAAAAGAAATATAGAAATTGATATCTTTTTCTATACATTCAAGAATTTTAACTTTATGACAAACACTACGAAAAGATACTAAATTCCGACAAAACTTAGCAAAATTATAAAATTTTCTTTACATTATGATTACAACGATAGACACTCTTCTTCTCATGATATATAACATTCATAGGGAAAGGAGCCAGACAACAATGAAAAAGAAATTTGCAGCGATTAGTGTTTTAGCAGCAGGAACGATTTTTGCTTCCCCGTTACTTTCACCCGTGTACGCTGAAACAAATCAAGATAAATTAACTGACATTCAATCCGAATTAGAAGGCAAACAAAATGACTTACAAAATAAATCAGCTGAGAAAGAACAAATAGAAAAAGAAATCCAAGAATTACAAAAGAAAATCGACGAATTAACTACTTCTATTAATAAAAACGAAGCTGAATTGAACGATACAAAAAAAGAAATTAGCAACACACAGCAAGTTATTACCGAAAAAAAGAAACATATAGAGCAATTACAAACGAATATAGATACACGACAGGAAGTTATTAAACAAAGACTACAATCTATGCAAGAAAAGCCTCGTACGAGTATCATTACAGAAGTAATAACAAGTTCTGCAAATATTGCCGATCTTGTTGATAATATGTATTCTGTAAGTTTAATTTTAAATAACGATACAGATATTGTGAAAAAGCAAACAAGTGATCAAAATGCTGTGACGACAGAAAAAGAGGCTGTTGAGAAAAAAGAGCAACAACTGAAAGAATCTGAGCAAAAATTAGAACAAAAACAGCAAGAATTGCAAAGTAACCAACAACAGCAACAAGCTCTTATTAACGATCTACATACGAAAGTAGCAAAAGTAGATTCAGAGATTGAAGGGTTAGAAGAATCAAAAGGCATTTTAGAAAACCAGCGTCAAGCTGTTCAAAAAGCAATTGAAGAAGAAAAACGTGCGGAAGAAGCACGTAAAGCTGAAGAGGCACATAAGGCTGAAGAAGCACGCAAACAAGCTGCTACACCTGCTCAGGCTGCTCCAGTACCACACGATACGAATATAGGTGGATTTATTAAACCAGCAGCCGGATCGAAAACTTCTGGGTTTGGCACACGTTCTTTAGATAACCATAAAGGAATTGACATCGCAGCTTCGGGAACGATTCCAATTATTGCCGCTGCAGATGGCGTCGTTATCCGTTCAGAATTATCATCTAGTTACGGAAACGTTGTATACTTATCTCACCGTATAAACGGAAAAACATATACAACTGTATATGCACATATGAGTAGCCGTTCTGTATCTAATGGACAGACCGTAAAACAAGGTGATCAACTTGGATTTATGGGGAATACTGGACAATCCTACGGACAACATTTACACTTTGAACTTCACCTAGGAGAATGGAATGTCGGTAAGACAAACGCAGTTGATCCATCTCCTTATATCGGATTATAAAAAACTCGGTGCATACCGAGTTTTTTTACTATCATTTCACACTTTGTAGGCATTTCACATAGACTACAACTAAATGCCTATATTTTGCGAGGTGATAAATATGAATACACAATTACAACAAGAAATAGAAGAAGCAAGAGAAACATACATTGGCCGGCTATTTACATTCGGTGGCTCAGCGTTATTTTTAATTGGTTCTTTTATCGCTGTTGTCACAGCTTATAAAGCATATAATCGCTTATTAAATACACCTACAACACAATAAAAAGACGGAGAATCCACATCTCCGTCTTTTTATTATGCAAACATTTTAAATACGCCTATCGCATTTAAAAATACGATAATTACAGTTACCGGAATAACATACCTAAGCAAGAAGAACCAAATATTAAACAATGTTTTCCCTTTCGTTTCCGTAACTTCTAATTCTTTCATTAATAGCTCTTTACTCATTTTATTTGGTACAAATAGCGAAATGGCTAGTACTCCGAGTGGCAGTAATACATTACTTACCGAAAAATCGACGAAATCAAAGAATGTCTTACCAAATATTTTCACATCACTCATAATTCCAAACGATAACGCTGATGGAATTCCAACTGCAAAAATAAGAATACCAATTAATAACGAAGCTGATGGACGCTTCTTCTCATTATCTTTCGCAACAGATGCTACTACAATTTCAAGCATTGAAATCGCAGATGTTAAAGTCGCAAAGAAGAATAAAACTAAAAACATAATGAAGAAAAATTGCCCAAATGGAATTTTTGCAAAGACAGCAGGAAGAACGATAAACAGTAACCCTGGTCCTTCTGTCGGTTTAACTCCTAATGCGAAAATCGCTGGGAAAATCGCTAACCCTGCAAGTACTGTAATAAATACCGTTAAACTTACAATAGATGTCGCTGATTTAGCTAAATGCTCTTCTTTCTTTAAATACGAACTATACGTTACCATTACCGAGGCACCTACCGTTAGTGAGAAGAAAGATTGCCCCATCGCATATAAAATCGTATCTGCTGTAAGCTTTGAAAAATCTGGTTTTAAGAAGAACTCTACCCCAGCCATAGCACCATCAAGTGTTAACGCACGAATAATGATAGCAATAAATAAAATGAATAATAGCGGCATCATATACTTACTTGCTTTTTCTATCCCCTTCTCTACACCTTTACTTACAACAAAAATAGTGCAAAGCATAAAGATAAATTGCGCTCCAATCGCGCTTACTGGATTTGAAATCGTTTCACCAAACAATTGTCCATAATCAGCAACACCACTCCAGAAGCTTCCTGTAACACTATAGTATAAGTACAGTAAAATCCATCCACCTACAACACTATAAAAAGATAGTACACTAAAACAAGTAACAACTCCCATGCGACCAATCCAAGGATATAACTTACTATTCGGTACTAATACCTTATAAGCTGTAACTGCCTCTTTTTGCGTACTACGTCCAATAACAAATTCAGCTAAAAGAAGCGGCATACCTATAAATAAAGTTAATAGTAAAAATACAAGGAAGAATGCGCCTCCCCCACCATTACCTGCAACATATGGAAATTTCCATATGGCACCAAGACCTACTGCGGCTCCGGCTGCTGCGAGTACAAAGCCTATTTTCGACGTCCATTGCTGTGTTTCTTCCATCATAATTTCTCCTTTTCTGAATATTTAAACTTTTACTAATTATACACTTTCATTTCATACTCGCACACCTCCTTTAGAAAATAAAAAAGTCCCCTACACGCAAATATGCATGTAGAGGACGATATATGTAATGTAAATACCGTGGTACCACCTCAATTGGATTGATAAATCCCACTTGTTCAAGTACAGGAAAAATTCCGATACTCTATCCTTTTAACGGCGGAACCCGGGTTGCCTACTACAATGTTCAACATACCTCTCGCAAGCCCATTCTGTATATTTTATCGTACCGGGCTCACACCTTACCCCAGCTCTCTGAACGCCTCAAATATACGTACTCTTCTTGCTCATCGATTTCATCTATTGAAGTTACTTGTGATTATAAATTATATTTTTATATTTGTAAAGCACAATTCACTCACTATCCTACATGAAGTTCCCTCTCTAATTCTTGTAAAAAAATTTCTCTTTTCTGTTCATTTTGAACATATATCGACTTTAATACTTCTTGCAATAATATATTTTTCTGCCTTTTCTCTACTTGTAATTCTTTCACTTTTATTCTAACTTCATATAAAAAATCAAGATATGATTCATAGTTCTCATCATATTTATTTGCAATATCATCGCGAATTTTTTTTGCAAGTTTCGGACTAGCCCCTCCAGTAGAAACAGCTACATTAAGCAATCCACGATGAATTGCCGCCGGAAAATGAACATTTCCACTTTCCGGATTCGTAATAACATTTACCAATTGATTTGCCGAGGCATCTTCAGCAATTTGTTCATTTAGTACCGAATCGCTAGTCGCTGCAACTACTAAAAAAGCATCGGCGATATCACTTTTCTCATACTCCCTTTGATACCAACGAATTTGCTTTTCTTCTACAAGTTTTACTAAATTCGCATCTAATTCTGTACTTATCACAATTATATCCGCACCTTGTTTTAGTAAGGGAACAATTTTAAACCCTGCTACTTTCCCTCCACCAATGACAACAACACGTTTCTTATCAACTCGCACTGTAAGTGGATACATATTGTTCTCCCTCCAATATTCCCTCTGTTTTCTGAATTAACATCTCTCGAAACGCTTCATTCTTCCCTAAATATGGACTTATTTTTATCTCTTCCAACTCATATTGAAGCACTTCTTTCTCAACATGTTTCATAAGTAAGCCTGTAAACAATAAATAAGGTAGTACAACAATACTCTTTTCTTCTCGTTCTACAACTTCCCTCAACTTCTCCTCAAACTTTGGCTCCGCAGCTGCTAAATAACAAATTTCCACCTCTTTAATGTTCTCTTCTTTTTGAAATAAAGAAGAAATCCACTTCATGTCTTGTAAAGTTTCCGGATCACTGCTTCCTCTTGCAACGAGCAAAAGTGTTACTTCTTCTTCATAGTCTTTAATGCCACTTCCGTTATATACCGCTTTTACAAGCACTTCTGATACACCAAATGGATTACCATACACTATTTTGATATCCGGATATTCCTCGTTTAACTTTCGTAATTCAAGCGGAATATCTTTCTTTACATGTCCTGCCGCTAATAAAAAAACAGGAATAGCGACAATCTCTGTAGCACCACGCTTCACACATGTACGAAATCCTTCTTCAATAGAAGGACTCGCTAGCTCTAAAAAACAAACTTCTTGAATCTTTGCCTCTACACGGTTCATACATGACGTAATAAATGCAACCGCTTCTTCTTTTGCTGCTTTCAAACGGCTTCCATGACATATATACAAGACAGCCTTCATTTTACAATACTCCGCTTACTGGATATGCATTTTCCACTTGTTTCTCAAACCAATGTATCTTTTCTCTAAAACGGACAACTTCTCCAATAATAATCATACTTGGATTTTGAATTTTTTCTTTTTTAGCAACATCTATAATTGTTCCTAACGTCCCTGTAACAGTACGCTGCATAGATGTGGTCCCCCACTCAATGATAGCGGCAGGTGTACTTTGATCTTTTCCATGTTTTATAAGTTGTTCACATATATAAGGTAAATTACTAACCCCCATATAGACCGCTAATGTATCTACACCTTTCGCTAAACTTTCCCACTTCACTTCCTCTTCAGCATCCTCTTTTCTATGTCCTGTCACAATAGCAAAACTTGCACTTGCATCGCGGTGTGTTACTGGAATTCCAGCGTAAGCAGGAGCGGCTATACCAGCTGAAATACCAGGAATAATTTCAAATGGGATACTTTGTTTGGCTAACGCTTCGGCTTCTTCTCCACCTCTTCCAAATACAAATGGATCCCCGCCCTTTAGTCTCGTTACAACTTTTCCTTTCTTCGCATATTTAATAAGAAATGTGTTAATTGTCTCTTGCTTCATCGTGTGATAATTCGGGAGTTTCCCGCAATAAATTAAATCTGCTTCAGGCTTTGCGTATGAAAGCAACTCTTTATTCACGAGGCGGTCGTATAAAATAACATCTGCCTTCTCGATACATTTCAACCCTTTAACAGTGATTAAATCCGGATCGCCAGGACCCGCTCCAACGATATAAACCTTCCCCATCATCTCTCCTCATTTCTACTATTAAAGTGAAACTTCCATCCTTTTATATGAATGGAAGTTAGAATACTTTCGTATTACAATGTTATTTACTCATGAACAACAAATGCCGCACCTTTTCGAATCTTCTTTTTTTCAAACAAAGAAATCTCCTTTACTTCTGGCAACGGTAAAAAATGTTTTTCAAGCTCAATTTCCGCAAGCTTAAACGCCTGTTCTTCACTTTGAGCAACAACAACAATTGGAACAATACTATTCGCTAATACAGCTTCAAAACGATATAAATCCATATTGTCCCTCCTAAGACGCTATTAGCTCTTCTAATACGTGATTTAATGTCAACTGTAATTCTTCTACGCCAACGCGGCCAACAAAATCATAAAACGTTTCAGCTGGTAACTTATTCTCTTTGAAATAACTTATAAATGATGCGAGCACATCTGGTAGATCTTCACCATCTATTTTTCCTTTTAGCTTTTGATTATAAGCACCGCCATCTAACAACGTTCCACCTACATATATTTCAAATGCTTCAACTATTCCTTTTTCCTTCGTTTTCATTTTCACCCCTTGTAATCCGATGTCAGCAATTTGACGTTGACCACATGAATTTGGACATCCTACCATATGAATTCGAACTGGAACATCGAGTGCAATTTGTGTATCTAAGTATTCCGCAATTTTCCGTAATCTTTCTTTCGTTTCTACTAGAGCAAGATTGCAATATTCAATACCAGTACATGAAACCGCATGACCAATAAATGATTTCGGACTTGCAGATATTGCCTCAAACAACGGTTCACTTAGTAAACCCGCTACATTTTCTGGTGGAACATTCGGAATGATGAAATTTTGTGAATTACATGTACGAATTTGTCCATTTCCATATTGCTTTGCAATTCTGGCAATCTCAAACATTTCTTCTGCATGTAAACGTCCTACTGGTACATTAAATCCGACATATTTTAATCCTTTTTGTTTTTGATCTTGAACACCATAAAAATAGCCTGCATTCCATCCTTTGAGTGCACTTTTTCCTTTATTTTGTAACGGTCCTGTATACTCTATTAGCTTCTCTTTAAATTTCTCTGCACCCCAGTCTGCAACAAGAAATTTCAAACGTGCTAAATGACGTTTTTCGCGATATCCAAAATCACGGAATATAGTAGCAATCGCAATCGCTACCTTTTTCACTTCTTCTGGTAAAACGAACACGTCTAATTCTTCTGCTAAGTATGGACGAGCTGATAAGCCCCCGCCTACTTTTATATGAAAGCCAACTTTTTTCTCACCATTTATCTCTTTCGTTGCAGGTGTAAATGCAACACAGTTAATCTCTGCGTTTGCAGAATTGTAAATATTCGAACTAATAGACATCTTAAATTTACGTGGCAGGTTCGAAAACTCTTCATTGTGCTGGAAATAGTCATATATTTCTTTAACAATATGCGTCGTATCAAAGAGTTCATTTCCATCAATTCCAGCAAGTGGATTCCCTGTAATGTTACGCGTTATATCACCACACGCCCCTGCTGAAGATAATCCAACTCTTGCTAATCTTTTAAAAATATCTGGAATTTGCTGAATTTCTAACCAGTGAAACTGAATCGCCTGTCTTGTCGTAATATCTATTACATCGCGTCCATAATCCTCGGCGATAGAAGCAAGCGCTTCTGCCTGCGCATTTGTAATAATCCCTGAAGGAATATTTACACGCATCATAAAATATCCAGCTTCTTTCGGCCGTTGCAAATACAATCCGGCCCATTTAAAGGAGTCCCACTCTTCTTTCGGAATAGATTCAAATCCATTCTCCGCATAGTAAGGAATGTCATTAAAGATTTCTAATCCATCTTTTTCTAATTTCTTTTTCTCAGACGGATTCAATTTTTCATTATTTGCCCACACTTTTTCATAACTCATCTTTTATCCCCCTATATGAAACTACGCTCTTGTAAATAATTCACAATTTGTTCTGCGCATTCTTCAATAGAATTCTTATGTGTCTCTACGATTAATTCTGGCTTCCCTGGTTCCTCATAAGGCGAATCAATACCAGTAAATTCTTTAATATCACCTTGTCTCGCTTTTTTATAAAGCCCTTTCGGATCACGTTTCTCACATTCTTCGATCGGACACTTTACAAAGACTTCAATAAATTCGTCTACTGCCAAAAGGTCTCTAACTTGTTTACGGTCTACTCGAAACGGTGAAATAAACGCTGTAAGGACAACCGTTCCTTGATCTACAAATAACTTCGCTACTTCACCAATACGTCGTATATTTTCCATACGGTCACTTTCAGAAAATCCTAAATCCTTATTTAAACCGTGGCGAATATTATCTCCATCTAACACGTAATTTCCAATATTCTTTTCAAATAGTTTACGAGCAACCGCATTCGCTACTGTAGATTTACCCGAAGCCGATAAACCAGTAAACCAAACTACAAAACTGTGATGCCCATTCTTCACTCTTTTCTCATCTTTTGAAACAGAAGCTGTATGCCAAGTAATATTCGTATCCATCTCGTTCTCTCCCTATTCTGTTACTACTTCTTTTTTCAAGCCTTTAATTAGCACTTCCACTACTTCTTTACGACTAAATGTACTTGGCGGAATCTCACCGTTTCTTAATAGTTCTCTTACTTTCGTACCCGATAAAATAACATGGTCTTCTTTTCCATGCGGACATGTTTTCGTTGAAGCCATCGCTTCACATTTAGTGCAGTAAAAACTATGTTCAAAAAATAACGGCGTAATCCCTAACTCTTCTACTGTAAAATTCGTAAAGATTTCCTGCGCTTCATATGTTCCGTAATAGTCCCCTACCCCAGCATGATCACGCCCTACAATAAAGTGGGTGCAACCAAAATTCTTTCTTACTAGTGCATGAAATATCGCTTCCCTTGGTCCTGCGTAACGCATTGCTGCAGGAAATACGCCTAAAAAGACACGATTTTTAGGGTAATAGTTATGAAGTAATACTTCATAACTTTCCATCCTTACATCAGCAGGAATATCATCTGATTTCGTTTCCCCAACAAGCGGATTCAAAAAGAGACCATCTACAATTTCAAGAGCAGACTTTTGAATGTACTCATGGGCACGATGTACCGGGTTTCTCGTTTGAAATCCAACTACTGTTTTCCAACCACGCTTTTTAAATTCTTCTCTCGTTTCAATTGGGTCTAAATGATAAGAAGGAAATTGATTATTTTCAAAGCGTTTTGTAAGAATAATAGCTCCTCCGACGTAAACGTTTGGTCGTTCATATAATTTTTTCACTCCTGGATGAGCCTCATCCGTCGTTTTATATACAAGTAACGCTTCTTTTTCTTTATCTGGTACAAAAATATCTTCTATTTGAATAACACCATATATATTTCCATCGCTGACAAGCTTTACTTCCTCTCCAACTTTCAGTCTCTCTGCTACATCTTCTGTTACCGGTAATGTAATCGGTATACTCCATACGCTACCATTTGCTAAACGAATCGTTTCTACGACCGAATCATAATCTTTCTTTCCTAAAAAGCCAGTTAGTGGGCTATATCCCCCTGTCGCTAATAGCTCTAAATCACTTAACGCAATGTTGTCTAATTTGATTTCTTTTTCAATTTGTGATACGTCGTATGTCTCGTCTATACGATTTATTAATTCGTTTCTTGTACTCATTTTCTATATCCTCTCTTAGCTTTATTTTCAAATTCATCTTATTGGTAATGAAGACCACATTCTGTTTTCACTTTCCCGGCCCATCTACCATCTCTCGAATCGCCACCCTCTCCTACAGGTAACGTACACTTCTCACATCCAATACTTGGATATCCAACATCATGCAATGGGTTATACGGCAAGCTATGTTTGTATACATATCGCCACACTTCTTTCCACGTCCAATGAATGAGTGGACAAACTTTAATAGATTGAAAGCGATGATCTTGATTTATAAACTTTGTATGCTTACGCGTTTCTGATTGTTCCCTCCTTAAGCCCGATATCCACGCTTTTTCCGCCGCTAATGATTTTTCTAACGGTAAAATTTTTCTAATTTTACAACAAAGATTCGGATTACTCTCCCATAATTTCTCACCATGCAACTTCGCTTGTTCATCAAGTGTAAATTCCGGCTGTTTTTCTATAATATTTAATGAAGGAAATCGTTCCCGCACCTTTTGAATTAATTCATACGTTTCTCGAAAATGTACATTTGTATCCAAAAATACAACTTTAGCGGATGGATTTACTTGGTTTATAAGGTGCAGCAAAACCATACCTTCTACCCCAAAGCTACATGCATATACAATTTCATCTTTATATTCGTTATAAGCCCAACTTAATACTGATAGCGCGCCTTTCGTTTCATCTTCTTCGGAAAATGAAACACTATTTTCTTCCCACGTTTCATACGTCAACATGTTTTTTCCCCCTGTAAAAGCAAAAAGACGGTTTTAACCTAATAAAATAGGTTAAAACCGCCTCTAGTTTTTCTAGTCAGCGCTTTTTACTTTAAACGTACTTTTTCACTTTTTTCTAATTGAATCACTTTTCCATCTTGCACAACAATTGTAATGGAACCATATTTCATATCAGCAAGCATCGCTTGAATTTTCTCAGATACTTCATCAAAATGTTCCCGTACACTCACGCGAACAGCCCCCCTTTTTATTCATAAAAAAAATCTTTCCCATTTCGAAAAGACTGTTCGGTAATATATTTTACCTTATCTTTCAAAATGGATTCCATTTTGCTGGATTTAGCACCTTGCTTTCTATAAGCAGGTTGCCGAGCTTCGCCGGGCCAGTTCCCTCCGCTTCTCTTGATAAGCTTTGTATTTGTATTTTATCACAATTCTGATTTTTTTCAATCCTAGTTTTCCGATATATTTTAATTATTTTATTTTATAAAAAAGGAATTGCCCATCCGAACAACTCCTTTTTCCTATTTAAACAAGTTCTTTAATACGTATGCGATCGTTCCCAATAATATTTTCATATGTTTCACGCTCTACAACAATTTGTGATGTTCCGCCTTTTGCAAAGACGACAGCTGGTCTACGAATACGATTATAATTATTCGCCATCGAGTACCCATATGCCCCCGTACAAGAAATTGCTAGTAAATCAGAAGAAGCAACTTGCGGTAAGTTAATATCCCAAATCAGCATATCTCCACTTTCACAGCATTTCCCAGCAATCGAAACGAGTTCCTCATTCTCAAGATTCCCTCGATTCGCCAACATCGCCTCATAACGCGCTCCATATAGAGCCGGTCTTAAATTATCTGTCATCCCACCATCGACTGAAACATATTTCCGAATACCAGGAATCTCTTTCACCGCTCCAACTGTATAAATTGTTGTTCCCGCATCACCTACGATACTACGACCTGGTTCAATCCATATTTCTGGAAGCGGGTATTCACATACTGTAAACTGCTCTCTTATCGTACTTGTTACAGCCTCCACATACGTTTCAAGTGTTAACGGTGTATCAGACTCCGTATAACGTATACCGAAACCTCCGCCTACATTCAATACTTTCACTACATAGTTTGTTCGCTCTCTCACTTCTTCTAAAAATTGACGTAGTACTTCAATTGCTCGAACAAAACCAGCCGTTTCGAATATTTGTGATCCGATGTGCGAGTGAATTCCTAGCATATTATAATTTGATTTTTGCAAAGCTAGCTCAATCGCTTGCATCGCTTGACCATTTGAAACACCAAATCCAAATTTCGAATCCTCTTGGCCTGTTGTTATATATTCGTGTGTATGTGCCTCTACTCCTGGCGTTACACGGATTAATATGTTCACAAACTTTCCATGTTGCACTGCTAAATCATGTAAAATTTCTAATTCTAAGAAATTATCTACTACAAAACAACCGATATTCGCCTGAAGAGCCATAATTATTTCTTCTGCTGTTTTATTATTTCCGTGAAAATGAATGCGCGATGCCGGAAATCCTGCTTGAAGCGCAGTATATAATTCTCCTCCAGAAACAACGTCTAAAGACATATTCTCTTCACGAGCTACTCGGCACATCTCCATGCACAAGAACGCCTTGCTTGCATATGCTACTTGATAAGAGAAACCACTTTCTTTAAAAGCACGATGAAACGCGCGGCACTTTCCTCGAATAGACTCTTCATCGTATACATAAAGTGGTGTTCCGTATTGTTTTGCTAGCTGCGTCGTATCGCACCCACCAATTTCTAAGTGTCCTTGCCCATTGATTCGGCTTGTGCCGTGTAAATACATTTAAATTCCTCCCTTATTTCCTCTAAAACTCATAACCCCAATCTTCTATTCATTGCAGCACGCTTTTAGATAGACAAAAAACGCGCGGAACAATGTTCACACGCGTTTCTTATTAGGAAAAATATATATTGAAAAAATAAACGAGTTGTTATCTTCTCAAAATAAGAAACCGCATCAACATCTCCAAATAGCTCTCCATAAAATAAATCTTATGACAGTACTACATTTATTCAATGCAGTCCCAATATATGAATAAGATGGTTATTCTTATATTTCGGCAATAGTCCCTTTCAACCTATGATCACAGATTCCATTAAATCTCCCATAGCTTACTCTTTCCTATCGCGGCCTCTACCTTTGAGAGTAGATGAGGTAAGTCTATTTAATTTTCAAACATCTAATTGTTGCTATTAACAATACCAAAGGACCATTTTATTTGTCAAACAATTTTTTATATTGTTTTTTTACAGTTTAATTTTGTATCATTTGGTAAGCGCTTTACTGAAACCTTTGTCACTTCCCATTCGCCCTCTTCGTTATTAAATGTAATCGTTACCTTCTCAAATGGTGGAGCAATTTTCCCAGCAACACGTTCATACTTCGTTACTTCAATACTCGCTTGAAATAAATATGTACCACTATACACTTTTTTTAAACTAATAATTTTAGGACATTGATAAGGCTTCAAGCTCCCATATTGTTTTTCAATTGCTTTATTTATTTTCGGAAATAAAACAGAATAAAGGGCATCTTCCATAAGAGGTGCATCATATTGTGCTACCGACACACTCGGTGAAGCAAAAAGTATAACACTACTGCATACTATAAAATATAATAATTTTCGCATTATAACCTCCGTTTTATTACTCGATTCTTTCTGCGCACGATAATTATCATACATAGAAACTCCGTTTTATTGTCTCCCACTGCCCTTTTTCTACTCAATTATTATAAAAAAGCCCACAACTCTCTTTTATTTTCGTATAATGATACTCATAGTATAATAAACATAATAATAAAGGACTGTTCGTATATATAAAATGAGGCGCTAATCAAACCGGCTCACAAGAACTGTCATGCTTTTAGGAGAGGAGTATATTATGCTACAAAATCTGTTTCCAAAACTGCGATTTGCACTAGTTGCAGTCGTTTTATTATGGATAAAAACATATATTGTGTACAAGCTAGCATTTGATATTAGAATTGATAACTTCTTTGAAGAATTTATGCTTTTTATTAACCCACTAGCTTCGTTACTTTTATTTTTTGGTTTCGCTTTACTTGCATCTAAGTACCGAAACCGAATTATTATTGTAATTAGTTTTATACTGTCATTTATTTTATTTGGAAATGCAATGTTTTACGGGTTCTATAACGATTTTGTTACTTTCCCTGTTTTATTCCAAACAAATAATATGGCTGACTTAGGGACGAGTATAAAAGAACTCTTTACGTATAAAACATTACTTTTATTTGCAGACGCAATTATTTTAATGTTTATTTCGCGTAAATTTCCATCATTTGGTGATAAAACACCACTTTCTCGCTCTGAGAAGCGAACTTTCTTTAGCGGTGTAACAGTATTACTAGCACTACAAATTGTTGTTTCAGTTATATATAAACCACAAATGTTCTCACGCTCATTTGATCGTCAAACTGTCGTGAAAAATTTAGGTCTATACACATATCATCTATTTGATATTACACTTCAATCTAAGTCTTCAGCTGAGCGTGTATTTGCAAGTGGAGACGGTTTCTCTGAAATTAAAAACTATACAGACTCAAAAGATAAACAAGTTGATAAAAACTTATTTGGAGCTGCAAAAGGTAAAAATGTAATTTTAATTTCAATGGAATCTACACAAAGTTTTGTTATTAATAAAAAAATAAATGGAAAAGAGATTACTCCATTTTTAAATGAGTTTATTAAAGATAGTTTTTATTTCGATAACTTCTATCATCAAACGGGACAAGGTAAAACTTCTGATGCTGAATTTATCGTTGAAAATTCCCTTTATCCGTTAGACCGTGGTTCTGTATTCTTTACTCATGCAACAAATGAATACACTGCCACACCAGAACAATTAAAGAAATACGGATATTCTTCTGCTGTCTTCCATTCAAACGATAAAACGTTTTGGAATCGTGATGTAATGTACCCTGCGCTTGGATATGATCGTTACTTTAATTTAAATGATTACGTAGGAACGGAACAAATGTCTGTCGGTTGGGGATTAAAAGATAAAGAGTTCTTTGAGCAATCTATTCCAAAGTTAAAATCTTTACCACAACCGTTCTATACGAAATTTATTACGTTAACAAACCATTTTCCATTTCTTCTAAATCCAGAAGATCAATATGTTGATGAATTTAATTCCGAAAGTGGTGTTTTAAATCGCTACTTCCCAACCGTTCGATACACGGATGAAGCTCTTAAATTATTTATTAAACAATTGAAAGACGAAGGACTGTATGATAATTCCGTTATTGTCATTTATGGTGATCATTACGGCATTTCTGAAAACCATAATGCAGCTATGGCTCAGTTCCTTGGGAAAGACGCTATTACACCGTTTGATTCTATGCAATTACAACGCGTCCCTCTCATTATTCATGTGCCTGGCCAAGAAGGAAAAGTCATCTCTAAAGTATCTGGTCAAATTGATATTAAACCAACGTTACTTCACTTACTTGGTATTAAAACAAATCAATCCGTAGAATTTGGAACAGACTTATTTACGAAAGAAAAAGACCCTCTTATGGTAATGCGGGACGGCAGTTTTGTTTCGGAAGATTATGTTTATACAAAAAATATGTGCTATAAAAGAAGCACAGGTGAAGAAGCTGATTTAACACTATGTCAGCCTTATATTGAAAAAGCAAAAACAGAATTAAAATTATCCGACAAACTCATTTATGGAGATTTATTACGATTTGATCCTAACAATCGATATAAAACCGGAACGATGACAACGAAATTTGAATAGTGTAGGAAGCAACTTTACAAAAGTTGCTTCCTTTTTTTTTTACTTATTTTTCAAATTTCTCTTCTATACAATCTTTCACAAATTGGGAATTTCTTTCGTATGAGGAAGAAATTTATGGTATGATAAAATAAGTAAACTTTCATACACTAATTAAGAATTTATTACAGAAAGCAAGGGATCAGATTTTGTATAGAGCAGCTATTCCAAACTTATTTACGCTCGGAAATTTATATAGTGGATTTTTGTCAATCGGCTATGCATCTTTAGGATATTATAAATCAGCTGCTATTTTAGTACTTATCGGGATGATGTTAGATAGTCTTGACGGTCGTGTTGCTCGTTTATTACGCGTTGATTCACAAATGGGAAAAGAGCTTGATTCACTCGCAGATGTTGTAACGTTTGGCGCGGCACCTGCTGTGTTAATGTATTACACATCTTTCTCCAACTACGGAATCATTGGACTATACATAGCGGGATTATTCCCACTGTTCGGAGCATATCGCTTAGCACGATTTAATGTAACACCATCATCTACTTCTATGAAATATTTCACTGGAGTTCCGATTACTGCAGCAGGAGGGCTTGTCGCTTTCCTAACATTATTTTCACATACCATTCCAAAAATCGTTCTTATTACAGTATTTGTAACGTTCGCATTTTTAATGGTGAGTCGAATTCGTATCCCAAGTTTAAAAGATGTACCAATTCCACGATATAGCATAATTATTACATTATTTTTAATTGGGATCATTATCACAATGTATCAAACAGGGTTCGGTAATTTTTCTGTTTTCTTATTCATTGCTATTCCACTATATATTTTGTATATGCTATCTCAATTCATTAGACAAAGACCGTCTAAAAAAGCGAATAAAGAAAAATAAAAAGAAACCTTCCGAATACGGAAGGTTTCTTTTTATTTTGTAACTAATAATTTTTGATTTACAGGTGTTACAGGTTTTTCATCGTTTAATACAGCTAAAATATTTCTCACTGCCATTTCAGCCATCGCATCACGAGTTTCGAATGTTGCATTTCCTACGTGAGGAGCAAGTACTACATTCTTTAATCCTTTTAGCTCTTCTGTAATTTTCGGTTCAAATTCAAATACGTCAAGAGCTGCACCTTCAATTTCATTCGTTTTTAGTACATGAGCAAGTGCTGATTCATGCATAATTGGTCCACGTGAAGCATTTATAATATATGCTGTTTTCTTCATCATTTTAAACTGTTCTTCACCAATCATATGATGTAATTTCGGACTATACGCACAGTTAATTGTAATAAAGTCCGCTGTTTGTAATAATTCTTCCAACGTTACGTATGTTGCTTCCAGTTCACTTTCAGCTTCAGGCTTTCGATTTGGTCCTGTATATAAAACATTCATTCCAAATGCTTTCGCACGCTTTGCAACTGCCTTCCCGATTTCTCCAAGGCCAATAATTCCGATTGTCTTACCGTGTACTTCGCGGCCCAAGAAGAATAACGGTGCCCATCCGTTAAATCCAGTTGTACGACATAACGTATCACCTTCAGGAATTCTCCGTGCAGCTGCTAAAAGAAGTGCAAATGTTAATTCTGCTGTCGCTTCAGTTGATACTTTCGGTGTATTCGATACTGCAATTCCTTTTTCTCCTGCATAAGTGAAATCAATATTATCGTAACCAGCACCGTAGTTTGCAACAATCTTTAAATGAGGTGCTGCATCAATAACTTCTTTCGTCACCTTTGTAGAAAGTAAACTTAACAATGCATCTTTATCTTTTACACGCTCTGTTAATTCATCTAAAGAAATTAATTCTTCTTTATCATACATTTCTACATCATGATCCTTTAATAGTTCTAATCCGATTTCTGGAATTTTCCCTGCTACTAATATTTTCGCCACTACTAACACCTCTTCTATACAAAATAAGATATCTCTTATATTTCATTGTAAGAAATCCACATATAAAAACCAAGGAATTTGATTATAGTTTTGAAAATCGACACTTTTTTATCCATAAGAAAAGAGGAGATTCATCTCTCCCCTCTTCTTATGCTTTCTCTTGCGATTCTTGTCCAAGCTTTGCATCGATTGTGCCTTCTGCAACTGTATCGCTAATTTGTTCCTCGATAACTGAGTTAGCTGTAGTATTCGTTTCAGAAGTATAAGCTTGATCTGCCGCTTGTACTTTTTGTTTATTTTGTTGTTTCACCATTTTTCACCCTCCTTTTGACTCTTCCTTATTTTGAACAAAAAAGGTGGTTTTCATCAAAAAATCGTTTTTTATTTTGAAATTGTTACTTCTTCTTCAAGCAATCTCATCGTTCTTACTCGTTTCGTAAATGTAGCTACGTGAGAAATATCATGATTGCGTAATGTCTTTATATTTTCTTCCACATATTTTCCTAAATCATTCGGATAATGGGCATCTGAAGAGAGAGTAATTGGAACCCCATGGTTAGCTAGTACTTGTAAATAAAGCGGACTTGGACACATTTCGCGCACAGGATAGCGATAATACAATCCCGCATTTATTTCTGTTGCGGTATTCGTTTCTACTAACGCACGCGCAATTTCCTTATAATAAGAAAGCTGTTCATTCTCATCTAACCGGTAATTAAATACTTTTATGTTATCAAGATGAGCTATTATATCAAATAGCTCCGAACGAACGGCACTTTCAACTGTAGCGAAAAACGTATGATATAAAGTATGTAACTCATGCTTACCAAAATACTCTTTCGTATCTGGATTATCAAATCCCCATCCCTCTATAAAATGGACTGAACCGATTACATAATCAAAGTCTCCTAATGCTAGTAACTCTTTTAACTCTTGTTCGCCGCCGATAAAATAATCCGCTTCAATTCCAAGTTTGAGCGTTACCCCTCGTTTACTCCATCGCTCTTTTGCCTCTTCAATCGCCTTTGTAAAATCATAAAGAGACGTTACTCTTACTTGGTCTAGCCACTCCTTCTGTAAACGACCGAGTTTCGAATCACTAATATCTACATATTTTTCATAATATCCTTTCGCCTCGTGAAAACGATATAAATGATCGACAATGCCAACTTCTTTTATCCCTTTTCGCAATGCCTCTTCTAAATATAAATCAATCCATTTCGATGTAAATGGGCCTTCCTTCACACGTTTTTGCAGGCGTTCTTGTGTTTTCATAAGCCAGCCTATTGAATGTTTATCCTCTTTAAGCGGTTCATAATATTGTAGTGCATCATTTATTTTAGCAAGCCAGCCTATTGAATAAGGCCCTTCTTCTAAATGAAGGTGATAGTCCACTTTCATCCATATTCCCCCTTATAATGTATCTATTTCTTTTCGATCTCCTACTCTCGAAAGCTTTCCATGTCTTTCTTTCACTTCTTGCATGACATCTTCTAATGAAATATTTTTTTCAGCTAATAGAACAAAACAGTGATAGAACACATCAACCATTTCTTTTACTAGTTCTTCTTTATCATTATTTTTAGACGCGATAATTACTTCGGTGCACTCCTCACCAATTTTCTTTAAAATTTTATCTTCACCTTTTGAAAATAAATAATTCGTATATGATTCAGAGAGTGGATTTTTCTTTCGTTCTTCAATTGTTTCAAATAATAACTTAAGGATATCTTCCATATGTACCCCCCTATATAATTTTATAGTGAAAACACGTTTTTTCTCCCGTATGGCAAGCAGGCCCTATTTGCTTTACGACAACAACGATTGAATCTTGATCGCAGTCTAAATAAAGTGACTGAACATATTGGACATTACCTGATGTTTCTCCTTTATTCCATAACGACCTTCTTGAACGAGAATAAAACCATGTTCTTTTCGTTTCTAGCGTCTTTTCATACGCTTCTTCATTCATATAAGCTAGCATCAAAACTTCTTTCGTATCCTCTTCGATGACAACTGCCGGTATTAATCCTTTTGAAAAGTTAGGTTTCATAACCGCACCTCAACATTTGCATTTCTTAATTTTCTCTTTACGTCCTGCACTGTCGCCTCACCATAATGAAAGATTGATGCCGCAAGTGCTGCATCAACTGTTGTCTTTTGAAAGACTTCTATAATGTGATCAGCATGACCACATCCGCCTGACGCAATGACTGGTACGGAAACACTTTTTGAAATTTCTTCTGTTAAACGAAGGTCATATCCGTTTTTCGTTCCATCTGCATCCATACTCGTTAATAAAATTTCGCCTGCGCCTAGCTCGGTAACGCGCTTTGCCCACCTGATTGCATCCATTCCCGTATCAACTCTTCCGCCGTTCACATATACATTCCACTTACCTTCTGCTACTTTTCTAGCATCAATTGCTACGACAATACATTGTGAGCCAAAGTGTTCTGCCCCTTCTTCGATTAATTTTGGATTTCGTACTGCTGCTGAGTTGATTGAAACTTTATCTGCTCCAGCTCTTAGTAAATTGTACATATCTTTAACACTTGAAATCCCACCGCCAACTGTAAGAGGAATAAATACTTTTGAAGCTGTTTTTTCTACAACATCTATAATGGTTTTTCGTCCTTCATTCGTTGCCGTAATATCTAAAAATACAATTTCATCTGCTCCCGCATCATTATATAAAGCAGCTATTTCAACAGGATCACCGACGTCTTGTAACCCTATAAAATTTACCCCCTTTACAACTCGCCCTTCTTTTACATCTAGACATGGAATAATACGTTTCGCTAACATAACTTTGTTACCTCTAACACTTCTTCTAAATCAATCGTTTTCTCGTAAAGAGCCTTACCAATTATGACGCCGTATATATTCATATCATTTAACTTTTTCACATCTTGAATAGATGCCACTCCTCCAGAAGCAATAAGACGAATAGCAACGCTTTTTTGTAGTAACCCCAATTGCTCTATATTCGGCCCTGCAAGTGTCCCGTCTTTCGAAATGTCTGTAAACACAATCGTTTGAACACCTACATTCTCCATTTGCTTTGCTAAATCAATGTAAGAAATTTCAGACACATCAAGCCAGCCTCTCGTTGCTACGAAACCATTTTTCGCATCAATACCAACAATGATTTTTTCTTTATATAGAAAAACTGCTTCTTCTAAAAATGCCTTATCATAAAGAGCAGCTGTTCCTAAAATCACTTTATCTACACCTACTGACAATAACTTCTCTACCGCTACAAGTGATCGAATTCCTCCTCCAACTTGCACAGGAATACGTACTGCCTTGCAAATTCTTTCAATAACGAGCAAATTTACTGACTCGCCAGCAATTGCACCATCTAAATCAACAATGTGTAGTGTTTTCGCTCCCAATTTTTCGAATATAATCGCTTGCGCAACCGGATCTTCATTCATTACTGTTTCTTTACTAAACTCTCCTTGATAAAGTCTAACGCATCGCCCCTCTTTTAAATCGATAGCTGGGAAGATTTCCATGCTTCTACCACCCCTTTGAAATTTTTCAACATTTGCATTCCTATGTCACCGCTTTTTTCAGGATGAAACTGTGCGCCGTATATATTTCCTTTGGCTACAAAACCAGGTACTTTCACTCCATATTCACTTATCCCATACACAATTTCATTCGAACAATCTGCATAATAAGAGTGGACATAATATACGAAAGAACCGTCCTCTACTCCATTCCAAAGCGCTATTTCTCCCTCTTTCTTTAACTCATTCCATCCCATATGTGGAATTTTATAAGGAACTTTTAATTTCCGAATGATACCTGGTAATAAATTCAATCCGTTACAGTCTTGTAACTCCTCACTTTTTTCAAATAAAAGCTGCATTCCTAAGCAAATGCCTAGAAGCGGTTTTCCTGAACTCCCAACTTCTTGTAACACACGCACTAAATCTTTTTCTTCCAATACATCCATCGCTTTTGGAAATGCACCTACTCCTGGTAAAATCACTCCATCACTTCTAAAAATCTCTTCTTTATCACTCGTTACGATGTACTCTGCTCCAATATATTTTAATGCTTGTTCTACACTACGAATATTTCCCATTCCATAATCTATAATAGCAATCAATTACAACATCCCTTTCGTTGAATTTACACCAGTAATGTTGGCATTTCTTTCGACAGCTTCTCTAAGCGCTCTACCAAACGCTTTAAATAACGCTTCAATTTTGTGATGTGTATTGCTTCCGTATAACATGCGAGCATGTAATGTAATATTGGCAGCATGAGCAACAGCTCTAAAAAATTCTTCTGTTAGTTCTGTATCAAAATCCCCTAGCTTCGGATTCGTTAATTCTCCTTGAAATACAATATATGAGCGCCCGCTAATATCAATTGCGACAAAACCTAAAGATTCATCCATCGGTACATATGCGGAGCCATAACGATTAATCCCCTCTTTATTTTGCAATGCTTCTTTCAAACAATTTCCGAGTACAATTCCAACATCTTCAACTGTATGATGCGCATCAACGAATACATCGCCTTCCGCCTCCACTTGTAAACCGAATCTTCCATGCCTTGCAAATAAAGTTAGCATATGATCAAAAAATCCAACTCCCGTTTGTACAGAAACGCTCTTGCCTTCATCAAGCTGCAAACTTAATTTTATTTTTGTTTCTGTCGTCTCACGTGTTTGACTGGACTCACGCATTATTCTTCCTCCTCAAATCTTATTTGAATTGCTCTCGCATGTGCATGTAGCCCTTCTTTATTGGCAAGTTCTACAATATGATGTTGTACATCTCTTAACGCTTCCTCCGTATAAGACAGAAAGCTTGATTTTTTCACGAAATCATCGACTGATAACGGTGAGAAAAACCTTGCCGTTCCACTTGTCGGTAACACATGATTCGGTCCTGCTAAATAATCACCGAGCGGTTCCGGTGCATATGGTCCAAGAAAGATAGATCCTGCATGTTTCACACAAGCCAGAGCATTCATCGGTTCTTTTATATGTAACTCTAAATGTTCTGGAGCGATTTCATTCGATAATTGAAGTGCCTCATCTAAAGAAGGAACGATAAAGATAGCTCCATTTCTATTTATCGATTCACGAGCGATTTCACTTCTTGGTAATGTCGCTAGCTGTCTTTCTACCTCTCTTTCTATTTCTTTTGCTAACCCTATACTCGTTGTAATGCAAATTGCTGTTGCTCTCTCGTCATGCTCCGCTTGTGATAATAAATCAGCAGCAATATATTTTGCATTGCCGGTTTCATCAGCAATAACTACAATTTCTGATGGTCCAGCAATCATATCGATATTTACTATTCCGTATACTTCTCGTTTCGCTAGAGCGACGTACAAATTTCCTGGTCCAACTATTTTATCCACTTTCGAAATCGATTCCGTCCCGTATGCTAAAGCAGCAATTGCTTGCGCACCACCTATCGTATAAATTTCATCTACTCCTGCAAGGCTTGCAGCAACTAAAATATGTGGATCAATTCCTCCTTGCCTTGGTGGTGTTACCATTACAATCTTTTTCACACCAGCGAGTTTTGCTGGCAATACATTCATTAATACTGACGAAGGATACGAAGCAGTTCCGCCTGGCACATATACCCCTACATTTTCTAAAGGCCGAATGATTTGTCCTCTAATGATGCCTTCACTCGTGCAGTCGAATATTGATTGCCTTTTTTGCTTTTCATGATACGAAATAATGTTTTTCTTCGCCTCTTTTAACGCTTCTAAAAATGAATTCTCTACAAACATACTCGCTTGTTTTATTTCTTCCTCACTTACACGAAACTCTTTAATCTCCACACCATCAAACTTTTTTGTATAAAAAGATAGGGCCTTATCTTTACTCTCCCTTACATTTTGAACGATTTCGCTTACACTTCTTTGAACAGTTCCTTCTATTATATTAGCGTTTTCTCGTAGCAATTTTATTTTCGATAACGCCTTTTGAAAATCTTCACAAACTATCTCCATTACAAGTCCCCCTATTTTCCTGACAAAATTTCTTGCTCCATCATATTTATAATACTGAATATTTCGTCTTTTTTAGTTTTTAATGCAGCCTTATTTACAATCATTCGAGCAGATATAGAACACATTTCCTCAAATACAATGAGTCCGTTTTCTTGTAATGTTTTTCCTGTTTCAACAATATCAACAATCGCATCTGCCAATCCAAGAATAGGAGCGATTTCTACAGAACCTTCTATTTTTATAATCTCTACATCCTCCCCTTTATCATGAAAATAGTTAGAAGTAATATGTGGATATTTCGTAGCAATGCGTTTCTTCCGGTAGCTCTTCGGATTATAAGTAGGAATAGAAGCAACACAAAACTTACACACGCCTACTCCTAAATCCAACATTTCATAAATATCTTTCTCGTTTTCCATTAAAATATCTTTTCCAACGACCCCAATATCAGCTACTCCATGTTCTACATAAGTAGCAACATCTACTGCTTTCACTAAAATAAATGAGATATCTGTATTTCTACTTTGAAAGACAAGCTTTCGTCCTTTATTTTTGAGCTCCGAACAATCAATTCCAATCTGCTCAAACAATGGAATCACATGCTTCTCTAATCTTCCTTTCGTTAACGCAATTTGAATGTTACGCATGAAGTTTCTCCCTCTTTCTGGAATACCCATTTCTCTTTCCATACATATTCCACTAATGATTCGTTCTTTGCCTCTACGACCGTTACTATTTTATTTTTTCTGGCAAATTGAAAGGTGTCGTTTAAATTAGGGAATAAAGATAGCTCTACTTTTTTCCCGTCCTTTTGAAGTAAATTTCGTAATCTTTCCGCTTCTGCTAATCTATTTAACTCATAATGAATCATAATATCTATTCTCTTTCGTTCATATGGTTCTTGCTGCTCTTGCAGCGCCTTCACAATTTGATTGACTTGCACCGCGAGTCCAACAGCCGGCAGCATCTCTCCAAAATTCCCAATTAACTCATCATATCTTCCTCCACTAACAATTTCTTCTCCAATTTCATATATATACCCTTTGAAAATAACACCTGTGTAATAATCCAAATGTTGAATCATACCTAAATCAATTGAGATGTAAGATCCATAGCCTAGTTTTTCAATTGCTTCATATATTTCTTTCACTCTGGCAATCGCCATTTTCATTTCATTACTTGAAGCGAGTTTTTCTGCTTCCTCAATAACTTCTAAATTTCCAAATAGCCTTGGCAATTTCTCAAGTAATCTTACTGTTTCATCACATCGATCTAATTTCTTTTCTCTAATAAAATTTGATAGAGCAGCATAATTTTTACTTTCAATATATGTTCTAAGCACACTCTCTTCTTCATCACGAATGGAGAGTTTTTTTACAATACATTTATATAACTGTACTTGCCCAATCTCAATTGTAAAAGATTGCACCTTTAACTTTTGAAGTGCCTGAATAACACTTATTACGCATTCAATTTCAGCTCTTACATTATCAATCCCGATAATTTCAATACCACTTTGTACGATTTCATTATATTTTCCAGAATGGGACTCATTCGCCCGAAATACATTCCCGCTATACGTCAGTTTAAGCGGAGTATCCCACCTCTGCGTTCCCATCACTCTCGCTAAAGGAATTGTCATATCTGGGCGTAATACGATAATCCGCCCCTTTTCATCAAAAAATTTATACATCTTTTCCTCATCTATCGGCCTGCTTTGAAATGCAAAAACATCATAAAATTCTATTGTCGGTGTCCTTATTTCTTCATAACCTCGCTCTAAAAAAGTACGCCTTAATTTTTGTTCTACTTCTTCAATTAACGTACATTCTTCGAATAAATAGTCTCTCGTTCCATTTGGGTTTGCCCGTTTCCATTTTGTCATCTAAATTCTCACACCTTTCCCTTTCTAATGTATGCCTATTTCATTCACCTAAACCGAAAATAAAAAGAGCCTTGTAGACAAAATACCTACAAGGCTCTTTAGTAGAGTGTAGGTACAACGGGAATAACCCTTGTACCTACACGTTTTCACGCTAGGTTCAAGGGTTTTATGTATGATGATGTAGTTGTGTAAGCATTTTAATAGATTGCACGATATTCATAATACTTACTCCCTTTCTCCTCTGATTTTTACATAGTATATAACACTTAATTCTGAATGTAAATACTTTTCGGAAATTCCGTTATTTCTTAATATAAAGCTAATTCCCTTTCATACTCTCCAATTTCTTGTTCATATTGCATCGTAATACTAATTTCGTCTAGACCATTTAATAATTTTTCTTTCCACATTTTCTCGATTGTAAAATGAAACCTGTGCGTATTCGTTGTAATTACCTCATTCTCTAAATCTACTTCTATTTGTTCTCTCACATCAGTTTTGGCAAGTTGTTCTCGCATTACTTTATCCATTACAATTGGTAACATACCATTTTTCATACAATTCATATAAAAAATATCTGCAAACCCTCCGGCGATAATAACGCGGAAGCCATAATCAACAAGTGCCCACGGAGCATGTTCTCTTGAAGAACCGCACCCAAAATTATCACCTGTAATTAATATACTTGCCCCTTTTCTTTCTGGGGCATTAAGAGGAAAATTAGGATTTTCCTGGCGCTCATTATCGTAACGCCACTCATCAAATAAATACTGTCCAAATCCCGTCCTTTCAATTTTCTTTAAATATTGCTTCGGAATAATTTGATCTGTATCAATGTTGTCATTCATAAGTACTGCGGCAGTGCCTTTATGAATACGAAATGGCTCCATCGTAACTCTCCTTTCTAATATCAACAAAATGACCATATAACGCAGCCGCTGCTGCCATTGCTGGGCTAACTAAATGCGTTCGTGCTCCTTTTCCTTGTCTTCCTTCAAAGTTACGATTTGAAGTAGATGCACAATGTTCCCCTTCAGGCACTTGATCCGGATTCATTCCAAGGCACATTGAACATCCAGGCTCCCTCCATTCAAACCCCGCTTCTTCAAATATGCGATGTAATCCTTTTTTCATTGCTGCTTCTCTTACCCTTTTAGACCCAGGCACAACGAGGGCTCGCACACCGTCTTTTACCTTTTTCCCTTTTACAACAGATGCGGCAATTTCTAAATCAGATAGCCTGGAATTTGTACAAGATCCAATGAAAACATGCTGAACTGGAATTTCAAAAGTGCTTTGTCCAGGACTCAATCCCATATACGAAAATGCTCTTTCATCATTTTCATCATGCTTTTCTGGTAATTTTTCATCAATGCGAACACCCATACTAGGATTTGTTCCCCAAGTAACATACGGTGCTAAATCCGTAACATCTATCGAAATATGTAAATCATAAATTGCATCTGAATCTGTATAAAGCTCCGACCATTTTCCCGTAAAAGTTCCATAGTCTTTCGGTGCATATTTACGCCCTTTTACATAAGAAAATGTTTTTTCATCCGGTGCAATGATACCAGCTTTCGCTCCTCCTTCAATTGCCATATTGCAAAGTGTCATTCTCTCTTCCATTTCCATAGCATGAATCGTCTCACCGTAAAATTCCATTACATATCCGGTTCCAACTGCTACGCCGTACTTTGAAAGGAGATGCAAAATAATATCTTTTGCGTAAACACCTTTCTGTAATTTCCCTTTTAGCTCAATGCCCATCGCTTTCGGTTTACGTTGCCATAACGTTTGCGTCGCCAATACATGTTCCACTTCACTCGTACCAATGCCAAATGCTAGCGCTCCGAAAGCACCGTGGGTTGCTGTATGACTATCACCACAAACAATCGTTTTCCCTGGTTGCGTGAGTCCAAGTTCCGGCCCGATAACATGAACGATTCCTTGCTCTTCATCACCAATATCAGCTAATCGCACCTTAAATTGTTTACAATTATCACGAAGTGTATCCAATTGCTGCTTCGCAATACGATCGGTAATATTCCAAACATCTTTCGTTGGAATATTATGATCCATCGTTGCAAATGTTAATTCTGGTCTCCGAACAGTTCTATTTGTAAGCCGCAAGCCTTCAAAGGCTTGCGGTGACGTTACTTCATGAACGAGATGAAGATCGATATATAATAAATCCAATCCATTTTCGTTTGTCGCAACTACATGTCTCTCCCAAAGCTTATCTAGTAATCTTTTTCCCATTATCGTCCCCTCCCTACTAGTGCTTGCTCTTCCATCTCTTGAATAACTGCCTTCGTAAATGAAGTTGTCGTCTCATCTCCCCCAATATCTGCTGTATATTTTCCAGATTGAAGAACTGCAGATATTGCGGATTCAATTGCATACCCTTCTCTCGTTAATCCAAATGATTGCCCAAGCATCATTGCAACAGAACGCATCATTGCAATTGGGTTCGCCTTATTTCTCCCCGCAATATCCGGTGCTGATCCGTGAATAGGCTCATATAACGAAGGACCATTTTCAGCGTGGCTTGCTGATGGAAGCATTCCTAACGATCCTGCTAATACAGAAGCCTCGTCACTTAAAATATCACCAAATAAATTTTCTGTTACGATAACGTCAAATCGACCTGGATTACGAATTAATTCCATAGCGGCTGCATCGACTAGAATATGTTCTAATTCAACATTTGGATAGCGAAGAGCTACTTCTTCCGTAACAGTTCTCCATAGTTTACTAGACTCTAAAACATTCGCCTTATCAATAGATGTAACTTTTTTCTTCCGTTTGCTCGCTAATTGAAAAGCATACGAAACGATACGTTCAATTTCATGACGATGATACGTAAGTGTATCGGTTGCTACTTCATCCGTTCGTTCTTTCGGATAAGAGAAATAAATACCGCCTGTTAATTCACGAACAACAACGAAATCAATTTCATCAGCATTTTTTAATGGCGATAAATGTGCAGTTGCGCTTTCTACCGTTACAGGTCGAACATTCGCAAATACACCAAGTCCTTTTCTTAAAGCTAATAATCCTTTCTCTGGCCTTTCTTTCGCACCATCCCACCGTGGACCACCAACCGCTCCAAGTAAAACCGCATCACTTGCTAAACAAGCGGCAAGTGTTCGCTGTGGTAATGGTTGCCCGGTTAAGTCGATAGCACTCCCGCCGAAGTACTCATCTTGTAAATAAAAATGATGTCCATATAGCCTCTCTACCATATGCAATACTTCCTTCGCACTTTCCATAATTTCCGGACCAACACCATCACCCGCTAAACAAACAATACGTTTTTCCAACTTCAACACTCCTTTAACTGAATTTTCAGAACTTTAATTTGATAAGTGAGGAAAATTCTCCTCACTTATCAAACATTTACTTCACAAGCGTTATAAAAGATTTCAATTTTCCAGCCGCATGAACATATGCTCTTGCTGATGCCTCTAATACATCTTGTGCAACACCAAAACCTGATACTTGATGAATTCCTTCTTTTAATTCAACGTGTACATGGGCCAGTGCATCTTGACCTTGCGTAATAGATTGTATGCGATAATCCGCTAAGTCACATTCTAATCCTAAAATTCTTTGAATTGCATTATAGATTGCTTCTATACTTCCAGAACCAGTTGCTGCATCTTCATACATATTTCCTTCCTCATCTTTTAGTACAACTGTTGCACACTGTGTACTATTGGACACGAAATGTACTTGTAATTGCGTAATACTATATTGTTGTGCCGAAAATGCTGCTTCGCCCAGCATAAGCGCGCGTAAATCTTCTTCTGTAATTTCCTTTTTACGATCAGCCAATTTTTTAAATGCTTCAAACACCGCATCTCGTTCTTCGTTTGTAAATTCATAGCCTAGTTCTTTCATTTTTTCCGTAAATGCATGACGACCAGAATGTTTTCCAAGTACAAATAGATTTTGAGATTCACCTATAAGCGCCGGTTCAATAATTTCATATGTCGTCACTTCTTTTAAAACACCGTCTTGATGAATACCTGATTCATGAGCAAATGCATTTGCTCCAACAATCGCTTTATTTTTTGGTACAACCATACCTGTTAAACGACTTACTAATGTACTTGTCGCTTTAATTTCTTTTAACGTCATAGAAGACTCTGCTTCATAGAAATCTTTTCTAATATGAAGAGCAACTGCGACCTCTTCTAGAGCTGCATTCCCCGCTCTTTCTCCAATTCCATTAATCGTTCCTTCTACTTGTAACGCTCCGCCTTCAACTGCAGCTAATGAATTCGCTACTGCCATCCCAAGATCATCGTGACAGTGACAAGAGAAAATTGCTTTTTCATACGAAGGAACGGATTCTTGTAAGTATTTAAAAAGAGAATAATATTCTTCTGGATTCGTATATCCAACTGTATCAGGAATATTGATTACATTCGCTCCTGCACGAATCGCCACTTCTACTGCTTCAGCTAAAAATGCTCTCGATGTTCTTGTCGCATCTTCTGCTGAAAATTGCACTGTCGGAAATAATGATTTCCCGAGCGTAACCGAGCGATGTATGCTATCTAATACATCTTCTTTTGACATACAAAGCTTATATTTCATATGAATGTCACTTGTAGCTAAAAATACGTGTAAACGAGGAGAGACAGCGCCTTTCACAGCTTCATAGGCTCTTCGAATATCACTTTCTTTCGCTCTAGCTAAACTCATAACCGTAGCATTTTGAATGGTATTTGCGATACGTTTTACCGATTGAAAATCGCCTTCAGAAGCTGCTGCGAATCCCGCTTCCATTACATTAATACCAAGTCTCTCTAGTTGCCTTGCAATCTTTAATTTCTCTTGTTCATTTAAATTAACTCCTGGTGATTGTTCGCCATCACGAAGCGTCGTATCCATGAACAAAATCTGCTTCATATTATTTAATCCCTACCTTTACTCGTGGCTGTACGAAAGGCATCATTTCACGTAATTTACGTCCAACTACTTCGATTTCATGTTCATTTTCTTTCTCATTTGTCGCCTGGAAATTTGGTCTTCCTGCTTTATGCTCTGCAATCCAGCCTCTTGCAAATGTACCATCTTGAATTTCTGCTAACACTTCTCCCATCGCTTTCTTCGTATCTTCAGTAACAACGCGTGGTCCTGATACGAAGTCTCCCCACTGCGCTGTATCTGAAACTGAATATCTCATATTTTCAAGTCCACCTTCGTACATAAGATCAACAATGAGTTTCAATTCATGTAAACATTCAAAATATGCAAGTTCAGGTTGATACCCTGCATCAACTAACGTTTCAAATCCAGCTTTTACTAGTGCAGTTACTCCGCCGCAAAGCACAGCTTGCTCTCCAAATAAATCCGTTTCTGTTTCTTCCTTAAACGTTGTTTCTAATACACCAGCTCTCGTCGCTCCAATTCCATCAGCATAAGAAAGTGCTTTTTCAGTCGCAACTCCTGTTGCATCTTGATATACTGCAAATAGTGCTGGAACAGCTCCTCCTTCAGCAAATGTACGGCGTACGAGATGCCCTGGACCTTTTGGCGCTACTAGAAATACATCTACATTCGCTGGTGGTTTCACTTGATCAAAGTGTACATTAAACCCGTGTGCAAAAATGAGAGAATTTCCTGCCTTTAAATTTGGCGCAATTTCCGCTTCATATACTTCTGGCTGCAGTTCATCCGGTAGTAAAATCATTACTACATCAGCCTGCTTTGCTGCTTCCGCTACTGTATATACAGAAAAGCCATCTTCTTTCGCTTTATCCCAAGACTTTCCTTTTCTTAAACCTACTACTACATCAAATCCGTTATCACGTAAGTTTTGCGCATGCGCATGACCTTGCGAACCATATCCAATGATTGCTACTTTCTTTTCCTTTAATACATTTACCGTTACATCTTTCTCATAATAAACTTTCGCCATTTTCATTTCCCCCTATATTTAAATGATTATTGAATTAACATAACTTGCTTATCTTGCTTTTTCATACTGCGTGTAAATGCTGTTACACCTGTTCTAGCAATTTCTTTCAAACCGTATGGACGAAGTAATTCAATTAACGCTTCTACTTTCTCCTGGGTACCTGTTACTTGCACCACTATGGAATCCTTTCCAACATCTATTACAGCGGCTCGGAACGGTTCAATTAAACTATATAATTCTGCTCTTGTTACACTTGAGGTTGCCACTTTAATAAGCGCAAGTTCTCTAGCAATCATTGCTTCTTCTGTAATATCAGATACTTTTAGGACATCGATTTGCTTATGCAGTTGTTTAATTAACTGTTCAACCTGCTGTTCACTTTCAACATGTACAACAATCGTCATCCTTGAAATGTCCGACGATTCCGTATGCCCTACTGAAATACTTTCAATATTAAAATGTCTACGTGTCATAACACCTGTAATTCGATTTAACACACCGCTTTGATTTCGAACTGTCGCTGTAACAATTCTCTTCACCTTTTCTCCACTCCCTCCATTTGGTGAACCCCTTTTCCTGGAGCAACCATCGGCATAACCTTTTCAGATTGAAGTACGCGGCAATCAATTACGACTGGCTCTTGTAATTCAATCACATGTTGTAATTGCTTCTTTGCAAGAAGTGGATCATCAATACGGACGCCTTTTATGCCGTATGCATTCGCAAGGGCAACAAAATCTGGTTGACATGGCAATAAAGAATATGAATATCTTTGATTATAAAACTCATCTTGCCATTGTCTTACCATTCCTAAAGCTTCATTATTTAAAATAAACACTTTAACTGGTAAAGAATGCTCTTTTAATACACTTAGTTCTTGCAGGGTCATTTGAAATCCCGCATCACCGACAATGGCAATAACTAATTCTTCTGGCTTTGCAATTTGTGCACCAATTGCTGCTGGAAATCCGAAGCCCATTGTTCCTAAGCCTCCAGAAGTTACCCATTTATCTGGATTTTTCAGCGGATAATATTGAGCTGCCCACATTTGATGTTGCCCAACATCTGTCGTTACAATCGCTTCCCCTTTCGTAATTTCATATAGCATATCAATTGCATATTGCGGCTTAATACATTCCGAATGCTCTTTGTAAGAAAGAGGGTATTTTTCTTTTCTACTATTCAATAATGAGAGCCAATCATTGTGATTTACTTCCCCTTCCTTAAAGTTGAGTAGAGCTTCTAATGCTTGCTTCGCACTCGCAACAATTGGAATTTCAGTCGGCACATTTTTTCCGATCTCCGCTGGATCAATATCTATATGTGCGACAATCGCTTCTTTAGCAAAATAAGCTAAATTTCCAGTAAGACGATCGTCAAATCTCGCTCCTATATTTATAAGTAAATCACATTCATATAACGCCATATTAGCCGTGTAAGAACCGTGCATTCCTCCCATCCCAAGAAATAATTTATCATCTGGCGGAAAACCACCAAGACCAAGTAATGTATGCACAACAGGAATTTGATATTTACGAGCAAAGCTTGTTAATTCTTTCGATGCCTTTGCATGCAATACACCTGCTCCAGCTAAAATTAACGGTTTTTTTGATGCCGCAATCGCTTGTAATAATTTGTTTATTTGTAGTAGATTCGGTTCGTAATTAGGCTGGTATCCTGGTAAATCCATTTGTACATCACTACATCGCTCACCTTTCTCTACTACCATATCTTTCGGAAGGTCAATTACGACTGGGCCTGGTCTTCCTGTTCTAGCGATATGAAATGCTTCTTTAATAATTCGGGGTAAATCCGATGCTTTTCGTACTTGATAATTATGTTTCGTCACCGGCATCGTAAGCCCCATAATATCAGCTTCTTGGAAAGCATCACTCCCGATTAACGTTGTTGCTACTTGCCCTGTAAATACAACAAGTGGCAATGAATCAATCATCGCGTCAGCTAGACCAGTAATAACATTTGTAGCACCAGGCCCGCTTGTTGCAATTACAACTCCTGGATTTCCTGTAATTCTTGCATATCCTTCAGCGGCATGAATTGCACCTTGTTCATGCCGCGTTAAAATATGCGGAATCTCACAATCATAAAGCGCATCATATAGAGGTAAAACAGCACCACCCGGATAACCGAAAATCACTTCTACCCTTTCCTTTTCTAACGCTTCTAACAATAGCTGTGCACCAGTTGCCAGTTTCTCTTCTGTTTTTGAAGACATTTTTCTTATAAGCCCCCTTTTTATACCCTTTATAAAATAAAAAAATCCTACGTCCACACTCCAGCTATGTGCTGAAGGGACGAAAGATTTCGCGGTACCACCCTTCTTCGCAAGAATACTCTTGCCTCAGTGACTCGGGATGAGTCTAGCTAATAACGGAGCTACCGTCTAAGCCTAGACAAATGCTTCAGCTTAGCACTCAAGGGCGATGTTCGTCGACGTGAACCATCGGTTTTCAGCAACCACCGACTCTCTGTGAGGCTTCACAATCAACTACTCCTCCCTATCAACGTTTTATCATGTCATAAAGGGTTATTATCCAACTTTATTTTCTTCGTAAATTTTCTCACCATCTTCTACAACTAATTTACGAAATTCTTCTAATAGACGATTTGTATGTGGACCTGTTTTTCCTAAACCAATCGTTCTACCATCTACTGTCGTAACAGCAATGACTTCAGCAGCTGTTCCTGTTAAAAATACTTCATCAGCTACATATACATCGTGCCTTGTAAATAATTCTTCTCTTACGTCATATCCAAGCTTTTCGCCGATTTCTAAAATTGCGTTTCGTGTAATACCTTCTAACGCCCCAGCAGAACTTGGCGGTGTAATTAATTTATTTCCTTTTACAATAAATACGTTATCTCCAGATCCTTCAGCTACGTACCCTTGATCATTTAACATAAGTGCTTCTTGTACTCCAGCTAATTTCGCTTCAATGCGAACTAAAATATTATTTAAGTAATTTAAAGATTTTACTTGAGGCGACAACACATCTGGGCGATTACGACGCGTTGCAACTGTTATAATTGGAATCCCTTTTTCATAATATTCTTGTGGGAATAAAGATAGTTGTTCTGCAATTACTACTACGTTTGGTTTTGTACAAGAATCGGGATCTAATCCAAGATTCCCTGGTCCTCTTGACACAACTAGCCGGATATATCCATTAGATAGTTTGTTATGTCGAATCGTTTCAACAACGATCTTCGTTGCTTCTTCTAACGTATATGGAATTTCTAACATGATGGATTTCGCTGATTCATATAATCGGACAAGATGCTCTCTCAAACGGAAAACATTACCGCTATACACCCTAATCCCTTCGAACACTCCATCGCCATATAAATAGCCATGATCATATACTGAAACTTTTGCTTCGTCTTTTGGAACAAATTCTCCATTTAAGAAAATCCATTGCTCGTTCACTGGAAAGCGCCCCCTATGTTCTATGAGTTTTTTATTGTTTCCTAGTTTACTCTCCTTTCTAAATAAATCAAGTGAATTTTTAGAAAATTTATAATTTTTAATCATACGTACATCTTTGATTATATTGATTTAACAGCATTGTTAACGTTTACAAAAAGTCAAAAAATTTTTTTCGCCAATTTCCACTAAAAAAAATATTTGTTTAAAAGAAGGATTTGTGTCAATTGATACGAATCTATTGTATTCAATAAACGGACGTCCGTTTTTATAAATTCGGGAATATACAACGACTTTTGCTGAAAAAGGGGGAAAATAATAAAAATAACGCTGTCTAAAAATAACATTCATATTTTTCATTTCGTAATCATAATCCTATTTTTAAAAAACAATTTGTCAAAATGAAGGAGGAAATCAATATGGCGTGTGTACAAATTAAAGGAACGAGACAAGAGGTAGTAGAAATGCTTCAACTATTTGATCTAATGGATACGAAAGGTTTTTGTAAATTCGATAATTATGTAGAGGTAGAACCAAATAATAAAGAACATAATAATTTTATTGCTTCAATCGACATTCATTCAAATACTTCTTCCGCCCAAGATACTTTAAACGATCAATTCGTAAGTCAAATGCTTACTGGTGTATATAACGACTAAACAAATATTCTCTTCCTACCATCTTTTCATAAATATATAGTAAAAACTTGAGCATACTAACGACTAGATGGTAGGAGGTGAGAATTATGGCTAGAATTGGCGTTGAAAACTCGTTAACAGATGTTCAACAAGCTCTTCAGCAACATGGACATGAAGTCGTTACACTTAACTCAGAACACGATGCACAGGGGTGCGATTGTTGTGTTGTAACTGGGCAAGATTCTAATATGATGGGTATTGCAGATACATCAATAAAAGGATCGGTAATTACAGCTCATGGTTTAACAACAGATGAAATTTGTCAGCAGGTTGAAAGTCGCATTTAAATTTTTACAAATCACAATACACAAAAGAAAGAGGGCTCCTTTTCAAAAGGAGCCCTCTTTTTTATATTCACCTAACGGGAAAGTAACATATACTGGATGAAAGCCCTACCTCTCTCTCATCATTACGGTTCCACTGACCGCTCCTTGATTCACTAGTATACATATAAAGCTTACATATACAATTTATAGGGTTTGTTCACAAAAGTTGTTGGTAAGACTACCCGATCTTTCGCAAACTTTTCGTATTATATTCATAAGATTTATTTACTTTACACTAGCTTTAACCGAGACACGAATTAAAATTATAACACCAATATAATAACTTGTCAACATTTTTTACAAATTAAAAACAGACATTAACGGTTTGTCTGTTTTAGAATGGGGCTTTTTCTTTTATTACATATACAACAAAACCGCTTACTAACATAAATAAGCCAACTACTAAGTTTTTGATATTAATCATAAATTCCTCTCCCTTATTCCACACATCATATATATTTACAGTTCAATTATTCCGATCATCCTAAAGCGCACTTTTTCTAATATATCATAATTCCTAAAAAATGCAAGTTCACTTGTGGCGACCATTTACAAATTTATCTACAGTGCTTGGTACAGTATTTAGAGCTTTTTCAATTAAATGTGTACTACTATTGAGATGCAATACTTGCACACCGTTAGAACCAACTACTAAAAAAGCAACTGGGCTAATAGAAACCCCAGCCCCGCTTCCGCCTCCGAATGGATGACTTTGCTTGTTCTCTTTATGCTGCCCTTGTCCGCCATTATGTTTTTCAGAAATAAAATCCCCTTTAAAGTCACTTCCACCAGCTCCAAAACCGAAAGCCACTTGAGACACTGTTAATACTACATTTCCGTCAGCTGTTGAAACTGGACTTCCAACAATCGTATTTACATCTACCATCTCTTTTAAATTTGTCATTGCTGTTTTCATTAAATTTTCAATTGGATGTTCCATTATGTATTGCACCCTTTCCTCATTATTCTTTTTTATACTTTCCAAAATAGAGGAAGTCATACTTAGTTTTCCTATTTTGAAAAAACATTTTTACTTTCCAATTGGATATTACTCCCTGTATAGGCTCGGATAAAGTGAAACTTTAATTAGCCCTCACCAATCGGGCGTTTACGGGCAGCCCGACTCCCACCTAACTTCTTCGCTCCATCCGAATTTTGAGGCGGGAGTCTTACTGCTCGCAAATAGTGGGATAAAAACAGTAAAGAGAAACATACTATTATTGAACCTTGTTATGAAAGGAGTCCTTACTTTGACTGAGAAATTTGATGAATATAAGAAAAGAGATCGAATAGATAGTGATTATAGTGACTATAAAGAAGAATACGCAGCTGAAGTTGCACCACAGCGTATTGATTATGATGATAAAGATAACGATGATGTAAGATCGTCTGCAGCTGGATCGACTGCTGGTTTTATTGCTCTTGCTTTAGCAATATTATCGCTATTTACATTCCCAACACTGTTTGGTCTTGTGTCTGTTTTACTCGGTATTTACGCATATAATCGTGGGGCTACTGTAACTGGCGGTATCGCTGCCATTGTAGGTGGTATCGCTGCACTCATTGCGATTTTATTCCGAGTGGCGCTTATTGGGTTATTGTTCTCTCTTTTTTAAAATGAAAAAGGTATCTCGCTTTATGCGGGATACCTTATCCTGTAAATACATCTTCTGATGGATATTTAATTTTTTGTTTCGCTGGTCGTGCCAAAGAGAAAACAAGTGTTAACGGTCCGATTAATCCACAAAACATAACAAACATAATAATACATTTTCCAAACGCCGATAGCTTCGCAGTAATCCCCATTGTTAACCCTACTGTGCCAAACGCTGAAATTGTCTCAAATAATAACTGAATAAAACTGAAGTCTTCTGTAAGCATTAATACAAATACCGCTGTGAAAATAAGTATTTGACTAGCAACGACAATCGCTAACGCTCTCGTTACTGTCGACATTTTAATCGTACGATGAAATAAAATAAAATCCTCTTTCTTTCTAAAGAAAGAAAGAACTGATGTAATTAAAATAACGAATGTCGTTAACTTAATTCCACCACCTGTCGATACACTTCCTGCACCAATAAACATTAGTATCATCGTAAATAATATCGATGACTCTTCCATTCCGCCATAATCTATCGTGTTAAAACCGGCTGTACGAGGTGTAATTCCTTGGAAGAACGAAGCCCATAACTTTTCATTTAAAGGTAGTTGTCCCAAAGTCTTCACATTATTATATTCCAATACAAAAATCACAATCATCGCAATAATGTTAAGTGCTATCGTTCCAACAATCATGATTTTGGAGTGAAGCGATAATTTTCGGAAGCTGCGGCTATACCATATATCAATTAATACCGTAAACCCTAGCCCTCCTATTACAATTAAAGAACAAATCCCAATATTAATAATAGGATCTCCTACATATCTTGTTAAATTATCTGACCAAAGCGCAAAACCGGCATTATTATATGACGCAATAACGTGAAAAATACTATAGTATAAACCTTTTCCAAATCCAAACTCTGGAATAAAGCGAATCGATAAAAAGATAACTCCAATTAGCTCGATACAAATAGAAAAAATAAAAACTCGTTTCACTAATTTCACAAGACCACCAATATTTGTTTGATTAAATGCTTCTCCAATTAATAATCGGTGACGTAAACCAATTTTTTTACCTAATACCCAAACAATTAAAATGGCTATCGTCATAAGACCGAGACCACCTGTTTGAATTAAAAACATAATAACTATTTCACCAAACATCGTAAATGTACTTGCAGTATCTACAACGCCTAAACCCGTTACAGTCGCTGCCGACGTAGCTGTGAAGAAAGCATCTACCCAACTAATATGTACTTTCGTTGCAAACGGTAACTTTAATAACAATCCTCCGACCACAATTAAACAAAAAAAGCCTAATGCTAAAATTTGTGGTGGATTTAATCGTATAAAACGATTATACAACCCTTGTTTTTTTGCTACTTCCATATCACTAACTCCCTTTATCAAGTGAAGCTTTTATCCCCTCATAAATAAAGACTCTTTAAGAGCCTACAAGTAGCGGGATAACCCTTATATTCTCATAATATAGTTGAGCATAATCCTTTTTTTCATAGATTTCAACTTTTATTTATATTCAGATTCCTATCATTTTACAAAAGAATATTTTCTATTATATCTCCACTTATACTATAACTCTTACATCAACAACTATTTTACCCCTTTTTCAAATTCCCATATCTTTCACGCCAAGTTCACACGAGGGTCACATATACCTTTTATAGTATACGTATCGGAGCTGTTCCTCCCTAATTTATAAGACATTCCCCAGTGTCTTGAACAGCTTTCCATCCCTAATTAAATTGACATAAATTGTCCCCTTCCCTTGGCCATCATGTGATGGTCTTATTTTTTTTACTCTCTCTTTCTTCTTACTTAAAACTCCCTCTTTCTTTCACTCTATGTTCACATCTAGGTCACATCTATCTTTTATAGTATATGTATCGAAGCTGTTCCTCCCTAATTTATAAGACATTCCCCAGTGTCTTGAACAGCTTTCCATCCCTAATTAAATTGACATAAATTGTCCCCTTCCCTAGGCCATCATGTGATGGTCTTATTTTTTTACTCTCTCTTTCTTCTTACTTAAAACTCCCTCTCTCTTTCACTCTATGTTCACATCTAGGTCACATCTATCTTTTATAGTATATGTATCGAAGCTGTTCCTCCCTAATTTATAAGACATTCCCCAGTGTCTTTGAATAGCTTCCATCCCTAATTAAATTGACATAAATTGTCCCCTTCCCTTGACCATCCTATGATGGTCTTATTTTTTATTCTCTCTACCTTCTTACTTAAAACTCCCTTTCCCTTTCACTCTATGTACACATCAAAGTCACATATATCTTTTATAGTATATATATCGAAGCTGTTCCTCCCTAATTTATAAGACATTCCCCAGTGTCTTGAATAGCTTCCATCCCTAATTAAATTGACATAAATTGTCCCCTTCCCTAGGCCATCATGTGATGGCCTATTTTGTTTTCCACATACATAATTTAACTCTCTTCGCTTATCTCAACAAAATCGGCCTATCTATATTCAAATAGATATTTCCGCACAAAATATTCAGAAAATATTGTCAAAATAGGTATTTTTTCGGTACAATTAATTTAGAAAGCAATTCCACAAAAACAAGGGGGGATTTTATTGAAACAAACAAAAGCAATCTTAATTGCATTATTTCTCGGTCTAGTTGTTGGACTCACTTTAAATTTAGCTGCTCCATCCATTTTTGAGCCATTAAATCAATATGTGTTCAATCCACTTGGTCAATTGTTTATTCGCCTCATTAAAATGCTAGTTGTTCCTGTTGTATTCATTTCTATCGTACTTGGGGCTGCCGGTCTTGGAGATCCGAAACAGCTTGGAAGAATCGGCTTAAAATCAATTTCATTCTTTCTCGTAACAACAGCAGTTGCCATCTCCATTGCGGTTACATTCGCACTTATTATAAAACCAGGGGCTGGCGGTAACTTTAAAACAGAAGGGCTTAAGTATGAAGGTGCAAAAACTGAGACATTTTTCGTTGATACATTGCTGAATATTGTACCAGATAATCCAGCAAAGGCGATGGCTGATGGAAACATGTTACAAATTATTGCCTTTGCCGTATTGATCGGACTCGGTATAGCTATTTTAGGAAAACGAGTCCAAGGTATCCATTCATTACTTGAACAGGGCAACGAATTAATGATGTATCTTGTTAATCTCGTTATGAAATTAGCTCCCATCGGAACATTTGGATTGCTCGCTTCATCCGTTGGTAAAATGGGTCTTGCAGGCGTCGCTGCGATGTTCAAGTATATGATTGTCGTTATGTTGGTACTCATTATTCACGGTGTCTTCGTATACGGCGGCTTATTAAAGGTATTGGCAAAAGAAAGTATTATTCGTTTCTTTAAACATTTTGGACCGGTAATGGCAATTGGGTTTAGTACATCTAGCTCTAATGCATCTCTTCCATTTGCAATGAAAACTGCACAAGAAAAACTTGGAGTTCCAAAAGCGATAAGCTCTTTTGTACAACCACTAGGTGCAACGATTAATATGGATGGTACTGCCATTATGCAGGGTGTCGCGACTGTATTTATCGCTCAAGTATACGGGGTTGAACTTACATTACCGCAATTAGCTATGGTCGTATTAACTGCAGTACTCGCTAGTATCGGTACTGCAGGTGTACCAGGTGTTGGACTAGTAATGCTTACGATGGTTTTAAATCAAGTAAATCTACCAGTAGAAGGTATTGCTTTAATTATTGGTATCGACCGCATTCTTGATATGTCGAGAACAGCTGTAAATATTTCTGGCGATGCAATTTGCGCAATGATTGTTTCAAAATCAGAAGAAAAATATAATACGGATCAATCTGCAGCATCTTAAATCAAAAAAGGAGTGAAATGATTCACTCCTTTTTTGATTTACTTCCTTTTTTCGAACGATATTCTTTTCCTTTGTTATCATTTCCAGTCTCAAATTCAGCACTAAACTCTTGCTGAAATTGCCCTGATTTCGGTGAGCCTTGATTTCCGCTCCCTTTACTACCATTTCGATTTGTCATATTTCTGTCCCCTTTCCTTTACTAGTAGTATGTTACATATTTTCTTTTTTATAATCTTTTACATACGAAAGAAGACCTTCCTCATATAAGGAAGGCCTTCTCCTTCACTACGTAAGCGTTTTCTCACTTGTAATGAATTAAATAAGTTTTTTAGAAATTGATATCATTATATTCATTTCTTCTTCTGAAAGTGTAGAGAATCTTTCTTGTAAATATTGTTTTTTTGCACCTTCCATTTTCGCAACTAAATCTTTCCCTTGTTCTGTAATCTCCAAATATACAACTCGGCGATCTGACGTAGAACGTGAACGAGTTACAAAACCTTTATTAATTAATTTTTCTGTGACAGCTGTAATATGACTATTCGACACATTTAACTCATTCGCTACACGTGATACCATTTCTTTATTCGTACGATTCAATATTCTAAGGACGATGAACTCATTCCACGGTATGTAACCACCAAATATTTTTCCGATATCATTACGCAACGTGCGGAACATAGCAAAAACATTTGTCGATAGTTCTTCCATTAATTGCTCTCGATTTTGAGACAACTTTGACAGCCCCTTTTATTTCATTTAGTTAAATAAAAACCTTATTAATAATTTTACATGAAATCTTACTTTTTGTCACCTTATTTTCCCATAATCCGTAGTTTTTTAACAGATATTTCATGGTACAATGAAATTGATTTTCCAGAAAAAGGAGTTGGGATAATGAGTGAAGAAGACAAAATTTCTAATCTCAGTCTAATAGATAAGACTATTATTATTAGTGTTGTTATTCTTATTCTCACTATATTCTTTGCATTTATATTCTTTGTATATGTAGGAATCTTTCAAATTACAGGTATAGAATATTCATCAAGAACAGCTCTCCTACTCTTTTTTTTACTTATTCTTTTATTAGATGGTATTACATATTTTATATTCATTTTCTTTAAAGTACTCCTACATCCAATGATGACAAGTATGCCCAATTCGCTCTCAATTGCTCTTCTCTCCATTATTGAAATTACACTAGATTGGTTCGTCATTCATACTGCTGACGACTGGATAGAGAGCATACAAATGTCAAATACAGCTGAACTATGTGTCGCACTATTTCTTTTCACACTAAATAAATTATTAAGCGATAAGAAAGAGTAAGAATACAAGCTTTTCTATATAAAAATTGGTACAATGAAAGCAAATCATACTAAAGAGGTGTTACTTATGAACTTACAGCAATGGGCTGATAAAGGCATGTCCTTTGATACATATGTGAATGAAATGAAAGTAAATCAATACGAGCTATTGCACATTTACAATAACTTTTTAATTCCAAATGAATTACTTCCTGTATTAGAAGAACGTCAAAATGATGGCTGGCGTGTTATCGTATTAACAGCTGATTGGTGTGGTGACGCTCTTTTATGCGTACCTGTTATGAAACGAATTTCTGAAGTTGCAAATATTGAGATGTCATTATTAATTCGCGATGAAAACTTAGAATTAATGGATCAATATTTAACAAACGGGACGGCACGTGCGATTCCAATCTTTATTTTCATTGATAAAGATGGAAATGAACAAGCCGTCTTTGGACCACGTGCTCCAAAAGTACAAGAGTTAGTAACTTCAATGCGCGCTACATTGCCTGAAAAAGAAGATCCAACATTCGAAGAGAAACAAAAAGAAATGTACGCTAATTTCCGTGCTACCTTAGCTGATGATACTTCTCTTTGGGAACATGTAATGGAAAGCATGATTGAAAAAGTAGTAAAATAAAAAGCATGCCGAATTCGGCATGCTTTTTATTTTACAAAATTACAATCCTTTTTTCTGAGAATATACAGCATCTACGCACTCTGCTAAACGTTCCATTTCACCCATGTATATTCCACGTGTCATCCATCCGGTCAACTTGTACATAATCTTATATAAAAAATTCTTCGGTTCAAATTCTACGATTAAAGTAAGCGATGTACCTTCTTCATCCTCTTCTAACATATAAGTTACGGCAGTATAACCTTGCTTCATTTCACATCCAATTGATACGATATAAGGTGCTTCACACTCTAAAATTTCCGCCTCAAACTCATATATTTTCTTACCCATCTTTTGCACAGATACATATTTATCACCTTCACGGGGATTGTTTATATCTACATTTGGAGGATACCTATTTTCTACCATAAAGGTACTCCATTCCATTATTTTCTCATCATTATTTACATAATCAAACACAACATCAATTGGTGCTGGAATTACTATTTCTATTGCAAAGCTCACTAAACTGCTCCTCTCAAATACCCTATAAATTTTATTTATATTAATATAACAAAATCATTATGTCATATTTTACATAGTGAAATACAAGTAAATGAGAGCAAAAATTTTATTTTCTCCTGCTATAAAAGAAATACCCTATAGAATAGACCTTCTTCAAGCGTCTAATCTATAGGGTATTTCCGATAATTTATTCTTACATAAGGAAGAAATAGAATACCGCTGCTAAAATGAAACGATAATAAGCGAACGGTGTTAGTTTTACACGAGCTAATAATTTTAAGAATGAAACGATTGCAAGCATCGCAACAACAAATGCTGTAATAAATCCAGTTGCAAATAATGGTATATCAGCCGTGCTTAAAATATCCCAGCTTTTAATTAAATCTAATCCACTTGCAGCTACCATCATTGGCACTGCTAAAATAAACGTATATTCCGCTGCCGCTGTATGTGAAACACGAGCTAGCAAACCACCACTTATTGTAGATCCAGAACGAGAAAATCCTGGCCAAAGTGCTAAACATTGGAACATCCCGATTGTAAATGCTTGCTTATATGTGATTTCATCTAACGTTCTCGCTGTACTTGGTTTTGAAAACTTCTCAGCAACAATCATTAAAATACCACCAGCTACTAAACTAATAACAACCGGTCCTGGACCGAATAAAACTTCTTTAATTGCACTATGGAATAATACACCAAGAATTCCGGCAGGAATCATCCCGATAATAATATGTAATAAATTTAACGATGGTCCATCTGTTACTTTCCCTATTCCGACTAATGACCATAAACGCTTCCAAAATATAACAACAACTGCTAAAATCGATCCCAATTGGATAACAACTTCGAAAACTTTCGCTCTCTCATCGTCAAATCCAAGTAAATGACCTGTTAAAATCATATGTCCTGTTGATGAAACTGGTAAAAACTCTGTTAAACCTTCAACAGCACCCATAATTATTCCAATTAACCAATCAGCCACAAGTAGTGCCTCCTTAATAACGAATATGTAATTTTTTCACACCTTATCATAATACCTTATCCCTTTTCAAAGTGCATCCTTTTTATTGATTTCATTTGTTGTATACGCGTATTTCTTTTCTATTTTTTGATTAAATTGTATGATAATAAGAGTTTGTTTTTTACGTTGAAAGGGGATTTTATGAAAGAAACTACTTCATTCTCACAAAAGTTAAAGCAATTTGTCTTACTCTTTTTCCCGATTTTTGTAACGCAAATGTCATTATTTGCGATGAGCTTTTTTGATACGACGATGTCAGGACATGCAAGTCCTACTGATTTAGCAGGTGTCGCTATCGGAACGAGTATATGGCTTCCAGTTAGTACGGGATTAACAGGAATTTTAATGGCTACTACTCCTATTGTTGCACAACTGATTGGATCAAAGAAAAAAGAGGATGTTCCCCACGTTGTTATACAAGCAGTTTATTTAGCAATTTGTGCTAGTTTCGTTGTCATCTTTATCGGTTTCTTCGTTGTTTCACCTATTTTAAACGGCATGCACTTAGAAGAACCTGTAGAACGTATTGCTGCACAATTTTTAAGTATTATCGCAATTGGAATTATCCCTTTATTTACTTACACTGTTTTACGTGGATTTATTGATGCATTAGGAAAAACTCGAACAACGATGATTATTACATTGCTATCATTACCAATTAACGTCGTATTAAATTACTTATTAATTTTTGGGAACTTCGGTTTCCCTAAACTCGGCGGTGTCGGTGCGGCAATCGCTTCTACAGCAACATATTGGTGCATTTTAATTATTACAGTCATTATTATTCGGACGAAAGAGCCTTTCGCATCATTTAATATCTTTAAACAGTTATACCGCCCTTCTCTTGCAAGTTGGAAAACATTTTTAAAACTTGGCGTCCCTATCGGATTTGCTATCTTTTTTGAAACGAGTATTTTCGCTGCAGTAACACTTATGATGAGTAATTTTAGTACAACAACTATTGCAGCACATCAAGCAGCTATGAACTTTGCTTCCTTGTTATATATGACTCCGCTCAGTTTAGCAATGGCAATGACGATTGCAGTTGGATTTGAAGTTGGTGCAAAACGATACAATAATGCAAAACACTATGGATTTATCGGGATTGGGTTAGCCCTTGCATTCGCTCTTTTGTATTCGATTTTTCTTTATTTCTTTGATGATGCAATTGCTTCTATTTATACGACAGATGCAAAAGTTCATCATTTAGCAAAAGAATTTCTTATATTCGCGATTTTATTTCAAATTTCAGATGCGATTGCAACTCCAGTACAAGGAGCGTTGCGTGGTTATAAAGACGTAAATGTTGCCTTAATTATGACATTGATCGCTTATTGGGTGATAGGCCTACCTCTTGGTTACATATTAGCAACTTATACTGACTGGGCCGCAAAAGGTTATTGGATCGGTCTTATTATCGGTCTGGCATTTGGTGCAAGCTTCCTACTTATCCGTCTCTTTCAAGTACAAAGAAAATATACAACACAAAACAGCCGCTAATGTTATAGCGGCTGTTTTCTTCATGCATATTTTTTCTTGTAACGTGTAACATAATGAAAAAGAAAGGTGGGTACATATGGACGAAAAACAAAAGAAACAATCATTCGATGAAGAATTCGCACCTGAAATTTCACCTGGATACAGGCAAGATGTACATAAGCCACCTAAATATAAAAACACCTCTTTTTTAATGGGCATTACCATTTTCGCAGCTGTATTACTCGTACTCATTATTTTCGTCTATTTTTAATGAAAGGTGGCTTATTATATGAAGAAACAAGAATCTGATCGTTCAAAAAGAACTGTTAAAACAGAAAAAGGATATGCAGGAGATTCTGTTCATACACTAAAACAAGTGGAGCAAGGAAACTTATACATTGCTCAAAAAGAACTTGGGCAACAAAATGAAAATCTTTAAGACCCCTCTGCTCTTTGAAGTGAGCCCGAATAGTAGTACATAAAAAACACCTCTGTTTAATTCGCATACTAAGTATGTAAATTAAACGGAGGTATTTTCGTTTGAAGGGAAGAGTACATTACCCAAAAGAAGTAAAGTGGCAAGTGATTGATTTGATATTAAAAAGACCGCACCATTTTAGTCCTATCTAAAAGGGTGCGGTCCGATTTATTTTCTAGTTAGTCACTTATTAAAAGTAACGCTGTTACGTTGTCTTACAAATTTTCTTCAAAAAGATTTGGTAAAAATTCACTGAACTGACTCATTTCTTCTACATTGTGTTTATATAAACCACTTAGATTAATAAATGGTGGTAATCCTTTCGGGAAAATGAATGTAGAAGTCATTACTGTACCGTTTTCGGATTTTTCGTATTGATGTATTACTTGTGAAATTACATCGTCATTATCATCTAAACATGAACCCATTAAAACATGGCTGTAATGGGTATTTATAGGACAATCTTTAGGATCTTCCCATCTAATTCTTAGCGGGAACTCTAGTCCATCCCCAGCAGATTCGATTGAAGCTGATATGGCTCCTACATGCCCATGCACTTTAGGATCAACTAGCCACTTAAAATCAACATGTTCTTCTGGGTGCCATAGTTTATATCGTTCAGAGTTATCAATATTATCCCACCACCAGTCAATCATTTCTGGTGTTACGTCATTCAATTCATGTTCAACTACTATTGATACTTGGTTTTTCATTTTTGTACCTCCTATTTTTTAACCAACATAGTGTCGGTTATTTATATTTATTATTATAGTTTGTGTATTTCATACGTTCAATAAACAGAAATAGCCGATCTGTTGTATTCTGAACACCTTATGAAAATATGTCTAAAAAAATTTAGGAGGAAAAAATTCACAAATTCATATACTGATTTACGTATAGCTCATACTGATCTATAAAGTGAAACTTTAATCAGTGAGGATTTTGCTCGTCCTCTACTGATTATTAGCCCACATCAATCGGGCGTTTACCGGCAGTAAGGCTCCCACCGAACTTCTCTGCTCCAGCCAAATTTTGAAGTGGGAGTTTTACTGCCCGACAAATAGCGGGATAAAACTACCGCTTTATATGAACAAACCAAAAGTGTTATATATATAGGGAATATTCTGATATCATAAACTGAAATACCCTAATTTTAACTTAGAAATGAGGAACAATTATGGACTCTTACAAACAGTATATAAAAGAAGCTCTGCCTAATCTTTCTATACACTCATATAAACAAAATGAAGAAGGCTGGGATAACATAGCGGCTATAGTAAATGATGAACTACTATTTCGTTTCCCGCGAAAACAAGAATGTGCAAAGCGAATTCCTTTAGAAAAGGAACTATGCAAACTGCTCTCTCATTCGCTACAAGAAATCGAGGTTCCACAGTATTGCCTATTATATAAAAATGATACTGATGCTGTTCCACTTTGTAGTTACTATACTCTCATTCACGGTGAACCGTTAAAAACAGAAATAGTTACGAAGTTAGAGCAAAAAGAACGGACAATAATTATTACACAATTAGCCACTTTCCTTGCGACTTTACATAGTATTCCTTTAAAACGTGTTGAAACGCTGGGATTCCCTAACGAAAAAACACTTACCTACTGGACAGAGCTACAAACAAAATTAAATCAATATCTTACTAACAGTTTTACTTCATTACAGAAATCAGCCTTAAATAGTTTATTCGAAAATTTCTTTGCCAATATAGCTAAATCTACCTTTCAAAATACAATCATTCATGCTGACTTTACACATCATCACATTTTATTTAAAAACCAAAGCAAAACCATTTCAGGTGTTATCGATTTTGGAGATGCCCAAATTGGCGATCCCGCTTTTGATTTTGCTGGACTATATTATGATTTCGGTCATGAGTTTACTACATCTGTATATGAACAATACAGTACACTTGTTTCTCACCATGATTCATTACTTATTCACCGCATCACTACCTTTTATCAATACAGCCCTTTATTACATAACTTGATTTATAACGCCGAAGCAAACAACAACGTAACATTAAAGAAGAATGAAGAACAGCTTAAAACAATACTACAGGGGCGAGATTAAATTCTCTCCCTATATTCTCTCTCCTCATACATCATTAACTTTTTATCCATTTCAACAATGACTTTATACAATTGAAATGCCTGTAAAATTTGCAGTTGAATTCCAAAAGGAGCATTTTGTTCTTTTAACCATTGAAATACTGCTGTTTCATCTCTCATTGATTATTCCTCCTCTTATTAAAATTCTGCTACAAATATACCGTAAATGATGAAAAGCTTTTCATGTCAATAATAAAAAGGATGCAAAATTGCATCCTTTAATGTACGATATTTTTCTTCTGCGATGTTTCCTCTTTTGCCTCTTCCACTTGGCATTCACTACGAAAGGCACAGCTCATGCACTCAGAACGAAAATTGCGCTCTGTGTAGTGCTCAGGTTGTTGCAGCATTTCTTTCATTCTAAATAAATCATCCATTCCAGTTATAATATCTTCTTGTTTTGGAATGTACTCATACTTAGTTCCTTCTATTAAATTAATAACTTCTATTTTTCCTGGAAGAATGCCGAAAGCTTTATAACTAAACACAGTCATTAGCTTCTGACAAAGAGCAAGCATTTCTTCATTCGCGTCGACAACATACTTTTTAATTACAAATGATTGTTTGCCCCACTCACCAACTTCAAATGTCAATGAAATATGAACACCTAACTCTTCCATATATGTTTGAAACTTCTCATATAAAAATAACGGCGGTGCCTGACTCTCATCTCGTTCAACAAACTGTAATAAGTGATCTGTTAACTTCGCTAAAACAATATAGTACTCTGCTTTGGAAGCAAACATATTAACCCTTACTTTTTTCCAATATTTCTCTATTAATATTAAAAGTAAAATTTTCGTTTGTTGGCCCGCTGGTAGTGTGTAATACTCGTTAATAATTTGATTCACAATCATTTGTGCTATTTGTTGCCATTCAAATGAAGATGGTTCTCTTCTTTTTATATGACGGAAATAAAATTTATGTGGACAACGCATAAAATCATATAAATGATAATCTGTCATCGTTTTAATTGAGATTCTCTCATGCAATTGCTCTTCATCTCCCTTCTGCCATTAAGAAAGGTGTTTTACAAATTCAGCTCCAAACTGTAAACATTTCTCTACATCTTCATCTTCTGGCGTTAATTCTACTTTTAGTCCTTCTAACACAACTGCTGCCCCGCGCTCCTGCAGCTTTTCTATTAAAATATCAACCGCTACACCGTATTTCGGATAAGCCGAGTCACAAGAACCGAATGCTGCTGCTTTTTTACCAGTTAAGTTAATCGCATCCATTGCATCATAAAAATCTAAGAAATCATCAGGAAGGTCACCGTCTCCCCAAGTATAAGCTCCTAAAATAATACCGTCATATTGTTCTAATATAGAAGCTTCTGGTGTATCCATAATATCAATGACTTCAATCTCATTTTCTGTTTCACGAATCGCACCCGCAATATGATCGGCCATTTCCTCTGTATTTCCACTCATACTTGCATAAATCATTATTAACTTACTCAACTGAATCTCTCCCTTTACTATGTATCGCTTTTTCTGTTTGACTTGCATTCTTCTCGTCTACATATTCAGAACGAATTACATTTCGTTGCCACTCAATATGCTTATCGACATCTTTATTTTTATTTTCTAATCCCCTTCGTAAAAGGTGAAATGTTTTTCTCATTAAAGTTCCTCATCTATCTAACTGATAATAATTATCAATTCCATCTACACACTTAGATTAATTGAAATTGATAATCAAAGTCAATAACTATTTTTTAAAAAATAGTTAAAATGTACAAGCTTGTCCGTTAGCTATTCATATACTATAAATGAGCATAGTTCTTTCTCAGCCCTCTCTGACGGAAAGAAATAGAAGCAACTGCGATAGAGCGCAGTTGCCTTTTTTTATTCTTTATACGTTTCTAGTAACCTTATAGTTGTCTCTAAAAATAGTTCAACTCCATAAATTAGGGCTGATTCATCCACATCAAATTTCGGATGGTGATGAGGATAACAAGTATTGATACTTTTATTTCCCGTCCCTATTTTAATGAAACAACCAGGTGCTTTTCTTAAATATGCTGAAAAATCTTCTCCTCCCATAGAAGGTTCAAGATGCACAATACGCTGATTTCCGAACAATTTCATCGCACTTTCTTCTACTATTTTCGTAATGTACTCATTATTAATAACTGGATCATATCCGTAACGATACGTATATGTATAATCCCCTCCATGAGCTTCTGTAATTCCTTTCACAATTTGCTCAACTTTCTCTTTTGCTTCCTCTCTTAATGTTTGATTAAAAGATCGAACAGTTCCCATTAAAGTTGCTCCATTTGGAATAATATTATCCGCCATTCCCCCATGAAATTGTGTAACTGAAACTACCCTTTGCATAAAAGCACTTGTATTTCTTGATACGATATGTTGTAAGTTTGTAACAATTTGTGCTCCAATAGCAATAGGATCTACCGTTTCTTCCGGCCGCGCCGCATGCCCTCCTTTTCCGTTAATTTCAACTGTAAACACGTCTGGTGCTGCCATCATCGGCCCATACACAATTCCAATCTTTCCGCTTTCCAATCCAGACATAACATGTAAACCTATTACATAATCAACACCATCCATAACACCTGCCTCAACCATTTCTTGTCCACCGCCAGGATATACTTCTTCTGCATGCTGAAAAAACAGACGAACTTCGCCTACAAACTCTTCCTTTATATTTGCTATCGTCTCTGCAACACTTAACAAAATAGCAGCATGTGCATCATGCCCACATGCGTGCATGATACCTTTATTGACCGATGCATAGGACTTTAGTGTCTCTTCTTGAATTGGTAATGCGTCTATATCCGCTCGAATAGCAACTACTTTTCCTTTTTGCACACTCCTTTTAATTGCTAGTACACTATACTTAGTCGGTCTTGTTACTTCAAAATAAGAAAATGAACATAATGTATCATATATAAATTGCGAAGTTTCTTTTTCATGAAATGATAATTCTGGATATTTATGAAAATGCCGTCTCCATTTAATAATGTTTTCTTCTGAAATCAGATCCTTCCACACGCTCTTCATCAGAAATTCCTCCTTTTAAGAAACTTTAGCAATTCATAAATTAACTATGAAAAATTCAAAGATACAAACAAATATTGCATTTCTATACATTCTCCCAGGCCACTTTTATACATTCACACAATCTACTTTCTATTTACATGTCAAACCCATTACAAATTCATGCTGAATGTAATATAATTGCTAAGTTAGGGATTTTCTTTTTTAGTATTTAGTGCTAATATCAAAAAAGAGCCTTTTGTCTTATTTTTACCTAAAATGTGGAATTTTGTTTTTTTCACAATAATGTAGGACATGATACCTACAAAGAGCTATTATTTCATTAAGAGAGGGAAAGACATGGAAAGATTAAAAGAGATATGGTCTCGACCACTCACACAATGGGTTGCAAAGACGGTTTATTACCTTGCAATTTTATTTGCATTACTTTGGTTGTATGGATTCCATGATACAAACACAAGTACATTTATTTACAATGAATTCTAGGGTGGGAACGTTATGAAGTTATTAGAACAAATTGAAAAGTGGGCTGCAGAAACGCCTGATCAAACCGCTTTTGTTTGGCGAGATGCGAAAATTACGTACAAACAATTAAAGGAAGATTCTGATGCGTTAGCACATTGGATTTCTTCTGAGTATCCAGATGATCGTTCACCAATTATGGTGTATGGCCATATGCAACCTGAAATGATTATTAACTTTTTAGGATGTGTAAAAGCTGGACATGCTTACATTCCTGTAGATTTATCTATCCCAGCTGATCGTGTACAACGTATCGCTGAAAATTCTGGTGCGAAATTACTTTTATCAGAAACAGAAGTAACTGTAACTGATTTACCAGTTCGCATTGTAAGTGAAGACAACTTAAAAGATATTTTCTTTACTCATAAAGGGAACATTCCAAATCCTGAACATGCGGTAAAAGGTGATGAGAACTTCTACATTATTTACACATCAGGAAGTACAGGTAATCCGAAAGGGGTTCAGATTACTTATAACTGCCTTGTTAGCTTTACAAAATGGGCTGTAGAAGATTTCAACTTACAAACAGGGCAAGTATTCTTAAACCAAGCACCTTTCTCATTTGATTTATCTGTAATGGATATTTACCCATCATTAGTAACAGGTGGTACACTTTGGGCAATCGATAAAGATATGATTGCACGTCCAAAAGACTTGTTTGCTTCTTTAGAGCAATCGGATATTCAAGTATGGACTTCGACACCATCTTTCGCTGAAATGTGTTTAATGGAAGCATCTTTCTCTGAGAGTATGCTACCAAACATGAAAACATTCTTATTCTGCGGTGAAGTGTTACCAAATGAAGTAGCTAGAAAATTAATTGAGCGTTTCCCGAAAGCAACAATTATGAATACGTACGGTCCAACAGAAGCTACTGTCGCTGTAACGGGTATTCACGTTACAGAAGAAGTGCTTGATCAATACAAATCACTTCCAGTTGGCTACTGTAAATCAGACTGTCGCCTTCTTATTATGAAAGAAGATGGCACAATCGCACCTGATGGTGAAAAAGGTGAGATCGTAATTGTCGGTCCAAGCGTAAGCGTTGGATATTTAGGAAGCCCTGAATTAACAGAAAAAGCATTTACTATAATTGACGGTGAGCGCGCCTATAAAACAGGCGATGCTGGCTATGTTGAAAATGGTCTTCTATTCTATAATGGTCGTCTTGATTTCCAAATTAAGCTTCATGGTTATCGAATGGAATTAGAAGAAATTGAGCATCATCTTCGTGCGTGTTCTTACGTAGAAGGAGCAGTTATTGTTCCAATTAAAAAAGGTGAAAAATACGATTATTTATTAGCGGTTGTTGTTCCTGGAGAGCATTCGTTTGAAAAAGAATTCAAATTAACATCTGCAATCAAAAAAGAACTCAATGAGCGTTTACCAAACTACATGATTCCACGTAAATTCATGTATCAATCTTCTATTCCAATGACACCAAATGGAAAGGTAGATCGCAAAAAATTATTGAGTGAGGTTACAGCATGACCGCATATGGATCATTTTATTTTTTCGCTATAGTGGGCATTTTATTAATACCTACTATCATAGCTGGATTAAAAGGTAAAATGTTGCGTAAATATAATGCCGTTTTAACATTAGTAATGATTGCTATTATCTTCTCTGATAAACCGAAGCAAGCAATGATGTTAGCTGCATTTATTATTTGGCAATACGCCCTTATTAAAGGCTATTTACTTTTAAGAAAACAAAATAATAGTACATTCACGTTTTGTATAGCTGTTATTTTATCAATTTTGCCACTTATTTTGGCAAAAATCGCACCGTTTGCATCCGTTTTACCTGAATTAAAACTTGTTGTTTTTCTAGGTATATCTTACGTAACATTTAGAGCAGTTCAAATGGTATTTGAAGTTCGTGATGGTTTAATTAAAGAACTTTCTTTCTTTAACTTCTGGGAATTCGTTTTATTCTTCCCTGCGATTTCAACAGGACCTATCGATCGTTACCGAAGATTCCAAAAAGATATTCAAAAGCCACCTAGCGCTGAAGAATATCAAAACTTACTATATACAGGACTAAATCGTATTTTCCAAGGTTTCTTGTATAAATTTATTATTGCTTACTTAATAAAGCAATATTTTATGGATCCAGCATTCGCTCAACACGATACAATCTTTTCAAATATGATTTATATGTATAGCTATAGCTTATATCTATTCTTCGATTTTGCTGGTTATAGCTCATTTGTAATTGGTGTAAGTTATATGATGGGAATTAAAACGCCAGAAAACTTTAATAAGCCATTCCTTAGTCGTAATATTAAAGACTTCTGGAACCGCTGGCACATGAGTTTATCATTCTGGTTCCGTGATTTTATTTACATGCGCTTCGTCTTTTTTGCAACGAAGAAAAAGTTAATTAAAAACCGCTACACAATTTCGTATATCGGTGCATTTTTAAACTTTTTCATCATGGGAATTTGGCACATCCAAGGAAGCGCTGTTGCTCAGTATATTATTTACGGTCTATATCATGCCGCACTGTTTATTTTATTCGATATTTTCGAACGAAAAAACAAAAAGCATAAGTTTTGGCCAAATAATAAATTTACACGCGTCCTTGCGATTGTAATTACGTTCCACGTTGTATGTTTCGGTTTCCTAATTTTCTCTGGACACCTTAACAGATACTTTTAATGCACTCTTCTTATTCCATTAAGAAGTTGCACATATAATATATTCGGATATAAAGGAGATTTTAAAAATGGCAGAATTCAAAGAGCAAGTATTAGATATTTTAGAAGAAGTATGTGAAAACGATATTGTGAAAGAAAACTTAGATGTTCAATTATTTGAAGAAGGTATTCTTGATTCTTTCGCTGTAGTATCTTTATTAGTTGAATTCCAAGAGCGTTTAGATATTGAAGTGTCTATTTCTGATTTTGACCGTGATGAGTGGGCTACACCAAATATGGTTATTAAGAAGTTGGAAGAAATCCGATGAACAAAGCAAAATTTGGTCCGATGCTTTTAGCATTGGCCCTTTTTGCTGTATTCTTACTTATTCCAACGCGCTTCCTACTTCCACTTTTAAGTGATGAAAAAGTAGAACAAGCTGCGACTTCTTTAAAAGAAGAAAAGATTCAAAGTATGATTTTACAGCAAAAGATGTTAGCAGACCCGAAATATCTTCCGATGTACGGTTCATCGGAATTCGCACGTATGGATGCTTTCCATCCATCGAATTATTTCAAAGTAAAGCCTGAAGGGTTCACACCATTCCTGCTTGGACGCGGCGGAACACAAGACCTTGTACATGTATTAAACTTAGCATCGACAATGGATCAATTGAAAGATAAAAAAATGATATTCGTTCTTTCTCCGCAATGGTTTGTACCACAAGGTATTGATGAAACGCACTTTGCACCTAACTTTTCAAAACAACAAGGTTACCACTTCATTTTCAACGATGATTTAAAACCTGAAATGAAAAAACAAATTGCGAAGCGTTTATTAAACTTTGAGATTGTTAAAAAAGAAACTTTACTAAAAATTTCGCTTGAAGGTATCGCCTACGATGATACAAAGTATAAAGTAAAAGCACTTGCTGCTAAACCTTTCGCTTATATTTATCGTAACATTTTAGATCGTAAAGATTTATTTACAGCAATGTTTGATATTAAGCCGCATAAAGAAACGCTTGATCCATCATTGAAACAAATGAACTGGGAAGAAGCTCGTAAGCATGCTGATCAAACAGGTGCAGTAGAATCAGGCTCTAACGAATACGGTATCGAAGATGATTACTTCAATAGCAAAATTAAGAAGAAATTAAAGCAACGTGAAGGTTACTTAAAAAATGATGCTTATGACCAATCACCAGAGTATGAAGATTTACAAATTGTACTTGATTTATTAAAACAATCTGGTGCAAAACCACTCTTCATTTCTGTTCCTGTAAAAGGTCCTTGGTATGATTACGCTGGCTTCCCGAAAGAAAAACGCGAGTTATACTACAATAAAGTTCATGAGCAAATTAAGAAAGCTGGCTATCCAATTGCTGACTTCTCAAATCATGAATATGATAAGTACTTCTTAAAAGATCATATGCACTTAGGTTGGAAAGGCTGGGTTTACATCGACGAAGCTATCCAACAATTTTATAAAGCAAACTAACGAAAAGACCGCTTGAATTATTCAAGTGGTCTTTTTCTATATACATTTTGTAATTGTTCGATTACATTCTCCGCTTCATTCATGACACGTTTCACTACGTGCTGAGCTGATTCCGTTCGTGCTAATGATGATGCTTGTCCCGCCCAAAGCGACATATACTCTTCCTTATTTTGCTTCGCTGCTTCTTGGCGTATTTTAGAAGTTAATACGTTTTGCACTGGATACATCGGTAAATTCTCTTCTCTTCCTTCATGCTTCTCAATAAATTCATTACGAATACCCCGTGCATATTTCCCGGAAAACGCACGGGTTACAGTTGTGCTCGTATCTGTACTATGCAAAATCGCTTCTTTATACACATCATGCGTAATACTTTCTTCACTCGTTAAAAAGGCTGATCCCATTTGAACAGCTTCTGCCCCTAATGCAAATGCCGCAACAAGCCCTTGCCCATTCATTACACCACCTGCTGCGACAATCGGGATATGAGGTACTTCTGCCACTAATTGCGGAATTAACGCAAACGTACCAATCATAGCATCACGTTCTTTCCCAATAAACGTTCCTCTATGCCCTCCTGCCTCGCTACCTTGTCCGACGATAATATCTACGCCTAACTCGGCGAGTACTTTCGCTTCTGCTACATGGGTAGCTGTGCCGATAACTTTTATTCCTCTTCTTTTTAATTCCTCTATTTCTTCTTTTTCTAACGTTTGAAATGCAAAGCTAACGACCGGTACTTTTTCCTCTAATAATACTTGTAATTGCGCTGTATAACTTTTCGGCAGCTTTAACGTCTGCTCTCCCTCTATACCTAGTTCTCTATTCACCGATTCAAGTAATACGTTCGCCTCTTTTACCTTTTCTTCTTCTATCTTTACCTCTTTTGTTAAAAGTAAATTAACACCATATGGTTTATCTGTTAACTCCCTTATCTTATAAATAGCTTCACGAATTTGTTCAGGACTCATATAGCCAGCTCCAAGCGTACCTAATCCTCCTCCATTACTTACAGCTGCAACGAGCTCTGGCGTTGTAATAGCACCTGCCATCCCAGCTTGAATGATAGGATTCTTCACTTGTAATATTTCTGTAACTCGGCTTGTAAACATCATTTTCCCTCCTACTCTCCTTATACTTTCTTTATGTGGCATGTTTTCCCCTGCTTTTGCAAGGATTGAACCATCACCGCTCGAATATATTGAAAGAGAAGGAGGGAATACAATGATTTATCCAAATGCATTAAAACACGGTGACACTGTAATGGTTATCGCCCCATCAGGCCCACCAACGCTCGAAAATGTTTTAAAAGGTGTGAAAGTACTACAAGAGATGGGATTATCCGTATTAATTGGAAAGAGTGTTTATGAGAAGTATGGCTATTTAGCTGGAAGTGATCAAGTTCGTCTTGATGATATACATGAAGCATTTGCAAATACTAAGATCAAAGCGATTTTCTGTGCACGGGGTGGTTACGGAAGCGCTCGCCTTCTCCCTTACATTCAATATGAAATCATTCAACAAAATCCAAAGATTTTTTGGGGATATAGCGATATTACGGCTTTGCATACTGCCTTTTCACGTTATGCGGAGCTGGTTACTTTTCATGGTCCAATGATTGAAGAATTAGGAAAAGGTATAGATTCTCTCTCTTTATCTTCCTTCAATCAACTCTTCCATCCGTATTCATCTATCTTATCTGCATCAAAATGTATCGTACCTACCTCTCCATGTACAGTTACAGGCACATTAGTTGGAGGGAATTTAACTGTGTTAACAAGTATAATTGGCTCGCCCTATGAGATAAATACGGCAAATAAACTTTTATTGCTTGAAGATATTGGTGAAGAACCTTATCGCATTGACCGGATGTTAAATCAACTACTTTTATCTGGACAGTTTAATGAATGCAGTGGCGTTATTTTCACAAGTTGTCACGACTGCACCCCTTCTAAACCATCCCAATCATTGCAAACAATATTATATGAATATTTCACACCATATAATATACCTGTGCTATTCGGTTTACCAATCGGACATATAAGCCCAAATATTGGTATTCCCCTCGGAGCTACAGCAACAATAAATACAAATAACAAAACTGTTTCTATTTCTTCTGGTATAACCACTCCATGTTCAAATTAAAAAGGAAAAGCTACTAAGCTTTTCCTTTTACTTATAATAATTAAAGATTCGTCCTGATGCTATATCTGCAATTTCTTCTGGAATAAATGTTTTACTCATATCTGTTCCAACATTTAATACAGCTGTCGCATCTTTCTCGATGCTACCAAATAATTCTTTTCCACGTATCGTAATAAGGGGTGTCCCTTCTGGCAACACATCTTTTACAAATTCCACTTGTGTAAAGAATGGAACGATCCATCTATCTTCTCCTTGGAAATGACGTAAACGAAGTGTGCCTTCTGTTGCCCCGTCCTCTGCTTCTAATGAACCAGCAACATAAAAATCAGTTGTTAAGAGCAATTCATAAAATTCCTTTTGTTTTTGTTTATTATCCCCTGCTAAAACTAGTACTTCTTCTATTTTCTTTACTGGAATTTTCTTCATATGATGCCACCCCTATTTTTAAAATGATTATACTTAGATTATACGAAATATTCTTATTTTTTTCTACATAATTCCGTAATTATTTTTTTAAAATAATTTTAAGGCTTCTTCAGTCGTAACAATCTTAGCAAATTCATCATGTAAGTTTACAAGCGTCATATTGTGAATGTCCTCTGCACTATACTCTATTTCGTCTGGACCTATACGATTAAAAGTAGCCGTCGCATCGCTCACTAAATACGTTGTAAATCCTAAATTACCTGCCATCCGTGTTGTAGTCTCCACACAATGGTTTGTTGTTAATCCTACAATCACTACCGTATTACATTTTTGCTCTCTTAATTGTTCTTCTAAATTTGTCCCAATGAACGCGCTATTAACGGATTTCTGGATAATTATTTCATTTAGCATTGGTTGCACTTCTTCTTTAAAGTCCACCGTTTCCGCATATTGATAAAACATCGACTGAACATCTTCTTTATTTACATGTTGAATATGAAAAACTGGTAGTTTCCTTTTTCTCCACTCTTCTAACAAACTTTTCATATTTTCTTCCGCAAAAAGGTTATTCCTCATGCCCCAGTACGGCAAGTTGAATGCTTCTTGTACATCAATGATTATAAGTGCTACTTGATTAAGCATACTATCCTCCTATTTAATTGGGCTGTAATTGAAACAGAAAACCAAGTTGCTGCGACGCGGTAATAAAACAAATATAGGCACAAAGCTCTACAATTTCTTTTTCCGTCCAATATTGTTTTAATATATGAAACATATTATCATCTATCGCCTTTCGGTCATGAACAAATGTATGCGTAAAAGTAACTGCTACACTAATTTCTTCTACCTTTTGCATATCATCAGGTCTTCCCTTTGCCATACAGTACGGACATTCATTCCCATACGCTAATGTTCGTCTCACTTGCTCCTTCAACTCTGCTGAAAGAGTTCCTTTATTGTACATTGTATCCTCTAACGCACTCCACGAATGTAATATATCCGGATTATGACCTAATAACTTTTGAAACTTTGTATCTCCTACATTTGATAATGAAATCCTCTCCATCATTTCCCCTCCTATTTCCTTCTGTTTTATTGTAAAATAAATAAGGTTCACTTTACATTTCATATGAATCTTAATTTATATTTTTACTTTACAAAAAATATCATTTTACTGGAGGTTTATTTACAAATGCAACTAGACCGTGTTGATCGAAAAATTTTAAATGAATTATATAATGATAGTCGACTTTCGATGCGAGAATTGGCAAAGCGAGTAAACTTATCCGCTCCGTCTACTACAGAACGTGTTCGTAAACTTGAAAGTGAAGGAGTTATTCAAAAATACACTATCGATATCGATTATAAAAAAGCAGGACTTGTTTTAGATTGTATTTTAGAAATCACTTTAAAAAATGGTGATACAACACGTATGCAACAGTTTATTCAGTCTTATCCCTCTGCAAGTTTTTGTTACCGAGTAACAGGAAGCTTATGCTACATTGTAAAAATTTCTGTTCCTTCGCTCGTAGAACTTGAAGAATTTATTAATGACGTTTCTTCATATGCAACGACAGTTTCTCATATCGTATTATCAGAAGTAGCTCTTACTCCAGACATTGAACATATCTTCCCAGAAGATTAATTTATTTTTATTCATAAAATATTAAAAAACCCCTTACAATAAGAATAAAAATAATATATTATGTATTAAAATACATAAAGTTCGAGAAAGGGGCTTTACATTGAAAATCTGGTTTTATGAAAAAACGGCACAATTAGATGACTTGCTTGGTATTTGGGACAATGTTCCGACCATCCCTCGAATTGGTGAAAAAGTTGAACTTCTAAAAACAGTTCGGATCGTTACAGATATTAAATATGTAAAGAACGGTAATAATTTTCGTGTAGAGATTATTACAAATTAAAAAGTAGCTCTTTAGGAGCTACTTTTTAATTATCTATTATACGCTTTCTTTATAACAATTTTATCTTCTTCTACAGAAACTGTTACATAATCATTTTCTTCTAACCGAAGCTTATTTACAGCTTCATCAGGCAGCTCTACAGCCATCAATCTATCTGTTACTATCACTTGGCTATATATTTCATTTTCTTCTGATGTATTCACTACTTTTTCTTCATTTATGAAACGAAGCGGTGGCACACCTACTTCTTTTACCGTACGCCATTGTTTCCAAATGTAAGGGATTAACCAAAGTAATCCAACAATCACAAGTCCAATGCCAATCCATAAATTACTTTGTGCCTGCAATTCCGCAATTGAGATTGTGTCACTTCCATCTCCACTTGCCAATTGCATAGTCGTTGCAATCAAATTATTTAAAGCATGCACAGCAATATTCGTCCATATATTTTTTGTCTTTATGTATAGAAGACACATAATAACACCAAACATGAAAGCACCGATAACATCAAAATGTCCTAATCCAAAAATAAGAGAGGATATAATGACCGCTCGTTTAATCCCCCATTTGTATGCCATTCTCTGTAAGAAAAAACCTCTAAAAATAACTTCTTCCATTATTGGAGCTAATACACATGCTGAAATGAAAGTGAATATCGTCATATATATATTACTCGTATTAATTACATTTCCATCTTCTAACATCGTAACTAAAAAATCAGGTAAAGTATGTGCTAAAATATAAAATTGAATTTGGGATATACCGACTGAAAAAATCATTCCCATTATCGCGGCTAATACAATTAACCCCCAATGTAAACGTCTGGGCTTATCAAAAAAACTTTTAAAAACGACATTATTTTTACTTGTTTTTAAATATAGCCACAATAGTGGAAATACGAAAAATATTGATATTTGTGACATGAATTCTATCGTATTATCAGAAGCACCTGATAAACTTAATGGAATCATCGTTAGGAACATCCCTATAATCATCCATCCAAAAAAACTACGTAGCCTTATACGTGAAAATGCATATTGCATATTGAACACCTCCAAAGATAGTAAAAAGCAAAATATTAATCAGGGTTTTATAGGAAACCCCTCTCCTACAAATGGCAGGATAACTAAATTATAATATGAATATAGTTGAAAACCTTCCTTTTTTTCTCAATTACTTCCGAACAGCATATCTCTTAACATATATATAACGACTTTACTGGATATACCATATCACCGTTCTTCAACTTCATTACAATTTACATTCGCTCCCCTTAAAGACTATATGACCCAAGATTAGCTGGAGAAGATCCGATATTCTATGGCTGACAGCATCTCTAATTAAAAATACAGAATACTAGGAACGTAAAAAACTATGTAATAAAAATCCCCATTTTTACAAGCGGGGATTTCTTTTATTATAATACGTCACGCTTTTGGAATAATACACTTGATGCTACAAGTAATACAGCAAAATACGCGATGACAAGTAATACTGAAGTTGTAAACGTAAATTCTGTAAATGTTGGCTCTGCTCCGCCACTAACTAATTTATTACTATCGTAAACACTTAAATTCAAATGGAAGAATACTACAAACTTCGCTACACCTTTTGCAAACATCATAAGTAACATCGTAATTGCCGGTTCTAAGAAATATAAAAATAGAGTAATAAGTAATGGCAATACAGAATTTCTAAATACGTTTGCAAAGAAGAATGCAAGCGTTGCGAAGAAAAATGGTGATACAAGTTGATATAAAATTGTTTTTAACACAATCGCTAACGTTAATTCTGTTTTACTACCGTCCATTACAAAGCCGCCAATAATCATCGCAATTAGTGTACTAGCAAATACGATAAATAACATCGTTAATAATACCGTAATATATTTAGAAAATAAAACTGTAATTCGTTTTCTTGGTCGAATTAATAATTGCTTAATTGTTCCTTTTTGGAATTCATCTGTAATTGTGCGAGAGGCTATTGTAATTCCAAAAATCGGTGTGAATATCATAATTAAAACAATATTTGAACTCGCAAAATCTAAGTAAGTTCCACTCAAGCTACCAGGTTCACCCCATTTTGCTTTGACTACGGCTCCTAAAATCTCCAATAAAGCAATCACACCGATTAAAATATACATACCTTTTTTCGCATGTAACTTTAAAAATTCATTTTGAATTAATTTAAACATTACGCTTTCACTCCCCCTGTAATCGCTAAGAACTCATCCTCTAATGTTTTATTTTGAACAGCAACTCCGTATACAAGCACATCGTCATTTACAAGTTTTTTTACAAGTTGTGGAATTTCCTCTTTCATTACAGATACTACAATTACATTTCCTTGCGTCTTACCTTTAATGATTTCATTCGCTTTCTGAACTTCATCTACTTCAAACGCTACAACTACTGCCTCATCATGTTTCGCTTGTTCATGCAAGTTATACTCTTGTACAAACTCACCTTGTTTAATAATAACAACGCGGTCACACATCAATTCAATTTCACTTAATAAGTGACTTGATACAATGACCGCAATATTTTCTTCTTTCGCTAAACGTTGTAAATAATCACGAATTTGACGAATACCAGCTGGATCTAATCCATTTGTCGGCTCATCTAAAATTAAGATTTTCGGCTGATGCAGTAATGCCTGTGCAATTCCTAAACGTTGCTTCATACCAAGTGAATATGTTTTCACCTTTTTATGAATCGCATGCTCCAATTCAACAAGCTTTACAATTTCATTAATGCGCTCTTTACTAATTGGAGTAATTGCCATGTTTGCAAAATGCTTTAAGTTTTGCATTCCTGTCATATAATCATATAGTTCAGGGTTTTCTACAATCGCTCCAATTTGCTCTAACGCCTTTTCACGCTCCGTGCGAATACTATGACCACAAATTGTAATATCGCCCTCTGTCATTGATATAAGACCTGTCATCATACGAATTGTCGTCGTCTTACCACTACCGTTCGGTCCAAGGAATCCGTACACTTCCCCTTCACGAACCTCAAATGATAAACCACGGATAATTTCTGTTCCACCAATCCTTTTTCGAACATTTTCTAATTTTACTACTACGTTTCCCAATGCTGATTCCTCCTTTAGACTTCTAGTTTTTTATCGATTATGCGACCTGTTATATAAACAAGTAGAATAAATATTCCTATAGAAAAACTAAAACTATATAGATTCATAAATTTTTCAGGATATAAATAAACCCCGTCATAAAACGATTCATCTATATATAATAATTTATCTATAAAATAACCTCTTGGTACGAGCTTACCTAATGTCGCGTATATCAGGCTCATTGCTTTACTTAATGTAAAAAACAAAGCAAAGATAACACCGTATTCAATTTTCTTCTTAAGAGAAAATACCTTCACACTCGCTGTTACAAAAAGTAAAATAAGTAACAGACTAACCAAATTAAATACAAACAAAACTGAAGATACTATTTGCTGAAACGGTTTTTGAGTTAAACCAATAAATGCTTCATACATTTCAGTACCTTTTATTAATTTAATAGAAATACTATATAAGAATATTGTACCTAAGAGTTCAAAAATAGCTAAATAGATAAAAGCAAATAACAATATTGCTAAAACAATTTTTCTACCTGATGTCGGTGTTAACCGAAATAATGTACTTTCAATCATTTTTCCGAAAGCAGACATCGCTTGAATGAACATCATTACTACAAAAATTATATATACAAATATAACTAACGCAATTATGATTGTTTGGTTTATTTCTCCCGATTCCTTCTTAATATAATTGCCCATACATACAAAGGCAACAGCCACAACAAATATAAATGATAACAACGAAATAACAATCTGTTTTTTATTCATATTGTACATATATATTAAGCTCGACTTCATCTACTAAACACCTCCTTAAACACATCCGTGACAGCTTTCCCTCTCTGAAAACGTAACTCTTCTACATTTTCATACAATACAATTTCTCCATCTTTTAAAAAGATTACCTCATCAAAAATATTTTCAACTTCATTTATTAAATGAGTTGAGATTAGTATGGTACAATCTTCTCTATAAAATTTTAAAATGAGATCTAATACGTGTTCTCTAGAAACAAGATCAATTCCGCCAAGTGGTTCATCCAGTACATATAACTTCGCTTTTCGAGAAAACGTTAAAATAATTTGAAGCTTTTCCACCATCCCTTTTGATAATGCTATAATTTTTTCTTCTAACGGTATTTTAAATTCCGCAATCGTATCTACTGCTTTTTGAATATCGAAATCTTTATAAAAATCTCGATAGAAAAATAATGCATCTTTTACAGTCATCCAATCATCAAAGACTGGCTTGTCAGACATAAATGAAACGATTTCTTTCGTCTCTAACCCTACTTTTTTACCATTAATTACTATGCTGCCTTCAGAAGGATGTTGTAGACCTGCAATCATTTTTAATAACGTCGTTTTCCCGCTTCCGTTATCTCCAACAAGCCCAACGATTTTTCCTTCTGTAATCTCTATATTTAACTCACGGATCACTGCTTTTAATCCGTATCGCTTCCATAAGTTTTCTATTTTTAATAACTCTGTCATTCGTTCTCCTCCCTTTTCTCATGTAATGAAGAACGAAGGATTGTAAGAATTTCTTCTTCTGAAAAACCTAAATTGTCCATTCCATCTATAAAAGAATGAAGTAATTCTCTCGCCATATCTTTTCGCAGCTCCATAATTTTCTCCCCTTCATTCGTTACATATCGTCCCATTCCTCTACGCGTTACAACAACTCCATCCCGCTCTAGTTCTTGAAATGTACGTTGAATCGTATTTGGATTCACTTGTAATTCACTCGCTAATTCACGTACAGAGGGAATTTTATCGCCAGGCAATAAATGACCCGTTACAATTTCTTTTTTTATGTATTCCATTACTTGAATGTAAATTGGTGTGTTTGGAGAAAACTCGATTTTCATTTCTCCCCTCCTGTCTTAGTGTGTTAGTTAAATAGTACACCAAGACAAATTACATGTAAATACTTACAACAAAAAATGTAATAAAAAGGCAGTGTAACTTTTTCGTTACACTGCCTTCCTGTAATACAATATAAGTAAATCTATTCTAATTATAGTTTCAATCGTTTGAATTCACATATAACATTATACGAAATTTATTTTACTTGAGTTAGCACAGATTTAAACGTATTAATAACTGTATCTACTTCTTCATAACTAATTGTAAGGGATGGTTCAATACGAATTGTTTTTGAGTTAATTAATGTTCCCGCAACAAGAATACCTTGATCAAACATCGCCTTTGACACTTCATAACCAATCTCGTCTTTATGGAATTCAATCCCAATCATTAAACCTTGACCACGGATTTCAAAGATTTTATCTTCGTGTCCTTCTGCTGCTTGTTTCAATCCTTTTAAGAAATACTCTCCAACTTCCATCGCCCGTTCCGGTAATTTCTCTTCCAATAATACATGGATTGTTGCAATTGCAGCAGCACATGCAAGAGGATTCCCGCCAAACGTTGTTGTATGCATAAATGGATTTTCAAACCAACTTTGGAATACTTTTTCTTTCGCAACAATAGCTCCCGCTGGCATTACACCTCCACCAAACGCTTTCGCAAGACAAATAATATCCGGTACAACATCATATAAATCTGCTGCAAACATTTTTCCTGTACGGCCCATTCCAGTTTGCACTTCATCAAAAATAAGGAGTGATCCAAACTCATCACAAAGCTCTCGCACTTGTTTCAAATAATTTTCTGGAGGTAAAATAATGCCGCCCTCCCCTTGAATTGGCTCTAAAATAACTGCTGCAACATCTTCTCCCACTAATGCACATGTCTCAAATGTTTTTCTCATCATATCAATATCGCCAAATGGAACATGGCGGAAACCCGGAATTAATGGTAAAAATGGCTTACGGAACATTCCTTTTGCCGTCCCAGATAAAGCACCAAGGCTCTTACCATGGAAAGCACGGGTTGTAGAAATGAAAGTTGTTCGTTCACTATACATTTTTGCTAGTTTTAATGCTGCCTCTACGCTTTCTGTTCCACTATTTGTGAAGAAAGCATATTTCAAATCACCAGGTGTAATATCCGCTAAAATCTTTGCAAGAATTGCTCGAAGTGGATCTAGTAAATCCTGACTGTGTAATGCTTGACGCTTTAATTGATCTGTTACAGCTTTTACTACTTTCGGATTACGGTGACCAACATTATAAATTCCGAATCCACCTAAACAGTCAATGTATTTTTTACCATTAATATCCATAAAACAAGATCCTTCATCAGACCATTCTACTGCTGCAAATTGTCCATCTTTTGTTACTGTTTTTCTATAAGCAAGAAAACCAGGATTCACATGCTCTCTAAATCCGTCTACTGTTTCTTTTTGAATCCAATTTGCCTCTTCTTCAGATACTTTTTCTTTTTCAATTAACTGTAGTACTTTCGTAATATACTCATTTACATTTGATTCTTTCTCATTCAATTTATTTTTCACGTTCGTTTCCATCTAATTCACCTCTACATTTTTTTTATTTGCAAACCAACCAATAGGTTCTACTTCTAGATTTATATTAATCTGCTTAATTTCTTGAAATTCTTCTAAACCAAACGTTCCTAGACTACGACCTATACCACTTTGCTTATATCCGCCCCAAGGCGCCTCATTGTATGTTGGATGATAGCTATTAATCCACGTAATGCCTGCGCGAAGCTTGCGAATTACGCGCATTGCTTTTGCACCATCAACCGTAAATACCCCTCCAGCTAAGCCATAATCCGTACCGTTTGCTAACTCAATTGCTTCCTGTTCAGTTTTAAACTTTTGAATTACCACAACAGGACCGAAGATTTCTTCCTGGACAATGCGCATATCAGGTTTTACATTGACAAAGACTGTTGGTTCAATAAAGAAACCATCACCTTTTCCATCCTCCATTATTCGTCTACCTCCGCAAGCAACGTTTGCACCTTCGTCTTTTCCAATTTCAATATAACGTAATACTTTTTCCATATGTTCTTGACTTACAAGTGGCCCCATTTCTGATTCAGGATGATCACCAGGCCCAACGTTAATTTGCTGTGCTCTCTCTACAAAACTATTAACAAATCTATCATAAACGCTTTCCTCTACAAGGATTCTCGACCCTGCTGAACACACTTGTCCGCTACCTGCATAAATACCGAATAGAGCATAATCAATAGCAGTCTCAAAATCTGCATCTGCAAAAATAATATTTGGAGATTTCCCTCCAAGTTCTAACGAAATCTTTTTCATATTATCTGCTGCTGTTCTCATAATGTGCTTACCTGTTTTTGTTCCACCTGTAAAGGAAATCATATCGACTTTATGACTCGCTGCAATTTCATTCCCTACTATTGGACCGGCCCCCATTACCATATTGGCAACACCTTTTGGTAGCCCTACTTTTTCAAGGATTTCGAATAGCTTTGTTGCAGTTATTGGTGTCACTTCAGAAGGTTTAAACACAATTGTATTTCCAGCTGCTAAAGCAGGTGCAATTTTCCATACACTCATCAATAGCGGATAATTCCATGGAACAATTAATCCACAAACACCAACTGGCTCTCTTACAACCATCGCTTGCATCGGATCGGCTACATGATATGTTTGACCATCTGGCTTTGTAATCAATCCGGCATAATAGCGAAAACAAGCCGCTGCATCTCCAATATCTCCTTCTGCCTCACGGTATGTTTTTCCATTATCCATTGTTTCAAGGTATACTAATTCTTCCATATTTTTATCAATTTCATCTGCTATTTTAAATAAATATGATGCCCTTTCAGCAGTAGATGTTTCTGACCAAATTCCGCTATCAAAAGCCGCTCTTGCCACTTCTATTGCGTATTTTGCATCCTCAATCGTTCCCTCAGGTGCATATGCTATACCCTTGCCATTAGCAGGGTTAATAATCGTTCTTTTTTCTTGATTACTAGAGTCTCTCCATTCACCGTTTACATACATTTTTAAATCTAGCACTATATTGAATCCCCCTTTATCGATCGTTTATATATTTATAAGCAAATTTCATGCCAATATTTAAAATTCAAAAGAATCCTACATAAAGTGAAACTTTAATCAGTGGGGGTTTTGTTCATCCCCACTGATTATCAGCCCTCACCAATCGGGCGTTTACAGGCAGCAGGGCTCCCACCTAACTTCTTTGCTCCACCTGAATTTTGAGGTGGGGGTTTTACTGCCCACAAATAGCGGGATAAACTGACTATTTTCTTAAAAATAACAAACATTTTATGCATTTCCGCATACACTATTCCATTTTGCATAAAGTGAAACTTTAATGATTTCCGCTACCGCCCTCACCACTCGGGACTTGAATCCCAGAGAATATGTACATGCTAAGCGCACACAAAAAGGAGAAGTCTATGTGACCTTCTCCTTTTTTAGGAATAAGAGATGATATCAGCCGCTATCCCTTTTTCACTAACAATTTTTTGATATTTACGACTCACTGAAGATTGGCTGATTCCAAGAACTTTTGCAGCCTTAGTCGTTGTTTTATACTGCTTCATTGCAAGCAAAATCAATTGTTCTTCTACAGAATGTAGCGCTTCTTGTAATGGTAATACTCTTGTAATAACTGGTTTTGCTTTATTAAAGTCATAACCGGGTGTTAAAAACTTACTAACAAACTCCGCTTCAATTACTGGATCATCTGCTGATACAACTAAACGTTCAATCATATTTTGTAATTCACGGACATTTCCTGGCCATGAATAGAACTCTAGTAAGTTAAGTGCATCTGGAGTTAAATGATAATTTTTATTATATTTTTCATTTAACTGTTGTAAGAAATGAAAGGCAAGTACCGGAACATCTTCCATTCGCTCTCGTAAAGAAGGAACTCGCAGCGGAATTACATTGAGGCGATAAAATAAATCTTCACGAAATGTTCCAGATTCGACCATCTTTTCAAGACTCTTATTTGTAGCAGCAATAATTTGTACATTTATTTTCGTAGGTGTTGTACTTCCAATAGGAATTACTTCTTGTTCCTGCAGGACTCTAAGCAATTTCACTTGCAAATGTAAAGGCATTTCTCCAATTTCATCTAAAAATAAAACCCCTTGATCAGCTCGCTTAAAATATCCTTCTTTTCCATTTTTATCGGCTCCTGTAAAAGCACCTTTCGTATAACCAAATAGTTCACTTTCTAACAACGTTTCTGGAATTGCACCACAATTTAATTTTAAAAATGGCTTTGAAGATCGGTTCCCAAGTTGATGAATTGCCTGGGCAATTACTTCTTTTCCGACACCAGATTCTCCAGAAATAAGAACATTAGAAGAAAAATCTGCTATTTTTTTAGCTTGGTTAATAATTTGTTCCATTTTGGGACTACAGTAAATAAGCTTCTTAAGAAAACGATCTTTATTTTTAAAGTCATCTAACTCCTTCTTATATTGCTCTGATATCTTCTTTATTTCATGTAATTCCGTCTTTAATCTCGTTGCTTCGGTGATATCCCTTGAGGCAATAATAATACGATGAAGCTCTCCGTTTTCATTAAATACAGGGTTTCCAACTGCTAATATTTTCCTTCCGCTTTTTGTTTCTTGTACAACTGATACCTTTTTTTGTTTTTCCAACACTAATCGCGTAACCGATGGACTAAATAACCCTTTCTTTTCTAGTTCTAAAAGATTTTTCCCTAACAAGTCCTTCAAATTACTCCCCCAAAAATCATTGATAACAGTTTCACTATAACGAATTAATTCCCCTTTATGATTAACAACTAATATTTCATCATAAATACTGGACAAGATTGCATGTAAATCTTTATTTAAATCCTTTATATATTCAATTTCCATCGCCATGTCCTCGACCATCGGCAAATCTTGCACAATAATAACCATTCCTTCAATACTTTGATCAAAGTTTGGAATCGGACTATAGTCAACTAATACACCCATTTCATTTGTGATTTGTAATTGATTCAAGATCGTTTTTCCCGTTGTAAATACATTATTAATGTGTTCTCCATTAAAAATCAGTTCTGCTGGTACATTCATAACTCTTTCAGGAGTCGATTTAATCATCTTCAAACCAGACTCATTGCAATTTACAATTTTCTTTTCACGATCTACTACAAAAATCCCCATTGGAATAGACGTTAAAATAATTTTCAATATATCAACACTCTGATTTTCTTGTTTAAATAGTTCTGCAAAAACATCCTCTCTTCTTATATATCCTGTTAGCTCATCCATTTCATTTTTCACTATGGCAATCGGCGCCCCAATAATTTGAAAAAGAGCTGTTAAAGAAATATCTTTACTAAGATGACATATTGTATCTAGTGAAACAGCATTTGAAAGTAATAGCTTAGAAGTTAATTCCTTACTATTTGATAGCAGATCCTTCACATGAACGTATGCAAATAATTTCTCTCCTCTTTTTAAAAATAGAAAAGATTCTTTTATATTTTTAACATCTATATTCCATTCCTTTTCAGATTGATCGATAGGTAGAGAAACTATGGGTCTAATTTTTGTATGAGCGATGGAAAACATTCTGCTATTCCTCCTTTAAACTATTTAATTTGTATTGTATCATTAAATACAAATTTTTTTAATTAATCTGAAAATAAAACATTTCTTTCTTTATTTAATGAAAAAAGGAAGATGAGTGCCTCCATCTTCCTCATAGTTCTATCATTAATCACTACCACTAACGAAAAGATCTTCTTGAATATAAGCTAATACCATACCTGGAATTACTTTATCGCCCGCTTCTACTTCTAAAGATTGAACTTCTCCACTACATCCCATCTTAATTACTTCCAGTTTACCATTCATATCTTTAATAGAGAATAATGGCTCCCATTCATAAATTCGAGAATCCTTATCGATAGACACTTTTTCAATTATTCCATAACACGGACTCGTAATAATATCATAATACATAATCAATCATCCCTTTCTTTTATTCTATTAATATTGTTCTTCTAACCTTTGTGACTGAAGAATCATATAGAAAAAGCTTTGAAACTCTTCTATGTCCTCTACCTCAATTCCTAGATTTGTTGCCCAATATTGTTCCTCTCCAATATCTTCTTGGCTTAATAAAACCATTCTCCCATTTTGAATTGAGGTAACCATTGCTTTTCCAAGAAACTGTTGTGAATACGTAACAGCTATATCGTAACGATGACTATTCGACACAATACAGTAATAACCGATTTGTTGTCTCTCCACTTCTTCTAATAAAATATCCAGTTTCATTTTAGCCCTCCCTTTAGGTTAAAAATGCAACCAACCTCTTAGGCGTGATGCTTCTACAACCTTGCGAACCCCTTCAATATAAGCAGCAATTTTCATATTTACTCCAAAGCGTTTAGAAGTATCAAGTACGTTAGAAAAACTAGATGTAATTTTCTCCTTTAAACATTGATCAACATATTGCTCCGTCCAGTAATATCCTTGGTTATTTTGACACCATTCAAAATATGAAACAATCACGCCACCAGAGTTTGCCAAAATATCTGGAACAACCAAAATTCCCTTTTCTTCTAACATGGTTATCGCCTCTTTTGTTGTTGGTCCATTTGCAGCCTCAATGATAATCTTACATCCAAGCTTTCCTGCATTATGTTTTGTAATGACTCCTCCAATTGCCGCCGGAATGAGTACATCACATTCTTTTTCTAACAACTCCTGATTAGAAATTGTTTTACTAAAGAGATTCGATACTACACCGAAAGAATCTCTGTTTTCTAGTAAATAAGGAACATCTAGACCGTCTGGATTATAAATTCCTCCTATAGCATCTGATACCCCGACTACTTTCACACCAATATCATATAAGTATTTTGCCAAATAACCTCCAACATTCCCAAACCCTTGAATAATAACTCGCATATTTTGCAAGGGAATTTGTTTTAACTCACTTACTAACTGAAGTGTATACAATACACCTTTAGAAGTCGCTGTTTCCCGCCCTTGTGATCCTCCTAGCATTAATGGCTTCCCGGTTATAAAGCCTGGAGAGTCAAACTCCCTAATATGGTCATATTCATCTAGCATCCAAGCCATAATTTGCGCATTTGTATACATATCAGGTGCTGGAATATCTTTCGTCGGTCCCACAATTTGACTTACTGCTCTTACATACCCACGACTCAGTAACTCTAGTTCTCTAAAACTCAACTCCTGTGGATTACAAATAATCCCGCCCTTTGCGCCTCCATATGGCAGTCCTGTCACTCCACATTTCAAGCTCATCCAGCCAGCAAGTGCTTTTACTTCTTCTGCCGTAACATCTGGATGAAATCTAATACCACCTTTTGTTGGCCCTGCTGCGTCGTTATGCTGAGCGCGATACCCTTGAAATACCTTTGTTGTTCCATCATCCATGCGAACAGGAATGCTTACTTCTAAAAAACGCATCGGTTTTTTCAGAAATTCGAATACTTCGTCTGGATAACTTAAAAAATGAAGCGCCTCTTTTAATATAGATTGAAATTCCTCTAAAGGATTTTCAACTTCAACTGTATTTGTATGTTTTTCTGATTGAATCGGCACGATAACACCCCTCTTTATATTTTTACTAATTGTACAAAGCAATAATCGTGCCAAGTGAAAATACTATGTTAATCCGATCTGTTATCCTCCTACTTATGAATCTTTGAATGACTTATGCAATGCTGCATGATTATCAAATATAAAAAAAAGACATCGGAACTTATCCGATGTCTTTTTTTATATTTCCTGTGCTTCTTCAAAATGCATTTGCGGAGGAGCTAAGCGGAACATATTTGTAACATATAGAAGGTACCCAATTCCAATAGCAGCCCAGCAAATCCCTAGAATAAGTGAATGAATATTGAGGTTAAACCATAGTACTGCCACAGTACCAGCACCTAAAATAGGCATCACTAAGAAATTCAAACAGTCTTTTATCGTTTTATATCTTTTTTTCTTAATTACATAGTAGGAAATTACAGATAAATTAACAAATGTAAATGCAATAAGCGCTCCAAAATTAATAAGAGATGCTGCCGTTTCTAAATCAATGAATATAGCGGAGAGCGAAATCATTCCTACAATAACAATGTTATATACCGGCGTTCTCCAGCGGGGATGAATGTATCCGAATATTTTCTTCGGAATTACATTGTCTCGCCCCATTACGTATAATAGTCGAGATACACTTGTATGAGAAGCTAAACCAGACGCAAGTGTCCCCATAAGCGTCCCTACTAAAAAGAAAGCTTGAAATAGTTTTCCTCCAACATATAGCGCGATTTCTGGAGACGCTGATTCTTTATCTTTAAATACAGATGTATCTGGAAAGAAAGATTGTGTAAAATACGTAGTTGTAATGAATAAAACTCCACCAATTAAAGCAGTTAGAAAAATAGCTCGTGGAATTGTCTTCTTTGCGTTTGGTGTCTCTTCCGAAAATGTAGTTACTGCATCAAAACCTAAAAATGAAAAACAAAGAATTGTCGCACCTGCAACTAACGGTGATATTTGTATATCCGATTGAAAAAACGGCTGAATGGAAAAAACTTCTCCTGTTCCCTCTCCCGCTAATAAACCTTTTATAACTAGAAAAACAAACACCGCCATTACTAGCACTTGAAATATTACTAAAAAAGTATTGAAGTTAGCAGTAACATTCACGCTAATAATATTTATAAGTGTAACCAGTAGAATAAAACCGATGACCCATATCCAACTAGGAACACTTGGAAAAAATGCTGACAAATAAATTCTCGTTAATAGTGCGTTCACCATCGGTAGAAACAAATAATCCAATAACGCGGACCATCCAACAAGAAATCCAAGCCTTGCACTAATTGTCTTCTGTGTATACGTATAAGCTGATCCTGCGGTAGGAAAAACCTTTACCATTTTGCCGTAGCTTGCAGCGGTAAACAACATCCCTGCTAATGCAATAAGATAAGCTCCTGGAACATGACCGCCTGTTTTTTCAGAAACAATTCCAAATGTATCAAACCCAACCATCGGTGTCATATACCCGACCCCTAGCATAACAATTGACCAAAGCCCTAATGAACGTTTTAAACCAACTACTTTTCCCACCTATCATTCCTCCTACTTTCTCTATCTAATTTCCATTTAAAAATCGACAGTTAAAAGGAAGCGTTTTCAAATGACTATATATCACACCGAGTATTACCTCCCTTTTTGTTACTTTTTAAATATTCATGCAATTTTCAAGCCAAAATTTCTAGAGTTTAAAAATTCAATATTAAAAAGAACGTATAGGTGGAATTGGACCTGATTTCTTCTCATTTTTTATTCATTTTTACATAAGTTATTCAATCTCTCATACTACTAAATATGAAAATAAAACTTTAACCCGTGTATTTTCTTTATCCCCACTTCCTCATAAACTGGGCTTTTACAAGATTAAAATATTTTCATGAAATAATAACATTATGTAAACCATCCATATAAAAAAGCTGTCTTTTCTATAAAGACAGCTTTTTCTATAACACTATATTAAAAATTGAATGCGAAGTCATCGTCTGATAACTTTTCAACATTCGTTGCTTTTACGTAACCATTTCCTTTTACAGAGAAGAAATCATGGTTTTTCGTATCTGTACGTAAACCATTTAAAACGATTGGGTTAATTTCTTCTTCTTCAAACTTCGGTTCAAGCCCTAAGTTCATAAGTCCTTTATTCGCATTGTAACGAACGAAACGATTTACATCTTCTACAAGACCGATAGAAGTGTAAATTTCTTCTGTATATGCCATTTCAATTTCATATAGTTCCATTAATAATTCTTGCGTTTCTTTTTGCACTTCTTGTTGATCTTCTGCAGAAAGTTCTGCGAAGAGTTGTTGTGCTAAAATACCGACGAATACGCCGTGAATTGACTCATCACGAATTATTAGGTTAATAATCTCACCACTTGCTGTCAGTTTACCTTGACCAGCTAAGTAAAGTGGATAGAAGAATCCACTATAGAATAAGTAACTTTCTAAGAATACGCTTGCTACCATTGCCATGTATAACTCTTTTTTCGTTACTTCAGGCTTTAATAGACGACGGTAGTAGCGAGTAATAATACCAGCCTTTTTCTCAAGTAATGGATGGTTATCTACCCATTCAAAAATATCATCAATTTCTTCTTCAGTAGCTAGCGTTGTGAAAATATGACTGTAACTCTTCGCATGTACTTCTTCCATAGCACCCATGAAAGCTAATACACTTTTCGCTTGTAAATTTTCAAGATGAACAAGTACAAGTGGCATCCCTTCGCCGCCTTGTTTCGTATCTAAAAGTGTTAAACCACCTAATACACGCTTATAAGCAACCTGCTCTTCTCTTGATAATTGTGCCCAAGTATTTTTGTCAGAAGATACCGCGATTTCTTCTTCTGTCCAAAACTGAGCGATGTTTTGCTTCCAAAACATTAAACTAAAATCGTCTTCCTTTTTGTTCCAGTTTACCGCGCGCATTCAATCGCCCCTTCTCTAAATAAACATGAAAAATTGATAACTAAGCATGAGCAGGGTTCAGAAAACCCTGCTCATAATGTCACACTTTTTATATTAAACAGTACAAGCCACACACTCTTCCACGCTTAACTTACGTGTTCTTGTATAGTACAGACTCTTTAAGCCTTTTTTATGTGCATAGATGTAGTAACGTGCTAACTCACGTGTTGAAATATCACTATTAACGTAAAGAATCGTACTAATTCCCTGGTCAATATGCTCCTGAATTTCTGCGATTAAATCAATTAATTTAAACTGATTCATGTCGTAAGAAGATTTATAGTACCAGAATGTATCTTTTGATAAATATGGCATTGGATAATATGTTGTCGCATTCGCATACGTTCTTGATTCGATTTGACTTACGATCGGCATTACGCTTGAAGTTGCATTTTGAACGTAACTGATAGATTGTGTAGGAGCGATAGCAAGACGATATGAATTATATAATCCATTCTTCTTCACTTGCTCTTTTAAACTTGTCCAATCTTCTTTTGTTGGAATATGAATTCCTTCAAATAATTGCTGAACTTTTTCAGTTACTGGGCTGTAATCTGTCGTTTCATACTTTTCAAAGTATGTGCCGTTCGCATAATCAGACTTATCGAAGTCTTTAAATGTTTCGCCTTTTTCTTTAGCGATTTCCATACTTTTCTCAATCGAGTAGTAATTTAACATCATAAAGAATGTACGAGCGAACTCTTTCGCTTCTGCACTTTCATATGCGATTTTATTTTTTGATAAATATCCGTGTAAATTCATTGCTCCAAGTCCAACTGAATGAAGCTCATCATTTGCTTTTTTTACAGTTGGCGCATTCGGAATGATCGTCATATCAGAAACAGCTGTTAAAGCTTCCATTCCCGCATGAACTGCTTCACGGATTTCTTTATTTTCCATTACATTTACGATATTTAACGATCCTAAGTTACAGTTAATATCACGACGGATAATGTCATCTGTACCGTAATCATTTATTTCAGAAGTTTCTTGAAGCTGGAAGATTTCTGTCTCGAATGTTCAACCGAGTTCGCTACTACTCAGTCCGTTGCTCATGCAACTGCTGTATGTCACCATACAGGACAGACTATATCATCACCTACAGCATTACCTGGTTAGGTGCTCCGCTTTTCGAACGCCAATCGCTTGCGCTCTACTCCCAAATGGGATAGTCGTTAGGCTTTTACTTATCTTAATCTTTCAGAAAGTCTCTTATTACTTTATGTTGTCCGATAACTCTGCTATACAAAATAATAAGATACATTCTGAACTTTTATATTTTCATTCTAAGATAAGATTTAGCACGGTAGGTTACCTCAAACTTGAGGCTTTCCCCGTTTAACGGAGTGTTCGACTAGCATTTCTACTAGAAGGTGCTACATATTTAACACAAGTTCGACATCTTCACAGTTCCAATATTCTTCAATGGATGCTGGTTATTTGCATTTGATTTAAACATTAAGTATGGGTAACCAGACTCAAGCTGAATCATAGCGATTTTAATCAGCATATCACGTGCACTAATATCTAGTGGCTTCTTCTTCACTTTCGGATTGCTCATTAATTCATCGTACATTTCATCAATATCTATATCATCTAAATGTTTTCCGTACTCTTTAAATACTGTATAAGGCGCGAAAACATGGAAAGGTTCGTTTTTCTCAGCAAGTTCAAAGAACTTACTTGGAACGATAATTCCGATTGATAGGGACTGAATACGGCTCTTCTCATCGGCATTTATTTTTTTTGTATCAAGAAATTCAATAATATCCCAATGGAAAATGTTTAAGTATACAGCGCCGGCACCTTTTCGTTGGCCAAGTTGATTCGCATATGAAAACGAATCTTCAAGCAATTTCATAACAGGTACTACACCACTTGCGGCGTTATCAATACCTTTAATTTGCTCACCACGTGCACGTAGCTTAGATAAGTTTAAAGCTACTCCACCACCGATTTTCGATAATTGCATTGCAGTATTAATGTTAAAGCCGATTGAATTTAAGCTATCGTCCATCTCTAACAAGAAACAAGACACCATTTCTCCTCTTCTGCTTCTTCCCGCATTTAAAAAGGTTGGTGTCGCTGGTTGGTAGTTTTGTTTTACAATCATGCTTGCGAATTGTTTTGCCTTCGCAACATCACCGCGTCCTAAGTATAGTGACACAATTGCTACACGATCTTCATAGCTTTCTAAGTATTGTTTTTGATCATTCGTTTTTAACGCATAATCTTTATAGAACTTAGATGCTGCCATATAAGATTGGAACTCGAAGTTTTCACCATAAGCGATGTTATATACTCCTTCTACTTCCTCCAAGCTATACTCGTCCAGAACGTTGTAATAGTAATCGTGTTCTTTCATATACTCCATTCGCTCTGCCACGCTATTAAAAGGAACGGTATTCTCTCTAGCCTCTTCCATAAAGACTTCTAATGCCTCTTTATCTTTATGAAGCTGATAAAAACCATCCTGCATTTGCGTGATTTCATTATTCAGTTCAATGTGTCGCAATCTCCCGCACCCTTTCTTTAAAATATTCTACATCATTATTTGTTCCAGATAACTCAAATTTTGATACAATAGGCACTTCATATTTAGTAGAAATTTTGTCAGCACTTGCACCAAACATGTCTCCCCAATTACGATTGCCGCTTGCAGATACGCCTTTTAATTTTTCATTATTGCGTTCTAAAAAGTCTAAAACACGTTCCGGTACATTGCCAAAACCTGTTGTATACGTAATAAGAATAAAGTCTTCATCTAATACTAGAGCTTCATCAATTTGAACGGCCGGCATATTTAATTTGTGGATGAAACGCTTCACGTTTCCTGTCATAGAATCATATGCAACTAACATTTCCGACCCTCCCTCTCCAATCTATATTCTCTGTATGTCGTTTCTTGATTTCTCTATATATTGTATTACGTTTCAAAATAAGACACAAGATATATGTATAAATTCTTTCTTTTTTTAACTTTTACTTTTCGACATGACCGTCGATTTTTTTCAATACAAAGACTATGAAACAACATTCTAAAACTCATGTCAATAAAGTGCTTTTCAAAAAAGTTGTCAACGAATTTAACCTTATTTTAAAAAAAGTTGACAATATTTTTTGTCATAAAACAGTAAATGCTGGAGTAATATATTTCTCCAGCATCACGCAAAAAAGAACAGACATTAAACGATAATCTGTTCTAAAAAACGATTACATTTATCAATTTTACTTTATTAAATATTATACATATACTTTCGTTCCTCGTTACATACTAAAAGATAACTATTATAGAAAAAGATTATTATTATGGAACTTCAATTTATTTATGAAAAAAATTATTCCGGATGCTCAATACGCAAAATATCTTTTATAAATATATGATGTGGATTCTCATCTTTATCGAGCATTGTACATACAGGAGCTTCTTCATCAAAGTATACGATCATTCCTTCTACGTATTGATATGTATGTTGAACTTGTACAGTTACTTTAATTTCTACAGCTTGCTCATATGCTCTTTTTATTTTCTGAAGCATTTTTGCTGAACATTTTCGTTTCTCTGGATACATAACCATTCCCATAAACCTATTCCCAGCTCTATCTTTCCACATATAATCCCAATGTGGTAATATGCCTTGTTTAAAATCTCCCATAATTCTCCTCTCCTTTATCTTCTATTTATGAACGTGGTGTTTCTGAATATGTATAAATTACCTGTCCACCGCGCTGTGCATTCCCGATAATATGTCTAAAATCTTCTCGACTTACAACAACTTCCCTGAACGTATAAAATACATCTTTCGTCGCAACATACTCCTTTATTTCACCATTTTTCAGCTGATCCAAAATTGCATTTGCTAATTGTTTATCCATGTATTTCACCTCTCTGCAATAGTTTATTTTATCGCATCTTCTATAGGTCGACAACGGTAAAATTATCCCGTTACTATTATGTAATTCACTTTCATTATTTTTATAGCTATATCACTTTATTATATTCGCACTAAATATCATATACTAACATAGCTACTTCTCTATATCAAACTTTTTGACGCTCTGTATAACAAAGTTCCAATCCACTGTTTGTTATTTTATTTTATGCTACAATATATGCATAGAACTAGGAGGGATACTATGATTCGGAAAGCAAAAAAGACAGATGCGATAGGAGTAGCACCTTTACTGTATAACGCTCTGCACGAAATTGCTGAAAAAATCACAGGTAGCACAGTTGAAGCAAAAGTGATACTAGGACTTGAAACATGGTTCGCAAAAGAAAATAATCGATTGAGCTATGAAAACTGTTTAGTGGCTGAACAAGATGGAAAGGTAGTTGGGGTTATTGTCGTTTATCACGGTAGTAACGCTGAACAACTTGATGCACCAATCGTACACCACTTAAGAGAACTACATGAAGACGAATCCATTACGTTAGAAAAAGAAGCTGAACTTGATGAGTATTATATTGACACGTTGTCAGTTTCAAATATGTACAGTGGACGTGGCATTGGCTCTAAATTAATCGATGCAGCTGAACTTCATGCAACTGAAAAAGGTCATGAAAAAATCGCCTTACTTGTTAATTTAGAAAACAAACGCGCTTTTTCACTATATGAAAAACTTGGTTACAAAAAAGATAACATCGTTATGCTCGTTGGTGAACCGTATGCCCATCTAATAAAACCATTACGGTCATTAGTTTCTATATCTTAAAAGGACAATTCTTTTTGCTTGTTATGTAAAGAAAGAGACTGCCAAAGGGACAGTCTCTTTTATGTTAAATTCGTATTTAATACATTTCCATCCATCGCCTCACGAAATGTATACGTTGTACATCCCCACGGCTTCCTATGGAAAATAGGCGAACCTGACCACCCTATTGCCCTCAGTTCAGTCCCAATCATCACATTGAAATAACTATGACCTACAAGAGTAATATGTCCGTGTACGAGCGCATAGCGGTGTAACATATTAGCAGCTTGCCTTGCTCTTTCTCGCACTTCCTTATAAGACTCAACATCCTTACTATAAGCAGCTATCCATAGTGTACGTCCAATAAACATCCATACATTAGGTTTACATTTCAACCATTTTGGAGCATAAAAACCTGTCGGAACTTCAGCTTCCCTAAAAAGAGGATTTTGCACAAAAGATAAAGAATCCGTTAATTCGGCTGCTAATTGCACAGCGCGCCTCTGATCACTCGTTACGACCAATTTCGCTGTTGTAATCGCCTCAATTGTTTCAATCGGTATATGAGCTTCTTTTACCGTAGTTCCTAAATCATATTGCTTCATCCATTCACGAAATGAAATAATTGTCATTGGCTCTATAGCACTATCCAAACGACCATGACGAATAAAAGAAATTCTCATTCTTTCCACTCCCCATTCATCACTTACGAACTATATTATGTACTATTTCTTATTGCCATCATACCATGCATAAAAAGAAAGTTATACATCATTACATATCCCCACTACTATCATGCGTTATCGATGTATGCAAACCATCCAGTCCATCAAAATATGTAGTTGTTTCATGTTGACGCATTTTCTTCAACTGTATATAAGAAAATAAAAATAATAAAATCGCTATAAAGCTCCCCACAATTTCAAACATCATTTTACCGCCCCTAATTTCTCCTACTTTAGTAGGTCATTGTATCTTTTTTATTATACTCCCATATAAAGATGTATGCATTTCCATCATTCCTCTCCTAACAATATTTTTTTCACATATTTTCTTACAAAAAGTGAATATTTTTCGAATTTTTACTTTGGAAACATTTACAAACTAGACAATATGGTTCAAAATAAGAGGAAATAAAAAAAACCAAAATTATTCTTTTTTGGGAAAACTGTAACAAGGAGAGTTGCTTATGCAGATCGCAGAAACTGGAGATATCATTGAATTTAAAGGTGGAATGCAAGGCCGTGTTCAAAAAGTAAATCAAAACTCCGTTATTGTAGATATAACAATTATGGAAAATTTTAGAGAACTAGATATGGAACCTCTTACAGTTGTAAGTCATAAAAACTATACTGTCATTAATCAAAATGCATAATATAATAGAAAGAAAGGATCTGTATAACATACAGATCCTTTCTTTCTATTATATATTAACGATTATCAATTGTTTCTGGATATAGATCATGGTTCATCATGCGGTAGTCTGCCATTTGTTCATATTTCGTTCCTGGGCGACCATAGTTGCAGTAAGGATCAATTGAAATCCCTCCACGTGGTGTGAATTTCCCCCATACCTCAATGTAACGCGGATCCATTAATTTAATTAAATCATTCATAATAACGTTCATGCAATCTTCGTGGAAGTCACCATGATTGCGGAAACTAAATAAATATAGCTTTAAAGATTTACTCTCTACCATTCTTTGTTCTGGAATGTAGCTAATATAAATTGTTGCAAAATCTGGTTGGCCTGTTTTCGGACATAAGCTTGTAAATTCAGGGCAATTGAATTTCACAAAATAATCACGGTTTGGATGATTATTATCAAATACCTCTAAAATTTCTGGGCTATATTCAAATAAATATTTTGTATTTTGATTTCCTAATAATGTTACATCTTTTAAATCTTCATCTAATCTTCCTGCCATTTTAAACATCCCTTCTCATTATACTCCGCGTTTATTTCCCCATACTAACGCATGAAGCTGCGGCAATACTTTTGCATTATTCATCTCTTTACAGTTAACCGCTTTTTCAATAAGCCATTCATACTTATCTAATAATTTTTTAATTAGCATCGCATCATCCACAGTTTTTGTATCATCATTCCCTACTTGTAAGAAAAATGGCACATCTGGATAACGTTCATGCATCTTAACTGCATACTCAAAGTCATAATCGTCAAATACTACTACCTTTAAACTAATATCTTTTCCTGCTAGTTTCTGAATCACATCATCTAACTTCTGAAAATCAGTACTCATCGTCGAACTTGGTGGTTTTGGAGAAATCGTTATCTCATCAATTTGAAGTAACCAATCTTGCCATTTACTCCCTTGCGTTTCGATTGCTGTTCGCATTCCATTCTCTTTTAATATAGAAAGAAGAAACTCAATATTTTTCAGCAATGCTGGATTTCCCCCTGAAATCGTAACATGAGAAAAATTTTCGCCACCAATTTCTACAAGCTCATTCCAAACATCTTCTGGAGTCATCTGTCTAATTTGATCTTTAGCCGATCCATCCCACGTAAAAGCAGAATCACACCAAGCGCAGCTATAATCACAGCCAGCTGTACGGATAAACATCGTCTTTTGTCCTACAACCATTCCTTCACCTTGAATAGTCGGGCCAAATATTTCTAAGACTGGGATTTTACTCATCGAGCATCCACTCCCGTCTTACTTCCGCATAACTAGTCGGTGTCTCAAACAAACGAACAAATTCAACACGCGCTCCTTTGTATTCACTCGCACGATTATCTTTTGTTAATGCTTCTGCCATCTTTTCATAAATCCAAACTACCATATTTTCAGCAGTCGTATTCATTGCTGGTAATGTTTCATTTAAATAACGATGATCTAAATAAATTTCTATTTCATTTTTCCAAATTTCTTTTATATCTCCAAAGTCAATTGCAAGGCCTATTTCATTTACATATCCGCTAATTCCAAATACGACTTTATATGTGTGGCCATGTAAATTTTTACATTTACCTTCATAACAGTGTAAATGATGCGCTGCATCAAATGTAAATTCCTTGCTGACCATTACTCTTCTATTATGATACTTGAGTTGTTCACGCTGAATATCCTTGTCCATTTTTTGCAAATTTTCTACGATGCGAAATCCAAAGAAATTATCCATTAGTTGTTCGCTCCTTCGCGTTCTTGTAAGTACGTATCTAATCCTGCTTTACGAAGTTGACATGCTGGACATTCACCGCAACCATCACCAATGATTCCGTTATAACATGTTAATGTTTTTTCTCTAACAAACTCGAATGCACCAAGTTCATCAGATAATTTCCATGTCTCTGCTTTATCAATCCACATAAGTGGTGTATGAATGACAAACGGATAATCCATAGATAAATTTAATGTAACGTTTAACGATTTCACAAACACGTCACGGCAATCTGGATAACCACTAAAATCAGTTTCACATACACCTGTTACAATATGACGTGCTCCAACTTGTTTTGCTAATACAGCAGCAAATGATAAGAATAGTAAATTTCGTCCATCTACAAATGTCGATGGCAATTCACCGTCTTCATGTGTAATCTCCATATCCGTTCTCGTTAACGCATTTGGAGCAAGTTGATTTAATAGACTCATATCTAGTATCGTATGTTTAATACCTAGCTCTTTCGCAATTTCTGCTGCACAATCAATTTCTAACTTATGACGTTGATTGTAGTTAAACGTTACAGCTTCCACTTCTGCGAACTGCTCTATCGCCCAAAATAAACATGTTGTACTATCTTGTCCACCACTAAAAACAACAACTGCTTTTTCTTTTTTCATTTCACTCATTCTCCTTCTCTACTACGAATAAGAAGAAAGAACGTTCTTGAACTGTCACAATAAAAAAACAAAACAATACCTAAGGATATTGTTGTTTCCATAGTTTTTTATAGAGGGAGTTCGCGAACCTCTCCCATGCAGTGCATGGAATTTCTTCTTTCATTGACAAAGCTTATTGTAACATATTGTATACTACCATAAAAAATTTCTGATTTTTCCGCTATTTCTCATTTCATTTCTTTCATTTTATAGTATGATTAATTTAATGTTAGAAGAGAGGAGGCATCCCACTGGAACTCTTTATTATTTACCTCTTTTTAAATATATTATCTATTCTCGTTACAATGCTCGTATATCATTTATTTTGGAATCAGAAAGGGAAACGATCTCCTAAATTAAATTCAGCTATATTTATTGTATTGTGTTGCCTCGCTACCATACTATGTATCACTTTTGCAGCAAAAACAAATAATGGTTTTCAGTTCGACATGCGACATATCGTATTAATTGTCGGTACGTTAACGGGAGGGCCTATTGCTGGTGGTTCTATTTTAGCTGTATTAAACATTTATCGCTTTTTATTAGGAGGAATAGGTGCGTTTCCATCCTTTATCGCTTCTATTCTCCTATTTATTGTTCTACTATTAACATACAAATTTTTCAATCGAAGTTCTAATCATATAAAAATAACACTTGCTATTTTTTACAGTCTTACTTATGGATTTGGTTGGATACCATTTTTCCTTGCAAGTGTTACAAATGATGCAGATTATATACCACATATCATTGTGTACGAACTATGTACGATGATTGGCACGATCCTTATTTTATATTTACTACACATATTACAAATGCAAGTTCGTCTCCAAAATGAACTTATGAACGCTGAGAAATTTCATTTAATCGGCGAAATGGCGGCTTCCATCTCTCATGAAATTCGTAATCCTTTAACTTCAACGAAAGGATTTTTGCAACTTTTACAGTCAAATACGTGCTCTGAGAAGGAACGAAAATTATATATCGACATAGCCATTAATGGGATCGAACAAGCAAATCATGTTCTTACCGACTACTTAACTTTTGCAAAACCGAGTATTGAAAAAGAACAACAATTACAAGTAGAGGAAGAATTACTTCATGCGTTGTCTTTGATTACACCTCTTGCCAATTTAACGAATGTTCGTATACATTACATAAAACAAAGTACATCTTTCTTTATAGCTGGTGAAAGGCAAAAGCTGAACCAATGCTTATTAAATATTTTTAAAAACTGTATTGAGGCTATGCCTAACGGTGGTGACCTTATTCTTACATTAGTTCCAGACCATAAACATATACAATTATATATAAAAGATACAGGCGTTGGTATGGATCCAGAACAAGTAAAACGCCTCGGGTCACCCTTCTACTCGACGAAAGAAAAAGGGACCGGACTCGGGATGATGGTCGTCTTCAGTGTCATTCAAGCAATGAATGGAAAGATTGATATTATTAGTGAAAAAGGAACAGGTACAACATTTTTATTAACTTTCCCAATCATACAAAAAACGTGATGAAATTCATCACGTTTTTTCTGTTCCTTCAACTAATTCTGCAAAAGCTTTCACTTTTCCATGTGGTTTTTGATTCTCTTTCCGAGCTTTCCAAGCGCGCTCTTCTTCTCTCTTTTTCTTTGACATACTTTTCAACTCCTTTTCTCTTCTCCATGTAGTATTCCAAAATGAGAAAGAAAACTATGCATGAGTAAAAAAGGAAAAGAAGCGGTTCACCGCTTCTTTCACTTTATCCCGTTATTTGAGGGCAGCCCGATCGGTAAAGAATAATAATCAGTGCGGGATGCCATCCAATGATTAAAGTTTCACTTTATCGCTGTAAAATTGCATGTTTTGCTTCTTTTAGCTGTGTAAGATGCCTTTGTTCGTGCAAATCCAAAAATTGAACCCATTGGTATAAATTCAAATCATTAAAAATAGGATGTTTCAATCCATTTTCAAATAATTCTTTTTCATCTATCACACTATGAAGTGCATGTAATAATTCTTGTCGTGAATGTTCTAGTAATTGAATTCCTTGCAGTTTCTTCATTAATGTTTCTGTTGGTTTCATTTGTTGAGGAGCTTCCCGTTTATATGTGCGATCAAGCGTAAGTTGGAGGTCTTTAAATGGAGCAATTTTTCTTTCTTTTTTTTGCAAAGCATATACAAGGGCAGATGTGACAGACTGTTCAACTAAATGTAAATGATGCAAAATTTGAATAATACTCCATTTATCACGACGTGGCTTTACATTCACCTCCGTATCATTTAACATTTCAATTTCTGATAACAGCGTGCTTCGTGTAGACTGTAATGAGTGGACTAAAGTTTCTAAACTAACATCCATATTAGATTGAAGCATAATGCTTTCCCCCCTTTTGTTGGTGAAAAGAGGTGCTCCTTATTAGAAACACCCCTTAGATAATTCTGAATTTTCTTTTATTATCTCATCATTTTTCCATTATGTCGATGTTAAACATGTGAAAAAAAGCGCATATTTTTTACAATTTTGTGTCGTCAACAGCACGTAACCACGCTTCAATTTCTGTAATTACACTTTTTACACAACCTTCAGCAAATGGCGATGTTAAATTTGCAACTTCTACTAATTCTAAGAATGATTTACTTCCACCTTGCTGACAAAGATTCACATAATCTTCCCAAGCCTCTTGTCTATTATCTCTTGCACGTTTCCAAAATTGCAGTGCACAAATTTGAGCTAACGTGTAGTCAATATAATAGAACGGTGAGCTATAAATGTGGCCTTGACGTTGCCAGAAACCACCGCGCTCTAAATAATCATTATCTTCATAATCACGATGTGGTAAATATTTCTTCTCTATGTTACGCCATGCTGACTTACGTTCTGCTGGCGATGCTTCTGGATTCTCATATACATAATGTTGATATTCGTCTACAGATACACCGTACGGTAAAAATAGAAGTGCTGAACTTAAGTGTGAGAAATAATATTTTTCCGCATCTTCTTCAAAGAATAACTTCATCCACGGCCATGTAAAGAATTCCATACTCATCGAATGAATTTCACACGCTTCATATGTTGGCCAATTGTATTCCGGAATTTCATACTTACGACTTTCATATACTTGGAAAGCATGACCAGCTTCATGTGTTAGTACATCAATGTCACCAGACGTTCCATTAAAGTTTGAGAAAATGAATGGCGCTTTATAATTCTCAATATATGTACAATATCCACCACCAGCTTTTCCTTTTTTCGCAACTAAATCTAATAAATCATTATCTAGCATGAAATTAAAAAATTCATCTGTTTCAGCTGATAATTCTTTATACATCGTTTTCCCGTGATTAATAATCCAATCCGCATCACCTTTTGGAGTTGGGTTACCTGTAGCAAACTCAAAGTTTTCATCATAATAAGCGAGCTTTTCTACACCAATGCGTGTTTTTTGCCTATTTCTTAACTCTGTTGCAACCGGAACGATATAATCTAATACTTGCTGGCGATAGTCCGCAACCATTTCAGCATTATAATCTGTACGATACATTCTCGCATATCCTAATTCAACAAAGTTTTTAAAACCAAGTGTTTTTGCAATTGTTGTTCTCACTTTAACAAGCTCATCATAAATACGGTCTAACTCTTCCTCATTCCCAGCTAAAAATCCGTAGTATGCTTCACTTGCTGCTTTACGTTCGCTTCTTTCTTTTCCTTGCATAAACGGAATAAGTTGTGATAACGTTCTTTCTTCTCCTGCAAAGTCAATTTTTGCAGATGCTAACAACTGTGTATATTGTGAAGACAATTTATTCTCTAATTGCAAATCTTTCACTACTTCATCTGAATATGTTTTTAAATCACATTCAGCTAGAGCAAATAATTGCTTTCCATAATACGCTTCTAATTCTTCACGGAATGGAGAATTCATTAACGCCTTATAATATTTTGTTCCATAGCCTTGTACAACTGGAGAGTACTCATCAAAGAAATCTTGCTCTTCTTTATAAAAAGCATCTGTCGTATCAACAGAATGACGAATGTAACAAAGATTCCCCATTGTACCAAAATCATTACGAATTTCATTAATTGAATTAATTACTTGTTTTTGTTCTTCAACCGTTTTTGCATTATCGAACTTTTCTAAAGCAACAGTAAACTTCTCTTTTAATTCTTCAATATTTGGCCGTTTATATTCATAGTCTTTAAATGACATGAACGAGCCCCCTCTCCATTATATGCATCATTACTATAATTCAATGCTCACTTCCAAATATCCTCTTATTTTTCAGCAAAATACAGCAGCTACTGTCATAATTACATGTAAACAAAAAAGCCTTGGATTTCTTTATCCAAAGCTCCTTTGGAACGTATTATTATTTTTCATACTTTCCAATTTTTTTTAATAGATCAAGTAATTCATCCTTTTCATCTTTCGTTAACATTTCGAAAGACTGATGTATAACTTGCTCATGCCCTGGAAAAATAGAAGCAATAAAGCTCTCCCCAGACTCCGTTAATTGCGCATAAATAACACGTCTGTCATTCGGGCATGGGATCCTCTTTACTAGTCCTTTTTTCTCGAGCTTATCTACAACGTATGTAATGCTGCCACTAGCTATTAAAATACGCTCACCAATTTGCTGAAGTGGTTGGCCTCCTTTATGATATAGTAGTTCTAATACAGCAAACTCAGTTGGATTTAATCCGTTACTTTGTATGGATTTATTTGTAGTATCCATAACAGAACGATGTACACGGGATAATGCAATAAATACTTTTAAAGATTGAGAAATATCTTCTCGCTCATTATTTGATGTCATACCATTTCAACCCTTCACTTAAATTCTCCGCAACAAAAAGAAAAGCAACGTAGTACTTCATTACAATTTACAAATGAATATTCACTCATCCCTTTTCATTTCCCTAATGTAATGCAAATGATTCTTGAATAAAAACATGACAATTTTAACATAGTTTATATATAATGATAATAAAAAAGAAGGAGTACCAAATTTGAAAGTCAAATTACAAAGCATAGTTTTTTACATACTGCTTGTTATACTGCCAACGATAGGGATCGGTGCCACATTTTTTTCGTATCACACTTATCAAATGAAACAAGAAAACAAACTATCTGCTCACACTGTTCTCTTTTTATATAGAGACTATTTAGACCATCACCTTGGCGAAGCTATATCTGCCTTAGAAATGCTCGCAAAAGTCGTAGGGACCGAAACTGGAAACATCAATGGAATTAAACAGATTGTACATGATACGGATGGAAACGATGCACGATTTTCTGGTCTATATTACTCTACAACAGATGGGATGATTACAATCGCATCTGAAGGCGATTCGCCGCCTATTGACGTTTCTGACCGCCAATACATTCAAGATGCATTACAATCTAAGAAAACAACTGTATCATCAGTTATTACAGATCGCGTTCTTGGACATCAAGCTATTATGATTGCCTCTCCAATATTTAATAGACAAAAGGAACTCTCAGGCTTATTATTAGCGAGTTTACGTTTTGACTACATTTCAGCCTCTTTAAATGCTATTAAACCACAATATCATTTCGAAGTGACTGATAAACATGATGTAGTTTTTCTAACTGATGATAATAATGAAACAAACGATGGGCATTCTAACATGCTCACTACCCCACTCCAAAGATTAAATTGGAAGGTCTCTGTTTCTCCGTTACCTATTCATCAACAAACTTTATACCAGTTAGTTTTAATAGAGTGTATAGCTACTTTATTTTTACTGTCTATTTTATTTTTACTTGCTCAATATATGTTATTAAAACGTCAAACAAAACTGGAAAGACAACAAAATGAACTGCAAAAAATTGAATTGGTTGGAACTTTTGCAGCTAGTACAGCCCATGAAATCCGTAATCCTCTTACTGGAATTAAAGGACTCGTTGCTCTGTTAAAAGAGAAATATAAAGATGACCAGGATCAGTTCTACTTTTCCATAATCGAACAAGAAATAGAACGGATTAATGAAATTGTAAGCGAATTTCTTATTCTTGGAAAGCCAACTGCCATCATTGAACAAACATATGATGTAAGAACGATTCTTAATGAGGTAGCATTAATTATTCAATCTGAGGCGAATCTACATAACATTGTATTTCATTTACATTTGCCAGACCAACCTGTTCATATACTTTGCTCAAAAGACCATATGAAACAAGTGGTTTTAAACATTACAAAAAATGCAATTGAAGCTATGGCTTCTGGTGATACATTAACCATTGTAGTAACAAACAATGAAAAACACGCACAACTGCAAATTATTGATACTGGAAAAGGAATTCCAAAACATATTCAAAAACACCTCTTTCATCCGTTCTTTACTAATAAAGATACTGGAACAGGTCTTGGACTTGTCATATGTAAACGAATTGTAGAGATGTACAACGGGCATATATTTATTGATAGTAAAGAAAACAAAGGAACGACAGTTCATATAGAGATTCCATTACACATAGTATAATTATCCTTATCCCAAAAGGATAATTATACTTATTTCATAAAACCAGCCACAAGCATTCTCCAAAAATTGCTCGATTTTCCTTCATACCCAATTTGAAAAATAGGGACCTTTATAATTGAAAACCATTTCGGTGTTTGTCTTTCTTTGTAACTCTGATACTGTACGATAAGCTTGTCCAATTCTTGACTAACTTGAATTGTCTCCATACTATTTAACCCACTTGTTAATCCTAAATGGATCATTTCTTCACGTTTCATATGAATATCATGCGAAAGCTTTTCTAATGTGTACTTCCTTTTTACAGTAAACATCCATATCCCCCTTATTATTCTCCCATGCTCTCAACGTCTCTTCTACTTTAGCCCTTTAAACATTTAATTCTATTTGAAGAATCAGAAATTTTAACATTTTCCCCCTGTAATTTACAAATCTTTACCCTCACTTTGAGAATTATTACAAATTATTCTATCTTTGTAAATACATTCGCAATAATAGACATTTTTTTCATCTTCTTTTTTGTAAATACTCAGTAAACAGTGGGTTCTCTATTTTCAATGTACTTTTCTTCGACATTTTTTGTTTAATTTATGTAAAAACGCAAAACATAATGATGATTGATAAAGTGAAACTTTAATCAGTGAGGGTTTTGTTCATCCCCCGCTGATTATTAGCCCTCACCAATCGGGCATTTACGGACAGTGGATCTCCCACCTAACTTCTTTGCTCTAGCCGAATTTTGAGGTGGGAATCTTACTGCCCGCAAATAGCGGGATAAAATAGAAAGGAAATATTCAAATGCACAAATATACTATTACATTTCTCGTCTTCATCCTGTTCATACCCTTCTTCCTATTTCCTATTCAAGCAAACGCTCATACGAATAAAGTTGCTATTGTCATCGATGATTTCGGCAATAATATGAAAGGAACTGATAGGATGTTATCACTTCCTATTCCACTCACTATTGCTGTTATGCCATTTCTTCCTTCTACTAAACAAGATGCAATAGCTGCCCATAAAAAAGGGCATGAAGTTATTATACATATGCCCATGGAACCAATTAGAGGAAAAAAAGAGTGGCTTGGACCGAAAGCGATTACAACAGATTTAAGCGATGAAGAAATAAACAACCGACTCGAACAAGCAATTCAAGAAATACCTCATGCAATAGGAATGAACAATCATATGGGATCAAAAGTAACCGCTGATGAAAGGATTGTACGTCTTATACTTTCTGCCTGTAAAAAACACGGTTTATTTTATTTAGATAGTAAAACAAATCCCAATAGTGTTGTCCCAAAAATCGGTAAAGAATTAGGGGTGCCTATCATTGAAAATCAATTATTTTTTGATGATGTATATACGGCAAGTCATATTTCAAGACAAGCCCAATTACTCATCAAAAAAATTCAAGAAAAACCAATCATGGTAGCTATCGGGCACGTTGGTCCTCCAGGTGAAATTACATCACGTGTTATTGAAACTTCTATTCCTAAAGTTCGCGAACATGCAGACTTCATTTTTTTATCTGATTTAGTATTATCTCCACCTCCTGTTTCAAAATAAGATTCATTTCTCGTACTAAAAAAGGTAGCTATCTACATATAACAGATAGCTACCTTCCCTTTTTAACTTAAATATGATCTACATGACTCACCCTAAATCCCTTTTTCTCTATCTTTTCAATTAATTGCTTTAATCTTTTTTCATTTAACTCATCTGATATATTTACGATAATACGGCGAATATATTGATCACCATTATCAAGCGTAAACAGTCCACCTATATTGTATGCCTTTAACAATGTCCCCAGCTCTTTAATTGTTCCCTTACAATCTTGTGTTGCAATTGTTAATATATAACCACCCGTCCGCATACCGAACGAATCTTCAATAACATCAAATACATTAGAATGTGTTAAAATACCGACAAATTCATTATATTCATTTAAAACCGCTAAAAACGGGAGACGACGAATCACGTAAAAAGCTCTAAAAAAAGAATCCTTTTCAAAAATAAACGAATTTGAATCTTCCAGCACATCTCCTGTACTTACATGCTCTAATCCGCTATTACACTTCTTCTCTAAAAGATCTACTTTATAAATAATCCCCGTGAATTCCTTCTCATCTTCTGCTAATACAGGGATCGCCCTAAATCCCGTTTCATTCATAATTTGCAAAGCCTTTTCACCAGAATCATTCGTTTTGCAAAATGTCACTTGCTGTTTTGGCAGAAAATGATATTTAACTCGCAAAATATGTTCCTCCTTACATGTCAACATGTAATCTATATATAATAAGGAGACCTATATTTTATGAGTGAAATTTAATTTTAAAACGCTTTCATTTTTATAGAATGGTAACCACTGTGAATACACCTTTATATAACAGAACTTTTTGCCCCTTTTATCATTAAAAGCTTTACGTGGTAGTTCATTAAATATTCTATACCTTCCAACCATTTTTTCGCCTCTTCTGGTGATTTTCCCCACACGATCATTCCGTAATTATGAACAAGGACTACTCCTCCACCTTCAGTAAAATTCGGAACATTACTTTCCAATAAATCAGCGAATTTTTTTTCATCTTCTACAATTGGAATTGTCATTTCTGTAATGCCTTCTTTGCCAAAAACACGTTCCACGCTGCGTTGTTCGAATGTCACTTCTCCTTCTTTCCCATATAACTCTGACATTAAATGACTATCTACAGTCTGTACTTGTAAAATACATTCTGCACTGCTTTTTTTATAAATATCCGCATGCATAAACGACTCTGAAGCTGGTTTTTCTTCGTTTTCAAATACTGGCTCACACATGTAATTTACTACAATAAAGTCTTCTTCAGAAAATACTCCTTTATCTCTTCCCTCTACATTTACCAAAAATGTTAATGGCTCTTTTGACGTACACATCGATAAACTAATTTTTGTACCATAAAACCAATCGCGAAGTGCCAGTTCTGCCTTCACATCTTTTAATTCGTTCCATTTCTTCAGAAAAAATAACATTTCGTCACCCCCGGCGTAATATTAATATAATGTTCGAATCCTTTCTATGTAAAAGGAATGTTTTTTGATTATTCTAAAAATTTAATTGAATTATCACACGAGAATGCCTTTTTGTCAATATGGTTTCAGCACCTATCAGAAAAATAGACATATCACCTATAAGCACTCCTGTCTATTTCTTACTTGATTTTGTACATATAAAAAATACGTTATTCTTCTTATTAAAGAATAACGTATTTTTCTCATTTATTATCTTTTTATTGCATTATACAAAAATTGCGCATATTGTTCACGTGTTACGAAATTATCCCCTAAAAAGTTCCCATTCCCGTCACCTTTTGATATGTTATTATCCTCTAAAGCTTTCACATATCCTTCTGCCCAATGACCAGTTGGTACGTCTTTAAAGTTCTCCAAATTACTTTCATTTGCCTTTAACCGAAATACTTTTTGTAATACTACTGACATCTCGTACCTAGTTAATACTCCTTCTGGACGAAACTTCCCTGTACCATCTCCTTGCATAATTCCAGCTTGTGCAACTGTAGCAATATCTTGCTCAAACATATGCCCTTTCGTATCTGTAAACATCTCTTTCTGCTCTACTTTATTTTCTAATTTCAAGTACCTTTGTACTAAAGATGCAACTTGTCCACGGGTAATATTATCCCCAAATCCAAATTGTCCATTTCCATATCCTTTGAAAATATTTTCTTTCGCTAAATAATTAATTGCTTCTTCTGACCAATGTCCTTTTGGTACATCTTTAAATTCTACTACTTCTACTTTTTCATCTTCTTTAGAAGTGTTATCCCCTTTACTTTCTACTACATTTTGAATTACAGATCCTGTAAAGAAGATTCCTGTATCCGCAAATGGATCTTTCACTCCAAATTCATATACCTTCTCACCTGGCGTACTCCATTTAATTACACCGTTACTATACGTACCACTATCACTCTTCAATCGAATTTTCGTAGAAATTTCACCATCTTTTTCATATATAGGTACTTTCATTTCTTTATTTACTTCTGCTTCTTCTAGAAATACTTTTTGATTTTGAACATTAATATATGCTGTCTTACTTAATTCCACAACTGGTCTCACATCGCGGATTTCATTCGCCACAAAACTTAGAAATACTAACTTTTTCAAATTGCTAACTGGTGTTAAGTCTGCAATATAATTTGCCTCTAAATCAAGTTTTTGTAAGTTTACTAGACTTGATAATGGAGTAATATCTTTTAACTCATTGTTAGGTAAGTTTAAAACTTTCAACTGTGTCATCTTACTTAGAGGAGTAGCATCTGTTATTTCATTTTTTCCTATCCATAACTCTTGTAATTGATTCATTTGATCAATACCCGATAAATCTTTAACCTTATTACGCGTTAATACTAAGTCCTTTAAAGGTAATGAATATAACGGTTTAATATCTTCAATTTGATTACCTGCTAAAGTTAAGTATGTTACATTTTTCAACGCGCTTAATGGAGCAACATTCGTAATTTTATTATTTGCTAAATTCAAGTAATCTAGTTGTTCCATTTTCGCTAATGCTGTTACATCTTCTATTTGGTTGCCTGATAGATATAAACTTTTTACATTTTTCATTTCAATTAGTGGTGCAACGTTTGTAATTTTATTATTACTCAAATCAAGAGATTCTAAATTATCCATCTTAACAAGTGGTGTTACATCTGAAAATTCATTACCACGCAAAGCTAAATGATTTAATTGCTTTAAATTCGCAAAGAACGACGGATCTGTTATCTTCGCATTCGCAACTGTTAAAGATTTTAAATTTGGCATATATTTTAATGCACTATAATCAAGAATCTCATTCGTGTTTAAAAACAAGTCCTTTACTTGTAATAACTCTTCTTTCGTAATTGGTGTATTTAAATCTTTTCTATTAAATACTTTTTTATTAACAAGTTCTCTTAATTTGTTATCTGTTATCATATTTTGATTATCAACTGGATTATCTGTTTCCGTATTGCCTGAATTAGAGTTATCATCTGGTTTCTCTGTTTCTTTGTCGCTTACAGTTGGATCTTTAATTTCAAATTGAACTTGATATTTGTGATCGTATCCAATAGCTGGAATAAGTATATGCATTTGCATATTATGCTTCTTCTCAAATTCACCAATTTCAAATTGAACTACTTTCGTCCCATTTTTCCTCTTATCTTCTGACAAAACTTTTACATCATGAAATACACCAGGCTGGTTTCTATCTTCTATTCTAAGATATTGAAAATAATCGCTATCTTGCATTGTTACAGTAACAATTTTTTTCCCGTCTTCAATTGCTACTTTAGGATTTTTTATGTACTGAGAAACCATAGATGGCTCATCTTTTTGATCCTTATATATTTTAATCTCAGTATCATACGTGCGATCACTGGCTGCTGCTAACGACTGGTTTGCTTCAATTTTTATTGCTGCTAATGCTGGAGTAGAGTATGCAGCAAATGGAATAGCTAATGTTGTTGCTACTACTAGAGCTTTAATATAACTTTTTTTCAAAATAATATCCCCTTGTCTTATATACATTCCAATTGATAATACCTATCAATTACTAACATAACAAATGATAATGAATATCATTATCATTGTCAACGGGAATATTACATTAAGTTTATAATTTCCATAGATACAAAATAAAAAACCCTTTACTCAAAGGGCTTTTTTACCTATCGTATGAAGGATTTCATTTTTTTCCTTTTCATTAATAACACCAATTTTTTGCAAAATGTTTGCATACAATACAAGTTTATTATATATCCGTTCTGACATACTTCCCCTTCTTTCCTTCGACCAACTTTTTTTGTATTGGTAAATTATATGAACGAGATGAGAAAATGTGTCCACTTTTTTGCATAAATACAAATCTTTTATTTTGTTACTTACTGATAGTAAAACTCCCACCTAAAAATTAGGCGGGAGTCTAGATGTATTCAATTCATTTAGCAAATTGTCCATTGAATATTATGTTTTTTGACTTCTTCTTCAAAACTATAAGGCATTTTCTTATCACAAATGACATGTTGAATTTGAGAAAATGCTGCTATTCTATAATTCCCTTTTACGCCTACCTTTGTATGATCACATAAAATAAATGTTTTCTCAGCTAGCTTAATCATCGCTTCTGAAAGTTTCGCCTTTTCTAATTCAAAGCTAGAAACCCCAAAGCCTGGCAACAACCCATCAATCGAAACGAATGCCTTATGAAAATGAAATTGATGGATTACTTGCTGTGAAATAGACCCTGACACCCGTGAATGTTTTGGGGATACTTTTCCACCAATAAATAAAACCTCACCGTGAAACATCTTTTTATTAATAGAAGATATTAATTGTGTCGCTACTGGAAAAGAACTCGTAACAATCGTTAAATTTTTACGATGAACAAGATATGGTACCATTTGAAGTGGTGTACTTCCATCATCAATCGCAATAACATCTCCATCTTCTACAAACGTTGCTGCTTTATACCCAATTCTTTTCTTCTCTTCTATATGCAGCATCTCTCGTTCTAACATTGGTGCCTCTATTCCAACTCCCGGAAGTTGAACGGCTCCACCATACACTTTCTTCAACTTCTTTTCACGATCTAATTCTTCTAAATAACGGCGAATCGTCTCTGTTGATACAGCAAACTCTCTCGCTAATTCTGAAACTTTTACTTTCCCTTTAAACTCTACCTTCTCAAGAATTGTTCGCTTTCTTTCTTCACCTACTACAGACATAGCCTCACCCCATTTATATCTACCTCATAAACTGCCTTACTTATACAAAGTTATAATTTTCTTTGTAAGTAGAAATCTCTTCATGAATATAAATACCACGCTTTTCTAATTCGTCAAAAATGATTTGTGGATTTTCAAAAGCTTCTTCAGGAGTAATAACACCGACTTTATTAACTACTCCTTTTGCAATTAACTCTGTAGCGACTCCGAATGGGATTCCAACATTTCTTGTATAAGCTCTTAATTGCTCCCAACCTACTACAGAACCATCAGATAACGGATGTGTATGATATAACACATGCCTTTGTTTTTCATTATTTTTCATACCTACTACCTCTACATGAAGTGCATAACCATAAAGCTCTGTTTCCTTTCCTTCTTTCGATTTTAGTAGATACTTCGAAATACAATCCATAATACCTATTTCTCTACCGTTTATTTCAATTTGATCATTACGCAATATACCATAATCATATAAAGCACGAATGAGCTGCATATTTTGCTCAGGCCAAGTACCTCTCGTTTCTATCAGCACAACACCTTTGTCCTTCAGTGTCTTCGCCAACGTAATCGTTTCTGAATGCGGGATTATATACTGCGTTGTTTTTCCGTAAGGCGCTGGTAATTCAATTTCTCTTGGGCGCGCAAACGGAGGTACTTGCTTAAATTCACCGTCTTCATACACTGTACGCGATGGTAAATGTGGATCATATTCATATGTCGTTGTTTCTGTAATTGATGCTGAAAAAGCAATTGGGCGGTATGAGCCATGGCTTACTCGAACTGACTCTACAGTATCTAGTTGATTTGCTGCATGCATAGCCATCATTTGCGTTACACCTGGTGTCATACCGAACCCAGGTAAACATGTTTTTCCGTTTTGAACAAATATAGCATGCGAATCATTTTCTTCACCAAATCCATTCAAATTCACACCGTGACAACCTGCTTCAGCAATACAACGAGTTGACAAACCATTTAGCTTTATCGTCGTGCCATCCATTACAATGTCATAGCCCTTCATTTTTGCAACCGTATCCTCATGATTCGTTACATCTACTTTTACAAAATCTACGCGAGGATCGTTGAGCCATTCTACTACTTTCAGGCCCTCTTCTTCATTAAAATCAGCTACTGTAATCGTCTCAAAAGATGAAAATTGTACTAAATCTAAAATTGCTTCATGACAAATTTTACCTGCTCCACCTAAACAAAATACTTTCACCCTATAACAACTCCTTTAGCAATACTATCAACTAAACGATTAATGTCTTCTTCATGTACATCACCGATATTTCCAATACGGAACGTATCTACTTTCGAAATTTTCCCTGGGTAAATAACAAATCCGTACTGCTTTAATTCGTTATATAATTGCTGAAATTCAAATCCTGCTTCTGGATAAATGAAAGATGTAATAATAGGAGATTGATATTTTTCATCTACTAGTGGCTTAAATCCGATTTCTCTCATTCTATTCACTAATAGTTTTTGATTGTTATAATATCGATTGTAACGTGCTCTTACTCCGCCCTCTTTTTCTAGTTCCAGGAGCGCTTGATAAAAAGCGTGTACAACATGTGTAGGTGACGTAAAACGCCATTTTCCATTTTGTTTTTCCATCATTTCCCACTGATCGTATAAATCTAAAGATAATGAACGTGCCTGCCCTTGACACTTCAACAATTCATCACGCTTTGCGATAACAAAGCCGAATCCAGGCACACCTTGAATGCACTTATTCGCACTACTAATTAAAAAATCAATTTGTAAATCAGCAATGTCTATTTCAATACCGCCGAAACTACTCATTGCATCAACAATTGTAACTTTTCCATACTGCTTCCCTAATTTACATACATCTACAATTGGATTAATAATACCTGTCGTTGTTTCACAATGAACAACGGCAATATGCGTAATCTCTTTATCTTGCTGTAATAACTTTTCTACTTCTACAATATTAGTAGGCTCCCACTCTTCCGTTTGACTGACCACCACATCTATATGTAACATCTCCGCCATTTGCACAATCCGTTTACCATAGGCACCATTTGTACAAATAAGCAGCTTTCCAGTTGTAGGAATAACAGAACCGATTACTGCTTCAACCGAAAAAGTACCGCTTCCCTGCATTAAAACTGTTGTGTACTTTTCTTCTTCCTTTGTTGCTAACGATACAAGCCTATTTCTTACATCTTGCACCATCGTGTTATATTCAACATCCCACGTACACCAATCATATAACATAACTTCTTTTACAGTTTTTGTTGTCGTTAATGGTCCTGGCGTTAATAATAAGTAGTGATTTTCATTCATGATCCCGTGCCCCTTTTATGAAATAATAAGTTCTTGTTTCTCGATATGTTCAATTACGTTCTCCAGTTCTTGCATCGTTTCAATCGTAAAATGAGCCCCGTTTTCAACGAAACGATTACGAACTACTTCCATCTTTTCATGAAGTTCTACCGGATCCATAGTTTCAACTTCCCACTCGCTTAAGCCGAGCTCACTACTACCGAGAATTACGCCAACAGTCCACATCCCAGCATTTCTGCCCTCTTTCATATCTGACACCGTGTCTCCCACTTTTATCATATGATTCATCGGATACACACCAAGTTCCATCGCATTTTTATAGCACATCCACGGGTACGGACGACCTGCTGGAACATCATCTGGCGTCACAAGAAAATCAGGTTTATACCCTTGTAATTTTGCTTCTTTTGCAACAATGTCCATCATTTCTCTCGTATAGCCAGTTGTTGAGCCGATTTTAATGCCTCTTTTACGTAATGAAGCCATCACTTCTCTTATCCCATCAATTGGCGTGGCATAGTTTGGCAAAATAGCAAAGAGAATTTCTTCAAATTCTTTATACATCTCATGAATGTCTGCTTCTGTTGGTAATTGTCCGAAAACATGCTTCCACTCATTCGCGATACGAGGCATTTCTGTTAGTGCTCTTACATGATCTATTTTTAATAATCCCATTGGCTTACGTGCTTCTTCTGCTGTAATTTTAACACCACGTTTATGAAAAATTTTCATAAATACTTCCAGTGGTGCAAAACATCCGTAATCAACTGTCGTACCTGCCCAATCAAAAATAACTGCTTCTATTTTCATTCTATCCATCACCCTTCTTACTTATCTTTTTTGCCATTGTGACGTTCGGTTACGAAGTGCTTTCGTTCCCCATTCATATACAACTCTCACTACAATATTTGTAACAACAATAAGTACACTCATTGCAGCTGCTGGTGCTACATTTCCTGCATCATCCATATTTACAATTGATACAGCAGCTAGTTTAAAATCAGCCGCATACAAGAACACGACTGCCGATACAGTTACCATTGAATTTACGAAGTAGTACATAACCATTTCTAAAATGGCTGGTAAACACATCGGTACCGTTACTCGAAAGAAAGTTTTATAAAACGGTATGCTCATCGACTGCGAAACAAGCTCAAACTCTCGGTCTAGTTTCTTTAAAGCCGTCGTTGCCGTAACGAATGTTACAGAGTAGAAATGAATGATATTTACTAATACTAAAACGGCAATTGTGCCATATAAAGAATGAAACGGATTTGTTATTGAAAGTCCTAGAATTTGAATTGTTGGTTGACTGAAGAAAAAGACATATCCTAATCCAAGTACTAATCCAGGAATCGCTAACGGTACAATTGAGAAGAAATAACCCACTTTTCTTAAAAATTGTAGCTGTTCTATTTTTTCAATCGCATAAGCGAACACAAATGTTAAAATCGCCCCGATAACTGCCGTAACGGCTGAGACAATTACACTATTTTTAAATGCTTCAAGTCCGTCTCCTGTCAAACTTGAAAAATTAAAATGCTCAAATGTAAAACTCATATTATATGGCCATACTTTCACACTTGCAGCAATACCAACTGCCACAAATAAAAGCATGATCATAAGCGTTACTACGCTACAATATACGAATGAAATAACATCTCTTTTCTTATTATTTATTATTCTGTAAGGTACTGCTTTTGAAGATAAGAGATTCGCCTGTTTCCTTTGCGTAATACGATCAACTGCAAATGCGAAAATAGCTGGGATTAATAAAATCATTCCGACAGTTGCGCCCATGGACATATTTTGCTGTCCAATTACTTGCTTATATACGTCAGTAGCAAGCACATTATATTGTCCACCAACAATTTTGGGTGCCCCAAAATCAGTGAAACTAAGTGTAAATACAACGAACATCGCACTAATTAATCCGTATTTCACACTAGGTAAGGTAACCGTAAGAAACTGCTTCGCTTTACTTGCACCTAACATATTAGAAGCTTCATATAAACGATAATCAGAACCTTGGAAAGCAATTAATAAAATAAGGAATGCTTGTGGAAATGTATACATAACTTCAGCCATTACAATTCCTACTGGTCCGTATAACGGTATTTGTATTCCTTCAAATAAACCAAACATCCCTTTTGTTATTAATCCTTGATTACCAAATAAATATGTAAGCGCAATACCGTGCATCATCGTCGGTGCGAATAATGGTAATAATGCTACGTATTGAAATACGCGCTTTCCAAAAACATTGGTACGAGCAATCGCATATGCATAAGCGAACGCGAGTGTAACTGAAATAATTGTTGTAGCGCCCGAAATCCATATCGTATTTTGTAATGATTGTACTAGCGTTGGTGTTGTGAAATATTTACTGAAATTCGCAACACCAACGAAAGCTCCGTCTTTATCGTAAAAGGCTTGTGTAAATAGTTGTAATAGAGGCAATACAAGCATGATAAAAAATGAAAGAAGCATACCAATAATTAATAGTCTTTGTATCCACTCTTCTTTACCGATACGTCTTTTAATCTTTTTTTTCGCACTTTCCACCTTTAAATTTTCTAACATCTCCATCTATACAATGACCTTCTTTCCATATGACAACATATGATTTTCTGAGAAAGAGATTTGAATTGGCTTTCCTTTTCTAATAGCAGTTTCCTCTACTTCTGATGCCAATATATCCACTACAATTTTCTCGTTATAAAGGTGTGTTTTCTCTTCTATAACCCGCACTTCCGTCCGGTATACAGAGCCGCGAAATTCCATGCTTTCTACAACTGTTTTAATACCATTATTTTGTACAACTGTTACATGTTCCGGACGAATTGCATGTTCTTCGTTATTTTTCGAAAAGAAATTAATAGAACCAATAAAATCTGCCACAAACGGATTGGCTGGTCTTTGATAAATCTCCTCTGGTGTTCCAATCTGCATAATTTCCGCATGATTCATTACAACAATTTTATCAGCCATTGTTAATGCCTCTTCTTGATCATGCGTTACCATAATAGTTGTTACTCCCACTTTTTCTTGCAAATCGCGCATTTCTCTACGCAACTTTTCACGCACTTTTGCATCTAAAGCTGATAACGGCTCATCGAGTAACAGAATATCGGGAGACAGAGCGAGCGCACGTGCAAGTGCCACTCGCTGCTGTTGTCCACCAGACATTTGAGCAGGATATTTATCTTTTACATTCAGCAAATCAACAAGTTCTAACGCCGATAGCGCCTTCTCTTTTACTTCTGCTTTTCCATATTTTTTTGTCTTTAAGCCGTATTCAATGTTTTCAAGTGCTGTTAAATTCGGAAATAATGCATACGATTGAAACACCATTCCGAAGTTCCTCTTTCCGGGAGGTAATGCTGTAATATCTTTTCCATCCACAGCTATACTACCTGTTGTTGCCTCTTCTAGCCCTGCTAAAATTCGAAGCAATGTTGTTTTCCCACAACCACTTGGGCCTAATAAACATACAAACTCATTTTTTTTCACAGTAAAAGAAATATCTTTTAACGCTGTAAATGCATCAAACTGTTTTTGAATGTGTTGAATTGATAAATATTCGCTCATTTTTTCTCTCTCCCACTCACTTACTTTTTCGGTTCTGCTTTTTGACCAAACTCTTTTTCCCATTTTTCTAAAATTTTGTCACGATTTTCTGCTGCCCACTTAAAGTCATTCTTTTTATATAACTTTTCTGTCACATCTTTAGGGAATCCATCTGGAAGTTTATAATCATTTTTAATTGTCGCAAATCCATTTTTCTCGAAGTATAACTTCATTACATCATCAGTAATTGCCCAATCTAAAAATGCTTGCGCTAATTTATCATTTTTTGCATTATCTTTTTTAATAAGTGCGTTCGCTTCTACTTCCCAACCTAATCCTTCTTTCGGCAATACAACTTCAACTGGTGCACCTTTTTGTTTCTCTTTCAAAGCACTATAAACCATTGATACACCAACTGGATATTCACCTGCACCTGCTAATTTCGCTGGTTTTGAACCTGAATGAGTATAAGTTGCCATATTATCATGAAGTTTCTTCATGTAATCCCAGCCCTTATCTTCTCCCATAATTTGTAGCCATGCAGAAACTGTTAAAAATCCTGTTCCAGAAGAAGCTGGATGTGGCATAACTAGTGTTCCTTTATATTCTGGTTTCGTTAAATCTTCATATGATTCTGGCATCGGTAAATTTTTCTTCTTCAATTCTTCTTTATTCACAGCAATCCCCGTCATAAATGCAGTATTTCCTACCCATTTTTCTGGTTGCTTATCATCTTTAAATTGCGGAAGAACACGATCTGCTCCTTTTGGAGAGTATCCTTTTAACATATCTTTTTTATCTAAAGCTAATAGACTAGACGCTGCAGTTCCCCATACAACATCTGCTTGTGTATTTTTTCCTTCAGCTAGCAATTTCGCAGTAATTACTCCTGTTGAATCACGTACAATGTTCAACTTCACATCTGGATATTTCTTTTTAAAAGAATCAAGATAAATTGGTACAAGTTCTTCTTCAATCGCTGTGTAAACAGTTAATGATCCAGATAATTTATCATCTTTTACTTTTGCCCCAGCACTTTCTTCTTTCTTTGCACCACACCCCATTAATAACGAAAATACCATTCCAGTTGCTACAGCTTTAAAGATTGTTTTTTTCACTGTCTCTCTCTCCTTTTACAAATCTTATGTACAACTCAAATATAAACAACTAGTGTAAAAGCAGTATTAAACCAACATTAATCTTTTGTTTGTTGTTTGTTTTTGTGTAATACGTTGCTACTTCTATGTTTTTTCTCATTTTTCTGCTAATATCAATCGTGAAATTTACAAATAATTAAAAAAACCTTTATAATCCCACAAAAAAATGAGGCGTTTGTAAAAAACGCCTCATTTTTGTTTACCTTTTTTTGAATTACGATTTGCGTACTTCGCACTATTTTCTCCTTCATACTCTACTGCAAATTCTGCATCGGGTAAGCTTTCTTTCGGAGTTTTATTATTATTAATTGCTGCATTTTGTTTTACTTTCCTTTTTACCAACATACTCACCTGCTCTCACTAAATAACTTTCTATTCTAGTTTGAAACAACTTAAAGTAATTATTACTGGGAAGTGTTAACAAGTACATAAGAGCTTATATATGGAAATACTACATACGAACAAGCCATTACAAAAAGGAGCGATGACTTTGAAGGAGAAAGAAACGATCCAATCGCCAATTTTAGACGAAACGCTCCCTCATCAAATGAATTTTCCATCTTTTAAAGGCACGGGCAAAAAGATGCAACAACCTTTTATAAATCAATATGATGTTGTAATTGGAGACAGTAAATACGATTCCACTAACAGTCCTCTTAATAATTGGAGTGATGAGGTAGATCCTGCCATTATGGCTGGGGAAGAATGGATACATCCTACAAATGATATTGGGTGGATTTCAGAAGAAAATCAAGAACTACTTAAAAACGAAGTTGATAAGAAAAATGATGCTTTTATGCATCCTCAATTTGGAATTAACGACTAAAAAACCATTCTACCTAACATAGGTAGAATGGTTTCATACTATCCAATAATAATTCTCTCTTTCGGATATTTATAGCGAGGTGGTTGCTCTCTTCCGCCACTAGCTAATATAAATGTTAAAATACCGACGCGTCCGATAAACATAAGTACAATGAGTACAAGTTTACCAACAGTTGTTAATTCAGGAGTAATACCTGTTGATAGTCCCGTTGTCCCGAAAGCAGAACAAACTTCAACTATTAAGTTCATAAGTGGTACATTTTCTGTAATGGATAAAATAAACAGCGCCGAGGCACATAATAAAATCCCCATCGTCATAACGACAGATGCTTTCAACACATCCTCTTCATGTAGCTGACGTTTGAAAACTCGGACTGTTCTCCCGCCCCTTGCAAATGTATATAACGATAATATACTAACAGCAAATGTTGTTGTACGTATTCCGCCCCCAACTGAGCTTGGAGATGCTCCAATGAACATTAATATACTCATAAATAAAAGCGTTGGTTGTGATAATTCACGGATGTCCATTGTAGCGAGTCCACCACTTCGCGTCGTCACAGATTGGAATAGCGTATAAAATACCGTTTCATGCCATGACTTTCCTACTAAAAAATGATTTCGTTCTAATAGAAAAATCATAATTGTTCCAACAATAACGAGTGCAAAAAATGTCGTTGTCGTCAATTTTGTAAATAATGAAAAGCGAAATAGTTGCTGTCGCCTTTTACTAAGGAATTGCTTTACTTCCATTAACACCGGAAAACCAATAGCTCCTAAAATAATAAGCAACATATGAATCATTTGAACAATGTAATCTTTTTTGTACGGAATAAGTGATTGTCCTGTTAAATCAAATCCTCCGTTCGTTGTTGCACTCACAGCAGCAAAGAAACCGTGAAAATAAGCTTCTTGCCAAGTCGGAAAATATAGTAAAAATCTTGTACCTAACAGTATTGCTCCAATGAGTTCTATCGAAATAATTACAATTAAAATAGAACGCATTAATTCTACAAGGCCCGATAAATTTCCTTGGTTATGGTCTGCCATAATTAACCTTCTTCTTTGCAAACCAATCTTTTTACCCGTTATAATCCAAACGAATGTACCAAGTGCCATAATTCCTAATCCGCCCAATTGTAAAATCAAGGCTAAAACAATAATTCCTGCTGTTGTAAACGTATCTGAAATAGTAACAACAGAAAGTCCCGTAACACTTACGGCACTAACAGATGTAAACAGCGCATCTATAAATGTCCATTTCACACCAGGCTTCGTAACAAATGGCAAACTAAGTAAAATTACCGATACAACTACCGCTAGTAAATAAAATACAACGATAAGTTGCACGGGACGTAATTTTTGTAAAAACTTTTTTATATCTCTCATTCCATCACTTCGCTACCTTTTTCTATCGATTAAATAAAGAAAAATCATCACTTTCTTCATTTGTAAATAACTGCTGAAATAGTTTCGCAAATACCATTCCGTATACAGTTCCATTTCCCCCATACGGCAGTGCGTAATATAAATTATGTATTTCTTTATCTTCTTTTAAAATAGGGAGACCATCATGACTGCCACCAAATGCTGCTGCCCAATAGTACTCTGCCTGTATATTTTTATATTGCGGGAACATTTCTTTTACAATGTTAATAAGGATATCACGCTTATGCAATAATTTCGTATCACCAATTGATTGAATTTGCATCGCTTCATCTAATCCACCTACAATAATGCGGTTTTGATACGTTCGAAAATATAAGTAAGGCCGTGCTGTTTCCCAAATTAATGATTGCTCATGCCAGCCTTCAAAATAATCTATTTTATTTGTTACAACAGCATAAGACGTTTCTACTGTTGTGTTTTTTTCTTTCTTTCCAAAGATTGCTTCATAACCTGTCGCCATAATAATATTCTTTGCTACGATTTTATTTCCTGTGTTCGTGTAACAAATTAAATCATTTTGGATTTGTTTAATATGTAATGCCTCTGTATGCTCATATATAGTAGCACCCATTTGTTTCGCTTTATGCAAAAGACTATGCGCTAATAAATATGGATTCACTTCTGCATCACCGTTTGTATATAACGCCGCTTGTTTTGCAAATGAATAACGCTTCTTAATATCAGACTCTGTAAAATATTCAACCGGAAACCCATAATGGCGTAACGTATTATATTCTTCTTGTAAAAATGAAATATCTTCATCTCTACTTGCATAATACAAACTATTTCGTGGAATAAAATGGGGATCAATATCGAGAGTTGGCACAACTTTCTCCATTGTTCTAAGCGCTTCATAACAAAGTCTATATGCTCGCCCCCCTTTCGCTTCACCAAATGTATGAATAAGAGAGGTCAACGATTTATCATGAACAAATTGTAATAATCCTGTATTTGCAGCTGTGCTACCACATGCAATTGCTCTTTTTTCAATGAGCATAACACGCATTCCAATTTTAGCTAACGAATACGCTATATGAGCACCCGCTTCTCCACTTCCAATTACTAGCACATCACATATCATATCATTTTCTAACGTTGGATAACAAGGTACAGAAACTCCAGCACTCCAAAACAACTTACCAGTCATAAGCTTCATAATTATACTCCTACAATGTATTTTTCTCCTCCCTATGTTTCGTCATTTTCCATAAAAAAATCCAACTAACATACGCTAGTTGGATTTCTTCTTTTTAATTAGAACGCTCTTCAAGCCAATTTCCAACCGTCGGATATGTTTGCTTTACAGCCGTTCCACCATACACAATAGACATATGTCCTGTCGGTAAACATACATACTGTTTATCTGTGCTAGAAATATGATCAAGTAAAGCCTCTACTTGACATGGCAAAGCAATATGATCACGTTTCGCGGAAATATTTAAGACATTCGCCTTAATATTTGCAAGGTCTACCTTTTGTCCGCGAATAACGAGTTCACCTTTCACTAATTTATTATTTTGATAAAAATCACGAATCCATTGTCTATACGATTCACCTGGGAATGGAATACCGTCACCAACCCATTTTTGAACTAACTTCCAGCTTTCGACGAAGCGCTCATTTTCTGAACGATCGACTAAAGCGACATATGGACCAACGAAGTTTGTAATTGGTTTTAACATCTTATTTCCGAAATCAATCATTTCTGGCGGAATATTTCCGAATGTATCAACCGCTTTATCTAAATTGAAATATTTCTCATCTAGTAAAGGACCGTATAATCCTGTTTCAGAGAAATCAAAAGGACTTGTCATAAAAATCAAGTTACGAATTGGCATGTGTGGATGAAGTGCTGCATAAATAGATGTTAATGTTCCACCCATGCAATAACCAAGTAAAGAAATCTCGTCCGATTTTGCAGTTCTCATTACTTTTTTCACTGCTTTTGCAATATAATCGAACACGAAATCATCAAATTTTAAATGACTATCTTCTAAACCAAATGTGCCCCAATCAAGCATATATACATCAAAACCACGATCTACTAAATATTCCACTAAACTATTTCCTGGAGTTAAATCCATAATATATGGTTTATTAATAAGAGCATATATTAATAAGATTGGAACTCTCTGCGTTTTTTCTTGTTTTGGAATATAACGATACAGCTTCGTTTTATTCTTCGTCCAAATAACCTCTTTCGGTGTTAAACCAACTTGTGGTTCTGGTTCGCGTAATAAAATTTCGCTCGCTCTTTTCACACGACGATATGCTTTGCGATATTCTTCTGGGTACAACTCTAATTGCTTTTCCCATTCTGTTACGAATGTAGTCATTTTTTTATCCCCTTTTCGGTCGATTTCTTTCTAAAAAAAGAAGTGCATTCCTGCTATGGATATGCACTTTTTTCTTACTTCATTACATGTATAATCCGCCGTTAATGTTTAATTGCTGACCAGTGATATACGCACCGTCACGGCATAGGTATACTACACCTTTTGCAATTTCATCAGCTTGACCAAAACGTTTTTTCGGGATTTTCGCAACGATTTTTTGACGCACTTCTTCTGGTACTTCTGCTACCATTTCAGTATCAATAAATCCTGGGCAAATTGCGTTTACAGTTACATTTGTTTTAGCAAGTTCTAACGCTAATGATTTTGTAAATCCTAACATACCTGCTTTTGCTGCTGAGTAATTTGTTTGTCCAAATCCACCAGCTTGGCCAATAATAGAAGAAATACTAATGATTCTTCCTTCTTCTGCTTCCGATATGTATGGAAGTACTGCGCTTGTCGTATTGAATACGCTACTTAAGTTCACGTCAATTACGCGCTCCCAATCTTCACGATTTAATTTTTTGAATGTACGATCTCTTGTAATACCAGCATTATTAACAAGAATATCAACTTTACCAAAATGATTCACAGCTTCTTCTACAAGTCTGTTTGCATCTTCTACTTTAGAAACATCCGCTTGAACTGCATAAACGTCATGTCCTTCTTTTCCTAATTCATTTACTAAGTTTTCAGCCGCTTCTTTACTGCTATTATAGTTAATAACAACTTTTGCTCCCTCTTGTGCTAATGCTACTGTAATTGCTTTCCCAATTCCTTTTGCCCCACCTGTTACGATTGCTACTTTGCCATTTAATTGAACCATTTCTTTTCCCCCTTAAATGAATTTGTGAACGATTGTTATGAATCATTTTGGTACTCATACTAATAGAGTCCATATATTAATTATGTTTCGTTGTTTATTCATGAAAAAGAGATTCTCCCTCTCTCTTTTTCACGTTATAAACAAACGCTTTTATCATTTTTTATTTTCTGGCTTATTCGCAGGCTTTACTTCTTCTTTTACAGGTACTTGTAGTTTAGCTAGTACCGCATTTTGCTTTTCTAGTAATTCTAGAATTTGATCAACTTTCGTTTCTAACGTGCGAATATCTTGTTTTACTTTCGTAACATCACGCTTTAATGTAGGAGCTTGTCCTAAAGAATCCACTTTCTCTTCTAGAACTTCCTCGATGTTATCAATTTTATTTTCTAAGTTAATAACAAGCGTAGCTACTCTAGCGATATCCTCTTTCGTTGGCACATTCACTTGTTCTAAATAACTTTTTGTCGTATCATTTAATGCTTTTTGATAAAACAAATTCAAATCTAGAACGCTGCCCATCCAAGCAGAATATTCTTCTGTTTTAATTGTTTCATTGAGCGCTTTTCCCCAAAATGTTTCGGTTTGTTCATAAGCATTTTTCCATGCTTGCAATGGATCGAATTTTTGATCAATCACTTCGCCTACACTCCCTTTTTCGTTTTTGAAACAATTCAACCTATTCACTATTTTCTAATATTCCGAATAAAACTTCAAGTCTATATTTTATTTTTCTTTATTTTCTAACAAATGTATTGACATTAAAAACAGATAGGTGTAAATTGCACTTATAAGCAAAAAATTCCATCTAACTGATTCATGAGGTGATGCACAATCATGCTACATAATGAACCAGAACACCCAGAAAGTTTGGAAAAAAACCAAGCGAAACAACCAAACTCCATGCCAAAAAACTTCTTAGTTCCTTTCTTACTTCTCTGTCTAAAAGACTGGAGTCTTCATGGTTACAAACTCATTCAAATGCTAATGGACATCGGCTTTTCTTCTGTTGACCAAGGTAATGTGTATAGAACATTGCGCAAGTTAGAAAAAGAAAATCTCATTTCTTCCACTTGGGATACAAGTGAAGGCGGGCCAGCGAAACGAATTTATTCTTTAACAGAATATGGAGAGCAATATTTATCAACATGTGCGACTTCTTTTGAACATTATCAAAATATGTTGCGGACGTTTTTCACGTTATACACCAATGCATTCTTTCCATTTTCTACTTCTCCAGAAAAGGATGAAAAGGGTTCTTCATCTTCACCTGGTGGTACAGCAGAGTAATCTGCGTTCACAATATGCAAAAAAACATTTGGAGGTCAAACAATGGAAACTAAACCATACGAATTAGTCGATGCATTTTGGAAAAACTGGTCTCAATCTCTTTCCCTCTTCTCTTCAGCTGGGAAACAATTAGAGCAACTTACTTTAGAAACGTTAAAACAACAACAAGACGCTTTGCATAAATTAACATCAGGAGTAAATGAACTAGAAAAAGAACTACAACAATTCACAGCTCAGTTCAATAACCAATATACAGATTACGTGAAGCAATTAACTGGAAACTCCTTAAATGATCAAATTAACGAGTGGCAAGGGAAATGGAATGAGCTTTCTACTCAAATGCATCAACTTACTGTTTCTCCTACAAAAACATCTTTGTCTATTCTTACTCAAACTAGCGGTCAATTTGAAGAAACAACAAAACACTTTATTGAACAACAACAATCGCAACGCGAAGAGGTTCAAAAACAGTTAGAAGTTTTTTTGGGAGAGTTCAAGTCCAAACAACTCGAACTCGCAAAGCAGTTCGAGGAAAACTCAAAAAATCTATTTACTTCCATCAAGTAAGAAAAATGTGGCAACTAACTGCAGCACAAACAAAACTCTTTCTTCCTCCTACTACATCAAGATGGCTTACATTTTTCGATATGGAAAAGAAGGAGGACAAAATGAATCCATTTCAAGAAGCACAAACTGTTCCGGAGCTTCGTTACGATGAGATTCAAGTCGGTGATCAAGCATCACTAACAAAAAAAATTACGGATGAGGACGTTATCAATTTCGCAAAATTGACTGGAGATGTAAATCCTATTCATATTCTAGACTCTTTTGCAAAAACGACAATGTTCAAAGAACGTATTGCTCATGGCATGCTCGTTTCAAGTTTTATTTCTACCATTCTTGGAACGAAACTCCCGGGCAAAAATACGATTTATTTATCTCAAAACGTTTCATTCCGTGCTCCTGTCAAAATCGGTGATACACTTCGCGTTGTGGCAGAAGTTATAAAAAAACGTGACGATAAAAAAATCATTACGCTGCAAACAAACATATATAATCAATCCGATGATATTGTCGTGGAAGGTACAGCGACAATACTGAAAAAAGAGTAGCAAATTTGCTACTCTTTTTTTCTATCCAAGAACTTCTAAACACACCGATTACTTCCGCGTATGAGCACGTTGTTTCCACATAAAATAACGGTACCAGTTCAGATAGTACTTAGCTGAACTGGACTACTCATAAGGATGTGTATCAACATGGTAAAAACAAACAAATTACTAGTTCCAGGTGCAGAACAAGCGCTTGAACAATTTAAATATGAAATTGCGCAAGAATTTGGTGTAAGCTTAGGATCTAACACAGCATCTCGTTCTAACGGCTCAGTTGGCGGTGAAGTAACAAAACGTCTTGTTGCTTTAGCTCAACAACAATTACGCGGATAATTATATAGCATATGGCTTAGAGGCAGATATTCTCTGCCTCTTTCTTTTTTAACATACATAATAGTTCTTCTTCACATACTAGTAAGAGCAAATTGAAAGGAACGATATGTGACATGAAACGGATCAACATTAGCATGAGCCCTCCCCGTGTTCTTACTTTATCTTTTATTACGCTATCAATTATTGGTACATGCTTATTAAAATTGCCAATTGCTACAACAACTTCTATTTCATGGCTCGATGCCTTATTTACAACGGTTTCTGCTTGTACGGTTACAGGGCTTGGTGTTGTGGACACTGGAAAAGTATTTACCTTATTTGGCCAATGTGTAATTTTAACGCTTATACAGGTTGGCGGGCTCGGCATTATGAGCTTTGCTGTTTTAATTGCAATCATGCTCGGCAGAAAAATTGGTCTTCAAAACAGAATTTTATTACAACAAGCATTAAACCAAACAAATGTCGGTGGAATCATTCGTCTTGCAAAAGCATTATTTTTATTTTCTTTTGCTGTAGAATGTATCGCTACTTTACTTCTCTCTTTTGAATGGGTACCAAAATACGGGATTGCCAAAGGGATCTATTACAGTTTTTTTCATTCTATCTCTGCCTTTAACAATGCTGGCTTTTCTATATGGAGCGATAATTTAATGTCCCACTCTCATAGCGTTCTCGTCAATCTTGTTATTTCTTCTCTCATTATTTTAGGGGGAATTGGTTTTACAGTGATCGTAGATATAAAAAGAAAGAAAAACTTTAAAAACCTTACTTTGCACTCAAAACTTATGCTCTCTTCTACTCTAATCGTCAATATTATTGCTACAGCTTTTATTTTTATATTCGAGTTTCATAATTCAATTTCCATGAGAGGTTTTACCCCCTTTGAAGAAGGTATGGCTGCTTATTTTCAAGCGGTTTCGACGCGCACTGCCGGGTTTAATACTGTTGATATCTCTGCATTATCAAAACCTTCCCTTTTATTAATGATGCTTCTTATGTTTATTGGTGCTGGCAGTGCTTCAACTGGTGGTGGGATTAAGTTAACAACTTTTTTAATTATGTTTTTAGGCGTATTTAAATTTTTGCATGAACAAGATGATATTGTCGTGTTTAAAAAATCCATTAAAGATACGCTCATTGTCAAATCTTTAACGATTACCATTATTTCAATTTCGTTTATTTTTCTTTCTATTTTAATTTTAAGCATCACTGAACGAGTTCCTTTATTAATGAGTGCTTTTGAAGTATTTTCAGCATTTGGAACTGTCGGCCTTAGCATGAATTTGACGCCACACTTAACAATCATCGGCAAAACAATTATTATCTTTATGATGTTTTTTGGAAAGATGGGGCCTTTAACATTAGCCTTTTCATTTGCACGTAAAAAACAAAGAAAAATAAAATATCCAAACGAAGATATTTTAACAGGTTGACAACCGTATAAATTATCCATATAATGAGAGTACAATAGCATATCTCCAAAGGGGAGTAGCGTCCAAGAACTATTTCTTGGAAACAAAGTCGTCATTACGTAGAACTTAGTTCTTCCGGCTTTGTTGGCATTTTCATTACATATGTCTAGCAAGACCTTTGCCTATCAACGGCAGAGGTCTTTTTTGTTTTTATCAATTCCTTCCACCGTTGATGCGCAGGAGTATGGGGAAGCTAAGCAGTGGGGAACTTCTTCACTTGTTTAGCATTTATAGAAATGAGAGGAGAATGTACATGGATGTATCATTATTATTGGAGTATGGTTGGGTATTACTCATCCTAATTGCACTAGAGGGGATTTTAGCGGCTGATAACGCTCTCGTTCTCGCAATCATGGTAAAACATTTACCAGAAGAAAAACGAAAGAAAGCACTATTTTATGGATTAGCTGGGGCATTTGTTTTCCGATTCGGATCATTATTTATGATTTCGTTCTTAGTCGATGTATGGCAAGTGCAAGCAATCGGTGCCATTTACCTTATGTTTATCGCTGGTAATCACTTATTTAAAACGTATGTTAAAAAGAATACGGATGAAGATACAGAAGAAAAAGAAGCAAAGAAAAAACAAGAGAACTTTTGGTGGACTGTATTTAAAGTCGAGGTTGCTGATATTGCCTTCGCAGTCGATTCAATTTTAGCTGCTGTTGCATTAGCAATGACTTTACCAAAAACAGGATTAGGTACAATTGGTAGTCTTGATACTGGGCAATTCGTTGTTATCTTTGTAGGTGGACTTATCGGATTAGTCATTATGCGATTTGCAGCAACTGCTTTCGTACAAATATTAAAACGTAAACCAGGACTTGAAACTGCAGCATTCTTAATTGTAGGTTGGGTTGGTGTGAAGTTAGCAATCTATACATTAGCACACCCTGCATTAAATGTAATTCCGCATTCATTCCCAGAATCTACTCCGTGGAAACTTACATTCTGGATTGTATTAGTTGGAATCGCAGTTGGCGGTTGGTTCTTCTCGAAAGAAGTAGAAGTAAAAGTAGAAAAGAATTTAGACGAAAAAGCGCTGTAATTACAGCGCTTTTTCTTTTTTGTTTCAATTCCCTCTCTATTTTTAGAAAAAATTCCATTATACTACCTTTTGTAATCGCTTTCTTAATTTATGTATGTCCTTTTTGTGAAACATTGCACAAACTTATTGAAACTGTGAACAATTCCATGTACTTTATTCTTATAAGGAGTATTTATAGATGATGTACTAAAGGAGCGTATTACTCATGCTAGAACAAGGATTAGACTATGTTGTAAAACTGGCTAAGAACAAAAAGCAAATGCTAGATACAAATCCAATGCAATATTTCATTCGTGCTGCACTTGCTGGTATTTATATCGGTTTTGTTATTGTACTATGTTTTAAGTTAGGTAACTTTTTTCACATTGCAGATTCACCAGCAACTTATTTAGCTGCTTCCATGTTTTTCGGAATTGCTCTCGTACTTATTATGTATGGCGGTGCTGAATTATTTACTGGAAATACAATGTATTTCACAGTGGCAACTTTACGAAAAGAAACAACGATTTCTGATACACTTCGTAACTGGATTGCTTGTTATGCAGGTAACTTAGCTGGCGCTTTATTCTTTGCCCTACTATTTTACGCAACTGGCATTTTCGGAGCAATCGATCACGGTCATTTAATGAATACAGTCGTTGAAGGAAAAATGAACACACCTACAATGCAATTATTCTTTAAAGCGATTTTATGTAACTGGCTCGTATGTCTTGCCTGCTTCTTACCTTCTCAAGTAAAAGGTGATACAGCAAAAATATTGATGATAATGATGCTCGTTTTCACATTCTTCTTATCTGGCTATGAGCATAGTATTGCAAACTTATCATTGTTTGCCTTATCTTTAGTTTCACCACATCCTGATACAATTACTTTCGCTGGGGCTATTCATAACTTAATTCCAGTTACAATCGGTAACATTATTGGCGGATCGGTATTTGTCGGTATGGTATATCATTACTTAACAAAGAAAGCACCTGTTGCTAAACAAGAAGAAACTGAATTAGTAGCAGCTCAAACAGAGGAAATTATTCCTTTACAAGCACATATGAAACATTAAAAACTCCAAAGTTTTGCTTTGGAGTTTTTAGCTCCCTACATATTTCAAGACAATACAAGGATTAATTTCCCCTTCTTCCTTCCCTCTCTTTATTCTCTGTTTCATCTGATGCATGCCGATGACATCATTTGTATGAAGGTGAATCTCATTTGCATATAAACCTTCCCTACAGAAAGCTTCTACAAAATCTAACCCACTTTTTTTTCGCCATCCCATATTAAAATCAAGGGAAATAATATTTATCTCATTATCCCTAACCATACGCAAGGTAGATTCTACTGTAGTTGCCAAAACATATCCGTACGGGCAACTTCTTTGATCATCCATATATACATTCATTTTCTATCTCTCCTCTATTTTGCATACATGACCAATACGTAACATATTGCTCCAAGGCTAATAAAAGGTCCAAACGGAATTGGAGTTCTTACCTTTATACGTTTTAATGCTATACCTATTCCGAAAAAACAAAGACTAAGGAAAGATGCTAAAAATAAAGTTATAAAAATGCCTTTCACTCCTATTATAAATCCGAGTAATGAAAGTAATTTCACATCACCTCCGCCAAGACCCGCTGGATAAATCTTTTGCATGCAATATAACAAAATAAATATAGTTCCACTACCAGCTATACTATCTATCCAAGTAACTAACGGTACAAAAACACATTCTAAAATAAGCAAAAAAGCAAACCAAATTAAAATACGATTAGGTATTAACATATATACTAAATCTGTAACTGAAATAATAAGCAGTAAAGAAATGAGCGATAAAATGATTATGAGCTCCTGTTCTATTCCAATTACATATACAGTAAGAAAAAATAAACTCCCTGTAACGAACTCAAATACTATGTACAAACTTGAGATTTTTCTTTTACAACTCGTACAACGCCCTTTTTGTATACAAAATGAAATGATTGGAATAAGTTCTTTCGGCTTTAACGTATACTTGCAGTAGTGACAATACGAACGCGGTGTAATAATAGATTCACCTACTGGAACCCTCATTGCGATTACCATAAAAAAAGAACCAAACACCATCCCCACTAACAATGCATATAAATAAGTGAACATCCCTTCCTCTCCTTTCCAGAAGAACATAGCAAAAAAAGGAGAGAACTTCTACTTCATATTATCTTTATTCTATTAAAAAAGCAGGCCGTTTTCCGGCCTGCTTTCCCCTATTTTATACGATGAAATATACTGCTTTTAATGGTCCGTGAACTCCGACAACAAGGTTCATTTCAATATCTGCAGAGTTACTTGGTCCTGTTATAAAGTTAATACAAGATGCAACTGCTTCGCCATTTTCTACACGTGAGTTCATATCCTGAACTGCTTGCGTAATACGAGGTACAAGTGTTTCACGTGGAATAATAGCAAAGTATACAGTCGGTAAAAAGTGTAAAGAACGCCCTTGACCTTTATGACTCTGTACAACAATCGTACCAGATTCAGCTAAAGTATAATCACTAAATGCGATTCCAATATTCGCTTTTTCCGCTATACGCATATTCTCTTCTTTTTTCTCAGGATCCCATACATTTACTTCAACATTTTGCTTTGGAAGCTCTTCTTTAAATAAAGAAGTCAATCCATAGGAATCAAAACGTTCATCTGCTGATAACATAATAGGTCCCCCGCCGTTTTCGACGATTACCTTTTGAATATCTTCACGTAAACGGTCGTTTGTCGTTTCCACAACAGTTGTATGAATGTTTGTACATTGATTTTTAAATACTTCTAACAATTCTTCTTGTGAATAGTCCTTTAACGTTTCTACATTCACATTACTTTTCCATGCTGGACGTTCTACGCCTTCTGTTTTACGCGCGCGTCCAAGTTCTTTTGCGATATTATCTAGAAAGGACTCACGGTTTTGAATTAATCCTGTCATTATTTGTCCCCGCCTTTCTTATGATCTTTATACCAATCACGGAATCTTTCTTTACTTGGAGCCGGGAATTCACGAATATCTGTCCAGTTTTTAAGCGGTCCAACGCCTTTTGATACACGGTTACCAGATGTAAATGGACTCATTGCTGCTGGTGCCATTTTTGATCCCATTTTATATAAAGCTGCTGAAGAAGCACCCATACTAAACATTTTCATTGCTAATTTTTCTGCAAGTGGGGCACGGCCTTCTTGCTCAACGATAACTTGACGATGTTTTAATAATAAATCATGCAATGGAATTTTTACTGGACAAGCTTCTGTACATGCTCCGCATAAACTAGATGCATAAGGAAGTTCTTTGTAATCATCATATCCACCTAGAAGTGGTGTTAACACTGCACCAATTGGTCCTGAATATATAGAGCCGTATGAATGTCCACCAACGTGACGATATACAGGACATACGTTAACACAAGCAGCACAACGAATACATTGCAATACTGAACGGAATTCCGAGCCAAGAATTTGAGAGCGGCCATTATCAACAACGACTAAATGAAACTCTTCTGGTCCATCTACCTCTTCCTCTTGAATTGGTCCTGCTACTGTTACATAACTTGTTAATTTTTGACCTACTGCACTACGACATAGTAAACCAACTAAAACATCTAATTCTTCCATTGTCGGAACCATACGTTCCATACCCATTACTGCAATTTGAGTTTTTGGAATCGACATAACAAGATCGGCATTACCTTCGTTCGTTACTAAACAAAGAGAGCCAGTATTTGCAACAGCGAAGTTACAACCTGTTACACCAATTTCCGCATCCATAAATTTTTCACGAAGTTGTTTACGAACAAACTTTGTCATTTCGTATGGATCATCAGAATTTTCATAGCCAAGTTTTTCTTTAAACACATCGCGAATTTGCGTTCTATTTTTATGAAGTGCAGGCGCAATAATATGTGAAGGTGGATCGTTATCTACTTGCAAGATATACTCTCCTAAGTCACTTTCTAACACTTCACAACCAATTTCTTCAAGCGCATGGTTCATACTAATTTCTTCAGTTACCATTGATTTTGATTTTACAACTTTTTTCGCTTGTTTCTTTTTCGCAACGTCTTGAATGTACTTTGCCGCATCCTCTTTCGTTTTTGCAAAGTAAACGTGACCGCCTCTTTTTGATACATTTTCACTTAACTGCATTAAATAATAATCAAGATTCTCTAATGTATGTTGACGAATTTGTTCACCTAGTTCACGCCACTCTTCCCAGTTTCCTAATTCGTCAGCTGCTTTTAATCGATTTGTATATAATCTCGTTTGTGCAGAAGATACCGCTCCGCGCATAAACGAATCTTGAATTCCATCGCCTACGCGATCATTAAATTTTTTCTCACTGATTTTCATAGACATAGCTTATGTTCCCCCTTCATGAGCGACTATTCAGTACCTCAGCAATATGCATTACTTTTACTTCTTTACCTAAACGCTCAATACGTCCGCCAATGTTTAACAAACATCCACAATCTGCACCGATTAAATAATCAGCACCTGTTTCCATTACACTATCTACTTTTTCATCCACCATTTGCTCAGAAATAGGTGTCATCTTAACTGAAAACGTTCCCCCAAACCCACAACAATTTTGCTCGTTTGGCAGTTCTCTTACAGTTAATCCTTTTACGTTTGATAATAAAATCCCTGGTGCCTCTTTTACTCCGAGTAGGCGTGTCATATGACAGGATTTATGAATAGTAGCAATCCCTGGTAAACTTGCACCAACGTCTGTAACTTTTAAAACATCTACAATAAATTGTGTAAATTCATATGTTTTATCAGCAACCTTTTGTGCACGTTTAGCCCATTTTGGATCATCTTTAAAAACATGCGGATACTCATGAAACATTGTCGCACAAGAGCCAGATGGCGTGACGATATATTCTGCATCTTCGAAAGTTTCAATCATATGTTTCATCGCTTCTTTTGCTGCTTCTACATGGCCGCTATTATAAGCAGGCTGACCACAACAAACTTGTGCTTCTGGAAATTCAATTTCACAACCTAAACGCTCCAATACTTCAACTGTTGCTTTACCGACGTTTGTTTCAAACATATCGACTAAACAAGTAACAAATAAAGTAACTTTCATAACTATAATTCCCCCTCATTACAACTTCGCCAACAATCATATGGTCATCAGATGACTAAGATTAGAAGAAGTAGGCTCAACCATGGCCTATCCTCTCCCTCTTCCAAAGAAAACGCTTACTTAATCTCTCTATTTTATCAGAAAATTAGATTTTTAAAAGATTAAATTACGAATTTATATCGCTTTTACCTGTGACAATATGTTCTACATTTGTTAAATGATCTAGCATCGCTTGCTGCGCTAATTCCACATCTTGCTTTAACACCGCATCATATATAGATTGATGCTCCTCTAAAAGTCGTTCTGATGTCGTTTGTTCACCATATAAAATAATGCGTCTTGATTCACCAATTGTTTCAGCAATCATCTCTGAAACATGATTCATGAGCTCAAGTAAGATGCTATTATGCGAAGATTGTGCGATTCCCATATGGAACTGAAAGTCTGCTTTTTCACCAGCTTTTTCATCTCCAATGCTTTTTGCCATTTCATCTAACCAATGTTTCATATTTTGCAAATTATCATCCGTACGTTTTGCCGCAGCTGCTCGAACTGCCCCCACTTCAAGCACCTTCCGTACTTCTAATAAATTCAAAATATCCTCTTTCTTCATTAATAATTTATTATTTAATGATTTTGTTAATGAAGAAGAATCGAAATTCTTTACATATGTACCTTCTCCTTGTTTCATTTCAATTAAGCCCATTGCTCTGAGCGCACTTAGCGCTTCACGAACTGCAGATCTGCCAACTTGAAACTGCTCTGCTAATTGATGAACAGGAAGTAGCTTGTCACCAGGTTTTAACGTACCATTTTTAATCATTGTTAAAATAGCTTCAGATACTTCTTCGTAAATTTTTTTTGGTTTAATAGATTTGTACTCCAGTTAAATCACCTCAGTATCTTCCAAACAACAATTGTAACGTTTTATAAGAACTTAGCATCCATAACTATTTTAGAACGAATTAGTAAGAAGTACAAATGTTTTGTTCATAAAATAGTCAAATTTTTGATATTTGTTAGATATTAATTAATATATTTCCGTGTAACTATAAAGAGCATATCTCCGAAGTTAGAACATGCTCTCCTCATCTTGTACTTTTAATTTAATAATAACTGCCGTTCCCTTACCTTTTTCACTTTCTATTCTCCACTCACCATCATGTATATGAACAATTTGTCTTACAATTGCAAGGCCTAAACCTGTGCCACCATGTTGACGACTTCTCGCTTTATCTACTCGGTAAAAGCGTTCCCCGAGACTTTCTAAATGCTCTGTATCAATACCTATTCCTGTATCTTTTATGTGCAATTCGCAGTAATCATCAATTTGCTTTAATGTTATTATGATATCCCCGTTTTGATTTGTATAACGTATCGCATTATCTAACACATTATGAAGTACTTGTTGCATACGATCATCATCAATCATTACGATAATTTCAGGATTTAAATTCGTTGAAATACGAAGTTTTTTTTCTATAAACTGTAACTCGTACGTATCAAGTACGTCTTCAATAAGCTGTGAAAAAACGATAGGTTGTTTCTTTAGAGGAAAGTGTTCACCTTCTAGCTGCGCTAAATCTAATAAATCATGAACGAGGCGCTGCATGCGATCTGCTTCTTTATGGATGAGTTGCGTTACTTTTTCCTGCTGCGGCCCCTTTGCCACACCGTCTAAAATAGCTTCACTATATCCTTTAATATAACTAAGTGGTGTTCTAAGCTCATGCGAAACATTAGCTAAAAACTCCTTACGCTTTACATCTTCTGTTTCTAAAGAATTTGCCATTTTATTAAACGCTTTTCCCAATCGTCCGATTTCATCTTCTGAAGAAATTGTAATCCGCTCTGAGAAATCTCCAGTAGCCAAATGATTTGCAACCCGCTCCATTTGCGAAAGTGGTCTTGTGATAGCAATAATAATTTTTCTACCAATCCATATTGTAATTAGAATCATAGCCAGTGCTAACGGCGCTAAAATAAGGCCCATATCAAATATTAAATCTTTTATACTTTTTAAAGGAATATAAGAGTATACAATACCAACTAATTTTTTATTATCTAAAACAGGAATGACAACACCCATAATATTGCGATTAAAATGTTCTTCATACCCTATCTTAGTCACAGTTTTTCCATTTAATAGTGACTGTCTATCCCCTTCACTTATAAGAGAATGATGGTGCACATCGAAAGGCAAACATGCACTTAAATCACGCGGATTATACACGAAAAGAACATCTGAACTAGATATTTGATCGTATGCCCTTACTTTCTCTTCAAAAGTGGATACTCCTTCATATTTATCATATTGCGTAGCAAGACGCTTCCCTTCCATTACTAATGAATCTTTTAAATTGTCCACGTATAGCTTTTCATATGAGTATAAAGATACAAAATAAAGAAAAGAAACTGTTACACATACTGCACATACTACTGTAAGCCAAAGCTTTTGTACCATCGTAAACATACGTTACACCTCAAATTTATAACCTACACCCCAAACGGTTTGAATGTAGTTTCCACTTTCTCCGAGCTTTAGACGCATCGTTTTCACATGCGTATCTACTGTTCTTGTACTTCCTGCATAATCATATCCCCATACTTTTTCAAGCAATTGCTCCCGACTAAATACTTGTCCATTATGTTGGCAAAGAAAATATAGTAAATCAAACTCTTTAACTGTAAGTGACACTACTTGTCCATCCGTCTCAATTCGTCTACTTTTTTCATTAATAAGGATCGGGCCAAATTGAATCTCCTCTTGCTGCTCTTGCTTTGTATACCGTCTTAGTACAGCTTCCATACGAGCAATTAACTCCCCTGGACTAAATGGCTTTACAATATAATCATCGGCTCCCATACGTAAGCCGTTTACTCTATTCCACTCTTCACCTTTTGCTGTTAAAAATATAATCGGTACATCCGATGTTTTTCGAATCTCTTTACAAACTGAAAGTCCATCCATCTCTGGCATCATTATATCTAGTACGACGAAATCATAATGATCATTCTCTAATTTTTGAAGTGCTTCTTTTCCATTTTCAGCTTCTCCCCACTCGTATCCGAAGTTATCTAAGTACATTCCGACAAGTTGTCTCATATCACTTTCGTCATCTACAACTAGCACTTTATATTTACTCATTGCCCTTCCCCTTCTCTCTCTATGAGTTGAAACGGTCCTTTGCCGACTTTAATTGTTTGTTTTATTTTCATATTCTTCATATCCATAACGCATACTTCATCGCCATCATAACTAGCTACATACCCTTCTGTTCCGCTTTTCAAAAATGAAAATGGGTTTGATCCTACTTCTACAGAAGCTACCTCTTGATACGTGCTAACATCAAACTTTCTAAGCGTATTTGAACCGTGACTTAGCGCATATACATACTTATCATCCTTTGTTATATTCACAGGCATAAATGGAGCATGTAAAGAACGCACCATCTCTCCGCTCTGTAAAGAATACACTAATACTTTCTCATTCACTTGACTTCCATCACCATGTCCACCAATCCATATTTCTTTCCCATCAGCGCTAACCGTTGCTCCTGTTGATGCCGGGGGAATCATAAAGGATTGTATAACCTCTTTTTTCTTTGTATCAATTGTCGTTAGTTTCGTATCATAAAAGTTTAGCACGGTTAATCGCTTATCATGCTCTACCATCGTTATTGGTCCTTTTCCTGTTGAAACACTCCCTGTCTCTTTCCCTTTTATCGTAAAGAACCTTACCTTTTGAGCATTTTGATCGGCAGCAAATAATTGTTTTTTGTCTTCTGATACGACTACATTCACAATTCCTTTTCCAGTCTTATATTTGTCCACCTGTCTTCCTTCTGTTAGTGAGTATACATACATATATTCTAACTGCTTGCCGTATACAAGTATTTCCTCATTATTTGGAAGTAGTGCAATTCCTGCCATCGGTTCATTTAATTCCCATGTCGTGATTAATTTTTTAGATTTTTTATCAATAAAACTAATACTACCTTCTTTTATATTCGTTGTTATAATAACATTTTTACCTTTAGCAATTGGTGTATATGAACTTCCTTGACACCCCACTAATAGAAATAAAAAACAGAGAAGAAAAATAAACTTTCTCAAAAGATTCCCTCCATCTTCGGATGATTTCGTTATAATTGTAAAATAACAAATAAATGTGTGGAAAATGTGAAATCTTCCTTTATTAATAAACTTACATATATAATGTACAACAAATAGAATTTGAGGTGTGCAAATTATGCTTTTTCCTGATTTAGCGAATAAAATTGTACGGGAAGTACGCAGACTGATTACAGAAAATATTATTATCATTAATATACAAGGTGTTATTATCGCAAGTACAGATGCGGAAAGAATCGGTCAATTTCATGAAGGCGCACTCCGCTGTGCGAAACAAAAAAAGACTGTCATTATTACAAAAGAAGATGAAAGGCGACTGCAAGGCGTAAAGGCGGGGATGAATCTTCCTTTGCTATTCCATGATGAAGTAATCGGTGTTATTGGAATCACAGGAGAACCTGAAAACATTTCCCAATATGGAGAAATATTACGTAAGATGACCGAACTATTAATTCACGAAAATTACTTTTTAGAACAGCTAGAACTTGAGCACCGTTCTTATGAAGCATTTGTTTTTGATTGGCTTCAAAATACAGACTGGTCTCCAAGTTTTTTCGATCGTGCAAAAACACTTGGTATTGATTTATATAAGAAGAAACAACTTATTTTGTTCTCTATCGATCAAAATGACACGATGCTTCAGCGTAAAATTTGGCAACACGTACGCAATATATTAGCAAAGGAGCATCTCTTTGTTCGCTGGGGAAATGATCGATTCATCTTATTTACAACGATAAGCTCCAAAGAGCAAACTTATCAATTTTTAAAACGATTAAAACAAGACTGTGAAACTTTATTTTCTATTACTTTATATATCGGGATTGGACAAACAGTTACACCAAGTAATATGAACTTATCGTACGAACAAGCATTACAAGCTCTTTCAGTATCACTTGAAACGAAAAAAATTGTATTTAATGAAGATTTACGTTTAGAAATGTGCTTACAAGATATTTCTACTGAAACGCGGGAACAGTTTTTAGAGCGTACCATCGAAAACTTAGTATCATCTCCTGAACTTATGCACACTTTACGTTTATTTATTGATTATAACCAATCCTATAAGCAAACAGCTCAGCAATTACATATACACATTAACACATTGCATTACAGGTTAAAAAAGATTGAGGAACATACAGAACTTGACCCAAAACAATTCAAAGATTTAAATGTTTTATACTTTTCACTTCTATTATTAGATAATCATACAAAAAAGAACGATAAAACAGATTAATCTTTAGATGATTACACATAGAAAGAATCCCCTGACTTTTTTATCATTATAATGAAAGCACTGTTACAACGTTTTTTATTATTACTAAATACGTTAACAGTTTGAGGGGGATTTCCAATGTTAGAAAAGCAAATTATTGATTCATTCGTATCCATTGTTGGCGAAGATAATGTAGATACATCCAATATGGGGCGTTTAACTTATAGTTATGATGCCACTCCAAACTTCCAAGCGATGCCTGATGCAGTCATTGCTCCTCGTAATACAAATGAAGTAGCAGACGTGTTAAAAGTGTGTAACACTCATAAAATTCCTGTATATGTTCGCGGGTCTGGAACAAATCTTTGTGCTGGAGCGTGTCCACTTGAAGGCGGTATTGTCCTTATTTTCCGCCATATGAACAATATTTTAGAAATTGACGAAGAAAATTTAACAATTACTGTACAAGCTGGCGTTATTACACTTGATATTATTAAAGCAGTAGAAGAAAAAGGTTTATTTTATCCACCAGATCCAAGCTCTATGAAAATTTCTACAATCGGCGGTAACATTAATGAAAACTCAGGTGGATTGCGTGGGTTAAAATATGGCGTAACACGTGATTATGTAATGGGGCTTGAGCTTGTCTTACCAAACGGCGATATCATTCGCACTGGCGGTAAATTAGCAAAAGATGTAGCTGGTTACGATTTAACTCGTCTATTTATCGGTTCTGAAGGAACACTTGGTGTTGTTACGGAAGCGATATTAAAACTTGTTCCTATGCCTGAAACGAAGAAAACAATGCTCGCACTATATGAAGATATTAACGAAGCTGCACGTGCTGTTTCTTCTATTATTGCAAATAAAATCATTCCTGCGACACTTGAGTTTTTAGATCAACCGACAATTGAAGTTGTAGAAGAATTTGCACAAATCGGTTTACCAACTGACGTTAAGGCAATTTTATTAATTGAACAAGACGGCCCGCCCGAAGTTGTCAATCGAGATATTGAAAAAATGGCTAACGTTTGTCGTTCTATGAATGCAGTCGATGTTCGCGTTGCAAAAGATGAAGCGGAAGCAGATGCGCTTCGAACAGCTCGCCGTAGTGCACTATCAGCACTTGCAAGACTAAAACCTACAACAATACTGGAAGATGCGACGGTACCACGTTCACAAATTGCTCCAATGGTTGAAGCAATTAATGCAATTGCAAAGAAATATAATATTCCTATTTGTACTTTTGGTCATGCTGGTGACGGCAACTTACACCCAACTTGTATGACAGATGCCCGTAATGAAGAAGAAATGCACCGAGCTGAACAAGCTTTTGCTGAAATATTTGCGAAAGCAATTGAACTTGGTGGCACGATTACTGGTGAACATGGTGTTGGCGCGATGAAAGCTCCTTATTTAGAAATGAAATTAGGTAAAGAAGGTATTGCTGCTATGCAAGGAATTAAACAAGCCTTCGATCCAAATAACATTATGAATCCAGGTAAAATGTTCGCGAAAGACTCTCGTAAAAGAGTGGTGGTTGAGCGATGACCACATTAAATACAAAAAACATTCAAAAGGAATTTAAAGAACGATTAAGTGAAGATGAACTACTAAACTGTATGCGATGCGGCTTTTGTTTACCGACTTGCCCTACTTATATTCAATCTGGGTATAAAGAATCGCATTCACCACGCGGACGTATCGCATTAATGAAAGCCGTCGTCGATGGTTTAATTGAGCCAGATGAGGATGTTGAAAATACATTAAATGTTTGCCTTGGCTGCCGCGCTTGTGAGCCTGTTTGTCCATCTGGTGTGAATTATGGACATTTATTAGAAGAAGCTCGTGATATTATAAATCAAAATAAAAAGTTCTCGGTGCCAGTGAGAGCCGTTCGTAAAGTCGTTTTTGAAGGACTATTCCCTCATCAAAATCGAATGAGAACATTAACAGGACTAATCGGATTTTACCAGCGTTCTGGTTTACAAACGCTAACACATAAAGCAGGGATTATGAAGTTATTCCCTGAAACACTTGCAACGATGGATCTTGTTTTACCAAAAGTCCCTAAAATGAAAGCAATGAAAAATCGTCCTGAATTTTTACCTGCTGAGGTAGCAAAGAAAAAACAAGTTGCATTCTTCACAGGTTGTTTAATGGATACGATGTTTTTAGAAACAAATAACGCAACGATGAAACTTCTTCAGTTAGCTGGTTGCGATATCGTTATTCCGAAAACGCAAAGTTGCTGCGGGGCATTACATGGGCATGCTGGTGAAAAAAGTGGAGCAAAAGAATTAGCGAAACGAAATATACAAGCATTCGAAGATTTACAAATAGACTATATTATTACGAATGCAGGTGGCTGCGGAGCTTACCTCGTAGACTATGATTATCTTTTAAAAGATGATCCAAAGTGGGCTGAACGTGCAAAGCAGTTTGTTTCTAAAATTAAAGATATTACCGCTATACTAGTAGAATTAGATTTCCATAAACGTACTGACTTACGACTCACGCCACAAATCATTACGTATCAAGACTCTTGTCATTTACGCAATGTTATGCGAACATCTTCTGAACCTCGTATGTTACTAGAAGCCATCCAAGGCGCAACATACCGTGAAATGAAAGATGCGGACCGCTGCTGTGGTTCTGCTGGTATTTACAACATTGTTCATTCAGAGTTATCAATGGAATTCCTAGATTATAAAATGGACTGTGTACATGAAACAGATGCAGCAAAGATTGTTACTGCAAATCCAGGTTGTCTATTACAAATAAAATTAGGCATTGAACGGGAAGGTCTTTCTCATAAAATGAGAGGAATTCACATCGTAGATTTATTATTAGAAGCAATTGAAACTAACTCGTAATAACTCGTAACATACGTAATAATAGGAAAACGGCTATCTCCTTCGTCTATGTAAAGAGATAGCCGCTTTTTTGTCTGCTACAACATTAAAAATATGTTACTTTATTATAAAAAAGAACAACAGAAACATTACAGTTTTGTAAAAATCAATCCATTATATTCCTCGAAAAATCGCTCAAACCATTGATACAATAGGATTCTTCATTTTCTATTTAGGTAACTTTATCCAAAAATCCCCTCTTAAAACGAAGTATAAAAATGCTAAAAATTCCTTTTATACTCTATGTTTCTCTTATTTCCGCCCTTTTCTTCCCTTAGGATAAATTAGGTAATTTCGAAGTCTATGAATTTTTTTCCATCTTTTTTCTTGTAAATTGTATGCTACGATGAATTTGTCAGTCAGACAGGCTGTCAAAAACAAATCGTGTGAAAACAAATTAAAACTTTATATAGGGGGACACACATCATGAAAAAGCGTGTTTTATTATCTGTAGCTGCTGCAACAGCTCTTACTTTAGGAGTATCTTCTTTAGATGCACAAGCTGCAACAGTACAACCATCTAACATAAAGGTTCAAAATATTCAGCATTCAAAAATGATGATGAAGCAAATGAGCCAACAAGAATTACAAGCATTCTTACAATCTATGGGAGTTGAATCATTAGCACAATGGAATCAAGGACAATTCCAACAAGATTGCTTCATTCCTGGTCAACAGCCTACTGAAAATGTTGTGACTGAACAACCAACAGCTAAGCCAGAAACTCAAAAGCCTGCTGAGCAAAAACCAGTTGAGCAAAAGCCTGCTGAAGAAGTTCAAAAACCAGAAGCTCAAAAACCTGCTGAAAACAACAATACTCAAAAACCTGCTGAACAAAAACCAGCTGAGCAAAAGCCTGCTGAAGAAGCAAAATCTTTAAGCGAGTTCGAACAACGTGTTGTTGAATTAACAAACGCTGAGCGTGCAAAACAAGGTTTATCAGCATTACAAATCGATACTGAATTAAGCAAAGTAGCACGTATTAAATCTGAAGATATGCAAAAAAATAACTACTTTGATCATAACAGCCCTACATACGGATCTCCGTTTGACATGATGAAGAAATTTGGCATTTCTTATACATCTGCAGGTGAGAACATCGCTCAAGGCCAACGTACACCTGAAGAAGTAGTACAAGCTTGGATGAACAGTGCTGGACACCGTGCAAACATTTTAAATAACAGCTTCACTCACATCGGTGTTGGTTATGTAGAAAGCGGCAACTACTGGACACAGCAATTTATTACGAAGTAAATAGAAAAAGAGTCTTCTAGGAGAAGACTCTTTTTTTATGCTTCATAGCTTTCTAATATGTATGCGTATAAAATGTAGAACATAAACAAAATAGACCCGCAGCTTATTACACTAATTAACAAATAAAATCCCCATTTCAGGCTCAAAAGCAATGAAAATAATATGCTACATGCCATCACTTGAAAGATTCGACTACTAACTAAACGGATTTTTTGTAATTTGATCGGTTCTTTCCCTGTATCCTTCACCTTTTTAAACACTTTACTAAGCATAAAAAGAAACATACTAATTCCAATCGTTAGTCCTGTCTGAAAGAATATACTACTTCTCAAATTAATAAAAAGAATAAGCATATGGATAAACAACATAAATAAAGTAATACTCTTTATAAATCCGCTTACACTAAAATGCTCTCCTTCGTTAAACTTATATATATTATGTGAAATAATATACACGAATCCATGTAAAAAAATAATAAGGACAGGCAGAAATAACACGACAACTTGTTTACTTATAAACTCATTCGCTACACCATTCTCGTTCCAATGCACTGCCATACGAGTTGGTAAATATGTATAGATGCATAGAGTAAGTAAAAGACAAGCGAAAAATATTCCTAGCACATATTTATATTTGACCAAGTGATTCTCACCTCTCTTTTCTCTTAACGGCTTCGCCTCTTTTCGAGAAATCCCTGCAAAAATCTACCTTTTTCAATTTTAAACTTACATTTTACCCGTTTTCTCTTTCAAATTTTTTCATTGTATTATTTAAGTTTGCAGGGAAAGGTACCTCAACCATAATCTCTTCTTTCGTAATTGGATGCACAAAATTAATCTTCATCGCATGTAGCGCTTGATGAGACATGTATTTTGTTTGACCGCCATATAATAGATCCCCAACTAACGGATTTCCATTATAGCTCATATGAACACGAATTTGATGCGTTCTACCGGTTTCTAACTGTAACGTTACAAGCGTAGCATTTTGTTTGTTAAAATATTTCTCTACTTTATAATATGTTATAGCTTGGTCTCCCTTTGGAGAAACACGGCGTCTCGTAGCGTGATGTCGATCTCTTCCGATAGCTGCATCAATTGTCCCTTGCTTCTTTTTTACTTTTCCTTCAACAAGTGCCGCATACGTTCTTTTAATTTTCCGTTCCATTAATAAACGATCCATAATTGCACCCGCAATTCTATGTTTTGCGAATACAACACCACCTGTCGTATCTTTGTCTAACCTATGAATATGGCGAACCTTCGTCTCTAAACCTTGCATTTGAAAATGAAAAGCAACAAGATTAGCAAGTGTTCCCGTCCCATTTTTTTCAGATGGATGTGTATCCATTTGCCCCTGCTTATTTACAATGAGTACGTGATCGTCTTCATACACTACATCTAATTCACCATATTCTGGATCTATGCCGTACTCCTCCTCCATAAACATATGAACTTGTAACTTATCTCCTTCTTTTAAAAGCTCATCCCATCTCCTCTGTTCTCCGTTAACCGTAATACCTTTTTCCATACGAAGCTGATGTAATAACTTTTTTGGCACTTCCCATTCTACTTTTAACAACGATTCAATGCTTATACTATTCCATATCGCTGGAACCGTAATTTCGCACCATTCGCCCTTTTTCTTTGTTTCCATACTGTATCACCTTATTTCTATTGATTCTCTCATTGTAACGGAAAACACACTTTGATGCACCGTCAAAAAGAGAAGACAGTCTTATAATAGACTGCCCCTCATGCTCTAATTCTTTTCATTTCTTGCAATACTGCTTCAGCTTTTTGTTCATACGATAAATCTTTAAAGAAATCTGCCAATCGTTTATAGTCGTTGTACGTATCTAATAAGTCGTCTATCTTCTCTCCTTTCATAACTTGCTGCTTTTGCTTCATTTTTACTGGATAACGATACCCCGATACTTCTTGTATTTTGTAATACTCATCCTCTACTTGAATGACCTTTACAAGTTCCTCTTCTTCCGCATCCATCGTATACCCATCAAATTCTCTAAGGAGTTCATAAATGATATGAGTCCATTCATCTTTTGGATAAAATCCTTTTTCTAACCGATAACCGACAATGCGATACATATGTCCATCTTTTTCAGCAAACTGTACTGTATCATTTAGCTTAAACTTAAAATAACGAAACATTGCCTTCACCTACTTGTATGTAATGTTCTTATCACATACTATTTGCAAAATATAGGCCTTGCTATTCATAAAAAAATACTCACCTTATAGATGAGTATTTTTAGGACGATTTTTCTTTTTTCTTTCGGAATGGTAACCACCAGTTCCAATCTCCAAACAATTTCATTAAACTTGGTACTAGCATAAGGCGAATAATTGTTGCATCAAGAAATATAGCTAATGCAACCCCAATCCCCATCTGCTTTACTGGTAAAATATCTGTAAATGCAAACGCACCGGTAACAACAATCATAATTAAAGCAGCGGATGTAATGATACGGCTTGTTGATACAAGCCCTTCTAACGTTGCTTGATCGTTATCTCCTGTTTCCTCATACAACTCATGAATACGTGAAATAAGAAATACTTCATAATCCATACTAAGTCCAAATACGAGGCCGAAAATGAAGATGGGTAATACAAATAAAACTGAACTCTCTTCTAATCCGAAATGTCCACCTTCAAATAACCAAATAACAATTCCAATTGTTGCACTTAAACTAAGTACGTTCATAATAATTGCTTTAATTGGAATGAGTATAGAACGGAATGCGAATAATAAAATGACAAATGTTGACCCAAATATAACAGACATACCAATTGCAACTTTATCTTTAATTTCATCTTCTAACTCTTGTTGGAACGTTGTCATCCCGCCTAAATAATAGGTAACATCGTTTTCTTTATAATTATTTTTGAAATCACGAACCCATTGTTTAGCAGTTTCTGTACGAGGTTTCGTATCCAAAAAGACTTCAATTGTTGTCTTATTCTCTTTCGTATACGCTTCAAATATAGGAGTTATTTTCGCAGCTTCTGGTGATTGTAACATTCCAGCAACTTGATCTGCTTTCATTCCATTTAGCCCGTCATATACACTTTTCACCTTATATACTTTCTTATCATCTTTTAACTTTTGAACAACATCTTCTACCTTTTGTAAGCTTTCTTTTTCTGTCATATTTTTCTTCGTCTCTACTACTAATGTAACATCAGCATGTGTTTTGACAGTTTTATTAAATGCTTCTTCATATTTCTCATAAGCAACCCTTGTGTCACTCTTTTCAGGTAACGCTTCAACACCAGGAAACTGCAAGTTAGCTGTACGTAGCGGTAATAAACAAATAACAATAAATGTTGTAACAGCAATAATCATGACGATTGGATGTTTCATTACAAACTGTGCAAATTTACGCCATGCATTTGATGGCGTAGGCGCCGCCTGATTCTTTTTTAATATCCTTTTACCAATTAAAGATAATAGCGCCGGAAGAAGTGTGAGCGAAAACAAAATGCTCATAATAACGACAATCATCCCGCTAATAGCAACAGACTGAATATAATCAATCTTAAAGAAAAATAAACCTGATAAACCGACGAATACACACAGCCCTGAAAATACGATAGCACGCCCTGCCGTTTGATACGTAGTCGCTATCGCTTCTTTCACTGTTCTCTTCGCCACTTCCTCTCGAAAGCGATTTACAAATAACAGTGCAAAATCAATTGATAATGCAAGCCCAATCATCGGTGCAACATTTAATACAAAAATAGATAACTCTTTATCGCTACCTATAAAATATAAAATCCCCATCGTACTGATTACACTAAGTAGGCCATTTAAAATCGGCAAAATAGACGCAAGCAGACTACCAAATGAGAATAATAGTACGAGAAAAGCAATAGGCAAACCAATCATCTCTGCTACTTTTAAATCATTTTGCGTCCTTTCATTAATCTCCTGATTAATTTTCGGATATCCTGTCGGTGTTACTTTTAATACTGCATTACTTTCCTTCACAATTTTTTCAGCGAATTGTAATGTCTTTTCCATTCGTTCTTTATTTGTTTTCCCGGAAAATAATATCGTCGCATAACCGATATCATCTTTTAGCATCTCTTTATTTTGCATCGGATGATGGAAAGATTCGTATGTTTCCTTCTCTTGAATGTGATTTATAATTCCATCTATACGCTTTTGAAACTCCTCTTGAGAAGCATTCTTTTCTTTCTCAAAAACGAGTAAAAGCGTATCTTGAGACTGCTTAAAATCTTTATCTAAAATTTCTTTCGTCTTTTGATAATCTCCTTCTGTTTGGAAACCATCACCACCTAATACTCCTGGAAGCTTCGGAGCAAAAATCCCGAGCCCTACTGCGAGCAATAGTAGCGCTACAATTACCGTATACCGAAACTGATATAAAAAGGCTCCTATCTTTCCCCATTTATCAACTTTATGTACATTTGTCTTCACACATTTTCACCTACTTTATTTAGTGCAATCATCTACTTATAATGTATCACATCCGAATATAAACAAAAAATGCCTAAAAAACTATAACGACAGTTTTTTAGGCATTGTTCTATCTTTCTCTATTAAGCCCTAATCTTTCAGAAAGTAAACGATGACAATAAATTGCTATAATTAACAAAATACCACCTACGCAGTAACCTGCTAAAATATCAGTTGGATAATGCACATTTAAAATAACTCTACTTAAACCAATCAATAAAATTAATATTCCCATCAAAATCGTAATACCATATTTCCCAGCTACACTCTTCAAATTGGCAGCAATGATATAGGCAAGAAAACCAAATGTCATAATAGATAGCATTGCATGTCCACTTGGGAAGCTATATCCAAGTGCGTCAAGTGCCTCGTTTAATGATGGACGGTCTCTTTTTACAATTTCTTTTATCCCTTTATTAACAAGATGTGTCGTTAATATAGCCATTGGATACACGATCATAGCAGCATAATAACGTTTTTTCCAAAAAACGAGCAAACTTATAATTAGTGTCGTTATAACTCCAATTGCAGATCCTAGCTTTGTAAAATATGTGAAGAATGTAATTGAGCTTTCTGTTTGTAATCCTTTTACCATCTCTCGGACATATGTATCCAATGCTGTAACTCCGCTTGCTTGTACTCTCCAAGCGATAATGCCGAATAAAGCAAGTAATAAAATCATACACATGAACTCATATCGATGTAACTTTTTCTTCAAACGATTTCCTCCTACTTATGAAAAAATGCGATTTCTACTTTAGAAACCGCATTCCCTTACTTATTTACCTTTTGTTTTTAACTCTGTCCAGTAGCGATCATAGTCTTTTAACTTATCGTCTACATCAACAAGCCATTCAGTACGATCTAATTCTTCTTTCGTTAAGAAAATCATGTGGTTTTCACGATATTCTTTACTATGAAGAGGACGAGCTTTTTCATTTGGATTACTGTAACCAATTGACTCATAGTTTTTCACACTTACTTTTTCATCTAATAAGTAATTCATAAACTTCTCTGCAAGTTCTTTATGTTTCGCACCTTTTGGAATCGCTAACGTGTCAGCCCAAATTGTGCCTCCTTCTTTTGGTACAACGTATCCTACATCTTTGTTATCTTTCGCAATAAATGCTGCGTCTCCAGACCATACAGTCCCGATCCATGCATCTTCTGTAATGAATTTTTGTTTAATATTATCTGTATCAAATGCTAATAAGTTTGGAAGTAGCTTCTGTAAATCATTAGACGCTGTCTTTAACTGTGCATCCTCTTTTGTACTATTAGAGAAACCATTTTTCTTAAGTCCCATTCCTAATACTTCACGAGAATCGTTTAATAAAGTAACATGTCCTTTATATTTCTCGTTCCATAAATCATTCCAGCTTGTAGGTGTTTCTTTCACATACTTTTTATTGTATGCAATGCCTGTTACACCCCAAGTATATACTAGAGAATACTTATTCTCTGGATCAAATGCAGGTGTTTTAAAGTTAGAAACAAGGTTCTCGATGTTCGGGATGTTCTTCTTATCTAAAGGCGCTAATAAGTCCATCTTCGCCATCGTTTTCACCATGTAATCAGATGGCTGAATTAAATCATATGTCGCGCCACCAGCTTGTAATTTCGCAAGCATTTCTTCATTACTTGCATATTTATCATAGTTAATTTTCACGTTATATTTCTTTTCAAAATCTTTTAAAACTTGCTCATCAAAGTTGTCAGCCCAACTATAAATATTCAATTCTTCTTTCTTCTCACCACAGCCCGCAAGTACACCTGCAACAAGGCCGAAGCTAATAGCTGCGCCAGCTAATGTCTTCATCAATTTCATTGATTTTTTACCTCCTCGTTCTTTCTATATCATTCGTATTATAAAGGAAGGTGTCCTCCAGAGTTTTCTTCACCGTCTGCACCTTTATTACGGAAAATTTCCGATAGCACCATTAATCCTACAATTACAACAATTAATATTGTAGAAAGAGCATTAATTTCAGGTGATACTCCGCGCTTAACCATACTATAAATGTATAATGGCAATGTTGTTGATCCTGGTCCTGATACGAAGAAACTAATTACAAAATCATCAATCGATAATGTGAATGTTAATAATGCGGCTGAAATAACTCCTGGTGCAATTGCTGGAAACGTTACATAACGAAACGTTTGCCACGGCGTTGCTCCTAAATCGTTTGCAGCCTCTTCTAAATCACGTCCCATACCAGAAAGACGTGCCGCTAAAATAACAACAACAAATGAAATACTGAATGTAATGTGTGCAATAATAATTGTTGTTTTTCCAAGTTCCATACCTAATTGACTAAATAGGATAAGTAAAGATAATCCCATTAAAATATCAGGAATTAAAATTGGTAAATATACAAGACCGTTAATGGCTCCTTCAAAACGATATTTGTAACGGTGTAATGCAATAGCAAAAATCACACCAAAAACTGTCGTCACAATTGTCGTTATAAGAGCAATCGTAATACTATTTACAAACGCATCAATAACATCTTGTTTTTGAAATAAATCTGTATACCAATGGAGTGTAAAGCCCTCCCATTCCGCATTAATGCGAGAATCGTTGAAGGAATATACCATTAAAACCATCATTGGAAAATACAAAAACAATAAGATTAACCAAGAATAAGAAACTAAAAACTTCTTCATTTTTGCCTATTCCCCTCCGTTTCCATCATATTTATATACTTTCGTTGCACGATAATATAAGTAAATTAACAGAACAGAGAATAGAACAACAATCATAGATAACGCGGAACCAAACGGCCAGTCACGTGAGCCTAAGAATTGGTTTTGAATTACGTTTCCGATTAATGCTACTTTCGATCCACCCATAACGTCTGATACAACAAACATTCCGATAGAAGAAACAAATACTAAAATAGAACCAGTTGTAATCCCTGACATCGTCATCGGTACTGTTATATTCCAAAATGCCTTTACTGGTGTTGCTCCTAAATCATAAGCTGCCTCTAACTTACGCTTATCAAGCTGCTCAATTGCTGCATACACTGGTAAAATCATAAATGGTAATAAAGAATATACCATTCCGAGTATTACAGAAGGTGTATTATATAGCAGATTTAAAGGTTCACTAATGATACCTAGTTTCAATAGCAATGTGTTTACAAGTCCTTGTGAACGTAAAATAACAATCCATGCGTATGAACGAACAAGAAAGTTAATCCAGAACGGAATCGTTGCCAATAATAGAAGGATAGAACGATATTTACGATCAACAATTGTAATTGTATAGGCAAATGGATAACCGATTAATAAACATAGTACTGTAGTAATAACAGCTATCTTCACTGTTTCCCATAACGTCCCCATATATAATGGATCAAACACACGCGCTATGTTATCTAATGTAAATTTCATCTCCACTGTCCCGTATGCTCCGCGCTGCATGAAGGCAAATGCTAATACGAACAGAAGTGGAATTAGGAAAAAGAGTAACAGCCATACGACTGTAGGTAATGCGAGTAATTTCCCTTTCTTCAATTTAAGGTCACCTCGTCCTCTTGCTCCCAGCCTACATATACATTATCCCCAATGCTCCACTGCGTTGCTTCTTCAGCAGTTTGGTATGCCATTAGTAATTCCGCTGTTTTCTCCTCACGTACATATAGCTTTTCCATATTTCCAACAAATTCAATATCTTCAATATGTCCAAGGTGGTATTCTTTTAAAATTGGCTCTTCAACCGAGCGAACTTTTACATTTTCAGGGCGAACTGCTACGTAGTTTTCCCCATTTTTCACGATATTATTTTCACCGATGAACGTCGCAACAAACAATGTTTTCGGTTGATTGTAAATTTCTTTAGGCGTGCCGACTTGTTCGATATGCCCTTTATTCATAACGACAATACGATCACTCATACTCATCGCTTCTTCTTGATCGTGCGTTACGTATATGAACGTAATTCCTAAATTACGTTGTAAGTTTTTCAATTCACGTTGCAAATCTTTTCTTAACTTAAAGTCAAGCGCTCCAAGTGGCTCATCTAATAGTAATACACGTGGGTTGTTCACAATTGCTCTTGCAATTGCTACACGCTGCTGCTGTCCACCAGAAAGCTTAGAAGGTTTACGATTACGGAACTCAAGTAACTGCGTTAAACGCATTGCCTCTTCCGCACGTTCTTTCTGTTCTGCTGCTGATACTTTTTGCATTTTCATACCGAAACAAATATTTTTTTCAACATTCATATGTGGGAATAGTGCGTAATGTTGGAACACTAAATTCATATGACGCTTGTATGGTGGCAAATCGTTAATCTTTTCATCATCTAATAAAAGATTCCCTTTAGTTGGCGTTTCAAATCCTGCGATCATACGAAGTAAAGTCGTTTTCCCGCAACCACTCGGTCCTAAAATTGTTAAAAATTCTCCTTCTTTAATATCTAAAGAAAGAGGGGGGATAATCACTTGATTTCCAAAATGTTTTTCTACTGCTTCAACTTTAATAATCTTTTTCATTTTCCCGTCCTATCTACCTTAAATTTTAATTTTTATATTCATGAATAAATATTTATGTTCTATAGACTATTTTTTGTTTCGATCCAAACAAAAATGGTTATTTAGCAAGCGTTCACTTCTATTCTATATGTAGTATGTTTGATTCATTTTCGCATGATACATATGTCGAACAGAAAAACCCCTTCCATTGCGAAGGGGCTATTATCATACGGCTACGCCTACTGATAAACACCATCATCATTTTAACAACTTTCGTATGAATTTTAAAGCACTTTTTGTAGAAGAGTAACGAATTTTCATGTCGAACGCTGTAGATTGGGACAAAATGCTTTTATAATGGGAAAAAGTCCGAAAACTTTCTTCACCATGATAGCCGCCTAATCCACTGCTCCCCACTCCCCCAAAAGGTAAATATGGCGTTGCAAGATGATACACAACATCATTAATACATCCTCCGCCATATGGGATATTATTCGTCACTTGCTCTTGCACTTTTCTATCTTCAGAAAAAACATATAAAGCTAAAGGCTTCGGATGTTGCTGAATCGTTTTAATTACATCTTCTAGTTTATCATACTCAATAATCGGTAAGATTGGTCCGAAAATTTCATCCTCCATAACAGCACTTTGCCATGTAACATTTGTTAAGACTGTCGGCTCAATGTGCAATGTTTCTTTCTTATAACTCCCGCCAATCACCGGCTTGCCGTCTTGTAAAAATGTACATAATCGTTCAAAATGACGATCGCTCACAATTCGCACGTAATTGTCATTTTGTAAAGGCTCTTTTCCATACTGCTCTGTGATTTCATGTCGTAATGCCTCGATTAACTGTTCTTTCACTGAAGAATGAACATACATATAATCAGGTGCTACACACGTCTGTCCTGCATTTAAAAATTTGCCCCAAACGATACGTCTTGCAGTTACATCTAGCTTCGCATCTTTATGTACAATACATGGACTTTTCCCGCCAAGTTCTAACGTAAGAGGCGTTAATTTTTTCGCCGCTGCTTCCATTACAACTTTTCCGACTCCAACACTACCTGTAAAGAAAATATAATCAAATGGCTCCTTTAAAAGTGCAGTGCTTTCCTCAACACCGCCTTCTACTACCGATACAAGCTCTTCTGGGAATAATTCTTCTATTATTCTCGTAAGCACTTTTGAAACGTTTGGTGTTAACTCTGATGGCTTTAAAACAACTGTATTTCCGGCTGCCAACGCTCCTACAAGTGGTGCAATTGCTAATTGAAACGGATAGTTCCACGGTGCGATAATAAGAGTCACACCATACGGTTCTGGCACTACTTTCCCCTTTGATCCAAAATGAGTCAGTGCTGTGCGAACTCGCTTTGGTTTACTCCAAGAGGAAATATGCTTCATTTGAAACGAAATCTCTTTTAATACATATCCAATTTCTGTTGTAAATGATTCGTGAACTGATTTATTCAAATCTAATTTCAACGCTTGAAAAATCTCATCCTCAAAACGCTGAATTCCTTCATAAAGCTTCTTCAAATTATTCTTTCTCGTTTCTACACTTCTTGTATGTCCTTTATAAAAATATTCCTTTTGTTTATTTACAATAGAGGAACTACTCATTCACTCACCTGCTTCCACTATTTTTATCCAATTCTTTCATTATTTATATAGATTTTATATGTAACAAATTTCTATTCGTAAAGTTACATTATATATGACTTTTCCAGCTATTTAAAATTCATTGCTCACAAAAAAACTACCGAAAGAAAATCTCTCGGTAGTTTTACTGTATTAACGATATAAACGAACAGCACCTGCAGAATTATCATCAGCTTGTCCTACTACTTCAAACTTCAGACCAAGATTCGGTAAAATACGTCCTGCATCTGGAATCTGCTGATTAATATACGCTTTAGAATCATCAAACTTCGGTACGCCCGCTAAACCATTGTACGTAAACGTTCCACGCGTTGGAGATACAACTTTCCAAGCTGGCGTTTTATCGAATGAGAATGCCGCATCAGCGATTTGGAATCGTGTACTACTCTTAACTGTTGGTTTACCATTTAAAGTTCCTACAATTGCTTCTGGGTGAGAATCAACTACACCAAGGAAACCATGTCCTGGATGTACACCAACCCAGTTATCTGTGTAAGCTGAATCCGCATACCATACAACCATACCTGTGTTATATTCTGGACCACGAGCAAATTTCAATGCTTTATCTGCACCAGCATAGTTTCTCCACTCTACATAGTAGTTATGTTTTTTCTTCTCTGTTCCATTAGATACAACGAAACCATCTAATTTTAATTGTGGTGTACCTTCTGCATCATCTGAGAATACAACTTTACCATCTACTGTTAATGAAGCATTATCAAGAGCGAATCCGTTTAATGCTAGACCACCATCAGTAATGTAATCAAATGTTAATTTCACTTTCTTACCTTTGAACTGACTTAAATCGTATGATTTGTCAATCCATTTTCCATTTGTCGTATCTGCATTTCCACTATTTGCTTTCTCACCAAGACGTTCAATTAACGTTTGTTTACCGTCTTCTGTTACAGCGTGTACTTCAAGGAAATCGTAACCTGCTTCAATCTCATATAATGACTTGAAATCGAATTTCGCATTCGTTGCATTCGTTAAATCGAACAGCGGTGTCTCCATTTTTGTGTGAAGGTCATCACCTTTTGTGCTGTAATAATATTGTTTACCGAATGCTGGTGCAATCGTTTTTACATCTTTATCTGGTAAGTTAACACGAATCATACCTGGTCGGTCAGATTTCGTAACACTTTGGTCTAAATATGTTGCTAGACCAATACCTTTATTTAATTTCTCGTAATCTACTTCTACGATATTTGCCCAGTTACCACCGATTGTTTTTTGGAAAAACTCTTTATTTTGCGGTGAAAAACTTGTTGGCGTTGTGCCTGCGATTTTACCAGCCCAGCTTCCGCCACTCATAATAGACCAAGCTTCAATCGGCTCACCCTGACCGCTATATTGTGTATCATACTCATCCGGAAGACCTAAATCATGACCATATTCATGTGCGAATACACCAACTGCACCATCTTCTGGTTCAATTGTGTAATCATACGCAGCCATCTTTCCGCCCCAATATGGAACTTTCGACTTTGTTCCTTCAATTGGGAATGGTTTTGGTCCAACTGTCCAGCGATGTGACCAAATTGCATCATCACCTAATTTACCGCCGCCAGCTTCTTGTCCAACACCCGCATGAATAATCATTAAGTGATCGATTAAACCATCAGGTTGATTTTTATTTCCATCTTCATTTACATCATATTGGTCAAATTGATCAAACTCTGATAAATCAATACCGCTATCTACAGCTGCTTTTAATGCATCTTTTACTAGATCACGTGGTCCTTTTGGTCCTTTATTATCATGGCCGCCGCCTGCAGCATCTGCACCGTAATCAGCTGCTTTACCAGGAACTGTTAACCATTTTGTAACTGTTCCATCTACAGTGTAGCTACCACCAGATTGCTCTTCATAATATTGTTTAAACGTTTCAATTTTACTTCCATCATCTAATGTAAACGGTTCGTTACCGAATAACATTTTTTCATAATGTTCTTTATTAAAATCGTTCGAATACATATAGCCAGGCTCTTTATCAATATTGTTATGTTTGAAATCAGCGTACTCTACAAGTAAAACGAGTACTTTATCTTTACGAACTTCACCGTTATACTCTTTTTGTTTTGCTGGAGCAGTTGGTACTTTACCATTTAAACCGCCTTTAACTGGGCCTGCCGCTGCAGGTGTACCTGTCGCAGGTTGGTCTAATTTTTCTTTCGTTTCTGCTTTCGCATCTTTCACTTTCTTTAAAAAGTCAGATGCATCTTTCGTAAGTTGGTCCCCATTTGCCGCTTCTTTCCCAGGATTTTCACCCTTTTTGTTCTCTACATACTTTTCGACAGCATTCTTTGTTTCTGTCTCTGAAGCAGATGCATCAATTACCCCACGTTTTTTTAGCGCATTTGCTAATCTCTCTTCTGGGATTAAGTGATCATCAACTGGGCTTGTAGCTGTCTTGTTCTCCGGCGTTTCAGCATATGTAGGCTGACTTCCAGCACCAAGTGACAAGCCTAGAACAGCTGTCAAAGCGATTGATGATAACACTTTAAACGGTTTCTTTTTCATCCCTTATTTCCTCCCCTAATAAAAAAATATGTATTACACATTATATTTTATTAAAAATTCAGTATTTTTTCAATATTTAGTCATGTTATGTAATTTTTTTAATATATTTGTAAAAATTCCTTAGTTAGTATACGAATATATCATAATTCAACAATGTTTTCAGAAAATATTGAAAAATTTTGACAGAAACCTTATACTTTCCATAGAGGGAATTTAATGGGGATTTTATCTTTGTTTCATCTACACAATATTCGATAATTTGACACATAAAATATAAAAGTCGGTTAATTATCGTCTACTATGTAGCAGCAATTATGACCAATAATTAGGGAGGAATTACATTTGTACAAAGATAAGGCTGACTCACTAGATCAAGAATGGATTGATTTAATACTTGAGGCTCTAGATGCTGGCATTGCCCTGCAAGATATTGAACACTTTTTTCAACGTATGAAGCATACGAGCCAGGCTCAATAGCCTCGTTCTTTTTAACGAATTTTATGTTATAATATTCACATCATAAGACGACTACATATTGATAGAAAGGTGCGCAAATATGATAGGAGAACGTATAAAACGCCTTCGTTTACAAAAAGGCATTTCACTAACAGAACTCGCCGAAAAAGCTGGTGTTGCTAAATCTTACATTAGTTCTATAGAACGAAATTTACAAAAAAACCCTTCCATCCAGTTTCTTGAAAAAATTGCAGCTGTTCTACAAATTCCAGTTGATACTTTACTTCACGATGAAACAACAACGGAAAGTCATCTAGACTCCGAATGGACCCAGCTTGTTAAAGATGCGATGAGCTCTGGTGTCTCAAAAGAACAGTTTCGTGAATTTCTCGAATTTACACAATGGAAGAAAAATCAACAATAATACATAGTAAGGAGTGCTTAAAATTGGCACTTCTTTTTCTTTATAAAAAAAAGCGGGGGATACCCGCTTTTGATTTATTATTTTTCTTCGCCATCTGTTTGGCTTGCGTTGAATGTCCATTCTAAGTTCAATGAATCGCCTTGGAATTTGTTTTGATCTGTACCATCATCTTCGAATACAAATTGTACCCATAGATAGTCTTCTGTTCCAGCGTCTAAGCCACCTTTTTCACCCCACTCTGGAGAAAAGATATCTTTAGCTACAAGATCAGGATCAGCATTTTGTAAATCCGCTAAAGTTGTTTCATATACAGGCTCACTTTGCTTATCCCAGTTCCAAAGGAATTTCACTTTAATGTGCTTACCAAAGTCTTCACCAGCATTATCGTTTTTTGCATCTGTAACACTGTACTTTGTCGCTAATTTAACGTCTTTAATCGCTAAAGTACCGCTGTTCTTTAATAAGAACTCTTTCTTAACAGAATCCCCTGGTTTTAAATCTTTAATATCTACAAGCGTTTTAGGGTTTAATGTAAGATCTAACGTCCCAGCTGCAAATGTATTGTTCGATACTTCTTTATCACTAAAGAATGCAAATGTTCCTCCACCAATTAAAGATAACCCCAATGCCGCTGATGCAACTCCCATACCTAATTTCTTTTTCAGACTCACAATCAATTCCCCCTAGCTGTTTTTTGTATTTTTATCTCTTATTTCAAAATAAGAGGTGTAACTAAAACTATATTAGCTTAGCTAATATTTGTTCTTTTTAAAAACCTTAAGTTCATTATAACGAACGAAACTATATAAACACAATATATTTTTTGATTATTTTTATTTATCAACAATTTTTCTTTTTTTCAGAAAAGTATTGAGAAATAAAGTGAAACTTTAATCAGTGTTTTTTGTCCATCCCCACTGATTATTAGCCTTCACCAAATAGTGTGCGGCCAACTAACTTCTTCGCATTCGTTGAATTTTTTGGCCCTTATACCTTCAAAAAAAAACAAAGTAAATAGATGAGTAGTAGGGCTCTCTCATCTATTTGTCTTATGATTGTATTTATACCTTCCGAAATGCTGCTGTATTTTACTTGCTATTCCTATTTCTTCTGTTCTTCTTGTTTCTTGCTCTCTTCTAACTTTTTCGCTTCTTCTTGCTTCTTACTTTCCTCTAGCTTTTTCGCTTCTTCTTGCTTCTTACTCTCTTCTAGTTTTTTCGCTTCTTCTTGCTTCTTACTCTCTTCTAGCTTTTTCTCTTCTTCTTGTTTCTTACTCTCTTCTAGCTTTTTCTCTTCTTCTTGTTTCTTACTCTCTTCTAGCTTTTTCTCTTCTTCCTGTTTCTTACTCTCTTCTAGCTTTTTCTCTTCTTCCTGTTTCTTACTCTCTTCTAGCTTTTTCTCTTCTTCCTGTTTCTTACTCTCTTCAAGGTTCTTTTGCTTTGTTGTTTCATCTACTAATAATTTCTCAAAAGCTTGAATTTGTTTATCAATTACCTGTACATTAACCTCTTTATCAACATACTCACAGTTTTCTTTCACTATATGAAAACCCGCATTCACATAAGAGAATACTTGCTTAGTGGATTCACTTTTATTTTCCTTTAACTCTTCTTTCACTTTGTTATACGGATTTTCTATTGATACATATACTTTTTGTAACAGTTCCCTCTCCGCAACAATTTTCTCACGTCCTTGTTTCCACGTAGCAAGTGTCTGTTCTAGCTCTTGAGTGGAAGTGAAAGTTAATTTTGATTTCATCTCTTCATACTCATGCAAAATAACTTCCTTATGTTGCTTAGCTTGCTCTGTTAACTGATCAACTGTTTTTGGAAAAATACTTGCTGTAGAAATAGTAGCCTGCACTTTCGTCTCATGAATGAAAGCTGCTTCGGTATAAGTCATCATTTGAGAACCTAAATAAAAAGTAATAGAGCACAAACATGGCAATATAAGCATCTTTTTGAATTTGCGAGGTGCCTTCAGCATCTTAATCTCTCCTATCGAACAACTCGTTCTTTATCAAGAACTATATCTTTATTATAATAAAGTGAATTACAAAATGAAATACAAATTATGTTTCTTTTTACATTTCTCTTTTAACACAAAAAGAGACTACCACTTTTGATAGTCTCTTTTTGTTGTCATTATTATTTCGTTTCACCATCGCCTTGTTGTGCATCAAACGTCCAAGTTAATTGTAACTTGTCGCCTTGGAATTCATTTTGGTCTTTTTTATTATCAACGAATTCAAATTTCACTTTGAATTTATCAGATTTACCTGCAGAAATACCTTTTTCATCCCAGAACCAAGCAGCTAAATCATTATTTACTGCTGTAAGTGTATCACCCTTCAATTTATCTAATGTAGTTTCTTTCACAATCGTCTCATGCTTATCTACATTTTTTAAGAATGTTACTTTAATATGTTGGCCAAAATCTTCTTTATTATCTTTCTTCGTATCTTCTACACTATAGTCTGTTTTTAATAGAACCTTTTTAATATCTAAAGATCCTTTATTTTCTAGTTTAAATTCTTTTTCAATTGTATCACCAGGTTTTAAATTCGATACGTTAACAACTGTTGATGGATTTAATGATAAATCAAGCGTACCAGCCGCAAATGTATTATTTGACACTTCTTTATCGCTAAAGAATGCAAATGTTCCTCCACCAACTAAAGCTGCTCCTAGTACTGCCGATGCGATACCCATCCCTAATTTTTTCTTTAAAGTCATGTCCAAATCCCCCATAATATATATTTGTTAATTTCCTAGTAGGAAATTATAACTAAGATAACTAGACGGATTGTTCTACTTTTTTATCTTTCTTTTCTCCGTCGATGCTACGAATAGCGCCAAAAATAGAAATCGCGGAATAGCCAAGTAAAAAGACTCCTGGAATAATAAGAAGTAATGCTGCTCCCGCTTTTGAACTCGCATAATTCAGTCCATAACCAACGTATGGAACTGTAATATCTGCATATTTTCCGATTACATTCTCTGCAAGTACTGGTGCTAAATCTGGTCCGTTGTTGTTATCCCCTTTTGTTTCATACATTACTTTTCCGTTTATATCTTTCACACCGATAATACGATGAGTGACAATTTTGTTATCTTTCTCTTTAAACGTAATAACATCACCTTTTTGATATTTAGAACCATCTTTCGTTGGCTCGATCGCAATGATTGATCCTGTTAAAAATGTCGGTTCCATCGACCCTGAAAGAACACTTTTAAATTGATAGCCCATCACTGTCGGGTCCCCACCACTAGCTTTTGAAGAAATAACTACAAAAGCTAAACAAACCATTACTGCAAATAAAACAAATGAGATAACGTTGCTAATCACCTTCCAAATTAATTTCATCGTCTCTCTCCCTCTCCGTTGTTTTATATTATTTGAAGTATGCAATACCCACCTCGGTTCTCTAACAAGAACACAACTAAATAATATAACGAACGATAGAGGAATGCAATAAGAAAATTTACAATTATTAGTTATTAATAAGGGGTGTATTAACGCAAAAAAGACCGTGACAAAATCTCATCACAGTCTCCATACTAGCCATTTTATTTTTCTTCTGATTTCATCCCTTGGTTATTTCGGCGCAGCACTACATATAAAATCGCTCCAAATAATACAATCGCACCTATTCCAACACTTATCACTTTCACATTCGATTCCTTTACTTCAGGTTCAACTGTATCTTTTTTAGGCATCGTAAAAGTAACATCTTCTTTTGAAAGAACGTTTATCGTCGCAATTGTTTGATTATTCTTCGTGATATCCACTGCACCAACTACCTCACCACGGTGGATTCCTTTATGATACAACGAATCTTTATCTAATGAAGCCGCCCGGAAAGCCGTTCTCACATTTTTCCCTTCATCTTTCTTAAGCATAAGTTCTACACTTTTTTCAAGTTCACTATCAATATCTTTATTTAAATACGTTGTCTTTTGATGCCAACTATGTTTATCTAGTACCGTTTGCTTCACAAATTGACCAAAAGAATATTCCGCCATCTGCTTTAAATCTTCATAAATTTCAGGTCTTTGAGAAGCCATTACTACATTTATAATACGATTTCCATCTTTCTCATTTAATAAAACGAGCGTATTGCGCGCTTCATTCGTAAAACCCGTCTTACCACCAATACTATATGGATTTTCAAAATAAGTAGACTTATTAAAAATAGAAACCGTCTGGCTAGACGTCGTAACCGTCGTCCTTTTCGTATTCATCGCTTGTAAAATCTCAGGATACTTCTGCACCCCTCTTGTAATCATGGCCATATCATATGGCGTCGTATAATGATTTGGATCATGCAGTCCATTTGGCGTTACAAAATGGCTATCTTTCGCCCCTAATTGTTTCGCCTTTTCATTCATCATATTAGCGAAATTTTCAACACTTCCTCCAATACGCTCCGCAATCGCATACGACACATCATTCGTACTCAGCACCATTAAAATCATAAGTGCAGTATTTCTATTAATAGTTTCACCAGGTTGAAACTCAATTTGATAATTACTCTTCTCTTGATCTAATGCTAATTGTGAAAACGTAAATTGATCCTCTGGCTTCGTATGTTCCATCAGTAAAATCGCCGTTAACACTTTCGTTATACTAGCAGGAAACGCACGATGATGTGCATTTTTGTCGTACAACACATCTCCTGTTTTCGCATCAATCGTAGTCGCAAACTGACTAAAAACATTCGGCCCTTCCGCAGGCGGCGGTGCCACTTGCTCCGGATTTACTCCAATATTCGTCTCAGCATATAACGTCATAGGTGTCAAAAAAAATAAACAAATAACCATAATAAAAACCGAAATTTTCTTAAAATTTACCATATGACTCTCCCTTTTCACTTTACTTTCACATTCTATAAAATAACTCTACCAATCTATATGTAATTTGTATTAAATTGGAAGAATATTCACTATTTTTTACTATATCACACTTTTACGATGAGGAACATAAATATACAACAAAAAATAAGAAGGAATTACTCTTTCTTATCCTTCTCATCAATCAACGAATCTATTAACTTTTGCCCAGCTTCCTCGGCTGTAATCTCATCCGTCATACCCATAAACGACCAACCTTTAGAATCGACCCACTCTACAAACTCTTGCAAAAACTCATCATGTGTCACATCCACATCAAGAATCGATCCATTAATTGAAATCGTTCTATTTCTAGACACGCGCATCTTGAACGTTTTTCTTACCATTACAATAATTCTCCCTCTACTCCTGAATATTTATAAATATCTTGTACTTCATTTATACATGATTTCTTGAAAATTGTAAAAAGGATATATTGGCCAAATCGCATACTGAAAATGAAAATCTCTTATTATATAATTCTCAAACTGCATTCATTTGATCATAAATTGCATAATACATCCATATAAAAAAAACAAAACAACTTACATTTTATCACTTCAAATACAAATGACTTTAGTACAATAAAATAGAATATACTAGAAAAAACTGAAAATGAGGAGGAACTCCATGGCGTGTTGCACGTATTGTAAAAAGAAGTGGAAAGTAAAAGATGTATGGTCAATACTCTTGATATTTGAAAAAGATTGTCCATATTGCTCCGGAAGGCAATATCTATCAAAGAAAACATTGAACGCTATGCCAGAACTTATAAGCTTACCTTTACACTTCTTATTCCCTTTTCTTGTTGATTTGAGTGATAAAGGTCCTTTGGATTGGTATCGGAAATCATAACACCTCAGCATCTTCTACTTATTAAATATAAAAACATACATACTAATATACCTCTGAAATAAACCTATTTTCTATTACACTACCTCTTTAAAAACTTACTACACAAAAACATTGTAAATTTTCAGTTAATTATATATAATTGCTTTAGCATGATTATTAAAGATGCTATTATATAAGTATTTTTGAAGATCCCGTAGCTCAGCAGGGAGAGCGCCACCTTGACAGGGTGGAGGTCGTGAGTTCGAGCCTCTCCGGGGTCATATCCTTTTGTGTCAACTGTTGATAATTTCATATTTTGACCAAAACTAACGGTGAGTACCGCTCAAGTTTTGATTGAAACTCCTCCTTTAACTCTAAATGAGACTGAAGGAGGTTTTTTTTATGTCTTTAACATACTTCACCGAAAAAGAAATCGTAAAAAAACGACAACCCCACAAACGAAAAACTAGCAAAATTTCAAAAGAAGATTCTGTTGAGCGTGTATTCGAAAGATTTGTTGATAGCAAAGTAAAACAGAATTTACGCCCAAAATCCTTAAATCAATTCCTTCTTATGTTTAATAGCATTAAGGCATTTCATGAAACACAAAATGCTCATACGTTTTATATGACCGACATTACAACAAACTTTATTTCTGACTGGGTTTACTGGTTAAAAAATGAATATGTACGCTTTGATGGTCATGCATATGTACCTGAAAGTGCTCAAACTGTTGGATTAGCGGATGAAACTATCTCCAGTAGAATCAAGCGATTGAAAACATTTATAAATTGGTGTTTACGCCAAGAAATCATCAGCAAAAATCCATTCAATAAATTCGAGGGATTTCGGAAAGATAACACACAAATTGATATTCTCTCAGTTGATGAATTAAACAATCTATTGAAAGTGGCGAAATCATATTCCAATAAGAGTTTCAAGCACTTTCGTGACTATGTATTGTTACATCTTCTCGTTGATGGCATGTTTCGTATCACCGAAGCATTGTTGTTATCGCCATCAGATATTGACCATACAAACCGAGCGGTAATTATACAATCAAATAACGCCAAATCACGAAAATCTCGTACTGTACCATTATCGAATAAAACATATCGTCTACTCATGCAATTGCTGGAAGAAAATGAAGAATTTGAAGGCGATGTTGACGATTTAATCTTCTTATCATTGAGCGGGCGTATGTTAAGTAAAAACAATGCGTTACGCGATATGCGTAAATACGCTATTGAAGCAAAAATTAAAAAACGCTTCTATTTACATTTGATACGTCATTCAGCCGCTACTCATTATTTATCATCTTCTGGTGACGTTGAATCGTTGCGGAAAATCCTTGGACATGCTGACTTACGAACAGTGCTCATATATAGTCATTTAGCGGATACTACCGTCCAAGAAAAACATGCAACTCATGGATTCTTTGGAAGTGAAAATGTAATCAATCGTAAACGTAATAATAGAAGGAAATAAAAATAAAACCGTCTACTCCCCCACCGACCAAAGTTTGGGATTAAACGGTTCGCACAAATCCGAGAAGGACTTGCTTATTTAATTGTAGCAAAGTTTCTTCTCCATGAAAAGGAGAATGGAACATGTTATTAAACGGAAGACCAGAAGAATTAACACGGTATTCGAAATTGAAATATGATGCGAAATTATTCATTCAGAAAGCGTATGAACTATGGGAATACAGTGATTTACAGATTAGATGTGTATATTTAATATCCGACTTAGCAAAAAAAGGTCAGGGGGTGTTCAGCATCGCATATAGCACATTTCAAAAAATGTTTGAACAACGCTTTGATATGAAAATATCATTATCGACTGTTAGAAGATTTTTCGCTTTGATGGAGAAAATTGATCTTATCTCGATTCATGAAGCAAAACGGAAAAATGAACAACAATCTGCCAATGTATATGTTATTGAACAACAATGCGACGAGCCACAACATGAACAACCTGTAGAGCACCCATCTGAACATCAAAATACTGTTTCTAAAGAAACAGAAAACGATAAACAAAAACTTTAAATAATACTGTTGTTAACAATGATGTAATACACGAGGAATATGTACATGCACGTAAAAATGGGATTAGTAAGAAGATGTTCTTTAAGGTGATTGATGAAATAAAAAATAAAAGTGGCATAAATAACATAGGAGCATATATCCGTGGAGCGATTAATAACATAATCAATCACATATCGTTCCGTGACGGTACAAAAACATATGACAATCCCATGAGTCAATTATTTTATGAATGGCTGCACGAATGATATGTTATTTTATAAAAAGAATAATTGTTTACAAACGTTAATAAATAGTTGAATATTAATATTCAAAAAGTATCTTAAAAAAATAAATTTTCGGAATTTAGGAGGAATTGGTTGTTCGGTGTGGTAATAACTATACATACCACATAAAGGAGTGATATGTATGTCAACTGAAGTAGATTATGAAAATATGACCATTGGTGAAGGATTAGAACATTACAGTAAATTAATGCGAATGTTCAAAAAGAAAGGTGTCATACGAACCAACATGTTGGTGGGAGATATCGGAGAGTATATCGCAATTGAGCATTATAATAATACGCCAGAGTTACCCAATTTACGTTTGGTCGAAATAGGTACAAAGGACATTGATGCCATCAGCGATACCAATGAACGATACAGTATAAAAGCGTCAAGTGGAAGTGCTACGGGAGTATTTAAAGGATTGAATCCGCCAAATTCCAATTTGCTTGAGGAAAAGAAATTTGAATATGCAATTGTTGTGCTATTCAATGATGATATGAAGTTAAGAGCCATCTACGAATTTGATTGGCAATCTTTTTTAGAAGTGAAATTGTGGAGTAATACGCATAAGGCGTGGTATATAAATATAAGCGAAAAATCGAAACGTAAATCCAAAATAATATATGAACAATAACATACATAAAAAAATAACCACGTAGTTTCCAAGTACGTGGTTATCCTGTGAATGTAATTATAAATGAATGATAAACATGTAATAATACTATTATATTTGATTACTACCAAATGTAAGGAAGCCACATGAAAAAAGTTGATCTTGAGAATCTCATAAAATCCACATTTTACACATAAAAAAAATACGGAGTCCCGTAATGGGAACTCCGTCTCATTATCCGATACGAATTGCTTTTGTGCGAATGATTGATGGGCATTTTGGATTTGATAATGCTGTAGCATAATCAATTGCAAATCCGTCGGTAATAAATCCAGTTGCTAATGTTGATTCCAGTTCGTATGTTTGACCGTAAGAAGTTGCGAAAGATGGTCTTGGTGATACGCCCCAACCACCACTGATACCCAAAACGCTGAAAGATTTAATGGCTATTACTTTCTTATATTCAACTGCCATGATTATTCACCTTTTGCCTTTCTGTTGCGTGTAGTTTTTTGCTTAGCAACTTGTGTTTTCGGTGTTTCTTTAATTTCTTCGACTTTATCAACAGTATCTTCAAGTACTTCTTTCGGTTCAATTTCAACAGATTGAGCTTTTACAGATGCTTGAATTACTTTGGGATTAAAAATTTTAATTGCATATGGATTTACGACCATACCAGCTGCGCCCATTTCACTGTAGATACATTTATATCCACCTAAAGCGGTTGGTGTGTCACCATCAATTAAATTGGAATACATATCTCGCTCGTCAACAGAATAAGCATATGCTTTGCCTTTCATTAATACCATGTCAGCTTTACCGTTTAAATCATGTTGTAAAACAGGAATGTCACCAAAGATTGTGCCAATTGCACCATCAATACTTTTGCCTGCTTTAAAAATTGGTTGACCAGCAACATCGATCAAAGTTGAAACAAATTTTACACTTTTCACGATGCAAATTGCTCCGATTAAATTTTCAGGTTGTTTAATAAAGTCATCATACATTTCAATTGCATCTGTAAATGTTTTGATGTCAGCAATTTTATTTACATAATTGTTGTATTCAAAGATTGATTGCATATGTCCGTTAGAACCATCTGCATTTCCTTTTCCAAGTGTTTCACTTTGCATCTTTCTTAATAGACGTGGAACATTGCTTTCTTCAGATACTTGAACAACATCAATTGGCGTATCGTTAATCATTTGTTGTGTAATATTTGTGGAAGCTGACACTGTATCCTGTTCGAATAGGATAGGTTTAAAAATTAAATCTTTATCAATTAAGTTTTCTGGATTAATATCGCCTTCTTCTACGTCATAAAAGAAATAGCGTTGTGTGGAACTTGAAGCTTTAAACATATCAAATTGATTTGCGATATATGGTAAGTTTTTTGCTGATTCCACAAATGGGATTGTAATATCTGTTTGCTTAAATTGGTTTAAAATCATGTTATTATACCTCGTCTTTTTAGATTTTCAATAAAAAATAAGAGCCGTTATTTCACGACTCTTACTGTGTTAAGCTTGCATTTTTAGTTTTGCAAAACATTCCTTATTCGAAATTTTTCCATCAATATAGGTATCGAGAAGAAGTAAATGTTTGCGTTTATCTCTGCTGGCTTTATCTTTCCAAATATGTTCCAAATGTAAATCTTTTTTTACAGTTGTAGCATATCCTTCACCGAAATTCGCAAATAAAATAGGAGTTTTTCCCGCTTCAACTTTATCCATATTGTCGTCAAACACAATTGGATTTCCAAATAATTTTTGAATCGGAGCACCAGTGAGTTTATCTGGGAGAATTAATGAAGCACCTGTTTCATCTTTCATTTTCAATAAATGTGAAAATGTTGAACTATGCATCAACCAAATTCCGTCTTTAGAATATTGTGGTTTAACATTTAATACTACATCGTACAACTCTTCTGCGGTCATTGTATTCTTGGAAGCGGATTTAATTGTTGTAATTTTATCTATTCCATTTTCATCCAATGTTAAAACGCCTTCTAATCCTGTAGCACTGTTGTTGCCAAATAAAATATCCTTATCTATTACTCGACTTAATCTACGTCCAAGTACACCAAACGCATATTTTAATGGATTTAGGCCCATGTCATTTGCAACTTTATCAGCTAGTTCGATTGCTGTGCCGACACGTTTTTGTCCAAGTGAAATTTTATTCATTGAGAAATCACTTGATTCTATTACAATATTCTCGCCAACGAATCCAGCGTTACCAATGTTGTCTTCACGTAAGATTTCCAATTTACCTACAACAGCTGGATACTGTTTTGTACGAGAAAACAATTTAGCATCGTGGTGAATTTGTTTAATAATTTGGTCTGAAATTGAAGTTGGTACTAAATAAGCTCCAGTTTGCTTATTTGTTGTTAGAGCACGAACTTCATCATTCATTTCGCCTTTCATAACTGTTTCAATGGCACGATGTTCAGCGGTAATTTCTTCTGTTTTATCTTCCGAAATTACAATGATATTACGTTGTTCATTTTTATCAAGCTCTTCAATTTTGGATTCGAGTTGTGTTTTACGTTCTAATAAATCTTGTTTTTCTGCTTCCTCAAACTCATTTAATGAACGATTTTCTTTTCTAGCTTGAGCTTCAAGTTCTTTGCCTTCTTTGATGATGGCAATGCGTTCAGTTTTTAATTCGTCTTTTGTCATTGTATTTAAATCTCCTTTAATTTCGATATCTTCGACAATTTCCATAGAACGGGCTTGAATTGAACTTTGAATGTAAGCCGGTTTCCTAACTGCGCTCACTTCTAATAATTCAAGTTCATGTACTACACGTTCGTAAATTCCGTTTACACCTTTAGTAACTTTGTCTTTTAAGAGCCTGTTTATAGTCTTATAAATATGTTAGGATGTATGCAAAAACAGGAGATGAGTGTATGTCTTATCCAAGTGATATCAGCCGTGAAAAATTCGAGATCATTCGTGAGGAACTAGAAACGTTTAGCAAACGCACAAGTCCGCGAAAGTATGACCTTTATGATGTGTTCAATGCACTACTCTATGTTCTGAGTACAGGCTGCCAGTGGCGTGCTTTACCAAAAGATTATCCCAAATGGCAAAATGTTTACCGCTACTATGCAAAATGGAGTAAATCCAATGCCGAAGGTAGTAGTCTATTAGAGACCTTATTAAAAAAATTGTTGGGCAAATAAGGGAAGCAGTGAATCGCCCCAAAAGCTCTAGCTTTAATATTGTCGATGCCCAAAGTGTTAAGAATGCAGATACGGCTGAACAAAAAGGTTATGATGGTGGTAAGAAAGTTTCTGGTATTAAACGACATATCAGTGTAGATATTCTTGGATTTCCCCATGCAATCCATGTTACCACTGCCAATGTCACAGATCGAAAAGGCGCACTCGAAATGTACGAGCAATATCCTGAATTGAAAGAAACCATAGAAGCCATCCTCACGGATGGTGGGTACACAGGAGAAAAGTTTCAAAAAGAAATTCAAAAGCTATTGAATGCTGAAGTACAAGTTGCCAAGCGGTCCGAATTGCATCAATTTCAAGTGATCCCTAAAAGATGGATCGTAGAGCGCTCATTTGCTTGGTTAGAAAAATACAGACGATTGTTCAAAAATGTAGAGAGAAAACTAGAAACAAGTAAACAAATGGTTGTCCTAGGATTTCTCGCTATTTTAATAAAAAGATAAGACTATAAACAGGCTCTAACGCTCGGAAACCAAATGACATATGTTTGACTACGCCATTTTTGATAAGTTCGAAAGCATCTTTTCCATAACTTGTTGGAACAATTTTTGCTTCCATATACAAACCACGCGGATCTTCTCTAAGCGTCAAAGTGTTGCTTTCCACATCCGCTAACACTTGGTTTTTGTCATGGTTATATAAGAAATCAACGTTAGAATTTTTGCTTAATGCACGTTGAAAAGCTCCTGGTTCGATTTTTTCAATGAATCTTGTATTTGTTCCGAGTGTTTGACTCCAAGAACCCGTTTCATTTACATAGCCAGAAACTAAAAGAGACCCGTCGGCATTGTATTTAACACCGTCGAGTCTCATGCTTCTAACTTCTATTTGGTTTTTATTCATTTTGTTTTACCTCCGTGTTTTGTGTTTCAGTTCCTCCGTCCATATTTGGAACTTTCCATTTTTTTGTTGTTGGATTATACAAGGCATGTCCAATTGTATATTTCACAAATTCATCGTCATATGGTGCTCGGTCAAGTGTTTGACGAGCCTCATTGTTTGTGTAAAGACCTGCATTTACACTTTTAACTAGCGAATCAATTCGTTCAGATTCAGTAGCTCGTTCGATTTCTGCAACGTCAAATTTGAAGAAAAATCCTTCGTCTTTTTCGACATCATCAAGCAAGGAAATGTTACAACTCGCTTCAAAAGCATTGATGATTGGAGCTAAACAATATTTCAAAAAATGAAGATTGTTTGCTTCCATTGAGCCGTATTTATTAGCCGCTGAGCTAATCATTGACTCAGGAACATTGAATAATTTGCAAATTTCAGAAATTGTAGATTGCTTTAATTCGTTTAATTGTAAATCAGCTGGTTTTATTGAAATTGGTGAATAGTTCATACCTTCTTCCAAAATAACTGTCTTGGCGGAATTAGCGGAACCACCATATAAAGAAGCCCAAGAATTTCTCAGTCTGTCAATTGCAGTTTGAGATAATCGAGAGTTTGTTTGTAATAAACCAAGTGGTAAAGCTCCACGAGACATAAGATTTTTTAGATACCTATCTTCATGTAAAGCACGTTCCAAAATTTCACGACCATTTGTTAAAATACCGACACCTTGAAATCCGTGTTTTGAATTTTGTAAAACACGCAAAACCTTATCATGAGTCAAAATATCAGTTGAGTTTTCTTGTTGTTCTCCGTCACCAGAAGTGGTTACGGTGAATTTTGCATCAACAGTTTTATAGCCCTTTTTAGCAATTTTTACATCAACGTTTTTATTCGGTAAATAATGCAATTCATCTACTGTAAATTCAAAATCGTTAACAGTTTTTTCGATAGCTGCATAACCAGTTCCATGAAGTAAATAATCGACAATCAATTGTTTTTTAAAATTAAAACCATCTGCATGTTCATTTGGGGCAATATTTAATAATTTCGTTCGTTCGTCGCCTTCAATTTCAATCCGATTATGTTTTTCATCATTTTTATATAACAAGATTGGCATTTGAGCGATTGAGCCAGCAATTAAATTAACACAGGCTGAAACTGCTGGGATTTGCATTACATTTTGTTCATTGGGAGTAATCGTATTGCTTGATTGTGTATATACACCTTCAAAATTTGTATAAAGTTGTTCCGTAAGTTTCTCGACTTGAGTTGTCAAATTGCTTTGACGAACTTCAAATTCTTGTATTTTTTCAGTAGTTGCTTGTAATTCTTGCTCACGATGTTCTGCAAGATTCATAAATACTTGTTTTTGCTGAGTTTCCTTTTTTAAATCTAGCGCACGTTTCTCAAGCAACTTTTCTTTTTTTGAAAGTTCTTGGTTACGTTTTTTTAGTTCGTCTTTATGTTTAGGCCCATCTAAATAATCTCTGATTGCCATGAATTTCACCTCTTCTTTAAAATGCAAAAAACCACAGGAAAATTGATCCTGTGGTAATCGTTTATCAATATTGGAAAAGGCACGATAAATTCATGCCTTTTGAATGCTGATAAAATTTAGTACATTGACTTTTGAAATTGCAATCAAGCAAACTATAACCGAATTGAACCGTAGCGGAATGGAAGGATTCCCTTACAAAAGAGTGTTATAAATAACACCAAGCACACCACCAAATAAATGACATAGGACAATGCGTATATAAAATGATGATGGTGGTGTGTTTGCTACCATCTATTTATTCCACCATTTTTTGACCCATGATAATGAAATTGGTGATTGGTTGTGTCTGGGCAATCGTCTATTCATTCGTTTTAACACTTCTTTTTGTGTTAATTTGTGTTGTTTGCCTCTATTATCGTAATATCTAAAAGACTTTGCTTCTTGTAATTCTAAAGTACGTAAGATTTCATAGTATCTTTTTTCACCGATATGTTGAATCAGTGAAGTATCTAACATTGCCATTGGGCGTCACCTCTGTTGTTAATTATTAAGAAAGGAGTCCACCTTCAAAATTAATGAAAGGTGGAATGAACATTGGAGAGGGTTACATATCGTAACCGCCCTCATAATATATATACACTCCTTAATAGAAAGCAAAGACGTTTTTGCAACTTTTTAATCTTTTTAGCTTAACATCTCTAAAAATTAATGATTGCTTATGTTAAATTATTCATATCGACAATACAATGAATTTAATCAGAAAGTAGGAGCAATTTTATGATTCCAGAGGACTTCAGAATTTGTTTTCCAGAAAAAAACATTTTTATATCTTGCAATCACAATTGGGCATTCGCAGCTTGGGAGTTGTATAAACTACAAAAAAAAATAAAACCTAACGCTACATTAATTCATGTAGATGCTCATTTAGATGATATGTGGGATGGTTTAAAAGTAAAAGGTTTACATAACATAAAGAAACCCGAAGATGTGTATAATGTTGCTGGAAATTTACAAATTGAAAATTTTATATGGCCAGCAGTAGGAACTGGCACAATTGATAAAGTAATTTATGTTTCACAACAAAATTACGGTGACGAACCGTTTGATTTCAAAGGTTGGGATTTTTCCGAACCAGAATTAAAGCCAGTAAAAGATATTCTTGATAGTAAAAAATACATTGGCTTACGCTACTGGAATATTGAAGAGTTCCTTTCAAACAATGATGCCGATAAAATTCGAACTTTAGTAGGGGGCAAAGATTTAATTCTTGATTTAGATTTGGATTATTTTAATGAGAATGAAAACAATATAATTCAAGACAATTTAATGGATGAACAAAAAATAATAAATAATTTAACAACTTTACGAGATTTATATCCTTGGAGCTTAATTACAGTTGCGTTATCCCCCATTTACTGTGCGGGTGATGATAATGCAACATATTTATTAAACTTATTCTTTAAAGTTTTTGGTTTAAAGTCTGAGGATGCTATAAGCTGGTAATGGCATATACAAAACAGGAACGACAAGCTTGTCATTCCTGTTTCTTTAAAAATCGTATACTATATATACGCTACTCAATAAGAAGTAAAATTTGACCAAAAAATCCCAATAGGTACCTCTGGTGTGAACAAAGGTACAACTGGTCCTCTGCTCTTCTTAAATTTTTTCCTAAAACATAACGGGGGTATATAATCATATTAGATGAATAATTGAATATTAATATTCAACTTTTCAATCCATCAACTGTTTCTTCGAATGCTTTATCTTTGTGCCATTTGTTATATATGTATAATGGCATTGCATATTTACCATCCATGTACAATTGTGCATGTGATTTTAACAATAAATGACGTTCCATCATTTCTTCTATTTCTGTAGGTTTTGTCCCAACTGGACGTTTCACATCAACGACCTTGATATGACTTACATCAATTTCAATATCCGTATTATGTGGTTCGTGCTTATTCAATCCGAAATATGATTTCAATTTTTCTTGAATATGTGGATTGATAATTGGTTCGTAAATTACCACACAATAATGTAAACCATACGCTTCACCGACTTCTTGCAACACTTTCTTCCGTAAAAAGAATTTCGCTTTATCAATCTTAGAACTTTCGATCTGCTTTTTTATCATTGGAACGATTTGTTTTTGAAATTCTTCACGATATATTGTTTTATACGCTGAATCAATTGCTTCTTGTGCTCGTTCTCCAAGTCGTTTCCGATACCCGCCAACACCATTAACTGCGTAATCGTAATATATTTTCTTTGCAACCTTTTTGTGATACGTCGGATATATTTCCCCTGTTTCCATATCACATTTCCGATTTCCGATTTCATTATCATCCCATACTGGTATTTCTATGGGGTCGAGAATAACTTCATTTTCTTTAAAGAAATCTATGTAATTACTAATCGTTGTTTTGGATTTTACATTTTGAACCCCATTGTGACGACCTGCATTTGCTAACTCTTCATGTGCTGGAACAATTTCTTTTTCCAATAACGCTTTTAATATAAATTTCATTAATTCGATATTTTTATCTCCAATATCATCGCAATTCAAGATTGCGAGAAAATCATCATTTGCTTTTTGGTGCTCGGTTTTTCCTACTTCTTCAAGAATATATACGGTATTTCTACCACGTCCGTTTTTTATTTCAGTGACTTTATATCCCATAGATTCAAGTTGAGGGATATACGTTTTTTTCTTATTTCGTCTAAATGTATTTTCATCAATACCATTAAAGAATTGTTCACACAATTCTACGGCTAAATATTCGTTTGTCATATTAGTAGATTCCCTTCGTTTATGGTGGCGCTGAGTGAACTTGTCGACTTATATATACACTACTAAGCGGACAACTTGGCTCAGCGCTAAATTGCAAGTTCCTGTAAATCACGTTTTGCTTTTGTTATTTCAATTAAATCTCTAGTCAGTGTTTCCGTATTAACAAACACAAAAATACAAAATTTTGAGTGTTCAGGATTAGGAATTACTTTCTTCAACTCATGACCTCTTTTGATTAATTCCGTCGCTAACCATTTTGCATAAATATCTTTATATTTCATTTGAATTGCTCCTTTTGATTTGAAGGTTAGTAGAAGTTACGATCCGTAACCTTCTACTATATATATACGTAACTTGCATGTGACGAAAATGTTTTTCGAATGTACAACCATTATATTGAGAAGTTTTGAAATGTAAACTTGGCACACGTATTTTTTTGAAATTATTTTCTCTTCATTATATAAGTTGAAAAACCTTGGACTCCACAGACAAGCTGTGTCGTCAATTCACTGCGCTTTGCTCCGTGAATTAGCGGTGTTTCTTTTTTTTGTTTTTTTGAATATCAATTACAACCTACCGAAAGGAACAGTGATACCTGAGTACGGAGTACGAAGGTGATGAGAAAAGCGTAAGCTTTTATCATCGTTTTTTCGTAGCATAATTAGGTAATGTTATAAGTTACATTGCTACGAAAAAACGATGCCACAGGCAAGCTGTGACATCACATTCATTCGCAAGCTCATGAATGTATCATTGTTTCTTTTTGTTGTTGTTTTTTTGAATATCAATTGCACAATTAAACAACAACAAAAGGAACACCGCTACCTGAGTACGCCAGTACGAAAGGTAATGGTGAAGGGCTTGCCCGAACCATTCAAGGTTTTTCGTAGCAATAGTAACCAATATATAATCAGTAGCAATGATAAAAGGCAGCAATACGGTTACTACCTTTTTAACTGTAATTTTTTCAAATTTCATAATTCGCATTTGCATGCCCCTACAATCGCTTTTATCCCTTCCCCTGTATCTCCCATTAATCATCATAACAACGTCATTTTTATCTAGCGGCAAATCAATTTGCCGCACATGCTAAAACTACATTTAGTCCTCGAATAAAGACGAACAATAAACTTATATATAACTTATAAGTTCGTGTTTTATTGGTTAATACCAGAAAATACCTAGACTTAATTCGTTTTTATTGATAATATAAAAACAAGTCAATTAACGTTACAAAAATTGACAAATTACATAATATGCCTCCAATTACTAATGAAAAATTATAATTTGATGGAGGAATGAAACATGGCAACAATAACTATATTGAAAAAAATTTTTGAACATATAAAGCAAGTCGATGGTTACATCGGCTACGAAAAACCAGACGATCCAGACAAGTTGTGTCACCCACTCCATTCGCTACTTTCATGTCGCGAGCGCTCCCCTTGTGAGTATTGTTGATTTATTAATATGTCCTTCAGCGTTATTAAGGTTTGAGAGCAACTTTTAATGCTAATATAATTAAATTGACAATATTTAGGGGGAAATGACAATGAAAAGACAAAACGTATCATCGGCAATTGGAGCTTTAACGACGTTATTTTATGTGCATCAGGACACGGAAATGGGAATTAGAACCATGGAGTTCTTTATAGAACATGGACTATTAAATGATAAGAGATTACTAGCGCAAATATTTGAAGAAACAAGATGTTGCGACTTACTTAATGTAATAAAGTTGTTTGATATGACAGCTGCGGAACAGATTGAAGACATCTTGAGAGGTGCGACATTATGACCGAATATATAATGCAACCTATAGATACACATCAGTGGGTTCATGATAATGTCTTAACGACTCCAGAAGCTATAGAACTGCTAGGAATATCACGAGCAAGATTGTCACACATGATTCGGAATGGAAAGATTGTTCCCATCAAGAAACTGGGTTGTACGAGCATATTCTTGAAATCTGATTTAGAAAAGAAAAAAGAAGAGTTGATGACATTACGATTGAAGTATAGGCCTGATTTATATGAATAACAATTGGGGAGAAGTACGAATGGAGAAAAAAAAAGAGCCTGTAAAAGTTATATATAAATACAGCTTGTTTCAATACTTGGTGAAAAATGACTGTCAGTTCTTGTATTCCACAAGAAACCGAAGCAAACCTGAATGGCAATGCTATATGTTTTTGCATGATGAAAGATTGGACCAAGCCTTAGACGAATATCCAAATGAGAGGTATACCAATGGTGAAAAAACGAGTAGATTTTGATCGTGTGAAAACAATATTGTTATTCGTGTCGGTAATAATAATGATGCTAATGTTCGCCATGACCGTGTGGGACGATTTGTTTCATAAAGATGATGAAACAATACGTATGGAAAAGGAAGGGGAAGAAAGACGGATTCAACGTGAAGAGTGGTTAAAAAATATGGAGTGAGGGTTCTCATAATGTGAGAGCCCTTTTGTTATTTCAAGGGTAGAAACAATCTTTCGAACCTTTGATATTTCATCAAGGGTCGTAAAAATGTTACGAACCCATTTTTATATACATATGAAGAAACCAGTTGCTACTTAAAATTTTCACGAAAGATGATACCAAACCTGAAGATGAAAATAATGAAACAATCGTGCTATAAAGGATATAAAAAGTACCGCCCCCGTGAATTAAAATACAAACTAAAAAGCAGGTTGCTTGATACATCCTGCTTTTACTGTACGGCTTCAATCGAAGCTTCGCTTTTTTCTTCTGGTTGTTTATTTTGATTTATTAACTTAATAACATCTGATATAGGTATAACCTCATTTGGTGATACACCATTCAATGTCGCTCCCTTTACTGCAACCGCTATAACTTCATTATTTTCATTGACTATAGGTCCCCCGCTGTTACCACCGTAAATTGTTGTTGTTATCTCATGGCGAATATATTTTCTAAGCCTATCTCTGCTTTCATTTATTCTGATACCTTGTATAGTACCTTCTTGAATCCTAATTTCTTGTCCTTCTCTATAATTAGGAAAGCCTACCAGTTCAACATTTTGACCTTTCTCAATTAATTCGTTATATTTATATCCTGTTTTGGAAATATCGATATCTTTCACATCAAGAATTGCAATATCCATGTCAGTATCATAGTAAAGAAGCTTAGCCCAATGTTTAACATGATAATCAACCGCCCTAAAAAACGAAATATAAAATTCTTTTTGAAACTTACCTTGTTTTTTTCTACAGTTTTTATAACATCTTCTATCACATGTGCATTGGTAACCAAACCTATGTCTTTTAGAAGGAAACCTGTCCCTTGACCATACATTACTTCCTCGTAACCGTCTTCAGTGAAGTACATTTCAAAATCTGGGTTATCAATGACATATGTATGATTTTCTTGAAATCCTTTTTTCGTTATCGGTAATCTAAAAGGAGGCAAATCGCTGAGTTCCACGACACCATTAAAACGGGTTGCAAGTTTTAAATATAATGGGTCTTTCTTTCCCTTTACATTTCCCACATGAGCTATCATCCCTTTTAATATGTGAAACATATCAGGTATACCATTTTCTCGTCTTTGACGATAAGGGTACTTCGACTCGAAGATTTTTTCAGCACGTACTATATCATTTTTATTTTTTTCAATGCAACTCAAAATCGAACGTATTCTCCTAATATACGTCCTATTTACGTTTAATATTTTATTAACAGTTATTCCTGTAACCGTTTGATTCTGTTTATGATTTTGGAGCCTCGTTTTCTCATGATTAATTTTAAAACCATGTTTCTCCACAATATTTAAAATAGTTTCACTTAATTTGATATTTCCATCTACTACATAAGCAATCTCTTGAGGAAACTTCTTATTATTAGTTGAAAATGTAATATCATCCGCATAGCGAGTGTATTTACACCATTTAGTATTCTTGGCGATTCTTGTCATTTCTTTATCCAAGCCATTAGCCATAATATTAGATACAATGGGAGAAGTTGCTGCTCCTTGTGGTAAAAAACCTTTTGGATGACAACAAATATTTGCTAACGTGGTTGCAACCTTATCATTTAACCCAAAATACGATATAAACATTTGCCTAACCTTGCGAAATTTTATACTTTCAAAAAAATTTTCTAAATCAAAGTTAAGCACATAGCGCTTGTCTAAATGTTCGCATGCATTTGTTACAATACTTCGTTTTTTTGCAAAACCATGAGCTCTGTGATGCACATTGTATTGTAAAGATAAAATATGGGCTAGCTTTTTTTGAAGAATAGCTAAGTTGGATGTAGGAGAATAAATGGTGCGTTCACCACCATTTTTTTTTCGCAGTTTAAAAAACTTATAATTTTTATGTTTATCTCTGACGAGAATTTTCCACAGAAATTCTACTGGTATTTCCAACAGAAGTGCAATATCCTCAAAATCTTGTAAACCTTTAAATCTTTTACTTATAACGGAAACGTCGCTTTTTAATTCTACATATATACGATTAGATATAGCAACCTACCCCTTAAAATTTAAAGTAGACAAGCAAAGAAATTCTACCTTTCTAACACCGGCCGAGCCTATAACGTATAACTAACATGTAAACAAATGAGAGTACACACGCAAAATAAATTACACCTTAAAAAAACAGGCAGCGATTTCACCACCATCAAATCAATGTACCTTTGCTTGTCGACAATAATTATACTACATTAGTTTTAATTATCAAACAATATATATAGCTAGCATTCATTTTTTTGATTTTATATACAATATTAAGCTTTGGTTCTGCATCTTTGGGGTATGTTCATTCAATTCACTCCATGATGAAATTTCCGAGGAAAATAGAAACATAGCATATAAAAAAAGACACGAAGAATTCTAGTGGTTAGTGCAAATGAACATATTAAGTTCCAATATTATTTAAAAAGTCGTAAGCGGCATCCGATTGGTTATCATTTTAAATATTGTTGTTAAAATCCCTTGTAGGGCGTCAATCAAATATGTATAATTGTGTTAATAGAGTTATCGGAAAAGTTGAGTTATCAACAATTATACATATAATGATACCCTATATTCACTGTCAAACCTTGACAGGGTGGAAGTCGTGAGTTCGAGCCTCTCCGGGGTCATACTGATAGAAATCGTATCAAATTAACGTTTGATGCGGTTTTTTATTTATTTAAACTTATCCTCAAAAACACCAGTGGTCACAGAATTGGTCACATTCCCTACAAAATCTCTTCTATTTTGTTTACCGCATCTTCTTGCATCATTGGCAACACATGTGAGTAAGTATCCAATGTGATTTTGATTTTACTATGTCCTAATCGTTCAGAAATCACCTTCACTTCTAACTTATCTACGGTTAGCTAACTACTTTACTTAAACTGATATGCAAGTTCAATAATCTTATGAACCTCAAGGTGTGATATTTAACTTATATAATTAAACTCAGATATACTATTTTAGTTCCTCTAATTAACACAAAATAAGACCCCGCATCCCAGCAAGGCCTTCCAAACAAAATATAACACTACTCATATCACTTGGTTTTCAAAATGGCATTTCAAACTTTTACTGTATTCCGGAACATCTAAAGTAATATTTAAATCAGCTGTACTCAAGTATTTTAAAGCTAAATACATTGCATATAGTTTTGCATCTGATTTTGTTTCAGTAACGATAATATGTAAATCAAAAGTCCTATATTTCTTCTTCAATTCTACAACTTCATCTATAACATCTGCAGGGTCAGCACCGATCTCAGATACAAAAAGATATTCATCTTCATGTGTTATGACAAATAAACCTGGTAGATGAGAATTTTCATCTATAAAAGAAAAAATATCCCCATTTATAACAAATAACTCGAATTTTGAAGAAGATTGGACATGTTTGTGTAAAACTAATAAACTCGGCCTTAAATCAGCAGGATCAATTCGTACATATTCATCAACTAAGTCGCTTGCATATTCTAAGAAAGCTTCAACATCAAAGTTTTCCTCCTTAGAATTAGCTTCTCTAAGCTTCCAAGTAAATGTTTCTGAGGGAAACCTAATTCCACTGTGAAAAAGAACATCATCATACTTCGAAGTGGCGACATGAATAAGATTAGCAAAATACAAAACTTTAACTATGTAAAAATCACTAAGACCTAAAGAACGACATAACTTACGACAATATCCCGAGTACAAATCAGGATTATCCTTGAAATTATCATACCAATATTGACTCATTACTCACCCTCCTTTACCTATTATATTTTAATATAAAGATTTTATATTGTAAATGTATAATTACCCTCTTTATATAACTCATCATTCAATAAACCATGAATATAAAAAAAGATGCTGGCACAAGCCAACATCTTTTCTATAACTCCTATAAATTTTCACACTAAATTTTGTAAGTGATCTTTCTTTCAATTCGTCACCTTTGTCTCTTTTAAATGCAAATTATATTTTTCTGATGTATGTATTTTTAACTCTTCTAATTTATTAATTATATCTAAAGAGTTGAAGGTTCTTCTAAAAAATGCTCGTGTCCATCTTCATTTAGTCGTATTTCTCAAACAAAATTCTTATTACGTACTTAAAAAAATTTATAAGTGCTCCGCCATTTAAGTTTTGTGCCTTGAATGTATTTATAATTTGCTCAACAGATGGATTATACGTAACTACTTTTTCAAAAGTTGCCGATTTCCATTTCATAACGCCTACTACTCTCTAGTAAATTCCCTTTTCAACATATGCTTTCACTATTGCTTTTAATTCGTTTCAGCACAATCTATCTTATTTTGACCAGCTGGCTGATTTAGATTATAACAAACTGATTGTCCAACTGCATTTGTCTTATTAAAAATTAATTGATTATTAGAAGTAAGGGTAACTTGAAATGTTCTATTTTTTACCACTTCCTTTATTTTCTTCTCTTTAGTATCATATCGATACTCCATATCAGTTTTAACGTTATATGTACTTGAATTCCCTATTCTTTCAGGTGCTTCTTGCAGCGTAATATCATACAGATCTATTTTGAATTTGTTAGTATGATGTTTTATGTAATCTTCTGTAGATACATATGTAGTAGTTCCCTCATCATAAAATTTCTTAACTAATGAAAAATCTCCCTCATTATGTGCTTGCACATAATTTTTCGAATAATCTTTCAGTTGTTCCTTAACAACTTCGTAGCTATTCGTAGCCGTTTCTTCTTTCTCTGAAACAGTTAAACTTTTAAAAACACTAGAATTTTTAATCACATTCCCCCCAAAGGCATAAGGACACTCTGCCAAAAAGGTGCAAGGATGTACACCTCTATTATTGGAACTATCCAATACAATGCTTTTTTAAAAGATCCCACTTCAAAAAACACCAAATATATAATAATCTTTTATAATTACTATAGAGTTCGAGTTCAATCAAACAACTTTTCTTCTTTCATGGTAAGTGTAAATAGTTTATATTTTCTACAACAAGCCCTCTACTTGATTGACTCCTTTTAATTAAAGTACTTGTTTTAACATCGGCCTTGCTACTCTATACCCTTCACTATTAGGTTCTTTTACAAGTATGGGACGCCTTTCATCCTCTTCTTCTAAAATCATTTCAAATACTTCTGTTTTTTCTTGTAATATGTTGGATTCACTATCTTTAGTAGGCTCTTTGCTTGTTTCAATTTTCTTTGTCACTTCGCCAAGCTTTTTCCCGACTTCTTCTGCTTTTGCAGGTTCATTCGTAACGTAGTATTCCTGGCCCTCCCATACTAACATAGGTGGCACTTGTTCTCGTTTGTTACATATTATGTAAGTAATACTAGCTATAAGTAGTAGACATACTGCTATAAAGAAGATAGCTTTTTTATTCATATACTATTCTCCTTATCTATCATTTTATTGGATTATATAATATAGAGAATAGATAGTAAATGGGTTTTATGGTAATTTTTGTTTTATTTTTCAAAAAGAAAAACCTTACAAAAGTAAGGTTCCATTTTTAAATTCTATAGTGACTGATTTATTAAAACGATCATTACGATAATCGCTATAAACATAACAACTAGACAGCCGATCATTTTATAAAATCCTCTTTTCGTTAACGTCCCGCCTTGAACATCTTTACGAATAAATAAGAATACGGCTAAAAATAATACAAGCCCAATGCCAAAAGCATACATCATTTGCATATGTTAATCTTCCTTTCTCTCTTCCATCTTAATATCTTTTCGATAAAACAACAAATGAGATAAAAACTGTACTCATCGTAAGCGCCATAAGTATATTCAATAATTCAACCGCAGATAGTGTAATTACTTTTAGGTTCAAACCAATAGAGAAAAGAAGATAATATGCTGTTAGAGCAAAAAAGCTGAAGAACATCCCTTTATAACGAATGAGTTTCATTCGCTCATCTTTTTCTTTAAATTGCGGGTGCAAGTAGCTTAGGCAGAAACACATAATCATCATTGCAAGCACGGTATAAGTTGGAATTGGCGGTGCCGAATGCGTCATTATACCTGCTAATATCATAAATCCACTCATAATTAAAAAGATAATTCCCATAATAACAAAGTACTTTTGTGAATAATTCATCCTTTCTCCTCCTCTTCTTTTCCTTCATAAATAAATACATGTTCTATCGTTGTCTGAAATGTTTTTGCTATTTCAAATGCTAATGGAAGTGATGGATCATATTTCCCTTTTTCAATTGAAATGATGGTTTGTCTGGAAACCCCAAGTTTCTCAGCCAATTTTTCTTGAGATAGTCCAAATTTTTTTCGGTATTCGACCATTTTATTTTCCAAGGAAATTTCTCCCTCCTTCCTTATATCGAGTATATATGTAAAGGAGACTTTACGTCAAGGTTCCTTTACATTCATTTCGTTTTATTTTTCGTTCTATTTATATATATAAGTTGAATTAAAAGATTACAATCGAATGCATAATCGATCGATCACTTTTTCAGGTGTGCGATTTAATTCCTGAATAAAAGCCTGTACATTTTTTTGAATTTCATAAATCGATGAATAAAAAACATTATGAATGATGTCTGATTTGAGCCATTTCCATACCCCTTCAATTAAATTTAAATCGGGACTGTAGGGAGGTAAAAACACTAATTCTAAGCGATGACAGTGTTTCCTTAAAAGTGGTTGGATGAGCTTCGCATGATGAATACGCGCATTATCTAGAATAAGAGCTATTTTCCCGTTGGGATACAGTTCAAGTACATGCTGAAGAAAACGAAGAAATGCTTCGGCATCATACCGCTCCTCTTCTACACAAACTAACTCACCTGTTTCATAATTAAGTGTACCAATAAGTTTAACACCTTGGTGTTTCCCATAAGTAGGAATACTGCGTTGTTTTCCTTTTAAAAACCATGTATGCTGCAGTGCTTGGTAATCGCGGATCATGGACTCATCTTGAAACAGAAGATGGTCAATCTCCTCGTTTAAAAGTTTTTTTTTTATAGGCGGGGAAGGTAACTTCCCTAAACTCTTGTTGTTTCACCGGGTCTGCTTTCGCTAATGTATACGTCGGTTTTGTGTAACTAAGCCCTAAATCATGTAAAAGTCGAGACACCCCGCGAAGTGTGTAACTTACGTTCCATTCTCTTTTAATGAAAGAAGCGATAATGGATAAAGTCCAATTATGTTTAGCTGGAAATCCAACATCAACGGGTAGATGAGATGCAATCACTTGAACTAACTCCTGTTCTTGTTCAGGGGCTAATTTACGTGGTGCTCCTGTTGATTGTCCCATGAGTAAGCCATGCAATCCTTTTTCTTTGTAAGCATTCACATAATTATAGATTGTTTTTTCAGAACGACCAATCATGTTCATTATTTCTTTTATAGAAAAGCCTTGTACATAGAAATAGATCGTTTGATAACGTTCATACATTCGTTTCGTTTTAGTCGTTTTCATTGCTACAAGTAGGCTTTCTTTTTCGTTTTGGTGTACATGTGTCATTTTGCTCCGCTCCATTTGTCAATATATGTTACTTATTATATTTCGACAAACAGTAGCTGTAACCTTTTAATTCAACTTATATAGAAGAAACTTTTTCAACTTAATCATGTCTATTTTGAAATGAAACATGGAACAATGTATATATCCGTTACTATATCTCCTCCCCACTTTTGTGAAAATTTAATATCTCCATATTTGTTTTATTCTTTAAAGCTATTTCATTCCTCTCCTTATTAGATGAAATGTGCTATTGTTTTTACGTTGTTTTTCGCCATATTTATAGAAACTAACGGTTTATGAAGCATTTTTTATGTTTAGCCACTTTTTTTGTAGAAATCCTTCGTTTTCCTTTCGATATTTAACACTATCGAAATAAAGTTTACGCTAAATTCATAATTTTTTATTTTTTATACTATATTCCGTTATATTGTTGTATAATATCAATGAAAGCGCTTATTATTTCAATATACATAATTCAAACTAATCTTTATCGAAACATTCTAACAATTTTACTTATATTTAAATACAACAATTATAGTTATTAATGTAGGTATACCAAATATATCCACCCCATTTTTCTGTAAAATTACTTTATAACATGAAAGATTAACTTGGGTGATAAGTTATTGTGAATGTTTTTTTACAAAACAGATAAGTAATAGTGTTTGGTATTATGTAAATTATTGTAATAACATAAGAGTAAAGAAAACAATTACATTAATTTTTAGTTCATCAATTATTGAAAAAGAGCAAAATGCACCTTTTGTATAGGAAAAGGATTATATGCATTGGGAGGTTTAAACAAATGACGAGGAAGAATACAACGACAAACCCTTGGGCCAAGTTCCATGGTCCGAACCTTGGTTATGTTATTGAACAGTATGATCTTTACGTAACTGGAGCAGGTTCTGTTGATCCGGAATTACAAGAGCTTTTTGAAATTTTTGGAGCTCCTTCGTTTCAAGATGATGTCGTAACAGGGGACAACACAGCAACACATTTTTCTCCTCAAAACACAGGGAACATTGAAAAGATTCTTAAAGTCGTTCAACTTGTTGAACAGATTCGTTCTTTCGGGCATACGTTGGCTCACATCAATCCGATGGAAGATGCTGCAAATGGACAATCTCTTCTTGAAAAAGCAATGAACGAACTGAGCGATGCTGATTTGAAAGCGATTCCAGCTAAAACAGTATGGCAAGATGCACCAGAGGGTATTCACACTGCATTTGATGTAATTCATAGATTAAAAGACGTTTATACAAAATCTTTAGCTTATGAATTCTCACATATACAAGATAGTGAAGAACGCGTGTGGTTGCATCAAATGGTGGAATCAAATTTATTGCGTCAACCATTATCAAATAAAAAACGAACTGCTCTTTTAAAACGTTTAACTGCTGTTGAAGGTTTCGAGCAATTCTTGCATAAAACATTCGTTGGTCAAAAACGTTTCTCAATAGAGGGCGTTGATATGCTTGTACCTGTACTAGATGAAATTGTTTCAGAAGGTGCTAAAGGCGGCGTTGAAGATGTCATGATTGGTATGGCTCACCGTGGTCGTCTAAGCGTACTCGCTCACGTACTAGAAAAACCATATGGTCACATGTTTGCTGAATTCAAACATGCAAAAATAGAAGGCGCAGTGGCAAATGCTGGCTGGACTGGCGACGTGAAATACCATTTAGGTAGAGAGCAAGTCGTTGGTAATGAAGAAGTTAGCACTCGCGTTACATTAGCAAATAACCCGAGTCATCTTGAGTTCGTTAACCCTGTTGTTGAAGGTTTCGCACGTGCAGCTCAAGAGAATCGTAAAAAATCTGGTCTTCCAGAACAAGATACTTCAAAATCATTCGTAATTTTAGTTCATGGTGATGCTGCATTCCCTGGTCAAGGTGTTGTGTCTGAAACACTCAACTTAAGCAGATTAAATGCATACCAAACTGGCGGAACGATTCATGTTATCGCTAATAATGCAGTCGGCTTTACGACTGATAGCTATGATTCTCGTTCTACTAAATACTCAAGCGACCTTGCAAAAGGTTTCGATATTCCGATTGTTCACGTAAACGCTGATGATCCGGAAGCTTGTCTTGCTGCTGCTAACCTTGCAATCCAATATCGTACGTTGTTCAAAAAAGACTTCTTAATCGATTTAATCGGTTACCGTCGATATGGTCATAACGAAATGGATGATCCAGCAGTTACGCAACCACAAGTGTACAAAAAAATTAAAAATCACCCAACTGTAAGAGCAATTTATGCAGATCAATTACAATCTGCTGGCGTTCTGAATGCAGATGAGATTGAAACAATTACTCAGTTTATACAAGAGGAATTAAAGGCTGAATACGCACAAGTGCCACCAGCTGATACGAGCGCTGCAACAATTCACGTTAAAGTTCCAGAGGTTGTTGCAAAAGGAATTCAATCGATTGACACTGGTATTTCAATTGACTCCCTTCGTGCAATTAATGAAGGACTATTATCTTGGCCTGAAGGATTTAACATATATCCGAAAGTGAAGAAAATTCTTGAGCGCCGTAAAGATGCTCTTGAAGAGAATGGTAAAATTGAATGGGCACTTGCTGAATCGTTAGCATTCGCTTCTATCTTACAAGAAGGCACGCCAATTCGTTTAACTGGTCAAGATTCACAGCGTGGTACATTTGCGCATCGTCATATCGTATTACACGATACTGATACAAACGAAACATATTCACCATTACATCGCTTACCGAACATTAACGCTTCATTCTCTGTTCATAACAGTCCGTTATCAGAAGCTGCTGTTGTTGGTTATGAATATGGTTATAACGTATTTGCTCCAGAAACTCTTGTTATGTGGGAAGCTCAATATGGTGACTTCTCAAATACTGCGCAAGCATTATTTGATCAATATGTTTCAGCAGGAAGAGCAAAATGGGGTCAAAAATCTGGTTTAGTTCTTCTATTACCACACGGTTATGAAGGTCAAGGGCCAGAACACTCTAGTGCACGTCCAGAGCGTTTCTTACAATTAGCTGCTGAGAATAACTGGACAGTTGCAAACTTAACGAGCGCGGCACAATACTTCCATATTTTACGTCGTCAAGCATCTATCTTAGGAACAGAAGCTGTTCGACCGTTAGTGCTTATGACGCCAAAGAGTTTATTACGTCATCCACTTACGCTTTCAACTGCTAGTCAGTTAAGCGAAGGACGTTTCCAACCTGCTTTAGAACAAGAAAACCTTGGTACAAAGCCAAATAAAGTAAAACGTCTTGTTTTAAGTACAGGTAAAATGGCGATTGACTTAGCTGCAGAAATTGAGTCTGGAAAACATGAGTACAACTTAGATGAAGTTCATATTGTTCGTATTGAACAGTTGTATCCATTCCCTGCTGAAAAAGTTCAATCTATTATTAAACGCTTTAAAAACTTAGAAGAAATTATTTGGGTTCAAGAAGAACCTCGTAATATGGGTGCATGGCATTACATGGCTCCAATTCTGTTCGAACTAGCTGGAGATAAAGTAAAAACAGGTTACATTGGACGCCCGGATCGTTCTAGCCCATCTGGTGGCGATCCATTCGCTCACAAAGCTGAGCAAGAACTAATTGTTGCACATGCTTTAGATGTGAAGTACAACTTCCGTCAAGATAAACAAGAAATTGAAGTTTTCAGCAACTGAAAGTAACAACGAATTTCATTAGCTCGACTTGGGCAGATATTCTGCCCAAGTCGAGCTAATACATGGAGATTACCGAAGATTAAAGAAGACAAAACACACCGTTAGGCAAATAAGGGGAGGACATTTAAAATGATCGAAATTAAAGTACCTGAGCTTGCAGAATCTATTACCGAAGGAACTATTTCACAATGGCTTATCAACGTAGGTGACAAAGTTGAGAAAGGTGGCAGCGTTGTTGAGCTTGAAACTGATAAAGTCAATGTAGAAATCATTGCAGAAGATTCAGGTATTGTATCGAAGTTACTAGGCGAACCTGGGGATACAGTTGAAGTTGGCGCAACTATCGCAATTTTAGATGTAAACGGAGCACCGGTTGCAGTAAGTACACCTGCACCACCTGCTGAGCAACCAAAACAAGAAACTACTGAAGCACCGAAAGCAGAAGCTCCAAGTGCTGAACAAAATAAAGCGTTACAAGGTTTACCAAATACAAATCGTCCTATCGCATCACCAGCTGCTCGTAAAATGGCTCGTGAGTTAGGAATCGACTTAAACGACGTACGCAGCACAGATCCACTTGGACGTGTGAGACCACATGATGTACAAGCTCACGCTGCAGCGCCAAAAGAAGCACCAGCTGCTCCAAAAAGTCCAGCTCCTGCTCCAGTTGCAAAAACTGAATTCGAAAAACCAGTTGAGCGTGTGAAAATGTCCCGCCGCCGTCAAACAATTGCAAAACGTCTTGTAGAAGTTCAACAAACGTCTGCAATGTTAACAACATTTAACGAAGTTGATATGAGTGCGATCATGGAATTACGTAAAGAACGCAAAGATGCTTTCGAGAAAAAACATGATGTGCGTCTTGGCTTTATGTCATTCTTCACAAAAGCAGTTGTGGCAGCATTAAAACAATTCCCATTATTAAATGCTGAAATTCAAGGCGATGAGCTTATCATTAAAAAATTCTATGATATCGGTATTGCAGTAGCAGCTCCAGATGGATTAGTTGTTCCAGTTGTACGCGATGCTAACCAATTAAACTTCGCTGAAATCGAAAGCGAGATTCGTAATTTAGGTATGAAAGCACGCGATAACAAACTTTCATTAAAAGAACTACAAGGTGGTACATTTACAATTACAAATGGTGGCGTGTTCGGTTCTCTAATGTCAACACCAATCCTAAATAGCCCACAAGTAGGTATTCTAGGAATGCACAAAATTCAAGTAAGACCAGTTGCAATTGATGCAGAACGTATGGAAAACCGTCCGATGATGTACCTTGCACTATCTTACGACCACCGTATTGTCGATGGTAAAGAGGCGGTTAGCTTCCTTGTTGCTGTTAAAGATATGCTTGAAGATCCAAAATCATTATTATTAGAAGGTTGATAGACTATTAGTCTATTAAAGGCTGTAGAATGAATCATTCTACAGCCTTTTTTTATTGCGTTCATACGGGACAAATTGCATTACATAGACTAATAATGTATGCCTAGAACGTAAGGAGGATTAAAATGAATAACCTTCCAGCTCATGCAAAACTGAAAGCAAATAAAGATACTTTCTTCCTCCCCGATTCAAACGGGGGTGTCTATTTTCGAAATAACGCCAGTTCATTCCGCATGGACGGTGATGGGATTTATAACTGGATTGAAAAATTAATGCCTATGTTTAACGGTAATTATTCTTTAGCAGAAATAACCGATGGTCTCCCTCTCCCCTATCAAAATCGTGTATTTGAAATTGGAGATATTTTATATGAAAATGGTTTCGCCCGTGATGTAAGTCAAGATGCTCCTCATGAATTAAACAGTGCGTTACTCGACAGGTACGCTTCTCAAATTGAATTTTTAGAAGCCGATTCACATTCAGGTGCTTTAAAATTCGAGACGTACCGTGCGGCAAATGTCCTTATAATTGGTTCTGGAGATATGCTTACTTCCTTAGTTTCTTCTTTACTAGAGTCCGGATTACCTAAATTTCATTACCTTGTCACAGATTATGCGGAAACAAATTACGACCGAATTCATGAGCTCGTAGAACGTGCATATGAACTTGATGACAATGTACTTATTCAAGAAATAGATACTACAATAGATCGTCCTTTACATGAAGTATTCGAGCCTTTCGACTGGATTTTATACGTTTCTCAAAATGGAGATATTGAAAGTTTAAGAGCAATACATGCTATTTGTAGAGATGAGGGGAAAAATTTCATACCAGCTATTTGCTTATCAAGAGTCGGTTTAGCTGGCCCCGTCGTAATAGCAGATCGTGAAGAATGCTGGGAATCCGCATGGCATCGTCTACACGAAACTACTTTACAAAATGAAAATCCGCCCGAGCCTTTCTCACCAATCACATCTGCAGTGTTAGCAAATATTATCGTTTTTGAATTGTTTAAACATGTCGCTGACGATTTACACCGGCAGCATAATCCTCAATTCTTTTTATTAAACTTAGAAACACTTGAAGGAAAGTGGCACCCTTTTATAAAGCATCTTCTCGCAACCGATGAAATCTTTACAATTGATACGGTGCAAAATCTTCAAGAAAACCTTGCCCATCGTTCTGGACAATATACTTCAACTGAACTTTTTCGTTTTTTTGATACATTAACTTCTAAAGAAGCTGGCATATTCCATATGTGGGATGAACAAGATTTGCACCAATTACCTTTATCACAATGCTATGTTCAAGTTGCAAATCCATTATCAGACGGACCTACCTCTCCCCTTCCTGCTATAACTTGTGGTGGTTTAACTCATAATGAAGCACGCCGCGAAGCTGGTTTAACAGGAGTTGAAACGTATGTAGCTGAAATGATTCATCGTCTTATCCCCGAACATACTGATATCGGTATTGGTGCTGGGGAAACGATGACAGAAGGTGTATACCGTGCACTGCAAAAACATTTAAATAATAAGTTGTGTGAACGCCAATCACATATGCTAGAAGAGGTTACAGAGCTTGATTTAACCGAAATTCATGATAAACATTGTAGGTTTTACTACGATGCTCTCTCTACAATTCATGACATACCTAAAGTGGGAATGAGTGAGGAGTTACTTGGTTTTCCTGTCATTTGGATTGGTATAAATGATAGATGGTACGGTGCGGCAAATATTAATATAACATTGGCATTAAGAAACGCTCTGCAACAAGCACTCCTTCATATTCAAAATGAAGAGATTCCTTATAAAGCTAATATTTTGCCAGAATCATCCGTTGTTGTATATAGTACAGATTCTGTTAGAGTAGCAATACAAGAAGAGGAAGAAATTCCAGGCGTACAGTCTTTACAAGTTGCCTTACAAAATTTAACGGAAAATAATTTTTATCCATTCGTTTTTGATTTAGCCATTGAATCATTTTTAAGAGACAACTTAGACGGTGTATACGGGGTATTAATTGCAAAGGAGGACGGTCTATGACTCAAAATATATTGCTTATAGGAGATGGCCTACTTGCAGACTATGTACATGATCAATTATGCAAACAATATTCCATCATTCGCCAGCATACAATTACAGACGAACTCCCTGAAAATATTCACCTCACTCTCGTATTACATGACGGCTCTCCTTCTACTATTCATCAGGATGCTGAGCTGACATTTCGTTCGAATCATATTCCGTGGCTTCGTGCATTTACTTCATTTGGTGAAGGCGTTATCGGTCCTTACATTCATCCTCTTGCAACGGGATGTACCCATTGTGCCGATGGACGACGCTTTATCGCTGGATTTGATCAAAAAGAAATGTGGGAACTACAGCGGAAATATGCGTTAAAAGCGGATAACGAGACGAGGCGTGATGTACGTGCGACTCAAAATGGGATGTTACAAATGTGTCAGCTCATTCATGCTGAAACTGAAAAAATATTAGCTCACGGACATTCTTCTTTAGAAAATGAAATCATTTTACTAAACTTACAAACCCTGCAATGTACACGGCATTCTTTCCTTCCAGACCCTCTCTGTCCTGTATGTAGTATTTTACCTGATGATACTGCGGATGCGGCAGAGATTTCTTTACAACCGAGCTTAAAAACAAGTACTGAAACGTATCGCTGTCGTTCTATTCATGAGCTAAACACATTTTTAACGAGAGACTATTTAGATTACCGGACTGGTATTTTGAATGGAAAAATGCAGCATTCTTTATTGCCATTTGCTGACGTCATTATAAACATGCCGTTACTATTCGGAAATGAAGGTGTTGCAGGCCGAACTCATTCATTTGCACTGAGTGAGGCAACTGCTATTTTAGAAGGTTTAGAACGATATTGCGGTATGTCACCTCGTGGGAAAAAGACAAATGTGCATGGTAGTTTTCATGATTTAAAGGATCATGCACTGAATCCCCTCACACTCGGTGTGCATACAAATGAACATTATAATCGTAATAGTTTTCCGTTTAAACCATTTGATCCTGATTATGAACAAAACTGGGTATGGGGATATTCTTTATCACAAAAACGGCCACTTTTAGTTCCAGAATCAATCGCCTATTATAGCCTTGGTCATAGAGATGCTTTTGTGTATGAAACATCAAATGGATGTGCGATTGGTGGTAGTTTAGAAGAGGCCATTTTTCATGGCATATTAGAAATCGTAGAGCGCGATGCTTTTTTACTCACATGGTATGCAGAATTACCTCTTCCTCGTCTTGATCTTAGTTCAGCAAATGATACTGAATTACAATTAATGATTGAGCGCTTGCGTACGATTACTGGATATGAATTACACGTTTTCAACGCAACAATGGAACACGGTATTCCGAGCATTTGGGTGATTGCGAAAAACACGAGGCAAGATGGGATGAATCTCGTCTGTGCTGGTGGTGCTCATATGGAGCCCATTCGAGCAATCAAAACTGCGATTCATGAAATAGCTGGCATGTTACTTATATCAGATGATGATTTGGAACAAAACAAAGAAAAATATGAAGACTGTTTACGTGATCCTTATCTCGTTACGCAAATGGGTGATCATAGTATGCTGTACGGATTGAAAGAAGCGGAAGAACGTCTTCACTTCCTTTTACGTGAAAATGCTCCGGTGCAAACGTTTCAAGAAATGAGGGCATTACAATCATTTGATATGGATTTAACATCTGATCTTCATCAACTTTTAAACAGGTTACATCAATCTGGACTTGAAGTAATCGTTGTAGATCAAACCGTTCCTCTCATAGAAAAGAACGGATTACATTGTGTAAAAGTATTAATTCCAGGCATGCTTCCAATGACATTCGGACATCATCTCACTCGGGTTACAGGGCTGGATAGAGTGTATACCGTACCAATGACACTTGGATATATGGCTGAGCCTTTAACGAATGAACAATTAAATCCACATCCACACCCGTTTCCATAGTAAAGGAGGGGATTTCATGCAGCTGGATGCTTTTTTACATCATCTCCATTTTTCTATTGATAAAATTATGCCGAATCATGAGGTAGACTGGGACGACGCACCACTTCCTTATAAATTATATCGAAATTTACCAGTCATCCCTCTCTCTTTAGAAATCCCATTAACTTTGCGGAACTCTTCTACTAAACCTAACTTAGAGGAAATCGGGCATTATCTTTGGTACTCATTTGGTTTAACACAATTATGTCAACCTACTACTAGCCTAGAAAATAATAAAACAACGACTCTATTTCGAAGATTCATCCCTTCTGGGGGTGCTTTATATCCAAATGAATTATATATGTATTTAAAAATTGATCATTATCCAGACGGCATTTACCATTATGACGCCGCGCATCACCGTCTTATCTTACTTCGCGAGGGAAATTTCGATTCTTATCTTACAGAAGCACTCGGCAATCGTTGTAACATACATTCTTGTTTTGGCGCAGTATTTGTATCCACTATGTTTTGGAAAAACTTCTTTAAATACAATAACTTTTCATACCGGCTTCAAGGGTTAGATAGTGGTGTTCTAATCGGGCATTTACTTGAATGTGCAAAACAATTCGGTTACATGAATGGAGTATATTTCCAGTTTCTAGACCGAGCAATGAATCATTTACTTGGACTGCCTGAAGGCGAGGAAAATGTGTATGGTGTTATTCCTCTAAGTACAGAACCACAGAAAGATTGGTTTCATAATGATTACCGTGAAAATACAACTGTTACTTCTCATGACTTGTTACAGCAAATCCCGCCGTTAACACATGAGCATTTCGTTCGCTCAAAGCATGTAGATGAATATCCGATGATAACAAAAGTTAACGCAGCTTCTATGATTGAATCGACAGAACATTTCCAAACATTAACTCAAGAAAATCGACAGCAATACAGTGCACATGCTGTACAGCTACCTAAAGTGGAACGTTTATCCTATGATTTCTTACATCTTTGTAAAAAACGATATTCACCTGATGCTGACTTTACTTTAACAAAATGGGATACTCGTTCACTTGCTACTTTATTACAAGAAGCGAGCCTCGCCTTCCCTTATTACAACGATCTTGATGGCAATTCTTTAAATGAAAACGCACGACTCTCATTATATGGATGTTTTTATAACGTAACAGGTATTGAAAACGGTGCTTACGCTTATAACAGTAAATTACATTCCATACAGCCAATACGATATGGAGATCTTCGTTATTCCCTTCAATCAAGTATGACGATGGATAACGTAAACCTTTTTCAAGTACCGCTTTGTCTACATGTAGTCGGAAAGAAAGATTACTATACACATACATTAGGCTATAGAGGATATCGTATTCACCAAATGGAAGCTGGTATACTCGTCCATAGACTTGTTTTAGCTGCGACTGCTATGGGAATGGGTGGCCATCCTTTACTTAGTTTTGATACAAATTCATGCGATCAATTGTACGGAATAGATGGCGGCAATGAAACATCTCTCATTCAAATTCCGGTTGGGGCGTATCGAGCGCGTAATTGGTTGAAGGGGTATTTGCATAATTAGAAGCACGCCGATTAATGGCGTGCTTTTTTTAGAGGAGTTAAATTATTAAAAGCGAAATAAGTATATATTCTTACATAAAAGGAGCGTTTAAATTGGGCATTTTACAACGTTTAATCGAACAAGCGAAAAATCCTCGCGGGACAATTGGTTCCTCAATGCTTCGTATTATGAATGCTGCGCATATGAGACTGACAAATTGGGCTTTACAAAAAATACATATACGTGAAGATGCAATCATATTAGATATCGGCTGTGGCGGTGGTAAAACAATACAAACTCTTTCAAAACGAACTCCATTTGGGAAAATTTACGGGATCGATTACTCCGATCAAGCTGTGAAAAATTCTATACAGACGAATACAAAAGATGTTCAAATGAAAAAAGTAATTGTTCAACAAGCAAGTGTCTCCTCTATTCCATATCATCCGGACTTCTTTGATCTCATTACCGCTTTTCAAACCCACTATTTTTGGCCTGATGTTGAGAATGATATGAAAGAAGTATTTCGCATCTTAAAATCGAACGGATCCTTTTTATTAGTTGCTGAAACTTTTAAAATTCAATATCATATGGATAAATTTAATACGACAGAAGAATTAGTAAACCTTTTTTATAAGACGGGATTTACAAGCGTGAAATATTACGAAGAAAGAGGTTGCCTTTGTGTAATAGGAAATAAGTAAAAAAAGCAGCCCTTTAAGGTCTGCTTTTTTTACTAGATTAATTTAAAGATACTCTTAATTTGTCTTGCAAATAACCAATTTTTCGTACCGTAGTTATCATTTAGACTGTCTAAATCGATAGATTTCCCGTTAGCAAACTTTAGTTCTAACGTTGTATTTTTGTCATTTGTTTTTAGATTGCTATTTGTAATGTCATCATACTTTAGTTTCTCAATTTCAACATACTCTTCTTTTTCTTGTCCGATAACGACATGATCTTGGAAGAAGAACAATACTTCTACTTTCTTACCGAAACAAAATACATTTTTCGTATAAATTAATGTCGCGTTATCAAGTCCGACACATACTTCTTTCATTTCTTCAACAACGTGTCCAAAGTCTTCTTCATTTCTTGCGTTTGATTCAGCAATCCATTCTTCAATTGTTTTCATGTTAATTGCCATGTTGTACCCCCTGGTTCGTTCATTGCTTTGTAAAAAAATAAATACTATATGACAATATAAGCGATAAGTACTATGTTTTCAAGGGTGAACGGTATATTCAAAATAAAGTTAAATTTCAAAGTAATATATTAGGGGCACCTATTTAATTATATTTTAAACGTTTGAACGAGGCATTCTTCATCATCAATTAGCTGTGTTTGCTCGTCAAATTCAATATTCAGTTCTCTATATACTTTCTTCCAAAAAGAAACAGCTGGTACATTTTTTATAAGTTCAATAACGAAATATTGTCCTCGTTTCTCTTCTAGTAAATTTTCCATAACCTTTTTTCCGATTCCTTTTCCCTTATATTGATTCAATATGAAAATATCATTAATACCAAAGTCGTTTTCTTTCTTCAAAAATGGACGTTCCAATAGTAATAAAAATCCTACAATACTACTATCAACTTTTATAAAATACGGAGTGATTCCATCATTTTTCCAAAACATGTCTAAATCTTCGTATTCAAAAAAACCATCCGCTCCAATCGTTATATTAGTCGTAAATTTAGAGAGGTCATGAAGATATAGTGAATATAAATTACGTAAAATCATTTTTTCTGATTCTTGAACTTTTTGAAGTGCCACAACCATTTTTAAGATCCCCTCTCCTATATAGAACTATTTCCCAAACCTCTTTATTCGACAAAATTGATTACTCCCCTTTAACGAAAAAAAATAGCACTTAAAAAGTGCTATTCCGCTCGCCTTGCCGCTTGTTGTATTGGATCCCAAACGCTGTTATATGGTGGTGCGTAACTTAAGTCGACATCTTCTAAATCGTGAATACTCATTTTATTGAAAAGCGCCATCGCGATCACATCAATTCGCTTATCTACACCTTCTTCTCCAATTACTTGACCGCCTAACAATTGTTTCGTGTCGGCGTGATATAGTAATTTCAAGTAAAGTGGTTTAGCACTTGGATAATAACCTGCCCTATTTGTTGAATCTACTTTGACCGTTTTATATGAGATGTTTAGCCCTTTCGCTTCTTTTTCATTTAAGCCTGTTCTTGCAAGCGTCAGCTTCATAAATTTAATAATGCCTGTACCTAACGTACCTTTAAATGCTCTTCGTTTATCAACCATATTGAGTCCGGCAAGTCGCCCTTGTTTATTTGCAGTCGTTCCGATCGGGATATGATCATGAGTTTCCTTTATAACATGGTAATGTGTTGCACAATCACCAGCAGCATATACGTCTTTCACATTTGTTTGCATATAAGCATTTACTTCAATTGCACCTTTAGGATTTTTACGTATGTTTGTCCCCTCAAGAAAATCGGTATTTGGTTGTACACCGACAGATACTAAAACGAGATCAGTTTTGTACGCCCCTTTATCCGTCTCCAGTTGTTCTACTCTTTCTTTTCCTTTAAACGCTTTTACATTTTCATTTGTTAAAATTTCAATATTATGTTTGTCTGCTTCTGTATGTATATATTCCGCCATATCGGCATCATAAATTGTACCGATATGATCGTTCCGCTCAATCATTCTTACTTTCTTACCAAGTTCTACAAATGTTTCTGCCATCTCTAGACCAATCGCACCACCGCCAATAATTGTCACATCTTCAACTTTACTCGTTTCAAGTGTACTTAATATGCGCTCAGCATCCGGAATTGTTTTTAAAAGATGAACACCTTGTAAATCTTTACCTTCCCAATCCGGCATAACAGGTCGCACTCCGGTCGCAATTAATAAACGGTCATACGAAAATTCAAATACATCTTTCGTCTTCGTATGTACCGCATACACAATTTTCTTTTCCGTATCTACTTTCGTTACTTCATGACGCACTTTCGCATCAATTCCATATTTATCACGAAACGTCTTTACATCGCGTGCAATTAACTTTTCAGTAGAGGCGATAACACCACTAATCACATACGGTAATCCGCACTGAGCATATGAATAGATTTCACCTTTTTCTAACGTTACAACATTTGCAGTTTCATCATTTCTAACAATTTGCATCGCTGCACTCATACCAGCTGCATCCCCACCAATAATGACATAGTTCACTTTACCACTCCTTCTTTTTACATACTCTTTACGATTTCCATATTTTATAGAAATAACACCTACTTAAATTGTAAAGAAAAAGAATTTAATCTACAAATTTGGTGCACAAACCTATGCTTTAATAGGTAACCGTCGTGTCTTATAAACAAGAAATTTAGTATGCTATAACAGTAACTATTGAAAGTAGGTGAAACATACATGTGCGCCGGCCTTCTCGTCCAGCTTCCAGAGGAACCGATAGAACCGAGACCCGCCCTCCCGCTTGAACAAGAGTTTACCGTTAGCGTAACTTTATACAGTGCACGTGCTTGGTTATCTGATAATGACACTTTCTCACAAACTATTTGGAAATCGACTCGCTTTGCTTCTGCATCACACGCTCGCAAATCCATCTTCCCAGTTGGTACTGTTAAAATTGTAAACTTTTCTGAGGATACAATAACGGTTACTATATCATCAGAATCAGATGATGCTCTCAAAATAGTCGTTCCCCCTCGTTCTGAAGTTGCTTTAACGTCTAGTTCTTTATCTGATGTGCAAGCAAGTACATCAGGAAGAGCAAGTAAAGTCACATTCCTCTTTCACATCTTTTTCTCAAGAGATCCTGGTCCAGCTACACAACCATAGAAAAGGTACAGTAATATACACTGTACCTTTTTCATGCATTCTATTCTCTTGATTTAATCAGTTCAACATTATAAGCTTCCACACTCGTTAACGTTCCTGTAAAATACGGATTCTCTCTATACCAAGACTGTTTTGAAAAATATGCTTGCATATCTTTCGTTTGAAACATATGTCCATGCCTTGCGTATATTTCATTTCTAGCAATTTTCAACTGTTCTTTCGATAAATATGTTAAGTCCGCACTCGTTAATTTTCGAATATCACTATCAGGGAAGATGAAACCATTATATACATAATGAGTAGTAGGAGGCGGAGTAACATTGTAAACAACTGTTTTTTCTGTACTTTTCTTTTGGAATGGAAGATTATAAGACGAAAGTGCCGTTACCGTTTCTACCTTTGTCGTTTCCCTTCCATTTTCTCCATTTCGTTCTAAATAAATCGCCGCACTTCCATCAGTCGCTACCGGTCCCCACGTAATTTCTTCTCCGGTCAACGCAGTAACTAGCTTTTGATTCACGTACAATGTTGCACCAGGCGCATTCGTTTGAACTGTAATATATTGCCCTTGCAACGTTAAATCTACCGTTACATTATTTTGACTTTGTTTTATAAGTACAACCTTTTCCTCTCGTGATAGTTTTACATAGTCATTTTTATATTCCGCTTGAAACACTTGAGTCCCTGGAAGAAACGGTCCATATTGCTTCTCAAACTTTTTATCATTTGTCTTATCAATTTCTTTTCCGTTCATTTTTAATAATGTACCTTTTTCATTTGAAAGCAGAGTCGTATAATACGTCTTCGCTTTCAATTTATACCGATCAAATATAAAGAAATACTTTCCGTCTTTCGTTAAAGAAAGATCTGCTCTTTCTATTCCATCTCCTTGTTTTTCACCTTGCCTCAAATATTCTTTCAATTCATTCACGTAAGATGGATTTTCTTTTATATATGAAAATAGAGGCGTTACACTCTCTCTCGTGACAATAACGGCTGGATCATCTGCCATGATGATCTCAGCTAATTTCTCCCCGTCCCTCTCTTGTAAAATAGTAATCATTCGGTCTACTTGTGCCGTTTGCTTATAATACGATGATCCATACAAATACAATCCACCAATTACTATAACAAGTACTATTAAGAGTGTAATGCCAACTTTTGTACCGCCGCTCATTTTCTTCTTTACTACAAGACTTTCCCTCTTCATCCCGCAGTTTTGGCAAAATTGCACTCCATCTTCATACTGAGCTCCGCACTTTGTACATACATTCATCCATTCAACCACCTTTTCATTAGAAGCCCGTTAAACCCTGTGTAAAAGCTTGAATTATTGTATAAATGTAAGACCAAAGTACAATACATGTTGCGATTCCGATTAAAACATTTGCAATAAGAAGAGTGTAAACAAGATCCAATCCCCCGCTATCTAGTTTTAATATAGATACGATGATACTAATTGACATATACGTTGTAGCCACCCCTAATAATATTGGTAGAAAAAAGATCAATAGAAAACTAAACAGAAAAGAAAGAACTAATATAGCAATAGCTGGCGTCGCTATCGTTCCCCATATCCCGAATACTTCGAGAAACGAAAAAGACGATTTCATCATCTTACCACTTACAAAAATAATAAATCCGACAAATACAGTTAAAATTAATAAAAAGAAAAAGACTTTTAAAGATTCTCCAAAGAAAGTAGGAGTAGTTATATCTGGTACTAATGTTCTCGTTACCGCTGCCCCAGCACTCATTATTCTATAAAAAATACATGCTCCTAAAAAACAAATAAGTACAAGGCTTGTAATTCCATTTCGTACTTCAATATTTCCACTTTTCATAATGGCAGATGGTGATTTAAAAGCATTTTTAAAGAACTGAAAATAGCCACTTGCAAATTGTTTTGCTTGCTCTACTGTTTCATTTGGGCGAGTTTCCTTTACTTGTTGCTTGCGCGATAGCTGCCCTTCTTCCTGCCCACCACTCGCTACCACTTCTTCCGTTAATGAATGTCCACAATTCCCGCAAAACTTTGCTTCCGCTGCATTTTCTGTATGACACGCCGGACATTTCATTCTCTCATCCCTCCTTAAGCATATACCTTATAGGGTGTTACAAATTCAATATATGACTTTGGACATAAAACATGACTACAAGAAAAAGAATATGAAATCCTTCTTTTAAACGAAACTATATGTGCTAGTAATATAGAAAAATAATGTTATTATGAAACAGAGCAAATAACATTTTTAAAAGATTGGATGAAGACAGTGGAATTTGTAAACTCGATTTTTCAAACACTCCTTACAAGCGTGATCCAATTATTTTCTTTAATTGGTGTCATCATTGTAATTGGATTTATATTAGGTTATTTAGAATCTCTCACACGAATGTATTGGTCGAGAGCTTTTGGTAGGAAAGGCTTCCTTTTAACTGCGTGGATTGGTGTCCCTATTCATGAACTTGGACATGCAATTATGTGTATACTATTTCGTCATAAAATTGTAGCAACGCAGTTCTTCCCGACAGATACAAGTCAAGGAGCTTTAGGTTACGTACAACATCAATACAATCAAAAAAGTATCTATCAACGAATTGGGAACTTCTTCATTGGAATTGGCCCTATTATTTCGGGTATTACAGCACTAATCCTTTTAATGCGCTATTTCGTACCAAATTCATATTTCTTATTTAATACAACTCTCGAAAAAACAATCGCTTCTACTTCTATTAATGTAGAGATGGTTCAAAACATGCTACTATCGACGTTTGTATTATTGAAAAGCTTATTTACAATAAGTAATTTATTGAATCCTTCCTTTTGGCTATTTTTATTTATCGCCATTTGTATTTCTGCACATATCGCTTTAAGTAAGCCAGATATTAAAGGATCAATAGACGGTGTTATCGTCATGTTTATCGTATTATTTTTATTCAATATAATAGCGGGGCTTTTTCAGTACGACAGTAATCAGCTAATTGGACAGGTTATGAAATATAATATGTATCTCATTGCATTTTCTAGTGTAGCTTTACTTTTTTCTTGTCTTTCTACACTTGTTAGTTTTATGTTTTATAAGATGAGAAGAGGACGTTCGTTTTAAAAATAAAAGGGTATCCAAAATTTTTTGGGTACCCTTTTATTTCAATATATGTTTTTCATAAAGATATTTTTCTGGTGATACTACTTCGCAATTTTCTCCTTCTTCCAAAAAACGAGAAACGATAGAACAATGAGACGCACCAACTATAAATAAAATACGTTCCTCAGCTGAATCGATTAAACGTTCAATATTCGAATACATAATTAAATTTCTTTTGTACCACCACGTTAACCATTCCATTCCGACATAGTGACCAAACTCACCGATGCGCGCCATATTTACATATAGTTTATGCAATTGATTTAATATTACTGGATCATTCAATTCTTTATAGTAATCTAGCACACTCTTATCATCCGTTAAGTTACAATCTGGTACTAAACTAAATATTTCTTCAAAAAGTCCTGGCTGATTTGAACTGCACCCCAATTGTTAGACACGACTAACAATTGGAGGTGCAGTTTTTTTATGGCTAAATTTTCTTCAAAAGAAAAAATACAAGCAGTAAAACGATATTTAGAAGGCCCAGAAGGCGGGACAAGCATTGCTAAATCTATAGGCGTGGATCAGCGGGTATTTTATCACTGGATTAGCCGATATGAATATTCCGGTGAAAAAGCTTTTGAAAAACGCTATACATCTTACTCTACGCAATTTAAACTAGACGTACTTAACTATATGATTGAAAATAGGACGTCTATCAGGGAAACAGCGGCAATTTTTAATATTCCATCTTATGAAACGGTTCGTAAATGGAAAGTAGCTTATGAAACAGAAGGATTGGATGCCCTACAACTTAAAGAAAAGAGGCATCCGTCTATGAATAATAAAAATCACAAAATAGTGAAAAAGCAATTACCAGTCGAAGGCTCCATTGAAGAACTCCAAGAGGAGTTAGAAAGGTTACGTATGGAGAATGCGTATTTAAAAAAGTTGAATGCCTTAGTTCAAAACAAACAGAAGTCACAAAAAAAGACAAAGCGCAAGTAGTTTATGAATTAAGGCATCAATTTCCGGTACAATCACTTTTAGTGCTTGCCAATATTCCACGTAGCACATATTATTATTGGTTAAAAAATGCCAAACGTCCGGATCCAGATGCAGATTTGAAAGTATTAATTCAAGCTGTTTATCATGAACATGAAGGCCGTTATGGTTATCGCCGTATTCGTGATGAACTTACTAATCGTGGACATAAAATAAATCACAAAAAGATACAACGCATTATGAAAGAATTAGGATTAAAGTGTTTGGTCCGTATGAAGAAATATCGCTCTTATAAAGGAACTGTTGGAAAGATTGCCCCTAATATTTTAGAACGTAATTTCAAAGCAGAAAGGCCAAACGAAAAATGGGTCACGGATATTACGGAGTTTAAATTATTTGGAGAGAAATTATATGTATCGCCAATGTTGGACTTGTTTAATGGTGAAATTATCACGTATACAATTGGTTCAAGGCCAACCTACGCCCTTGTTTCTAATATGTTAGACCAATCCTTTGAACGCTTAACAGATGAGGATGCCCTCCTTATTCATTCCGATCAAGGTTGGCACTATCAAATGAAAAAATACCGTGATTCTCTTCATAAACGTGGTATTACACAAAGTATGTCTCGGAAAGGGAACTGTTACGATAACGCAGTTATCGAAAATTTCTTTGGTATTATGAAATCTGAATTTTTATATCGAAAAGACTTTAAGAATATGGAACATTTTGAACAAGAACTAGCAAAATATATATCTTACTATAATCATAAGAGAATTAAGGCAAAATTAAAGGGTATGAGTCCGATACAATACCGGACCCACGCCCAAAACGCTGCCTAATGAAATAACCATGTCTAACTTTTAGGGGTCACTTCAATTTTCTTCCACCCATTTATGTATATCCCAGAAGTCAACAACATCACTTCCACCCATCCAATCAATCGCATATACTTGTTCATGTTTTAAGTTCGCTGCCATCCTAAACCCAATTTGATCTATTTCATTTAATGCCAATTTATATGTACCTAATTTATACTGCTTAAAATTCTCATTTAATTTATTCTGATTATCTGTAATGCTCTCAACTGCAATTTTTGTTGGCTGGAACTTCTGCATGATAGAAACAAATTCTGTAATCTCAGCTTGTCTCTCGTCCGACAATAATTCTTCATGCTCACTCATATGGCATGATCCTAGTATTAGAACTTTCGGTTTGTTTTTTGTCATTTTATCCCCCTCCACCTATAACTTTCAGTCTATTCAATCATATCAAATTAAATCTAATTGTATCCCGTAAAAAAAGACCACCTAACTTGCGATGGTCTTTCTAGTTCTAAAAAACTATCTCTTACTTCTATAATCACAATGCTCAACCGGAACACGAGGATGTCCCTCTTCATCGGTACACCATGACTGTGATTGGAATGCAAGAAAGATACCGATCCACTCTTCTTCCTTCTCAAAGTGAATGAGTATTCCACCATCTTGCCATATACCATTATCCCCTTGCCATTTCTCTACATTCCCTTGATTCATGTGAATATCATATATCATGTATAAAACATTAATTTCCTAAAACCGCACAAAACGGCTACATTACGCAGTTTTGTACTATATCTAAATTTATAAATGGCAACATATTTCTGGTTATTTGTGACCAATTTGTTACCGAAAAAATGCAAAATAAAACTAATAAAAAAATAAAAGAGCACAGCGTGTATAAGTAATGCTTCCAACACTACTTATACCGTCCGCCTACCATAACTAGGCAAACACCTGCTGTACTCTTACGGACTATTTTACAGTACGTAAGGGCTCCTAGCAACAGTTTGCTTACATTTGGCATTCTGTTGCTTTTTTGTTTATACAAAGGAGTTCAATATTATGAAGAAAAAGCAAGCCATTACGATTATCGCTGGAGAAGAAACATACGAAAACCTAGCATCCTTTCAAACTCTTAAAGAATTAAATGACACTGCTCGGACATATAAAGAAAAATTTGCTGATCGGTTAAATAAAAACCAATTGGCTGTATTCAATCATTTACACAACCATTCTGCAAAATATTTCGGTGTGTCTTTTAAATCCAAAAAGAAAATTGCAGAAGCACTTCATATTAGCCGTAGAACGGTTATTCGTGTATGCCAACATCTAGAGTCACTTGGCATGATTAAACAACTAGAAATGAAGCGTAAGAGCGACATGAAACAAACAAGTAACGTTATTGTTATCCAACCGATTAATGTGGAGGAACAGGTTGTCACACAAGCTCCTATTAAAAATGCTGAAATTTGTCACACCAATAAAACTACTACTATTTCCTTAAAACAAAATATAAAAGATATAAAGATACGTAAAGAGAACGACATGCCATCTTGTGAAAATGATAAAGATTTTATCGACTATCGTATTCCACAATCAATGCGTATGAAATTAGCAACTGCATTTGATTCAAATGTTATGAATGAGTCATTCCAAAATGCTATAAATATCGCTAAAAAAGCTGCAAAGAAATGTAGTTTACTAGCGGATAAAGATATATTTAACAACATTCTTACAAATGCTTCTTCCGCCTTATTCTCTAAAACGCATGAATTTGAGCATAACGGGACTCTGATGAAAAATCCGATTGGCTACTTTACACGAACGTTCAAAAAGATGGTCTATAACTACATCGATAACTTTAGAGAAATTCATAATGTTGCTAAGCGTAAAGAAAATGTACAAGCTCTATTTCCCCAACTTTACAGTGATATTATCAAGGCGTCTAGAACATCTAAAAAAGTTAATAAGAGCCATTCGAACGCATCAGAGTCACATACCAATGTTCTTTTCTATAATTGGCTTGTGGAAGATGGCAAAAAAGCAATAACAACCAGTACATCCACAGATGCAATAGACGGTTCTCTTGTTCCAGGTGTATATTACAAAATATCTAAAGAAGAAGCTGATGAAATGGGATTATATTAAATGTGGAAGATTTATAGTTTGCGTATTTCAACGGTATTGTGAATAACTTGATGGACAAGTACTTCTTTGATCGTGAGTTTATGCATGAGGAACAATCGCTTCACATGTAACCAAGGACACTACTGCATGATACTGTGTAATAAGATTATTATCCTATATTTTCAAAAAAGAAACTACCGTATGGCCAATAGCTCTCCTTCATTTATCAAGCAAAATACTAGCTCGATAACTACTATATATATTATAATTTAATGGAACGAAAATCTATATGTAGTATTTAATACTAAAAAACATAATATCCGAGGAGGTTACACATGAATCAAAACAGTAATAACAATGGCATGGATTCCCAACCGAAGCATCCCTTCACAAACGCACCAGGTTCTGAAGTCCAACAAATGAATTACAAAGATTGGATGCATATGGATACAGCTGGAGCGCCAATGGCATTATCTATTAATGATCAAGCTAGAGATGGGGTTATTATTGCTACAGGCATCGGATGGGCAATTCTTGGATTTGTTCCAGTTGTTGGTCCTGGATTATCCGCTGCTGCAGGCGTACTAAACGTAATAGTCCCATTCTTATGGCCAGAAAATGGGAATTCTCAAATTACATGGGAAAAATTAATGAGCACGGTGGAAGAACGGATAGATCAAAGAGTTGATACTCTGATAAAAAGCAGAGCTATAGAAACCACACGAGTCTTACAATCACGTATGAGAGATTATCTGCAAGCAATTAGTAATTTGAAAACAGATCCAAATAATGAAACATATAAAGCGGATGTAAGAAGGGAATTTGATCGTGCCGAGGATGATGCGAAAGCTGCCATTATTCAGTTTAATCCTCATAATGCAAATGGAACTGAAGACACAAAACATAATATTTTACTATTAGCTAATTATGCACAAGCTGCCAATTTACACTTACTTTTATTACGTGATGTTGTTCAATATGGAGCACAATGGGGATTTTCGCCACTTGAAGTTCAACAGTATTATTCTAATACAAGTTCAGTCGGTAACCCAGGTATGCTACAACTGTTAGCACAATATACAGACCATTGTGTAAATTGGTATAATACAGGTTTACAGCAACAATACGACCATTGGAACTGGGACAAATTCAATGATTTCCGTAGGGATATGACCATAATGGTACTCGACATTGTATCTTTCTGGCCAACTTATGATCCAAATTTATATGCAGTTCCCACCAAATCACAACTTACACGAACTGTGTATACACAGTGTGTAGGAAAGGAGAAACGATACGGTTTCATAGAACCGACCCTTGCTGCGCCACGTTTATTTTCATGGCTAAATCAAGTGAAGTTTCACGTTCAATCGTCAAACTACGAAACATCGATAGCAGGTTTGCAACAAACCTTTAAAAATACTTTGAGTGGCACTTCATGGCAAGAGGGATTAAAAGGACTGGTGTTTGGTAACGAACAAAATCTAAACTTTCCTTCACCGACAACTGGTGATGAGGTCTGGTGGGTTATTACTCATTTGAAATACAATCGATTTAGCGGCCGTGTGGAAGATATGAATGGCTTTCAATTTGAATTTACTCAATCACCAGTCAGAGATATAGCCTATTTATCTGATAACCCTGATTACAAAAAGATATCGGGGCTCCCTTGTACTGGTGGGAATGTTGCTTGTACTGATAAAAACCTTTATAGTCATCGATTTTCATATTTAGGTTCCTATGGGGCCTATGATGGGAGCAACAGCCCCCACCCACATCAAAATGCTTTTACTCATGGTTGGACACACATCAGTGCAGATCACAACAATTTGATAGACGCTCAAAAGATTACCCAAATTCCAGCGGTGAAAGCATCTTCAATTAGTGGAGGCGCTAGGGTGGTAAAAGGTCCTGGTAGTACTGGTGGGGACTTGGTAGAACTACCCTTTTCAACAGCAGGTCGCATTACTTTGAATGTTACCCTTGCAGATATTACGAAGTCTTATCAGGTTAGACTTCGTTACGCATTTGGTTCGGCCTCCACATCAGCAGCAGATACATTAAGATATACTGATTTTCCTTACTCTGATCCCGATATCGTAACCACAGATTCTACAGAATACACATATACTTACACCCTTAATCCTAGCGATTTTGGGGGGCTTGAAGGAAAATTCTTTATTGACAAAATCGAATTCATTCCGATTGAAGAATCTCCAGCTGTATATACGGCGAAACAAGATTTAGTATAGGCACAAAAGGTAGTAAACGCCCTATTTACAAATGAGTCGAAAAACACCCTCGAATCATTCGTTACAGATTACCATATAGGTCAGGCCAACAACTTTGTCTCTTGCTTATCTAACGAAATATGTCCACAAGAAAAGATGGACCTACAGGATCAAGTCGAGTTTGCGAAACAGTTAATTCAGGTACGTAATCTGTTAAAATATGAGGTCAAAAGATCGATCCAATAAGCATAAATAGAAAAGCCGTTGAGGTAAGATGTATTACTTCACACGTACAAGCAATATGTTTACTTTATATATTTTATTTATGTAAATGGAAAAAAGCCGATCCCCTTAACTTACAGGAATTGGTTTTTTATGTAAAGACTTGCTAAACAGATGGAATTTTCAAATGGCACTATCTCTTATTCATATGTTTAGTAATCAGTTGGAAATAAAAACTAAATAATAACCTATTTTTTCATGTATCTCGGATGAGTCGAAATTTGTCGATTTTTTCACTTCAAGTTCATATGAACTTCACATAAGAACTTTATTATTGGACTCGTACAGATAATTCTTTATCTTGTATACAAGTTATTAAATAGGAGGACGTTAATTATGAGATTTAAAAAGACTGTAGCAACTGTTTTATCAACATCTATACTTATGTGTGGTGCACCAGCTCTAGCTAGCGAGAATACTCAAAATCCTGCAAACAATTCACACAACACCTCTACATTAGCTAGTAGTAGTATTCAAAATTCTGTAAGTAATTTAGACGAAGCTCCTGCATTACATTATACTGGTGAGATTCCTTTTTTTAGAGAGGCGGGGAATTATAAGACTTTTTATACTGTGCACTCACCTGGTGATCGTGTTGGACAGCTTCGTTTTAATGGTGCGACGAATTTTGAAATTCTTCCTCCTTCTTATGCACTCTATAGAGTCGTTAGACTTAGTGACGGTGCTACTCTGCAGGAGGGACGAATAGGTAACTGGCATCCTGCGCAGCCACCTCAATTTAATACTGCAAATATCCAAGAAACGTATGGCGTACCGATTGCTATTGAAGTTGCCGCATACGATAATACTGGACAAACACTTAGCTTCACATATAATTAAAAGATGACGGTCACCCAGGACCTCCTCAGGTTATCCAGTAATTAGTTCGAAAGCGTTGTGAAAATCACGAATATTCAAAAATAAACACATAAAGAAATCCGTCTTCTCGGGAGAATGATAGTACTCAAACTATCTCCAGAAAGGGCGGATTTCTTTTATATTCGAACACAAGGTAATCTACTCAATAACATCACTTCACACATACAAAGGATTTATTTGCTATTACATGATATGTTGTACCTTTTGAACTGTGCACTTCATAATGAATCCCCTTCCCTAGCCTTATCTCCTAATCCATTACAAGTTCACCCTAAAATATCAGACAAGCCCACACCACTTTCTTCTATGCCGCATATCTTATAAACGAGATCGCAACATATCTCAATATGATTTCATCAGAAAGGATGAATACAATTTGGATAAAAAAGAAAAATATCTACAAAAATTGTTAGGTAAACGTGCAAAAGTACAATCAACGGCTGATTCTCTGCAACAGAACCAAGACTTGGAGAATATCCTGGAAGAGCTCGTAGCTGCGTTTCCCCCTGGATGTTTCTGCCCCCCATCTCAGCAAACCATCACACAAATCGAAAATGCATTAAACGATTTATTAGTATGGAGCACATCTGCACCGATCAGTAATAGTTTGAAACTCGAGCTACAAAATGCAATCAATGCGGTAAAAAATCAATTAGACGCAAACCCATTTTCATGCTGTAACACCATCAAAGCATTAGAAGCACTAGAAGTGGTACTAAGTAAAGTACTGGCAGCATTGCAACTAGGCACATCTCAAAAAGTAACGATTCTTATACTATTACAGCAACTACAAGCACTGTTTTCTGGTTATATAGCTTGTCTTGCTTGTGAGCCGGGGCCTACTGGACCTACTGGGCCTACTGGACCTACTGGACCTACTGGGCCTACTGGGCCTACTGGACCTACTGGGCCTACTGGACCTACTGGGCCTACTGGACCTACTGGGCCAGGACAATTCTTTGCTTATGTCACAAACAATGGGGACAACACGGTTTCTGTCATCAATACCTCTTCCAATACCGTTACTGCTACGGTTTCCGTTGGTAATGGTCCACAAGGCGTAGCCATTACACCGGATGGGAATTTTGCTTATGTCACAAACGTCCTCGACAACATGGTTTCTGTCATTAATACCTCTTCCAATACCGTTACTGCTACGGTTTCCGTTGGTAATGGTCCATCCAGTGTAGCCATTACACCGGATGGGAACTTTGCTTATGTCGTAAACTTTTCTTCCAACACGGTTTCTGTCATCGATACCTCTTCCAATACCGTTACTGCTACCGTTTCTGTTGGTAATGGTCCACAAGACGTAGCCATTACACCGGATGGGAATTCTGCTTATGTCACAAACTTCTTCAACAACACGGTTTCCGTCATCGATACCTCTTCCAATACCGTTACTGCTACGGTTTCTGTTGGTAATAGTCCTATTGGTGTAGCCATTACACCGGATGGGAATTTTGCTTATGTCACAAACGCTGGGGACAGCACGGTTTCTGTCATCAATACCTCTTCCAATACCGTTACTGCTACGGTTTCTGTTGGTAATGGTCCTTTTTTTGTAGCCATTACACCGGATGGGAATTTTGTTTATGTCACAAACAATGGGGACAACACGGTTTCTGTCATCAATACCTCTTCCAATACCGTTACTGCTACCGTTTCTGTTGGTAATGGTCCACAAGACGTAGCCATTACACCGGATGGGAATTCTGCTTATGTCACAAACTCTGGGGACAACACGGTTTCCGTCATCGATACCTCTTCCAATACCGTTACTGCTACGGTTTCCGTTGGTAACTTTCCATTTGGTATCGCAATTAAATAAACTTTATAAATTTAAAGTAATCGATCTATTTGATTCATATGCATAATTCATAGAGAGCATCTTCTCTCCATCCAAGGTGCTCTCTTTTTTCATTCTTTCTATTTCACCCACACATACGTGTCGCTTGCCGTAATATAGTATGTTTTGCCCTTGCTGTTGTATACTTTGTACTGCGGTGATCCATTGACTATTATTTCCGCATCAATCGTAAATCCTAAACCAGCATCTACAGAACCAGAAACATCTTTATCCTGCCAAGATGGAGCATCATAGAAACGTAGATTGTTCCCTTTAGAAACAACACGCTTCCCTACAATAGCTGAATCCACTGTGCTTTTCTTATCGAACTTCACATAAGATGGATCGTTTTTTATCCATTGTTCTCCGCCAAGATTTAACCAACCATCCTTTTCCGCCCACACAATATAAGATTCTGGTTTGTTTAACTGACGAATCTTAGAATAGCTTGTACCTGGTCCTTTACGTAAGTTAACGTTGTAACCTTCAATATAGGCAATACCGTCTGTTACTGCTGTCGGTACTTCTGCTGGTTTAGATGGCTTGTCAGGTACAGAAACATCTACATTAGCATTATTGTATGCTCGTTGTACATCCGCTCTAAATTGAGCTTCTGGAACACCATGAGACTTTAAGTAATCAAGTGGATCTTCATGATCTGTACCACCAAGATGATGTGTTACATCGCTATGCGTCCACAATCCTTTTTCTACAGATAACCCACGGTCACGTAAGATTTTAGCTAGTAACTTAACATATTTATCATAACTGCGTTTGAATTTATCGTAGTCTGCCGTTTCACATAATTCTACATGAACAAATCGTTTATTTGCTCCTGGTCCGCCCCCATAAGCAATATACTTTGTATCCGCAATTTGAATTGTTTCGTTCCAATCGACTGCATAATGAACGAATGCGTTGCGCCATGTACGAGACTCATACTTTTGAATATTAATAGCTGGTGCTTCTGGAGTTGCCGTGCTATGCGCCACAACGCCCTCGTAAGCACCAACACCATTACGGTATGGTTGTTTTGGTAAATCAGGAATAATAAGTGTTCTATCAGCAAAAGCACTTGTAGCAAAAGAACTAGCAAGTACTAGAATCATAAGGAACGAAGTAATATGTTTCATTGTCTTTTTCATTTAGCATCAACATCCTTTTTCATAATTTTTGTGTGGTCAAATAATCCACTTGCTGACAGTCCGATGATGATTCCTTGGAATACATTCGTTTTAATATCTCCGCCCAAAAATAAAACGCCTAGCACAATGCCAAGCGTTAAATTCAATAATGGAACGTATTTTGTTTGTAATCCAATTGTTTTCGCAATCTGTGAAAGACCAACTACAATTCCAATCATTACAGTGATTTCAAACATTACATACCACCTCCTTTCAATAGTAAGCCGATAAGTGCTGTTGCGATTGCACCAATAATGATGCGGAGAATCCAGGTAGTATTGGCGCTTATTTTTTCAAGTTGCTTGTTTATATTCACAATGTCTTTTTCGTTTATAGTAGTACGTGTTTCTAATTTGCGAATATCATGCTGCATATCTTTTTGATCCAATTTAATTTGTTGGATCTCTTGCTTTAAATCTTGGATTTCTTGCATTTTTTCAGCTCCTTTCAAAATAAAAAGAGAGACGATGTTCGCCCCTCTTGTGTTATAAAAGCCTTATTTTATACAAATTAAAACAGACCAGCTATTAATTTTTGAACCAGCTCTTCTAATGTTGCTATTTTGCTGTTCATTAATGTAATTTCTTCATTATGCTTTCTCTCGATTTTTTGTATTTTCTCATTTTGAATTTCTTCAAGTTCTTGTAAAGCTTTAATTGTAAGTGATGCGTACGAGTACAAGTGAATCCCTTTCCCACTTTCATCCACAAATGCTTCATCAGATTCATCTACAATTGCTCCGTAATATTTTTTTATATCTTGTGTTGTCACTGGTGGATCATTAGGATTTTTCTCTTCTCTCATTTTGTAAAGCTCGTTTACCGCGTTCTTATAGTTAAATTCTCTTACTCTAACATTTCTAATTTTTTCTAAAGCAGAAAAAGACACATCACGAATATTAGATTTGTACTCACGTAGCGAAGGACTCATAAAGTTACCTTGAACAGCGCCCCATCCGTTTTGAGTAACAGACGACTTAACTTGGAGAACTCCGGTATATCCTGCTACACGGCTATTACGTAATGTGATATTAGGTAATCTTAAATCTGCATCTGAGCTATTATCTTCGATTGCTAATGTAGATTGATATAGACCACTTTTTCCTCGTCTGAAATGCCAGTTTCCATTTCCGGCATAAAGAGCATGATAGTCGTTTGCGTGTAGAACACTAATTCCGTTTCTGTTAAGCTCCCAAAACACAGATTTTCTTATCTCACTATCAACTATGTCATCAGTAATACCAATGTTCGCACTAGCCTGAGGCCATCCGGTCCCCATTTGAGATATAAATAAAGTACCTTCAGGAGCGCTAGTTTTTTCATCTGATCCTAAGATGAAAGTTGGTTGTACTGCACCGTCTCGTCTTCGATAATATCCAAGAAACGCTCTAGGGACACCACTTTCATATAGACGTACAAATTGGTAATCTAAGCTTACATAGTTATTGGTATTTGATGTTCTAATCTGGCAACCACTTAACAAACCTGCCATTAACCACTCTGCTTTTACTTTTCCGACTAAATCTATTCTTGCCGCATTTAGCTTAATATTTTCTTTACTCATATTGAATGCTGCAATGACATCATTTTCTTTTACTGATATGCTAATGCCCTTTTCAGTTAGCTGAAGGCGACTTTCCATATCTCTTACATATCCTGAGGTAGCAAATTGCCCATTCGCTTGTTCTTTTGTATATACTTCTGTTGTTTTGGCTGATGCATCGATACCTTTCTCATTGATAATAAAACGATTATCAATTTGAGTCATTCTCTGATTGAACTGCTCAGTTGCAAGTTTGTTAGCTAATTCTGCTAATAGATCTTCTTTGTTTTTATTAACCGTATTCTTTAAATCAGGAATCTTAAAACCAGCAACATAGTCTTCTACTTCCTTGATTGCTACTTTAGCCCCGATTTCCTTTGCCTGTTGTTCAATTTTAGAATTGGCATCAGTAAGCTTCTTTCCTTGATCGGATACTACATTGTTTAAATTAGTAACTGTGGAAGATAATCCGCGTGCTGTTTGCTCCACCGTACTCACACGTTTTTCGAATCCAACTTGGCTGTTTTGAACGTTGGTTACAGTGGTTTTAACGCCTTCCACACTTTTTTCAATATCTGTTGTTTTCTTGGTGAATTCATCGATTGGAGTAAGATCATATCTAGAACGAGACCATGCAGTAGGTGTATTAGCTTTTTCTAGTTTAACTTTCTTGAATCGAATGTTTTTGCCGTTTGACGCTACGTTGCGCGGAAATCTAAAGCGAATGAACCAACCTGTTGCATTTACGTCTAATTTGAATGTATATGAGAAGCGTTGCCAACCACTTGTTGCATCAATTTTCTTGATTAGCTTTGTTTCATCCCATGCATTATTGATAAATTGGAAAATAGTTAAATCAATGCCGTTCATGTCATTCTGCATATCAAGGCTTAAAGTTATGTCAGTGTTAACATCAAAATCACGTAAAGAGTTATTTGTAGAGTTACCGATTTGGTAAAACGAATCTGTATAATCAGAGCATGTTATCCCCAGATAATCCGTACCAGGCCATGAAGTTGCTTTATTAATTATTACACCTTTATCATCGTACATTGCAGGACGTTCATTTTTTGCGGATGAATTGATAATGTAGTTTTCACCATCGATTGTTGTATTAGCTATTTTCGTTTCTACACTCTCTAATTTTTCACTGATTTTCCCAGCTTTTTCTGTAATTTCAGTTGTTGTTTTCTTTAGGTCATTTGTTGTTTGCTGCACATCAGAAATAGTCTTTTTCGTACCTTCCACAGTTGATTCAACCGCATTTAATTTATTGCTAATTCCGCTATCTTTTTTAGTTAACGATTCAATAGAAGTTTTAAATCCATCTGCGGTTTGCTCTGATTTAGTAACACGCTCACTGATCTTACCTTGTTCTGTTTGTATGTTGGTAACTTTTGTTGAAACCCCATTAACGGTTTCTTCTATTGCAGTAGTCTTTTTGGTAAAATCTGCAACTGTTTGATTTACTTTAGAGTCCACTTGTGAAATGGTACGTGCATTACCCTCAGCAGTTTGTTTCGCTTCATTAGCAGTTTTTGAAACTTGTGTTAGGTTATTACCTAAATCAATAACGCTTTGTTTCTCTGCCTTTGATTTGATAGCTTCATTTGTTTGTTCAACGGATGTATTGATTTCTTGGAACTTCTTAACGTTTCCTTGCTTATCAGTTTCATAAATTTGTTTACCTATAAATCCATTATTAATCTCATCTTTTGTGAAAACACCTGATTTATCAGCTTTATCTTTAATTTGTTCCTTAACAAAATTTGAGTCTACTTTTCCCAGAATCTCTTTTTTAACATCAGAAATTTGTCCAGCTATTTCTTGCGCTTTATTTTCTACACCTTGAACTTTTTGATTTAACTCTGTTTTTGTGGTTTCAATATCTTTATTAACCTGCTCTAAGGTTTCTTTCTTTACCTTATCTACATCAGGAACAACCGATTCCCAAGCTGTGCCTGTCCATATTTTCAAAATGCCCGGCTTTCCATTACTAATATCACGCCAAAGCGTTTTATACGGTTTAAGCCCTGTTGTCGGTGGATTCTTGGATTCTATAATTTCAACGGTATTATTTTTAATATTCTCTTGTACTTTCTCAGCAAGTGTTTTTGCCGCTTCTGATTCCTTCTTAGCACTACTAGCCGTTTCATTAGCTTCTTTCACTAATTTATCTAGCTGATCTATCATTTCTTGTTTATTGCCAAGTGAACTAAGGATACGATTGTAAATCTTTCTTAATTCCTCATTTGGATCAACAATTTCACGATAGTCACCAAACACATATTTATCTTGTGTAGGGTTAGTAAATGATTCATCGCCAGCAATAACACGGGCTTCAAGATACAATTCAGGTGTAAAACCTGTATCTTTAATTTTGATTGTATCCCCTTCATTAATTAACTCATGAGCTAGTCCGAATACACGACCAATTGACTGTGCTTCAACTTCATAAGAAACGGATGTGTTTACACGCTTTTTAAACTCGGTTTTCATCAAAGTCATTAATCGCCCAGGTGTCATATTTTGTTCTTCTGTTTCTGGCGTATAGAAACCAAATTTATGTTTTCCATGTTCATTCCAACGCTGGAAAGCATCGCTATCCGTGATATAAGGAAGACCGTTATTTATACTCTCAACAGTAATGACTTTTTCCTCTTCACCACGTACAAAACCAACAAGAGCTGTACAAATATCGCGCGAATGTTCGATACGTTTAACACCAACTAAATCTTTTCCGAGCTCCACTTCTTTTCCTGTTTCTTGACCGCGCTTTTTAACCATATCTACATACCAACCGGTAATTTGAGATCCAACTACTTCTACACGATATTGAATTTCCAAATCAAATAAAGAAGCGATTTTCTTTAAAAACGTAAGCGGATCGATAAACTCATCAATGGTCATGGTATGAAATCCGGCATACTCAGTATTCCCACGTTTCCACTTCATCCCCAAGAGTGCCATATCAATAAATTCATTAACCGTTTTACTCTCGATCCGTTGCGGATTTATAATCCCTGACTTAGCGATTTGAATCCAAGCACCTGAAGCATATGCGGTAATAGATCTATTATCGGAATTCTTTTCGGTTTCAGTAATAACATATGGGATGACACGGCCATCACGGACTTCTTTTAAAACTAGGTTTTGTTGCTGCAATGTAATTGCGTGTTTTGTTCCGTCAAAAGTTGTGAAATCTAGCATATCAATATTGTTTTTGATTTCCCAGTGGCGATTATCGTCCCAATAGTCCTGTGGTTGAATAGCCGAGACAATTTGATCAGTTTTGAAATCCACAACATGCAATATTCCGCTTGGTGTTCTCATCTGTATCTCTCCCTATAACTAACTGTTGCGTTTACATCTGGTGGCATGATATCTATACGATTATCGCCACTTATTATTTTAGGGAAATTACTGAATATATCTTTTATATTGATTGCATTCTTCCCATTGATTGTGACGAGACTTCGTTCTGTATCAATAACAATTTTGTCTCCGGTATCGAAAATATAAGGCTTTGTATTTGAAGGTACTTTGTTTACCTTCCAAATCTTTAAATCATCAATCTGCATGACATCAACGGGTTTATTTACATCCCAACTCATGATTGAAATCATTACTTGTGCAATTTTTCGTTCTGTCATTGGATTCCCAGTTTCATCAATCCAACGTTCAACAAGCGAAGCGTCATCTATTTCTGTACCATCTCTAAAACGGGCTACATAAACAGACCACTCTTTTCCGCGCCTTGCAATACGTAACCTACCGTAAAATTGATTAAATGTATTAGGATGTGCCCCACTTGTATCTACTAATTTTCGCATACTGTTAGGCGTTCCTGCATTTCCAATACGCATGTATGCTTTCGTCATTTCAGCATCCCAATATAAATCATTCATGTTAATTCGTGTGACGATATTACTTGTATCATCTAAAAGAAGTACCTCAACACGCCCCATTTCTCCAATACTTTTGGATTTCAAACGTACCCATGCCTCCATTTCGAAATCTTGTAACGGTCCGCCTGGAATGTTCTTCTTAGCTATTGCTCCATGGAATCCTTTCTCTTGTCCGTAATCTTCGCAATATAATGCGTAACCATCCCTTGATTTGAAACTACCCGTTCCTTTCATTTCCTCAACTTGCCCAGTAACAGGTGTCCATCCTATAGGTGTAGCCATTTCATCCCACATGACTCTTTCTCGTTCTTGTACTGTTGTTTCTTCCACAGTAAGAGGGTAGCCAATTCTAAAATAATCACGATTATGCGGATATTCTCCAAACCATACATCTAAAAAAGTGCTGGTTTTTTTTGCAGTCATTTCAATTAACGCTGGGGCTTCTACACTTCCCTTATTAGTAAAATAAGAAGTTATTTCTGTAGACCAGTTCTGAGTAAACGTATGATTATTTGTTTTCCCTAATTTATAAGGCATTGGACAAACAAAAGTAATAACACCTTTACCTCTATTGACTATTTCATCCAAGTCTACAGACCCATCAATTAACGCTAAATAAGTCCTGTCTAATTCATCATCAAAAATAAGTTCGGCTGGTTGCTCTGTATATAACCAGTCCGCTAAATCTTCCTTTATCTTTTGCAAGTCGACCATATCTTTTTTAGCTTTAATAACAAGAGGAACGTCAATACGACGCTCCTCCGTTTCTGTATGAATAAAAAAAGCTCCTGGACGATGAGGAACTCTTACAAGCTTTCTTTTAATTGGAGCCCATGAAGGACGTTTCCTCCCTACAAGCATTTGAATATAATCTTTGCGAATATTATTAAATGTAAAGCTTAATTTACCCAAAAATATCACCGTCCTTAAAATTGCTCTTTTCGTTGTCGATCACGATCTTGAAGTTCTGTAGTATACCTATAAGTTCCACCTGCTAACTCTTTCCCATCTAAAACGTTTGTCATATTCAATGTAAGATTTAGTTCTTTTTCTTCAGGTCGTCTGTTTGGGAATACCTTTTTACTAGTAGCCGAGTTATTAGGAATATTAGGCTGCATATAATTTGTTAAACCACTTACCGCATCATTTGGGACACTATAATGAGAAGTTTGGAATCCAAAATCAAAAACAGATGGCATATTTCCCATTTGCTTCTTAACGGTTCCAACTACATTTTTTGCTGCATCCACAACAAAACGTTTTCCGCGATCCATACCTACTCCAACGCCTTCTGGAACAGCGCTACCAATAGGTATCATTACTTTTGATGGACTATTTACTTCAAGCGCTCCAGAAATAGTCTTTTTAATATCGTTTGCAATGCTTTTCGCCTTACGATATAAGCCACCTGTTGCATCATCTAATCCATTTTCAAGCCCTTCTATAATTGATTTACCAATGGAACGTAAATTTATAGTGCTGAAGAATTTCTCAACTGTGTTCCACTTCTCTTCAATTCCACTTTGTATTTCTTTCATTTTATCCGTAACAGCTTTTTTCTTTTCTTCAAATTTTCTTGAAACTATATTTTTAACTTCATCAACTGTACTACTTGTAGATTTTTTTGTTTCTTCCCACCAATTTTTTATACCTGACCAAGTTTCTTGCATTTTTCGAACTACATTATCTTTCATTTCTTGGTATTTTGACTTGATCTGACCTGTTTCCCAATCTACTTGATTTGCATGCTCACCAGCTTGTGCTTTCGCTTCATTCACAACTTCAGTATGTTTATCTTTTGCCGTGGAAACTGTACTATCATATTGGCGTTTTGCTTCTGCAATAACAGCATCCGCTTCTTGAGCATTCAGCCCACCCATTTCATCACGTTGACGAATAGCTTCAGCTATTTTATCGTCACGCGTTTTTTTAGCATCCGCTATAACTTTATCCCTAGCTTCTGCACTATGCTGAACAACTTCAGCTGCTTGTCTAGCCGATATTTCACTAGCCTGTACACGCATATTCTCAAGAATTACCTTTTGCTCCATTTGATTTTGTGTCATGTGCTGAACAGCTATTCTATCCATTTCGTCTTGTAAAGCTTGAATAGCAACATTCTCACTATGTGTCTTTTCTCGATGTTCTGCTGCTGCTAAATCATTAATCTCTTTTATTTTTTGATTTTTTTCAGCTACTTTTATTTTCTCATCCTCATACTTTTGATTTAGTAGCTCTAACCTTTTATTTTCTTCTTCACTAGTAAGAACATATGAATCAGCAAATAATTTTCTCAAACGCTCTGTTTCTTTCTGCTTACGTTCATCAACTTTTGTAATAATTTTCTCGGTCAATTGATCGTATTGTTGACCAAGTTTTTGAGCTTGTTCGGTTGTCATTACTTCATGATTCAGTTTAATTTCAGTTAACTTTTGTCTAAGAACCTGTCTAAAATCTGAGGTATAATCTATGTAAAAAGGATGATTCCTATGATACACAATTATACAAGTAATATATCCCGTGAACAGTTTGAACTGATTCGAGAGGATTTAGAAAACGCACGGAAAAGGACGCGCCCCCGCACAGTCGATTTGTACGAGGTATTTTGCGGTGTACTGTACCTGCTCACAACAGGCTGCCAATGGCGTAATCTTCCAAGTGACTTTCCAAACTGGAAAACCGTGTATGCCTACTATCAAATTTGGCGGAAAGTAGACGAGAATGACACAAGTCTTCTCGAAAAAGTGCATAAAAAAATTGGTCGAAACATATCGTGAGCAAGATGGGCGGAAGAAACAGACGAGTTTCTGCATCGTAGATGCACAAAGCGTGAAAAACACATGGACAGCTGGTGAAAAAGGCTACGATGCCGGAAAGAAAGTTTCAGGAATCAAACGACATATCGCTGTAGATACCAACGGTCTTATTCATGCGATTCAGGTAACAACTGCGAATATAACAGACCGAGAGGGTGCCATCCAAATGTGTGAAAAGCATAAGAAAGCATTGGACAAAGTGACAAATATACTTTGTGATGATGGATACACGGGCCCATCATTTGCACAATCGATAAAAGAAACGATTGATTGTTCGGTTGAGGTCATTAAACGCTCTGAACTTCACAAGTTTGTTGTGTTACCGAAACGCTGGATTGTGGAACGAACTTTTGCTTGGTTGGAAAATTACCGCAGACTGTGGAAGAACTGTGAACGAACACTTGAAAATAGTAGACAGAGTTGCTTATTGGCAGGTGTGGCGATTTTACTAAAAAGATTTTAGACAGGTTCTAATACACCATCCTTAACTTCTGGATATCCTTCAATATCTGCTTTCGTGGATAGTGAAAGTCCTCGAACTTCAATTTCAACCTCGACTTCACCGTCAGACTCAGCGATTTCTGATTTCTTGTTATCGCTCCACATAATCTCAGAAGCTACCTTTTTAGATGTTTTAACCTTTACGGCACCTTCCATTTTCTTCACGTCTGAATACGAAACTCCTGTCGCATCATCTTTTAATATTTTTGAATATACAAGACTATCTACACCGACAGTCGAACTAATTGTAACAATCTCTCCAGCCATCTATAACTCCACTCCTTTCGCGAATCGCATCGCGTAATGATAAATTTGTGTATCATCTTCATATAGATCAGCAACCGCATAACGTGAGAAACCAATACTTTTCATGACTTCATTCACTTTTTTATGGATTGCTGTTGTACTACCTTTTGACCAAATATCGATTTGGAATAAGATTTCACTTTCAATTTCTTCATTATCCGCAAAGCCATCTGGCCTATTGTCTAATTCAAAAAATGTAATCCGTGGAAACTCTTCTGCATTCTTGGCTTTACGATAATAAACACGCTTGCCACCCAATAAAGAAACAAGCTCCTGATTATTCTCAAGAACTTGTAAAATATCCGGGCGTAAATTCATCACAGATTTAGCCTCATTTCATTTTTTAAAATATCTGTCATAGCACGAACTGCGGCTTCCTTTGAAGAATTGAAGCCAGGTTCTATAAATGGTTCAGCTGGCATTTTTGACGTTCCCCATTCATGAAACTTTAAATAGAACCATGGGGAACGATCTGCTTTATCGATTCCGATTTTAACTGTTTTAATACCACCTTCAAGTTTAGCTTTCGTAACTTTTATATGATCAGCACCATGTTGGCCAGTACGCCACGGTTCACTTTTAGACGGTTTCTTAGGACTATCACTTCTTGGTGCTCGTTCGGCAATCGCTTTTCGAATCGGTTCGCCACCTGCTGCAAGGGCTTTATCTTCAATCTTTTCTCCACGTAATCCCATTTGTTCTAATTCGGAGACTAAACGGTCAAATCCTAAGAAATCAACACCATTAGCCATTCATTCCACCACGCTTCCACATGATTGATAACGTGTGTTTTTCAGTTGGAATAACTGAAACAATGTCATAAATCGTGTTCTTATATTTGATTTTCATATCTGCATTCATACCGTCACGGTATCGAATTTCTGTTTCACCTTGCACTTCACTGTTGGCTGCGGCTGCTTCAAAGTACTTTCTTCCCTTTAAAAAAATGAAGGAGCCCCATACAGTGAAAGAGTCTTTATAACCATCTATTGGTTCACCATCCGGGCCCTTCGCATCCTCATCTTTTATTTGAAATACAAGACGTTTATCTAATTTACCTGGATTCATGTGGAATCACCTACGCAATATTGCAATTGAACTAATATTGACTGCAAACTAAATGCTAGTTGTTCCGCTTTTCCAACTGCTTCACGGTTTTCATACCAATGAGAAATTAAAATGCGAGCCGCTAGTTTAGCAAGCTCGCTCTTTAAATCTACATTTTTACTTGTTGCATTCTTAATATATATTTCAGCTGCTGTTATAAAGGATGAAATGAGGGATTCCTCCTCATCGCCATCCACACGAAGATACTCTTTAGCTTCCTCTAATTTCAGTACCAAGAAGGACACCTCCTATATCATTAAGCTCCAGGTTTCGCCACAACTGTAATTTGTCCATACACAACCGCCTCTGAATCCCAAAGCGTAACGTCTTCACGTTCGATTGCTCGGAACTCAGAAGTATTTGATCTCCATGCGTTTCCACCTTCTTTAGTCATATCGATAGATAATTGTTTTCTATCCCAAAGAACAATCGCTTCTTTCAAATCCCCAACAATGAATGGTGCTTTTCCGTCTTTATCTGAAGCAATTGTCTTATTGGATAAAACAATAACTGGTTTTCCTGACAATAACTTACGAGTTGGATTTGTTGGGTCTGGTTGAAGTAGCGGACGGCCATCCTTATCTTCTATTTGATCTAAGTAATTGAATCCATCTTGGTTTGTAACAATGTTTGCTACAGCCGAGAAGGCTGGATCTAATGTGACATTTAATGCAGTTTTAATGCCTTTATAATCCTTAAAATCAACCTTTGTTAACTTGTTAACTTCTTGCAAAATTAAATAGTTACGAGTTGCAATAGATTTTTTCGCGATCCATTGACGTAAATAACTTTCTAAAGCTTGATCTGTATCATCTAACAAGTCATTTGGTACTGGTAAGAATCCAGCGTAATCTTCAATAGCATAAGATAAACGATCAAATTGTGGTGAAGCGATTTCCTGCATCGCATTTGGATTTCCATACTCAGATAGTGGAGCAAAAGGTGTAGATGCTGCACGTTTTTCTAATGTACGAGATCCTTTATTTGTTGAAACAGGTTGTACACTTACATATTGCTCTAAGCTATCAACCGTTTGTTTTAGCTGATTAATTGTTGTAGTAATATCCTCAGGGACGATATAACCGCCATCCTTGCCCGTATTCTCTGATAAGGATGCTTTATATTCCTGCATAACACTTATTTCATCATGGCTTAATGCTTGTCCACGTAAAGCTTTCATAAATACTTCTTTATAAGAGACATCTTCATTTTTCACAGGTGGTGGTAACGCTCCAGCTTGTGAATTTACAGGTTCAGGAACTTGAATTTGCTTCATTGCTAGATAATTATCTAGTTCATTTTTTGCGTTTTTCGCTTCCTCAATTTTCGCTTTTGCATCTTCATATTTACCGCTATTGTTAAACTCTTCTGCTTTTGCTTTTAAATCAGCGACTTTCTGACGTAATTCTTGTTCATGTTTATCCATTCGGTATTTCCTCCTTGTTTTGGCACAAAAAATAGACCTATAGTTCTAACAGGTTTAGTGCGTTTTGTATTTTTAATTGTTCGTTAGTATCCTTCTTAGGAATAGAAGGAGCTTTTGCTACTACTTTATTAGGTGTTTTTTGATATTTATCAAAGTAATCACTCATACATGCTGCGACTTCTTTTGCTTCCACAACTTCGATGTTGAAGTATTTCTCAGCTTCTTCACCACTTAACCAAGTCTCGGCATCTACTAATTGTTGAATTTCTTCAATATCAATGCCTTCTTTTAGGTTTTCTTTGTATACATTCATGATTCCAGATTCGATGTTATCCAGGTCTTCTGCTGCTTTTCGGAAATCAATTGCATTTCCAGCTGCATATGTCCACGGCTTATGAATCATTAAGAAAGCATTGGAAGGGACAACAACACGATCACCAGCTAGGGCGATTACGGAAGCGATAGAAGCTGCAACGCCATCTACATAAACAGTTTTTTGAGCCTTATTGCGCTTTAACATGTTATAAATGGCTAAACCAGCAAATACAGAGCCACCGCCACTATTTACATAGATATTAAGGTTACTTTTATCATCCAATTGCCCCAAAATATTTTTCACATCATCGGGCATAATGTCAGAATCATCCCACTTCCAGCCTGTATTATTTATGATGTCACCATAGATAAATAGGTCTGCTGACGATTCCGTTTGATTTTTAATCGTAAACACGTCTTTAATTATCCTCATCTCCTCTCTGCGACAAACCTCCACTAGCTTTCGCTAATTGGTATTCATCCGCAATTTCAATAGATATATGGTTTAAATCGACACGGTGTTTATCACCATGCTCGCCAATTCCATCCTTATCCTCCAGTTCTAACACTTGATTAATGGAGAAAGCGCCAGCATCCAACATGATTTTATAGAACTCTGCCCTCGATTTAGAATCAGCTCGTAACAAACTTGTTAGATTGAATTTTAGATAGTATTTCTTTTGTTCATTAAAAGAGAATACTTTATATGAAAACTCTTCTTCATACTGGATAAGAATTGGACTTAATGTATTTTGAATGAAATCCAGTGCTTGTTGCTCAATGTTTGAGAAGGTAGCACGATCTAACTCGTTAATCATGTGCAATGGAATGTTAAAGATATTTGCAATCTCAGCCTTATCGAACTTCATTCCTTCAATAAATTGAGCATCTTTTAACGGCATACCGACTTTTTCAAACTCGAGTCCAGCATCTAAAATTGCTATCCTTTGAGCATTATTTAAACCTGTGTTTGCTTCTTCCCAAGCATCACGAAGTACATTTTTCGCTTCTTTATTTAATGGTTGTTGAGTTTTTAATATCCCACTATGAGCTGCACCATTTGTAAAGAATTTCCCTTTAAACTTTTGTGCCGCCTGTGAGCTACCTATAGATTCTCTTGCGATTTGGATAGGTGGTTTTCCTTTCAATCCATCTGTAGATAATGTAGTAAGATGAATAATGTCATCATCAGGTATTTTTACTGGTGTACCATCTGGCAAACTAGTAAAATACCATAATTTATTCGTCTTTAAATCCACAGTTGGAGTTGTGACAGCTGGATTCAATGCCCATAACTCTTTTGGTCTGCCATCCACTCCCCAATGAATATTGATGTAAGCATTTCCCCAGGTATTGCGGTGCGTTTCGATTAAATGTTTGAATTTAAATGGGCTTTGGTAAGGGTTTGGTCGTCTTTCCAAAACAAACGACACTTGATGCATCTTATCTCGTTCTCTTCCTTGTGATGTCTTTCTAAAAACTTGAAAAGGAAGCATTGCAACACTGTTTGCAAGGATGTTAATGCATCGGTATACCGTTGGAACACCTAAAGATGATTCAACTGTTACTTTTTCACCACTCGCGGCTTGATAACCAAATAGACTTTTAAACCAAGGAGACGGATTTTTCAAATCGGTCGTATCTTGATTCTTAAATAAATGCCGGAAAATCAAAAGTTTCACCTCCTATCTTCTTATCATTACCACCCCCAGCATTGTGAGAATAAGTCCTAATAGATACCACCCATAAATTGGATTAATAAAAAAAGTCGTCCCAACAATAATGGACAACCCCGAAATAAGTAAAATATCTTCTAAAATACTAATAAAGAACAATAAAAACCGCATGTAATTCCTCCTAGAATGAGAAATCTTGACTTAAAATATATGAATTTAAGTCCATTTCACCAGAACCCAGCATACAGCGAACGTGTGAGTTAATCACAGCAGCGATTGGATCAATTCTTTCTGTAGCTTTTGACTTGTCCAACATGATATTTTCATTCGCATCTTGTTTCGTTATGGCATTACTAACAGCCCAATTCAGTACAGGATTGTTGTTGTGGATGACCTTCTTTTGATACACTTGTTCACGAAAATCCTTTGTAGGTCCTGACAAAGTTGCCATGCCTTGGCGTATCTCTATCATCGTATAACCCTCAGCTTCCATGTCTTGCATAAATTGCGTTGCATTCCAAGGATCAGCACAAATTTCTTTGATTTTGAACTTATTTTCTTTTTCCATAGTTTTAATATGTTTTTTAATAAATTCATAATCAACTACTGCACCAGGCGTTGTTGTAATCCACCCTTGCTGTATCCATAGATCATATGGAACTTTATCTGTCTTTCTTTTCTCATGTAAAGTATCTTCTGGCATAAAGCTGTGACTAATTACTATATACACATCGTCCTTTTTAAACTCGAAATCTACACTTGTTAAATCGATTTTTGCTGATAAATCGACTCCTACTGTACATTCCATACCTTTTAACTCTGATAACTCTATAGTCCCATCACAATCTTTCCACTTTTGCATGTTCATGTAGCCGTTTTCCTTCATATCAACCCATCTATTCATGTTTTTCGTGAGATAATTACGCATTTTCTCAGGTACATCAAGGGCTGACTGAAGTTCTCCTTTTAAGAAAGAGCGTCCTTCTTCATAACTACATAGAATTGGATTTGCTTTCTCCCACACTTCTGGATTCGTAATCTCATCATCTTTATCTAATTCATTAACCATGACAAAATATTCTTCGTTTTCAATATCAATATTATGGTCCAAAATTTTAGAAACATATTGATATTCCACACGATAACAAGGATTGCTCAGATTAAATCCCGCTGTTGTAATGATCATCATGAATGGATTAGAACGAGCACCAGAACCAGAAACAAGTACATCGTATATTTCAGAAGTAGTATGAGCGTGATACTCATCGATAATCCCACACTGAACATTGAGCCCATCACCTGACTTACCAGCATCTTTGGATAGTGCTGATATAAATGAATCAGTTTTTGTGTGTTGGATTTTTCCATAAGCAATGTTAAATTTACCTTTAAGATCTTCGCATCCATTCATTTGCGCCTTAATTTCATTCCATACGATTTTACTTTGTTCAGATTTAGTTGCACCAATATATACTTCAGACATATTTTCACCAAAAGCCATTGCTTCATAAGACCCAACACACGCTAACGATTGAGACTTTGCGTTTTTACGTCCTACTTGCCAATATGCCTTTTTAAATCGTCTTAATCCTGTATTTCGATGAACCCACCCATAAATATTACTAAAAACAAAGGTTTGTATAGAATGTGGTTCAATTCTTTTACCAGCTAATTTTCCTTTTGTATGTTTAAAAAGAGACATCCATTTTAAAAAACGAAGCGCTTTTTCTTCATTAAAAATATAAGGAAAATCTTCTGTTCCTTCACGCTCAATGTCTCTTAAAAATCGTTCACAAGATTGTTTATGCTTTTGACAAGCAATGACTTCGCCATTTAAAACATCATCACAATAATCAAGCATCCATTGTCTTATCATGTTATACATCAAACTCCTTTTCTACAGTGGATTTCGCTCCTTTTTTTGCACTTGGTATCACTATTTTCGCCCTCGCGCTTGGAGTAAGTCCGAATTCCACAGCTAGAGCCTTCATTTGTTCATGCAATTGCTTTTTCTTTGTTAGTAGTGGATGGGGAACCTTGTTGGTTTCAGCCGCTTTGTTGGTGTATTCCACAAGCAAACCTTCTTCTTGTATGATCTTGGTGCATCCAACATAGTCCGAATAAGCATCACAATACGTCGCTAATGCATTCACATCTATATTTGTAATAACATCTAATTCTAATAACTCGCTTGCGATACGTTCAAATTCTTTCTTAGCAACAGGATCTAGCCATTCTGGAGGATTTACCTTGTCCTTTTTGGCTTGTAATCGCTGTTCAGCTTCTAACCGTTGCTCAATTTCCTCTTTTGTTAACCGATTCGCATTTCCTTCTAGTAGATGTAGATGAATTGGCTTTGCTTTCCTTCCTATGAGAACCACCTCCCTCGAACCCCCTTTTATGAAATAAAACGAACTTTTTACGCGGAAAGCTAAGCGGCGGTCTCCAAGGAGTCGCCTTTTGCTTTTTCATGGTGGGGGGTTGTTTATGATTTTTTTCTTTCGAATGATTTTTTATTTTTCTTCTCATCGTCTTTTGTTTTCTTGTTATGGCAAGCATGACAGAGTGTTTGTAAATTAGTTGGTTCTAACCGCTTTGACCAATCAATACGAATAGGTATGATGTGATCGACTACATCACCTATCTTAATGATGTCCTTGCTTCTACATTGAACACATAGACCATGATCTCTACGATAAATAAGCTTACGCATATCCTTCCACAGTCTTGAATTGTAGAAGGAACGTGAGCTTTTGTTTCGTATGTATTTGTCATAGTGTCTTGTGGTCTCCTGTACTTTATCTTGATGCTTACTACAATACTTATCCCTGGTTAGTTCGTTGCAACCTAACGACTTGCAAGGCTTGAATGGTTTACTTGGCACCTTCTACCCTCTTCCTCAACCGTTTCATTTCACCCTCGATAGCCAGATTCTTTTTATTAATTCGCTCATGACACTTTGACCTGGTCAAGAAAAACTGGAACATCAATTAGATTACGCAATTGATTTTGAATACTGATACGGAGTCATGCCATTTAATGATGAGTGGGGACGAATGGAATGATAGTACATATAAATAAATTTAGCCACTAACTGATTGACTTGAGCGAGAGAACTCAGTTTTTCTCCATGTAAACATTCACGTTTAAAGATGCTAAAAAACGATTCCATCACGGCGTTATCCCAACAGTTCCCCTTGCGGGACATACTTTGTTGAATCTTTTGTTGATTACAAAAGTCAGTAACTGTATAACTGGTAAACTGAGATCCTTGATCACTATGAAATAAAATCCTTTTTTGACCGCCATAAACATTTTTGACTTGCTGAATTGTATCTTTTACTAATTGAGCATCTTGGTGGGTATCCAATGAATAGCCAAGCACCCGTCGGGTGCTAATATCTAATGCAGCACAAAAATATACTTTCAGCCCATTCACTAAACGAAACTCTGTGATATCACATACAACTGTCGGAACGTCTTTCTTACCAGGTTTAAAGGATCGCTCTAGTACATTTGAAAATGTAGGATGTTCTTGCTTTCTTTTCTTATAATAAGTAATAACTTTTGACTTCAATCCAGCTCGACATAAAGCTTGTCTTACTTGAGATAAAGTAACCATGGCGCCTTTATTTACAAGGTAATGGTACAATTTTCGATATCCCATCCTGTCTTTAAAGCGTTTAAATTGCATGACAATATAAGCCGCTGTCTTTGCACGTTTTTTCTGATTTCCAGTGGGTTTACGATGAAAATAGTCATAAAAACCACTAACAGAAACCTGTAATCGACGGCAAAGCCAGCGCACTCCAAATATTTGTTGATATTGTCTTATGAACTGAAAACGTGTTAGTTTTGGTTGCTGGCAAAGAAGGTTGCCGCCTTTTTTAGGAATTCATTTTCCTTTTTTAATGCTTGGATTTCTCTTCGTAAAGAACGAAGTTCTTCCATATCAGATCTCTCACCATCCAAAAGTGAAGAAGAATATTTTTTTATCCATGCATTGAGGGTCCCATGACCCAAGTCAAATTCTCTTTGAATACTAGAAATTGTACGCCCTTCTTTAACCACCAATTCAACACATTGTTTTTTAAACATTTCATCATACTGTTTTTTCATCTGAAACACCTCTTATATAGAATAATTTATCTCTATACTGTGTTCCAGTTTTACTGTACCACCTCATATTCTTTATTGCAGTTAGAACAGTAGACTTGCATCTATCCTCACTCCTCGTAAAGAAAGTCATCAATCGCTTTATCTAACACATTCATAAGCGTTTCTCGATTTTGCTTTGGTGTCATATCATCACTTATCTCATTATGTAAAGCTACAGCCTTTTCTAATTTCTGTGGATCCATGTGTTGCTGTACGAATTCCAAACCAATAACATTGGTTATTAAATGACCAACAACAACTGTTTGTTCTTGTTTATTTAGTTTCATTTATTTCACTCCCTTTAATTACACGACCTTGAATGGAATCTGCTGTATGTCTAACCATAGATTCAGCTAATACTTTCCCATCTACTGAAATACCAACTTTACAATCCATTCCTACCGATTTACTATCGTTAATCTTTTTAATTACTACAGATTGTTTGACCATTTCTCGAACATGAGTTATGTCAGCTTTCATTGCTAATTCTGTTTCTAACATAGTTACTTTTCGTGCTAGTTCTTCAATCGTTTGTTGTAGTCCCACAACTTGAATTCTTAATTCAACAATTCCAACTTTCATTTCGTTGTTTTGATTATCCATTCTTCATCCCCCTCCAAAACACCCGAATGGATGCTTTCTCACTCAATCTATTTTGTATTGTTACATTCGGTATGTGATATTTTATTACCCATATAAAAAAGAGAACATCCTTATAGATGCTCTCTCCTCTCAACGGATACATTCAATCTGCACCATTGAAGCTGGTTTCGGATTTGTGTTGCCACATAAACGAACCGTTTAGAATATGAAGTTTACCATTGTGATTGGTGATTTCCGTCACCTTTCACTTTTCCATACTACCATAATACCTCATTTTTTGAGGCCAAAAGTGACATGATAGTGACATCTTTTATCTTTCTCCCAGTTTTTCTGCGATTGCATACACAATTCCATCCCGCCACCGAAGTGCCGTTCGCTTTGTTATGTGAAGATCTTCTGCGATTCCATCCCAGGTTTTACACTGTGGTTTTGTCCAATATTTTAATTTGATTAACTTTTTCTTCTCGGGTCCTAATAACACATACACATGTTCAATCGCATCTGCTAATTCTTCTAGGCGTCTTAGTTTTTTATGTACCACCAACTTTGTTCCGATACGTTCGGTTGGACGATCTGGTACATTTCTTCTCCCGCCTCCGATATTTTCATCATCATGTGGAGAGCAGAAAATCAGATTCTTTCTTAAAAATGCGATTTCACGAAGCGTATCACTGTAACCATATAATTCACTTTCAATATATTTAAATGTCGCTCCTTTGAGTTTCTCTGTTGTTGTACTCTCCATCATAGAAATCCTCCCGTTCACACTCGTTTCGTTGAATTCGTTTATACACACATACAAGCCTCTCTAATCGGTTTTCCTCATCCCGATACCTACGGTATTCAAAAAGAATTTGAATGTCCATTCACTCCGTTTTATGGAGCCGTTTTTACTAAGAATGAAGTTTTCATTTCGTTTAAGGTCAGGTTCACGATGGACCTAACCTTCTGTTATGCTTTCATTGATTTTATCGATTAATTCTTCTAGTTCCGCCGCCGTTTCTAAATCTGCCCTATTGTCCGCAATCTCTGTTAACTTTGCAGATAATGCCAATAGAAAATCTTTGGATGCTCTCATCTTTATCCCTCCTGCATAAAATTCTAAATTTGATTCATACTATCCATAGGCTGATAAATAGCTGAGACCTGATTTAATTAGATTCCTTCCTTTTACGGAGCAGTTAGCGCTTGCTAGCTGCTTTTCGGTTCTTATCCTTTTTCATATAACATATATTTGTAATGTAGCTCATTTCGTTCAAAGACAGAGTTACCTCCTAACTGTAGAGCACGATACCTATGTGCTTTTTTTTATATGCAAGACACAAGAAAAAATTACATGCATACCTTATAATGAGCAGACTCACACGATATGTTTTCTCCTGAAATTCTTGGTTAAAGAGCATCTATACATGGTGCTCTTTTTCATTCTCTATAAAATGAAATTTTTATTCTCCAGGAGGATATACCATGTTAAAAGGCCCCTGTTTTCAAATAATGTTTCGCATGGTAATACAGAACATGATATATCCAATTGCCCACAAGTTTTTTATCTAAATAGACGATTTCAAAATCATATTTCGCTTTAAACGTATTCAGCCTACCGAGTAATGCCAATGGATTATATCTTGAACGATATTCACCCTTTAGTATTTTTTCGTAACCACGTGGGTCTTCCACAATTAAAGTGAATGGAATATCTTTCGAACGAATCAATTCATTTTCAAATCTTGTTTGCGTATCTTTTTGCAGGTTACTTGTCATTTCATCAATACTTGCTTTTCTTTCTATCCGACGATTTAAATACATATCCCGTGGTATTCCAAGTTCTTCATTTTTCGGAATCATGCAGCCATAATCACCAGTATCTAATTTTTGATTTTTAATCGAAATACCTTTTTGATGTAAGTAATCACGAATATGGTCATTTGCGTTTTCACGAGTATCGATAACAATTGTGAGTGTTTTAAGAATTTTATTTATTTCTGTATCTGTATAACGATAACTGATCACTCTCCTACTCCTCTCCTTGCATATATAACTGCACGTTCATATATCTTTCTCGCCATTGCATCCGATTCGTCATTTTCAAATTGACGATGATCCTCATACATGTCTGTCCATCCGTTCTTTGCAAGCATAATCGTCCAGTCATAGAACATTTGTAATGAATCTATATCAGCAAGCAACCAATCATATAATTTCTGATTCTGTTGCCATCCACAGAACTGATGGAGTATCTTCATAATTGTTAGTTTCTCCGCATTTGCTTCCTTCCAAGATTGAAACCAATCCTCAATAGCTGGATAATTTTGTTCAGCAGCTTTCATGAATTCCTTTGAAATTAAATGTTGTCTCGTGATTCCAATTCGGTTATCACTCGGATCCAGATAAATATTTGCACCCGATTTCCAAATTTCACTCAGTATTTTTATTACTTGTGTCACCTCATCTCCCTCTTTCCCACCAAAATGGCCATTAATTAGGTTCTGGTTAATAAAAAATCCGATTTCCCTCCTTAATTAACACATTTTTAGTTAAAAATAACTTTATTAACCCGTTAAAAACGTTGTTATATCAAGGGTTATAGCTCTATTTTTATCATTGGCGTTATCAAGGTTACCTTGATTCCAGGTGTACAGAAATAGTATATATATGCTTTTATAAATATTTATTATTTTTGGATATATACAAAATAAATAACCTATAGTAACCCAACAGAAAAAACAACTCTCTAAACCCTTGATATAACTGAAATTCAGGTCATTTTAAAACCGGTTACCAAACTTTTTTTCGGCTCATTTTCGTTTACTGAATTGGTAACTTCCGGCTGTAAATATTTATAACTCTCTTTTTGCAGACCGACACCATATAAAAATAATTTGTTTTTTGTTCCCCGCTTTTTATAGATATTCTTGTTTTCTAACAGTCTGTAAAATGTTCGATTCTTTAGGCTGATTTCTCCCTCATCATTACACCAACGAGAATATTCGTTATACAGCTCTTTCGCCTCTATTCTAGCCTGTGGATGTAAAAAACACTTATCGATTAAAAAAGGCTCAAGAATATCCATTTCTTCTTTGTAATGACTAGTCGCATCTTGAATTGCTTTTGACATTCCTAATCCCTCACGTTGCCATTTTAAGCAGCCTTCAATTGCCCAATTTAATATGCCCGACATCTCCATTGACAACTTTTCGGGAAGCTTACGATCTACCTTCTCTTTCGGTATGGTCACAGTAAACGGAATCATTCGAACCCTACGCCATATTCCTTCATCCATACCTTTAATAATTGGTTTATGATTCGTTGTAAAAAACACTTTAAACTCAGGCGTAAATTCAAAAAACTCTTGGCGTAAAAATCGCGCGCTAATTGGTTCTCCACCCGTAATTTGTTTGACTAACGCTTCTGATAATTGTTGACCTTCTTCACTCTCAACAGCCGATACAAAACGTGCACCCGCTAAACGTGCGATATCATTATTCGCTCCAGAATCATGTTTCTTTTTAATAAACGTATCGCTATTTGTTTGTTTTGCATAATCTCCTAACAAATTTTTGATAGTGTTAATAAATGTGGATTTCCCATTTCGACCACCTCCATAGAGAAAGAACATGACCTGTTCTGATATATCACTTGTTAAAGAATAGCCGATTGCTTTTTGAATAAAATCAATTAATTCATAATCTGTATCCCCTTCGGGATTTTTGAAAATACTTTCTAAAAAAGCTTTCCAATGTGGACAATCTTCATCCTTTTTACATTCAATATTTGTCATTTTTGTTAGCATGAAATCACGATCATGTAATGACAACTCACCTGTTTTTAAATCCATCACACCATTTTCGACATTCAAAAGATATTCGTGTTTATCAAAATCTTCACGCTGAGCAGGTACAAGTGGAATCATATCCTTGATACTATTCATTCGAATTGCACGTTTTTCGCATTGTCTTCCCCATTTCACTTCACGTTCATCTTCACTTTTTAGTAACTTCCTAAGCGTTTTTGAAGTGATGCGTTCGATCTTCCTACTCCTATCTTCTTTCCAACGTTTCCCGTCCCATGTATACCAACCAGAACCGTTTACAAAACGAATAACGTGTCCATATTCTGTTGCAATTCGTTCCGCATTTCCCATTTCAGTGAGCATGAATTTTCGATCTGTTGATCTTGCTTCGTCTTCACTGCCTTCATCACTGTGGAAATCAAAAGAAAATTCTTCGAATTGTTGTTTATTATCTAAAATAGTTGTGGAAGTAGATGATATAGCCTCTGCTATCGTTCTTTCACCGTATGTTTCGTTTGTATCACTAAAATGGATAACATCCCATTTATCACGCATTAAGCTCGTCTCACGGAACATGGAATCTATTCGAGGTGCTGAATTCCCTGTCCAAAATGCTAAGTGATTACATAAAGCCTGATCGCTTCCAGAATGGTCATTATTAATTATGTTTCCATTGAATAGTGATCGAATTTTATCACCGTTTTTACTTCGAAACATCCTGTCCCATAGAGCTTCATTTGAAATTTTGATTTCATCTTTCTCAAATTCAGCTAGATTTACTCGACCTTGAATGTCGCTATCATCAAAATACTGTTCAAACACTTCTGCTAGTTCATCCGTACGATCATACACATCATTGGAATTTTCACGGTTTCCAGTGAAGGTAAAGAATCGGCCGTATGAGTAAATTTCTAAACCGTGTTTTGTATTTTTCCTTCCTGTACCTAAAACAGATTGTGGAAGGCTACCTTTGATGATGATGTGGATGCCTTTCATAGATGGTGAAAACTCTGTATAGCTGTCTAATATATCGATAATCTCCGTTGAGAAAGCATTTGTTTTCCCGTCCATAACACACTTATCAATATCTATTCCTATATAGTTATCTTGCCTGCTAAAAACAAACCCGATGCCGTCATAGTCGCCTTCTAAGTAAAATTTGACCGCTGTTGCAAACGTTGACCAGGTACGTCTATTGTTTGCCTGCGCCATTTCACCAGTTACTTGACACGGAACTTTTGTCTGCTTACCATTTCGTGTTTCAAACTTCCACAAAATCCATTGAGGAAGAGCCTTTAACTCGGCAGGAATTTCATTAAAATTATATGGATTTTTTTTCATTTCGCCCTCCAATTAGCTTTTTAAGGTATAAAGAAGAGAAGTCGGTTACAACCAACCTCTCTATTTAGTTATTTAAAACGGTAACATTTCATCACCGATTGTTACTGTTGGACCACTTGTTATCGGATTTACGTCCGACACATCATAATATTTTGCTTTGGCTGCCTTACGTTTTTGTTTCTGTCCATCCACAACCTTGTCGTATTCTTCATGCTTTACAGTGATTTTTAAATTCTTATTGATAAGTTGCTTGCCCATATCTTCAGCAGAAGCGAAAGCGTGATTATTACCAAATCCACATGCTTTTAATAGTGAGTTAACGATTTTGACTGAAACCTCATGTTCAAATGTAAATGTGTTATAAAGTACTTTTGCGCCTTGATGATTTTGCGGTACATCACTGCGAATCTCGAAATCTACCGATAATTTATCTTTACCAGCTTGTGTTTTACCAGCTTCCGTATTAACAATTACCGCTTCATATTTACCTTCTGCTACTAATTCAAAACCTGTATTTACGTTTGTTTCATCAAATTTAAAGAAACTCATTATTTATTTCCCCCTGTTTGTTAGTTTGTGGATGGCAAAAGAAAAATTTCTTCCTGTTTGCAACCTTTTCTATCGTCTAACTGATTTTTTGCATACATACTGTTTGTACCTTCTAAAACAAATCCTCTTTCGCCTTCTGCATTCATCATTAATCGACCAACAACATCGCATAAACCAAGTACATTATTTATAATTTTCGTGTTGATCTGAGGATAAGAACGATTATATTGTTGTCCTTCTGATGTAGTATACAAGTCTGTTGTTTCCCAAGCATTAAATACAATGATATCCGCTAAATTTTTCATCCACCTAAATGAATTAACTATACGGAACTGCATTTTTTGATAATCACCTTGTGATGGCACACCTTGGTTGCGTCCAATAAAACCTAAATGCGATAATAAGCAACGTTCTAGCTCTGAAACATTATCAACCGCAATATTGTTATATTTCCCCTTTGTATCTTTGAGATGATTCAATAAGGCTTCCCAATATTCCCAAGTGTTTTGGTTATCAACATAGATAATGTCTATATTTTCTTCTCCTTTGAGCACCTGTGATGTACGATCAATATCCAATACTAACGTTTTACCCGGCAGATGACGTAATGTGTGTGTCTTACCCATACCAGGATTCGCATATAGTAAGTATGTTTTTCCTTGTTTTACAATATCGGTTGCATTTTTCGTACTAAAATCGAATTGTTGACTCAACTTTTACACCTCCGCCATTTTCTTCAGAATAAAAATTGAAGCTTCAAGGTTTTGAATTTCGCTTTCAGCGTCCTGAATGTATTTTTCAACAATAGGCTTTCTTTCTATTAACCTTTCTAATTTGCGGTGATAATCGTTTAATTTTCCTTGTGCCACATCTAACTCCTTTTCCAGCGCTTTAATCCCAGCGTTCAAAACGGCATCACCTCTTTTCGCTGGCTGGCTTCATATATTTCCATAAGATCCTGTAATCCATGTTCATAAGCAGCAACCATTGATGAAGCATGTGGCTCATCACTATGTTTATATCGTTCTATTAAATTCATAGTGATTTGAATTTTTGATTCAATTTTTCCTTGCAGCATCCAATCTTGTAAGTTCATATTACTCACCCGCTACTTTCTTTATAGAATGGGACTCTACATATTGTTTGATACATTCTGTTTCGTCGTGTATGGAATCACCATCTATATCTCGGTACTCTTCACCGAAATAGATTTCTTTTCCACAACTTTTGCAATACCCCATGATGTTATTCATCGGTGAATCATGAGGATTCCCTATAATCATTGGATTTTCAATTATGGTGAACCCCTCCTTGTTATCTATCGATTACCACTTCATATTCCACAGTTTTTCTTACCACAACACCGTTTATCTCCTGAGCAATTTTCTTTGCTGTAGAATGGTCAAACTCCATCGCACCTTTGCTATTTTTAGATACCACTAACGGATTGGGATTCCCTACAAATATGTTCCCTATCATAACTAGGTAAGACGTTTGTACTTTTAATTGATTATTCATGTTTAACATCCCTCCACATGCAAATAACTAAAAATTCTGCATTTCAGGACTAGTATTTCCCCTACACGTTTGTTAAAATATGGGTAAGTTATATTCTTTCACGAAATGCCCTTGTTTTTGACCTGCGGAAACAGGTCTTTTTTTACGTTTTGGCATACTTTACATCACCAGGAGTTGCTGGCGATTTCCCTTCAATGATCGCTTTCCTAAGAAAAATGATTTTTGTTTCATCGGTTTATAATCTGGATTGATTTTGAGAAATGCTTCATTTTTCTTTTTATTCACTGTGGATTTCCCCATCTCAAACTTCCTTGCAATTTCTCTTGTGGTATATCCCTCACCAACGTGCAGAATGATTGACTTTTCTTTTTCTTCCAGCACACTTGTTACTTCTTCAAATTCAACGGATAACAGCGCTTCTTCTTCCACATTGATAGGAGAAACTGCATAAAATTCATTTACTGTTTCCTCATCTCGATGCAAATCAATCGAATGAATATTAATTTGATTCCTTTCTTCATGACTCACTTTTCTACTTACTTTAAAAGCCGTTCCTTTCATGTGAAGTTCATCACTCATGGCCCATTTCATACCTTTCATCACATATGCATTGAATGTCTTGGCTCTCTCTGCATCATAATTCACACAACAAGCCTATAAATGCATACAACCCACTTGAATTAAATCATCTAGCTCCATATTGTTCATTTCTGCAATTTGTGTAGCTCTTGCCATACTTCCAAATCTTTGTTTAATCGCAGCAAATACTAGATGTTGTTTTTCTTCGAACAACTGCTGTGCTGTCATTTTCTTTTACCATCCTTTCCTTGTCTTTTATTGTGGTAATTTGTTATAATTTAAGTGCATTCATTACTCGTGGCATGTACATGCCAAATATTCCTTTCTAATCTAATATTGCTGATGAGAAGACCTAATTTTAGGTCTTTTTGTCTTTCTACGTCAAATTTTCTTGTTTAACATGAAACATGTATCTGTTACAATTTGAATGAAGGCAACATGTACATACTTGTAATCGAGACCTCGTATGTGCACATTCAAGTAGTGTTTTTGCTAAAAGTCCTATATTATAGGGCTTTTTCGCTTTCTAAGGCTTGTACATGCAACTTCCCTGTATCCATTGCATGTTTCTGTAAATCCTCTAGAATTGCTTCCCCAGCCTCTATACTATGCTTATCAATAATAGCTATCACCAATTGATTAAAATCCCACATTCTCGCAATTCCAACTTGTTCTACTAGTCGTTTCTCACGCTTGCCATATTTTTTTATGTCCATAATTTCTCACTCCAATATGCATTATTTCATATTATCTTTTTATATCAGTTCTTAAAATCACATGTTATAATCATTCAGTATTAGTAATTATTTCTTACCAACCTTGAAGCCCTAGTCCCTAATGCTAGGGCTTTCTCCTATTTTAGGAACAAGCTCAATCCACATCCTTCATCCATCTTTTATCAATCTGATCCATCACATATGCAAATCCACCTAGGCCAACAAAGAATAACCCAACCATACATAGTGAAAATGTACTTTCTTCCACCACCCTAACGACTCCCTTTCTTCATGAAGGTATCAAGCTTCTTCCAAGTTAGTTCTTTTAACAATGTTTTATGTTTCTCTACTAAGCAATTCGGAATATCATCAATTGATTTTAGCCCTAACTGTTCCTTTAGGTACGATGTGATGTGGCGCATCACTCGTGTGACTTCCTTTTTAATTAACACCTGTACGTGATGCTCCAAGTCGGATTTCGTCCCTTCCATTGCTTCGAATGTCAGCTGGACTTTATTGCCTACGAATCCCTTTGCCTTCGCATGGCGTTCTTGCTGTAGTTGGTCTCTTACGATTTTAGACGCCACATTCTCCAACTGTGTTTGCGTCAGGCGATTGTCAAAGCTCTCAACGGATTCGCTAAGAACCTGTCTAAAATCTGAGGTATAATCTATGTAAAAAGGATGATTCCTATGATACACAATTATACAAGTAATATATCCCGTGAACAGTTTGAACTGATTCGAGAGGATTTAGAAAACGCACGGAAAAGGACGCGCCCCCGCACAGTCGATTTGTACGAGGTATTTTGCGGTGTACTGTACCTGCTCACAACAGGCTGCCAATGGCGTAATCTTCCAAGTGACTTTCCAAACTGGAAAACCGTGTATGCCTACTATCAAATTTGGCGGAAAGTAGACGAGAATGACACAAGTCTTCTCGAAAAAGTGCATAAAAAAATTGGTCGAAACATATCGTGAGCAAGATGGGCGGAAGAAACAGACGAGTTTCTGCATCGTAGATGCACAAAGCGTGAAAAACACATGGACAGCTGGTGAAAAAGGCTACGATGCCGGAAAGAAAGTTTCAGGAATCAAACGACATATCGCTGTAGATACCAACGGTCTTATTCATGCGATTCAGGTAACAACTGCGAATATAACAGACCGAGAGGGTGCCATCCAAATGTGTGAAAAGCATAAGAAAGCATTGGACAAAGTGACAAATATACTTTGTGATGGTGGATACACGGGCCCATCATTTGCACAATCGATAAAAGAAACGATTGATTGTTCGGTTGAGGTCATTAAACGCTCTGAACTTCACAAGTTTGTTGTGTTACCGAAACGCTGGATTGTGGAACGAACTTTTGCTTGGTTGGAAAATTACCGCAGACTGTGGAAGAACTGTGAACGAACACTTGAAAATAGTAGACAGAGTTGCTTATTGGCAGGTGTGGCGATTTTACTAAAAAGATTTTAGACAGGTTCTAAGCTTCCCTATATTTTGGTCCACCTTGGTTAATTTGTTATTTTGATTCGCAAATTGCGTTTGTACCAATGCAATTAGTTTTTCCAATGTTTTATCATCCGTACGTTTAATGACTAAATCCCCAGCTTCGTTCAATGTGATTGGTAATTGTGCGATATGCTCCATCTTCCATCCTCCAATTAGTTAATTTTCCTACCTGTCTTCGCTATCTTGAGATCATTTAAAAATTCCTGAAACGCTTCTATACGTGAATCTAGTAGTTCTTTCGTTGCATCACTTGCAGTCGCAATCGAGCCGCGCATGAGGGATGAAACCACCACATCTTTCAGAAATTCATCCATATAGGCAATCAAATTGTGGACGTTTTTATTTGCGATGTAATTCATAGAGGATTCTTCAAGTTGTATATCATCCACATCTTTTGATAGGGCATCCGCCTTTTGTTTATAGAAATCCGCTGTATCCTTGAGTTCTGCATTTTTATCCATTAATTCGTTTCTAATGTTAATATGTTCTTTAGATTCTATTTCTACCTCTTTCACCACTTCCCGTTCGATAATTTGTGGTTCTTGTTGTTCTAACTCTTCGAGTTGCTTACGTGTAAGTTGTTCAGATTTACGAGCTTGCGTGGCTTCTTTCCGGGCGAGTTTTGCTTTTTCTTCGGCTTGTTGAAGGAGCTTGTCCTTTTCTTTAAGTGACTTTTTGACTTCCCTTAGTTCTCTAACAGTCATTTCATTAACTGTTTTTTCTTCTCCTGTGGAAGGAATCGTGTGCGGTTCTTCGATGAATTGTTGACGATTTATTTCTTGTGGTAGAGATAACATTTCAAATATTTTCCCTACTGGTAAATGTCTAGATGTCGCGACATTTGAAAATTGTTCGAATGATTGAATAAATTTATGAGCTGTTTTTCTATTTAAATCAATGTCTTGTAACCAATTCACAAACTCTCCATGTACCAGATCGTTCTCTTTCACATGCTTCAATCGTTTTCCAATTTCAAATATCGATTGACCTGCAATTTGTTGATAGCTTTTTATTTCTGCTGTAATTACGTTGATGTCACTTGATAAATTCATCAATTCATTCACTGTTTCACCTCCTATCCTATTCACTCGGAATGACTCGTATTGAGTTCGTATGACGATGTACTAAGTGTAATTCGCCATCTACTTTCTTAAAGATTAACCAACTATCAGGATTTAAGTTATAGCAGTTGATATGTATCTTCTCTCGCTTCGTTGGTCGTTTGCCGTTTTTCACTTATTTCCCCTCCCCTATTTCTCAAAAAGCTCGTCCACTGTTGTTTTGAAATACTTTGCTAGTTTCTGTGCTTCTTTTAAAGTAAAGTCACTTTTGCCGTGTTCTTTAGCAAAATATGTTCTCGGTGCAATATGAATTAAATTTGCCGCTTTCTCTTGTGTCATGCGTTGTTCTTTTCTCGCGATGAATAGGTTTTTATGCATTACCATCACCTTCCTCGTAAGAGTCTTTCTTACTCGATTTTATTTTTTCCGCAATTCGTGGAAATACTGATAAAAAAATTTCTTCCGAAGGGAAATCCATTTGCATAGCCAGTTTCAATACCCGTTTTTCCGCATTATGCAGATAAGAAGGTAATAATAACCACTCTACTGGAAACTCTAAGAACGTTGCAATTTTCATTGCCAAAGACGTTCCTGGAGTCCTCCTTCCAGTCTCGATATCTGCATAGTGTGTAGGGCTTACATTTAAAGCTTCCGCAATATCTGCTTGCGTTAATTCATGCTGCTTTCTTATTTTCACAAGCCAATTTCTTTTCATGATGTTCCTCCTCATTTCGCCTATTGCTCATTATATTATACGCTTTTTGCGTAAATGTAAATACTTTCCCCTACGCAATATGCGTAGATTTTTTTTTTATTTTAGTGTAAGCTATTATTATCAATACTTGCGGTACAGTACGGCACCGTACATTACCCTATTTTAGGAGGTTATTATAAATGGATGTAGGAAGAAACTTAAAGTTTCTACGTAAGAGATATGGATGGACTACTGAACATGTGGCCAATAAACTAGAAGTCTCAATTTCAACCTACAATGGTTATGAAATAAACTATAGAAAACCCAATCCTGAAATGCTATGTAAATTGGCTGATGTATTTAATTCTACAACTGATTTCATACTTGGGAGAACAGATAATCCAGATGGATCCAAAGATAACCTACAAGATATTTTAGAAAACGGTACGCTTAATTATGGAGGCCGAGAACTCACTGTGGAAGAAACTGAAAAAGTACGTGATTTTTTCAATATTGCCATCAAACGGATGTTGAGTTAACAAAAAAAGGATTAGCCAGACGCTATTCCTTTTTTTGTTTCAGTATATATGTAATTTCATCAAATTCATCTTTTGTAAATAACTCCATTTTATACAATTCATTTATTACATACTCCACATCACAACTTACCTTTTTAGGCTCTACTAGTGTTCCAATCATAGCTTTTGTTTCTTCTACTATTCCTACTGTTCTTAACATCAAAATTCCTCCCTTTATTAATGGTAAATACTAGGTGACAATCTTTTGTAGACCCCCCATTATAGAATTGTCACCCCTAAAAAGTGCTAAAAGCCGCTACCAAGTAGCGACTTCTTTTTTTATATCAACTATACTAACTTCCTCCAGGATCTTTTACATACATCTTCAATTTAGATTGTTGCTCCATGTTTTCTGCATTGATTATATTTCCATTTAACCCTACCACTCCTACTATTAGCAAGAGCATTGACATCATCCTTCTCATATTGACACAACCCCTTCTCTGTTAAGAATCATTTTATACATTTGTCCATAAAAGCTCAACCCCATCAATTCGAACTCCAAAAGTGCCTGTTTAATACCTTCCAAGTCGTGAATACATAATGAATATGAAATGCGTTGAAACGGGGTGAAGCCCCCTTTCTTTAATTCATCAAATATTGATAGTCCAAGTTCTCGATCTCCGAAAATACATTCATATGTCGCTCTTTCATTTGGATGAAGTAAAGATACATCAATTTTATCAACGTTAATGTTATTATGTATACGCACATGAGCTAAAGTTGTATGCAACGCTATAAACTTTTGAGCTTTTTGAGCAACATTAATCGTTTCTAGTGCTTCCGTAGCTTGAACTAAAATTGCCTCCGCAGTCTGAGGGTGTTCTATTTGATAACTTTCTCCGAGCCCACATAGTGCTGTACACTTAATCATTGGAACATCTACTTCCGATTCTATAATAGTATTAAAAATTTTTCTACACTGTTCTAATTCAATTCTCCACAAATGCATATATGCAATTCTCTCATCAGCTAACATACGAAGATAATCTTTTATGCGCCCCTCTTCGATTAATGCTAAATTTGATTCAACATCATCCACATATTGAATAATAGCATTATTATTTGGTTTATCAGCTAAAGAGAGCATATAAAGAATATTCACCATTACTTGAACATGAGGATTTGCAGAAAACTGTGTTTCCCTAATTTTTCTATATAGCGCTTGTCCTCTTAACTCATTTTTATTACGTTTGTTAAATAATTTATAGATTGTAAAATAAATCGACAAACTAGCATTTTCTTTATGTGTATGAATTATTTCACTCATTAATAAATAATCGCCTTGCACCTGACTATAGAGTAATCCGACAACAAGGTTAGATGGTTGATTGCAAGAAGAGAAATAGTCTCTTGTCAGCTCTCGCTTCACCTCAGTGTTAATATCTAAATAGTTAATGGCTTTAAAAAATAATTCTACATCCATTTCACTTTCACAAGCTATTCCCTTACGAAACGTTTCACGGCTTACGTCCATTTTTATAGCGAACTTTCTCCGAGAAAATCCAGATGATTCTATCTTGGATAATAATTCATTCATAACCTTCAGCAAAAAAACTTCCCCCTTCTCCGAACATAAATCATCCATCCTAACTTTCTCAACCACAACATTTTGGAAACATGATATACTTAAGTGGACTCATATGAGGTAGGTGTTTCCTAAGTATGGTTAGGGAACGGTTGGAGAGAGCTTCAGCTCGCGTTTCTCTAACACGCTTCTATGGGTCTTTATTTATGTCCATTTTATAAATTTTCTTTTCAATGTATTATTCACATGTTCGAAAATAAACACTGTGAATAACCTATTTAAAAACCATATAAACCCTTGGTATATCAGGTTTCGTTTATTAACATACTCAACATTAGCATATCATGATTGGACATATCCCAACATAATTTTCAATACATTTAAAACTTTCTCAAGTTTAACCGAAAATAAATTTACAGAATATACAAAAAATATAAACTTATTATTATAATATCTCAATTGGATGAGCTAAAAACCAGCCAATTCTATAATATTTTACCCAACCAATCCTTAATCTATATCTACGAACATAAATTTTAGACTTAGAACTTTCTCAATATTTGTCGACATAAATGTATGTTACACTATGCTTACATGAAACCCTTTCTGTTATTGTTTATTGAGATGGTTATCCAACACAACAAAGAAAAGACGCTTTCTTTATGATTGCGTCTTTTCTTTGTTTATAAAAGTGTGTTAGAGTATTTACACGTATTCATATATCCTTCACATCGACTAGTGTGGAAAGCTAGTCGCCATCCATGGACCTTTATCTCAGGTGGTCAGAGCAGGCGGCTCATAACCGTCCGGTCAATAAGGTCCATTTTAGTTTTAAACCTCGAGTTCATTGCATATTGCTGTGGACTCTTTTTTGTGAATTGTAATTATTTATTCTGTTTGGCTTTTGCCAATAAAAATCTAATTTTCTCAACAAGCAATATAATTTAATATGGTAAAATACGATTGGGTGGGAGTTCTAAATATATATTATACCTGTGGTGCTAGTTGAAATTTATCCGTTATTTTTAGTAAATATTAGGTTTGAAACCTGGAAAAAATCATAAAAATATTGGAAAATACCTAGAAATATGCAAAATTTTACTCCGTACAGTTTAAAAACATCTTGAATTTTTCTGTTTCATACCATTCAAAATAAGAAAATACACGCATTTTCACGACTGTTTGGACAGTAGGAATTCAACTAACACCACGGGTATATTATTAAAATTAAAGTGGTTCAAGTCAAAGAGGGGCGCTCAATTTATATTGAGCGTCTTTTCTTTTGGTAACAAACAAGTTATAATTTACTCAATAAATTGAATTATCAATCTTTACATATACAGGAGGCGCTTCTATGGTGATCTATAAGGATGAACAACGAGGAACATATTTTTTTGTGGTGAGAGTCCGTCAATTTGATGGTACTCAAAAACAAGTAAAACGTCGTGGTTTTAAAACAAAAAAAGAAGCACGTGAAGCGGAAGCAAAAATGTTAGTTGAAAAAGAAACAAACTCTAGCTTAACGTTTGCTCAAGTTGCGGATAGTTATTTTGATTGGTATTGTCAGAGGAGGAAACCAACATCTATAAGCATAATTAAAAATGTTATCTACAATCATCTACAACAAGAGTTTGGCAAAATGAAAATCGATCAGATTACTGCCAGGCACATAATGAATTACCAAAATAAAATCATATCTCATTACTCTGCCGACTCTCTTAAAAAGATTCACACTGTACTTTCCTCTATTTTTAATTTTTCAATAAAATTCCATGGTTTAACTAGTAATCCAGCACGTATTGCAGGGAATTTTGAAAAAGAATCCAATAAACGAATGAACTTTTGGGAATTTGAAGAATTCCAACAATTTATCGAGGTTGTTAATGACCCGTTGTATGAAACCTTTTTCTCAACACTATATTATAGCGGTGCTAGAAAGGGAGAGCTTCTAGCTTTGACTTGGGAAGATGTTGACTTTCTAGGGAAATCTATCAATATAAATAAAACCGTACACAACAGGCAAATTACAAAACCTAAAACTAAAGCATCAAATCGTATTATTATGTTGCCATCTCTTGTCATTGATTTATTGAAAAATTTAAAAGAGCATGCTACATTAAAAGCACCTGTAAAAAGTGATTATGTTGTATTTGGCGAATTTTACACTTGCATCTCGGCAAGCACTTTGGGCAGAAAATATACAAATTATGCGCTTTCTGCTGGGGTTAAAAGAATCTTACTACATGAATTTAGACATTCTCATGCATCCTATCTAATCAATAAAGGCGTAAGCCCCCTTATGGTAGCTCAACGTCTAGGTCATTCAGATGTAGCAACAACTTTAAATACTTATAGCCACTTATATCCATCAAAACAAGCAGAAGTGGTTGCATTTATAGAAGAAGATTTAATGCAAAAACTACCAAAACGTTACCAAGGACTCTAAAACCCTTGGTATAACAATCTAAATACACATGAATATCGTGTATACCGTTTCCAGGTGTAAAGTGGAAATACGAATCCGGAACCTTTTCTTCTGGTCCCCACCTTTCACCAAACGCATAAATAATCGCCTTTCCTTCTATTGCTCGCTTTATATAACGCTCTATCTTTTCATTTAAATCATTATCAACTCCTGCTTTTTCAGCAGGTAAAGGAATCATTTGCTTGGAATCAAATAAATTACCTCTTACATAATCTAAAGCTACTTTCGGTTCATTATTTTTTATTTCTGTAAAACCGAACGGTAATGTCGGTAAAATATGAATTGCCTCTGATCGAATATCGTCGCTCGCAAAATATAAAACTTCCGATGGATAACTTTGCGATTTCACGTTAATTGCAATGCGATAATCTACTCCTGCTTCACCTTGTAAATGAACTTGATAATGAGGTGTTTTGCCTTTTCCAATCTTAGATTGTATAACTGTACCTTTTAATACACCGTAGTTTTTTAAGGGCATACCTTTCATCTCCTATTCATTTAGTAGAAGCTTTTCATATTTAAAACATTATCCAGTCATAAAGAAAATCCTCCTATGTTAGGAGGATTTTTAATTTCTCAATATATACCAAAAGAAAACTTCCACTACTACAAGTAACACCGCACCAAAAATCATTAACGTCGTCTTCTTTAATAGTTCATTTTCACGATACGGGATATTGCATAAATACGCGCCTAGTGTAATCCGTGATGGACAAGCGATTGTCGCTACTGATGATGCGGTGTTTTGGAGCGTTGTGACGTATTGCCACGGGAGTGCTACGTTTTGGGCTGTTTGCATTTGTAGCTTTATAAACATCGCATTGGATCCTGCGTTACTACCAGTTAAAAAGCCGCCTATTCCTCCAATGAAAGGAGCAACGAAAACGAAAAAGGTACCAAATGTTTCACCAGCTGTCTTTGCGAGTAATGAATGCATACCAGATGCCCCCATTAACTCTGAAATCGCAATGAACATTGTCGTTGTAATTGCGAATGGAATCCATTGTTTTATCGTTTGCGAGAGTGATTTTTTAATAATATTAGATGGAATGCGGAAGAAAATAATTGTAAATAAACAAGTCATGGCGAGCCAAAACCCTGGCGAATATAGTAGCTCTAGTTTGTAAGAGTATGATTTTAAATCGAGAACCGCATATGACCTGAGCAAATCATGTAATGCTGGAACGAGGCGAGAAAGTAAAATACAAACTGTTAGAAATATATAAGGGCTAATAATTTTTATAATAGATACTTCTCTCTCCGTTGTAGCCGCATGTTCTGTTATTAGATTTTGTTCATTTTTCCCTTTTAATTTAATGATAAGAAAACCAAATGTAATGGTAACGATAGAACTTAATATCCCTGCTAATTCAACACTTACGTATGCGTTAGAAAGATAGATTCCGAGCGCAAATAATAGAAAGAAACCAACGCCTTCCTTCCACTTTTCTATAACTGCCTGAAAGCCACCGACAACGTATAAAGAAAGAAAGATAAAGTATGCAAAAATCGGGATGCTTAATAATGCTGTATTTGTGCCAAGAGTTGTGAGCGGCATGTTAATAAGTTGCGCACCGATAATCGTACCCGTTGCCATCGCGCCCCATGAACTAGCGAGTAGACCGATAAACGAAAGTAGTACAGCTTGAAACGGCTTATAACCGAGAGAAAGAAAAATAGGTGCTGCAACCATAAAACCAATACCGAACCCACTCACCGATTCAATAAGTGGACAAATACCAAAACACATAAGAAGCATTTGCAATAAGCGATCGTGCGTGATTTGTTCTAGAAATCGTGCTACTTGATCGATGTATCCCATTTTGTTCATGAGGTGAAATAAAAAAATACCGAAAAACAAAACGTATCCGACAATAAAACAAATTAGCCAACCTTTAATCGTAGCGTGTACAGTTTCACTTATCCCTAACCGAAATGTTGGTGAGAGTAAAACGATTCCGACAGAAACGGTATAAGAAATTAATGAGGCTCTTAATGACGTTTGTTTAAATAAAAATAAACAAATGAAAATCATCATAATTGGGATAAGTGCCAACAATATGGCCATGTTATCATCTCATTTCATTAAAAATACAACTTTTAACTATTATATAACAGATGTCATATTTTTCAATTGTTTTTACAACAGATTCAAAAAAGGAGCCATTTGGCTCCTTTTTTGAATCACTCCCATTTTCTTTTATCCTGAAAAATCGTCTGTTGTCCGATTATTTTTTCTAGCACAACAAACACAATATAAGCACATATTACTTGCAGTACAATATTACCAAATTTCATTAATGAAAATGAATAAATCCCCCGAAATAACTCGTTTAATAACACAATCGAAACGATACTAAATAGTTCTATACTAATCGAAAATATACATACTTCTAAAATAGATTGCTCTTGTATTCGATTTAATTGGGAAAAGATGAATACATATCCTAAAAACAGAGCCATCAACTCTATTTTCGTCATGCTAATGAGCCAAGCGTATAATGGTACAGTTAAAAGAAGATATAATAGTTTACGTCTTAGCATGCCTTCTCACCCTCTAATTTATAAGTATTTTCTGTATATTTTAACATTTATCACACAAAACAAAAAGAAGAGACTCACGCCTCTTCTTTTTGTTTTGCTGCACGTATTAACTCACATATTTCCTCTTGCTTTTCATTTTCTAAAAGCTCAATAACTTTACTTCCAACGACAACACCGTCACATATTGTAATCATTTCTTCTACATGTTCCTTCGTTGAAATACCGAACCCTGCCACTACCGGTAAATGCGTATGTGATTTTACTTTTTCTAAGTAACTATGAATCTCACCTTTAAAGTTTTGACGTACTCCCGTTACACCAGCTACTGTAACGGCGTAGACGAATCCTTGTGATTCACTCGTAATTTTTTCGATTCGCTCAATTGGGCTCGTTACAGTAACGAGCGGAATTAAAGCTATATTCGCCTCGCGTAGAAGCGGTGCAATGATGTCTTGTTCTTCATAAGGTAAGTCCGGAACTATAATGCCGTCCACACCTGCTTCAAGACAGCTCTCGATGAAACGTTCTTTTCCGAATGCCAGTACTGGATTTAAATATGTCATGAGTACAAATGGAATTTTCACTTCTTTTCTTACTTCTGCTAACGCTTGAAAAATACCTTTTAATGTTACACCGCTATCTAGCGCTCGTTTCCCTGCTCTTTGAATCGTTGGGCCGTCTGCGACTGGATCTGAAAACGGGATACCAATTTCAACAATACTTGCTCCCGCTTCATCTAAAAAACGAATCCTTTCTTTTAACTTTTCAAGTCCACCGTCTCCGCCCATTACGTACGGAATAAATGCTTTTTTACCATTTTCAAACGCTGCTTTAATTTTTTCTACTCCCATTTTTTACACCTCTTCCATATAACGTTTTATACTCTCTACATCTTTATCACCACGGCCAGATAAACAAATGACAAGTCCTTCGTCTTGCTTCATTTGCGGTGCTAGTTTTAAAGCGTACGCAACAGCATGTGAACTCTCTAATGCCGGGATAATGCCTTCTTTTTTCGTTAATAATTGGAACGCTTCTAACGCTTCCTCATCTGTAATCGAATGATAAGAAACGCGGCCGATGTCTTTTAGTAAGCTATGTTCTGGCCCAACGCCTGGATAATCTAGCCCTGCTGAAATAGAATGCGCTTCTTGAATTTGTCCTTCTTCATTTTGCAGAAGGTACATCATCGATCCGTGTAAAACACCGACGCTTCCTTTCGTTAAAGTCGCTGCGTGCTTTTCTGTATGAACACCTTTTCCAGCTGCTTCAACACCGTAAAGAGCAACTTCTTCATCGTGTACGAACGGATAAAACATTCCCATTGCATTACTACCACCACCGATACAAGCAACGACTGCTTCTGGTAATTCCCCTTCTAACGCTTCGTATTGTTTTTTCGTTTCTTTCCCAATTACACTTTGGAAATCACGAACAATTTGCGGGAATGGATGCGGTCCGAGAACGGATCCCATAATGTAGTGCGTATCATTCACATGTGAAACCCAGTAACGAAGCGCCTCGTTCACCGCATCTTTTAATGTACCGCTACCTGCGGCTACGCTTTCTACTTTCGCTCCAAGTAATTCCATTCGGAACACGTTTAATTTTTGACGTCTCACATCTTCTTCTCCCATGAAGATGACGCATTCTAGACCGAGAAGGGCACATACAGTAGCTGTCGCAACTCCGTGTTGTCCTGCTCCTGTTTCGGCGACAACTTTTTTCTTACCCATTCGTACGGCAAGAAGTGCCTGACCGATTGTATTGTTAATTTTATGTGCGCCTGTATGATTCAAATCTTCACGTTTCAAATAAATTTTTGCACCGCCGCAATACTTCGTCATATTTTCAGCAAAATATAGCGGTGTTTCTCTTCCAACGTACGTTTGTAAATAATGGTTTAATTCCTTTTGAAACTCTTCATCTTGCATCGCTTCTTTATATACTTCTTCTAATTCTAATACGGACTGCATTAACGTTTCTGGAACGTATCGCCCCCCGTATATACCGTAGTGACCTTTTTCATCTGGATATGCGTAGTTCATTTTGAACACTCCTTCGCTTTTTTAATAAATTGTTTTATTTTCTTTATATCTTTCTTTCCTTCTGTCTCTACTCCACTACTCACATCGACCATATATGGCTGAACGGTTTGAATAGCTTCTTCTATATTAATGATGTTTAATCCACCAGCTAATATCGTTTTCTCTCGCAATGCTTTTGGCATATGCGCGAGTAACTCCCATGAGAATGTCTTTCCATTTCCTCCGTAGAACTTTTCTTTCGGGCTATCAAATAACATATAATCTGTTTCGTATTTTTTCGCATGTTCCATATCTTGCTCTAAAGCTACTCCTACAGCTTTTATAGACGAAATTTTCAATCTTCCGATGTAATGATTGTCTTCATCCCCATGTAGTTGAACATGCGTTAACCCGCATTCCTCTGCAATTTTTCGGATCACTTCTACTGATTCATTTACGAAAACACCGACCTTGAGAACGTGGGCTGGAATTTCCTCAATAATTTCTTTCGCTTGCTCTGGAGTGATTTTTCGTTTACTTTCTGCAAAAACAAATCCGAGTGCATCTGCGCCGTATTCACACGCACTTTTCGCTGTTTCAATATCAGTAATACCACAAATTTTCACTTTCATATATTCACCTTACAATCTTCGAAAAAGCTACTAATAGAAGATGATGTCATAAGTGCTTCTCCGACTAACACGCCTTTTGCACCCGCTCTTTTAACGCGGATAATATCTTCTTTTGAATGAATGCCGCTTTCACTAATCCAAAGTAACTTTTCCTCATTCAATCGTTTTCCGAGCTTTTCTGTTTGGCTTAAATCAACTTCGAATGTTTTTAAATTACGGTTGTTAATGCCGATAACGTGCGGATTTAATCGGATCGCAATTTCTAATTCCTGTTCATCATGAACTTCAACGATTGCTTCTAATCCTTTTTCTAGTACGTAGCTATAAAGCTCTTGTAACTTTTCTTTCGTTAACGCCGCTACGATTAATAAAATAAGATCTGCTCCAGCTTCATACGCCCTATCGATTTGGATTTTATCGATTATAAAATCTTTACATAATAGCGGTATATTACTTTCTGCTCTTGCTGTTTGTAAATCGTAAAACGACCCTTTAAAAAATTGACCGTCTGTTAAAACCGAAACTGCTCCAGCACCGCATTCTTCATATGTTTTCACTTGTTTTGGCACATCAACGTGTACATTAATATCTCCTTTTGATGGAGACGCTCGCTTTACCTCTGCGATTACAGTAAACTGCTCTAAAGCTTTTACAAGTGAGTGTGTTTTCCTTTTTTCTTTCACTGGTGAATATGTTTCATATAACTCCGCAACTTCTACTTTCTTTTGCTCTACAATTTTTTCTAAAATCGTCCCCACTTTAATTCACCCTTTCTAATTTTTCATGGCTTACTGCAATTAATAAGTTTAGTTTGGCTAATGCTTTTCCAGAGTCAATGCTAGATGTCGCTAGTTTAATCCCCTCTTCAATCGTTTCCGCTTTTCCGTTTGCGAAAAGAGCAAGCCCTGCATTTAGTAAAACGGTATCGCGGTATACACTTTTTTCTCCGCTCAATACTCCGATTGTAATCTTTGCATTTTCTTTTGAATTCCCGCCTCTAATTTCTTCATTTTTCACTCTTGAAAAACCATATTTTTCAGGCTCAATACTCATTTCGATTATTTCATTGTCTTTTAAAATAGCGACGCAGTTTTCTCCTTGTAATGATGCTTCATCTAAAAAGCCACTTCCGTTTACGACGAGCGCTTGTTTTCTGCCAAGTTTCTGCAACACTTCCGCTACTGGCAATAACATATCTCGTTTATAAATACCGACAAATTGTGTTTCTAACTGAACTGGATTCGTCAACGGTCCAATTAAGTTAAAGATCGTCGGAACGTTTAATTCTTTTCTTATTTTCATAATGCGTCTTAATGCTGGATGCATCGCTGGTGCGAATAAGAAGGCAATACCTACATTCTCTAATAAATAGTCAATCTCACCAGGCGTACAACTAATGTTTACACCGAGTTCTTCTAATAAATCAGCACTTCCTGTTTTACTAGAAACAGCGCGGTTTCCATGTTTCGCAACCTTTACGCCAGCTCCGGCAAGTACAAATGCCGATGTTGTACTAATATTGAATGTTTGTGCACCGTCACCACCCGTTCCGCAATTGTCCATCGCTCCTTTTATATGATTTGAAAACGGCAATGCCTTTTCGCGAAGAGCACGAACGAGACCGTATATTTCTTCTGCTGTTTCGCCTTTCGCTTTCAGCAATACTAAGAAAGCTGCAACTTCACTTTCCAATATGTTGTCACTTAATAAAAGGAGCCCTGCTTCATACATTTCTTCCTCTGTTAAATGCTGTCCCTCTACTAATTTTCGAAGATAACTGTTCATACTCTCTCCTCCTCTTTCACTTGTGCTAAAAAGGCACGTATTAATTTTCCGCCTTCTTCTGTTGCAATTGATTCTGGGTGAAACTGTAATCCGAAGAGCGGATAATAGTTATGACGAACTGCCATGATTTCTCCGTCATCCATCGCCGTCGCGAGTATGTCAAAGCATTGTGGTAAACTATTTTGTGCTGCGACGAGTGAATGGTAACGCATTGCCGTTAGCGGCTGAGTAACGTACGAAAAGATTGACGTTCCGTTATGTTTCACACGTGATGTTTTTCCATGTTTAATGCGCTCTGCTCTAACAATTTCTCCTCCAAATACGGATATGATTGCTTGATGGCCAAGGCAAATTCCTAAGATGGGAACGTCCTTATAAAAGTGACGAATAACATCGATACAAATTCCAGCATCTTCTGGTTTCCCAGGTCCCGGTGAGAGCACAATTCCTTTCGGCTTCATCTTCTCTAATTGTTCAATTGTTATTTGATCATTTCTTACGACGACGATGTTTTCTTCGTACTCGCCTAATAGTTGATACAAGTTATATGTGAAGGAATCATAGTTATCAATCAGTACAATCATTTCATAACCTCCAAAAGCGCTCTCGCTTTATTTAATGTTTCCTCATATTCAGCAACCGGATCTGAATCGTAAACGATACCCGCTCCTGCCTGAACGTACGCTTTCTCATCTTTCACAACCATCGTTCGAATTGCTAGCGCCATATCAAGGTTTCCTGAGAATGAAATATATCCAACTGCTCCGGCGTATACATTTCTTTTTTCATGCTCTAATGTATTGATAATTTCCATCGCCCTTATTTTCGGAGCTCCTGACACTGTGCCAGCTGGTAAACAATACGCTAATGCATCAAATCCGCTCATCTGTTTTTGCAATGTTCCGTAAACTTCAGATACAATGTGCATAACGTGAGAGTATTTCTCTACTTTCATATATTTATCTATCGTCACAGAGCCAATTTCACTTACTCTGCCAATGTCATTTCGGCCTAAGTCCACAAGCATCATATGCTCTGCTCGCTCTTTCTCATTTCCTAACAATTCTTTTTCGATTTCCTCATCTTCCTGCTTCGTTTTCCCCCTCGGTCTCGTACCCGCAATTGGGTTCGTCATCACTTTATCCTCTCTTACTGATAACAAACTTTCCGGCGAAGAACCGAGTACAACATAATCTTGAAGATCGATATAAAACATATATGGCGACGGGTTTGCAATGCGAAGTTTTCGGTATAATGCAAATGGATCACCTTTACACTCACTTTTCAAACGTTGAGATAATACGACTTGGAATATGTCCCCGGCTCGTATATGCTCTTTCGCCGTTTCTACCATTTCACAAAATTCTTTTTCCGTTATTGAAGAAGTAAATGATAACGATGATATTACTTCACTCACATTCTCTTCTTCACCGTTTAACACTTCCTCTTTGTATCTTTGCAATCTTTCATATACTTCTTCATAAGAAGCTGAATCTTCTTGCCCGCATACATATACAAACGACAACTTTTGGCGTAAATGATCGTAAACGATAAACTCGCGATACAGTAGTACGTGTACTTCTGGAATATTTAATGGATCATGCAAGTCTAATCCTATATTTTCATACTGCCGAATTACGTCATATCCGATATATCCAATCGCTCCTCCGCAAAACGGAAATGGACTCTCTACTTGTTCTGGTGCGATTACCTCTTCTAATACTTGCAATACGTTACCTTGCAACTTTTCTGTTTGTCCATACATCGTTCGTTCTACTTCTATACCGACACTTTTCACTTCTCCATAAGGATTACATCCTAAGTAAGAATAGCGCCCTTTATCTTGATGAAGCTGTGAACTTTCTAGTAAAAACTTTTTCTTACCCTTCATACGTCTATATAAAGAAATTGGCGTAATGCTATCTCCTTCTTCTTCAGCAATTACTAAAAATGTTTTTCCTTGTTCTTTTTGCTTCATAAATTCCTCTTTTGTCATCATGCCTTTCACCTCACTCTGAAAAATAAAAAAGTCCCCTACATATCGAAATATGTAGAGGACGATAAATTTACCGTGGTACCACCTCAGGTTGGACGCAAAAGCATCCCGCTTTATTCAGGTACAAAATATATACCTTATCCTTGTAACGGCGGAACCCGGGTTGCCTACTGAATAGAAATTGTTCAGCATACCTCTCGTAAGCCCATTCCGTATATGGTACCGTACCGGGCTCCCACCTGCCCCCGGCTCTCTGTAACGTCTCCAAATATACGTACTCTTCTTACTTAAACGATTTCATTTATTTAATTTTTTATACACAAAAAGGGAGTACTCATCCTATAGAAAGGACGGGTACTCCCGTGGTGCCACCTTAATTCGTTACGAATGTAACGCACTTTACCGTATCAAAAACAATACGTGTCTCTTGTATCGATGAGATCATGTCGCCAAAGCCTACTTCTTTCGTTTCGGTTTGGAAGCTCCGAAGCCCATTCCACATCAATTCCATACTGATTCGCACCAACCATCAGCTCTCTGACATGTTCATCATGTGTACTCTTCTTCATCAACGCTTGCATTTTTTTAAGTTGCACTCATTATATTCCTCACGTTTCTAAAAAGTCAATGCTTTTTCCGAAAAAAATATTTTTTCTTCATTCAATATTATATTGACAAAACAACCTATTTTTATGTAAATATAATAAATACTCTATTTAAATTAAGGTTTTTTGTCATAAAATTATATATTACAAAAGAAAAACATTGTCGAAAAACGCTTACATTTCAGAAAATTCGTATTTTAGAATGGATTTTTCTGAATAATCATGATAGATTATAAATATGCAAAATGCATCAAAAGACATTACAAAAGGAAGGGGAACTACATGAGTACGCAGATGTTAACTTTAACTTCTATCTCTATTTACATGCTCGGGATGTTAGTAATCGGCTATTTCGCCTACAAACGAACGTCCAACTTAACAGATTATATGCTTGGCGGGCGTACACTAGGCCCCGCAGTAACAGCATTAAGTGCTGGAGCATCCGATATGAGTGGTTGGCTTTTAATGGGATTACCCGGTGCAATGTTTAGCGTTGGATTAAGTAGTAGTTGGATTGCGATCGGCCTAACACTAGGCGCATACGCAAACTGGCTTTATGTCGCTCCTCGCTTACGTACCTACTCAGAAATTGCAAACAACTCTATTACTATCCCAGAATTTTTGGAACACCGTTTCCACGACAAATCTCATATGCTACGCTTAGTATCCGGACTTGTTATTATGATTTTCTTTACTTTCTATGTAGCTTCAGGACTAGTTTCAGGCGCTGTATTATTTGAAAATTCATTTGGTATGAACTATCATGTTGGATTATTCATTGTCGCAGCAGTTGTCGTGGCTTACACACTATTTGGTGGTTTCTTAGCGGTAAGTTGGACAGACTTCGTGCAAGGAATCATTATGGTAATCGCTCTTATTCTTGTTCCTATCGTAACAATTATGAATTCGAACGGACTTGGACCTGCGTTTGATACGATTCGATCTGTAGATCCAACACGTTTAGATATTTTTAAAGGTGCCTCTACTTTAGGAATGATTTCTTTATTCGCATGGGGCCTTGGTTATGTTGGACAACCTCATATTATCGTACGCTTTATGGCAATTTCGTCTGTAAAAGAAATTAAAAGCGCACGAAGAATTGGTATGAGCTGGATGATTTTCTCTGTTGTCGGAGCTATGTTTACTGGTCTTATCGGTATTGCTTACTATTCACAACAAGGGTTGACATTATCTAACCCAGAGACAATTTTCCTTGAACTAGGAAAAATTTTATTCCACCCACTTATTACTGGATTTTTATTAGCAGCTATTTTAGCAGCGATTATGAGTACAATCTCATCTCAGCTTCTTGTTACCTCTAGTGCTATAACAGAAGATTTATATCGTACATTCTTTAAACGCTCTGCTTCTGATAAAGAGCTTGTATTTGTCGGTCGTATGGCTGTACTTGTTATCGCCTTAGTTGGGTGCGCATTAGCGTTTAAACAAAATGATACGATTTTAGCTCTTGTTGGATACGCTTGGGCTGGATTTGGTTCTTCATTCGGACCAGCTATTTTATTAAGCTTATATTGGAAACGCATGACAAAATGGGGTGCGCTTGCTGGTATGATTTCAGGTGCCGCTACAGTAATTATTTGGACTCAATTCAAATTCTTAAAAGATTTCTTATATGAAATGATTCCTGGTTTCGCTATTAGTTTACTAGTAATCGTAATTGTTAGTTTACTAACACAGCCTTCAAAAGAAGTTGAAGAGCACTTTGAGGATTTTGAAAAACAACATCGTCATAATCTATAAAAAGGAAGCACTGCTGTCACAATAACAGCAGTGCTTTTTTATTACAGTTCGACAATCTTCTTCTCAAATTTAACAAATTCTTTATGTTTCGTTAAATTTAACATAACACTACTCCTTTATAGTATTAGTATCAGCACTTATACAGAAAGGGGACTCCAACATGTTAGCAGCTTTCCAGCGACAACATATAAGAAAATTTTCACCTATCACAAATACTTCTGCTTCTTGTTTAAACATACAACCTAATCCACCCAAAATTTCTATTGCTCCTTCTGTTATTTCAGTCATCGGTGTTCATATGGAAAAAAATAAGTTGAAAGTAAGAACTGGACAAAGCATTGAGTTATCAGCTTCCGTTTTGCCAGTGCAAGCAACGAATAAAGAACTTATTTGGACAAATATGAATGCTGATGTCATCACAATGTATCCAAAAGGTGATACGGTAACGATTACTGGAAAAAGTGCAGGAAGAGCGGTCGTAATTGTTACAACTGCTGAGGGGAAATTTCGTGACCTATGCGTCATTCATGTACAACCTTATATGACAAACCCAAAGTAAAAGAGTGGCTACGAAGCCACTCTTTTACTTCATTTCAATGTGCGGATTTTTACTTTTCACAAGATTAATAAACTGTTCTTTATTTTTAGGAGAAATAATCTCTGTTTCATATGACCCGTAAACAATTTCAAGTCGATCGAATGATAATGCATGAGCTGCTATTGGATTTTTCGTATTTGAAATTTGTTTTATATCTCGTATAAATATGCGCTTTTTAACGAGACCAGATCTAATAGTAATTGTTTCTTCTCCGACAATATATTTTGTCGAAAACCAACTCCAAATAAATAATATTGCTAACGGAATTGTAAAAAATAAAAGAAAATATTCTCTCCCTACAAATATGGGAGCAAAACACGCTCCAATGACAACGAAAAAAATCGGATATAACCATACATCTTTTTTTGATGGAAATTCCACTAAACTTCCCCTCTCTTGATTTAAGTCAATGAATCTCCTCCTCTTCCCTATTACAATGAAAACAACATTAGAATAGGAGGACGTATTATGACTGAGCGAAAATTTGCCTTATTTGCAGGCACTTCTCTTCTTATCATGGCATTCACTGCATTTTTTTCTTACGGTTTTGTTCACGGAAATCTCGTTTTACCAAGTAATGCGAGCACGACACTCCATAATATTCAAACTTCAAGTTCACTTTTCAAAGCAGAAATTTTCGGATGGATTATCATTTTCATTACGGATATTATCGCCTCTTGGGCTCTTTATTTCTTTCTAAAACCTATCCATGCTAGCCTCTCATTACTAGCTACCTGTCTTCGTCTTATGTATACAGCTATACTTGGGATTGCTATATTCAATTTAACATTTGTATTACTTCTTTCAAAAAGTACAGTTGCCAATTCAGAAGCATATACAATGTTATTTCTAGAAGCTTTTGAATACATTTGGTCTGTAGGGTTAATCATTTTCGGCTTACATCTTTTCGCTTTAGGATATGTAACTTTTCTATCTAAACAAATACCGAAATTGATTAGTGTATTACTATTCATCGCTGCTATCGGTTATATCGTAATTCACGTCATGAATACAATGTTTTCACAATATGATGCGATGATTTCCATTCTTAATGTTGTCTTTCAACTACCGATGATCGCAGGTGAACTAGGATTTAGTATATGGCTATTGATTAGAGGTGGAAAAAACTCTACTGTTTGAGTCGTTTCTTAATTCTACTTAATGATTCTGGCGTAATACCTAGATAACTTGCCAATTGATATTGAGGAACACGATTGATTAAATGAGGTCGTTTTTGTAATAATGATTTGTAGCGCTCTTCTGGTGTCGATGCAATAAATAATGTAAGTTCTTCTTGTACCTCACCAAAATTGTATTCAATCATTTGACGTGTCATTTCTTCTAACTGTGAATATTTCTTATACATGTCCTTTTCACAATACAGGTCGCCAACTACAACTAGGCAGTCTTCTAGACACGTTAATGTATGTGGGGATGATTTATCTGGTTTATGATGATTGAAATTTGCAATTGCTTGTTCTTCTGTATAAAAATTTGATGTAACTTCTTTCCCGGCTTCATCTATACAATGTTGCCTCACGCATCCTGTTAATACAAAGTAACATTTAGATGGAACATCTCCTTGTCTTAGGAGTACTGTTCCTTTTTTATATTCTTCAATTTGTAATTCTTCCACGATTATACGCTGCTGCTCTTCGCTTAATGTTGTAAGCTTCGTCATGTATTTCATTAAAATATCTTTCATTTGGTCTCTCCTTTCCCCTTCTATATTTGTATGAGAAACGTATGATGTAACTCCACTTTATATTATCTTTTTTCATGCTATATGGCGGGAATTCCCCCTATTGATCTGTTTTATTTTCTGCATAGAACAAAAAAAGAGAAGTTACCAATAACTTCTCTTTTCGTATATTAGAATAGGCTCGTTATAATTCCTGTGTATAAGCCGGTTCGTTCACCACATTTTTTGATGTTCGTTTTTGTTGCTGCAGTAAGAAAACAGATACACCAAACAATACGAGCATGCTACCGATAATTTGCATTGCGTTTAATTTTTCCCCAAGTAAGAAGAACGCTAGTATAGTTGCTCCAACTGGTTCTCCTAAAATACTCATTGAAATTGTTGTTGCATTTACGTAGTTTAATAACCAGTTATTAATGACATGTGACACTGTTGGCACAATCGCAAGTAAAAGAAAAACGGTCCAGTCCCACTTCGTATAACCTGTAAAAGGTACTTGCAGCACTATATTATAAATCCCCATAAAAATACCTGCGAATGCAAAAACTGTAAAGCTGTAAATCCAGTGTGATACTTTCTTTACTGTCGTTTGCCCGATAAATAAATAACCGACAACTGCTATCACACTTAAAAAGGATAATATATCCCCATAAATTGCTTGTTCACTTAGCCCTAAATCTCCCCAGCCAATACACATTACACCTAGTATCGCAATTCCCATTGTCGCAATAGCTGAGTATGTTGTTCTTTCTTTAAATAAGAAAAAACCTCCAACTAAAGATACGATTGGTTGAAGTGCTAAAATAATCGTCGAACTAGCAACTGTCGTATGCTTTAAAGATTCAAACCATAAAAGAAAATGAAGCGCTAAAAAGAAACCAGATCCAATTAAAAATCCCCAATCTTTTCTTTGAATCCTACTAAACTCTTCCCGCTTTTTCCAAACGATTGGCAGCATAATAAGCACGATAATCCATAATCGATACATACTTAAAATAGAAGATGGTGCTGAGGACATCTTTACAAAAACTGCTGCGAATGAAATTGCTATAATTGAAATTGCTAATGGTAGTGCGATTGATTTTTCTTGTTTCAAACCTTGTCTCCCCTCTCACCTGCAAAAAATCCCACTTCATTATATCCGTTTTCTTTCATAACTTAAATACTAATTTTTTAGATTCTTCGTACCATTATGGTAAAATAGAAATTGAGGCACCTATTAGTGAATATTTCTTTCCTTTTCACTACAAGCGTCGCTCTTACAATCATAGTAAATTTTTATTTAGGGGGATATACATGAATCAAACAATAGGGCGAATTGAAGAAATTTCATTTTTTAGTACATCACTTCAAGAGGAACTTACACTTCTTGTTTATTTACCAGTAAATTACACACCTCTCCATAAGCATACGGTTGTTATTGCACAAGATGGTAGAGATTATTTTCAGCTTGGTAAAGCACACCGTGTAATTGAGCGTCTTCGTGAAACTGAAGAAATCGACCGCACAATTATTGTCGGTATTCCATATAAAAATGTACACGATCGTAAGGAAAAATATTTCCCGAATGATGTAAAAAATGCTGCTTACATTCGTTTCCTTGCTCACGAGCTTGCTCCATATATTGATGAAAATTATCCAACGTATCAAATGGGTAAAGGTCGCGTTTTAATTGGAGATTCTCTTGGTGGTACAGTATCTTTCATGACTGCGCTTATGTATCCGCATACATTCGGTAAAGTCGTTATGCAATCACCATTTGTTGATGAAACAGTCATGAACTTAGCAAAAGACTTCAAAGATCCACAGGCGTTAGAACTTTATCACATCATTGGGACAGAAGAAACAGCTGTAAAGCGCACAGACGGACAAGTATCTGATTTCGTAGAACCAAATCGCGAGTTAAATACACTTCTTACAGATAGAAATTTCATCACCCATTATGAAGAGTTTGAAGGGAATCACACTTGGAAGTATTGGCAAGCAGACTTGCCGAAAGCATTTTCTCATATTCTATCAATGAAATAATAGAGAGCAGTATTCAGAATAATTTGATATAATAGATTAAGAGATTTATTCTCAAAATCTAACTAGACTTACAAAGGGAGGAATTGGAACATGAAATTAGGCATTGTAATTTTTCCATCAAAAATGATTCAAGATAAAGCGAACGGATTGCGTAAACGTTATGATCCGCACTACGCATTAGTTCCGCCACATATTACATTGAAAACACCCTTTGAGACGCAAGATGATCAACTAGAATCGATTGTAAACGAGTTACATACAATCGCAAATAAAACGAACCCTTTCACCCTTCATGTTGGAAAAGTCGGTTCATTCGCACCTGTTAATAATGTCCTTTATTTTAAAGTAGAAAAAACACCTGAACTAACTTTCTTAAATGAAGAAATGCATAATGGTTTCTTTACACAAGAGCGTGAATACTCTTTCGTACCTCATTTAACAATCGGTCAAGACTTATCAGATGCAGAGCATGCTGATGTATTAGGTCGATTACGTATGAAAGATTTCTATTATGAACAACCAATTGATCGTTTCCACCTTCTATATCAATTAGAAAACGGAACTTGGACTGTACATGAAACATTCCACCTTGGAAAGGGGAACAACTAACTTGCACGCACAAATCGTACAAACAGACGCGCAGCTAAGTGATGCATTCTCCGTACGTAAACAAGTTTTTGTTGAAGAACAACGTGTTTCTTCTGAAGAAGAGTACGATGAATTCGAAGATACATCGGCGCACGTTGTTGCATATGACAATGACATTCCAGTCGGTGCAGGTCGCTTTCGCATCGTTGATGGAATAGGGAAAATGGAACGCATTTGTGTACTAGCTTCCCATCGTAAAAAAGGAATTGGCAAAATCATTATGGATGCACTTGAAGCTTACGCAAAGGAAGAGTCTTTACCGAAATTGAAACTTCATGCCCAAACACATGCTGAAGTTTTCTATAAAAAGCTAGGATACGTAACGGCTTCTGATGTGTTTATGGAAGCAAATATCCCGCACGTCGTAATGATAAAAGAATTGTAAAGTGAAACTTTAATCAGTGGGGTTTTGTTCATCCCCACTGATTATTGGCCTTCACCAATCGGGCGTTTACGGGCAGTTGATCTCCCACCTGAATTTTGAGTTTGGAGTTTTACTGCCCGCAAATAGCGGAATAAATTTGTAGCAGGAGGTAACCCCTCCTGTTTTTTACATTGCTATTTTCTTTTTCTTCCGCTAAAGTTAAATGTTGATGCTATAGTTTTGAAGGTGAATATATGACACAAGAAAAATTTTCACAAAAATCGTTAACACATGCTGGCATTCCGCAAGCGACATACCATATTCCGAAAACGTCTACCCATTTAATTATGGAAGAAGATGCAGATGCGGCGTATTTCCGTGCTTTAGAACAGCAAGGTATTTATTTAAATGAAAAACAGTTAGAAGCAGTGCAAACGACAGAAGGACCTGTTCTTACACTAGCTGGCGCTGGAAGTGGTAAAACATCTGTTTTAACAACTCGCGTTGGTTATTTAGTTAATGTAAAACATGTTCATCCGCGAAATATTTTACTGCTTACGTTTACACAAAAAGCAGCTGAAGAAATCCGAAGTCGTGTAGCAAACTTGCCTGGTATGAATCATGCTGCAAGTAACTATGTTGTTGCTGGTACATTCCACTCTGTCTTTTTAAAATTGCTTCGTAGTCAAGGATATAATCAGCAAATTTTAGCAAATGAAAAACATAAACAAATTATGATAAAGAAAATTTTGAAAGAATTACGCTTAAAAGACGATTATGATGCTGAAACAATACTCGCTATGATTTCACTTGAGAAAAACAAATTGAATCGTCCGAAAGATGTAAAAGCGAAAACACCGGTTGAACAAGAATTCAAAGAAGTATACGAACGTTTTGAAGAGGTAAAACAACGATACAATTATATCGATTTTGACGACATCTTATTAGAAACGTATTATATGTTAGAAAATAATGCTCCTTTGCTTACTCAATTGCAACAACGTTTTCACTACATTGAAGTAGATGAGTTCCAAGATACATCGTATGCACAATATGAAATTGTAAAATTGTTAGCCACGCCAAGAAATAATTTATTTATCGCAGGTGATGACGATCAAGCGATTTACGGTTGGCGAGGAGCAAGTCACCAAATTATTTTATCTTTTCCAAAAGAATTTGATAATACAACGATTATTGCGCTTAATACGAATTATCGATCCAATCCATTTATCGTTGGACTTGGAAATGAAGTTATCAAGCTAAATCAAGAACGTTTTGATAAAGAGCTATATTCTGTTCGTGAAGAGGGTGTACAACCATTTTACGCACGACCAGCTACAACTCTTGATGAAGCAAATCAAATTTTGCAGCTCATTCAAGAAAAGGTAGATAGCGGTGAGCGAAACTATAAAGATTTTTGTTTACTGTATCGCACACATTCTGTAAGTCGTTCGTTACTTGATCAGCTTACAATTCATAAAATCCCGTTTATTAAACACGGTGCGAGTCAATCATTTTACGAGCACTCTTTAATTAAGCCTGTATTAGATCATTTACGACTCGTGCTAGAACCGTTTCGCCTAGAATCCCTTTCTAACATATTGCCGACGATGTATATCGGCCGTGATGAATGTATTTCATTTATTGAACGGGAGCAATGGAAATATGGTGAGGGGCGTTTCCCTTCTCTTCTTCATTTCTTATTATTAAATCCGAGCTTGAAACCTTTTCAAGTGAAAAAGGTAAATGAGCGCATCGATTTTATTAAATTTATAAAAGAATTAGAACCGAAAAAGGCATTAAAAGAAATTATTCATGGTAAAGGAAAATATTTAGAGTACTTACAAAGTAACGATCGTTCTTCCTTTACGATGCATAAAGACATACAAGAAGAAATGTTAGAAGAATTAATGGAGTCTGCAACTCGTTTCACCGATATTCCAGCTTACTTACAATTTATTGACGAGGCGATTCAAGGTCAAAAAGAAATGGAAGCATTAAAAACAATGCCGCAAAAAGATGCCGTATCACTTATGTCAATTCATAACGCGAAAGGCCTTGAGTTTCCATGCGTCTTTTTACTTGGTGCAAGCGATGGTATATTGCCGCATACTTCTTCTTTAAAAGATGCAAATGACCGTGTGACGGATACTTCTGAAGCATTAGAAGAAGAAAGACGATTACTCTATGTCGCCATTACACGCGCTAAAGAAGAACTTTATATTTCCTCCCCGCAATTTTTCAGAGGAAAGAAACTAGATATATCTCGTTTTTTATATACTACGCGAAAAGATTTACCTGAAAAGACATCCATTAAATAAGGGTGTCTTTTTGCATATCACACTATGTACATCCCCTCTATATAAATTCCCTGTTTCTATCCTGAGAATTAACGTAATATCAACCATATCACGTTCATATTGTAATAGTGTATGTCAGAACTCACGATAAGGAGTGAACATAATGAGCTGCAATTGTAATGAAGATCATCATCACCATGATTGTGATTTCAACTGTGTATCTAATGTCGTTCGTTTTATACATGAACTACAAGAATGTGCAACTACAACATGCGGATCTGGTTGCGAAGTCCCATTTTTAGGAGCGCATAATAGTGCATCCGTAGCGAATACACGTCCTTTTATTTTATACACAAAGGCCGGAACACCATTTGAAGCATTCGCGCCATCTGCAAGCCTTACTAGTTGCCAATCTCCCATTTTCCGTGTCGAGAGTATAGATGATGATGATTGCGCTGTATTGCGTGTATTAACTGTAGTTTTAGGGGATGGTACCTCTGTACCACCTGGTGACGACCCAATCTGTACGTTTTTAGCTGTACCAAATGCAAGACTAGTGTCAACCGCCACTTGTCTTACTGTTGATTTAAGTTGCTTCTGCGCTATTCAATGCTTACGCGATGTTTCTATATAAAACTAAATATTAATTTAAGCATGGATTGGGTGGCAGAGTTTTCTGCCACCCAATCCATGCTTAAAAGGTATTATTATGTATTTTTTATAAAATTGGGAACTTGTCTAGAACATAGAACCTGTCCTTTTCATTAACTGAAAGTAGAAACAGATAAAGGAGTGAAAAACATGTTCTCTTCTGATTGCGAATTTACTAAAATTGATTGTGAGGCACAACCAGCTAGTACACTACCAGCCTTCGGTTTTGCTTTCAACGCTTCAGCACCTCAGTTCGCTTCATTATTCACACCATTACTATTACCTAGCGTAAGTCCAAACCCAAATCTTACTGTTCCTGTAATAAACAATACAGTAAGTGTCGGAAATGGCATTCGAATTCAAGTAGCTGGTATTTATCAAATCAGTTATACATTAACGGTAAGTCTTGAAAATGTTCCTGCTCCACCAAACGCTGCCCGGTTCTTCTTAACATTGGACACACCAGATAACGTTATTCCAGGATCAGGAACAGCAGTCCGTGCTAACATTATCGGCACTGGGGAAGTAGATGTTTCTAGTGGTGTTATTCTTATTAACTTGAATCCCGGCGACTTAGTTCAAATCGTACCAGTTGAATTATTTGGAACTGTAGACATTCGTGCTGCGGCATTAACAGTTGCACAAATTAGCTAGTAAAAAGCGGTATTTCTCCTTTGAAATACCGCTTTTTATATGTACAATAAAAAACACTCACAGTAACATGAGTGCTTCATTCTTCATAGTGTTTTATTGTGTTCTTCTTTTTCCCACAATTACATCCCTTTTTCTTCACAAATCCTTGTTGCTGTAATTGTTCTTGATGTGCCTGTTGTTGTGCTTGGTGTTGTTGCTGTATATGATACCATTGCTGCAGGTCATATGAATTTTTCCTTGGATTATTGCTCACAGCAAACATCTCCTCTACTGTCAATTCTGTCTATTTACTATATGAACAACTCTTTATTTCCGTTCCCTCATTCTTTTAAACTCCGCTTCCTCTCGTATTATGAAAATATATTATTCTCCTATAAAATATCCTGTAATCGTTTCAATAATTGCTGCTGCACCTGCAATAGCTAATAATGCAAGTAATGGCTCTGCAACGACGGGAATCCAATTATATAAAACTAATAGAAAAGCACTAACCCATACACCTGTACACCAATAACAGCTTAATAATTCACCAATCCACTTTCTTAATCCTTTCCCTTTTACTTTTGTAAACGTTGATACACTTCCATCTGGCTCCGTAACCTCTATTTCGTCAATAAACGGTCTTCGCAAAAAAACTGTAATTTTATCATATACAATTAGACGAGTGAGCCTAAAAGCAGCTAAAGCGAAAATAAAAAATAAAAGCCAACTTGTAAACAGCATGATTCCACCTTCCCTTATCTTCTTTCGCCTATTTAAAAAAAAAGGTCTTAAGATTGTGACCAAATCTCCTCGACTCCAATATCTTATTAATGTAAATACAAACAAGAAGATAAGGAGTGACATTAATGAGTTGTAACGAAAATAAACACCATAGCTCTTCTCATTGTGTAGTTGACGTTGTAAAATTCATCAATGAACTACAAGATTGTTCTACTACGACGTGTGGATCTGGTTGTGAAATCCCATTTTTAGGAGCACACAATACTGCATCAGTAGCAAATACACGCCCTTTTATTTTATACACAAAAGCTGGAACGCCATTTGAAGCATTTGCACCATCTGCAAGCCTTACTAGCTGCCAATCTCCAATTTTCCGTGTGGAAAGCGTAGACGATGATAGCTGTGCGGTGCTGCGTGTGTTAACTGTAGTATTAGGTGATGGCTCTACTATACCGCCTAATGACAATCCAATTTGTACGTTTTTAGCTGTACCAAATGCAAGACTAGTATCAACATCTACTTGCATTACTGTTGATTTAAGCTGTTTCTGTGCTATTCAATGCTTACGCGACGTTTCTATCTAATAAGTTAATTTAAGTAAACTAAAAAACTATTTGGGTGGTAGAAGATTTCTACCACCTTTACATATTTAAAAGCCGGCCATACTAATCGATTGGATATCATCTATAGACAACCTAATATCTCTCATACTATTTTGCGGCATAATGAATACAATGCCATTACGATATGATATTATCGATCCAACATATGAGACTGTAGCTGTTTTTATTCTGCACCTTACTTTCGGAATATAATGAGGGCGATTTAATAAAAAATGAATTTTTTCATCATTATTCATATCCTTGAATGATTTATTATACGGGACCGTTCTCACTGGCTCTTTCTCTTCTTGCTCTTGTTGCTCTTCTTGTGCTTCTTCTATTTTTTCTTCTACTTGTTGCTCTTGTTCTATTACCTCTTCCACAGCACTACTTACAATATTTTCATTTCTATTACTTTTCTCTTTTTGCTCCTCATTTTCAAAGTTTGTTAAGATAATTCTTTTTATTTTCGGTGTAGCGAGTTCTAAATTTACTTGCGCAATATATAACAACGGTTTTCCAACTGTTGAACTTTTATTTTTATTCTTCACACTCGTCCCTCCCACTTCCATACGTAGCTGAATAAATCGTGTACTATTATAGTTATATTCATAACGTGGCAAGAACTTTCGTTAAAAATCGTTCTTTCTGAGAACAATAAAAAGGACAGTCTCAACGTTTAGAGACTGTCCTTTAAAAATTATAATTACCCTAGGATATGATATCCTGAATCAACGTGAATGTTTTCTCCTGTTACGCCGCGTGCTAAATCACTGAATAAGAACACTGCTGTATCGCCAACTTCTTCTGGAGTTGTTGTGCGACGAAGTGGTGCGCGCTCCTCAATTTCTCTTAAGATTGAGTTAAAGTCGCCTACACCTTTCGCAGATAACGTACGAATTGGTCCTGCAGAAATAGCGTTAACGCGAATGCCATGTTGGCCTAAATCGTTCGCTAAATATTTTACGCTCGCTTCTAATGAAGCTTTCGCAACACCCATAACGTTATAGTTTTTCACAACGCGCTCTCCGCCAAGGTATGTTAAAGTTAAAATATTTCCGCCCTCTGTCATCACTTTTTTCGCTTCTCTTGCTACAGCTGTTAAAGAGAATGCACTAATATTTTGTGCAAGTAAAAATCCATCGCGAGAAGTATCTACAAATTCGCCTTTTAAATCGTCACGATTTGCAAAAGCAATACAGTGTGCAACACCGTGAATTGTACCAACTTCTTGCTTAATCGTTTCAAAGCAAGCTGTCAGTTCTTCATCATTCGTTACATCACAAGGTAATACAAGTGATTCTTGTCCTTCTAATGTGTCCGCTAATTCACGAACGTTTCTTTCTAAACGTTCTCCTGCATATGTGAAAATTAATTTTGCACCTGCATTATGCAAAGAGCGAGCAATTCCCCACGCAATACTTCTTTGGTTCGCAACGCCCATAACAACAAATGTTTTCCCTTGTAATAGTTCCATGATATATCCTCCCAGAAATACTTATACTTGTTATTAGTACCTGATACTATAATTATAGTACCATAAAACCGCCTAAAGGCAAACAAAAAAGTCATTAACATAAATTTGTTAATGACTTTTTGTTTCTATAAAAAAACGCTCTAATCCTTCTTCCCAAGAAGGCATTTGTGCAAAACCATTTAACCTAAGCATACTATGTTGAAAGATAGAATATTTTGGCCTTGCAGCCGCCGATCCAAATTCTTCGGTTGAAACAGGTAATACATTCACTTTCATATTTGCATACAAAAATATTTTTTGAGCAAATTCAAACCAAGAACATGAGCCTCTATTTGATACATGATACGTACCGTATAAAGAAGTATGAATGAGCTTATTAATAATCACATTTAAATCTGCCACATACGTAGGAGAACCGATTTGATCCGCTACAACAGATAGTTCTTCTCTTTCCTTACCTAATCGCATCATCGTTTTCACAAAATTATTTCCATACTTACCATATAGCCACGACGTACGAACGATAAAATATTTATTATGTAACTCTTTGACGAACTGCTCTCCTGCATACTTAGAAGCTCCGTATATATTTATCGGCGCTGGACTATAAAATTCATCGTATCCATCCGGTCTGTCGCCCTGAAATACATAATCAGTACTAATGTAAACTAACTTTGCTCCTACTAATTGTGAAGCAACCGCTATATTTCGAGCTCCTATTGCATTGATTAAATAAGCAAGATCCTGTTCTTTCTCAGCATGATCAACTTTCGTATATGCTGCACAATGAATAATTATATGTGGATTTATTTCTTGTACCACTTGCTGAATTCGGGATATATTTGTTACATCTAGTAACTTTTTATCAAATGGATATATGTCATATTCTTCAGGATTTAACTCTTCTTGTAGTTGCTTTCCTAATTGACCATTTGCTCCTGTTATGATAATCCGCTCTTTCATTTACATGCCCCTTACTGTTCTTTTAATGGTTTCCACCATTCCTTATTCTTTTCATACCAATGCACCGTCTCTTGTAATCCTTGTTCGAACGTATATTTCGGCTCCCAATCAAATTCGTTCTTCATTTTCTCTGCATCAATCGCATAACGGCGATCGTGCCCTAAACGGTCCGTAACATATTCAATGTCTTTTTTTGTTTTTCCTAAGAGAGTAATAATTTGTTCCACAACTTCTACATTTGTTTTTTCGTTATTCCCCCCTATGTTATATACCTCTCCTACACATCCCTTATGCAAAACAATATCAATCGCACGACAATGATCTGTTACATGTAACCAGTCTCTTATATTTAAGCCATCACCATATAACGGTAGTTTTTTTCCTTCCAGTGCATTCGTAACCATTAATGGAATTAACTTTTCAGGATATTGGTACGGTCCATAATTATTGGAACAACGCGTTACTATAACTGGTAATTGATATGTTTTATAATAAGATAAAGCTATCATGTCGGCGCTCGCCTTACTTGAAGAATACGGACTATTTGGAGCTAACGGGGTTTCCTCGGTAAACTTTCCTGTTTTCCCTAAAGAACCGTATACTTCATCTGTTGATACTTGCACGAACTTAATATGCGGATACTTTTTCACTAATTCTAATAAAGTGACTGTCCCGATTACATTCGTATCGTAAAAGGGAATCGGATTTTCAATACTACGGTCCACATGTGATTCAGCTGCAAAATTAACAATTACTTGCACATCACGCTCTTTAATAACATGCTCCAGCAGCTCTCCATTTTGAATTTTCCCTTTTACAAAAGAGTAATTAGGATGCTCTTGAATAGACTTTACATTATTCAAATTCCCGCTATATGTTAATGCATCGAAATTAATGATTTTATATGTTTCATAGCTTTGCAGCATGTAATGAACAAAATTACTTCCAATAAATCCAGCTCCACCTGTTATTAATATATTCATAAACAACTCTCCTACTTAAAAACTATCTTCATATTCCTGAAGTGATGGTAATATTCGATCCTTATCAGATAAGATAGGATTTGTTACCGGCCATGGAATTGCTAATTCTTTATCCTCCCAAAGTAATCCCGAGTCATGCTGTGCACTATAATACTCATCTACTTTATACATAACAATAGTATGTGGAACAAGCGTACAAAACCCGTGCGCAAATCCTTTTGGCACCAATAATTGCCGATGATTATCCGCACTTAAAATATATCCTTTCCACTGTTTAAATGTTGGTGAATCTTTTCGCAAATCAACGATAACGTCGTAAATTGCCCCTTGCATAACTTGAATGAGTTTCGTTTGTGCTTTCGGATTTTTTTGAAAGTGCAATCCTCGAATCGTTCCTGCCTGTGCTGAATAAGATACGTTATCTTGTACAAATGAATACGTAATCCCTAATGTTTCTAGCACCTTCTTATTATAACTCTCTGTAAAAAAGCCACGCTCATCTCCAAATAACCTCGGTTCTAACAATTTTGCATCGGTAAAGTTTGTTTCTACAACTTTCATATTCTCACCTATTCTCCGTTAAACTGTTTCCCAAAGTTTATATCTCGGGCTAGCGTATTCGCCCTTTGAAGAGAAGCATGAGTTCCCGCATCCGTCCACCAGCCGCTCATTTCGTTATAAGTAAGTACCCCTCGTTTTAAATACCAATTATTTATATCTGTAATTTCAAGTTCTCCCCTTGCGGAAGGTTTTAATTCTTTTATATAAGTAAAAACTTTCGAATCATACAAATAAATTCCTGTAACAGCATAGGAACTTTTCGGTTCCGTCGGCTTTTCTTCAATTTCAATTATTTTTTTGTTTTGAATATGCGCTACACCAAATCTTTCAGGATCTTCTACAGATTGAAGCAGTACTTTTGCACCTTCTTTTTGCTTTGTAAACTCCTCAACATATGGACGAATATCATCTGAAAAAATATTATCTCCTAATATAACTACCATGCGATCGTCCCCGATAAAATCCTCACAAAGCCCTAACGCTTGTGCAATTCCGCCCGCTATATCTTGCACACGATACGTAAAGGACACACCAAATTCGTGACCACTTCCTAAGAAACTAACAACATCTCCCATATGTTCTTTGCCTGTAATAATCATAATATCTGTAATCTCGCATTGTTTCATCTTATATACCGCATGATAAATCATTGGATACCGCCCAACAGGAAGCAAATGTTTATTTGTTACTTTCGTTATTGGATATAGTCTCGATCCAGTACCACCTGCTAAAATAATTCCTTTCACCCTGCATCTCTCCCTTACGATGGAGATAATATATCTTTATAATGTTCTACAAACACTTTCCGGTACTTTTCGTATATATCCGCATCAAATTCATCTCCGTTGTAATGAATACACCATAAATTCGCTTGATTAGGGATACCAATTAAATAACCCGCCTTTTGAAACTCTAAAGACTGCGACACATCATAAAAGTGGAATCCTTGAAACAAGTCTTCTCGCCACGGAATATCATATTGTGTGGCCATTAATAATCCATCAATTGCCTGAACTGACATAAATGATTGATTCCCATAAAACAGCTGATCTAAATTTAATAATTGATAATTCTGTCTTCTGTATTCAATCACTTTCCCTACTAAATTTTTCCCTTCCCACCATATCCCGTTGCCCGGTAAAAACTGAGCACCAGCTACGCCAATTAAACCAAGTTTTTCGTTATCTTTAAAAAGAGATATAAGTGTATAAAACATCTCTCGATTAATAAGATAAGTATCTTGATGCATATAAACCTTATACTTCGCGGGATATGAAAGTGCTCGGTTATATGCACTTGCCATGCTTTTCGCATCTCGTATCGGAAAAATTTGTACGACATAACCAGGGGGAACAAAAAGGTTTCTTATTTGTCTCTCACATTGCTTGAAAAGCTCTTCATTATTTATACAAACAACGACTAATATTGTATGATCTTTCATTTTGTAGCCCCTCTATTCGTCTTGATTTACATCTGACATATAGTGCTCCACAAATATCTTTCTATACTTTTCATAGTTTGTCATATTCACATCAATATGATAGTGAATGCACCAAGCATCACGCTGTACAGGAACCCCAACGGTATAGCCAGCTTTTCTAAATTCAAATGATTGAGATACATCATAAAAGTCAAACCCATCAAACAAGTCTTCTCGCCACGGAATATCGTATTGCGTTGCCATTAATAAACCGTCAATACATTCAACTGGCATAAATGTTTTTGACTCATGGTACGGCTTTTCTTGACTGGCCATATAAAATAAATCATTCATATAACCAATTACTTTTCCAACAACTCCTCTGCCTACACTCCATGTTCCATTTGGAGGAACATATTGGGCTCCAACCATACCAATCATTCCAAGATGTTCATGTTCCTGAAACAATTGAAGTAATCCATATAAAAAACCTACATTTACAATGAAAACATCTTGATGTATATACACTTTATATTTCGCTGGATGCGAAATCGCTTTATTATATCCGCTCGTCATACTTTCTGCGTTTCGAATCGGCATAAACTGTATAGTGTATCCTGGAGGTACTGCCAATTGCAATATATGTCGCACACATTGTGCATACAATTTCCGATCATTTATACACGTAACAAATAATATTGTTTTTTCTGCAGCACTCATACTTGTGATTTTTCTGCTTCAATAATATATTGAAATACAACCGTCTCAGCCATGAAGCCACTTCCAAGACGATATTTTTTACAAATTCCATATAACTCTTCAATAAGTGGCTCATACATTTTATGGTCAATATATACACGATCTACTTTATTAATAGAATATCCTGCTTTTAAAAACATTCTTAGCATTTCATTAAAAGTAAAGAAACGTACGTGCGTTTTATCTAGTAAGCCATTTTCTGTATACGTCCAATTTCCAGAAAGTAAGGGAGCTAATACTGAAATGTGAGCAACATTTGGTATACTAGCTAAAATTACACCGTTTTGTTTTATATATGGTTTTACTTTTTCTATTACAGCCCACGGATCGAATAAATGCTCTAATACATCCCCAAATATGACGCAATCAAATTGCTCTTCCTCATACGGCATATCCATTGTCTCTATATCACCTAAAACAACATGATCTAGCTTTTCTTTTGCTTTTTCCGCTGCTTCTGGAAATGCCTCAATACCTGATACACGTGTGCCATTTTCTTTTATAACCGCTCCTAATGCACCACTAGAGCAACCAATATCAAGAACTTCTTTCCATTCCTTTTTTATATGCTTTAATACATTCGGATTCGCTGCATTATAATAATAATCGGACTTTTCTTCATATAAAGAACTTTTTTCGCGATTCATTTCACACACTCCTTATGCAAATTGAATTTGAAATATACATCTCATATGAACAGAATACATCTTACAAAGGATGCCACCTCTACTGATTTCATTACTAATACTCTAATATATAGCCAATCTATCATCATTAGAATAATAACAAGGTATTTCCTAAAAACAGCCTACATTACACTTTATATTGTTTATCAAAAACACCTCGAAAATATTTACGGTTATATTCAATTACAGCATTATTCGGAACGTAAGAAGCTGCTAATTCATTGTAATAATATGCTTTGTCTGGATCTCCTAACTTGTTATAGCAAATACACATTTGCAAATATGGAAGCCATGTGTAGCTAGCTGGACTGTGAAACGGACTATCCGCTGCTAGTGGTACTTCCGTTGCTAGTTTAAACCAAAAGATCGCCTCATTATATTTTTGTTGTTCCATATATATATATCCTATTCTTGTACAATTCTCTCCTCTAGGGATATCGTACCGAAACGACTTTACACAAGATTCAATTGCCTTCTCCCACATTCCAAGCTTCGCATAACAATCCCCTAACTTACCGCATGCGTAAATTTTCTCTTCATGCCATCCTTCGTCTTGATTTAGAAATGTTTCATAGAGAAGGACCGCATCGTTGAATTTTTCGTTATCCATAGACTCATTCGCGTAATAAAACAAATCTCTTGGACTCAATTCTTCCCCCGCCGCTACGGTATTTTGAAAAATCTTCAAATTACGATCCGTCACTTCTTTTTCCTTTTTATGTGTAATAGCAACGTTACTATTATAGATTTCACCGGAAACAGCTAAATACTCATGTACCTTACCAAACCATTGAAACTGTTTTTCACGCTTTACAAGTCGATATCTTTTTGTGCAATAAAGAGGTTTTCCGTTAGAATCCATTACAAGATGATACGGCATCGAAACAGCATCTACTTTAGCATCTAATTCCCTTTTTAAAAGTTTCAATGCTTCTTGAGCATCCTCTAATAATACGTCATCTGCATCTAGCCACAATATATATTCTTGCGTCGCTTTTGAAAAAGAAAAATTTCTAGCTGCCGCAAAATCATCAATCCATTGGAAATCATATATATTAGGAGTGTATTTCTCTACAATTTCTTTCGTTTGATCAACAGAACCTGTATCAACTACTACAATTTCATCAACAATTTTTCCGATCGCATCCAAACATCGAGCTATTGTCTTTTCCTCATCTCGAACTATCATACATAAACTAATTGTAATGCCTTGCTTGTTCAATATAATCACCTTCTTCCAACTCAATCATATGTTATACAAATACAAAACTTTCCACTTTTTTATATTGTTCAAGTCATTTTAGAATTCTTTTCAATAATTCAAATGTCCGTGTCATTTTCTTACGAGTTTGCATCTACTATATAATGAAAGCTTTATGGAGGTGAATTTATGTCAAATAATAATTATTCAGATGGCTTAAATCCCGATGAATCATTATCCGCTAGTGCATTTGATCCTAATCTTGTAGGACCGACTTTACCGCCAATACCGCCGTTTACCCTTCCTACAGGGCCGACTGGTGCCACTGGTGCCACTGGACCGACTGGGCCGACTGGACCGACCGGACCGACTGGGCCAGCTGGTACAGGTGGTACAGGTGGTGCCACTGGGCCGACTGGGCCGACTGGACCGACTGGACCGACCGGACCGACTGGTGCCACTGGATCAGCTGGTGCGACTGGGCCGACTGGTGCCACTGGATCAACTGGTGCCACTGGACCGACTGGTGCCACTGGACCAACCGGGCCGACTGGACCATCTGGATTAGGACTTCCGGCAGGATTGTACGCATTTAACTCTGCTGCAATTAGCATATCTCTTGGATTTAATGACCCAGTACCATTTAACACTGTTGGAGCTCAGTTTGGTACAGCAATTTCTCAATTAGATGCTGATACTTTCCTCATAACTGAAACTGGATTTTATAAAATTACTGTTATCGCATATACTGCATTAGCAAGTGTATTAGGTGGTCTTGCAATTCAAGTGAATGGTGTTGATATCCCTGGCACTGGAACAAGTTTAATCTCACTTGGAGCACCTATCGTTATCCAAGCAATTACACAAATTACAGTAATTCCATCAATGGTTGAAGCGATTGTTACAGGGCTTGGATTATCGTTAGCTCTTGGTACGAGTGCATCCATTATTATTGAAAAAATCGCTTAATTTTTACTTAGCAGTAAAACTGATATCAGTTTTACTGCTTTTCAATTTCAATCATGAAACCTTCGTTATCTACATAATCATATTGTTGTATGACATTTCCTCAGGAGGAACAAATATGGAAAATAAATCTGCTATTCAGCTTTATCTTGAGTTATTAAAGAAAACAATTTTGTTTGAAATATGGTTAGAGTATGAACCATATTTACCTGCTACGTTACATATATCTAAAGAATTATCATATGAACCAGTTACAGTTCCACTCCCTTTATTTCTTAAGCAGTACGCAGAAAATCATAATTTAAAAATCGTTGATCCTAACATTTCAAAAAGTGAACGTCAAGGTGGCAAAGATTGGCCAAGAGCAGCACATAGTATGATCGGGCGAAAACGTATGAATCAATTACATGAGGCTATGGAAACTGTTGTCCGTGAAAATATAGAAGGTGACTTTATTGAAACTGGTGTATGGCGCGGGGGATCATGCATCTTTATGAATGGTTTTTTACAAGCAAACAACATCAAAAATCGTACTGTTTGGGTTGCTGATTCGTTTGAAGGTCTGCCAGAACCTAATTTAGAACAGTATCCAAAAGATTACGGTGATTATTTACACACATTTGATTACTTACGTGTTTCTTTAGAAAAAGTGCAAGAAAACTTTAGAAAATACGATTTATTAAATGATCAGGTGCAATTTTTAAAGGGATGGTTTAAAGATACATTACCTTCAGCACCGGTAGAAAAAATTGCAATTGCCCGCCTTGATGGTGATATGTATGAATCAACGATGGATAGTCTTGTAAACTTATACGATAAAGTTTCAACAGGTGGATATATCATTATTGATGATTACGGATTAATAACATGCGCAGAAGCTGTAACAGATTTCAGAAATCAAAGAAACTTAAAAGCTCCTATTACTAAAATTGATGATTTCGGTATTTATTGGCGAAAAGAATAGAATAAAGTGAAAAATGTATCCATTGGGGGCTCCTCTACTAATAGCATAATAAAAAAGCAAGGGGCTCCTCACCATTATCAGTTGTTTTTAGAAACATTCTTTACATATCGTAATAATTTAAATATCATTTTTCTCCTACTATAAAGTTTTAACTATATAGTAAAAGCGGCAATGTTCTACTTTACTATAAGGAAGGAGTAAATTTATGAACGAAAATGAAAAAAAAATCACATTACTCCCACCTCCAAAACTCGTTCAATATGTAGGTGGTGACTTCGAAAAAGTTGGAAACGAATTCATACAGTATTTTATTCAAATTGGCAATTTGAAATCAAATGAAACAGTGTTAGATATAGGTTGCGGTATCGGCCGAATGGCGGTTCCATTAATGAATTATTTAAGTGATGATGGAGCTTATTATGGATTTGACTTATTTAACGAGGGTATTACATGGTGCAAAAATAACATTTCAACAATCCGTAACAACTTCCATTTTGAACATGTCGACATATATAATCAGTTCTACAATCCAGAAGGAAAAGAAGATGCTTCCCAATACAAGTTTCCATATGAAGACGAGTCATTCGATTTTATTTTTTTAACGTCCGTATTCACACACCTCCTTCCGAAAGAATTAGAACATTATGTATCTGAGATTACACGAGTTCTGAAAAAAGACGGGAGATGTTTTATTACTTTCTTTTTAATTAATCCTGAATCATCCTATTACTTAAATAGAGGACTAAGTGCATTAAATTTTCATCATCAAATTGACAATTGTTATGTTCTGAATAAAGATATTCCTAATTTCGCAGTTGCCTATCCTGAGAACGATATTCGCGTTCTATTAAATAAGTATGGGCTAGAAATAATGAATCCCCCCCATTATGGTTCATGGTGTAACAGAACTGAGTACACAAGTTATCAAGATATTATTCTTACACAAAAAATTCCTGAAAGGTAGTTGTATATGAATAACAAAAAAAATCTGCCTCTCGTTTCCATCCTTATTCCCACCTTTAATCGACCACATTATTTTAAAATTGCTCTAGAAAGTGCATTAGCACAAACTTATTCGAATATTGAAATCATTGTAGGAGATGATAGTACAAATGATGCAACAGAAATTTTAATGGAGAGACATTATTTACCTAATTATAAAAACCTAACGTACATTCGAAATTCCGCTACTCTAGGACAATTTAATAACTCACTTATGCTCTTAGAACAGTCCAATGGAGAGTACATCAATTTCTTAATGGACGATGATATATTTTATAGTAATAAAATCGAAAAAATGATGTTCTATTTCCAACAAGACTTAGATCGGAACCTCGCACTTATCACATCCTATCGCACTTGGATTAATGATAATGGAGATATAATTGAACAACATTCCTCCATGAAAAAATTATGCGATGAAGATACTCTACTAAATGGGACAGATTTTGGAAACCGTATGCTTATAAAGGGACAAAATATTATCGGTGAACCTACAATTGTACTCTTTCGAAAACACCTATTAACAGAACCTTTCGGCACTTTAAATGGTAGAAAATATGGTTGTAGTGTTGATATGGCCTCTTGGATAAGTTTACTTTCAAAAGGTGATGCGATGTATATCACTGAGCCTTTAAGTTCATTCCGCCTTCATACTGGACAGCAAGTACATCACAAATTCCTTGAAGGCTGTGAAGATTTTTCACAGCTCGTTGTAACCTCGAAAAAGTATGGTTTCTTACAAGACGCCCAATATTATAAAAAGGGTTTGATAAGAGCTTACGGATGGTATAAAAATGCGGTCAAATTTTACAATCTATTTCCAAACCTCATTCCAGATATAAATACACATGCACGTCTTTCCTATTGTTTAAATATAATTACAAAAGAACTCCGTGCAAAATAGCACATCTCAAGGGAGGAGCAATTCCTTCCTCGTGATGTATGACTTCCCACAAATAGTGGAATAAATGTATGAACAGTCTACTTGCATATTATTTTTATCATGACGTCATCCATATACTTACTAGGTGATAGAAAGGACTATATACATTGAAACCAAATTCTCAATATCAAATAGACTACGTATTGCTATTCATCTTATTTGCCATTGGGACTGTTAGTTGCTTTGCTATTGCAAGTGCGCAAGCCTCTTTACCACCATTTTTACAAAACGTAAATTTTGTACTAAAGCAAATTCAATGGTATTTCATTGGATTTATTGCTATTGGCGTTATTATGATTATCGATTTCGATCGTTATCAAAAAATTGCTTGGTATTTATATAGCTTTGCAATGGTATTACTTATTGGGCTAGAACTTCAAGTACCAGGTGCCCTTACAATTAAAGGCGCTACCGCTTGGTACAGGCTTCCAGGCATCGGAAATTTCCAGCCTTCTGAAATTATGAAATTATTTTTAATTATCGTCATTGGACGAATTATAGCAAATCACAATGAGAAATATTTTTTCAGAACAATACAGGGCGATTTTTTATTACTCGGAAAGATATTCGCAGCAAGTTTGCCACCACTACTCCTTATTGCAAAGGAACCGGATTTAGGGAATACGATGGTAATTTCAGCTATGCTCGCAGCAATGATACTAGTTTCCGGTATACGATGGCGTTTTATTTTCGGATTAGTCTCCGGCATTATCACAGCGGGTTCTACATTAATATATATATTTTTTTCTCATACAGAGTTCTTTAAAGCACACATTTTAAAAGAATATCAATTAAATCGCTTCTACGGCTGGTTAGCACCATACAAATATGATGCGCAAGGCTATCAACTAAGACAAGCATTCTTAGCTGCTGGATCAGGGGAAATGCAAGGAAAGGGTTGGGAAAATGGACAAGTATATTTTCCAGAACCACATACAGATTTTATTTTCACTAATGTCGCTGAACAATTTGGTTTTTTAGGTGCAAGTGTCATTATTTCACTTTTTTTCTTACTCATTTTCCGAATGATTCATATCGCTTTAGAAAGTAATGATCCTTTCGGTAGTTATATTTGTGCTGGTACAATCGGAATGTTTACTTTTCAAGTATTCCAAAATATCGGGATGACAATCGGATTACTTCCTATTACAGGGATAACATTACCCCTTATGAGCTATGGAGGAAGTTCGCTGCTTACATACATGATTGCGATTGGATTTATTTTAAATGTTCGCTCAAGAACAAAAATCTTTATGTTTAAATAAGCCACACAAAAAGCGGTACATTTTTATCTCTATCCTTTTTTAGATATACTAATGAAAAATATGATGGAGGTTTAAATATGAAATATGACATTATAGGGGATATTCATGGGTGCTTCCAAGAGTTTCAAAATTTAACGACGAAACTTGGATACAACTGGAACAGTGGCCTACCCATTCACCCTGACCAACGTCAGCTTGCATTCGTTGGTGATATTACAGATCGCGGTCCTCACTCATTACGTATGATTGAAATTGTATGGGAACTTGTCATAAATAAAAAAGAAGCTTATTACGCTCCTGGAAATCACTGCAATAAACTATACCGATTTTTCCTTGGGGGTAATGTAACAATCGCTCACGGACTCGAAACAACTGTCGCTGAATATGAAGCGCTATCTTCTCATAAGCAAAACATTATAAAAGAAAAGTTCATCACCCTTTATGAGCAATCCCCTTTATATCACATACTAGATGAAAAAAGAGTAATCGTATGTCACGCTGGGATTCGGCAAGATTACATAGGAAGACAAGATAAAAAAGTACAAACCTTTGTATTATATGGCGATATTACAGGAGAAAAGCATGCTGACGGCTCACCTGTCCGTCGCGACTGGGCGCAAGAATATAACGGGGAAACTTGGATTATATATGGACATACTCCAGTAAAAGAACCTCGCTTTGTAAATCACACAGTCAATATCGATACTGGTGCTGTATTTGGTGGAAAGCTAACCGGACTACGTTTTCCTGAAATGGAGACCGTTTCCGTCCCTTCCTCCCTGCCTTTTGTCGCTGAGAAATTCCGCCCAATTTCATAACTCCCCTTACTTAGTGCAATTCATGAATTGCGAGGGATTACCGTATTATTTAGGCACATCTCATATAAAAACTAGGTAATGTACTTAAAAAAAGATGCAATAAAGTGCATCTTTTTTTAAGTACACGGCATATACTGTCGCAGGAGGTGACAGAATGAAGAAAAAATCTTCTAAACAAAAAAGAAAATTCCCGCCTTTCTATCTGCCTATGTACGGAATTAACAATTGGTGTAGCATTCGAGCTGCAGCTTTAGAAGAACTAGAAAAACAAGAATCATCAAAAAAAAGTAAAGCAAGAACAAAATATGTCTCTTTAGAAAATGCTGTAATGAGCCGCATAATCGATAATAGAAAAACAAAGATGCAACAAAAAAATAAACCTCTCTCTAATCATAGTGAACAGGTATTACATTCTGAGCAAACAGAGCAAAATACAGAAGAAAACATCCCTGTAGCAATAAATAAAAAAGTGGAACCAGAAATTCCAGCTACTATTATAAATCAAGTAAAAAAAATAAAAGAAGCATTAGCCCCATCAAATGATATACAAACAGAAAAAACTATTGTAATTCAGACCCCTACACCCGAAAATACAAAAGTTAAAAAAGGGAGCCGGTATGCACATGCAGAGGGGCTTCATTCTAATGCAGAAGGTACAGCTTCACATGCAGAAGGGCTTCTTACACATGCAAAAGGTTCTTTCTCTCATGCAGAAGGATCAAAAACAAAAGCAACTGGACATAGTTCGCATAGTGAAGGAAGTGAAACGACAGCAGGCGGCTCTTATTCTCATGCGGAAGGAAAACATACAATTGCTTTAGGCGAAGCAGCACATGCAGAAGGAACCGCGACTATCGCTAACGGATTCTCTTCTCATGCGGAAGGTATGCATACATCAACAGCTCATTTTGCAGGCAGCCATATTATGGGGCGCTTCGGCACGGCAGAAGAATCTTATTCTTGGTTTATTGCAAATGGTACAAATGACACCGACCATAATATCGGTGCAAAATGGCTTGCTCACAACGGAGAAATGTATATCGATGGTGCTTCTTACAATGCAAGTGGAACGGATTTTGCACAAATGTTTGAGACAGCAGATCATAGTTCTATTGATGTCGGTCATTTCGTTACATTTAGTAGCGAAGAAAAAATTCGAAAAGCTACTTCAAATGATTTATTCATATTAGGAATATCTAGTGCTACTCCTGCTCTCATAGGAAATAGCGGTGCTTTAAGTTGGCAAAAACGCTATAAAACAGATAGCTTTGGAAAGCGTCAATATGCGCATACGGACACGCAAGACACACAACCTCTTTTAAATACAGAATGGGATCCAGCTTGTAAATATATATCAAGAAGAGACCGTACTGAGTGGCTTCCTGTCGGATTAATTGGACAAATGTTAGTACGTGATGACGGTACTTGCGAAACACACGGATACTGTCTTCCAAATGATGACGGCATTGCTACAAAAGCTGAAAGTGGCTTTTTCGTTATTAAACGTACTGGTGAAAATCAAATTTTAATATTATTCCGCTAAAAAAAGGGAACAAAATTCTTCGTTCAGTAAGAATTTTGTTCCCTTTTAATTGTTATGTAAAGCGGATTGCATGTCATCTGGGATACATAAGGTAAAAGTCATTTCCTTTTCTAAAATAGGGTGATAAAACGTCAAAGACGTACTATGAAGCGCTTGGCGTTTCATCACATCTCTTCGACCGCCGTATAAATCATCCCCAAGTAGCGGATGTCCTATATGCGCCATATGTACACGAATTTGATGCGTTCTTCCTGTTTCAAGTTCAAGTGCTACATGCGTCTCATTAGAAGAACTTTCCATCACTCTAAAATGAGTAACAGCTCTTTGACCATCTTCACAGACAGTTCGCTCAATAATACTATCCGCTTTTCGTCCGATTGGTGCATCAATCGTCCCTATCTCTTCTAGGATCATTCCATGAACGAGCGCCTCATACGTTCGTTTCACTCCTTTTTGTTGATGCTGCTTTGATAAAAGGTTGTGAACGAATCGATTTTTTGCAATTAACATAAGTCCTGAAGTATCACGATCGAGTCTCGTTACAATGTGCACTGTACTTGCAAGGTTCTGTTTATCATAATGATATAACAGAGCATTTGCAACACTTCCTGACGGATGCTCCCTAGACGGAATTGTCGACATATATGCTTCTTTATTTACAACAAGCACTGCATCATCTTCATATACAATATTTAAAGGAATATCTTCTGCTTCCATCCCTTCACTTCTTTCCTCAAACGGAAAGAAGACTTGTAACTCTTCACCGGCTTGTAACTTGTAGCGAACACTCGCATGTTGACCGTTTACTTCAATAGCTCCACCGTGAAACTTTATATCGGTTAAAGCAGCCTTCGAAATTCCTTTCGTTTTCAAAAACTCTCTAACTAAAGTCCCCTCATCCGCAAGCTGTATATCCCATTTCAATGTAAACCTGTTCAAATATATAAACCCTCTCTATTTATCTGCAACAAACGAGTCACGGACACGTTTCCAGAACGGGAACGGACGGAAACGAACAAATCGTACTTTCTCGTTTGCAACGCGATACTGAATTGATTTCACATCTTGATGAACCATCGTCAAATGATCCACCGTAATTTGCAAGTTCATTCCTGCAGCCGGCTTTAAAACGCATGTATGATGTTTCGGCAGTACGAGCGGCGAACCTACCGTACGAAATACACGATTGTTAATTGATGCCATTTCTGCAATTTGAATCGCTTCAATAGAAGGGTGAATAATCGCTCCACCAAGTGCCTTATTATACGCAGTACTTCCTGAAGGAGTAGAAATACAAAGACCATCTCCGCGGAACGTTTCAAAATACTCTCCGCGTATTTCCACTTCTGTTACTAATGTTCCTTCTGCACTTTTTACAGTCGCTTCATTCATCGCCAAATACTGCGACTCTTTACTACCATTCACATAGCGAATAATCACCTCTAAAAGTGGGTATTCAACTACTTGGAACGGTGTTTTAGCAATCGCAATTACTAACTTCTCTACTTCCGTCGGTAACCAATCTGCATAGAAACCTAAATGCCCTGTATGTACACCAACAAATGCGGTTTCATCTAATCGATTATAGTAACGATGAAACGCATATAAAAGCGTTCCATCTCCCCCAACAGAAATTACAATATCAGGTTCCTTTTCATCCATCGTAAAACCAAAATCTAACAAGTATTCTTTCATCGTACTTGCTAGTGTATCTGATGATTGATCTCCCTTTGACATAATTGTAAATTTCATCGCCCAACACCCTTTAGTTTATGATTCAGAATCTTTCGTTTCCTGCTTTCGTGAAAAAATCTTTTGCGCTTCTTGAATTTCAAGACGAATGGAAGACATTTCTTCATCTAATAAAAATGCCGCTTCCGCTGCACGTTGTAAGCGTATTTTAATATCTTCAGGAAAACGTCCACTATATTTGTAATTTAAAGAATGCTCAATCGTTGCCCAAAAATTCATTGCTAACGTACGTATTTGAATTTCAACCAATACTTTTTTCTCTCCCTGTATCGTTTGAACAGGATAACTAATGACAACGTGGTAAGAGCGATAACCGCTATCTTTCTTTTGCGTTACATAATCACGTTCTTCCACAATTTCAAAATCATTTCGTTTTCGAAGATATTCTACAACAGGCTTAATCTCATCAACAAATTGACACATCATTCGAAGGCCTGCGATGTCTTGCATATCTTCTCTAAGCCGGTCTAACGGCACATTTCTCTTCTCCGCTTTATCAATAATACTTGCAACCGACTTTACCCTTCCTGTTACAAACTCAATTGGAGAATGCTCCGTTAACATTGCAAATTGAGTACGCATTCCTTTTAGTTTCACTTTCAGCTCTGCCACCGCTTGGTGATAAGGCGCTAAAAAGTCTTCCCAATTACGATTCATTTCAACCACCACCAAAATCAATCCATTTGCTTATAGAAATACTTTTTCTACAGCAGTTACTAATTCTTCTCCGTAATTTGCATTACCTTCAATATTTTCAACTAAATACTCTACTTCTTCTTTTAATGCTTCTAATTCCATTTCAATATCATTCACGCGAATAAACATTGCTGTATCTTTATTCATCGCTTCATGCATTGCTTCCCAGCATGTATGCGGAATACTTACATAAATGAAAGATGATTCGTTTTCTAAGATATATAAAAATGATAAATTATCTGAGTCTACAAGTACGTGATTACGCGCACTTAACTCCTTTACCTCTATTTCAGTATTTTCCGCACAAAAAATAAGCGCATTCTCTCTCATTTCTACGCTCTTAACTTGAATTTTATTTTGCATGCTCGAATTCCTCCATCTCAACTTCCTGTCTTACTTAACAGTATTATTGTATCATAACATGGACGCAAACAAATAAAACATTGAACCAAATTTGCGAAAAAGCGATAATGTGTAAAGAATTATTTTTCAAAAGGAGCGCATACAATGACACAAGAAATTGAAATTGAATTTAAAAACATGGTTACAGAGGAAGAATTCCAAAGGTTATGCAAGTCTTTTTCTATTAAAGCATTTACAAAACAAGTAAATCATTACTTTGAAACAACTCAATTTTCTTTAAAAAATACAGGCTCTGCACTTCGTATTCGTCATAAAGATGGAACTTATACATTCACATTAAAACAACCTGCTGAAATTGGTTTATTAGAAACTCATCAATCTATAACAGAAAAAGAAGCAAAACTTATGATGGAAACAAACGCAATCATTCAAGGAACTGTAATGGATCAACTTCAGAAACTACAAATTCCAGTTTCCTCTTTAACTTATATGGGAAGTTTAACAACAGAAAGAGCTGAAACATTGTTTGAAGGTGGAACACTTGTCTTTGATCATAGTTTCTATTACAATCACGATGATTATGAAATCGAATACGAAGTACAAGATGAGGAAGCTGGTAAAGCCTCATTTATGAGTTTATTAAAGCAACATAACGTACCAGTTCATCATACAAATAACAAAGTAAAACGCTTTTTCCTTGCCAAACAAAACAAAGAGCGCTAAAGTGAAATTTCCATCAGTGTAGAAGTGATTTACTGGTGGTTATGTTTCACCTTTTTGGAAATTAAAGATTTATTAGCAACACATAAAATAAGCAACGAATGTTATGAAGGCTGTTTAGTTGCTCTTCATAACATTCCATTGCTACAATAGATATACATTTCATGGAAAAAGGAGTTTATAAAGGATGAGCAAGCAACCGATGACACCATTTGAAGCAATTGGCGGTGAACAATGCATTGCAACATTAGTGGATACATTTTATTCCTATGTCAGTGAACACCCTGACTTATCTCCGATCTTCCCGGATGATTTAACAGAAACTGCTAGGAAGCAGAAACAATTTTTAACACAATATTTAGGTGGTCCTAATTTATACACTGAAGAACATGGGCATCCTATGCTAAGAGCACGCCATCTTCCGTTTGAGATTACTCCAAAACGCGCAGAAGCTTGGCTATCATGCATGGAGCAAGCAATGGATGATACAGGAGTGCACGGTCATATAAGAGAGTTTGTTTTTGAACGTTTAGCATTAACTGCTCAACATATGGTCAATACTCCAAATGAAACAGGTGAAGTGTAATGGATAAGCAGGAAGCAAAGCATATGAATATGCCTTCTCCTTCCACATGCGAGCATAAGTCTGTAGAAGCATATTTATTTATTGATCCACTTTGTAAAGATTGCTGGGATATCGAGCCATTTATTATTAAACTATGGCTTGAATATGGGAAATACTTCTCTATTCGTCATATAGTAACTGGAAAAGTGGACGGGGCAAACGCTTCCTCACACAAATGGAATAAACCTGCTAATATTCGATTTGTGTGGGAAAAGACAACAAGTTTACAAGGTTTTTCATGTGATGGAAAAGTACATATGCAAGAGGCATCGTCAACGCCGTATCTAGTTTCGATGGCAATTAAAGCGGCGGAGTTGCAAGGCCGAAAAGCAGGTTCGAAGTTTTTGCGAAAACTCCAGGAATACATTCTTCTTAAAAATGTATCAAATCCAGATGGTGAACTATTGCTTACATGTGCAAAAGATAGCGGCATTGATGTAGAGGAATTTAAAAAAGACCTACACTCAGTTAGCGCAAAAAAAGCTTTCCAATGCGACCTGAAATTCACAAATGAGATGCATATTACAGAAATACCTTCCCTCCTATTTTTCCATGCAAATTCAGATGAGGAAGGTATTAAAATTGCAGGAATTTATTCCTATGATGTATACGTACAGTTATTAAAAGAACTTGTAAAATGCGAGATTGAGCCAGAGCCATTACCTCCTTTAGAGGTATTACTAGAAGCAACACAATTTATTTCTTCAAAGGAAATCTCATTCATATATGACTGCCCGCAGCAAGAAATAGAGCGCGAACTAAAAAAATTACAACTAAAACGAAAAGTACAAATGATTGAAGTGAAGTGCGAGCGTTATTGGAAATGGATAGCAAAAGAAAAAGACCTGGTGTAAACACCAGGTCTTTTTCTTTACGGCTTATAAAAATATTAAAGGGGATGGGAGAAATTTTCACGTTCAAACAAAGGGGTATATGTTTGTATGTGAATTCGTTCACGCTTATTATATTACAAGATTCGACGTCAGATGACAACCCCTTTTGTCGAATTTCACACTTTTGTCACATTCTAAACGTTTTCATTCTTGAATAAGCTATAAAAAAAGCTATTTAGGAGGTTTCCTTATGAAAAAGTCTCATATTTTTCTTATCTTTCTATGTGTTATCGTTTCTTTTTTCTTGTACATCCTCTCTCTACTACAAGCTTTTCCTAAAATTATTGCCTTCCCTCTTTTATTTGGAGTTATCGTCATCGCTGTCTCTTATTTCAACTATAGAAAACGATTTAAAGGATTTTAACTACAAAAATAAGTCGTAAAAATTCCTTCTAATATAGAAAAAGCGAGGAAAATCACCTCAATAATTCGACAAATATCGACATTTTAACCTATTGAGCAAATGCCCCAAACAGAAAAGACGAGGATAAAATCCCTCGTCTTTTCTCATTACTTCTCTTCAAACAATAACGCTTCTAATTCATTTAACTTCTCTTCAAATACTTGTAATGCTTCTTTTACAGGTTCAGGAGATGCCATATCAACTCCTGCTTTTTTCAGCACTTCAATTGGATAATCAGAGCTTCCTGCTTTTAAGAATTCGTTAATGTAACGTTCTACTGCTGGTTGCCCTTCTTCTAAAATTTGTTTAGATAGAGCTGTCGCTGCACTAAATCCTGTTGCGTATTGATATACGTAATAGTTGTAGTAGAAATGCGGAATGCGAGACCACTCTAAACCAATTTCTTCGTCGATCACTAAAGCATCACCGAAATATTTCTTATTTAAATCATAGTAGATTTCCGTTAACATGTCCGGCGTAACAGCATGTCCTTCTTGTACTTTCTTATGAATAATATGCTCAAACTCTGCGAACATCGTTTGACGGAATACAGTGCCGCGGAATCCTTCTAAATAGTGATTTAATAAATATAGACGCTCTTTCTTATCTTCTGTCGTTTTCAATAAGTAATCATTTAGAAGCGCTTCATTACAAGTTGATGCTACTTCTGCAACGAAGATTGAATAATCACCATATACGTGCGGCTGTGTCTTCCTTGTATAGTAACTATGCACTGAATGGCCAAACTCATGAGTAAGTGTAAATAAATTATTTACATTATCATGCCAGTTCATTAAAATATACGGATTTGTTCCGTATGCACCAGATGAATATGCTCCGCTTCGTTTTCCTTTATTCTCATATACATCTACCCAGCGATTCTCATATGCTTCTTTTAAAATTTCAACATATTCATCACCAAGTACATTTAAAGATTTCAATAACATTTCTTGTGCTTCTTCATACTTCACATTCATTTTCACTTCTGGTACAAGCGGTGTATATAAATCATACATATGAAGCTCATCAAGACCTAGGGCACGCTTACGAATATCAATATAGCGATGTAGTAAGTGTAAATTATCATTTACCGATTCAACAAGTTGATCATACACCGCTTCAGGAATATTATTATTACTTAATGCAGCTTGACGTGCAGAATCGTATTTACGAACGCGGGCATTGAAATTATTACGTTTCACAGCCCCACTTAACGTACTTGCAAATGTGTTCTTATATTTTCCGTACGTTTCATATACAGCTTTGAATGCATCTTCGCGCACACGACGATCATCACTTTCTAAAAATTGAATATAACGACCATGTGTTATTTCTACTTCTTCTCCATCTTCACCTTTAATAGATGGAAATTTTAAATCTGCATTATTCAACATACCAAATGTATTACTTGATGCACTCATCACTTCAGATGCTTCTGCTAATAACGCTTCTTCAGCTTCCGATAATACATGCGGGCGTTGACGTGTAATTTCTTCTAATGCATGCTCATATACACTTAGTTCTCGATTTTCTTGTAAGAATGTTTCCAATGTATCTTCTGAAATAGATAAAATTTCAGGCACGATATAAGCTGTGCTACTAGATACTTGTGAGTATAAATTTGTTGCGCGATCATTTAATGCTTGATACACAGAGTTTGTTGTATCTTGATCGTAACGCATATGTGCATATGTATATAGCTTACCTAATCGCATTGAAATTTCATCTTCATATTGCAATGCCTCAAGCAAATTGTCTGCAGAGTCACCAAGCTTCCCTTTAAATTCAGTTAACTTTGGCAATAGCTCTTTAATAGCTTGGAATTCTTTTTCCCATTCTGCATCTGTTTGGAAAATATCTTCTAATCGCCATGTGTTTGCTTCTTCAATCTCATTGCGATCTGGTAATGATTTTACTGTGTTTTGTTCAGCCATTCTTTAAGCCCTCCTTTAAATATCTCTACTTAAGTACAATTCGATTTTTCTTATGTAATTCCTTCACGATCAGTCTTTATTATATCCCCTTTTCCCTCTCTCATGTTGTACTTTGTCTCAAATAGAGATAGTGCATGCGCTAAGCAAATGTCATCATATTTCATAATTTCCTCCTCTGTTTTTAACAAAACAACATCTCTTATTTTTCGATACTTATTATTACCTACTTTATTTAACACACCTATATAACATAAAAATGTCATATACTCTGCAACTGCTATCTTCCATATATGTTGTGCAAAATACGGAAGTAGACGCCTCTTCGTATATTTCGCTACATAATTACATGCGTACTGAAGGGAAATATACTCCCCTACCTTAAGCTTACTTATACACTTCATATAAAGAAAAGCTTGCCATATAAATGGATTTGTTTGAAAAGCAAATGAGGATGGAAGCGGAACACCGATTTCAGAAGGAAAACTCGATGGGGTACATTTATATTGATATAAGAGGCGTAATAGTGACTTATGATTATAATTCCAGATAGATAGAGCGTTTTGCCGAAAATGGTTCTTTTTTCTCTTCCATTCTTGTCCTAATACCTCTTTTCGGAAAGGAACGGGAGAAAAGAGCATTTCAACAGTAGTCGTATCGGTTGGTAAATAAATTGTATGTGAGAAAGAGACATTTGTAGAAAACGGAGTGATAAACGCGCATTTCATAAACGATTTTTGTTTCGGACAAAAGAAAATAAGGAATGGCTGAGGATAAGGTTGTAAGGAGAAGGCCATAAGGGCGGAGAATGTCATCCAATGGGCGGATTGCTTTTTCAACTGATTTCCACCGATTATCCAGATAACTTGTATACTAGCTTGCCAATACGAATATGTTCGCTTATAAAGCTGCTCTATGGAGAGATTTGCACATTGATATTCAATCGCAATTTTTCTATCCGCCCTCTCTACGTAAATATCTGGTCGTTGCTGAATTTCCGAAAGATAATGCTCTATATCTACATGAAAGTTTTGACGTTTTAACCATCTATATAACAATTCTTTACCTTGCATATGGTACACAGATTCTGCCTCATAAAACGCAAGACATGAATCTACTTTCTTATGAGCAAAATGCCAACTCTTTTGTGTCCCTAACTTCATTTGCACTTCCTTTCCGCAAGCTGTGCAAAAGAATTTTTCTCATTTACGCATATCGCGTAAACACTCTTCATCCCGGTTATATAATAGATGAATTTTCTCTCCGTTTTCTCTCCTTGCAATAAACATCACAATCACACCCTTTCAACTCCTTGTATTCTACAATTTACTACAAATTCCTCTCAAAAAAAGAGATGTCCTAAATTAGGACATCTCTTTTTATAATAAAGGTGATAATAACCGATACGTCGATTCAACAATCCGCCTATGAAGACGTCTCTTATGAAATCGGTCAACATGAATTTCACTGGATTCTTCTAAATCGTCTTTAAAATCTTGAACGAGCTTTCGAATGCTATCTGTATCATATAAAAAGGCATTTACTTCAAAGTTTAAATGAAAACTTCTCATATCCATATTAGCTGTCCCAATTGAAGCGAGATCCGAATCAACGATAACAACTTTACTATGAAGAAAACCTTTTTCATATTCATATATTTTTACTCCTGCATCTAATAACTCCGGAAAGTACGATCTTGATGCATAAAAGACAGTGCGCTTATCTGGCTTACTTGGCATTAACAAACGAACATCAATACCAGCAAGTGCAGCTACTTTTAATGCAGATAAAATATCATCGTCTGGAATAAAGTATGGTGTTGCAATCCAAATCGATTTCCTAGCTGAAGCAATCATTGCAAAATATAAATGTTTAATTGTTTCCCATTTATTATCTGGTCCACCTCCAACGAGTTGTACTCCGCCCCAATGATCACCCTCAACTGCTTTCGCTTGTAAATATTCAGGTGCTAATACTGCCTCACCAGTCATATAAAACCAATCTTGAAGGAAAATTAGCTGTAAGCTTTGAACTGCTTCACCGCGTAAATATAAATGCGTGTCTCGCCAAAAACCGAAATATTTATCCTTCCCTAAATATTCATCACCAATATTTAATCCGCCTACAAACCCTTCATTTCCATCTATAATAACGATTTTTCGATGGTTTCGATAATTAATTTTATCGTTTAAAATCGGAAAGCGCACAGGGAAAAATGGAATCATTTCTACTCCTGCATCATTCAATTCTTCAATATACGAATTTGATAATTTAAAACTTCCAACCGCGTCATATAAAAAACGAACGACAACGCCTTCTTTTGATTTTTTTATTAAAATATCTTTAATTTCTGTACCGAGCTTGTCATCACGCACAATGTAATACTCCATATGAATGTGGTGTTTCGCTCGATTTAACCCATCTAAAATTGCCTGAAACGTCTCGTCTCCATTTGTTAATGTCCTCGTTTCAGTTTGAAATGAAATATTTAAAGCACCCAATCGATCAGCTAAACGAAATAGCAATTCTTGATGCTTATGGTCTCGTAAAATTCGTTCTTCATAATCTTCGTGTCCCTTATATTGTAAAAATGCCTGTTCATCGAGTAACGCCTTCTTTTGGAACATTCTTTTTCTGCGAAAGTTTTGTCCAAATAATAAATAAGCAAAGAAACCGAACACTGGAAAAATTCCTAGTACGATTAACCATGTAAGTGTTTTGGATGGATGTCTGTTTTCTAAGAAAATAACACATCCAATTAAAAATGCAGAAACCGTAAATAAAATACTAATAATACCTAAAATCGAAACGTCTTTTATACCCATGACATCCGAATAAAATGCTACATCAATAAACATGCGTAATGAAACAAATAATGCGAACAATAGTAGAAAAAAGAAAAGTAGTTTTAACGTGTTTTTCATCTCTTACCCCCTTACTAAGAAAACTTTCCTATTCTTCATAAAAAAAGCCGATTTCATACTATAGAAATCGGCCTACGTTTTAGAAGGAAAATGGTTACGAATTGTCTCAAGCGCATGCTCTTTCACAACTTGCTTTCCATACTCACTTACACGATGAATCGTTAAAGTAGACTCTTCCCCGTATTCTAAAACAATACTTAAAATACGATCAATCTCTTCCTCATCATGTAGCACTTCATCGAATTCCACATATACATAATAGCGGTCCTCAAATGAATACAGTTCATCTTTTATATCTTCAAAAATTAGACGATGACTTAATGAAATTACATCTTCAAAATCATTAAACTTAATTAAAAAGCCAAACGTACCATCTTCATTAAAGTTTGTACCTGTCGGTTCTATTTCCTCTTCCTCTAATTCTTGCTGGAATAATGATTCGATTCCTTCATCTAAAGGAATATCTATAATTTTGTCTACACCTATTGGTAGTTCTAATTTTTGTCCATCCTTTGAAAGTTCTGCTTTCGTTACAAGTACTTCAATCCCTTTGTCGACTGCTTGCACTTGAATCCATAACGGTCCATCAATAAAGAAGTCATCATGATCGCGAGCTTCATCCATCATTTCCCAAAAGAGTTCTTCACTCCGTTCGCGGTCATACCAAATTTCTTCACGGTTAAACCCTCTGTCCTCTATATCAACGTACGTAATAAAAAATTTCATCGTATGATCGTTAATTCTTTCAATTTCCAAAATACAACTCTCCCTTCCTGTTTAGAATTGTTATGAAGGGATCCCCCACTCATATGACAAATCAATAGATTCTTGTACTCTCATTTTATGATAAGATTCTCCAGAATGGAAATAAAATCGATTTATTTTACAAAAATAGTTATATACCTATCTGCATTCGGCTACTTACATAAACTGAAACTTTAATTGATGGGTTCTTTGCTCATCCACGTTGATTATTAACCACACTAATCGGGCATTTACGGACAGGAAAGCACAAAACTAACTCCTTTTCTTTATAACCGGGTTTTGTGACGGAGTCTTACTACCCGCAGATAGTCGGCTAAATATCATTATTTCAATTCTCTGTTCACAAAAAATTTGGACATACATTTGCGTATTGCCCCGTACACTGTAATAAAGTAAAACTTCTATAAGAGAAGATTATTTAATCCCAAAAGCGCGGGATAAAAGCTAAACAAACTTTCTTCATCACATACATATCGCTTATTAAAACATCATAAATGGAGGCAGACGAATGGACTTAGAGTTTTTAACATCTGTACTAATGATCGTCGGTATCGATGTTGTACTAGGTGGTGATAACGCAATTGTTATCGCACTAGCTAGCCGAAATTTACCTGAATCAAAACGAAATAAAGCAATTTTGATTGGAACTATTTTAGCAATTGTGCTGCGAATTCTCCTCACAATACTAGCTGTCTATTTACTCGACATCCCATTTTTACAACTCATCGGCGGAGTTTTACTCACATTAATTGCAGTAAATTTACTAACTGATAACAACAACGATCTTTCTTCGATTCAGGGAAAAACGACTTTATTCCAAGCGGTGCGTACGATTGTATTCGCAGATCTCGTTATGGGGTTTGATAATGTTATTGCCATTGCGGGTGCAGCTCACGGAAGATTATTACTCGTAATAATCGGTCTACTCATTTCTATCCCGATTATCATTTGGGGCAGCAAACTTATTTTAATACTCATGGAACGTTTTCCGTTCCTCATTTTTTGCGGGGCAGCAGTTCTCGCCTATACAGCAGGAAAAATGATTACACATGAAGACAGACTTGCAACTTTTTTTCATAACAACCCAAGTTTCACGACAAGTATTCCTTACTTATTCATTTTCACCGTTTTATGCATCGGTATTATCGTTCAACGAGTTCGATTACGAAATGTGAAACATTAAAAGAAAACCTTCTACTATATAATAGGTAGAAGGTTTTCATATTATTATAATTAATTTACAAGACGCTGTGCTTCACGCAATTGGAACGTTCTTACTGTACGTGGTAAGAAACGGCGGATTTCGTCTTCGTTGTAACCTACTTGAAGGCGCTTCTCGTCAATCATAATTGGACGACGTAAAATCCCTGGATAGTCACGAATCATCTTATATAAATCTTGAAGTGGTAAAGACTCTAAGTTTACATTTAATTCTTGGAAAACTTTTGAACGAGTAGAAATAATCTCATCCGTTCCGCTTTCTGTCATACGTAAAATCTCTTTAATTTCCTCAATCGTTAATGGATCTGAGAAAATATTACGTTCTGTATAAGGAATATGATTTTCCTCTAGCCATAATTTCGCCTTTCTACAAGACGTACAGCTTGGAGAACTATATAATGTTACCATACAAAGCTCACTCTCCTTAAAGAGTACAAATTCTGTACTAATTACAGTTTAAATTTCTAACTTCCGCAATTTTTCACGATAACTTGTCTTATAGCAAAGTAAAAAATCACAATTCATGTAAGCAACAACAATTACTTTTAATAAGTAACTTCTATAATCATTATACAATAGTTTTTGCAAGAAATATACAGTAAATTTACTGCTAGTTGAGAAAACTTCTCCGTGTATTCCACTGCTATGTAACATGATTACACTCACTTTAACTGTCATCTAACAACAATCTTCAACCCTTTTGACGCCTGCTTTTTACAATATACTTCATGTTATATACGATTGTTTTTTCATAACATGAATCGCCTAAAAGAGAACGTTTTCTTACCTTTTCCCAATAATTCAATTGAGAAATGTAAGACCAAAAGCTAAAACAATAGAAAGAACATCTGTTCTTATATTAACAAATCTCATCACCCATGTCTATACGATTTCTAAAATTGCCAAACATTTTTCTGACATTTCTTTCTTTTTTACCTTTTATCTCATACAATAAAAATACAGGCAGGCAAAGGGGGAATTTGCATATGATTGCTTTTTTTACTGATTTTATCATTGTTGCTACCCTCATCATTGGAATAACAGCATTGATTGGTGTCATTACAAATAGCATCGGTGAAAAACTCTTTGGTGGGAAAGAAAAAATGAAGTTTGTTAACAAAAGTTTAGATGTACAATCTGGTTGGAATCAAGTTGGCGGAAAAGGCATTTATAAAAAACGTACGTACTAAAAAAAGCAGGTAATCACCTGCTTTTTTTGTTATTTCTCTACTGATGCCCATTTGAAGCTTACTTCGCCACCATATTTATGATTGTACATATCTTTAATTGTTTCTCTTTGTAAATATGCTCTACCACGTTGATATACTGGAACAATCGCAGCATCATCAAGTAACATTTTTTCTGCTTCTAATAAGTTTTTCCAACGAGCGTTTACGTCGCTTCCATCTTTCTTCGCTTTCATAATAATCTCATCGTACTTCGGATTAGAATACTTCATTTTATTCTGTGCTCCGTCAGTTACGAACATATCAAGATATGTAACTGGATCTGGGAAATCTGCACTCCATCCAGAGAATGACATTACATAGTCACCCGCATCTTCTAATTTTAGTTTTTGCGCGAATGGCTGCTGTTTAATTTTCACTGTTAAACCTGGTAAATTCTTTTCTAACTCACCTTTTAAATATTCACCAGTTTTCTTCGATAATTCCACGTCTTCATTTAACATCTCTAATTCAATTTCATTTTTACCAAGTTCTTTTTTACCAGCTTCCCAATACTTTTTCGCTTCTTTTACATTCGGTTTTATAATATCTCCATTTTCAGCACGGAAATCTTTTTTATCCGGTCCTTTAATGAAATTGTCAGGAATTAATCCCGTCGCTGGCTTAGAACCGTTATTTAATAATGTATCAACGAATGGTTTACGGTCAAAACCAAGAGAAATTGCTTTACGAATATTTTTATTTGCTAAAGCTGGGTCTTTTTGATTTAAGCGAAGGAAGAATACAGAAGTATCTTCTACCGTTTTGAAATCTGGTTTTCCTTTATATTTATCGATGAACTCTGCTAATAACGTCGCTCGATCGACTGCGTTTGTTTCATATAAATTAATTGGCGTAGACGTATCTTTTACAATATTAAAGTTTACTTCCTCAAGCTTCACTTCTTTATTGTCCCAATATGATGGGCTCTTTGTCATTTTGAAGCTACGTTCATGTTGCCAATCACTTAATGTAAATGGCCCGTTATAAAGTGTTGTATTTGCTTCTAAACCAAACTGTGCACCTTGCTCTTTTACATACTTTTCATTCACAGGATAGAAGATCGGATAGACCATTAAATCAACAAGATATGGAATAGAATTATCTAATTCCACTTCTAACGTGTGATCATCAATTGCTTTTACGCCTAATTGATCTGGACTCATCTCTTTTTTATTAATTTTTTCTGCATTCTTTATATCATACATAATGTACGCTGATTTTGCAGCTGTATCTGGATTAATCGCTCTTTGCCATCCATATACGAAATCTTTCGCTGTTACAGGTTCACCATTTGACCATTTTGCATCTTCACGTAATTTAAATGTATACTTTTTACCGTCTTCTGACTTTTGGAATTCTTTCGCTACACCTGGAACTAACTTATCATCTTTTCCAAGACGGTATAGTCCTTCCATCGTGTTGTTCATTACTTTCGAAGAAACTGCATCAGCTGACAAAGCTGGATCCATCGTTGGAATTTCTTGTGTTTCAATTAAGTTTATAACTTGCTTCGCACCGCTTTTCCCGCTATCCCCTTTTGCGTTCGCTTGCGGCTCATCTTTTTGATAACTACATGCCCCTAAAACCATGCTCATCGCTACTGTTGATGCTACAAAAACTGGTATCTTTTTTTTCATACTTCCACCCCTCCAAAAAATGTTAGCCCTTTCATTTTCAAACAGAAAGAAATATATATATGTTCTAATAATTCATATTATACACACAAATATATTCTTTGTATATTTATATTTCTATTTTATTAAAATTTTCTGTTAAAAAATAAACCTTTGTAAACGTTTCATATTGCTATTTTTCCTGACTAAAACGTCAAAAAAACTATTTTTATATTTTTCTAAATTATCAGAGAAAAATGAATTTTATATTCTATTATATTTTACGTATAATTATCCTTCTCTTATTAACATAAAATGGAGGTCTCTTCATATTAAAAATATGTAGGTTAAAATGAGTGCAATGGCTATGAAAGTATGTTACGATACACTTTGCTAAAAATAGATATCGGTAAAGAGGGGACAGATATGACAGCAATTCACTCAAAAAGTGGGCCAACTGAGAAACTAAGTTTATTCCTATTAACATGGCCTATTTTTCTAGAAGTTTTTCTTTTTATGTTGATGGGGATCGCTGATACTTTCATGTTAAGTGCATTATCAGACGATGCTGTATCTGGGGTTGGTGCAGCAAATCAATATCTTCATATCGCTATTTTGGTACTAGAAGTAATTGGGAATGGCGCTGCGATCGTCGTATCTCAATACCTCGGTTCCAAACGTTTTATGGAAGCATCTAAAATATCAGCATTAGCCGTCACATTAAATTTAGTGGTCGGACTCGTTATAAGCGCTGGTTTTCTTTTATTTTCAAAACATATGATGATGGCAATGAATTTACAAGGCGATGTACTAATGTATGCACAAAGCTATTTATCCATCGTCGGAGGGGCTATTTTCCTTCAAGCTATTATTAACTCGTTAGCCGCAATTATCCGCGTTCACGGCTTTACAAAGCAAGCAATGTTTGTTTCGCTCGGAATGAATATTATTCATATCGCCGGAAACTACGTACTTATTTTCGGGAAATTCGGTTTCCCTGAACTCGGTGTGCAAGGGGCCGCGATTTCTTCCGCTGTCAGTCGACTACTGGCACTTATTGTGTTCTTCTGGTTACTATACCGCGTTATGGAATACCGTGTGAAATTACAATATTACTTCACTTTATCAAAAGAATACGTTGGCAAAATATTAAAGATCGGCATTCCATCTGCATTCGAACAAGTCATGTATCAAGCTTGTCAAATTGTCTTCTTATATTACGCAACATACTTAGGTACGGAATCATTGGCAGCAAGGCAATACGCTACTAACATTTCCATGTTCACTTATTTATTTGCCATTGCGATTGGTATGGGAACAGCAATTATTATCGGGCGCCTTGTTGGCGGCGGCGAAAAAGATGAAGCATATGAACGTGTATGGAAAAGTGTAAAATGGGCAATTGGCGTAACTTTATGTATGGTTGTTCTCGTTATTACATTCCGCACACAATTAATGGGACTGTTTACAGATAATCCACACATTATTAAATTAGGTGCAAGCGTTCTTTTACTAAGTGTACTACTTGAAACGGGACGCACGATGAACATCGTCATCATTAATTCACTTCGTGCAGCTGGTGATGCAAAATACCCTGTTTTAATCGGCGCATTCTCTATGGTGTTAATGAGTTTACCACTCGGTTACTTTTTCGCCTTCCATTTAGATATGGGACTCGTTGGTATTTGGTTAGCGATTGCTATCGACGAATGGACGCGTGCCATTATTATGTTCTTCCGCTGGAAAAGTAGAGCATGGGAACGTTATGCACTTGTTAAACCGAATGAGCAAGAAGAAAGTGTTTCTGTTCAGGCGCAGTAACACTCGTTTGATCAAGATGTAGTTATTAGTGAATGAAATTTATATGGGCGATTCTTTCAATATATCGACTTACCGACAATGTTGACCACTCATTTATATAGTAGAAAAAAGCCACCCTTCCTTAATGGAAGAATGGCTTTTTTTATTATTGATAGATTTCTTTATATTTCTTATACTCTGCTTCAGAACATAATACGAAATGGCCTGGGCGAATTTCACGCATTGTTGGTACTTCACTACCATAATCATGCTGAGTTGGATCATATACGATACGTTTACGATTACGCTCATAATCTGGGTCTGGAAGTGGAATTGCTGATAATAGTGATTTTGTATACGGATGAATTGGATTCGCATATAACTCATCACTTGTTGTTAGCTCAACGATTTGACCACGGTACATTACGCCGATGCGGTCACTAATGTATTTTACCATCGATAAATCATGGGCGATGAATAAGTATGTTAAACCTTTTTCTTTTTGTAACTGTTTCAGTAAGTTTACAACTTGCGCCTGAATCGATACGTCAAGTGCTGAGATTGGCTCATCGGCAATGATAAATTCAGGTTCTACAGCAAGTGCTCGAGCAATACCGATACGTTGACGTTGTCCACCTGAGAATTCATGCGGGAAACGGTTCGCGTGTTCTTTATTTAAGCCAACTGTGTTTAACAGTTCATGAACACGATCCATACGCTCTTTTTTACTTTTTGCTAGTCCGTGAATATCAATACCCTCTGCAATAATGTCCCCTACTGTCATACGAGGGTTTAATGATGCATATGGATCTTGGAAAATCATTTGCATTTTACGGTTGAATTTCTTCAGTTCTGCGCGTGATTTTTTACCATGTACATTTTCACCATCGAACAACACTTCACCAGCAGTTGCATCGTATAAACGAATGATTGTTCTTCCAGTTGTTGATTTACCACAACCTGATTCTCCTACAAGACCAAATGTTTCTCCGCGGTAAATATCAAATGAAATATCATTAACCGCTTTGACAACACCACCACTCACGTCGAAGTGTTGCTTTACATTTTTTACTTCAATTAATTTCTCACGTTGTTTAGTCATGTTGTTCACCTGCTTTCATTTGAAGAATGCGTTTTTCAACAACTGCCGGTGGTTTTACTTCTGGCGCTTGCTCATGAAGTAACCAAGTTGCCGCATAGTGTGTATCACTTACTTTAAATAAAGGTGGTTCCATTTCAAAATCAATTTTCAGCGCCTGCGGATTACGTGGTGCAAAAGCATCACCCTTTGGCGGCTTTAATAAGTCTGGAGGCGTTCCAGGAATTGCATATAGCTCTTCTTCTGAACCATCTAAGCTTGGCATAGATGCGATTAAGCCCCATGTGTATGGATGTTGTGGATTATAAAAAATTTCATCAACAGTTCCAATTTCAACAACTTTACCAGCGTACATAACCGCAACTCGGTCTGCAACGTTTGCCACTACACCTAAGTCATGTGTAATGAAAATGATTGCTGCTTCTGTTTTTTGCTGAATGTCCTTCATAAGCTCTAAAATTTGCGCCTGAATTGTAACGTCTAGCGCTGTTGTCGGCTCATCGGCAATTAGTAATTTCGGATTACAAGCTAACGCCATCGCAATAACTACACGCTGTCTCATACCACCTGAGAATTGGTGAGGATATTGTTTTAAGCGAGCTTCTGGATTTGGAATACCTACAAGGTCGATTAATTCTACAGCAACTTTACGTGCGTCCGCTTTACTCATCCCTTGGTGTTTAATAAGGCCTTCCATAATCTGATTACCAATTGTCATCGTTGGATTTAATGATGTCATTGGATCTTGGAAAATCATCGCGATATCTTTACCGCGTACTTGCTGCATTTCTTTTTCTGTTAATTTCGTTAAGTCACGACCTTCAAATACGATTTCACCGTTTTTAATACGTCCTGGAGGGTTCGGAATTAATCCCATTAACGCTTTAGAAGTAACTGATTTACCAGAACCAGATTCTCCTACAATCGCTAATGTCTCTCCTTTTTTTAAATCAAAAGTAACACCGCGTACAGCTTGTACTTCACCTGCATGTGTATCAAAGGAGACTTGCAAATCTTTTACCTCTAGCAATGTTTTCATTTTTACTTCTCCCCTCTTTTACTTACGCATTTTTGGATCTAACGCGTCGCGTAATCCGTCTGCCATTAAGTTAAATGCTAAGATTAACATACTGATGACAACCGCTGGGATGAACATCATATGTGGATACGTTTGAATTGATTTATAACCGTCATTTACAAGAGATCCAAGTGATGCGAATGGTGGCTGAATACCTAAACCAATGAAGCTTAAGAATGCTTCACCAAACACCGCTGTTGGAATTGTAAACATTGTCATTACGATAATTGGTCCCATTACGTTCGGTATTAAGTGTTTCACAATTAATTGTGTATTCGTTGCTCCTAATGTACGAGATGCTAATACGTATTCTTGGTTTTTTAATTTTAGGATTTGTCCACGAACGATACGCGACATCCCTATCCAACCTGTAATTGCCATCGCAAGTGTAATCGACCATATACCTGATCCCATAATGATTACCATTAAAATAACGATGATTAAATATGGAATACCGTTAATAATCTCCATAATACGTTGCATAATGTTATCTACTCTACCGCCGTAGAATGCTGAAATACCTCCGTATGCAACCCCAATTACTAAATCAATTGCTGCTGCTAAAAGAGCGATATATAATGATACGCGTGTACCTTCCCATGTTCTTGTCCATAAATCACGGCCAAGATCATCTGTACCAAACCAGAAGTACTCTTTAATATCACGTTTTTCATATTGGTCAACACCATATTGATCTGTACCGTCAAATGGTAGCCAATGAATATTTTCAATCACTGGAATTTTTGGTGGCATTTTCGCACGACCTAAATCCTGCTCTTTATAAGAATGCTTACTTACCATCGGTCCTATAATTGCTAGTAGTACAATAAGCATTAATAATACGAAACCAAACATTGCACCTTTATGTTGGAACAAACGTCTTCTTACATCTTGCCAAAACGTTAAGCTTGGACGGGCAATGACTTCATTATCAACATTACTTTGATTGGCTGGTTGAAATAAATCTGGAGATAATTTTTGTACATCTTTCATCATTTTTTCCCTCCCGCTAAACGAATACGAGGATCAATAATTCCGTATAAAATATCGACAATGAAAATAACTAAGATGAAGATCGCACTATAGAAAATTGTAGTTCCCATAATAACTGTATAGTCATTCACTGTAATCGATTTAACGAATTGTTCCCCAAGTCCAGGTACAGCGTAAATTTGCTCAATAACTAGTGTCCCTGTAATTAATCCGGCAACCATTGGTCCTAAAATTGTTACAACTGGAATTAACGCGTTACGAAGTGCATGCTTGATAATGATAACGCCTTGGCTAATTCCTTTTGCTTTCGCTGTTAAAATGTAGTCGGCTTGCATAACTTCAATTAACTCTGCACGAGCGAAACGTGCGATTGTTGCGATAACTGCCATCGATAAAGCAATTGTAGGCATTACTGTAAACTCTGGTCCTTTCCAGAATGCTACTGGGAACCAACCAAGTTTTACCCCTACGAAATATTGTAGTAATGCGGCAAATACGAACGATGGTACCGACATACCGAGTACGGAAATTATTGTCGCCCCATAATCGACCCATGTATTGTTACGAAGTGCCGCAACGATTCCTAAAATTAATCCGATAAACGTTCCTAATATAATCGCTTGTAAACCAAGTTGTGCTGATGGTCCAATGCGGTCCACAATCATATCTGTTACTGGGCGGTTATCATATTGGAATGATACCCCTAAATCACCTTTTGCTAAGTTACCTAAGTAACGTGCATATTGAACTGGTACTGGATCATTTAAACCATATTTTTCAAGAATGATTTCTTTTTGTGCCGGTGATAACTTCTCCTGATTTTTAAGCGGAGAACCCGGAAGTAATTTCATCAAAAAGAAAGTCAGTGTAGTAATTAAAAATAATGTCAAAGCCATGTACACGAAACGTTTTAATACATAACGTCCCATAGTCAAGCACCTCCCCGTTTTTCTCAAAAGCAATAAGATAGTTTAAAATATTCTTACTTTTATTTTTTTAAAATAAGAGCATATGCCCATCATAGGCATATACCCTTATTCATGATGGAAACCATTTTTAGTTTTTGAGTTCAACCCACTTATAGCTAAATTCTCCGCCATATTTATGCTCTAATAGGCCAGTAATTGAACTACGTTGTAAATATGCCTTTCCAGGTTGATATACTGGAGCAATCGCTGCATCCTCAAGCAGTTGTTGTTCTGCTTTTAATAGAGCATCCCAGCGAGCTTGTACATCTACTTCTGTTTTGGCTTTCTTAATTAGTTCATCATAAGCTGGATTTGCGTAATTCACTTTATTTTGCGAATTACCTGTTGTATACATTTCAAGGAATGACATTGGATCCATATAATCTGGACTCCATCCCGCATATGACATCGCATAATCTCCACTTGCTTCAAGTTTTAATTTTTGTGCAAATGGCTGCATTTTTGTTGAAACTGTTAAACCTGGTAAGTTCTTTTCGAATTGTCCTTTTAAATACTCTCCGATTTTTTTAGCATCATCAGTATCAAAGTTTAATAACTCTAACTCTACTTTGTCTACACCAAGTTCTTTTTTACCAGCTTCCCAATATTTTTGAGCTTCTTTAACATCCTCTTTTATAAGCTTTCCGTTCTCTTCACGGAAGTCTTTTCCGTTAGGTCCTTTTGCCAAACCTTTCGGAACAAAACCATACATTCCTTCTGAACCATCGTTTAAAATAACTTTTCCGATATTTTCACGTTCAAAGGACATCGCAATTGCTTTTCGGATATTTTTATTTGCTAAAAACTTATTTTTTTCATTTAAGCGAATGAATTGTGTAGATGGTCTCTTAATTGTTTTAAAATCAGCATCTGATTTGTATTTATCTACAAACTCTGATGTTAATACTACACGATCAATTGCTTTTGTTTCATATAAATTTATAGCCGTTGAACGATCCTTAACAATATTGAAGTTTACTTCCTCAAGTTTTACTACTTTATTTTCCCAATACGTCGGATTCTTCGTCAATTTGAAACTTTGTTCATGCTTCCATTCATTTAAAACGAATGGTCCATTGTAAAGTGTCGTATTGGATTCTAATCCGAATTTATCTCCTTGTTCTTTTACAAACTTCTCATTCAAAGGATAAAATGTTGGATAGACTGTTAAACTTACAAAATAAGGAACAGGGTTGTCTAATTCCACTTCAAGTGTGTGATCATCAATGGCCTTTACACCCAGTTCTTCCACTGGTAACTCTTTTTTGTTAACTTTCTCCGCATTTTTAACATCAAATAGTATGTAAGCAAACTTGGCACCCGTATTTGAATCTACAGCTCTTCTCCAAGAATAAACGAAGTCTTTCGCTGTTACAGGCTCACCGTTAGACCATTTCGCATCTTCACGTAATTTAAATACATACTTTTTACCATCCTCTGATTTCTCATAGGATTTAGCGACACCTGGAACGAGTTTATCATCTTTCCCCAGACGATATAATCCTTCCATTGTATTATTCATGATGTTAGAAGATGCTGCATCCGTTGATAACGTCGTATCCATTGTTGGAATCTCAGCTGTTTCAGTTAGGTTTAACACTTGCTTATTTGAGGATTTTTCTTTTGCACCTGCTTTGTTATCTTCTTTTTGATAACTACAAGCTCCTAACATACTCACTGTCAACGTTGATGCAATTAATAACGGTATCTTTTTCTTCATGTTGTATTGCCTCCCCTAATTGCACTTCCTGTACCCTCACTTGTAAAAAAGTAGAATTGAAAGAATAATCTCCAAGTTTCTACAATTTTCATTATACATATAATATGACGATTGTGAATATAGTTTTTTGTTTTTTTGTTAAAATTTTTAATAAATTATTTATTTTTTTATTTTTTTGTAAAGGAATACGTTAACATTGCTACCATCATCTTGCAATTAACACTTTAATTGCATATAATTTTCAAAAAATTATTTATATTACTTATTATAACTTTTATAGTATAATAATTCTAGTAATATTTTGACGGAGGGGAATATTTTGAATAAAGTTTTTTTTCATACTTGTATACTATTTTTCGTAGCGATAATCGCTTCTAGTGTTGGCGCATTCCTCGTTTCATCTCGGTTTTTGTTGAATTTTGTCAACATCTCATTCTATATCTCATTGGTTTTTATTCTTATAGGTGGTTTTTTATACATATTTCAAAATGGATTTTTTAACGTAACAATTTACGCATTCCAAAGAGTATTTGGTACGAACAAAAAAATTGACTCTTTAATTGAAGAAGCAGAGGAACCTACCGATAAAAAAGAACGTATTTATAAAACATATTCATTCAAATGGACGTATCCGATTTGTATTACTGGTATCGTACTTGGTCTGTTCTCGACTCTCATTAGCTTTACTATTTTGATGTAGTTTGCAAACACTATTCCATATGATATAATAATCAGCAAAACATTTTGTTATAAAACTTTAGTTCTTTCATATTAAAAGGGCTCAGTTAACAATAAATAAATTTATATGTATGCGATGATAAAGAAGAGTACATATTGAGGCAATTTCAGAGAGCTTGTGGCTGGTGTGAACAAGTAATTGTGCAATATGGAATGGGCTTTTGAGCACCAAACCGAACCGTGAGTAGTAGGCTTTGGCGTTATATCCAGACGTTATTATGGATCTGAGAGATTTCACAATGGTGAAATAATTAGGGTGGTACCGCGGTCCATTCGTCCCTATGTAATTTGGGATGAATGGGCTTTTTTGTATGCCTTCTCTTCCCTATCACACATTCAAATTTAGGAGGAATTACTTATGTCAGTTATCTTTTCTGGTATTCAGCCAAGTGGAACAATTACACTTGGTAACTATTTAGGAGCTATGAAGCAATTTACAGAGCTTCAAAACGAACACGACTGTTATTTCTGCATTGTAAACCAACATGCGATTACAGTACCTCAAGATCCCGTACAACTTCGTAAAAACATCCGCAGTCTTGCTGCACTATATGTTGCATGCGGCATCGATCCTGAAAAAGCTACTTTATTTGTACAGTCAGAAGTACCCGCACACGCTCAACTAGGATGGATCATGCAATCAGTTGCTTACGTTGGAGAATTGGAGCGTATGACACAATATAAAGATAAAGCTTCTGGTAGAGATTCAGTTCCGGCTGGATTACTTACGTATCCACCATTAATGGCTGCTGATATTTTACTTTACAACACTGAAATCGTACCTGTTGGTGATGATCAAAAACAACATATGGAATTAACACGTGATCTAGCAGAGCGTTTCAACAAACGTTTCCGTGAAGTGTTCACAGTTCCTGAAATTCGCATTCCAAAAGTAGGAGCTCGCGTTATGTCATTAACAGAACCTACGAAAAAAATGAGTAAATCTGATCCAAATCCAAAATCAATGATCAGTATGCTTGATGAACCGAAAACAATTGAAAAGAAAATTAAAAGTGCTGTAACTGACTCTGAAGGTATCGTGAAATTCGATAAAGAAAATAAACCTGGTATCTCTAACTTATTAACAATCTATTCTTCATTCTCTGGAAAAACAGTTGAAGAAATAGAAGCAATGTACGAAGGAAAAGGATACGGCGACTTCAAAGGCGACCTAGCGCAAGTAGTCGTAGAAGCAGTTCGCCCAATCCAAGACAAATATAACGAACTAATCAGCTCCCCAGAACTAGACGAAATTCTAGACAAAGGTGCAGAAAAAGCAAACCGCGTCGCATTCAAACAACTACGCAAAGTAGAAAACGCAATGGGACTAAGCAGAAAACGTAGGTAACTTATAAAGCGGAGGCGGCTCGCTTAGAATGTGAGGGGGATGGAGCTCCTGACGCAGAGGCGCTTCTTGCCTCGCAGGAAGGCGCGAAGCCACCGAACATTCTTGCCAACTCCAAAAAAAAAAACCGCCAATCGGCGGTTTTTTTAATTTACCTTCTGCTCATTTTCCATTTCCCATAGCTTTTCAAAAAACGGCTGTCCTTTTACAAGACGCTCACATAATTGTTCGTGTTTCTCAGACCATCCAGTTTTCGCTTCATCATAAAGTTTAGCCCAAATATCTTCAAATTCCATATGTTGAACCATTCCGTATGCTGATGGATCCCACTCTGTGAACCAGTAGCGAATTTCAGCTGGATTTTTCGTTGTATGTAATTGATCTAACGCCATAAATAATAATTGTTTTAGCTGTCTTTCTTTACGAGTCAAGCCATTCATAATGAAAGGCGATGGTGATAAAATATGATGTTCTTTTTCAATTTCTTCTACCTGGAACTCATACTTTTCTGCTTGCACATTTTCTACCATCTCATATACCATCTGCTCTTGACGAGGTATAAGCCTACTTTTTCTAATTGGCACATTATAGCCGATTGAATCAATCGCAATAATTCCTTTTCCATCTGTAACTACAAAACAATATTCTTGTTGCAAACGTTCGTGATTTTTACGAATATAAGCCTTATGATGTACGTCTTCCAATAACTTTTGCGGAAGCTCTAACAATTCGTTCTCGATGTAATGATATAATGTGGAATCTACTTTTAATAATGGCACTTGATCTAATAGCTCAATCGTATCATCTTTCCGCCACTCGTAAAAATGACAAACGTTATACCCATTCTCTTCACCTTCAAACCAATTTACCCATACATCATGTAGATATAACATTCTCTACCCCTCACTTCACTACTGTTTGTACCAATCATTATGTTCATTTTTGCTTAACTTTATTCCACTTGAGGAAATATATTCTAATTATTATTTTTTCTTCTATAATATATAAAAAAACAAGAGATAGCTCTCCTGTTTTTTTACGAAACGTGAAATGTATTTGCTTTATTCAATATTTCTTTCGCATCTATAGATAATAAAGAAAGTGTATCTTCTCCTTCAAAAGCTACGCAATCTTTTACAATATGGAATCCAAGTGCATAGCCAAGCATTTTCGGATACGGGTGCAGTCCATTTAATAAAACATCATGCTCCCTCGTACCTCTCTTTACATCTATTCGTTCTTGTATTGAATTTCTCCAATAATAAATAGCATCTTCTTTTGAAATGTAAGTAGTCCACGGTGCGCATCTTTTTTCTGTATACCTTTCATATACAGCTTGCTCAGCTAAGCCTTCCATAATCATCGTATCAAGTAATGTATACTCTTTTTCTTTCGTCTCAATTTGATGCAATCTACATATATGGTGATATTCATGCGTTAATAAAGCTTTTAGTTCCTCTACTGAATTACGTCCACATACGAATAAGAAAATAACGTGACGCATAGATAAACCAGCCTTCCCGTTATACTCTTCTTGTACCGTTCGATTATATGAATCTGATAATAAAATAAAGATAGGAACATCTGGACCTTTTAGCCAACTTTTTAATTTTTCATACTCCATGCTAAGTTCTTTCCAAATTTCTTTTTTCTCTAATTCTTTAATTTCCTGCTCACCCCGCATTACCGGGCGATACATACCTCTAGAGATTAAAAAGCGATACAACCTCTCTTTTGGCAATGGAATATACTTTGTAAATTTCTCACAAAGTTTTTCTGGGCGTCCATAATACAGGTGTAGCCATTTTGCCGTATCAACAACCCCCATCTTCATCCCTCCTTTTTTTATGTATATGCGAAAAAAGGAAAGAGCGTAAAAATAAATAAGGTGTTTTTTCGTAGTTTGTTACGAAAAAACACCTTATTTCATCTATTATTTATACGATTTAAATACTAATACTGCGTTATGACCACCGAATCCTAATGAATTACTTAATACCGCGTTTACTTCTTGATGTCTCGCTTTATTTGGTACGTAATCTAAATCACAATCTGGATCTGGCGTTTCATAGTTAATTGTCGGAGGAATCACTCCGTCTGTAATTGTTTTAATAGAGAAGATCGCCTCAACAGCACCCGCTGCTCCTAATAAGTGACCTGTCATTGATTTCGTTGAGCTAATCGCTACTTTATATGCATGCTCGCCGAAAGTTTCTTTAATTGCCATCGTTTCATACTTTTCATTCGCATCTGTACTTGTACCATGCGCATTAATGTAATCAATATCTTCTGGCTCTAGACCTGCATCAGCTAAAGCTTGACGCATTGCACGCACTCCGCCTTCACCGCCAGGAGCAGGCATTGTAATATGGAACGCATCACCCGTTGCACCATAACCAGCAATTTCCGCATAAATATGGGCACCACGTGCTAACGCGTGCTCTAATTCTTCAAGAATAAGAATTCCTGATCCTTCACCCATTACGAAACCGCTACGGTTTTTATCGAACGGACGGCAAGCCGTCGCTGGATCTTCATTAAATGTTAATGCTTTCGCTGAACTAAATCCAGCAAATGCCATACTTGTTAACGGTGCTTCTGCTCCGCCCGTTATCATCGCATCAGCATCACCACGCTGAATTGCTTTAAATGCATCACCAATTGAGTTTGCACCAGATGCACAAGCCGTTACAGAACAAGTGTTAATTCCTTTTGCTCCTGTAGCGATTGATACTTGACCTGCTGCCATATCTGGAATCATCATTGGTACGAAGAATGGACTCACGCGGCGCGGACCTTTTTCAGTAAAAATCTTAAATTGTTCTTCGTATGTTTCCATACCGCCAATACCAGAACCAATCCACACACCAATTCGGGGTCCGTTTTCTTCTGTAATTTCAAGGTTCGCATCCGCAACTGCCATTTTCGCTGCTGCTACTGCATATTGTGTAAAGCGATCCATACGGCGCGCTTCTTTTTTATCAATATATTTCTCGACTTCAAAGTCGTTAATTTCTGCTGCTACTTTTGCTGGAAACATTTCTGGATCAATTCTTGTAAGTCGTCCGATTCCAGATACACCCTTTTTAATGTTTTCCCACGCTGTTTCAACATCTGTTCCGATCGGTGTAACAGCTCCTAATCCTGTAATTACGACCCTCTTTTTTTCCATACAAAATACACTCCTTTTTTTCTCTCAGTCCTTATTTACCCCAACGAAGAGCGACTGCTCCCCATGTTAATCCGCCGCCAAAACCAACAAGTATAATTAAATCACCGTCTTGAATACGTCCATTTTGCAATTCCTCTACCATCGCAATTGGAATTGAAGAGGCTGATGTATTACCGAACTTTTCAATTGTCATACTCATTTTTTCTTTCGGTAAATTTAATCTCTCTCTTGCAGATTCCATAATACGAATATTCGCTTGATGTGGTACTAAGAAGTCCACATCCTCTTTCGTAAGTCCTGCTTTTTCTAACACACGAAGACAAGAATCACCAAGTTGACGAACGGCAAATTTAAAGACTTCTCTGCCATTCATCATAACATACTCGTCTTGATAAAGATGCTTACCACCACTTCCGTCCGCTCCTAATTCGAATGAAAGTACACCTTTTCCTTCCGAAACAGCTCCCATTACGATAGCACCTGCTCCGTCCCCAAATAGTACTGCTGTATTTCGGTCATTCCAATCTACAATTTTGGATAGTTTGTCACTACCAACTACTAATACATTTTTATAAGTTCCCGTTTGAATAAATTGCTGCGCTGTAATCATTCCGTACATAAAGCCAGCACACGCTGCACTTAAATCCATTGCAGCTGCATGTTTTGCGCCAATTGCTTCCTGGATTACACAAGCTACTGCTGGGAATGCGCGATCCGGCGTTACTGTTGCGACTAAAATAAGATCGATATCCTCTCCGCTAATTCCTGCATCTTCAAGTGCTTTTTTAGAAGCCTCTACCGCCATATATGAAGTATCTATTGTATCATCGGCAATGCGTCTTTCTGCAATTCCCGTTCTCGTACGAATCCATTCATCAGATGTATCTACGATTTTCTCTAAATCGTGATTTGTGACTACTTTTTCTGGCACATATCTTCCGATCCCTAAAATGCCCACGTTCACATCGCAGCCCTCCGTTTTATATCAATTATTATGACTTGGTACTAATTTTAAAACATAAATGTACTTTTGTCTAGAATATATTTCAGCTAAAAAATAAAGACGGCGTATTACCAACTTTATTTTTCATTAAAAGAAACAGAAAAATCCCTGCCATTTCGAAATACAAATTATTCCATCACCTTATCCTTACTTCGCTCAAAACAAAAAGGCCCTTACCGCTTCTACTCACAGCTTGAGCCTCCTCCCCTCCAAAAGACGGGTTAATTCTTTATCAGTTCCCCTTCAAAACTAAGACCTTCTCCTCATCACCGCTCTGGCCTTACCTCGCTCGAAACAAAAAAAGGCCCTTACCGCTTCTACATACGGCTTGAGCCTCTTTCCCTCTCAAAAAAGAAGGTTTTTTTATTCTTTATCAGCTTTCCCAAGCTCATATGCTTCGCTCATTACTTTCATCAATAGCTCTAACACAGGCTGTGCTTTCTCCATATCAAGTGCAATTCCATTATCATCTAAAATTGCCTTAGCTTCTGGTAAATGCTTCATTGCGATTTGTAAAAATTGCATGCTTTTTTCGTTCATATATGCTCTTCCTCTCCAATAAAAATTTAAATTTATAGTCCATACAATAGTGTAACACGTGCACTACCCTTCGTATAACTCTTTATATTTTTTCATATGTGCCAATTGTTTATTTAAACCAAATTCTAACGGCGTATTTCTTTTAAGAGAAACAATCTCTACCGCTTCATTTCTTATATGCTCATCTTTTTTGTTTACCTTACCATCTGCATGTAAAAGGCTCATACCTTTTTCCCATAATGCTTCTTTTCCACTAAGTAAATTATATATACCGAGGTGCTTTACATTCATTCCATTTTCCCATAAGTATTCACATACATCTTCAACGTAAAGTAAATCCCTTCCTTTTTCTCCACTTATACAATGGCACTCTTTTTCATCGAGTTCTGATAAAATGAGCTGATGATACATCATAAACGACGGTTGCCATGGCCCATATACTGTAGGAACTCGATATGCACTATATTGTAATTCTCCTTTTTTCAATCCTTCTTCCACTTTCGAAAACAGGCGTTTGTTTTCGGATTCTTCAGCGCTTCCTATTTCAATAGAAGAAATTAGATTTAACTTTACTTTATTTTTTTCACACATTCTTACGATTCGTTTTAAATATTGTAATATGACTCTTTCATTCCGAAAGCCACTTTGCTGATTCGGCTCATACAAACAAAAATAAACTGTATCGAAACTCTCTTCCTCTACCGATCGCCATCCGTCTTCATCCCTTATGGAATAGTACGTAAATAACGCATTTCGCCCAATCAACAATAATTTCTCTTCATTAATTTTTGTCATACTATCAAATTCATCAAAATCAAGACCATATACTTCTACTTCTTCTGCAATCATTTTATTCACAAGGTGATAACCTACAAACGTAAGTGCACCCACAATTAGCACGCGTTTCATACCACCAACCCTTTCCCCTTGAAACAAATAGCTCCTCATTTATGTATATGGGAGCTTCACAATTCTTCTTCATATTTTTTAAAGAAATCCGTCGTTTGTCTAACCATTTTATATTTCACATCTTGGAGATGGAATAAGACAGAAGTATCGCATTGATTTAATTGCCTCATTTTCTCGTATTTACGTAACAATTGTTTTCTTCCTCTTTTTTCTTGTGTTGATACGAAAATTTTAACGGGTACACAAGACGGAAGAAGCGTAAATGATTTCTTATTTATTTTTGATTCTAATTCTTCTTCTTTGGAATCATACGCCAAACTTAATTCCTTCACTAATCTTTTGTAAAAAAACTTATGCTCTTTTTCGAACTCCACATATTCTGGCAAATCTAAACACGGATTTAACATAATGACAGAACGTATACTTTCAGGGTATTTGTTCATCATTTCAAGCGCTACAAGCGCACCCATACCATCTGCCATAATGTGCATTTTCGTATTTAATGTCTCTTTTCTCAAAACAACATCATATAAACGTTTCGCTAGGCGAACAGATTGGTCATTCCCCCAGTGTCTTCCATATAAATTAGAAGAAAAGACCGTGTAGCCTTCCTCAATAAGGCCATGTAAAAAATAAGATTTTCCCGCATGCTGTGTCCATAAACTTGTACCATTCTCAATAAAATAGTTATAATCTCCTAGGAGCATAACAGAAAATCCATTTGGCTTTTCCGGTAAATAAATTACACATGGTTCTTTTTCTAAGTAAAAAAAACGTTCCGTAATACTCATTTTTCCCCCGCCTTATTTTCTAAACGTATAAAAGTACTCTTTTATAATGTATGAACAGAATGCAAATTTGCGTTGAAAAATCTACAAATATTTTTCTATATTCTTTTTTCAATTGTGTTACAATAAGGACAGATTGAACGAATAGAGGTGTAAAATATGCGTTTCATTTGGGCATTAATTTGGTCGTTCGCGCTTGTACATATGATGAGCTATGTAATCGGTTCTATGACTGGCGGTACATACGATTTTAACCAAGCGTCTATTTTCTCAGTTGTTCTTGCTGTATTAGTACTAGCGATTTCAGCTACGATTCCAAACGAGCCAGTAGAACAACACTAAAAAAAGAGTCCGGATTTTATCCGAACTCTTTTTTTATTTTTATTGCACATGAACGACTAACTCATTATTTGCTACATCAATAACTACGTGACTATTATCAGTAATCGTTCCTGCAATTAATTCTCTCGCTAATCTCGTTTCCACCTGACGTTGTACGTATCGTTTTAAGGGACGAGCTCCGTACATCGGATCGAATCCAGCTTCTACAACAAATTCTTTTGCAGATTCCGTTAATTCTACTGTAATGTGGCGATCTGCTAAACGCCCTTGTAATTCTTGTACAATCTTATCAACAATACCTTTAATTTCATTCCTTGTAAGAGGTTTGAATAAAATAATTTCATCGACACGGTTTAAGAATTCTGGTCGGAAATGTCCTCTTAATTGTCCCATTACAAGTTCTCTTGACTCTTCTTTAATAGAGCCATCTTCTTCTAGCCCTTCTAATAAGTGAGCAGATCCAATATTTGAAGTCATAATAATAACCGTATTTTTAAAGTCTACTGTACGTCCTTGTGAATCTGTAATGCGTCCATCGTCTAACATTTGTAATAAAATGTTGAATACTTCTGGATGCGCCTTTTCGATTTCGTCTAACAAAATAACAGAATACGGTTTACGTCTTACTGCTTCTGTTAATTGTCCGCCCTCTTCATATCCCACATATCCAGGAGGCGCACCAATTAAGCGTGACACTGCGTGTTTTTCCATGTACTCAGACATATCGATACGAATCATTTGCTCTTCACTGTCAAATAACGTTTGTGCTAACGTTTTTGCAAGCTCAGTTTTACCAACACCTGTAGGTCCTAAGAAAATAAATGAACCAATTGGACGATTCGGATCTTTAATTCCAGCGCGAGCACGAAGTACTGCATCTGATACAAGGCTTACCGCTTCCTCTTGACCGATAACACGCTCTGATAAAATTTGTTCTAGACGTAATAATTTCTCACGTTCACCTTCAACGAGTTTTGCGACAGGAATACCAGTCCAGCGTGAAACAATATCTGCAATTTCTTCTTCACTTACTTCCTCACGTAATAAGCGATTTTCTTGTTTATTATGCGCACCCATTTCTTCCGATTCTTTTAACTCTTTTTCGATAGCTGGAATTTTTCCGTGGCGAAGTTCAGCCGCTTTGTTTAAATCGTAATTGCCTTCTGCTTCTTCTAACTCACGGCGCAAGCGTTCTAAATGTTCACGTAAGTCACGAACTTTGTGAATGTCTTCTTTTTCCTTCTCCCATTTCGCTCTCATACCGCTTGCAACTTCTTTTAAGTCCGATAATTCACGTTGTAATGTTTTTAGGCGTTCTTGGCTACCAAAGTCCTTTTCTTTCCCAAGGGCAGCTTCTTCAATTTCTAATTGCATAATACGACGCGTTACTTCATCTAATTCTGTTGGCATAGAATCAATTTCTGTTCGGATTGTTGCACAGGCTTCATCGACAAGGTCAATTGCTTTATCGGGTAAGAAACGATCTGAAATATATCGATCTGATAAAACCGATGCCGCTACAATTGCACGGTCATGAATATTTACACCGTGATAAATCTCAAAACGCTCTTTTAAACCACGTAAAATTGAAATTGTATCCTCAACAGTTGGCTCTTCTGCTAATACTTGTTGGAAACGTCTTTCTAACGCTGGATCTTTCTCGATATATTTACGATATTCATCGAGCGTCGTTGCCCCGATACAATGCAGTTCACCACGAGCTAGCATCGGTTTTAACATATTCCCTGCATCCATCGCTCCTTCTGTTTTACCAGCACCGACGATTGTATGAAGTTCATCAATGAATAATAAAATACGCCCTTCACTCTTTTTAATTTCATTTAATACAGCTTGCAGACGCTCTTCAAACTCACCGCGGAATTTTGCTCCGGCCACAAGTGCACTCATATCTAAAGCGAAGATTGTTCTATCTTTTAATCCTTCTGGGACATCCTTTTTCACAATACGTTGCGCTAATCCTTCAACGATTGCTGTTTTACCAACACCTGGCTCACCAATTAAAACAGGGTTGTTTTTCGTTTTGCGTGAAAGAATGCGGATCACGCGGCGAATCTCACTATCTCGGCCAATTACAGGATCAATTTTCCCTGCTCTCACTTCAGCCACTAAATCACGTCCATATTTTTCTAACGCTTCATAAGTTGCTTCTGGATTTTGACTAGTCACTCTCTGATTCCCCCGAACTGTCATTAAAGACTGTAATAAGTTATCTTTCGTAATATGAAATCTCGTAAATAATTGATTTATATCGCCTTTCTCTTCAGAAAAAGCAAGCAATACATGTTCGATTGAAATGTAATCATCCTGCAATTTCTCTGCTTCTTTCCCTGCTCTTACAAGCAGTTGTTGCAAAGCACCGGTTACATATAATTTCCCAGCCTCTGCCCCGCTTCCAGTTACAGAAGGCTTTTTCTTAATTAAACTTTCGGCGCCTTGCTTTAACGCTTCTATATCGACATTCATTTTTTGAAAAATACGTACTGCCAATCCGTCTTGCTGCTCTAATAACGTAAGCAATAGATGAACAGTATCTACTTCTTGATGATGATGAGATACCGCTAAAGACTGAGCACTCATAATCGCTTCCTGTGTTTTCGTTGTCATTTGATTTAAGTCCATCTTTACCGTCCTCCAAATGTTTGACTTTCTTTGACCTTTGATTTGATTATACGCCAACTGACTTTTTTATACAATAATTTTGCTTATGTATTTCAAACTTATTATTGGAAAATGCAAAAAGTAACATTCATTTTTCTAAGCAAAAAAGCCGCAATAACGATTGCGGCTTCTGTTACGGTTTTCTTTTATATGTCCACTGACGGTTATGATTTGTGTTCTCTGGGAACCTATCCCCGGCAGTTAATTTCACCATTTGTGGATCTTTCACCATACTTCCCGTTTCACCAATTTCTACATAAATGCCATCATTTGGCGCTTTTTGCCCTGAACGAAACCTGCGATTTTGTCCCATTTCCATTCTCCTTCCATGACGTCTTGCCTCATTAGTATATCCATTTTAAAAGAAAGCTTTTCTGTCATGTTTAGGAAACAAGTACTACCGTTTACTCATGCACATATATATAATTACACAAGCTTAAGCAGGAATTATTGACATATTTGTTGAAAAAAAAGAAACCAACCTACTTTAGGCCAGTTTCAAAGGAGAGTCAAACATATACGAGAAGATTACATGTTCATTATAAGTCGCATCGTTCAAACAATGTAACCCCTTTCACAAATTATACATAATGAAAGAAACATTGTTTGAACTTTCTAAAAAGATGTTGACTTTTCCTAATTTCCAATGAGAAATAGTAGACACCACAGCGCTTCGCGACGTAAGATGGATATATAGTGAAACTTTCATTTACAGTAGTTTCACCCAGTCTAACCTCTTATTTCTGCATATTAAAAACGGAAATACAGATAGAAACAAAAAAATTATTATAAGAGGTGAAATTATGAATAAACAACATTTAATCGCATTAGACTTAGACGGAACTTTATTAACAGACAACAAAATAATTTCTCCAAGAACTAAAAACACAATTGCAAAAGCAAAAGAACAAGGACATATTGTTGTTATTTCAACAGGGCGTCCATTCCGCGCTAGTTACGATTATTATAAAGAACTTAGCCTTAACACACCAATCGTAAACTTTAACGGCGCTTACGTGCATCACCCACTTGATTCAAGTTGGGGAACACATCACTCTCCTCTTGAACTTTCAACAGCGCAAGAAATCGTCCGAGCTTGCTTTGATTTCGGCGTGAAAAATGTCTATGCTGAAGTCATGGATGATGTGTATGTCCGTGAAATTGATGAAGATAAAAAACATATTTTCGAATTCGGTTCTCCAAAGATTTTCACAGGAGATTTATTAAATATTTTAAACGACCATCCAACTTGCTTATTAATCGATGCACATGACGAGCATTCCGCTGCCATTCGCCAGCATTTAACAGATATGCACGCTGAAGTCATCGATCATAGAAAATGGGGGGCACCTTGGCCAATTATTGAAATTGTAAAAAGCGGATTAAATAAAGCTGTCGGATTACAAAAAATTTCAGGTCATTACAATATTCCTAAAGAGCGAATTATCGCTTTTGGTGATGAAGATAACGACTTTGAAATGATCGAATTTGCTGGTCATGGCATCGCTATGGGTAATGCAATTCCTGAGCTGAAATCACTCGCAAATCATACAACATTAACGAATGAAGAAGATGGGATCGCTCTATATTTAGAAGAGGTTCTTGGGTTGTAATCTAAAAATTCCCTGCTTATAGTTTCTCGCCAAACGCTCATACTATTATTAGACGCAAAAGTCAGCGCGTCAATTGTTTTCAGCTAAATAAAGGGGGTTTTTCGAATGGGTAAAAAGAACAAATCAAAACGTTTTATCCAGCAAGGAGCCGATGCTGTTATGAAGCATGATGCAAGATTCCCGTACAGAGGTACATTAGCTGAGGCAGAAAAAGCGAGAAGTAACTCTTCATTTGGAGGGGTTTAAATGGGGAACTTACTATTCCAACAAGCTAGAGACGCTGTTGCAAGTGCCGTTTCTTGTTCAAGTGGCGCTGAACAACAGGAACTCGTTTATAGAGCAAAAAACTCTTTGCACTCTGCTTATGCAAACTCTTCAACTGCTGAAAAAGTTCAGCTACGTGAAATGCAGGAGCAATTGCAAAACATTACGAATTCGCATTAAAAAAGAGGACCAGCTTTGGTCCTCTTTAATCTTTTCTAAACAATCCAAACACACCGACCGTTTGCAGTATATTTGTAAATGCACCTGGGTCCACCTGTTTGATAACCCTCTCTAATTCGTACAACTCGTAACGAGTAATAACAATCATTAACATTTCTTTATTTTCATTTGTATAAGCACCTGTTGCTGGTATAGTTGTAATCCCTCTCACTAAACGAGAGTGAATCGCTTTTCTCACATCTCCCCCGTTCTTTGTAACAATTAGTGCCGTAATCTTCACGTGACGGGTATGAATCGCATCAATAATTCTCGTTGATACATACAAAGTGACTAAAGTATATAATGCCTTTTCCCATCCATATACGTAGCCAGCAGCGATAATGATAAGTGCATTAAAGAAGAAAAAATACGTACCGACAGGCTTATCTTTTATTTTAGATAAAATCATGGCGATAATATCTAGGCCCCCTGTAGAAGCACCCCACTTTAAAGCAATCCCTACCCCAATCGCTGAAATAATACCACCAAAAATCGCATTCAATATGATATCGTTCGAAACCGCTCTAACTGGGATAATTTCTAAAAACAAAGTCATAAATACAACGCAAAGAAAACTAAAAAATGTAAAAGCCTTCCCAACCTTTTTCCATGCTAAAATAACGACAGGAATATTAAATAAACTAAACAATACACCCGTAGATATGTGAATAGATAAAAAGTCACCTAACATTTGTGATAATAATTGAGATAATCCAGCAAAGCCACTCGCATATACTTTAGCTGGCGTTAAAAATAAATTCATCCCAATCGCATTTAATAAACCTGCAATAATCACAACGACTAACTTCTTAATAAGTTCCGTATAATTCAGCTTCAAATCCATTTCTAATCCACCTTTAGTATTCATGAATGCACCGCTATACATAGTCTTTACGAAAAAGGAAATGATAAACATACAACGTTTAGAAATGGAGTTGATACATATGCCACATACGAGCGATAACGACAAAAAAGCACGCGATAATAATGCAAAGCGCACTCAAAAAAATGAACAAGAGCAAAAAAATATTCAGCAAGGAAAACGTGCATATTCTAAGAAAACCGATCACCTTTGATTACATCGTACATCAACATTAATGTTGATGTACTTTTTTTACATTTTACAGAAAAAAAACATTAAAAATTCACTTCATGTTCACTTCTATATTCTACAATAGCGATAACATATTCGGATGAGGTGTTAGCATGAAAGGAAAAAGTATATTCATTATCACTGCACTAATAAGTATAATAATGCTATCTGCTTGCGGACAAAAAAATGACTCGGCCACAATCGCCACAACAACCAACTCAACCATTACGAAGAGCGATTTCGAAAAGCAATTAAAAGATCGCTATGGAAAAGACATGCTATATGAAATGGTAGCACAAGATGTTATCACTAAAAAATATAAAGTATCTGATGATGCAGTAGATAAAGAAGTAGAAAAAGCAAAAAATCAATATGGAGACCAATTCAAAGCAGCACTAGAAAATAATCGTTTAAAAGATGAAGAAGATTTCAAAGATCAAATTAGATTCAAACTCGCATTGAATGAAGCGATTAAACAAAGCGTTACAGAAAAAGATGTAAAAGACCACTATAAACCAGAAATTAAAGCTAGTCACATTTTAGTAAGTGACGAAAATGAAGCAAAAGAAATAAAGAAAAAATTGGATACCGGCGCTTCATTTGAAGAGTTAGCAAAACAAGAATCTCAAGATGTAATATCAAAAGATAATGGCGGAGACCTCGGGTACTTCAGGGCAGGAAAAATGACACCTGAATTCGAAAAAGCTGCCTATAAATTAAAGGTTGGGCAAATTAGCGATCCCGTTAAATCAGCAAACGGCTATCACATTATTAAACTAACTGATAAAAAAGATTTAGAACCTTACGATAAAGTGAAAGACTCTATACGTAAAGACTTAGAAGAAGAACGTATTGCCGATCCTTCCTTCGGTCAACAATTATTACAAGATGAATTAAAAAAGGCGAATATTAAAATAAATGACAGTGACTTAAAAGATACATTTTCTCATCTTTTCGGGAAAGAGAACTAAAATAAAGCACGATCTTATTTGTTCAAATAAGGTCGTGCTTTTTAATCTTTCATCAATATTTTCAATTTTTTCTTCAAGCTTTTATAATGCCAATTTATATGATCTAACTCTATCTCTACTTCAATTAACGCATCTATTAAGCCTTCTTTAGACTGCTGAGAGTGCATCATATTTTCAAGCATTTTTTCAAAGCTTTTACTACTCTCATATATATCATTTAAATCCACCGCTAATATTTCACATTCTTTTTTGGACGATAATACGGAAAGACGTTTTATTAATTGTTCTAGTACATTTTCTTGCACTATAATGCCTCCCTTTTAATCCGATGCTTATACCTCTTTCTTTAACAGATTATACGCATTTCAAAATTAACCACGCATACCACAATACCTCTTCCGCCTCAATTTCCCCATCATCAATCAAACCGATAATCCGCTTTGCATCTTCATACTTATCAACAAGTGATAAATCATTTAATTTCTTGCCAAAATCCTCTTGTAAATTATTATGAATAAAAGAATAAAAATTATTGTTACTAAAACCACATATATCAAATCCTAATATTTCATCGTTTTCAACATCAGCAGGTAATGCACTTTCGAGAAAATCATATATAGAAACTTCAAAGTCATTTTCTTCTCGCTCATTCATTAAAAAATTCGTCCGATACTCTTCTGAAAGATACAAACTAATAATCTCCAGATTTTCTATCCCCTTTAAATAATTTCGCTTAAAAAATCGCGCATCCTTTAAAGATTTAAAAGTATTCGGCCATGCGAACTTTTTTTCTCGCATTAATGTATCTAAAAAAGATTGTCCACTTTCATGCCCCTCTTTACTAATCTTCAATCTTGCATTTATCATCTGAGCAATAGGGTCATTTTCATTTGAATTACACCAAGGAAAAAACCAATAATCCGGAAATGTAGGCCGAATCCCATTACATATCGTTAAAATCGTTTGTGACAGCCCCTCAATATTGCATTCTTTATAGATAAGTTCCCTATCGTAGGAAATTATGAGGTATCCAGCGTTATAATATTTCATTTACACACCTCTTCTCTTTTCTTTTCCATTAAAAATAAATTCAACTTCTCTTTCATATAGATATAACTATCTATCCTTTCTATATTCTTTAAAATATTCCTCTTCCAACGATTCTCTTACTCCCCTCTCAATTTTTGCTAAACGCAAAAAGAACTATCTCTTCCCTAATAATTTTAGAGAAAAGATAGTTCTTTTTAGTCCACTTTATTTCTTAAAGTAAGTCCAGCCTTCTTCTTGGTAAATCTTCTCTTCTTTCATCAGTTTACCAAGTGCACGCTTAAATGCAGCTTTACTCATGTTGAAACGTTCTTTAATGTCTTCTGGGTGGCTCTTATCCCAAAACGGCATTGCTCCGCCTCGTTCTTCCATATATTCATAAACTACTGCAGCATCATCTTCCATTCCTTCTTCTTTACGAGGAAGAAGTGAAATGTTGATTGTACCGTCATCTTTCACGTCAATAATACGACCTGTTACGCGCTCACCGATGCGGACTTGTTCTTTTCTTTCTGTATGGTGTAAGAAAGCACGGAAATGCTCGTCAGTTAGTATGAATGAACCAACTTGAAGTGAACGATACACACGTCCATTTACGTTTTTATTACGCATAGATGGCGTTGCATCTACGATAATTTCTTGCATATCACTGTCTCTTGCCGGAAGAGCAATTAAACGATCACGATTCGTTAATTTTAACGTACAATATAATTCGTCGCCTTCTTGAGGCCATACTGGCATATAAATTGGAAACTCATCAAGTGGAATTAGTATATCTTTTGATACACCAATATCAACAAACACACCTAAACTAGGAATAACTTCTACAACCTTTACCCAATTCCAATCATGTGTTGTAATAATTGGTTCCTTCATTGTTGCTGAAATACGATTTTGGTGATCAAGGTATAAGAATACATCAATCGTATCGCCTTCTGCAATTTCTCCAGCTAATTCGTTTTTATGTAGGAAGATTTCTTCCTCTTCGTTTCCAACCATATATCCGATTTCCGTTTCGCGTAAAACAGTTACCTGTTCAATCGATCCTAATTGCAAATACATATTTTTTAATTCCCTTCTATATATATAAAGTTATCTTTTTTATCATTCCAAACAAAAGTTAATTATAACACGATTTTTCCTTTATTTGTCCAACTGCCCAAAATTCACTATAATTAAATAAAGACTTTATCTATAGGACTATATTACCCTACGGATGATCCGTCAAAACACTTAAGTTGCAACACTCTATCTAATCGATGTATTTTCCGTTATACTTTAATATGTATATTACATAGCCTATTTAGGTGCATTAAAAGATAGAAATTTATTTGGAGGTGCTAACTATGGCAAAAGAGAGTTCTTTTGACATCGTTTCGAAAGTAGAATTACCTGAAGTAACAAACGCAATTAACATCGCATTAAAGGAAATCCAAAACCGATATGACTTTAAAGGTAGTAAAAGTGATATTAAATTAGAAAAGGAAGTACTTGTTTTAACTTCTGATGACGAGTTTAAATTAGACCAAGTAAAAGACGTTCTAATTGCTAAACTTGTAAAACGTAACGTTCCAATCAAAAACTTGGACTACGGAAAAGTTGAAGCTGCATCTGGTAACACTGTTCGCCAACGTGCAACTCTGCAACAAGGTATCGATAAAGATAACGCGAAAAAAATCAACAACATCATTAAAGAAATGAAATTAAAAGTGAAAACACAAGTTCAAGATGACCAAGTACGCGTAACAGCGAAAAGCCGTGATGACTTACAAGCAGTAATCGCAGCCGTTCGCAGCGTTGACTTACCAATCGACGTACAGTTCATTAACTATCGCTAAAAAGAAAAACTCCTCTAATGAGAGGAGTTTTTCTTTTCTATCTAAATTATGACCTTATCTACGCTTCTTTTTAACCGCAATTAAAAACGCAATAAATAACACGTTCACACCGACGATTAAAGAGATAAATAACCAATTCACACCTGTTTCTCCGCTAACTTTATAAACATTCGATTCCTCACGCTTTAAAACGAGATAAAAATTTCCGTTTTCTTCTCTTATAATTTCGTCTTCTAACAATCCTCTTAGCTCTTGTTTTTCACCAATTGTACTTACAGGCAAGGAAACTTTTTGTGTTTCTTTCGTATTATTAATCGCTACTAGTGTTACTTCGTCTTTATACTTTCGTTTTAATATACTCATTCCATCTTTATCATATAGAAGTTCAAACGTACCGCGTCGTAAAGATGGTCTCGTTTGTCTAAGTTCACCTAGCTTCGTTATGTGTTGCATGAACTTTTCATCCGATTTGAAATCCATTAATCGTCTATTATCTGGAGCATCTCCTCCATCTAATGCGATTTCAGTTCCGTAATAAAAATTCGGTATCCCCGGGGATGTATATAAGTAAGTGAGCGCTAGTTTTAAACGGGACGGCGGGTAATACATATTTTCTTTTGCAATACGTGCAAATCGCTTTGTTTCTTGATTATCTAAAAACGTAGTGAATTCCCCTTCTTTTCCGCTCACATCATATAAAGGTTTCACAGACATATCTGCTTTTGAAAATGACTCTACTATTTTTTTATAGTACTCATTCTCTCCCTTTGTCATAATACGAAAATCTTTCTTTATTGTCTGCAAATCTTTTTGTACATCATCCCAAAAAGCACGTGGCTTTTTTTCACTATGTATCACATAACTTCCGTCTAAATCAACTTCTTTTATCCACCATTTCATCGATTCTATTAATTGTTGTTCATTTTCTTCATATAGAAATTGAAAGACAACTTTCATTCCTTTTTGGTGAGCCTCATTTACAAGCTCTTTCACATCATTTTCTGTTCCGAAATGTTCATTTACTTTTTGAAAATTTCGAACGCCTAATCCATCATACTTTTCACTTTCAAAAAGCGGTGAAAGCATAATAGTAGTAAAACCCATTTCTTTTATGTAATCCAATCTTTTTATAATCCCTCGTATATCTCCACCCTGGTACGCTTCTAAATTTCCAACATCCAATTGCTTATCATTTTTTGGCTCTCCATTATTAAAACGATCGATCATAATGGAATATATAACTTCATCTCGCCATTCTCTTTTTTCTTCCGCAAAAGTATGTATTGGTACAAACAAAATAATAGCTAAACAAAAACAAATGAATAGTTCCTTAGTCCATATTTTTTTCACACGCATCCCCCAAACTTCTAATTGTAAGAATATTATACCAATTATTAGAACAAATCGCATACGCTGATTTCATTCCTCTAAAATAATTGATGTTAGATTTTCTAACATCACCCAAAAAGTTTTCTGAATTTTTAGTTGATTTTTATTTCTTTTTCGAATATGATATGAAACATAACAAGACGATGTTATTTTTTCTAACACAATAGGAGGAGAGAGAATGAATACGGGAGATACAGTTTTTATGTTTGTAACGACAGTAATGGTCATGTTGATGACACCAGGATTGGCACTTTTTTATGGGGGCATGGTTCGCAGTAAAAACGTACTCAGCACGACAATGCATAGTTATAGCGCAATGGCTATCGTTTCGATTCAATGGATTGTTATCGGTTATTCTTTATCATTCGGACCAGATTGGCACGGACTTATTGGCAATCTCGATTGGTTCGGTCTAAACGGAGTTACCTACTCACCAAATCCAGACTACTCATCTACTATTCCTCACAATTTATTTATGATGTTCCAACTCATGTTCGCCATTTTAACTCCCGCTTTAATTTCAGGTGCATTCGCCGAAAGAATGCGATTTTCTGCCTTTCTTATTTTTATCCTTCTTTGGACAACAATCGTTTACAATCCCGTCGCTCATTGGGTGTGGGGTGTTGGCGGGTGGCTAAGAGAACTTGGTGCGTTAGACTTCGCTGGCGGTAATGTCGTTCATATCACATCTGGTGTTGCTGGTCTTGTATTAGCTATTTTCCTTGGAAAACGAAAAAACATAAGCGGTACCTCTCCTCATCATTTACCATTTACAATGTTAGGCGCAGGCTTACTCTGGTTCGGCTGGTTCGGTTTTAACGTCGGTAGTGCATTATCTTTAAATGACGTAGCTTTAACTGCATTTATTAATACAAATATAGCCGCTGCTGCTTCAGCTCTAACTTGGATGCTTTCTGAATGGTTCTTCCAATCAAAACCGACTGCGATGGGAGCTGCTTGCGGGGTTGTTTCTGGTTTAGTCGCAATTACACCAGCTTGCGGATTTGTTACACCTTTCTTCGCCCTTCTTATCGGAGCGATTGGCGGTATATTATGTTTCGGCGCTGTCTTCTTCTTAAAAAACAAATTCGGGTACGACGATACACTTGATGCATTTGGATGCCACGGCATCGGAGGAACTTGGGGCGGTATTGCAACTGGACTATTTGCAACTACTACTGTAAATAGCGATGGTGCTAACGGATTATTTTATGGAAATGCCGCACTTCTTTTCAAACAAATTGTAGCAATCGGAGCGACATATGCATTCACAATCATAATGACGTACGCCATTATTAAGACTATTAACTTCTTCCTTCCTGTTCGCGTCGATGACCACGAAGAACAAATGGGGCTTGATATTTCGATGCATGGGGAGAAGGCTTATGAGTATACAGAAAGATCTGTGAACTAAAACTTACAAACATACGAAAAAGGTGTACTCCGTTCTAACACGGGGTACACCTTTTTCGTATATTCATAACAACACAAATAATCCAAACTATTGGTATATAAATATCTTTATCTATCTATTCATATAAGTATCTTATCTTTTCAATAACAAATTTAAAACAAGTTGCACAGCAACAGCATCATCTAAATAACCGATAGGAAAAATGTAATCCGGAATCACATCGACTGATAGAATAAAATAGATGAGAGCACTTCCCATTAAAGCTAGTTCTACAGGTGTCCCCTTCTTTTTCGTAAATCTCTCATACAATTCTTTCAAATCATTAATAAATGGTCCAATACTACTTACCTTCAGAATCTTCTCAGTAAACCCCTTTTCAATCGTTTCTTTCCCTTCTTCTGTTTGCGAATATTGTTCGTAATTAGCCAATTGTTGCTCTACATTCGCGATACTAAACTTTTGATCATATAACTGTGAAGATTCAAGTAAATGTTCAATGTTATTAATGGATACTTGAATATCAGATTGTTCTTCCTGCTTTGTTTCAATAGAATAACCTGCCGCCACAAATAAATCTGCAATCGGAATACCAAGGCAATCTGCAAACTTTTGCAAATGCTTCGGATTTGCTTTTCGCTTCCCATTTATAATCATTGAAATAGTAGCAGTATCAATTCCAGTAAGCGCACTCAGTTTTCGCATTGACAAAGACTTTTCCTTCAGTAATTCTTTTAATAACAACCCAAGATTACTTCTTTCAGTTCCTTCAGACATATTCCATTCCCCTCTATTCATGAGAATAATCATAGTTGACACACGCAATATAACTACAACTTCTATACAATTATATTAACAAATTTTTTTGCCGAGTTACAAGGTATGAGTTCGTAATATATGTTTACATTTTGCAAACATATATTACGAACTCATAAAATAAAGCCATCTCAAAAAATCGAAATTTTTCAAGACAGCTTCTTCTGCAAAGTTTAATAGTGCAACTTATTGCAACCATTTTCTCAATAAAAAAAATATGCAACTACAAGCAATATAAGAACTAATAAAAATGAAAAATGCAGCTAGAAATGAATGGTGCAAGGAAAAAGTTAACACTGTTAATAACGAAGACAAAAAGAATATATCTAATAAAATAAAATATCCTGAACTTAAAACACTTTCTACTAATTGTAATTCCGCCTCAAGTTCAGAGTACTTCAACCTTTTATAAAGCAATCTCACTTTCTCTCACCTTCTATTCATCTGATGTTAAAACTATCATCCCTTTCTCTTTCTATAAAGTGAGACTTTAATCAGTGGGGGTTTTGTTCACCCCACTGATTATCAGCCCAAAAATAGTGGGATAAATCAATCAAAAAAAGGCAGCAAATGCAATAATTAATAGTAACGTTCCGCTGATCAATGTTCCAAATTGCCCTAAAGTAAATTTCCCAATACGAACGTGAGCTATCTTTCTCCCTAATGCAACTCCGCCCCAAACTGTTATGAAACTACCAATTGCCGCAGTAACACATATTGCTATCGGATTCAAACCGAATAAACCAGCACCTAATCCGTTCGTTAATGCATTAGCAGACAGACCAATGCCAAGAAAGATAGATTCTACAAATCCGATTCCTCCAGATTCACCTATATTTTTCGTTAAACCATTTATTTCCGTAGATGCTACTTCACCTTCCGCTCCTTCAACTACCACCTTACGCGGAATTGCTAATAATACAATTCGAAGACCAATGACAACTAATAAGAAAGAACCAATGACTACTGGCATAATCCCAGGCAAAATTTTTGAAAGCCATAATCCAAAATAAATCCCGGCCACACTAAACAAAAAGCAAATAACCGAAATGATAAGATTAGAAAAATGGCTAATTCGTATGTTGCGAATCCCATAAGAAATTCCTACCCCTAAGTTATCGATACTTGATGAAAACGTTAATGCTAATATCATCATCCATGCCGCCATTTAATTCTTTCACCCCTTAATGATTTTATAATTCTGAACATTCCGAAAATCAATGCGACATACATAGTATGGAATATGAATAAGGGAGTTAAAAGCTCCCTATATTCTTTCCATTTCGTACTCCACCCTTAAAAGCGAGGAAGAGTGAACCATTTCATAATATTCATACGGTTTTCTTTTCCTTTTTCACGAACCGAGTGAAAAATCTCACCAGTGAATGAACCCATTTTCGTAGCAATTTCTTTTTGCATCGCTTTATTTTCCGATGCTGCTTTTATACTTAAATCTAATGCCTGCTCAAAGTGCTCTAACGCTTTTTCCAAATGGTGATCTACATCTTTTTCTACAGCTTTTTCTACAGCTTTATGCATCATGTTTAATCTCCTCCACTTCATCTTGCGCTTGTTCAGCTGCCGCTTCTATCACTTCTTGTTCATCAGTAATGTCATCTTCCACATAAGAAAGTTCTTTCTCAAATTGCTTTTGCATTCTATCCATTTTCGCTTCCACAATAATATCTTCTACTTCCTCTTTAATTGTTTCAAAAGTAGACTTCACACCCCTTGCCCCCGATTCAACAAGCGGACGAAGTGTATTTCTTACGACAGGTAATAAAGCGGCACTTGCTAGCGCTAAAGTAGATCCAATAACAACTTTTCGTATCATTTTCATTGCTCCTTTACACTGTTTTTAATAATGCAGATTCAGAAACTACTGGTTTTACTAAATCAGTATTCTTATATGAAACTAAATTAATAATAGGTTTCGCGATTTGAGACACTGTGCCCGCCACGAGAAGAACAGGTATCCATTGTGTGAGCGTTAACGGAACAGTATGGAATATACGAGCTAACGGAGGTACATATATAGCTGATAATAATACAAGCCAAGACGTTCCTAACGCTGTAATAAAGAACCGGTCTTTTGACCAATCGCGAACTGTTTCTTCTGATCCCTCTTGTCTCCAAGAGAAAGTTTGAATGAGCTGCCCGGCAACTAAAGCTGCAAATGCTGATGTTTGTGCTACTGGAAGAGGTACTCCAACCGCTAAACTAATACCAAATACAGCGAGCGAACCTACCCCAAGCAGTACTCCTCTTGTAATAACTTTTTTGTACAAATCTTTATCAACAATATCTTGACGTTTCGTTTGCTTCGTTTTGTTTCCAGGGTTTACAGCTAAAATCATCGCTGGTAAAGCATCGGTAATAAGATTCATTAATAAAATTTGAATTGGCACTAACGGAATCGGCATTCCCGCTATAACAGCAGCACTAGTCACTAACACTTCCGCTAAATTCCCCGTCAATAAACAACCAACTGCTTTACGAATATTTCCGATGATCGTTCTACCTTCTTTTACCCCTTCAACAATTGAACCGAAATGATCCTTTTTCAAAATCAAATCAGCGGCTTCTTTCGTAACTTCTGTTCCGGTTTGCCCCATCGCAATACCGATATTCGCCTTTTTTATAGCCGGTGTATCATTTACACCATCTCCAGTCATCGCGACGATTTGACCGTCGGATTGGAAGGCCGTTACAATTCGTAATTTGTGAGCCGGAGTCACACGAGCAAAAACAGATGTACTTTTCACAACTTCTTTTAATTCCTCATCTGTCATGTTATCAATTTCTAATCCCGTTAAAACACGATCTTCACGATTCCAAATTCCAGTTTGTTTCGCAATAGAAATCGCCGTAGTCGGATGATCTCCCGTAATCATTACTGGCTTCACACCTAACTCAATCGCTTCACGAATACTCTCTTCCACTTCAGGTTTTGGCGGATCGATCATACCGACTAATCCGACAAAAGTAAGATCATCACTTTCGCCATTGCTGTACGCAAAACCTAATACTCGTAATGCCTGTTTTGCAAACTCTTCATTTTGTTGTAAAATAACTTCTTTTTGCTTATCACATAACGGATATATTTGACCGTTATCTTGATACCATTTACAACGAGTAAGAATTGCCTCTACAGAACCTTTCGAGAACTTATATAACCCTTCAGCGTTACTCTCTTTACAAACAACACTCATAATTTTTGTCTCTGAATCAAAGGGTTCTTCATGATGGCGTTCAAATGACGCCATATCTTCATGTAATGCACCCGCTTTAGAAGCTAAACTTAATAAAGCTCCCTCAGTCGGATCACCTTTCACAATCCATAGGTCATCTTCCTGCTCTAATTTACTATTGTTACAAAGGACACCAATTTGAAGAATACGAGATAAATCCGGATTTTCTAGTGGCATACTTTCCGTTTCATAATAAGTAGCCTCTTCTATATCCGTATCTACAGCAGCAGCAACTTTAGATGAAGTTACATCAGCAATCGCCCCTACTGGTTCATACCCATCACCCGTTACACTCCATAAACGATTCGGCGTAGCAATTACTTTAACCGTCATTTCATTTTTCGTAAGGGTTCCCGTTTTATCAGAACAAATTACCGTCGTTCTACCGAGCGTTTCTAAGCTCGAAAGCTTTCGAACGAGTGCATTTTGCTTTTGCATACGGAATATACCCGCACTTAAAGCAATTGTGATCATAATTGGCAACCCTTCTGGAACAGCAGAGGCAGTAAGAGCAACCGACGTCGTGATCATTTGCGTAATTGGCAGTCCCCTTAGTAGCCCCGCCATAAGTACAAGACCACCAGCTACAAATGCTCCTTTAATAAATGTTTTACTAATAGATGTCACCTTTTGCTGCAATGGCGTAGGCTCTGTTTCCTCCCCTTTCATTAAGGAAATCATATAGCCCATCTCTGTACGCATACCTGTTTCTACTACAATCGCTACCGCTTTACCGCGTGTTACAGACGTCCCCATAAAGAGCATATTGTTTCGTTCTGCTAACGAACATTCTTCTAGCATAGCGTCCGCTTTCTTTTCAACTGGAAGTGACTCTCCCGTTAACATCGCTTCGTTAATTTCTAAGTTCCAAGAGTTAACAACGCGAAGATCAGCAGGTACGCGGTCTCCCGCTTCCAGGCAGACAATATCCCCAGGAACGAGTTCACTACTTGATATTTCTATTTCTGCTTCTTCTCGTATTACTTTACAAACAGGAGCTCGGAATTGATTTAAAGCCTCAACTACCTTTTCCGCCTTCCGCTCTTGAAGCGTCCCAATTATTGCATTTACAACGAGAATTGTCCCCATCGCTAATCCATCGAACCAACCACCAGATATAACAGATAATCCGGCTGCTCCGAGTAAAATAAGCGATGTAAATTCTTTAAATTGACCCATAAACGATACAATCCAAGGAACTGACGGTTTCGGTTCAATTTGGTTCATTCCGTATTCTTCTTTTCGCATATTCACTTGTGCATCACTTAATCCATATTGCTTCTCAACTTGTAATCTATTCATCACTTTTTCTTGATTAAATGTATACCATGGAATTTGATCTTGTTTAGCAGGAATCACTTTTGGCTGAGAAGAATCCATTTTCGACAATTCTCCATAGGAAAATATCTTCTCACTCATTCTTTTCGCCCTAGATAAGAACGTTAACGATAAAGCATTTGCAAATAAGGCGATTACAGGTGCTGTGAATATAGACCAAACTGCTAACATCTCCCCTACCACATTCCACACTTTCGCTGCGCGGAAATGCTCATTCACCAACATGTTGATTCGGCTTGCATACGCTGTAGATTGTGAGATATTTTTTATTTCTTCAAATGATATAGACGGAAAATCTGTATTTTGATCAGTTGCAAATAATACCTCTTCTCCACTTGAGCGAAGCAATTCCACCCGTTTGGCCGCATCCCCCTGCTGCCAGCTATCATCCACACCATAATGAGAAAGAATGTTACGATTTACATGTAAACTATTTTGCAAAACGCCTATATTCCACTTATTTTCACGTAATCCATTCACTACTTCTGTGAATTCTGGAATAATAGTAACCTTCGATCCAACTAATAGACCGAGGCATTTTTTATTTTTAGCGACGAACTGCACTTGAAAACCTTCTTTTTCAAGTCTCTTTACTTCCAGCTCATACGCACTTATATCTACACCATTTCGCTCGGCAAAATCTTTACTTCCGAAAAAGGAAGTTATCCCTTGGATTTCACCTTTTATCCCTTCATTCTCTATTTGAACTTCAAACGCTCTTCTTAACGTTCTTCCAGTTTGCGCAGCCCATTGCATGACTTCTTCTTTCCATACATGCTCACTTTTCTCAATAAGAGAAGCGGCTGTGCACCAAACTTGCCCTTCATTTTCATCTTGTGAAATACAACTCATCCCCTCTGCTGAGGACTGGAATATACGAGATGTATCATCCAATACTATCGTTTTTGTTCGAGACAATTGTGATAACGACCCACCACTTGGAATGACATATCCTCTTTCTCTTGCAACGAGGTCACCTTGTCGCCACGCATATTCTGCCGATGAGACGGCCGGTTTCGGATTAGCTGCTAATAAAACTGCCATTCCGCGTAAAGGATTTCTAGTGAAAGCCCAAGTTGCTCCACCAAAAATCATTCCCCATTTTGATTGTTTTTCACTATACGCTTTAATCTCTGGAGAAAGGAGATTTTCTTTATACGCTTCATTTTCTTCGTTTATGTTTGCTTGACTACGCTTCCAGTTTAAGTAATTTAATAGACTAAGACCGGCAAGCACGACAATATTCTCCCGTGCAAGCGCAAGTGCAAGTGTTCCTACACCAAGCACAAGATCAGAATTCACCTTTTTGCTAGCAACCATTTTTTTGAATCCTCGCTTCAGGAACGGATAACCCGTCACAACAGATAAAGCTCCAGATACATAAAAAAGACCAGGACTTCTAGCTAAGGCAGATCTACCCATAAATAATTGTTTTATGCCGAAAGCACCTAACCCAACAACCGAAAGTGCTAACGGTAACGGCACACCTTCATCCTTTTTGCTATGAACAGTGTCATTATTACGAGAAACTACACTAGATGAATAATCTATTAATTCCTTCTTTTCTTCACTGCTATTTGTACTAGTTTTCTTTCGCTTGGTCACTTGTTCTTCTATAAGTTGAATTATTTTGCAAATGTTATGTAGAGAGGTCTTGTTGATATCGTAAGTAATAAGGGCTCTCCCTGTAGAAATTGAGGGACTTACTTGATAAATACCTTCCGCTTGACTAAATCGGTCTAATATCAAGTTCGCCATGTTCTTGTTGTGTTTTAACTTATAAATTTCAATTCGAATTCTTCCAGGTAACGATCGTATAAATCTCGTTTTTAATGATTTACTTTGCATTCCCATCCTCCTTATCGTCTTGAAGGAAGTAAAAAGCTGTATTACTCATGTAGTACTTAAGGAGTGACAGGCAGATTTTCATAATCTATATTTTGCTCAGAATGATACGCATTTACACGAGAAACCCATTTTTCCTGGAATTTAGAAATTGTATTTGGAACAGCTTCGACCGCTCCTATAATTGGTGATACTGTTTTCACAGCTACTTTACGTGCCGCTTCTTTCACTTTCGGCAAAGCCTCTTCCATTTCCGAACCCGTACTTTGAATTTGTTCTTTCGCACCAAGAAAGGCTGATACTGTTTTTACTGCAAGCTTTCGCAATCCCTTTCTCGCTTTTGGTGATGCCAATATAACCGCAGCTACCCCAACCGCTATACCGATTGGAGATTTCATAAATCGAAACATATTCATTTCTCCTCACTTAAATTTATTTCGAATCCTTGAATGAAACAACTCATATACAATTAAGTAACCTTGTAAATCATTTAATCACATCCTTATTTTGTAAAAAGTATATAAAGAGTATATATTTTTGTTTGTATTATTTCAACAATTTATTAGTTTTTTGTAAATTTTATGTTAATTCAGAAAACAACTTTGTAAATACTCCTATTTCTATGTAGTGGTATAAGTAATATATTCCATATTCTTTTCTTACTCAATTGTTGAGGTTTTGTTGAGAATTCATTTTGTATTTTTACAAATTACAAACTAGGACATGCACTTTTACGAAACAATTTTTATATACTATAAAAAACGCTATAAGGAGTGATTTTCATGAGCTTATCCTACTGGAAATACGCTATACTCAATCACATTACTGCAAATTTCCGTACCTTCTTATTCAATATCACTGTCGCTATTTTAGGTGAAATCGCACTCTTCCTTGTCTTAAGCTTTATTCCGAAACGATTTCATAAATTTTTTGCATAAAAAAGCCTGAGTTCCTATCAATGTAGAACTCAGGCTGCTTAACTCTATTAAATAAAAGGGGTCTTGTTATAATTATCGCTTCTGCTTTATATCGGGATTGATACATATTAATTATTCAAACCCGTACATACCCCACTTATTATTATCGTGAATATATGAACGTTTCGACACAACATATCGATTTACCAACAAATTCCGATATGACTGAAAAGCACAATACCTTACGAATCACCGTACTTCCTTTTATTTGCGCTTAGTATAATAAGAAACGCAATCGCTATTACAGCTAAAAAGCGAACCGGATTAAACGGCGTTCCAACCGTTTCATTTAATCGGTGATAAATGAAGGGGATCATCTCAAGTACCATTAATCCCATAGCGATTTGAAACGTTTCCGCCATCGCTTTATTTTTTATAAATGCAGCGCGCTCATCACCTTGTTTTCCGATTGCTATAAACATTTTTACAATAGCAAACACTACAAATAAAAAGACACATAAAGCAATAATAAAAATAGCAACATTCATGAAATATACCTCTTGTATGTAAAACTTGTTTGACAAGAGTATAACATCTTTTACATATCATGTAAAACATATTTTACATAAAAAGACGACCAAGAATTGGCCGTCTTTTCCTATTTATTTCGGAGCATTCCCTACATACTGTGTTATATCAACATTTAACGCCCCAGCTAAACGCATACCGTACTCTTGATCTGCACGGAAGAAGTTACAAACAGCTAGCAATTTCGTGCGCTCATTTACGTCCTTTAAGTCATTTGTTAAGTTTGCAATTAAGTTGTCTTGCTCTTCTTTAGAGAATGAACGGTAACGCTCACCCGCTTGTTTGAAGTCATTTGGTTTCTCGATTTTTTCACGAGATACATAGCCTTCTACTTTCATAGTTGAATCACGGTAAGTTGGGTCTTCAACTGGATTTTCAGTATGGCGACTCGGTTCGTAGTTTATTGTAGATGGGTTTTGATCGATTTGCATCGCACCATCACGTTGTTGGTTACGAACAGCTGCGTATGGACAGTTTACAGGAATTTGTAAGTAGTTTGCACCAAGACGATAACGCTGTGTATCTGGGTAAGAGAATAAACGACCTTGTAATAATTTATCTTCAGATGGTTCAATACCATTTACAGTTGCACTTGGAGAGAACGCCACTTGTTCTACTTCTGCAAAGAAGTTTTTCGGGTTTCGATTTAACGTCATTGTCCCCACTTCAATTAATGGGAAGCGATCTTCTGGCCATACTTTCGTTGGATCTAGTGGATCAAAGTCTAAAGAATCCGTTTCATCTAGTTGCATGACTTGTACGTGTAAATCCCATTTCGGGTAGTTCCCTTTTTCAATTGCATCGAATAAGTCACGAGTTGCATGGTTGAAGTCTTTCCCTTGTACCTCTTGCACTTCCTTCGCACTTAAGTTACGTACATCTTGCTGTGGCTTCCAGTGGTATTTAATGTAAACAATTTTACCTTCTGCATTAATCCATTTAAATGAATGGACGCCGAAACCTTCCATTTCACGATAACTCGCTGGTGTACCATAATCAGAAAATACCCATGTCATCATATGTGTTGATTCTGGAGTTAATGTCATGAAATCCCAGTAACGATCTGGTGTTTGAACATTTGTATCAGGTGCTGGTTTTAAAGAATGCACCATGTCTGGGAATTTAATTGCATCACGAATGAAGAAAACTGGTAAATGGTTACCTACGATATCGTAGTTCCCTTCTTCTGTATAAAATTTAACAGCGAATCCTCGTGGATCACGCGCTGTTTCTGGAGAACCTTGACCATGAATAACCGTTGAGAAACGAACGAATACAGGTGTTTCAGTTCCTTCATTTTGTAAAAACGCTGCTTTCGTATATTGCTTCATGCTGTTTTTCGTTACGAATACACCGTGAGCACCTGCACCACGTGCATGCACAACGCGCTCTGGAATACGTTCACGATCAAAGTGAGCCAGTTTTTCTACTAAATGATAGTCTTCTAACAATACCGGTCCACGGCGACCAGCTGTACGAGAATTTTGGTTATCTCCAACTGGAGCACCTTGGTTTGTTGTTAAGCGATTATTTGGATTCGTCATGGGGGGATCCTCCTCTTTCTCTCATAGTAATTATTATTTATTTAAAATTATTATAAACTAATTATTATTCAAAACTAAATCCTTGTCAACTATTTCCTTCATTTTTTTGGAAACAATTTCAGCTAAGCAATCAATAAATACAGATTGTGAATTAGGCATATTTGGTCTAAAATATGCGGCATTTAATTCATCAGTTACAACTTTACATTCATAATCGTTGTCATATAAAACTTCTAAATGCTCTGCCACAAAGCCAACTGGACAATATACGAAAGACTCATAACCATGTTCTTCATATAAATCTCTCGTTAAATCTTGCACATCTGGCCCAATCCATGGATCTGGTGTATTTCCAGCGCTTTGCCAACCCGTTGTATAATGCTTTATACCGGCTTCTGCCGCAATTAAATCCGCTGTCCGCTGTAATTGCTCTACGTAAGGGTCTCCCTCAGCAATAATTTTCTCCGGTAAACTATGTGCAGAGAAAATAACAATTGCCTTCTCTTTATCTACAATGTTAGTAAACGTTTCTTCAATTTGATTTGCCCAATAAGAAATAAACTTCGGTTCATCGTACCATTGCTCAATCGGTTCAATAACAGGCCCACCTATTTCTTTTGATAGGCGAATTGCACGGTCATTATACGCTTGAATACTAAATGTAGAATAGTGCGGTGCTAATACGATACTAATCGCCTGCTCAATTCCATCTTTCTTCATCTCTTCTACTGCATCTTCAATAAACGGAGTAATATGTTTTAAACCTAAGTAACAAACAAATTCATACTCTGTATACATTTTATTCAATGAATCTGTTAATTTATGCGCCTGCTCTTTCGTTATTTTTGCAAGTGGTGAAATTCCGCCAATCGCTTTATAGCGCCCGATTAAATCTTGAAGCGCTTCTTCAGACGGCTTACGCCCGTGACGGATATGTGTATAATACGCCTCTACATCATCTAATGATTCTGGCGTTCCATACGCCATTACGAGTAAACCTATTTTTTTCTTTTTCATCTATATAACACCTCAACTTCGCAAATGAGAATCTTTTTCAAGAACATTTGTTTCCAATTATAACAAGTAATAATAAGTACGTCAAAATAATTATTCTAAATAAGTACTATTTCTAATATGATTTCGAATTTTATATGACAATTCATTTAATATTATTTGTCATATTTTTGTATTCTTCTTAATTACTGTGGAACTTCACAACACCTTAAAAAAATCTCAATATTCTGGTTATAATTCCTCAAAATTTGTACTTTACTATTTATCTTAGAAAAGAAAACAGAATTCCGTCGAATTCTAATTAAAGAAGCATATAAGGAGGATTTAAAATGACACAACCTTTTATAAAAAAAGCAGCATTGATTTCTACACTTTCCATGAGTACGATCCTATCCACGACACTTCCATTTAACGTTTTAGCTGCACCCACCCCAGCAATACAAATGCAACAAGAAAAACTCACTGACGAGGTTATGAAACTTTCGTTCGAGGAAAATCTAAATGATAGTTCCGCGTCCAATCACATCATTTCGTATAAAAATGGTAATCCTTTATTTACAGATGGACGCATAAATAAGGCTCTCAAGTTTAAAGCAATATCACAAAAAACCGCTTCTTATATCGACTTAGGAGACACTTCGCAATTAAAATTTGGAGAAAGTACAGATTTCACAGTAGCCTTTTGGGTAAAATCTTCCGGGGTAAATGCTGATCCAGCTATCATTTCAAATAAAGATTGGAATAGCAGCGGAAACTTAGGGTGGTTTATTGGGTTAAAGGACAAGGCCCTCCTTTGGAATTTCAAAACTTCTGGTAGCTCTCGCATAGATGCCTCTATTCCAAATATCGCTGATAATGTTTGGCATCACATTACGATTTCTCATGACCGCGATGGATATGCAACTATTTATAAAGACGGAAAGCTAGAACAACAAATTGATATTAGTAAAATGAAAGGTACAATCGATACAAATTACACAACAAAAATTGGAGTTGATGGCAAAGGAACTTTATTTGGAAACAACTTTGACGCAACACTAGATGAAGTATCTATTCTAAGAAAAGCAGTAACAGCTGCAGATGTTCAAAAGATGTATCAATCCGCTCCACCAATTGCTGTTACTGACATCTCCATTGATCAACCAACCCTTCATTTAAATATTGATGGTTACACCTATTTACAATCCAATATCCAACCTTCCGATGCAACAAATAAAAAAGTTACTTGGACAAGTAGTGATAAAAGCATCGCAGACATTGAAGCGACAGATGAAAGAGTCAAAGTAATTGGAAAAGGCATTGGGAAAACGACAATTCAAGCCATTTCTGAAGATGGAAAAAAAGCCGCTACTGCAGAACTAACTGTTGGAAATTCTTTAGATATAACACGTGATGGTTTACTTAAACAAGACGATTTAAACTTTATAAAACAATACACCGGATCAGATATAAATAGTCAAAACTGGGATGAAATTAAGCATGCGGATTTAAATGAAGATGGAAAAATTGACGAAAAGGACATGCTTCCTCTTCAAGAGCGGCTAAAACAATCTACAAACTACCCATACAAACATGTCTTTATTATCGGGTTAGATGGAGCCGGTATCGCTGTTAAAGATGCTACTGCCCCTAATATTAAAAATTTTATCGCTAACGGTGCCAGCACTTATAATGCGCAAGCTCTTTCACCAACGATTAGCGCTCAAAACTGGAGTGGCATCATACATGGTGTAACACCTGATAAAACCAAACTTGATAATACAGTCGCAGGGTCAGTAGCATTCCCTGAAAACTCACCTTATCCATCCTTTATGAAAGTACTAAAACAAGAACGACCATACGCAAAAATAGCCTCATTCGCTGGATGGAGTCCGATTAATAAAGGGATTATCGAACAATCTGTAGGCGCTCACTTAGAGTCTGTCCCGGATGACCAATTAGCACCAAAAATCTCAAATTACATTAAAACCGAAGGAAAAGATACTGCGATCACATTCATTCATTTTGACGATATTGATGGTGCTGGTCATTCTAAAGGCTACGGTAGCCCCGCATATATGCAACAAATTGAAAAAACAGATAAAAATGTAGGGGTTGTATTAGATGCAATTCGTGACGCTGGTTTATTAGAAGATAGCCTCATTATTATGACAACGGACCACGGAGGAAAAGGATATGGACATGGCGGAGAATCTCCTGAAGAAAAGACAATTTTTTGGGCGGCAAACGGCCCTGGAATTCTAGCAAAATCCTCTATTACAACTTCTATGACGAATATGGATACAGCGGCAGTTGTAGCACAAGCACTGCGCTCGAATAAACCTATGACTTGGGACGCAAAAACACCTGAGAAATTACTTGAAACGTTCCCTACTAACCTTACACTTAATCAATCCGAACACTCTTTAAAAGAAAGAGAAACCTTTGAACTTGTTGCGAAGATTACCCCAAACGTTACAAATAAAAAGTTAATTTGGAAAAGCGATAATCCAAATGTAGCAACAATACAAGCAACGGATGAAAAAGCAAGTATCCATGCTGTACAAACTGGTACTACAACTATCACTGCAACAACTGCTACTGGCGAATATGTAGCAACATGTAAAGTAACTGTCGAACCAAATCACGTGCCCGTTACAGGTATCAAAGTAGACGAACGATCTTTTGAGCTAAATCAAGGAGATGAAAAACTTGTATCTGCCTCCGTTCTTCCTGAAAATGCAACAAATCAAAAGACAGTTTGGAAAAGTAGTGACACAAACATCATTGCCCTGGAAATCCAAAATGATACAACTCATGTGAAAGCTTTAAAACCCGGACGTGTTGTCTTAACCGCAACAACAGATGATGGAAAATACAATAGATATGTTTATATTCAAGTGAAATAGAAAAAAAGGCGGCTTACACAACATGCAAGCCGCCTCTTACTATTCCTTAATATTCACCCCATACTCTTTAAACCAAACATGAATTTGCGCTAAATGAGCTAAAAGCTGAGGCCCAGTCATTAATTGACCAAACGCCATTTAACTACAATAAAATAAAAGAGCACAGCGTGTATATAAAGTGCGACCAACACTCTATATACCGTCCGCCTACCCTGACTAGGCAAACACTTGCTGTACTCTTACGGACTATTTTACAGTACGTAAGAGCTCCTAGCAACAGTTTGCTTACAATTGGCATTCTGTTGCTTTTTTGTTTCTCAAAAGGAGACAAGATTTATAATGGAAAAGAAAAAAAGTATTACAATTATCGCAGGTAATGAAACATACGAAAACCTATCAACATTCGAAACTATTGATAAATTAAACGATACTGTTCGAGCATACAAAGAGAAATTTGCGGATCAGTTAAATAAAAACCAATTAGCTGTATTAAATCATTTACACAACTATTCTGCTAAATATTTCGGTGTCTCTTTTAAATCAAAAAAGAAGATTGCTGAAGTACTTCATATTAGCCGTAGAACGGTTATTCGTGCATGCCAACACCTAGAGTCCCTTGGTATTATTAAACAGCTAGAAATGAAGCGGAAGAGCGACATGAAACAAACAAGTAATGTTATTGTTATTCAACCAAACATTGTGGAAGAACAGGTTGTCACACCTAAACCAGCTACAGATGATGATTTTTGTCACACCAATAAAACAACTACTATTTCTTTAAAACAAAATATAAAAGATATAAACAAACGTAAAGAAGACGACATTCAATCTCTTAAACATGATTCAGATTTTATCGATTATCGTGTACCACAATCCATGCGTATGAAATTAGCAACTGCATTCGATTCAAAAGTTATTAATAAGTCTTTCAAAAATGCCGTAAACATTGCAAAGAAGGCTGCAAAAAAATGTAGTTTACTAGCGGATAAAGATGTATTCCACAACATTCTTGCGAATGCATCTGTTGTTTTGCGTAAAAATACGCATGAATTTGAGCATAACGGGACTCTGATGAAAAATCCGATTGGATACTTTACAAGAACGTTTAAAAGCATGGTCTATGATTACATTGATAGCTTTAGAGAAATTCATATTATTGCTAAACGTAAAGAAAATGCATACACTGGCCCTCTAGCTATTTTTAAGCAAATGATTGAAGGATAAGTCTGCATGTTTGATCGGTATTGAAAATAACTTGATGGACAAGCATTTCTTTGACTATGCATGTATGCATAGAAAATAACTATTCCAGATTTCACTCATAAAACTACCGCATGATACTCGCTAATGAAATTGTTATCCTATCTCTAGAGAGAAGAAAACAACCTAAGAGCCTGTTTATAGTCTTATAAATATGTTAGGATGTATGCAAAAACAGGAGATGAGTGTATGTCTTATCCAAGTGATATCAGCCGTGAAAAATTCGAGATCATTCGTGAGGAACTAGAAACGTTTAGCAAACGCACAAGTCCGCGAAAGTATGACCTTTATGATGTGTTCAATGCACTACTCTATGTTCTGAGTACAGGCTGCCAGTGGCGTGCTTTACCAAAAGATTATCCCAAATGGCAAAATGTTTACCGCTACTATGCAAAATGGAGTAAATCCAATGCCGAAGGTAGTAGTCTATTAGAGACCTTATTAAAAAAATTGTTGGGCAAATAAGGGAAGCAGTGAATCGCCCCAAAAGCTCTAGCTTTAATATTGTCGATGCCCAAAGTGTTAAGAATGCAGATACGGCTGAACAAAAAGGTTATGATGGTGGTAAGAAAGTTTCTGGTATTAAACGACATATCAGTGTAGATATTCTTGGATTTCCCCATGCAATCCATGTTACCACTGCCAATGTCACAGATCGAAAAGGCGCACTCGAAATGTACGAGCAATATCCTGAATTGAAAGAAACCATAGAAGCCATCCTCACGGATGGTGGGTACACAGGAGAAAAGTTTCAAAAAGAAATTCAAAAGCTATTGAATGCTGAAGTACAAGTTGCCAAGCGGTCCGAATTGCATCAATTTCAAGTGATCCCTAAAAGATGGATCGTAGAGCGCTCATTTGCTTGGTTAGAAAAATACAGACGATTGTTCAAAAATGTAGAGAGAAAACTAGAAACAAGTAAACAAATGGTTGTCCTAGGATTTCTCGCTATTTTAATAAAAAGATAAGACTATAAACAGGCTCTTAGATATTATTTCATTATGGCCAACGTATGATCCAACACACTATGCAGTCCCTACAAAGTCACAATTTACACGAACCGTGCATAGCACTGCTTTTGGCCGTCCGACTGATCATACTTTGGCGCAGGTAGAGTCTAATGTAATTGCTAGTCCACGTTTATTTACATGGTTACGTGAGATGAATATTTATACAGCTCCCTACATTGACTTGGGTTGGACTATATTTCGTGGCATCAGAACACATTATCAGTACACGCTCAACAACAATATAATAACAGGAGAACTGCAAGGTACACACGGGGAGGGGGCTCCGACGAACATTACGATTCCCTCGCCGCAAAATAATGACGATATTCGGCGGATTTGGACCGCCCAGCATGTTTTCGGTCCTATCCCTCCAGCAAGGATGAATGTCTGTGATTTTCAGTTTGAGTTTGCGAAATCAAATCCTCAAACTGCAACTACAATCACCTCAGCATATAGACATTGGTCAGAAACAGTATTACCTTATATATATAAGTTGAATTAAAAGGTTACAGCTACTGTTTGTCGAAATATAATAAGTAACATATATTGACAAATGGAGCGGAGCAAAATGACACATGTACACCAAAACGAAAAAGAAAGCCTACTTGTAGCAATGAAAACGACTAAAACGAAACGAATGTATGAACGTTATCAAACGATCTATTTCTATGTACAAGGCTTTTCTATAAAAGAAATAATGAACATGATTGGTCGTTCTGAAAAAACAATCTATAATTATGTGAATGCTTACAAAGAAAAAGGATTGCATGGCTTACTCATGGGACAATCAACAGGAGCACCACGTAAATTAGCCCCTGAACAAGAACAGGAGTTAGTTCAAGTGATTGCATCTCATCTACCCGTTGATGTTGGATTTCCAGCTAAACATAATTGGACTTTATCCATTATCGCTTCTTTCATTAAAAGAGAATGGAACGTAAGTTACACACTTCGCGGGGTGTCTCGACTTTTACATGATTTAGGGCTTAGTTACACAAAACCGACGTATACATTAGCGAAAGCAGACCCGGTGAAACAACAAGAGTTTAGGGAAGTTACCTTCCCCGCCTATAAAAAAAAACTTTTAAACGAGGAGATTGACCATCTTCTGTTTCAAGATGAGTCCATGATCCGCGATTACCAAGCACTGCAGCATACATGGTTTTTAAAAGGAAAACAACGCAGTATTCCTACTTATGGGAAACACCAAGGTGTTAAACTTATTGGTACACTTAATTATGAAACCGGTGAGTTAGTTTGTGTAGAAGAGGAGCGGTATGATGCCGAAGCATTTCTTCGTTTTCTTCAGCATGTACTTGAACTGTATCCCAACGGGAAAATAGCTCTTATTCTAGATAATGCGCGTATTCATCATGCGAAGCTCATCCAACCACTTTTAAGGAAACACTGTCATCGCTTAGAATTAGTGTTTTTACCTCCCTACAGTCCCGATTTAAATTTAATTGAAGGGGTATGGAAATGGCTCAAATCAGACATCATTCATAATGTTTTTTATTCATCGATTTATGAAATTCAAAAAAATGTACAGGCTTTTATTCAGGAATTAAATCGCACACCTGAAAAAGTGATCGATCGATTATGCATTCGATTGTAATCTTTTAATTCAACTTATATAGATCAAAACTCTAATCTATATAGTCATCGATTTTCACATATGGGGACTGGAATCGGATTCGGTTTACAGAATTCTGGTCTAGCCCCCATATATTACAGCTACGGCTGGACCCATGTAAGCGCAGATCACAACAATTTGATAGACACTCAAAAGATTACCCAAATTCCAGCGGTGAAGGGATATATGTTGACTGGCGACGCCGATGTCATAAAGGGACCTGGCAGTACAGGCGGAGATCTAGTACAGTTGCGCTCTGGTGGCCTCGTACGTATAAAAGTAACACTACCTACTAATGGACCAGCCTATCGTATGCGGATTCGTTATGCTAATAACTCTCCTGCTTCACTGGGCGTAGATTGTCACTTCCCCGGAAATACACTCGAATCAGATCAATATGATATTCCAGCTACGTATACAGGTGGGAATTTAACATACAATGCTTTTGCATACCAAGATACTCTACTCCTACCTGCGACAACGAATGAAAGGGTAGCTGAGATATATGTATCTAGTAGTTTCAACTCTAGTAATAATAAGATTATCATCGACAAAATCGAATTCATTCCGATGTAATAATTTCCAGAAAAAAACCAAAATACTAATCTTACCGTGTTTGTATCTGACAAGATTGATTCGATAAGCATATATATATAACAATGAAAAAAAAGCCAATTCCCTTGACTTACAGGAAATTGGCTTTTGCATATAAAAACTCATTAGATGTATAAATTCGCTTATTTCAACGGGATTGTAAATAACTTAATGGACAAGTTCTACTTCGATAAAGAATTTATGGCCAGATAAAAAACACCCAGCTTAATGAACTAGGCTTTTCGATTTTTAAAACATTTAATATCAGTTCGAAACTAGATCGGTTCCAATCATTCCTATGATATTTTTCCGTCGCATTTACCGAAATAACACATGTACGTACACTATTCTCCCCTGCTCCTAAACTGTCTTTCAGGTTAGGCACCTAAAAATAGGCTTACTTTTTGGGCATACGTCCAGATCAATCCTATTTCTCCCCACATATATTATGATTGTGCAGGGCTAATTAACCATTTTTATCATGAATAAAAAGGAGCGATTCTATTGGCTTACTTACCTGAAAGATACGATGATGATATATACAGCGTCTATGATTCTGATTTTTTTTATGAACCTCGATATTTCCCTTATCCCCCTTGGCGCCCTTATCCTTTTCGCCGTCGCCGCCATCGTAGATGGAGACGTTATTAACTAAGCGACAGATTTTACAAAAATGATTACTAACCTAGCCATTACAGTTCACAACACTCCCTTATCAATTAGGTGAGGGAGTGTTCATATTGGAAACTGCGATAAAAAAAGAGAATGAAGTATGCAAATGTTATGTAACGCGTACTCAAAAATTTTTTCCATCATTTTTACGGTACATACACCCAATTCTTCCTCCACACATAGGATGCATTGTAAACCAAAGGAGGAATGAAAAAATGAAAAATGAACACAATCATTGTGGATGTGACAACAGACCGTTCGAGAATGAAAATTATCAAGATTTCAATGCAGGTTATTATGAGAATGGCATTCTACACTTTTTAAGAAGATTAAGTCCCGGCACGTGTATTGTGATACAATATGACTGTCAACCACCAACAACAGGAACGTTTCAAGGATTCCAAAATGGGCTTGTGATTTTATCTGATTTTGACTGTTTCCCAGGACTTGCGCATCTTGTGGTTGATAAAATTAATGTCATTACACTTGGAGCGCTTCCATGTGACATTCCAAGAGAATGCGAGCGCTATTAATTGTAAGAAACATCCATAGAAGAAATCTTTATCTCTGCACATAAGAATTGTTTCAATATTTATATCATACAAAGAAGACTCCCTATTATGTTACTGAGGGAGCCTTCTATTTATCGGATTATTCGCAATCCATTCGAATGAATTCAATGCTTTCCAACATAAATGTTCCAGATGTTTCTCCAATTTCAATGCAGACACGATTCGTTTCTGGGAAGATTTCAACCGTTTTCGTTACATAACCAGAAAGGTCAAGAGTATTTTGTTCTACCATCGGATATTCATTTGTACTGTAAGAACATCCACAGCCCATTCCCTGATGATTGATCATGTTCGTGCTGTTAGGATATGCACCCGTTTCATACTGATTTGGTGGATAGTTATTCATCATATGTTCGCTCGAATATGCATGTTTGCTGCATCCACAACCGCAATCCGACCCTTGATTCATTGACATATTAGTATTACCAGGATATCCATTCATTTCGTAATCGTTGGATAGGTCATTCATAGTGTTGTTGCCTGAATATGCATTTTCTCCATAATTTTCTGATGGATAGTTCATCATACTATTTTCATCACCATATGGATTCATTCCAAAACTTTCTGATGGGTAATTCATATTATTACCAGGATATGCATTTGTTTCATAATTTTCTGGCGGATAGTTCATCATATTTTGATTACTTGCATATCCACTTGTACCATAGGCTTCTGGTGTCGCCATATTGCGCTTATGATAACGTTCACGCATATTAGAACGAACATTCGACCTTGTCGCACCTGTTTCTTCTTCACCCACTGTAAACTTCAATGTTTCTGTATTTTCTTCCGTACCATCGCTGATTGTCACATACCCTTCTCCTGAACCTTCTTTTCTTGCCGTTACACGTAAGAGATAGCTATGTTCTGGCTTCACACACACATATTGCGAAAGGTTTGCACTCCAATCTGAAATCACTAGCACAGATGCGTTTCCGATCTGTTGTACAGCCGTACCATCTGAGGCATTCCAATTCCACAATCCTTCAGTAAACTCACCATTGACCAGTACATTTCGCTGATTATATAATCCTCTTGCCATTGCAACTGTTTCGGAAAATTGTTGGAAGATATTATAAGCATATGCTTCTCCTGGTACTGCTGATAAAACGCCCTGTAAAAATTGATTATATACATATGGAATTTTTTGTATCAATTTTTCCGCACGCAAAATATTTTGTAATGTGATAGCTGATTGCAAACGATTTTGATTTGAATCTGTGAATAACGTTTGAATTGCATTTCTTGCTGTTTGCACAGCCCTTTCAATCTTCATTCGTTTCTCTGCCCATTTTTTCTTCCATTTTGGCTCGCGTTTTTGCATACGTGTTAATGCATTTCCTGTTAATGGCCCAGCCTCTACTACTTCTATATTATCCAATGTCGCCATACCATCTGTCGTCCCAATCTTAAAGCCAACCCAAATGCCCAGATTTCGCTCCATATCGAGCTCACCTATATCAATATAGAACTTAAATTCATGTGGATTTTGACACATCATACCCGTACTTTGGACCATCATCCCCGCTGCAGTCTGATACCCATTCTCGCATGGATTACACCACATGTCTTGTGGCATCGTATTACTTGGCATAACAGGATATGGAGTTGGTTGTGATACAGGTTCTCCTGTACATGGATTGGTTGATATGATATCACTTGGTACATTCATTCTTTTGTGCACTTCTTTATCATATCTTGCAACAAGAATTTCTAAATCTTTACTACTTCCTACAAACCCTCGTACCATATAGCGGGTATATGGTTTTAATTTTGCTTCCTCTATCTTTTGATACACATACGCTGGAAATATTTTATCACTTAATATAGGATTATTTGCACTCGGCAGATTTAGATAATGACCTTTAAAAATGGGATTATCCGCTACCGTGTATACATGAGGGCTTATGTGCCATCCATCTACACCAGCCCAATCCGATGATTCAAAATCACCATAGTTTAATAGATTACGTTCTCGACTCAAACGTTTCGCTAATTTTACTTGATCTAGCAAACACATTTTTTCTTTTGGATGGATCCAATCCGACAAACACTCTACTAACTTAGCCACCTGATCTACTTGGTAATCGGTGACTTTCAATTGTAGCGTAGTAGAATTCGAAAACAAGGCATGAACTGCCTCTCGCGCTTTTGTCACATTTTGATTCATTGAATATCCTCCCGCTATATGAGTGTTACGTCAAGAAAGTAGGCGTAACTACTCAGTCGTTTATTTTAGATTATGTTAAGATATTAAACAGAATTTATATATTCAATTAATGTACAGAACCCATTCATAAACAAGGAGTTCACTGCCTTCCGTGTCTTTTCTAAATCTCGTTCCCCTTTAAATATTTCTAATGAATCTTATGCCGGAATAAATTCGATTTTATCGATGACTACATTTGTTCCAGTTTCAGCTACAATCACGAACCAGTGATTCGCATATACTGTCTGTACGCCCAAGTCCGCATATTGAAATTCGTTATATGCTGTTGGAAGTCCTCCACCATAAGTTCTTTGAATATTAGTATACTTATCACCAGTAGGAGTAGATACCCGTAGCCTACCACCAGTTGTACTCCCATAACGGAATCTAACTCGATAATTTCGGCTTCCTGAGGAAGTAAAACTAATATGCAACCGCCCCTCCCCAGCAGGTGTATTTCCAATCAACTGTACAAAATCTCCTCCTGTACTACCAGTTCCTCTCCTGACAGTAGCAGTTCCCGTCGCAATGTTTTCTAGTCCATTCCCTTTCACCGCTGGAATTTGGGTGATTCTACCCGATGCTATTGTATTGAATAGATCTACACTGTTATGAGTCCAGCCAAATAACAAGGCGCTTAATTGTTTATACTCAGGCCATGCGAAAGGACAGCCATCCCGTACAGGCTCAAATTTAATCCAAGATAATCGATGATTCTCAATAGAATGATCCCGCGTACTTCTTGCATATATATCTTTGTATTGTGGCAAATCACGCTGCCAAAATTCACCACCAACACCTATCGTTCCTGCATTTAATGAAAGAGTGCCAAAATTCACCCATAATTGTAACAATCTCGTTTCAAACCACTGTTGCGTCCGTGCATAATTCCAATAATACTCTCCAAACTCAATTCCAGGCCTATCAACCCTCGTATAATTTGTTTTTTGACCCTCTACCGGAAGCCATTGGTCACTGGCATTCGTTTTTCGAACTTTTTTCTCCAACCCTACCATCAGATCACCATGTGTAAAATTAGTTGACTTTCCCGTATACCTTATATACAAATTCATCCCTGTTAGCCAAGTAAATAACTGTGATTGTCGATTTCCTAACATGCGATTTTCTATGCCATCTATCGTATTGAGGGCGGCATCGCTCCACCATGTTGTTCCCCGTATATCCGTATAAACTTCTCGTGTGAGCTCTGATTTGACTGGGGTACTATAAAGGCCCGGATCATACGTTGGAAATAGCGTAATAATATCCAATACCATAATAGTCATGTCTCTTCGGTACGCATTGTATAAATTCCAATTTTCTGTACCTCGGTACTCTCCTTTAGCATCACGGAAACGAACAGGTGTTCCGCCCGATTGATTATACTGCGTCCATGGGTAACGATTATAGTCAGATACGTTTGCTTGTAAGCTTTTGGCTTGTTGTAACCCATTATTATACGTATTCACACAGTAATCTGTATATGTTGCTGTACGTGATTGGAGCCTAGTATACATATCATCCCATTCTTCACCAGGTAGAGAAGACATACCCCATTCTTTCCCAAACTTAACCGCGTCTCGTAATAGGAGTAAATGTAGATTCGCAGCTTCTGCATACACATTTACTGCTAATTGAAATGATGGCATAGCTGATTCGAAATGCCTATTCGCACCACGAAACTCGTTCAATACCCGCTCTTTGTTTTGGATACTATTTGGATTTTTGTTCCAATCATCAGCTGCGAGTTGGTATAATTCCAAAACATTTTGGAGGCCTTGTAATTCTAAAATTGCTTTTTCTCTTGCTTTTTGATCAAGCTTTTGATCGATCAGATTCTCCACCGCATTCATAAATGATTCCCACACTGCTTGTGAATTTTTTGTAGGCCAAAGCAGACCAAGTAGTGCACCTAGGATTCCAGCGGCTACTCCAGCTGGAGGGAATGGGACTGAAAGAAGATAGGACGCGATATTTATACTTGTAATAACTGCATCCCTTACATCTTTGCTATATCCTTCTTCCAGGACAGTAGAATTTCCATTGGTACACATATTCATCCACTCTTTGTAACCCATATTTCGTAGTTCAGAACCTGGTGCCTGTGCAAAAGGGTACCTTGGTGGACAAGACATGCTACCACTATCCAGTATTTCATATCCATTGTTATTGCAATTTTGATTCATTGACAATCCTCCATTCTGTTTCTGTGTGTAACGCTCTGTCCGTATAAATCATGCCCTCGAGTTTCTTACTTCGGGATATTCTGAAAGGTCAGTGTTCCTGTAAACCGAAGAAATTGACTTTCTTGCTCTTGCACCGGTGTGACGTCAAATGCTGAAATCAAAATATTCTTTTCTTCAATTTGATAGTCTGGAAGATTTGCTACGCTAAATTTCAGCACCGTATTCACTGGAATATGTACAGTATGACTCAGTTCAATTTGGTTATCACGCCCTGAGGACGCACTATATTTCTCCCCACATTCTCCCTGCACTTGTGCATTGACCATATAAGGGATGCTTCCTACTACTTTCAAAAGATTCAGCGTAACATCGACTGGTCCACAATTGTCTACTGTAATGGTTTTCTGAGCGGTTTCTTTTACAATAGATAAACCAGACAGGTTATATACAAGTTTTCGAGTACCGTTCGGTACGTATACAAAACCATGTGGCACCTGTACCATTGAACAAAATGACACGCTCGATTGAACTTGTTCTGGATCGTCTATCGTTGCCGCAGACTGCAAGACGCCTTCGAGTGGATAGGCACGTGGTGTATGTATCATAGGTTGATCTCTCCTATATTCACCTTGTTTCAACACGTTCACCTCCTACTGTATGTTCCCCTATTTCTGTAAACACGTTTGAAGTGAGTGAAATGACGAATCGTCACTTACGTAAAGGATACTGGAATATATGTATAGAAATTATTTCCTCACACTTTAGTATTCCCTACTCAATTGCTCTTCCCTTTGTCGAAATAATTCTATTTTTTGCTATTTTTCGCATCAGTTTTTATGAGGGAGATACAAGATAAATATATGTGGTATGCAACATGTTAGAACAAAAAATAAATCAGGCTTTTCCCTTTACGCAAGTACCTATGCCGTTTGTGTGCCTAGCTCATACAATGTACAGAGTTTAAAAAATAGAAAAGCAAAGGGGGAAAATGAAATGTGTCGTAGTAGAAGATTTTGTGAAGATGATTTTCGTTGCCATAGAAGATTTTGTGAAGATGATTTTCGTTGCCATAGAAGATTTTGTGAAGATGATTTTCGTTGCCATAGAAGATTCTGTGAAGATGATTTTCGTTGCCATAGAAGATTCTGTGAAGATGATTTTCGTTGCCATAGAAGATTCTGTGAAGATGATTTTCGTTGCCATAGAAGATTCTGTGAAGATGGTTTTCGTTGCCATAGAAGATTTTAGCACCGCCGTCCGTTTCGTCACAGCATTCTAGGTTTACTAGAGAGACTAAGCCTGTGGACTTGCATCACCATCCAGTTTGATTGTCAACCACCTGTCACTGCTTTATTTCATGACATCTTCCCATGTGAAGATACCATTTCCGTAAGTGGGCTCGATGGCTTTGATGATTGTTTTTGGGTTACCTATATAGCGATTGATAGAATTAATGCGGTATCTGTCGTATCAAATTGCCCAAGACCTTGTTAAATATGTTAATCTGAATGATTACAAAAAAGGAATACCTTCCTCTTTTTCTGGAAAATACTCCTTTTTGGATATGCCTACCATGTAACATGTGTATTTCTATCGCACATCTACATAGGCTGGGCTTTCTGTTACATAATATGTTTTACCTTTCGAATTGTGCACCTGATTATGATATAACGCCCCCTTTAAATCTTACATACTCCCCTGATACCCATTGGTCGCCACCGGCGTTATACCAACCATTTTGAATCCCCCAAGATTGATACGTTTCACCTTGGTGCACATTTTTTACGATGCCATAGTTAGTCCCTGGGCCAGTACGAACTCGTAATACATCTGCTGTAATCGTAACTACACCTACACCATCATTTGAAGGTTTCGAAGGCGCTGGTGCATTTCCTCCAGTATAATGAATGTATGATGGATCGTTATAAATCCACTGATCGCCACCGAGGTTTAACCAACCATTTGATTGTCCCCACACTTTGTAGGACTCTCCTTTCCCTAATTGACGAATAACCTCGTATCCAGTACCTGGACCTTTACGAAGGTTAACGCGATCCCCCTCAATATAAACAATCCCTGTTTCATTAGTTGAAGGGAGAATAGGCTTCGGTGTTACTAGATTACTGCCACCATTATATGCCCTTTGCACACGCTCAATAAAACTGTTCCAACGTCAATATCCTGCTGTATCAAGCATTTTATTAATAATATCTATTATTGGAGTACCCATAGGAAAGTTCCACACACTTGACTTTGTAGTCGGTGGAATACTAATAAACTTACGGTTGAATCCAAGAGACTCTAGCAAGTCAGCTACTTCCTCATGTGGATAGCCCCAGAAAGTACGATTCCAAAGAGCCTTATCTTCTTGAAGTATAACAAGTTGATCATAAGCTTCAATATCCCTGTAGACCCCTTTTACTTGGTCGGAACGAGTAGGCGAATTAAGAAGAAATACTCCTAGCGGAAACTCTAACCAGTTGCCGTCTGGCATTTCAATTTCCATGTAGGGCTTGATTCGATCGCTCAAATAGTTAATCACATCACGCTTTGGAATGAGAGTGTCCTCTTCGTAAGTGACTGCTACATTAACATACTTGAGTCGAACATTGTCAGCTGAGTTGTGCCTTCCAGCACTCCATTGTAGTTGCACTCTCAACTTTCGAGCGTCTGAACCAGCTGGTATACCAAGAGAACCATATGGAACAGTTGTGACCCAACTAGACCAAGTAGTCCCACCATTCAGCGAGTAGCGAGTTTTGACTATATTTTCTGGACTCCAAGAGCCTTCTCTGGTAAGTGTGCCAAATACATTGTCATATGACAGCTTAGCTTCTTTAACTCGTGGAATGTCAACTCCCTGGTACGTACTATTGCTCATATCAAGTACAGGGCTTGTAGCAATACCAGAGTAGATCGCTTTAGCTGTTCCACTAAAATAAACATTATCGTAGTTACAAATACCATTGAGAACTCCTGAATCGCAAGCCATTAACAAACCGTAACCAGCACTAGCTCGGCCAGCTGGAACAGTTACTTCTCCCTCCCAGCGATACCAGTTGTTAAATCCCGTGTTGGTCATAGTTACATTTTCATTGAGTCGAATGTTTCCAGCTGAGCTCATAGCGTATACATAGTTAGGGTGAATCTCTCCGTTAAACAAGCGATAAAAGAACGAGACGTATATCTTTTGACCTCCACTAACTACTACCAATCCGTTACCTATTGTTTGCATTCCGACGGGTTGTGTGTTAGCTGTGTCACGTTTGACCTCTTGAGCGTAGCTACCTTGCCAACCGCCTCCTTGTGAAACCGTGTAGTAATTAACTCCGTTAGCCCAAGGCTTGAACTCTCCAGCCATCCACCCGTGAGCTTGCTCTGGATTGTCTGTTACTGTTCGCCAACCATCTTCCAATCTTGAGTTTGTAATTGTTCCACTGTAAGGTTGTAATCTCATCTCGCCATTATCCATAGCTACATTGGTCTTACTCCAAGATTCAAATTTCAAGTTTGCCACATTTGACGCAAGGCCTGTGTAGAAGTTTACTGAGCGTGATCGTCTTTCAATATGAGCTGGCATGTATTCTTCTCTTAATGTAAACTTAGCGGTTCTCTTGATAGCGGAGAAGGCTGAGAAAGCAACCTCTCCGTCAAGAATGTTGTCAAGTGTGCGCTTGAAGTTTAAGTTCTTATCTAATAAGTCATATCTAAACCGAATGTTACGAGCCTTGGTTTTAGCGTGTAATACATCATAAACCTGCTCATCAGAATAACCTTTCTGTGCTAATGGTTGCATTCTCTCTCCTCCTATGTTGTTATATTATCAGTATCATAGTGAGTCTTGGTAAACTCGCAACTCATTACGAAACCACTAATTTGCTTATCTTTCATATTGACTTTATCCGTTGAGACGAACATCTTACGACCCGATCCGTCTCGGTACAAGTAAACTTCTCGCTTGTTCAACAAGTCGCTCACCTGCTTAGCCTCGAACCAAGTGTCAACCTCCCACTCGATACTCAACTCTGTCGTTTCATTCTCACCGTACTCTCTTACTGGGTCTTTACGTCCAACAAATCGTTGTAGCGCTGAGTCGACCTCAGTAGAGCTATCTCGATCAGTTACCATAGTCAGAAAATGCAAGTCAGTTATACTGTCTACATCTTGAACAATAGTTTCATTGAATGTGTGCATAAACTGGCGAGGTGGACTTTCTGACTTGGTGTTATTTACCAAATTCCATGCTACGAGTTTGTACTCATAAAGCGTTTGACTCGCTGGCGTATAGTCAAGGAATCCTCCTCGAATACCGTCTAGTGGCCTTGGCTGGAAAGGCGCACTCTGTGGGAAGTTACCTTTCAACAACATTGGCTGAATAAAGTAGGTGTCATTTGTCGAGTTGTTTGAAGCTACAAACATTAGCCTCTCAGTACCAGTTGGAGTAGTAAATACTTTATACTGAACACCGCCAACCATCTCTGCTCCAGTACTCGCTCCTGTGTTCGTCTGAGGTCGGATATACCAACCAGAGCTTAAACCAATGAGAGTGTATTGTTGACCAGCTTTAACTGGAATGTAGACATAGCTCTCAAGGAATGTTGCTGCAGGTGCTTGAATCCTCATTTTGTAAGGGGTCATTATAGTTGTCTGAGCATGTCTAACCCAACTTGAGTCTGTAAAGCGTGGCACTAAGTTGCCAGTGTCAATTGAGCTAACCACTGGGTTTCCTGCGATTAGTTCCCACTCAGCATTCCCAGTAAGTGTATACTCTCGACGATAGCAATCTATTAAGTTAGTAGCTACTGGAGATGTAATTCTCAACTGAATACCACTCACAGTTACGTTAGCCCCTCCACTCATAGGAGTTCCATACACATTGTCAAATACTACTCTGACTTTTGCTACATTAGCTGGAGCTACTCGACTTGCATAAACTTCTGACTTTGCACCACTGCCAGCAACTTGACCAGCTGGATCTGCCGTGCTTCCTATGTCATTTCCGTTAGCATCATAAAACCAGACAATGCCTCGTAATCCATTGTTATCAGAAAAACCAACTACCTCATAAGTAGCACCTGCAACGATTGGAATCTGAGTAGCATCAAGATAGATAGATACTCCAGCAAAGTTATTACCAGCTGTTAGGTCGCTCACATTCACTTTGTAGCTTGTTGCATCCACCGGGACAATACGAGAAAGCGATACATTGCCTCGACGCTCCCAATCATTTGCAAAAGTAACTCCGTCCTCCGTGATAGGTGGTAAGTTAATGCCAAGCTCACCTTGGTTGTATACTACGTTAGTAACACCAGAGCCAGCTTCCTCAACTCGTTGAATAATTGGAATAGCTGGAGTTGCAAAGTTGACGGAGAAGTCCGTCCTCACAAAACTAGACCAGACACCGCTTGAGTTGACTCGTAGTTGAATGTAGTAAGCCTCGTTCGTTATTAACGTGTAGTTAAGCCTTACACTACGCTCAGTAGTGCCAGTAGTACTCCAAAGAGTGACTCCTCCAGGGTTCTTTAAGAATAGTTCAAACTGTAATTGCTCCACAGAAGTCCATTCGACTACCATAGTAGCCTGTGGATGAACAACTGCGTAAGTTGGATACACCATGTTAGGAGCATTACTAGGATTAGCTGAGATAGCCAACTGCTCTGTCGTCCAGGAGCTTTGCAAGTTAAAATCGTCCGTTGTCTTAACAGACCACTCGAACATTCCAAGCGGCAATGTGCTGGATGGCATATTGTAATGCTGACTCGTAGAGTTGACAAAACTCGTTGAGTTCGGTACGTAGTTCCAGCTTCCTCGGTTACCACCAGAATAAACGGTACGCCAACGGAACTGATAACCCATTTGAATTGCTTTAGGGTCAGCCTTCCAGCTAAACGTGTTAATTGCTGTTCGATCAATCGTAGAGCCAACTACTGGAGTCGTTCCAGTTGGCGCTTTTGGTGCTACATCGTGGAAGATAATAAACCAGTCTGA